>CAWDZD010000082.1:0-111279 GCA_963806465.1 uncultured Alphaproteobacteria bacterium | reverse complement strand
CGGGCCAGATCATGTCCGTCGAGAACGCCGCGCAGGCGCGATGTCGCCTTGGCGGCGTGCATCGTTTCCGGGGTGATCAGGGAGCCGAACGCGCTGTCGCCGACCGCGCTGGTATCGAGCATGCAGACGGCGAGCACAAGGTTCCTGATCTTCTTCTCTTTGGCCGCGCCATAGACCGCGAGATACGCGACCGAGGTGATGCCCCCGGAACACGACCCCATCATCGATATGTCGTCAGTGCGGGTGATGTCGCGAACCGCGTCGACGGCTTTGTCGAGCGCGCCGATGTAGGTATCGAGGCCCCAGTCGCGGTGTTCGACAGTCGGGTTACGCCAGCTCACGGCGAACGTCTGGATACCGCCATCGAGCAGGAACCTGACCAGACTTTTGTCAGGCGACAGGTCGGTCGCATAATATTTGTTGATCTGCGGCGGCGTTATCACGAGGGGGCGCTGCCGCACGGTCGCCGTGGTCGGAGCATATTGGATGAGCTCGATCAACTCGTTGCGGAACACCACCGAGCCGGGCGTCGTCGCTAAATTCTGACCCACCTTGAAAGCGGAGGTGTCGACCTGTGACGGCAGCCCGCCGTTCTTGAGCAGATCCTCGACGTAATTCTTCAGCCCCTTCCATAGGCTGTCGCCGCCGGTGTCGAGGAGCTTTCGCATGGCGGCGGGGTTGCCGATGAGCGTGTTTGTCGGCGCGAACGCGTCGATCAGAATGGTCGTCAGCAGGCTCGCCCGCTGCTTGTCGACGGCGCTGAGCCTGCTCTGCGCGACGAAATTTTCCACGGCCGCGCCCCAGGCGAAATAAGCCTTGAGCAAACGGTTGTGCAGCGTGCTGTTCGTCCAGGTCGGATCGGTGAAGCGCTTATCGCCGGGCGCCGGCGCGCGTTGGGACTTGCCGCCGGCGATATCGCTGAGCTCGCCGAGAAACGAGAGCCATTGCGTGACAACCGTTCGCGGCTCGTTGAGCATCGCTTTGACAAGGATACCGGCGCTGTCGAACAGATCCTTGCCGCGCAAGCCTACCAGCGGATTGAGCGCCAACGTGTGCCGCGACGCTTGGTCGGACAGATTGTCCGTTGCTTGCGTGTCGGCTTGATGTTCCGTGCTCATTGTTTCGCCGCGCCTTTCGCCGGGATAAGCAGTGCCAGCGTTTCCGCGATCAATGCCGGCTTTTGCGAACCCTCGACCTCAGGGTGTTTTGCGTCTTCATGATCGCCTGCCCGCCGTCACGCGGCTCGAAGCCGGCAAGAACGACGCGCAGCCGCACCCGGGCGCCGGCGGGTACCGGCGCGAGGAAACGAACCTTGTCGATTCCATAATTGAGGCCTGCCGCGGAATCCTTGGGAAGGATTCCTATCTGCATCGACAACGGAGCGACCATCGACAGCGTCAGATAGCCGTGAGCAATCGGGCCCCGAAACGGGCTTTCGCGCTTGGCCCGCTCGACGTCCACGTGGATCCACTGATGATCGCCGGTGCAATCCGCGAAAGTGTCGATGCGCGACTGGTCGATGGTGACCCAATCCGACACACCGAGCTCCCGGCCGATGTGTTCGCTCATTTCGGCAATCGTAAATTCGCCCACACAAGCCTCCTTCCACCCTCTTCGGCAACAAGCCGACCTCGGCGCCCGATCGCGCACCGCTAAATGGCGCCATATTTCTCGCGCAATTCCTTCTTGTTGACCTTGCCGACGCTGGTCCTGGCGAGCTTTTCGACGAAAAGGATTTTCTCCGGGATGCCATATTTCGAAATGACGCCCTTGTCGGCGAAGACTTTCAGATGCGTCTTGATCTCGGTGTCGGTGAGGCCGTCAGCGCTTTTCGGATCTTTGACCACCAACGCCATCGGCCGCTCGCCCCAACGATCGTCCTTCACGCCGATCACTGCCGCTTCGGCCACGCCAGGGCACTGCGTGATCAAATCTTCGATCTGCAGCGACGATACCCATTCACCGCCGGTCTTGATTACGTCCTTGATGCGATCGGTGATCTGCACGTAGCCGTCCGGCGTGAGCACGGCGATGTCGCTGGTGTGCAGATAGCCGCCGGCCCATAGCTCTTCCGAGTCCTCCGGATTGTCGAAGTAACCCTGCGTGAGCCAGGGCGAGCGCAGCACGATCTCGCCCGCGGTCTTGCCGTCGTTCGGAACGTCCTTCATGTCCGGGTCGACGACGCGCAGATCGACCAGCGGCGCCGTCATGCCGGCCCTTGTGCGGATTTCGATCTCGCGTTCCGGATCGCCGCCGAGGTCGGCGGATCGGACATGGGCGACACAGGCAATCGGACCAGTCTCCGACATGCCGTAACCGGCATAAATATCGATCCCCGCGGCGAGCGCCTGTTTGGCAAGCGCCTTCGGCAAGGCCGAGCCGCCGATCACCATCTTCAAGCCGGTAAGATCGGCTTTTGCCGCTGCCGCCGCGCCGAGCAACATCTGCAGAATTGTCGGCACGCCATGGGTGAAGGTCACGCCTTCCTGCTTGATCAGCTTGAGCAGCATCGCCGGTTCGTAGCGGCCCGGATAGACCTGCTTGACGCCGGCGAGCGTCGCCGCCCAGGGAAAGCCCCAGGCGTGAACATGAAACATCGGCGTGATCGGCATGTACACATCGTCGCGGCAAAAGCGCCCTTGCATTCCCGCGATGCCGAGAAACGCCAACTCCGACAGCGCATGCAGAACGAGCTGCCGATGGCTGTAATAGACGCCCTTGGGGAGGCCGGTCGTACCGGTCGTATAAAACGTCGTCGCCTGGGTGTTCTCGTCGAAGTCGGGGAAGTCGTAGTCGGGCAAAGCCGCAGCGAGAAGCGCCTCATACTCGCCGACGAACGGCAGATCGCCCGTTCGCGGCGCGGGCTGATCGGACATCACGACCATTCGCTTGACCTCTGTCAGTTTCGACTTGAGGCCTTCCACTAGCCCCGCGAATTCGTCATTGACGATCAGGGTCGAGCACTTGGCATGGTTGATCGTGTAGGCGATCTGTTCAGGCGACAGCCGGACATTCACCGTCTGCAGCACGGCTCCCATCATCGGGATAGCAAAGAACGCTTCGAGAAACCGGTTACTGTCCCAATCGAGAACGCCGACGGTGTCGCCCGGGCGAACTCCAATGCCATGCAGCGCCGAAGCGAGGCGGCCGATGCGCTCCCTGATGTCGCGATAAGTGAAGCGCTTCAAATCCCGATAGACGATCTCCTGATGCGGCGCTTGGACGATCGGCGCGTGCCACAATTGTTTGAGGATCAGCGGATATTGATAGGCTGACTTAGCGACTTGAATGAGCCTTCCGGTCACGGCGGCCTCCTCTCGGGTTCCTCCTCGTGCGTTGCGAAACATTCTCGCCCAGAAAACGCCCGGACGGCTTTTTCGTATTTATATCGCGGCGCGCCCCTTTTCGCACCCTCGCTGTCGCCGGCCTACCGCCGCTTGGCCCCGCAGATTTGTGAAGGTTCGAAAAGGCCAAGGCTCGGGTGGGATTCGGCCAAAATCTCCCCGCGCCGTTTCGGCGATTGCTCGCCGCTCCGCTAGACGAGGCGCTCAAGCCGCTAATGGCTTTGCCGACGATGAGCGTATTCCGCGTCCCTTCGTAGGAGTAGATCGCTTCAGCATCGGCGACGAAGCGGCCGACATGATCGTCGAGCAGAATGCCGTTACCGCCGAGGAGGCTCGTCAAAAAACGCGAACATTCGTGGTACCGCACGGGCCGCGCTGGTCATGATGGCGAGTCGATAGATGTGTCCGGGTTCCTGCGCGCTCGCGATAGGCAGCCGAATCAACGGCAGTGCCGCCGCACTTCCGATGAGGGCAATGAATTCCCGCCGTCTCATGGGCTTCGTCCCGGGTGAACATCAAAAATTCAGTATAACGGGCCTCGGCGCAGATACATGCAGTGCATCGCACGAAATCGGCCGCTCACGCCGCGTGACAGCGGCGGCCCTATTGCCCAGCGGCGACCGGGTTGCCGGTCCCGAACACGACGACTTTCGCGCCGATTGGCGTGCGGTTGTAGAGATCGACGATGTCCTCGTTCGTCAGGCGGATACAGCCGGACGAGACGTTGGTGCCAATGGTCCAGGGTTCATTGGTGCCGTGGATGCGGTATAGCGTGTCCTTGTTGCCGGAATAAAGGTACAGGGCGCGGGCGCCAAGTGGGTTTTCGGGACCGCCTTTCATTCCAAGACCTCCCGGCATTTGCACCATGTACTGTCTAAGCTCCGGCTTGCGAACCAACATTTCCGCAGGCGGGTACCAGTCGGGCCATTCCTGCTTGCTGTGGACTGTCGCACGTCCGGACCAGACAAAGCCTTCCCTGCCGACGCCCACGCCATAGCGAATGGCCTGTTCGGCATCGTAGATGAAGTAGAGAAAATGACTGGCCGGATCGATGATGATCGTTCCCGGCGGCTCGTGCGTCGGGTAGGCGACGACCTGGCGGGCGAAGACGGGATTAGGCCCTCGCTGTTGGTCCCACGGCATCGTATAAATGCCGGCGCTGGTCGTCCCGCCTACGCAGGCGGCAAGTATCAGCAGCACAGCACACGTTAGACCCCGCACGACCCGCATTTGCCGGCGGGGAAAACCCCCGAGCCTGATTTTCATAAGGACATTTTAAACCAAAATGGGTCGGATGAATATCGTCCGGTTCCGTAGATACCGGCCGTGCGATCAGCTTAGAGTTGCTCTCGATTGTTGCCGTGGTCCTGAGGTCTGCTTCACCCCCAACATCAGACATCGTTTGATAGTTCGGCACGTCAGTTTCGGGCCATTAGGCGACATTGGCAGTTCGCTATAAATGCGCTGCCCGCAGGATCCTCAACGACCGAGTTTTTCCATAGCTCGCTAATGCAGGTTGTCCTGAACGCGTATGGATCAGCCTACACGTCGCCTTGGCAGTCCGCGATGCCGGTAAAGAAACATCAGGTTCCGCCGACACTGCTCTCACTCGCGGACGAGGTGACCACATGAGAAAGCATGCGCAGCTTTTGGCAGGTCTTATCTTTGCATTCGGTATTGTTTGGGTGCCGCTCACCGCGAACGCGCAGCAGTCGGAGAAAACGCGCCATGCACCGGGCTACGAGAAAATCCATGTCCCCTGAGGCTACTAGGACAGCCGCCTGATTCGCTTTTGGAACCGCATCAGCCTTTTTGGTGACCCAAAGCGCCACGCACCGGGCTACGAGAAAATCCATGTCCCTGAGGCTGTTCGCCGGTGCCGCTAACGCTCGACTTCCGGGAACTCCGACAAGCCGGTAGTATGAGTGATCGGTCGTGGCGCCGCATCCTTTCTGGGGGATCCTGCAATGCTGCCTGTCCGAACCAATCACTTGATGTTGGTTGTTGCGATTCAAGTTGTTGCTGGCGGCGCGTCTGGCTGGTCCGATTCCGGCTGGGGGCAAACACATCCGCTAGTCGCGGCGCCATCGCCAATTATGTTTGCTCAAGCTGCGGATACGTCGATAGCGGCGGAGCACGGAGGTTCAAACGGCGACGAGATGCAGAACACTTCGCAGCGTCCGGCAGCGTCTACCGGAGGCGAAGAGGTGCCGACTGCACTCGCTCCTGCAAATCCGGAGCCGTCATCCGCAGCGGCTCAGCCGGCGACTTCGTCGTCAGGAGATGAAGTACCGTCACCAGCTGTCGTTCCTGATGGGGTCGGAGCGCTGCCTTCAAAGTCCAGCGCCGGAGCGCCAGGCGAAGAAACGCTAACCAGCCCTGCCAACCGGCCGGCCCCCGCGGCACCAGCTGCGGCCCCGCCACCCGCCATTGCTGGCGCCGATACTCCGATCGCGGATCGGTTGCGTGAAGCGCTCAACGGCGACACGGCGAGAGTCGCTTTGGAGCCGTTCTATTCAGCCCACAATTACGCGCCGTTGTGGACCACCGACGGCAAAGTCAATGAGCGCGCACGGGCGGCCATGGCCTATCTTGCGGGCGTCGACGCCGACGGTCTCGATCCGGCCGATTATTCGGTGCCGGATTTTGCGTCTCCAACCGACCCTGCTGCTTTGGCAGGCGCTGAGATCAAACTAAGCGCAGCGGTTACTAATTACGCTCGCCACGCACAAGTGGGACGGGTTCATTGGACGCGCGTCAGTGGCGATATCCTTTACGAATTGAAGCCGTCTGCGCCGGCCGATGTGCTGGCCAACCTGGCCAGCGCCAATGATATCACTGGAGCGCTCGCAGCCTACGAGCCGCAAGCGCCCGGCTATCTGGCGCTTAAGGCTGAGCTGGCCAAACTTCGCGCCGACGAGAATGGCGGCACCGCGCCTATTCCACACGGATCGGTGCTCAAGCTCGGCATGCAGGATCCAAGGGTCCCGCAACTGCGCGAACGCCTCGGCGTGACTGGCGATGGGCAAACTTTCGACAAGACGCTCGCTGAGGCGGTGAGGAAGTTCCAGCGGGACAACAACCTGAAAGCGACCGGTGTGCTCACGCCGGCAACGGTCGATCTGCTCAACGGCCGCCATTCGCGCCGGCCTGTTGATGCAGTCATGGCCAACATGGAACGTTGGCGCTGGATGCCGCACGATCTCGGCAATACCTACGTCATCGCCAATCTTCCCGATTTCATGCTCTACGTTGTTCAAAACGGCCGGCAAGTGTGGGCGACGAAAATCGTCGTTGGCAAACCGGAAACGCCCACGGATCATGACCGCCGAAATGAAGTCGATCACGGTCAATCCGACCTGGAACATTCCGGATACGATTGCCGCCAAAGAATATGTACCGTTGATGCGACAGGACTCAACGATATTGGAACGGATGGGTCTTACCGTCACCTACAACCGCGACCACACCATTCATATTTCCCAACCGCCAGGCCCTGACAACGCGCTCGGGCGGTTGCGCTTCAATTTTCCCAACAAATTTTTTGTCTATCAGCACGACTCTAATCAAAAATATCTGTTCTCCCAGCCGGTGCGCGACAGCAGTCATGGCTGCATGCGCGTGCAGGATCCAGTAAAATATGCCGAAGTATTGTTGGCAATCGCCCGCCCGCGCGAAGGCTACACTGAAAGCCGCATCCGCGGCATGTTTGGCAATTCGGAGATTGAAGTTCGCCTGCCGGTTTTCATACCGGTCCACGTGACCTATCAGACCGCCTTTGTCGACAAGGACGGCAAACTTCAGTTGCGCGACGATATCTATGGCCGTGACAAGGCTCTGTTGGCCATCTTGAAAAGTGACGACCGCAAAATTGCAGACATTTCGATCGAGCGCAAAGACAATACTGTTCGCCGGGAGGCGCTGGCAGTACCCGATCAGTTTTGGGGATCGGGCGGCGGGCAGAATATCTTCTCGCGGCTTTTTGGATTTACCGCGTCGCAGCCTGACACTCGGCACCGGACCACTGCGGCACGTGCTCACTGAGCCAATCATGACTTGTTGGAAGAGACCGCGCTCGAAACAACGACGGGTCCACACATGACTCATAGCCGGCCTTACGAGTCGTTGCAGTTGGAGACGTCCGTTCAGGGTCAAGAACAGAGGTTTCGCGATGTCCGATTTACGTCTGCTTTCCCTCCCGCAGCGACGGAATAGCGGACAATTCTGCACCGGCCGTTTCGGGCCATAAGCAGTGAGTGCGGTCTTCAAAGTCACCGCACTCAGCTATTACGGGCCAGAACAATCCACACAGCGCCAGGCATTCGCACGCCGTTCGAAGTGAGATAGTTTGACAGCACATCTCTAACTGCATCGACGACCTTGTCCCCAAGCTCGGGATGCTCACGAAGCGCTCTGCCTAACGGTCCGACTCCCAACGCCAGCTTCAACGTCTGCTCGAGGTCTCCGCCGCCAATATCAGCGTCAAACGGGTTGATCGTCACTGAGCCGTACCCTGAGTCAGCCAGTATCGAGCGCACGCGGCTCGGGTCAGCAAACGCAAACGGTCCAGGCGCCGTGGGATCGGGCGGCGCAACGGGTGGCAGGAATGGAAGTGCGGCTAGCAGCGGGGCCTGCATCCACGGATTCTCATTGAGAGGTCGCCAACAGACGAAGGCTAGGCGGGCGTCAGGCTTCAACGATGCACGGATATTGGCAAACGCGGCCACAGGATCGCTGAAGAACATCACGCCAAAGCGGGAGAAAGCCGCGTCGAAAAGACCACGTCCAAGATCGCCGGTTTGTGCGTCCAGCTTTCGAAACGCGACCTGTAAGTCAGCTGAGCGCGGTCGGCGGAGGGCCACATCAAGCATAGGCTCGGAGATATCGACACCCACGACCGAGCCTATTGGCTGCACTCGGGCAGCGAGGGCCAGCGAGGTCTGGCCGCAGCCGCAGCCGATGTCGATAATATGCTCGCCTTCTCCCGGGCAAAGCACATCCATGGCCGCCAGACCCAACGGTTCAACCTGACGGTCCAACGCCTCCTGAAACTGTGCCCAGGTTTCGCCCGCTGTCGTATTCCAATATTCGATCTGCGCGGCGTTTGAAGACGTTTCCGGGACCTGAGGCATGTTAAATTCCTCCGTCAGAGGCATGCGCTTCGCGCTCTCGAACGGGATTTCGCGGTGTTCTTCATGGCACCGACGTGACCACTAAGGGAAGCTTACGCCGATGACACGTCGGATTAAAACGTCAGCTATGGGTTCAAGAACGCCCGTTCTAGCGGTACCCGCGTCACGTCTGCTTTCCCTCCCGTAGCGACGGAATAGCGGATATTCCGGGTCGGCAGCTTCCGGCCAGACATCGCACCGACTCTGTGAGTTACCGCGTCGGATCGGCCACGCAGAGCTGTATATAATGTCGATATGAACGAGACTTCCTTCATCGCATTGTCGGCATGGCTGACCCAGGCAGGGCTCGCCGGCACCTCCGAATCCCACATCGTGTCCGGATTCTGCGATCGTTGCGTCGCAGCTGGACTCCCGCTGGACCGCGCCCACCTGTTTATCGACACGCTCCATCCTGTGCACGAAGGCCGCCTGTTCCGTTGGGGACAGAACCCCGACGAATCTGCGCTGCTCGAATATGGCCGCACCAGCCCAGACGCGCTCGCTGCATCCGGCTCCGATCCCAAGGAAGTTGCAGCCGCCCAGCGCTGGCGGCGTAGCCCATTCTACCGGATGCTGCAAACTGGCGACTCGCTGCTGCGCCGCCGGCTGAACGAAGCGACCAAGGATGAATTTGCATTCCTAGAAGACATGTTCGCAGCGGGGATGACCGACTATGTCGCCATCATCGCCCGCTTTGCCGCCGAAGGTACTATCGGCGAGATGGATGGCGTCTACTCAGCATGGGCGACCAAGGCTCCCGATGGCTTCAACGACGCGCAAATCGCGGCGCTTCAGCGCATCGCGCCGTATCTCGCGCTTGCCATCAAATCGGTATCGCTAGTGCGCATGACCTCAACGCTGATGACAACCTATCTCGGCCGCGACGCCGGGCAGCGCGTGCTCGGTGGACGCATCATGCGCGGCATTGCGGAGCAAATCGACGCCGTTGTGTGGTTCAACGATTTGCGCGGCTTCACGCGGATCACCGACACCGCTCCGGAGCAGGTCATTCCATTGCTGAACGACTACTCCGATGCGATTTTCTTAGCGATCCATGAGCACGGCGGCGAAGTACTCAAGTTGATCGGCGACGGCACGCTGGCCATCTTCACCGCCGAGGACAGCATGCACGCCTGCAGCTCAGCACTGTCCGCAGCGATCGCCGCGCGCCGCGGTGTCGCCGAGTTGAAAAAGCGGCGGGCATTAGACGGCAAGCCGGTGACCGATATGTATCTCGGTTTGCATATCGGCAAAGTCTTCTATGGCAATGTCGGTAGCCGCGAACGGCTGGATTTTACCGTCGTTGGTCCGGCCGTTAACGAGGCAAGCCGCATCGCGGAGATGTGCCGTTCGCTCGATCAGTCCATTCTGACGTCGGCGGCGTTCGCGCGTGTTGGGGACATCAAGCGCCGCCTCGTTTCGGTTGGACGATATGCCCTACGCGGAGTGTTGCATCCTCAGGAGCTGTTTACGCTGGATCCCGACGCAATAAGCGCGGCGAAGCTATAAAGTGAAATCGACTTCCGCTTTGGGTCATCAGCGGAAATGACGCTTCCCGACTGGAATGTCCGCTAATCCCCCAAACGCAGCAGACATCGATCGATGCTTTTTGTATGTCGGCCTCGGGCCAAAAGCTGACGATCCGGAGTTGGTCAGCGGGCACGTGACTCGATGACGCTGAAAGGCGGGACGCTGCTGATTATGCGATCGAGCCGAAGACCGGCGCGCGCAAACAGATCGGCATATTCCCGTTCGGTGCGCTCGCGGCCAGGCAGCACAGCAAGCATGTTCACGTCTATGAGCGACACTGAGCCGGCTGCAACATGGTCGGTCAATAGGCGCTCGATCAATATGACCCGCCCGTTCGGTCGTAGCGCTCGTGCGCAGTTGGAGAGAATGCGCAGGCTCTGATCGTCGTCCCAATCGTGAATAATGGATTTGAGAAGAAAAATATCGGCCTCCGGCACAGCCACAAAGAAATCCCCTTCAACTACGCTACAGCGAAAGGAAAGGCCACATTCCGCGATCGCCGCTTTGGCGGCGGGCAGAGCGTGCGGACGCTCCAAGATCGTCCCCATGAGAGCCGGATTTCCGTTGAGCAGCGCCGCGATGAGTGTCCCGGAAGCTCCGCCGATATCGATCGCGAGCTTCGCCGCGGAAGTATCGAGTACGCGAGCGATTGCATCGGCCACTTGCGCGGAGGTCTCGGACATTGCGTCGGTGAACGAGCGGCCCTCGGAAGGATTGTCGGCGTAATATTCAAAGAGGTCGGCGCCGAGCGTCTCCGCAGTCTGGCATCGTCCAGTGCGCACTGCTTCGCTAAGTTTTCCCCATGGGAGCCAGTGACCAGGAGAGGTCAATGCGATGGCCGAATCTCGTACTGAGCTAGGCAGGTCAGACTGCAATGTTTCGCCAAGCGCTGTAAGGCTGAACCGAGCACCGGCGCGGCGACCACTAGTCCAAGCTCCATCGCCGCCCGCATCAGGCGCTGGGTCGCTCCCGGGTGACAGGCGATCAGCTGGGCGAGTTGGCCGGCAGCAAGTGGCCCGCCGGCGAGATGATCGGGGATGCCAAGCCGAGCGAACGTTCCCACGATCTGGCTGATCCAATAGGCCCTGATCATTTCCAACATCTGTGCGGCGAGCGGATTCGTCGCGCTTCGCGGCGATGCTTGTTTGCGATCCAACGATGACATCGCAAAATTCGCGGCGCTTCCAACCATGTTCAGCTCTTCTTTTTCACGAGTGGACAATCGCTTTCCGACAGAGACCGAAAGGCGTCATCACCGCGAATGGTTTTAACGACCTTCACAAGATCCCATGGGTCTTTTGACTCAGCCGGGGTCTTGATTTGCACGAGATACATATCGTGCACCATGCGCCCGTCCTCGCGGATATAGCCGCCGGTCGCGAAGATGTCGTTCACCGGCGTCGCGCGCATCTTCGCCACTACGGCGAGTGGCTCATCGCTGCCGAGGTCTTTCACGGCCTGGAGATAGTGTCGCACGGCCGAATAGGTCCCGGCCTGAATCTGCGTCGGCATCGCGTTCATCCGTTCAAAAAAGTGCTCGGCCCACTTTCTCGCTTCGACCGAACGATCATGATGGAAAGCTATGGTTGCGTAGGCGCCTTGCCCGAGTTCGAGTCCGATCGCCTTTATCTCGTCTATCATCATTTGCATCGGCACGACCCGGATACCCGATCTTGCCAGATTGAATTCGGCCGCCTGTTTAACCAGGTTCACTGTGTCTTGTCCGCCAGTCGCAAACGCGACGACCGACGCTTTGCTCTGTTGTGCCTGCAACAGGTAGGAACTGAAATCTGAGTTGTTAAAGGGAGGCCACACCTGGCCGACGACTTTGCCGCCCAGCTTTTCCACCGCCCGAGCACCGTCATGTTCAAGCGCGCGACCGAACGCAAAATCAGAGGCGATGAAAAACCAAGTGTTTGCGTCCGGACCGACGATCGTCCGGGCGGTGCTGGTCGCCGCCGCGTAGGTGTCCCATGTCCAATGGATGCTGGTTGGCGCGCAGGCCTTGCCGGTAAAGTCCGATGATCCCGGCCCTGAAACCAAGACGATTTTATTGAGCGGCCTCGCGACTTCAACGACTGCCAGTCCGACCGCGGAATTAGAAAGGTCGGCGACGACGTCGACATGCTCAACGTCGAACCATTGGCGGGCAATTGCCGCTCCAATATCCGGTTTGTTCCGGTGATCGGCAGAAATGATCTGGATGCGCTTGCCGCTGATCGACTCGCCGAACTCTCGGGCGGCCAATCGCGCGGCCTCTAACGAACCAGGCCCGGACGCGGTCGACAGCGGACCATTCATATCCGCCATCACGCCGATTTTGATTGCAGTCTCGCCGCTGCGTGCCGGTGCGGCCCACGTGAGACCCACCGCCACCGCCAAAAGGAGACGACTCGATCGTGCTAGCCACAGCGTTGTCATGGCGAACCCCGATTCTTCGCTGGCGCCCTGCCGTTCGCGACCGCGCCCACGCGTGACGCTACGGTGATCCGAAGACCGTGTCCTGAAAGAGGTGCCGCAATCAGGCTGAAAATTGGCTGAAAATTCGCTATCCTTGTTAGTCAGGCGAAGTGAGGGGGCTATGCCCAGCTCGGCCTCGAATGTCCTTCAGTTTGACCGGTTCACCCTCGACCTAGCGCGCGGTCAGCTGCGCGCCGGCGACAGCGTCATTGAGCTGCGGCCCAAGAGCTTCGACGTCCTATGCTACCTGGTGGAGAACACTAACCGTCTCGTGACGAAAGACGAAATTGCGCAAGCGGTGTGGCGCAAGGTCGTTGTCACTGATGAATTGTTGCTTCGTTGCATAAGCGACGTGCGGCGTGCACTCGGCGACGCAGAACAGCGCATCATCCAGACGATCCCGCGACGCGGCTACATATTCGCAGCCAAGGTATCGGACTTGGCGTTTCCAGCTCGGGCGCTGCCGCTTCCGGACCTGCCGTCGGTTGCGGTGCTGCCTTTCGCCAATCGCAGCGGTGATCCGCAGCAGGATTACTTTGCCGACGGCATTTCGGAAGATCTCATTACCAGCCTATCGAAGTTCGCTGGCTTGTTCGTCATCGCACGCCACTCTGCTTTTCGTTATCGGGGGACGGATCTCGATGTGCGACAGATCGGGCGTGAGCTCGGCGTACGGTACCTGCTGGTTGGCAGCATTCGGCGCGACGCCGAGCGCGTAAGAATCACCGCCCAGCTCGTCGATGCCGAAACTACGGCCCAGCTGTGGGCGGAGCATTACGACCGCGAACTGCCCTTTATCTTTGCGGTCCAGGATGAGGTGACGCAGAAGATTGTTGGAACGCTGACGGCTCACATTTCGCGGTCCGAACTCGAACGCGCCCTCGCAAAGGCGCCGGAGGCATTTTCCGCCTATGACTATTTATTGCGCGGGAATGCCATTATGAGGAACTGGCAGGGCGATCCGTCGGGCGAAATGCTCGCTGCAGCGCGGTCACATTATGAGCGGGCAATTGCAGCTGATCCGACATATGCGCCGCCGGTTTGCGGCCTTGCCTTGACCCATTTCGGGGCTTGGATCGAGCCGTACCCGCACCCGGTCCTCGCGCCGCAATATCGGCAGGCGGCAACGCTCGATCACGCCCTCAAGCTTGCGCAACGCGCTGTCGAACTTGATCCGAATTTGCCGGATGCGCATGCGACACTGGCAGGCATACTCAAATGGCTTCACCGGCGGTCCGAGAGCATCGCCGAGTATGAACGTGCATTCGCGCTAAATCCCAATCTCGCGGACTATCGGTTTGGCCTCGCGCTTATCCATTGGGGCCGCACCGAAGAAGGAATGGAATATTTAGGCCGAATTATCCGACTGGATCCGTTCCATCCGCCCGCCTGTCTGACCTTTCTGGGAAATGCCTATTATCAGGCGGGTCGATACGAAGAAGCTCTCGAAAACCTTAAGGCGGCCGGGCGGCGCCTACCCAGTTTTCGGGCAACCTACGTTTGGCTCGCGGCTACCGCGGGCCAGCTGGGACTTGATGAGGAGGCGCGGGAGGCTGCAGCTGTTGTCCTAGAGCGCGATCCTGCATTCACAATCCGCAATTGGTTGGAACTCCACCGGTTCGCAAAGCAGGCGGATGCGGATCGCATGGCGGAAGGACTGCGCAAGGCTCATTTCCCTGAATAAGCATGCGGTAAATTCGCGGCTCCTTTGTAGGCGGGCAACAGGTGCGCTGCGACGGAGTAGACTCCAGCCGGCGTGGGTCGCGTTTCATCTTTGTAATGTCCGAGTTGGGTCTAGCCTGTGTGAAAACGCACTTGGTTATTTAATTTGCGATGTATGATTCCGACGCGAATTGCGGAGGGATCGGATGAGGCGTTTCGTGGAGGGGATTGATCGGGGCCAAGCGACGCTGTTTCCGGAATGCCTGGAGGACTGGATTGATCAGGACACTCCGGTTCGGGCGATCGATGCCTTCGTTGGCAAACTTGATCTCCCTGGAGTGGGGTTCGCTGGGGTTGATCCCGAGGCTACTGGCCGGCCTTCATATCATCCGTCCGTGCTGCTGAAGCTTTACATTTACGGCTATGTCAATCGTGTTCAGTCGAGCCGGCGGCTGGAGCGCGAGGCCGGACGCAACGTTGAAGTGATGTGGCTGACGTGTCGGCTTATTCCTGATCACAAGACGATTGCCGACTTTCGCAAGGATAATGGGCTAGCGATCAAGCAGGTTTGCGTGCAATTCGTCGAACTGTGCCGCCAGATGGGCCTGCTGACGACCGCGAGCGTTGCGATCGATGGGAGTAAGTTCAAAGCCGTCAATACTCGCGACAAGAACTACACGCGCGGCAAAGTGGAGCGACGGCGTGCACAATTGGAGAAGAGTGTAGCGCGCTATCTAGCGCAGCTCGACACGGCCGACCTGCAGGAGCCGTCCGAGGAACTAGCGGCGAAGACAGTCCATTTGAAGGAGAAGCTGGTCAAGCTGGAAAGCGAGATGCAGCGCCTGGCGGCGATGGAGAAGCTGATGTTGGCATCACCTGATCAGCAGATCTCGCTGACTGATCCCGACAGCCGTTCGATGGCGACCAGTGGCCGCGGCTCCGGTGTGGTCGGTTACAATGTACAAGTCGCAGTCGATACCAAACATCACCTGATCATCGCTCATGAGGTTACGAACGATGGCTCAGATCGAGCGCAACTCGCCAACATCGCTTGCCAGGCCAAGGAAGCCCTTGGCGTCGATAAACTCGAAGCTGTTGCCGACCGTGGCTACTTCAGCAGTGATGAGATTTTAGCGTGCGAAGAAGCTGGCATCACGGTTACGCTGCCAAAGCCGGTGACTTCTGGGGTTGAGGCAAAGGGTCGCTTCGGCAAGCAGGACTTTGTCTATCTTAGCGACGAGGATGTGTATCGCTGTCCGGCTGGACAAAAGCTCGCTTACCACTTCACAAATGAGGAGAAGGGGTTAGTTCTGCACCGCTACTGGACCAACGCCTGTCAGAGCTGCGCTATCAAACAGCGCTGCACCACTGGCAAGGAGCGACGGATCACGCGCTGGGTCACAAGCAGAAGCGACAGCTTTAATTTTCGACGTCTGCTTCACCCCCAACATCAGACATTCGTTTGATCGTTCGGCACGTCGGCTTCGGGCCACCACCGTCGCATTGATCGCCACGCGCGTCGCTCGGACGAGTAGCGTGAGACGGAACGTCCCTCTCATGAGGGGAACCGATATTCCTATGTGTGGCGCGAACGGGAAGCCCGTGTCACGGTAGGCGGATGAGCAACTGGCTGGATTGAGTTTTCAGACGCGATCTAGTTCACGTCCTGTCGCTCGCCTGAAAAGCGGGTCAATCGGCGGCGTGCCCAAATCCAAGCCGCGAGGCAAAGCCCCGAGGAGACAGAAAGCGCCAGAAGGGTTTGTGCTTGGTGTTCCATGCCGTCCTCCAATACGCCTAGCGACCTCAAGACCGTGATCATCCGTGCATTAGACGCTGCGTATACAAACGCCACCGACGAGAATTGAGGCGGCTGTTTAAGTCATCCGTTGGCAATATCAAGGAGCTTCCCCGACTTTTGTTCCAGTGCCACGTTGGCAACACCGCGATGTGCGCCCACCCGCCAAACAACGGCATAGCTGGAAGCGAGTGCCGTTTTTTTATTTTTCCAGTCTAAATTCACTCATTTTCAAAGGCGCTCGGTGCGGCGTGAACGTGGCCAAGCCGCGACAACGCGCGGTAAACATCGCATATTCGCCTTATTTTGAGGAACTACGGCTGAATTTCATCAGTGTGAGTTCCAGTCTGCTACCAAACGCGAAATATCTGTTGCAAACTAACTGGCCGGGGATCGAGCACGGCCAAGAATGCCAACTTTTTATCAATCGAGGGGGGATTACATGAAGTGCGCAATGTTCGCCGTCGCTTTGCTGACGGTCGGCTGCTTCTCGTTGCCCATTTTCGCTCAGCAGCAAGATTTACAAGAAGTGATGAACGCTACCAATGCGCTGAGTGCGCGGGAAAGCGAGTTGCTAGGCAAGAAAGATGCAGCAGGAATAGCATCACTCTTCACATCAGATGGATTGTTAGTGATGCTCGCACCGCAGTTTGCGTTTAAGCCGGGGCGAGACGGCATACAGAAGCACTATCAAGGCATCATCGACGCTGGTGCCACCAGCATCACCCTAGAACTCAAGAACCTGGAGTTACGTGGCAACGATGGCGTATGGGCAGCGGGAACTTATTCGGTCACCGTCAAAGACAACACCATCCAGGGCAACTGGTTCAGAATCCTGAAGCGCGAGAACGGGAATTGGAAGATTGCTATGGAGGCGTTCGCTCGCGCCGGTGTTACAGATGCTCCTCCTGCCGCCGCCAGCCCCTCACAAACGCCCGACAACAGCAAATAGACAGCGATTTATCTTTCACACGATCGACATGTGCATTTACGAACTCCGCCTGGCATTCTGCCATCCGTTTTCTTCGTAACGCCGCTCTGCGGCATGAACCCAATGTGCTCACCTGCTTACCTAGGATGCTGGATAGTCGCGCGCTGGTGGCCGCAGGCGGTGCAGCGAGCGCAGCGGCGTAATTTGTCAATGGATACTCGAGCGCCCCAACGGATCACCGGCACAGCGCAGGCGGATGGTGCGTAGTGCCGTGTTGGACATTGGAGCAACATTGTTGGGCCGTGCTGGGTTGCGGAGGCGGTTCCGCATGAGCCCTAGGAGCCGCGATGTGCAGTTCATCCCGTGTGCTTCGGCGCGCTCATGAACGCCAGATAACTATTTGTCGGCACCAAAAACGTTTCTGGCAGCATCCAATACCAGCGTGTCCATGTGGCTCTGGCAATACGCTACCAAGTCGGCGTGTCCTGCGGAAAGAGGCTCGATGTGCTTCCTGCCACGCTCGCCGTTCACATAGCCGTTCAGCCAGATGCCGAGGGTCCTTGAGTCCGTCAGTTTATCGGCGAGAAAATGATAACAGGTGAGTTTTTCAATATCTATTGTTACTTGCGCTTGCACTGCTTGCAGCCCGACCAACGCTAACCCCAGACCGAACATGATGAGCTTCCATGGTCTCATTGTAGTGCCCCGTTCTTTACGCATGTTTCAACGAGAACGCCGCTCCAATAAGCCTGCCAGCGCAGGCGGCTTTAGGCAACATCTTGCCAGGTCTTTCGATCCGTGAATGGCGAAACTGGCTGTGCGCGAGCACTTTCGTAGGCAACACACACGAAACCATTGCTTGCTTTCACGGTTCCTTTGCCGTGATTTTTTCCCGTCTGTTTAGCCGAGGCGCGTGAAATCGCGAGCGGAGCCACAAAAAGAGTTTAAGCAATGGGACGGTGTCAAACAGAGACTTCTGATCTAAAATCAGTTCTGCTTTGGCTACGGGAGTATTGGACTGGACCAGCGCCGCGTGTCTACGTGCGTATAATTTGACTCGCAGCTTTCCCGTTGGAGGAATTCATGACGAATGAAAAGACGCAAGGCGGCGACGAGTTAAGCGCAATCGGCAAGCAAACCATGGCGCACGCCTACTCGGCAATGGATTATTATTTCGATCATCTGAAAAAGACCGTCGCATTGGCACCATCGGGAGGAACGGAGTTCGGTGAGAAAGTAAAAACTTGTGCCGAGCAGAACATTTCCGCCACCCAAGAATTCGTTCGCGACCTGAGCTACGCCAAGGATATCCAAGATATGTTACGAATTCAGATGGAATTCATGCGCTCGCAATTGGAGGCGTTTGGCGAGCAGGCTAAGGGCCTAGCAGGCCGTTGAAGAAGTCAGGCACCATCGCATGCGAAGCCTGTCTCGACGATACGCCAGCGAGCGGCAAAAGCCTTGGCGAAGGCGGGAAGCTTTGCCATCAACCATTTTCCGCGATGAGCTTCGGCAATCGCACCAGATTGTAGGCGGCGGCAGCGAAGGCGAAGGCCCACCCGACGCGGCCGCGACCGCGGAACTTCGTCTTCTCCTGCCTGGCCACCGTCTTGATCCAGCCGAACGCCTCTTCGATGCGCTTGCGGACGCGCTGACTGACGGCATAGCCGCCGTGCCGCGTCGTGCGTGCGTCGATCGCCGAACTTCGGCCGCTGGTGTTCTGCGCCACATGCGGTGTCACTGTCATCGAGCGCAGCTCATTGACGAAGTCTTCCGCGTCGTAGGCCTTGTCGGCACCGAGCGTGATCGCGCGCGGTCGGTCGGCGCGCGGTTCGATCATGGCGAGCGCCGCTACCCGCTCGGCATGGCCGTCAGCCGGCGTCAGGCAAGCATCAACCAGAAGGCCATGGCGGTTCTCCATCAAGCCATGGCCGATGAAGCAGAGCTTGGCTTCCTTGCCCGGCCCCTTGCGGTAGAGCCGTGCATCGGGATCCGTCGTCGAGACATGCGTCTCGTTCGACCGCTTCTTGCCGTGGAAATCGGCTTCGGTATTGCGCCCGCCACCGGCCGGCGGCTCGTCCGATCCGTCCCGTGGCTTAAAGCTCTTCAACGAAGCCCACGCTTCGATCAGCGTCCCGTCGACCGTGAAGTGCTCGGTGGATAGCAGCTTCTTCACCCGCGGCTGATCCAGAACCGCCGCCAGGAACCTTGCGGCGATATTCCCTTCGAGCAGCCGGTCACGGTTCTTTGAGAACACCGAATGGTCCCACACGGCAGCATCGACCCCGATTCCGACGAACCAGCGGAATAGCAGATCATACTCCAGCCGCTCCATCAGCTGCCGTTCCGACCGGATTGAATAGAACGCCTGCAACAGCATCGCTCGCAGCAGCTTCTCCGGCGGGATCGACGGCCGCCCGATCGGCGCATAAAGCGCGAAGAATTCGTGCTCCAGCGCGACCAGCGCCTCGTTCACAAGCCCTCTGATCGCTCTCAGCGGATGATCCGACCGAACCCGCTTCTCAAGGTCGACGTAGCTGAAAAGCTCGCCAGTCCGCTTATCCCCACCCCGCATCACCTAACCTCCGAATCGTTTCGGAGAAAGTGAATCACTCAATCAGCCAAACCGCGACCCACTTCTTCAACAGCCTGCTGGGCGAGGCTTATATCAAAGCAGCATCCGGTCAGATGAGGACGCCGTCCCCGTGAGGGTGATGCATGTGACGCTCTTATCAAGCCGTCTTAAGCGGCTTCAAATTCACCGTCAGAAAATGCTCGTGACAGGTCGAGGCGCTCTATTTTCGTGCGAGTTAGTCTGTCCAAACGCTGCTGATAGGCTTTGAGGCAATCGGGAGAACAGAACCGCATTCGAAAGTAGCGGTGAAGGACTAGCCCAAACGGCTTCCGACAATGGTCGCATCGGATCGGTCGGCGGTCAGGCATGGAGGGATTACCGTGCATAGCTGGTCCACCGTCTCAGTTCTCGCCCGCGACCAAATCAACTTTCAACTCTGCTGCGAGTTCCCACACAGGACTTTGGCACGTTGGCAGTAGGTACGCCGACCGTGCCAAGACTGATTGACGCAAGTTTTGCGGGCGTCCATTTCGCGACGGCATCTAAGCAACGGAACGAAGTTCCATCCCACCGCGTAGGTCGCCATGAAACGCGCTTTCGCAGACATTGCGACCACGATTGACCAACTTTCGGGACGTCCGCTTACGTTTGCTATCGCTCTGCTGATCATCGCGACATGGGCGCTCAGCGGTACGCTGTTTAACTTCTCCGACACGTGGCAGCTCATTATCAACACAAGCACAACCATCATTACGTTTCTGATGGTCTTCGTCATTCAGAACACGCAAAACCGGGATGGAGCGGCCATTCAGGCGGAGCTTGATCAGCTGATCAGAGTAAGTGCGGCGCGCAATAGTCTGATTGGAATCGAGACGCTCACCCAGGACGAGATCGAGGAGATACGCGCTACGTGTGCTGCAAAGGCACGTCGCCTTGGCCCAATTTTTTTAGCGCCGTGGGCGCGGTTTTCAGATGCGGACGCGGGTGACCTCGTCATCCGCCTCAAACTCAACGGAGCGAGTTCTAAATCGATCTGCGACGGTAGTTAGCGTCAATCGAAGATGTCGTTTGTGTTTTGGCAGATTTGCAACTACGTTAGACTTTCGACTTCTTCAACGGAATTGGCCCTGAGCCGACGTGCCTAGAAGCGCCGATCAATTTCTGCCTTCGGGGGTATAACCGACATTCCAATTTTGGAGCGTCACTTCCGTTTTTGGACCCAATGCAGACCTTTGGTCTGCCAATCGGTTGCAAATGCTCGGAACGCTAACCGTTCCCGCTGACTTATCGTTGCAGGTTTGATATTGTGCTATGCGCTTGCGACTCTCAGGTTGATCGGATGCAATTCGATCAGTTGAAGCGGCGCGATATCATCAACTGCTCTCGAACGGGAGCCGATGACCCTGCATCGGGGCGCCAGTTAGTTAGTGTCTTCGCTGTAACCTTTTCGACGCTCTCGGCTGGGCCGCGGCGCTAACCAGCACTAAAAGCTTCTCGGTAGCAAAGTACCACGGCGACACACCCTGGGAGGAGGAAATGTTGAGAGCTGATCGCCACTTTGTCGTGAGCCACGTAGGCAGCATGGTGCGCCCGCCCGCGATGATGCCGTATCTGCAGAAAGCACAAACGGTTGAGCTTTATGACAAGGCGGCATTCGAGTTGTGCCTCGCCGAGTCGATAATCGAGGCGGTGCGTCTGCAGGCTGAGACCGGCATCGACGTGGTAAGCGACGGCGAATACGGCAAATCGGTCAACTGGGCCTTCTACGTGCACCGCCGGCTCCGCGGCATCGAGTGGCGTCCATTCACCGAGGCAGAGGCGAAGGATCCGATGATCGCGGTGATCAGCGGCCACGACCGCGAGGCCTTTCCCGAATTCTACGCCGAATACGACGCTCGCGTTCTTGCTAACGCACGCAGCATCCCGCGACCGATCGTCACCGCCCCGCTTGTTTATACTGGGCAGGCCGAGCTGCAGCGCGACATCGGCAACCTCAAAGCCGGGCTGGCGCGGACGCATGGCGTGACAGGCTTTCTCCCCGTGGTGGCCCCTGCCAGCGCGCTACCCAACGCAAAGAACGAATATTACCGCGACGAGGAAAGCTTCCTGTTCGCACTCGCCGAAGCGCTGCGTACCGAATACCGCGCTATCATCGATGCCGGCCTTGATCTGCAGGTCGACGACGCATTCCTGCCGATGACCTACGAAAAGATGGTGCCGCCGATGACGCTCGTCCAATACCGTCAGTGGGCCGCGCTGCGCATCGCTGCATTGAACCACGCGCTTGAGGGCCTGCCGCCAGAGCGGACCCGTTATCACATCTGCTGGGGCAGTTGGAACGGGCCGCACATGTTCGATGTGCCGCTCAAGGACATTATCGATCTCGTGCTGGAGGTGAAGACCGGCGCCTTGAGCTTTGAGGCGGCAAACCCGCGGCACGAGCACGAGTGGCGGGTTTGGAAGGAGGTGCGGTTGCCGCCGGGGAAGGTGTTGATGCCGGGTTTGGTCACGCATTCAACCAACATCGTCGAGCACCCGGAGCTGGTGGCCGAACGGCTGATGCGCTTTGCAGAGGCCGTTGGTCGCGACAATCTGATGGCCGGCACGGATTGCGGTTTCTCGCAGAGCCCGCTTGCCGGGCGCGTCCACCGCAGCATCATGTGGGCAAAGCTGCGGACACTGGTCGAAGGCGCGGCGCTAGCGTCGAAGATGGCTTGGGGTTAGACAGCTCGTCATCGCGCGTCGCCGCGTTTTTACACAGCCAAGACCCACAACGGACATTGGTACTCCATGCTGCTTCCGCAATGAGGGTGAATATCATGCTTGGGTTTTCGCGCTGACAACGCGATCTTAAGCTGTTCGCAGATCAGGCTGCTCGAATACCGCGGCCTCTTCTGTCGGACTCTCTAGCCAGCTATGACTTTTCATGCTGGGCCCAGCGGATTTACTGCGCTGGCGGCTCAGGGAGGAGAGGTTTATGAAACTTTGTCGCTTTGACGACGACCGACTAGGCGTGGTTCTTGGCGTCGAAGTCGTCGACGTCAGTGCTGCTGTAAAACGCTTGCCAATCCCGCGCTGGCCACTGCCCTTCGGCGATCCGCTATTTGGCAATCTTGACGCGTTGCGTCCCGAGCTGGAACGGCTGTCTCAAGCGGGCGTACGAAAGCCGCTCTCGGACGTCAAGCTAAAGAGCCCGGTAGCGACGCCGAGCAAGCTGATGGCGGCGCCGGTCAACTACCGAGCTCATCAGGCTGAGGCGATCGCAGATCCCGCAATCAACTTCGGCTCTGACATTAAGACCATCGAGCATTACGGCATGTTCCTCAAGAGCCCCTCTGGCTTAGTAGGCCCGAGCGAGGGCGTGAGCCTCCCTACGGCCGACCGTCGGATGGATCACGAGGTTGAGTTGGCCTTGGTAATTGGCAAATCCGGATTCCAAATTCCGCGCCAGAAAGCGCGCGACTACATCGCCGGCTATTCGATCGGCCTCGATATGACCATCCGCGGCGCTGAAGACCGAAGCTGGCGCAAGTCGTTCGATACTTTCGCTGTGCTGGGCCCGTGGTTTGTCACGGCCGACGAAATTGCCGATCCGAACGGGCTGGATTTTTGGTTAAAGATCAATGGCGAGGTGCGCCAGTCCTCAAACACCCGCGCGCTCATTTTCGACGTCGACCGCCTGATCGAATATGCCTCCAGCGCCTACACCCTGCATCCGGGCGATGTCATCATGACTGGCACGCCGGAAGGTGTTGGCCCGGTGGTACCTGGTGATGTGATGGATTGTTACGTCGAGGGTATCGGCCACATGAGCGTGCCGGTCCAGTTGCGGATGGCGCGATGAGGCGGCCCGTGGATGCGGCGCCCTCTTCCCCTCTGCCGGTCGAGCAGAGGATCAGCCGGACAGTATTGCAAGGGAAGGCCGCCGCACTCGAATTTCGGTATGATATCGTGGCTTGGGGCCGAAACGCCTCGATGACGCTTCTCGCCGCTGAGTAATGCCGCGTTCGAGAATAATCTGACCGAAGGGAGACTTCTAATGTCTGCAGCTGTCGCCGAAGCCGAACCCACCCTGGCGAGCCGAGATATCCCGACCCTGTCAGCACTCTACGAGGCCGCCGGTGGCCTCAATTTTACGCCCGGCTGGGTCCCGCGGAAAAAGCCGATCCTGTGGAGCGAGCCACGACCGGAATTAGTTCCCGCGCACTGGACCTACGCGGAGGCCAAGGCCGGGCTCGATGCCGCCGGGCGGCTGATCGATGTCTCGCTCGCCGAACGCCGGAACCTAGTGATGCGCAATCCAGCGCCCGGCACCAATTTCGAAACCACGCGCACGCTGGTGTGCGCTTATCAGATGATTCTTCCGGGTGAGCTGGCGCCGTCGCACCGGCACTCGTCGCACGCACTTCGCGTTATTATCGACGGCAAGGGCGCTTTCTCGATCGTCAATGGCGAAAAGACGCCGATGGAAACCGGCGACGTTGTGCTCACGCCGGGCTGGTGTTGGCACGGCCACGGGCATGATGGCGATACGCCGGCATACTGGTTCGACGGCCTCGACGTACCGCTCACGCATCTGCTCGAACCGATGTTCTACCAGGAGCATCCGCAGAAGCATGAGAAAGTCGAGCGCGTGGCGACGACCTCGCCGTTCCGCTTCGCCCGTGCGGACATCACGCGTCTACTCGATGCGGCGAAGGCCCACGCCGAGGGCTTCCACGGTCCGCGCGTTACCCTGGCCGCGCCCGATATGCCACCGATGGGGCTGACGATGGAGCGACTGC
Source organism: uncultured Alphaproteobacteria bacterium (assembly GCA_963806465.1). Classification (GTDB taxonomy): domain Bacteria; phylum Pseudomonadota; class Alphaproteobacteria; order Rhizobiales; family Xanthobacteraceae; genus BOG-931. The sequence goes on along the minus strand of CAWDZD010000082.1, from coordinate 87,027 downwards.
CGGCTGGTTCCAAGACCCGGCGCTATCGAACCACGGCGAACACGATCTTCCATGTGACCGAAGGGACCGGTGAAACCACGATCGGCGACAAGCGCTTCTCCTGGGAGCGCGGCGACACGCTGGCAGCGCCGGGCTGGTACCCGATCAACCATTACGCCACGTCCGACGCACAATTGTTCGTGCTGTCAGACGAGCCATTGTTGCGATTCTCGAATTATTACCGATTCGAAGCGATGGAGTAATCCTTCTTATGCACGCGCAACCGCGGCAGCGTAAATCCATCATAAAGCCAAGCGAGGCAGGTAAACATTTCCTCTTCGCTGCGCCTGGACCAGATCTCGCGTGCCACTTCGCGTTCGATGCCGCCAACGTGATAAAAATTTTCCCAGTGATATCGTGACTCGAACTGAACGCGCGCAGTGCGCAGATAACGGGCGCGCTCGTAGCAGCGAAAGGCGCCGGCAAAATCGCCGTCGGCTTTTTCGAGCAATTCGGCCAGGCAGACCGCGTCCTCGATCGCCATGCAGGCGCCTTGCGCTAGCGTCTGCAACGTTGGATGTGCAGCGTCGCCAAGCAGCGTTACGCGCCCCTCACTCCAATGACGAATTGGATCCCGATCGGAGATCGCCCATCGCCGTGTCAGGTCCATCATTGAAAGCAATGCCTTCATCGATGGATGGCTATCGCGATAGGTATTGTCGAGCTCAGCACGATAACTCGTGATGTCGCCGCGCTCCATATAACTCGATGTTTTGAATACCGCGACAATGTTGAACAGCGTCCCCCCACGTAAAGGATAATGAACAACGTGAAAGCCCGGTCCCGACCAAAGGACGACATCGTTGCGAGGTACATCGACCCGCAACTCAGACATCGTCACGATGGTGCGGTGCGCGACGAAGCCGATCATGCGCGGCTCCCCTTCATTCACCAGCTGCCGACGAATACTTGACCGCAGTCCGTCGGCGCCAATGATGGCCGCGCCCTCAATGAGCTTATTTTCCTCGGTGTAGAGGTGGACGCGGTCGCCGAGATCCTCATAGCGGGCGGCGCCCGTCAGCGGGATCAATTCGACATTAGGCTCTGCCCTACAGGCATCCAGCAGGATGCGATGCAAGTCGATCCGATGAATTACAATGTAGGGATGTTTGAATCGCGCTGCGAACGAGGGGCCAGTCGGAATGCGCGCCATAACGCCCGCATCGACCGAATCGAGCATCAGGAGAGAACGGGGAATAATAGACTGCTTCAGCACTTCCCCGCTGACGCCTAGACGATCAAACATGTGAAACGCATTTGGGCCGAGCTGGATCCCATAGCCGACGACCCCAAACTCCGGCGCCTGCTCGAGAACACAAACACGTAAGCCTTTGCGCGCAAGCGCTAGCGCAACAGAGGCCCCGCCAAGGCCTCCCCCGACGACTAGGACTGGGTAACTTGTGCCCGCCATTACCCCTCGGATGTCATTAGGCTAAGTGACTGCACTCTGGCTGCAAAGATACATCGCATTTCGTAAGCGGCAATGACCGTTTTGGTCTGAGTTGTCGCCGGTTTACGCGGCGCTCTGGTCGGCCACTTGCCCAATGCGGTTTCGAACCTCAATTGGCCCAGCAGCTAGATCAGCGAGCGTCCGTCATGTGGGCGGCCGCCACAGCGCCTAAACAAATTCTTCAAGGTTCAGGATCATAGGCCTGCGCCGTCTATCTTGGGTAATTGGCTTGGCAGCGATGTCACCTTTTGGCTCAACTCGGACCTTTCGCCATGTCCGCATTCTGGTCGCTGTCGGGTGCAAAGTGGACTCGCATAGTTCTGTGGCGATCCGGCATTTGTTTGCCCTTCTACACGCGACGACGGGAAGCACCGCATTCGAGCCGTCGCCGAGGAGCGGCACCGGGCACTGAGACCACAATCTGTCATTAGGCGAATCCGGAGCGGGTTCAGCTCATGCGAGCCGACTCTCGCGCGCCGGAGGGAATTGCATCGGGATAGATTTCCTTCAGCCGTGGATAAACTTCCCGCGCGAACATACGGATGCCATGCACGGTATCTTCATGTTCGAGGAAACCTGCCTGTCCCATAATGAGGAGGTGGCCGTAACCGCCAACATGCTCCCAATGCTTTTTGATCTGCTGCAGGACCTGGTGGGGCGTGCCCGCGAATAAAGTGCCAGCTTCGATTGCGCCCTCGACCGTAGCCTGTTTCGTGCCGTAGGCGCTGACTACGTTGTGCGTACCGCGCGCCAGTTGCACGTTCATTGCCACCGGCAAATATCCTGGCGGATTGGAGAAGTGTGGCGGCACTTTGTTGGATGTGACGTACCACAATAGCTTCTCAGCTCCGGCATGCGCACGCGCTTCCGTTTCGCCTACATACACCAGCGCCGCATAGGCCAAACGGTCGATCGGCACGTCGTAGCCGCGGCCGGCTTCGCGCCAGCCGCGGCGATAGCCTTCATAGATTCGCTTGGTAGTATCAAAGCCGGTGAGGAACGTGGCCTGCACGTAGCCATGCGCACCCACTTGCGCTGCGCCGCCCGTGCTGGTGGTACTGACCCATACTGGCGGATGCGGCTGCTGAATCGGGCGCGGCCAGATGTTGATCGCGCGATGATGAAAGAAGCGACCCTCGTGGCTGAACGGGCCGTCGTGATGGGTCCAGCATTTGACGATGAGGTCGAGCGCCTCCCAATGCCGCTCGTTCGTGCGCACTGGATTGCTGTTGGCCGGCAAAATCTCGTATGGCACGCCGCGCACAAAGCCGGCCTCCAGGCGGCCGTGCGAGAGCACGTCGATCATCGCCATCTCTTCCGCGACGCGCACCGGTTGGCGGCGGTTGGCTATCGGATTGCCGAGGATCAACAGCCGCGCCTTCTTGCTCAGGCGCGCCAGCGCCGCCAACATGAGCGGCGCGGCGGGATCGACACAGGTCGCGGTCTGATGATGCTCGTTGAGCATGATATCCACGCCTTCGTCCTCGGCGATCAGCCACTCGTCGATATAGCGGTCATACAGCGCAGCACCCTTGGCCGGATCGTAAATGCGATTGGGCAGCGAGACCCGGATAGACGGATAGCTGTCCGCCGGCGGCAGATAGGGATAGGCGTTTTCGCTGAAATGCCACGCGCGCATGTCACGCTCCGAGAAATTCGAGAACCGAATTGGCGAAGGCCACGGGTTGTTCCAGTTGCGGCACATGGCCGGCGGCCTCGATCGTCAGCGTGCGCGTATCCTTCAACAGGCGGGCATAAGCATCAACATAGCTCTCCGATACGAGACCGTCGCTTTCACCGCGGATGAACAGCGTAGGCGCGGTGATCCGATGCAAGCGGCGCCGCAGCTTCGGATTGTGCATCCACGGCTCCCAGGTCAACAGCGCCAGCGTCTCGCGCGAGCGGAAATTTGCGGCCAACTCCTCGTCCGACAGTTTCGCGGGGTCGATCTTCATGCGGGCGGGATCGTGGTAGAGCAATTTCTGCACGTCAGCCTCGGAGAGCGCGAAAATATCCGGAATATCGAGCTTGTCGGGCGGGCCGACTTTGATGCCGACCGGCCCGACCAGCACCAGGCGGCGAAAGCGTTCCGGCGATTTGGTCGCCATCTCGGCGGCAATCCAGCCGCCGATCGAGCAACCGATCACGTCAAGGTCGCGAAGCTTCAGGACATCCATCAGCTCCAGATAGAGGTGAGCGATATCGTCGACGCTGTCGAGCCAATCCGGCAGGCTCGAGGTGCCAAATCCCGGGTGCGCCGGCGCAATGAACCGGCGCTGCGCAGAGAGCGGCCCTACGAAAGGCTGCCGCGGCCCGAAGCCGCCGGCGCCATGCAGAAACAAGAGCGGACGACCGTACCCCGCCTCGAACACTTCCAGCTCAACATCCGCCACCTTCAACCGGCTTGCTTGCACCCCTCGACCTCCCGTTGCGGCGTCTCTTTAAAAGTGCGCGCCCTTAACCGCGTCTTCTGTCGAAAGCGTTACACAGCATCGCGGCAATGGGAACGCCGCTCCCGGAATAGCTGAATTGCGCCGGAGTTTTACACGCTGAGATAATTGCGCAGGACGAAATCATTGCGCTCAAGTTCTGTCGAATTGCCGCTGAAACAGATTTCGCCTTTGTTCATGACATAGTGGCGATCGCCCACCGCAAAGGCCGTGCGCAGGCTTTGCTCCACCAGCAGAATAGCGAGCCCCTCGCTTTTCAGCCGGACGAGAACCTCGATGATCTGCTGCACGATCATCGGCGCCAAGCCCTCGGACGGCTCATCGAGGAGCAGCAACGCTGGATTAAGCATCAAGGCGCGGGCGATCGACAGCATCTGCTGCTCGCCTCCGGAAAGCTGAAAGCCGAGATTGCGTTCGCGGGTCCGCAATGCGGGAAACAGGTCGAAGATGCGCGGCAGGGTCCAATCGCCAGCGCCACCCGCGCCGCCCTTGCGCGCAAAGACCGTCAGGTTTTCGCGCACGGTCAGGCTTGGGAAAATGCCGCGCTCCTGTGGCACGAAGCCGAAGCCGAGCCGCGCCACTGCGTAAGGCGGCAGTCCGGCAATGTCACGATCGCGGTAGCGGATACGGCCGGGGCGCGGCCGCAGATAGCCCATGACAGTAAGGATGGTCGTGGTCTTGCCGGCTCCGTTGCGGCCGAGGACGCAGACAACTTCGCCCTGGCGCACGTGAAGCGACACGCCATGCAAGATGTGGCTTTCACCATAATAGGCGTGGATGTTCTCGATCTCGAGCATCAATGGGCCATCCCGAGATAGACCTCGCGCACGCGGGCATTCGTCTGGATTTCAGCCGGAGTTCCGGTGGCCAGAACCTTGCCGTAGTACAAAACCGTGATGCGGTCGGCGACCGAGAACACGACCTTCATGTCGTGCTCGATCATCACGATGGACAGCGTGCGCGGCAGCGCCGCGACTAGCTCGATGATGCGCGCTGTTTCGCTCGGCGACATGCCGGAGGTCGGCTCGTCCAGCAGTAAAAGCTCGGGCTCGCCGGCGAGCGCGACCGCGATTTCCAGTTGTCGCTGCTCGCCGTATGACAAGTGGCGCGCGAGTCGTGTGCCGTCGCCGCCAAGATGAACCTGCGTCATCAAGGCGGCCGCACACTCGGCCAGCGCCTGGTCGCGGTCGACCGGCGTGAAGAAATCCAGCGGATTGCTGCGGCGAACAAGGAGCGCCAGCCGGATATTTTCGATCACGCTGAGATTCTGAAACAGGTTGTTTCGCTGAAACGTCCGCGCCACGCCCATGCGGCTGATCCGGTCGGGCGATGCTCCGGTGATATCGCGGTCCTGCAACAAGATGCGGCCGGAGCTCGGTTGCAGCTGGCCGCTGATCTGATTGATCAGGCTGGTCTTGCCGGCGCCGTTCGGCCCGATGATGACGTGCCGCTCGCCCGCCGCGATGGCGAGGCTAAGGTCTTCGGTCACAGTCAGGCTGCCGAAGGATTTGTTGAGGCGGTCGAGGCGCAGCAGCGTCATTTGCGAGCCCGCCAAGGCACTTCTTGCAGAGCGCGCCACAACCCGCCGGGAAAGAACATGACACAGCAGATGAAGGTGACGCCGATGACCGCGAGCCAGTGCTCGCTGAAGGAGCTCACCACGTTCTTCATGAGCAGGAAAATCGTGGCACCGATCGCCGGACCGATCAGCGTGCCCGCACCGCCGAGCATGGTCATGATCAGAATATCGCCGGAAGCGGTCCAATATACCGCATCCGAAGAGATGAAGCCGTTGAAGATGGCGTAGAGGCCGCCGGCCAGACCGGCAATGGCGCCCGCGATCGTGAAGGACAGAAGCTTGTAGGCGCTCGTCGGATAGCCGATCGCGCTCATCCGCTGTTCGTTTTCGCGAATGCCGATGAAAACGTGGCCGAGCGGCGCGTTGAGGAGACGGCGCAAGGCCCAATATACGGCAGCAAAGAAAACGAGCGCCATGAAATACATCGTCAGCGAATTGGACAGATCAAAGCCTAAGAAGCTCGGCTTGTCGGCGATCGCCAGCCCGTCCGAACCGCCGGTGACATCGCGCCATTTCAGCGCCACGGAGTAGACGAGTTGCGAGAGCGCGAGCGTCAACATGAGGAATGGAATGCCGCTGGTGCGAACGCAGAAGAATCCGATCAGCGCCGCGCCACAGCCGGCAAGGGCCACACCGGCGGCCACGCCGAGCCAGGCGTTAAGGCCGAATTGCGTGCCGAGAATTGCCACCGCATAGGCGCCTAATCCGAAAAAGGCGGCGTGCCCGAGCGACATCAGCCCAGTGAAGCCAAAAATCAGATCGAGACTCATGGCGAAGATCGCGAAGATGAAAATCTCCGCTACCAGTGAGCGCGGGTAGTCGGTCATCACGAATGGCAGCAGCACGAACGCGATCAACACCGCAATCTCGGCGATGCGCGTTTGTCGCGTGAGCGGGCGGCTTGTGGTGGAAACCGCCGGCGCAACGGTGACGTCGGAGTACTTGATGCCAAACAGGCCTTGTGGCCTGATCAAGAGCACCACAATCATGGTCAGATAGATCAGAAACAGCGTAATGCTCTGGAAATACGCCTTGCCGAAAGTGTCGCAAATGCCGATCAGCAGACTGCCGACGAACGCGCCGCGCAAGCTGCCCATGCCGCCGATGACAATAACAATGAATGCCGGAATGAGGATATCGGCATCCATGCCCGGATAGACGCCGAGCACCGGCGCCGCCGCGATCCCGCCGAGCGCCGCCAGCGCCACGCCGAAGCCGAATATGCCGCTGAACAGGACCGGGATGTTGGCGCCGAGGCCGGCGGCCATGCCGGCATTGTCAACGCCGGCCCGCACCATGGCGCCGATCCGGCTGCGGTCGAGCAGCAGCCACAGCAGCAAAGCAATGGCGAAGCCGAAGCCGATCAGAAACAGCCGGTAGGCTGAGAACACGCCAAGTCCGATCTGCATGGTGCCTTGCAGCGCCGCCGGCGCCGGCAAGCCAAGCACGGAGCGGCCCCAAACGGTCAGCACCAGATCGAGAAAGACGAACGTAAAGCCGAATGTCAGTAGCACTTGATCCATGTGACCGCGGCGGTAGAGCGGCCGCAGGAACACCACTTCCATCAGTACGCCAAGCGCGATGACAGGAATTGGCGCCAGCACGAAAGCGAGCCAGAAGCTTCCAGTGGTCTTAAAGATCGTCCAACCGATGAACGCGCCCAGCATGAAAAACGAGCCATGTGCCAGACTGACGACGTTCATCAAGCCGAAGATCAGCGAAAGACCGGCCGCCATCAGAAAGAGCAGGACGCCGTACACCAGCCCATTCAAAAGCTGGGCGACAAATAACTCCATGCGTTCCTCAGGCGAAATTCAGACGCTAAGCGGGTGGATCGTTCAGTAGACCTTCTTGCCCGGGTCCTGCACGTCCTGGGCGGTGGAGACGATTTTGGTCGAAATCCCGTCGCCGCTCGCGATAACCTGAGCGATGTAGATGTTCTGGATCGGATTGTGTGTCGCTGGGTCCATGCGGAACGGTCCGCGCGGCGCGTTGAAATTCACTTTTGTCATGGCCTCGGCGAGCTTGTCCTTGTCGGAGGCATCGCCATCCGTCAGCTTAAGCGCCTCGCCAAGTGCCTTGCCGCTGACATAGCCATAGTCGGCAAACAAATCCGGCGCGTATTTGTATTTGGCCTTGAAACTCGCGGCGAATTCCTTGCTCTCGGGATTATCGACGGTGTCGGTGTAGGTGAGCGCCGACGTGATACCGATAGCGACCTTGCCGAGCGCGGTGGGCGTCTGCGAGTCAATGGCGGTAAAGCCGGTGAAAGGCATCTTCTCCTTTAGGCCGAATTCCGAATATTGCTGGATGAAGCGCACGCCGTCGGCGCCTGGCATGAAATCATAGGTGACCGGCGGATTGATCGACTTGATGTCGGTCAGATAGGCGCTGAAATCCGTGGTGCCGAGCGGCGTCCAGATCTCTTTCAACACCTTGCCGCCTTTGGAGATGTAAGGCCCTTTGAACTGCGCCATCACATCACGGCCGCCAGCGTAGTCCGAGGCGGTGGTGACAATCTCCTTGCCTAGATTGTCGTAGACGTAGTGCGCCATCGGCGTGCTCAATTGATAGGTCGAGATCGAAGTGCGGAAAAGGTAGGGATAACGGTCCCAGGTGATGGCATCGGTGCCCGCGCCGGAGACGACATAGAACGCCTTCTGCTGCTTCACGTAATTGAGCACCGCAAGCGCGACGTTGCTCGCCTGGATTCCCACGATCAAATCGACCTTGTCGCTCTCGACAAGCTTTTTTGCCTTTTGCAGGCCGACCTGCGGATTGAACTGATCGTCTTCCTTGATCAGTTCGACCTTGCGGCCGGCAATAGTCCAATTGATGCTGTCGAAGTAGAGATTCATTCCGTTCAGATTGTTCTCGCCGGCATAGGCCAGTCCACCGGTATACGAGTTGATGTTGCCGACGCGGATCGGCGCCTTCGACTGGGCAAGCACGCGTGGCGCGCCCAGCGTCGACGCCAATACGGCTCCCGCGCCAACCGAGCTTTGCATGAAGGCGCGTCGCGAAACGCGGCAGCCGGGTGTGTTTTTCTTTTTCATGGCGGCTCTCCCTAGACCTGTGATTTGGTAGTTTTCAGCCCTCATACTATGCGCTAGTGGACGGGCGTCGCTAGAGGCGTTTCAGTACGGGTAGCAAGCATGCAACTGGGATTCGGCGTCTTCGACCATCTTGACCGCAGCGACCTGCCGTTGCGCGATTTCTACGAGCAGCGGCTCAAGGTGATAGAAGCCTTTGATCGTGCCGGTTTTTACGCCTACCACGTCGCTGAGCACCACTTCACGCCGCTCGGCATGGCGCCGTCGCCGAGCGTGTTCCTGTCGGCGGTCGGACAACGAACGCGGCGGCTGCGTTTCGGCACCTTCGTCTATGCCTTGCCGGTGCACCATCCTTTGCGGGTGCTGGAGGAAATCTGCATGCTCGACCACCTGAGCGGCGGTCGGCTGGAAATCGGTTTTGGCCGCGGCTCGGTGTCGTTCGAGGTTTCCTATTACGGGCAGAACGCCGAAGAGCGGCAGCAAATCTATGCCGAACGGCTCGAGCTCATCCTCAAGGCATTTACTGTCCGCACGTTGACTTGGCACGGACGCTATGACCGGTTTGACGATGTGCCGATGGAGTTTGCGCCTTTGCAGAAGCCGTATCCGCCCCTATGGTACGGCGCGCATTCCCCCGACAGCGCCGAACGCGCCGCGCGCAAGGGATTAAACATAGTCACCAACGACATGCCGGCCAACGCCCGCGCCATTGTCGCGCGCTACCGTCAGGTTTGGAACGAGGTGCAGAATTCCGCGGCGATGCCAAAGATGGGGTTAGTACGGTTTATCGTCGTGGCCGACAGCGACGCCGAAGCGTTGACCGTCGCGCGCCGCGCTTATTTGCGCTGGCGAGCAAGCTTCGTCTACCTGTCCGCGTTGAACAGGGTGCTGCCCGATTCACCGATGAATGTGGAAAGCTTCGATCATCTCATCCGCCAGGGACAAGCCATCGCCGGATCACCGGAAACGGTTCGCAGCTTCCTGGAAACGCAAATTGCCGACAGTGGAGCCAATTATCTGGTCGGCCAGTTCTGCTTCGGCGATCTCGCGCTCGATGAAATGCTGCACTCGGTCGAGCTGTTTGCGGCGCAGGTCATCCCGGCGCTGCACATCGCATGCAAGAATTTGGGCTGATAAATCGAGATACAACCAGTCGATGCTTCTACGGATAGCACTTAGGGCGAACCGCTAGTGCAGCAACGTCAGTATTCCGTAATCTGTCACTAGCGAACTCAGAAGCCGCAAAACGCCATGCTTCGGAGGAGCGCCGCGACTGATAAGGAAATTGCACTTTCCTTGTCAATCAGCGAGGACGATCACCATTTGCTATGGCCGGTTGTCCGGCTGGCGACCAACCGAGTACTATGGCGACTTATTAACAATCAGATTTTCTTCATCAGTTTTTTTGCCCTTCTCCAAAAACGCAAGAAAGCGTCCACTACGACACGAAGCGATCGAACCGCTGACGCCAGCCCTCACCTGCAAAATAGTGCCGCATCGCGCCCGGTTCGCTGAGCTTGCGATTGAAAACAACAAGCGAGCGCCACGCCAGCGCCGACATGCAGGACAAGATCGGCACCGGTGAAGCGTTGGCGTGATTAAGGATGGATCCGAGAGTTGGCATGCCGGTTCCCAGCATGACCACTGCATCGACGTCTTTTAAATGGACGGAGGCCAGCCCAGCCTCGACCCTCGCTGCGGAAAGATCGTAGACGGGGTGGAACGTATTTTCAGGATTTGTTATGCGCACCGATGTAAGAATGGCGAGGCCATGCCCGCGCCAATAAGCGACACTTGCTTCCGTCAGGTTCGGCGGATACGGCGAGACGAGGCCGATTTTGCGTGCCTCAAGACGCTGCAAAGCTTCCGCGACGGCGCGGCCTGCGGTCACAATGCTGATGTTTCTCTCCGCCTCAATCGCTTCGACTGCCGCACGCTCGCGTTCGACGCCTTACAGGTATGAGGCGCCGGTGCAGGCGAACGCCACTGCACCTATAGGTGCGTCAGCGAACTGTGCGATCGCATGCTCCATATTGTCGAAATAATCGCCAAGGCGGCCTTCGATTGTCGGCTTCTCGCTCACCATGCGGGCGTTAAGGAACGCATATCCCGGCGGCATGAGGATGGCGAACTCGGGCTCCACCGTGGTGTTGGCCTGCGGCGTCAGTACACCGATTAGCCCTTTGCGAGCGTATTCGACCACGCATCAACCTCGCCGCCCCGAAGTCGCCAGCTTGCCTTGAACCCAAATCTTTGTCCTATACTTTATACAAACGAACGGCGCGGATTCATAGGCTGCGGCCGGTAAAAGTAGAACTCAGGCAGGCGGTATCATTCGCTGGCCAGAAACGGGAACGGCGAATGTCGTCGACCCAGCGCTTGCAGGACAAGACCGCGTCTTCAGCTGCGACGCGCCAAACGCGGAATCCGGGCTCGCCCAACGAGCCCACCATCCGCCTAAACGGCATCGAGAAGTGGTACGAAACCGGTGACGGTGTCGTACACGCCCTCGCCGCCACCGATCTTGTCATAAGGGATGGCGAGTTCGTGGTGCTGCTTGGTCCTTCAGGTTGCGGCAAGACAACGCTGCTGCGCATGATCGGTGGCCTAATCGCGCCGAGCCGCGGGCAACTACAAGTAATGCAGCGCGATCTATGGAAGAACGGCAAGCGTCAGCCTGATGCGGGCTCCGATCTCGGCATCGTCTTTCAGGATGCAAATCTCTTTCCTTGGCTTAGCGTCGAAGAGAATGTGGCGCTGCCGCTCGAGCTGAAGAGCGTGCCAAAGGCGAAGCGTCGTTCACGAGCTCGCGCATTGGCCAGCCTCGTCGGCATTTCTGGCTTCGAGACAAGGTGGCCGAACCAGCTTTCTGGGGGCATGCGTCAGCGCGCGGCGATCGCACGAGCTTTGTCGCATGATCCCAAAGTTTTGTTGATGGATGAGCCGTTCGGCGCGCTCGACGCGATGACCCGCGATATCATGAACATCGAACTACAAAACATTTGGATGCAAACGCGTAAAACCGTTGTGCTCGTCACCCATTCGATCAGCGAGGCGGTTTTCTTAGCCGATCGTATTGTACTGCTTTCACCGCGGCCGGGCCGCATCAACACAGTCATCGAATTCGAGCGGCCACGGTCGCTCGATTTGCAAACAACTGCGAAGTTCCAGGCAATCGCAAATAGACTTCGACATCGTCTCACGGGAAACGCATGAGCGGCCAAGAAACTACGCCCGCCCCGTACACGGCGCCCAGCGATTTCTCACAAGCTAGACGGCGCGATCTGAGAGGCTATCTGCCCTGGATCACAACGCCTTTACTGGTCGTGCTGCTCGTCGCCGCCTGGTGGATCTATGTCGATTTTAGCAAAATTTCCCCGTTCATTCTTCCGTCGCCAGCCTCAGTCTACCATGCCTGGTTGGGACTTCTTACCTCGAAGCGCCCGTGGCTGGATGTCGCGATGACGGTTTACGCGACGTTGTTTGGCTTCCTTTGGGCCGTGGCCGTGGGCGTCGGCCTCGGCGTGCTGATCGCGCGGGTGCGCTGGCTCGAACAGACGCTCAATCCGTTTATTGTCGCGAGCCAGGTGCTGCCGAAGGTGGCGCTTGTCCCTCTGTTCGTTGTATGGTTTGGCTTCGGCGTAACTTCCAAAGTCGTGATAGCAGCAACGCTTGCTTTCTTTCCCATCATTACTAACACCGTGCTCGGAATCAAATCTATCGACGGCGGTCACCGCGACGTCATGGTGAGCCTGAACGCGACGCGCTGGCAGATTTTCCGCCGACTCGAATTACCCTCCTCACTGCCCTTTATCCTTTCCGGGATGGAGGTGGGTATCGTCCTCGCGCTAATAGGAGCGGTTGTTGGCGAGTATGTTGGCGGCGACGTGGGGCTAGGTCACTTGCTCGTCGCGCGCATGAACGCGTTTGAGACCGACGGTCTTTTTGCAGTAATTATACACATGACGATTTTGGGATTTCTGTTTTATTTCGCGATCTCGCTCTTACGCCAAGCGCTCATACCCTGGCATAAGTCAGCAGGCCTGCGGCCAAACATCTGATCGTTGTACAATTTTCAAGCTTCAAACAACTGCCCCCGCCTGACGCAGGCCCGCGATCATCGACGTGCGCAACAGATGCGCTTCGGCGCGCTTGCGGTTGGCGGCGATTGCCTGCAATTCAGCGAGAATCTCGCGGCGTTTGGCAGGATCCTTCTCCCGCATGCGGGAGCGATTGGCGTCAGACTGGGCGATCATCTGTTCGAGAGCAATGGGCCGGCGTCGGCGCTCGTAAAGATCGAAGCGTCGCGCGAGCGGCGTCCCGGCTCGGATTTCGTGTAATGCTGCTACCAATTCGAAGGCGTCATGAAGACCACCATTCAGTCCCATGCCACCCGAGGGGCTGTTGAGATGGGCGGCATCGCCGGCAAGAGCGACGCGCTCGCGATAATAATGCGGCGCGATGCGCTTATGGACGCGATAAGGCCGCCTCTCCAAAACTTCATAACCTGCAGGCCGCGCGACGATCTCCTGGAGGCTCGCCTCCACCGCCTCCTCGGTGATCTGTGTCTCGATCGGCAGATCTTCACGCGGATAAATCGATACTCGCCAGCGGCCAGGAACTCGCAGCAGTGAGAAGTTGCCGTTCACCGTCCAGCAATAGGCGACGTTCGTTAACCCATCGAGCTCCTCGTCGAACGGAAACGTCGTGGTGGCGAGCAATGTCGTTTCTGGGTAAGTTTCGCCATCAAAGGCAAAGCCGAGCGCTTGACGCACGACCGAGCGTGCTCCATCGGCGCCGACAACGTAGCTTGCGCGGAGCTTTCCCGGCGCTTTGGCGCCTTTGAGACTTAACGTTACTCGCTCCTCTTCCTGTTCCACCTCGAAGACTTCGGTATCGAACAGGATTGCCGCGCTCGGCTCGGCGCGCAACGCCGCGAGCAGAAGCCGCGATAATTTCCACTGCTCGCATTGGAGCCGGAACGGATGCCGAGTAGCGTTCGCAATCACGCCAAGATCGAAAACCGCACGGTCGCCTTCGGGATGAAGCCGCACCTGCCATTGAGGAGAGATCAGACCTTGCGCGACGAGCGCCTGCCCCAGACCGATGTCATCGAGCAAATCGAGCGTCGGCGGATGGAAGGTCGAGGCGCGCAGATCGGTTTCTACGTCCGCAGCCTTCTCTACAAGGGCGGTATGGATGCCTGCGCGCGCCAACAGAAGCGCTGTGAGCAGTCCGACCGGGCCCCCTCCAACGACCGCCACTTCGACATCGCTGGCGCCGGAACGAGTAGGCTCTTGGTTCGACATTTCTTGGACCGCTTAGCAATTTGGGCTAGATTTCGCAAATTCCACCAAGGATTAAACGCGCAATGACCACACGCCGCAATTTCTTCAAGCTGGCTGTCGGGTTCGCCGCCGGCGGCGCGATTGGGACGGCCCCGCTCCATCAGGCGCCGGCCGCCGAACCGCTGACGTTTATGACGCCCTTCGGCTTTATCCCCGACTTCCTCGAAATGATGAATATGGTTTCGGGTGGCTTCCTGGCGCGCGAGGGATTCACCCCCACCTTGCTCGGGGGACAAGGGACGGCGGTCGCCGTGCAGCAGCTGATGTCCGGGGCTGTATCGTTTGTGCGCATGACCGCGATCGACCAGTATGCGGCAGTCGCCAAGGGCGCCTCTTTGATCTGCGTCTCGACACTTTATCAGGGATCGAATTTTCATGTTATTTCGACAAAGGATAGACCGATCGCGTCGGCGGAGGATTTGAAAGGCAAAACCGTCGGCGTTGTTTCGGTCGGCGGCTCAACCGAGCAGCTGCTCGACATTATGTTACGCGCCGTCGGAATGACTAAGGCTGACGTCAGCATCAAAGTGGTCGGCAATAGCCCAGGTGTTCTGCAATTCGTACGTCAGGGTCGCATCGATTGTTTCATCAATTCGGTCGGGGTAGTGGTCGCCCTGCAGACTGCAGGCGAAGTGATCGTAAATTGGCCAACCGACCGTTACGCGCCGCTACCGAGCCAGATCTATGTGACCACGCGCGACCTGATCGAGAAGAAGCCCGCAACCGTCGTTAGTTTTCTCAGGGCCCTGAAGGCGTCAACCGGCGACATGATGCAAGGCGATCTCAAGGCGATTTATCAGCGCGCCGGCAACGATTTCGACATTCCGGGAATCAGAAATCTCGACGAGCTCACGGCACTTATGCGATTCACAATGGCTAATCCGTGGATGTCCGAGGGAAGTGAGAATTTTTTGCGTAATGTGCCAGCACTCTGGCGCAAAGCGGATGAGGAAATTCAGGGCGCCGGCATCGCCACAGTGCCCCAGATCGAAGCGCTGTACACCAACACCTTCATCGACCAGGCACTTAAGGCCTGAATCCGTACTGCACTACAGTGCACCGCATTTCGCCATTAGGCCGCGGCGATGCTGGTTGAAATCAAATTCGTTCGATGTTTCGCCCAATTGCGATCGAGCCGTTTCACCGACGGCTGCAGTTCGATCGCCTTTCTGGCCAACAGGCACGGTCTGCTGCTTGTCGGCCATGGCGCACATTCCCCTAGTTGCCTGTGTCAATCCTAGCGGATAGCGAAACTCGTGACGAAATTAGCGTTTCTTTATCAGTTAGGTGACTGGTGACAAAATAGACAAAAGCTTATCAGTACAGGTCATTACTCCTGCCTCGAGGATCGAGCATCTCACCACTGATTAAAAAATATCTCTTTGTTCATCAGTCTATAGAACTGCGCAAACACATCGAAATCGAATCAGCCGACCCTTGCACGATAGGCAATTCGTCACTTCCGATAATCGCCATTATCGGAGGTGATCAATGCCTTTCACGCTGGCGCCTCAGTCGATCTTCATTGTTGTCGCGCGGCGAACGGCGCTCAAGCCTCGGCGATAGCTCGGTATGCGGCTGGTCCATCCGTCGATTGCCAGCGCCAAGATGATTATGACGCCTTTGACAATGCCTTGATGCAGCGGGTTGAGGCCGATCAGTGTGAAGCCGTTGGAGATCGTCGCGATGATCGCGAGGCCGACCGCGGTGCGCCACATGGCGCCGACGCCGCCCGAAAGCGAAGTGCCACCGATGACCACAGCAGCAATCACATCATAGACGATAGTCGGCTCCATCCGCGCTTGCGCGGTACTGAGCTGCGACGCAGCTAGGCCGCCGGCAATCCCCATACACAGGCCGGAGACAACGTAGGTACTGGCGATAATCCGGCCGACCGGCAGGCCGCTCAACCTGCACACCGTCAGATTGGCCCCAACCGCGTAAACGTGACGGCCATAGACGGTCTTGGCGAGAACAGCTTCGCCGAGGATCAGCGAGGCCAGCAAGATCATCCCTTTGAAGGGAAACGACAGCCAAGTTCCCGCGCCCAGCACATCGAAGCCCGCCTGGTCGACCTGAATGTAGGTGTTAGGTGTCGCGAGAAAATCGATGCCGAGTATGATGAACCCGGTGCCGACGGTCGCGATAAAGGGGTTGATCCCGATGAGCGACACGAGCCCACCATTTACGCTACCAATAACGAGGCCCGTTCCGACAGCAGCGAGCATAGCCATAGCGAGCGGCAAGTCATGTGCCCCGAGAAGCGCCGCCACAATCGCGCAGAGGGAAAAGCCAGAAGCGATCGAAAGATCGAAACCCCCGGCGATGATGACGAAGGTCATTCCGACCGCCATCACCCCGGTCAGCGCCCATTGGCCGAGCACGTTGACGATGTTGGCCATGCTGAGAAACGAAGGATCCGCAACGTCGACGATCGCGACAAGGAGCAGGAGCGCCAACAGAATCCCATAAGTCCGCAGATGCGCGGCCGCCGACATCAGCGCCTTGCGACGCGAGACGTCGGCACGAGGGTCTCGTTCTGATATGGGAATCTGCCGTCGTCTGCGATTTCCGTCATGACGATGATTGGCTCCTGATCACGCGGTGCCTTCTCCTATTATCGGTCGGAGATGCTTTGCACTCGAGCCGGAACCATGAGCCGGATTAAAGTCGCAGCTTGCAGCAGCCGGTCGCCCGACAGCCACCGTATCCAGACATCGAGGCTGACCGCTATGATGATGAGGCAACCTTTGATGATATATTGGTAGAAGGTGTTGATATCGAGCAGGTTGAGGCCGTTTTGTAGAACGGCGAGAATGGCCAGTCCTACAGCCGTCTGCCACATCGATCCGACGCCGCCCGCCAACGACGTGCCGCCTACGACCACTGCAACGATGACGTCGAACACCAGCACCGGATCCTGGTCGGACGCGGAATAGCTGAGTTGCGAGGTCGCTAACGACGCGGCGGTACCGACGCAAAAACCTGAAAAAACATAGGTACTGCCGACCACAAGCCGTGTTGGAATACCGAAGAGGCGTGAGATTTCGGCGTTGCCACCAACGGCATAAAGCAAATGCCCATATTGAGTCTTCGATAAAATCACCCCAAACACAACCAAGAATCCAATGAGAATGAGCCCGGTATAGGGCAGGCCGTGCCATACGCCGGTGCCGAGCACGTCGAAGCCAGGCTGATCAACCTCGATGAAAGGGCTCTTGACGATAAGGTACGGCAGGCTCGTCAAAACGAACCCGGAAGCAAGCGTCGCTGCGAATGGATTGATCCTCAGCCCGACTACGAGCGCCGCATTGACGAGTCCGATTAGGACGCCAGCGGCGATTGCTGCGAGAAAGGAGAGACTAGCTGGCACTCCGGCTTGAGCCAAAGCGGCCGCAACGACCGCGCAGAAGGCAAATCCGGCCGCAACCGACAAATCGAAACCGCCGGCTAAAATCACATACGTGGTGCCGACCGACATGATCCCGATCGGCGCCCACTGCGCGAGGATGTTGGCGAAGTTGGTGGCGCGAAAGAAAGTCGGGCTCGCGACCCAGAGGACAGCCAAAAGCACGAAAAGCGCGACCACGATGCCATATCGGCGGACGGCGACAACCGAATTGCTCCGCGCGCGCGGCACTTTCATGGGCGGACCGTGCATCACGCCGCGATATCCGAATGAAACAAACGATCGAAGATCGCTTTGATCGATAGTTGCTGTCGTTCAAGCACGCCGAGGGAACGGCCGCCACCGAGCACAAGAACGCGGTCGCAGATGTTGACGATCTCCTCGAATTCCGAGGATACCAGGATAACGGCCATCCCGTGGTTGGCGAGCTCAGATACTAGCTTGTAGATTTCGGCTTTTGCTCCAACGTCGATGCCTTGTGTCGGCTCGTCAAGGAGCAGAATCCTCGGCTTGCGATGAAGCCATTTCCCGATGACCAGCTTCTGCTGATTGCCACCCGACAGATTGCCGGCCGGGTCTCCCAACCGCGCCGTATCGAAGGCGAGCGCGGACATCGACTCTGCCGCTTCGCGGCGGAGCCGTCGGTCGGAGAGAATCCCGTGGGTGCTTACCGATCCCAGATCGGCGAGCGCGACGTTTTCGGCGCCACTCAGCCGCAGAATGATCCCTTGGCTCTTGCGATCCTCGGGAGTGAGGGCGATCCCATAACTAAGCGCCGCGGCCACCGACCGCGGCCAAGGAATCTCACGGCCGCGCACAAAAAGCCGCCCAGCGAACGCTCGATCAATGCCAGCGAGTACGCGCAGGATCTCAGTCCGACCGGCGCCGACCAAGCCCGCCAGACCGAAGATTTCGCCCGATCGAACGGCGAAGGAGACATCGGAGACGACGCCAGGAATTGATAGGCCATCAACCCGCATTTGCTCATCAGCCCCCGGCGGGCCTCGGGTGATCGACTGATTGAGATCGACATCGCCGAGCATGGCCGCGACGAGTGTTGCCTTGTCCCAATCGGCCGCGGGCCTCGTTGCAACTAGCGCGCCATCCCGCATCACCGACACGCGATCGCAGAGCCGAAGCACATCATCCAAATCATGCGAGATGAAAATAATACAAAGCCCCTGGCGCCGCAGTCCATCCACGATGCCATACAACTTCTCGCGCTCCGCCTCCCCGAGCGAAGTCGCCGGCTCGTCCATGATCAGGATGCGGTGTTCTGCTTCCAGTGCCCGCATGATTTCAAGCAGCTGTTGGCCGGCAACGGAGAGCGATCCCGCGCGTGCATTGGGATCTAGCGCTACTCCGAGACGATCCGCCAATTCGCGGAATCGCCTAACTGTGGCGCGGTGGTCGAGGAAGGGGCCCCAGGTTTTCTGCTTGCCGAGGAAGACGTTGGCCGCGGCGGTCAGCTCGGGCAGGATCGCCCGCTCTTGGTAGATGACCCCAATGCTGGCATGTTGTAGCGTGCGCGCGTGCGCGTTCTCCAACGCGCGTCCGAATAGTTGGATCGAGCCGCTGTCTGCGGCGTAGAGCCCTGTCAGATGCTTAATCAGGGTCGACTTGCCGGCGCCGTTCTCGCCGACGAGCCCGTGCACTTCGCTCTGGTAAATGTCGAGATCGACGCCACGCAGTGCGGCGACGCCGGGAAACGATTTTGTCAGCCCCCGAATCCGGATCGCAGGGGGGTTGGTCGTTGTCATCGCCCGGCGCCGAACATGGGCCGCTACCAATGCGGCGTGAACTTGTTCATGTTCTCTTTAGTGATGAAGATCGTATCGGTTCCGTCCACAAGCCAAGGGAGATCCTCAAGGTTGACGTAGCCATTCAGCGGCTTGCCTTCCAGCGCCATGACAAGCGCAATAGCGCCGTAATACGCTTCGGCTTGAGGGTCCTCAGCAGCTGTCCATTCAAAGATGCCGTCCTTCACGCCTTGAACACCGTGGGCGTTGCCACCCATGCTGTAGATCTTCACATCTTTTCCGGGGACGAGATTGGCCGCCTTGATCGCGGCAGCTACGCCAAGCGACATGTTGTCGTCGTGACAAACTACGAAATTCAGGTCCGGATGGGCTTGCAGAGCATCCTGGGTAATCTGACGGGCAAGCCTGGGATCGAACTTCGCCTCGCGGCGCGAGACTATCTGTACGTTCGGGAATTTCTTCAGGCCCTCGTATTTTTTGGCTGCCTCCTCCAGGCCCTTCATACGTGCCTCGCAATAGGCGTTGGTCACGCATTCCGTCACGTAGGCGATCTTGTAGTGCTTCGAAGGCATCGTGCCGGCTTTCTCGAAGGCGATGACGTTGCGCATCGGCTCCGGGACCTTGTCCGGCGCGGCACTGTCGCGCGGATCACGTTCGGTCGCTCCAGCCGCGACGTGACAGATCAATGACGCGGCAAATGCCACCGCGCCCATTCGCAAATGAAGCCCCAGGATGTTTGGAATTGCCATGTCGACTTTCCTCCCAACGGATTGTGCCAAGCGAGACACCAAGCAAACGCCATGCCAGCGAAACCCGTAAACGCGCATACGGTGACGCCGCCCGGTAGACAGGGCTTAACCTCTAGTAGCCTGAAAACGAATGACTTTTAGCCGAAGCGCTGCGACCGGCTGCGACTGGGGGAAACTTGCTTTAGCAGTTTGCAAACCACCCAAAGGCACGCAGATGTCTGCTAATGGGGCCAAAAGCACTTCGAACCAGATCAGTGAACAAGGATTGATCACTTCCGATAAAGCCGCTTCTTGGAAGTAACCAATATCGGCTGCCTGGCGCTCTGCTTTCAAAGGTCGAGCCGAGGACTTTCCTTTTTTTGTTTTTGTCTTTTGCACAGACGGACACCCAGTCCACCGCCGTTCTCTTCAATGAATTGAATCCCGGCAGCTTCGATCGATTTCCGAATCTTTTCCGCCGTACCTTCCCGTCCACCAAGTGCACCTTCGGTGGATTCGAGCCTGGCGATCGTTGGTTCTGACACGCCAGACCGGTGGGCCAAATCAGATTGAGACCACCCGAGCAAAGCCCGTGCTGCCTTCACCTGACGCGTAGTGATCAAAATCGTCCTCCAACATTGATAGAAATTCTATTGACATTGAGAAATCCGCACATTAATAGAATTTCCATCAAATCCGACCTTATCTTTCCCATGGCAGGTCGTATCACAGAACCGGAATTGATCGGAACGGAAACCCAATATGATCACAAGTTCTTCTGGATTCAAAAATCAGGATCGGCGCTACTTCATCGGCGGCTCAGACGCCCGGATCATCATGGGGAATGATGAGGCTGCGCTGCTGCGGCTGTGGCGGGAAAAACGAGGCAAAGCTGAGCCAGAGGACCTATCCGGCAATCTGATCGTGCAGCTCGGGGTCGTGACCGAAGAGCTCAATCGCCGCTGGTACCAGGCTAACACCGGTCAGGCCATTAGCGACGTTCAGAAACGGATCCGGCACCCCGTCTGCGCTGGATGGCGGCAACACTCGATGGCCGGGTCGAGTCAAGCGGCGCGGTGTTCGAGGCCAAATTCATGCTGCCGTGGTCGTTTTCGGAAGAGGCAGCCGCGGAGAAGCACGCACCGCAGCTCCAGCACAATATGTGGGTGATCGCAGCGAGATCGGCCGTACTGTCCATCATGACCGGCGGCGGCAAGTGGGTAGAGATCAAGACCCATGCCGACCCGCTATATCAGCACCTCATCGTCACCGCGGAGCGGAAATTCTGGCGATGTGTTGAGACTGGTGAACCTCCCACCCTTTTTGGTGTCGACCCTCCGAAACCACGCATCCAGGCTATCCGTATCGTCGACATGAGCTCGTCGAATGCGTGGGCGGAATTTGCTGGGGTGTTTGCGCGAACCCGATCCGCTCATATCGAACACGAACAAGCCAAGACCGAACTCAAAAGCCTGATGCCCGAGGACGCGCACCAGGCGATCGGCCATGGCGTGCGAGCCAAGCGCTCGAAATCCGGGGCCGTTAGCTTTGACCTCCTCGGAACGGATGGCGGCCATGCAGCGCACCAGTAAGTCAATCGCCGCCTTGGCCGCTGCACTGGCGAAAGCGCAAATCGAACTCGTCAATCCCGAAAAAACCCTCGTGGCAACCATCCCCGCGAGTGATCGCAGCGGCGCCGAAAAGATGTTTCGCTACGCCTCGCTCTCAAGCGGGCTTGAGATTGTCCGCAAGGTCTTGGGACAACACCAAATAGCGACGGTCCAGACGACTTCGATCGATCAAGCCGCGGGCATCGTCAAACTCACGACCGTCCTGGCGCACTCGTCAGGGGAATGGATCGCGTCTGACTGGCCCGTATGTCCCGTAGGCGAGACAAACTCGCCGCGCCGGATGGGTGCGGCGCTGACATATGCTCGGCGCTATGCCCTTTTTACCTTGGTTGGGATCGCCGGTGAGGACGATCTCGATGCGCCTGATCTCATGGCTCCCACAAACCAGTCAGGCGCTCGCACACGAGCACCGGCGAACGGCAGCGGCCAACTCAACGGCGGTCAGCAGGATCAAGCGCCAGGAGCGCCATCACGTCGCTCCGGAGAGGTGCCACGGCAAACCGCCACCGCAGTGTTGGGGGCAGAGGCATCGGTGGAATTACGCAATCGTCTCATCGCCGAACTCAACCAGTTTGGCTCGAGTGAAGAAGCCGCACTCTGGGCGCATCGTTCCATTCGGGAAAAGAACAGATTGATCGAAACCGATGCTCACGCAGTGGAGGAGGCCTTCCAGGCAAGGCTTTCAACTTTCGGGACACCTTCAGTTGCCGCGTCCTCCTTGGAAAATCGAGTCTCCACTGTTTCGACCCAAAAGCGAAAGGCAAAGAGGTCCGGAAGACAATCCGATCGCTCGCGCAGGATCGACAAAAGTGCGTTGTCACTGCCGGAGCCTCGGCGGATTCGTGATCGCGAGCACGTCAAATTCGTTGCCCAGCAGCCTTGTCTTGTTTGCGGCCGCCGACCTACGGACGCCCACCATCTGCGCTTTGCCCAAAGCCGCGCGCTGTCCCGCAAGGTGAGCGATGAGTTCACCGTGCCGGTATGCAGGGGACACCATCGGGAAATTCATCGCTGCGGCGACGAGGCGGCATGGTGGAAGAGGGCCAAGATTGATCCGAGTGTGGCGGCACGCACGCTGTGGCTGCGAACGCATCCCTTGGCAAGGACAGACGCTGATATCGATAAGCGGACTTCGTCACCGATTTAGGAGCCGGCAGCCACCAATTTTCCTAGTCACGTCACTGAAAATGAACTAGCATCTCAGTTTCAGGATTCGCGACGGTCGAATTGAGATGGCTCAACGCAGCAAACCTGCATCACAGCACACCGGCCTTTTCCATGCCCGGGAGGCCCGAGGGATGAGCCGCTCGGAGCTTGTCCGACGTTCCGGTATCTCCAAACAGCAGCTGTCTCGCCTCGAGAACGGGGTAATTCGACTGCGACTTGATCACCTGAAGCCATTCGCGACAGCCCTCGGCTATACACCCGAACAAATGTTGTTGTGGGGCCGATATCCAGGCACGGAAGGACAGGAGCCCGCGCAGAAAGGCGGCGCAACCGCCGCGGTACACAGTGTTCCCGAACTCGATAGCCGCGGAAGCACCGGCGGCGGCGGGAAGCGCAATGCGCGAAAGGACGGGCGCCACACCGACCCGCTCAAGACCGAGCGATGGGTATTTCCCGACAGTTTCGTGCGCGAGCAGCTGCACTCGCTGCCAGAGCGGCTAGTGGTCGTTGAATCGGACGGTGACAGCATGGCGCCCACGATAGCCTCAGGGGAACGCGTCGTTGTCGACGTCGAACACAGGACACCTTCTCCAGACGGCCTTTATGCGCTGCGTGACCCGTTTGGCTCGATCATCATCCGGCGCCTGCACGTGCTGCGTGCGTCAAGACCGACGCGCTTAAAGGTCATTTCCGACAATCCAAACCATCCCAGCGAAGAAACGCCGCTCGAGGAAATCGAGATTTTCGGCAAGGTTCTCTGCGGTCTAAAGCTCTTTTAGCTTGTCGCAGATACTACTTGTGGTTACCCCGGTCCTCACGCGCCAGAGCCTGGAAGGAAGCAGCGTATCTGGGTTTGGCCGTCGGAGTTCATGTAGGGCCACACTACCGCCGGGCCGAATCTGTTCGGCTCGGTGACGACCGCGTTGTCGGGCACGACGATCCACTCGCTATTGAGCCGCACCGATAGTGGCCGTCCTGCGTATCCCAGTCGACGTCCTCGACCCGAAGGCCGTCGGCGAACGAGCAGCAGAGCCCCTTCCCGCTCGCGAGCTGATCGAACCAGGATTTCAGCGGCGAATTGGCGTAGCGGCCGTCGTCGCGCGCCGGCGCAACGATCCTTCCGCCGCCGCCAAGTACGGCAAATTCTTGGAAGTCACGCGCGCCCGCCGGCACTACCGAGGCCAGCAGCATGGCTGTGAGCAAGACGTTACGCATCACTAGAACACCTGAGAGACACTTCGGCATCGCTTTTTGGCAACGCAAGCGCACAAGATCAGCGCGGCGAGAATGGCTCGCATGCGGTCACCTTTTCGTGTTTGAGCTTGCACCGCGTTTGCGCGGCGCAACGTGCGGTTACCAACACTGCAAATCGCCGTGAGGGTCCTCGATTAAACGGCGCGCCGCACGGCGGCAGCTACGGAATCGTAATCGGCTGCATCGGTGTCTGGTTGAAATCCACGGCCGTTCCGAGCGCAGAGTCGCATGGCAGCCACTGTGCCGTCGTCCGAAATTCGTGCATCGTCGCGTTTACGTCCGGCCACGCTTGCGTCGTTGCCCCCGGCACGAATTGGCTGCCGCCGTAAGGAGACAGCGTGGCCAGGAATCATCGGCGCGCATATTCGCCGAACCGCACCGTGATCTATTTTGCCGGCGCCGGCATGCCGGTCGTCGCACGGGCGTTGATCGACAACGGCGAGCGGTCGGACATTTCGGCGGCTGATCGCAATGCCCTAAAAAAGGAGCTCGCGGCCTTTGCCTCTGACTATCTTGCTAATGTACGCAAACGCGTGATTGCCCTGAAACGGAGAACACCGTGAGCAAGAAAGAGACGAAGAATAACCTTGGCAAGCGGCTCCTCACCGCTGCGAGAGAAGCTCGCGCGATTGCGCGCGGCGAGGCCGATGGCAAGACGTATCGGATTCACGTGCCGGCCGATGTGGACGTGCGCAAGATCCGCCGCACGCTCGGCCTAACCCAAGAAGAATTTGCGACTCGTTTTGGCTTGCCGCTTGGAACGATCCGCGATTGGAACAACGCCGGCGCCAGCCCGACGGCGCGGCACGCGTGCTGTTGCATGTGATCAAGCACGAGGCGAAGGCGGCGGCGCTGGCGCTGCGGGCCGAGATCGCGGAGGCGTAGTCAGTCGGCGTCGCCAGCCAAACTCGCGTACCAAGAGAGTAACAAACCACGCAGATCTGATCGAAGGCTTAGGGGGAGCATTCGTTTTGCGCTGGACCACAAACGTTGGCTGGCTTAGAGCGCGGATAGGCGATTGGTGGCGCCGACCACGAAGAGCCACTTGTAGGCGCCGGATTTTGCGTGCACTCGAAGCCGTTGGTCTGGTCGCGATTACCACACTTATCTGCTTGCTTCTCGCCGAGATTGGCGTCCGCATCGCAATCCATGCACCGCTCTCGGAATGGCGCGATTTCCGCCGCGAACGGGCCGCTGCGACGATTAATCATCTCATTCAATACGACAGTCTGTTGGGCTGGCGACTTAAGCCCTTCCTGACCGAGAGCAATTTCAATACGCTTGACTATGGCCTCCGCTCCAACGGTGCAGCGAACGCCAAAGTGGCGCCGGGAGGCGTATTGGCCATCGGTTCGTCTTTTACCGTTGGCTCCGGCGTGAGCGATTCGGAGACCTGGCCGGCGCAACTCCAACAACTTACCGGCTGGAACGTCAACAATGCCGGCGAAGGCGGATATCAAGCCGACCAGATAATTCTATTGGGCGAGCAATTGCTGCCGCTAATTCATCCGCAGGTTCTGGTCGTAGACTTGATACCAGGCAGCATTATCTTCACCGGTTATGCCTCTGCTGGCTGGCCGAAACCGTACTTCACCCTAGAACACGGCGATCTGGTCGCCCACAATTTTCCGGTGCCGCCGCGGCCGACACCAAGTGGCGCCGCCGATATCAGGAGTTTTTTTGGTCACTCGGCCGCGATCAACAAATTCATGGCGGCTTTTTTCTCTAATTTCTGGTTTACCTCTGACGGCAACCAATTCGTCACCATTACCACCGACGAAATCGGCGTTACCTGCCGAATGCTCGAACGGCTCAAACAGAAGGCCGACGCTGCTGAGGCCCGATTGATTCTCTATCTCCAATATCCCGGTACCGAGATCATGGACGGCAGCCGGGCGGCCACAGGCGGGGTGCTGTTCAGGCTGCAGCGGTGGGCAAAGGGAAAGCTTAAACCGCTCTTGCTCAACACACCGCCCGGCGCGCCGGACTGGCAAGAGGCTGCCGTTCTGGTCGGCCAATGCGCGCGCGAAATACACATCGCGACAGTGGACGAGTTTGCTGAACTTCGGACGCTGTATGAGGCGAATAGGGATGAATGGCGAAAGTACTACCTGATCGAGAATGGTGCCCCCGTGCACAAATCTGCGTTGGGAAATTTGGACGTGGCAAGGCGAATATCCGCTGCGATGGGAGACATAGCAGGCTCGCGTCCCGCGCCAGCGCGTTGAACTCTATCGCAGCCGAACGAAGCCTTCCGCCGGAGAAGATGGTCGTCGCTCCGGCGACGGACGACGCCGAAGCGGTCGGAGCGGGGGTGTGTCTGGCCTTAGACCGCTGCAAGTCGCGCGCTCAGGCGTTGGGGAGCCCAAATCCAACAGATCAGATGTGGAACGAACGGTGGCGATTAGGTGTTGTCCCGCCCCGGTCCCGGCGGCACAACGCGGATGTGCAATTCGCGCAGTTGCTTCGGCGTGACTTCCGACGGCGCGCCCATCAATAAATCCTCGGCGCGCTGGTTCATCGGGAACAGCACGACCTCGCGCAGATTTTCCTCGCCGCACAGCAGCATGACGATGCGGTCGATGCCCGGCGCGATGCCGCCGTGCGGCGGCGCGCCGAGCGACAGCGCGTGCAGCATACCGCCGAATTTTTGCTCCAGCACGCTTTCGTCATAGCCGGCGATGGCGAACGCCTTTTTCATCACGTCGGGGCGATGATTGCGGATCGCGCCGGAGGATAGTTCGACGCCGTTGCAGACGATGTCGTACTGGATCGCCTTGAGCGAGAGAATTTTCTCCTTGTCGGCCGGATCGAGCGCCAGGAACTCTTCCGGCGGCAGGTTCGGCATCGAGAATGGATTGTGGGAGAAGTCGATCTTCTTCTCCTCCTCGTTCCACTCATACATCGGAAAATCGACGATCCAGCACAGCTCGAAGCGGCTCTTGTCGATCAAGCCGAGGTCTTCGCCGATTTTTGTCCGCGCCAAGCCGGCGAATTTGACGAACTTACCGGGCTCGTCGCCGGCGACAAAGAACACGGCGTCGCCGTCTTTCAAGCCGAGCTGAGCGCGCAGTTTCTCGGTCCGCTCCGGACCGAGATTATTGGCAACGGGCCCGCGGCCGACCACCGCGGCGTTGTCGAGAGCAAAGAAAATATAACCGAGCCCCGGTTGCCCCTCGCCTTGTGCCCACGAATTCATCCGGTCGCAGAAGGCGCGCGAGCCGCCGCGCGGCGCCGGGATCGCCCACACCGCGCCTTTGGGGTTCTTCTCCAGGATACCGGCGAAAATCTTGAAACCGGAGCCGCGAAAAATCTCCGAGACGTCTTGCATCTCGATCGGGTTGCGCAGGTCCGGTTTGTCGACGCCGTACTTGCGGATTGCCTCCTGATAGGGAATGCGCGGAAACTTCTGAGTCACCGGCTTGCCTTCGGCGAACTCCTCGAACACGCCGCGCATCACCGGCTCGACGGCATCGAACACGTCGTCCTGGGTGACGAAGCTCATTTCCAGATCGAGCTGATAAAATTCGCCGGGCGAGCGGTCGGCGCGGGCGTCCTCGTCGCGAAAGCACGGCGCGATCTGAAAATACCGGTCGAAGCCGGAAATCATGATCAGCTGCTTGAATTGCTGCGGCGCCTGCGGCAGCGCGTAGAATTTTCCGGGATGCAGCCGCGAGGGCACCAGATAGTCGCGCGCGCCCTCCGGCGAAGACGCGGTCAGGATCGGCGTCTGGAATTCGAAAAAGCCCTGCGCCTTCATGCGCCGCCGGATCGAGTCGATGACCTGGCCGCGCTTCATGATGTTGTTGTGCAGGCGCTCGCGGCGCAGATCGAGGAAGCGGTAGCGCAGCCGGATATCCTCGGGATATTCCTGGTCGCCGAACACCGGCAGCGGCAATTCGGCGGCCCGCCCCAGAACCTCGATCTCGCGGATATAGACCTCGACCTCGCCGGTCGGCAGCTCGGGATTGACGGTGCCCTCCGGCCGATGCCGCACCTTGCCGTCGATGCGCACCACCCATTCGGAGCGCAGAGTCTCCGCCACCTTGAACGCCGGGCTGTCGGGATCGGCCACCACTTGGGTCAGGCCATAATGGTCGCGTAGATCGATGAACAGCACGCCGCCATGGTCGCGGATGCGATGGCACCAGCCGGAGAGGCGCACGTCCTGGCCGATGTCACTTGCGCGAAGCGCGCCGCAGGTATGGCTGCGATAACGATGCATTGTCGTTTCGTTGTTTCGATGGCCTTGCTGACGGAACGCGGAAAGCGCACGCGAGGCGGCCTTTGTCAAGGCAAGCCCAGGACGAGTTCCTGACGCTCGCAGGCCCGAGCGAGGCAGGGTAGCGCGCGCGGCGCGGACATGCGAAGCCATCGCGCGCACGGGGCAATGACAGGTTCCGCGATGGCAAAGGCACACCGCAAGAAGGCTGGCGCCGGCACCGAAATGACCGCCGCTGAGGCCGTGGTCGGGGCGCTCCTGGCGCACGGCCTCGACACCGTCTATGCGCTGCCGGGCGTCCACAACGACGATTTCTTCGATGCGCTGGCGCGGCACGCCGACGCGATCCGCACCGTGCACAGCCGCCACGAACAGGGCGCCGCCTACATGGCGCTCGGCTCGGCGCTGGCGACCGGGAAGCCGCAAGGCTATTGCGTGGTGCCCGGTCCGGGCCTCCTCAACTCGTCGGCGGCGCTCCTCACCGCCTACGGCATGAATGCCCCGGTGCTGGCGCTCTTCGGCCAGATCCCGGATGAAGCCATCGGCCGCGGCTTCGGGCACCTGCACGAGGTCCGCGACCAGGCCGGGATCATTGCCCGGCTGGTCAATTGGTCGGCGCGCATCCGCTCGCCCGGCGAGGCGCCGCGGCTGGTCGCCAAGGCGATCCAATCAATGTTCATTGATCGCCCGGGACCGGCGGCGCTCGAGTGCGCCATCGACGTCTGGGGACGCTCGGGCGTGGTGCGCCCGGTGGCGCCGCTTGCGATACCGCAGCCGCGGATCGATGACGATGCGCTCAAAGCAGCCGCCAAGCGGCTCGGCGCGGCCAAGCGGCCTTTAATCGTCGCCGGCGGCGGCGCACAGGACGCTTCGCCCGAGGTGACGCAGCTCGCGCACATGCTGCAAGCGCCAGTCCTGTCCTATCGGCGCGGTCGCGGCGTGCTCAGCGATCGCGATCCGCTGTCAGTCAATTTGCCGCTGGGCCATGAATTGTGGGCTGAGGCCGACGTGGTCCTCGGTGTCGGCACGCATCTGCATATGCCGCTGGCGCATTGGGGCATCGACCGCGACCTCGCGATGATCCGGATCGACGCCGACCCGCAGGAGCCGGCGCGCATCGCCAAACCGAAAGTCGCGCTGATCGGAGACGCGGCGCTGATCCTGCGGCGGCTACTCGACGTCTTGCCGGCGTACAATGCGCGCCGGCCGTCACGCGCGGCGGAGATGCAGGAACGGCACGCGCGCATGCAAAAGCGGCTCGCCAAGCTCGCGCCGCAGCTTGCGCTCCTGGCGGCGATCCGCGCCGAATTACCGCACGACGGCATTTTCGTCGACGAGGTGACGCAGCTCGGCTTCGCCGCCCGCCTCGGCTTTCCGGTCTACCGGCCGCGCACCTTTCTCTCGCCCGGCTATCAGGACAATCTGGGTTACGGCTTTGCCACCGCACTCGGCGCGCAGGACGCGCGGCGCGACGTGCCGGTTCTGTCGATCACCGGCGATGGCGGCTTTCTTTTCACGGCGACGGAAATGGCGACGGCGATGCGTCACCGCATTCCGCTGGTGACGGTGCTATTCAACGACGGCGCCTTCGGCAATGTGCGCCGCATCCAACAGGAGCGCTACGGCAACCGGCTGATCGCGAGCGACCTGACCAATCCGGATTTCGTCAAATTTGCCGAAAGCTTCGGGGCCGCCGCGGTGCGCGCTTCGACGCCTGATGCGTTGCGACAATCGCTCAAGGCGGCGTTTGTGCGCCGGGACGGTCCCACTCTGATCGAGGTGCCGGTTGGCGCCCTGCCGAGCCCTTGGGAGTTCATCGTGATGGGCCGCGTGCGCGGGCAGGATCAAGGGCTGCGGCGCGCGTGGACGAAATTACCTTAGCAACCTGCCCTTGCCAGCAATGCGGTATCTGGCCGACACTAGGCGGCAATAACGATGGATTCTGTCACCGCAAACTCAATGCAGCCGATCGCGACGACGTCGGAACTCGCCGCCGTCTGTCGACGCATGGCCGCGTTTCCGTTCGTCACCGTCGACACCGAATTCCTGCGCGAGACCACCTATTACCCGCTGCTGTGCGTGGCGCAGATGGCCTCGGCCGAGGAAGCCGTCGTCGTCGATGCGCTGGCGCCCGGCATCGATCTGGCGCCGTTCTTCGCCTTGATGGCGGACGAGAAGGTGATGAAGGTGTTTCATGCGGCGCGGCAGGACATCGAAATCGTCTGGCACCGGGCCAAGTTCGTCCCGCATCCGATTTTCGACACCCAAGTCGCCGCCATGGTGCTCGGCTACGGCGATTCGATCTCCTACGACCAGCTGGTGCAGCGCATCACCGGCGATACGCTCGACAAATCCCACCGCTTCACCGATTGGACGCGCCGGCCGCTGTCGGATGCGCAGCTCACCTACGCCATCTCCGACGTCACCCATCTGCGTGACGTCTATCAGGCGCTGGTCGACGATCTCGGGCGCCGCGGCCGGGTCGATTGGGTGCAGGAGGAGATGCATGTGCTCACCTCCGCCGACACCTATCGCATGGACCCGGAGAATGCCTGGCTGCGGCTGAAGACCCGGGTGCGCAAGCCCAAGGAGCTCGCCGTCCTCATCGAGGTCGCAGCCTGGCGCGAGCGCGAGGCGCAACTGCGCGATGTACCCCGCTCACGCGTGCTCAAAGACGAGGTGATCGCCGACATCGCCGTGCACGCGCCGACGACCACCGAGAAGCTCAAGAACCTGCGCTCGCTGCCGAAGGGTTTCGAGCGCTCGCGCTGGGGCGAGGCGATCGCCGCCGCCGTCCAGCGCGGCCTCGAACGCGACGTCAAAACGCTGCCGCGGCCGACGCGACTGCCGGTGTCGGCCAACGGCTTGGCGTCGGTTGAGCTGTTGAAAGTCCTGTTGCGGATGATCTCGGAGCGGCATCACGTCGCCGCCAAGGTGATCGCGACGGTCGATGACCTCGAACGTATCGCCAGCGACGACGATGCCGACGTGCCGGCGCTGACCGGCTGGCGCCGCGAGCTGTTCGGCGAAAAGGCGCTGGCGCTCAAGCACGGCAAGCTGGCGCTGGCGATCGAGAAAGGCAAAGTCGCCGCGGTCGAACGCGAGTGAGCTGGTTAGATTTCCGCTCATTCCCGCGAATGCGGGAATCCAGTCATAGAGGTACACCCCGGCGAGTCCTCGGTCCCCGCCTTCCGCCTTCGCGCTGCAAGCTTCGGCGCGACCAAACCGCGCCGAAGCTCGCGCAGCGGGCGTAGGCGGGTCGCGGGGACGAGCGGATTATAAGCGAGCGATTTTGGTCAGTGGGCGTGTTTCTTCGACAGCGCCCAATATGAATACAGATATCCCAGCAGCAGAATGCCGTAGGTAAAGACAAACAGCCACCCCGCCCCATTCATCACGCCCTTGACCGTTGCCCAGGCGGAAACAATCAGACCGGCGATATTGCCGACCGAGGCGCCGATCAACAGGCCGCGTAGCGCCGTCCACTCGCGCGAGTCGCGCTGCAACCACAAGATCAGCCCGAAGGTCAGCAACGCGGCGCCAAACAAGCGGAAGCCAAGCTCCACACCGGGAGTGGCCGCAACGCCATAGTTCGGTAGCAGAGCGCCAGGCACCAGCGTATAACTGACGCCGTTGATCAACGTGATGATCCCGGCGATCGCCAAAAACTGCTTGAGCTTGCGATTTTCTTCCATGGTTCCCCCACCTTTTCTGCCTAGCGTTCGCGGCGCAGTCGCCGTTCGATCTGAATGAAATACGCCGGTCCGTCGTTGGAGTTTCAGCGTGCCGCGAGCGGACAGACCCGTTACTGCCACGCGCCTCATCATTCAATCCGACCGCGCGGCAATTGGCAATGTCCGGCGGCGTGGGCTGGCCATAATGGCACTTCGTCGGCGAACTAACGTCCTACCCAGTTACGACCTCTCGCGGTAGTCGGACTTCGGGCTTAGTAGCCACGCCGCCGTTGCTTCTTGGCTGCCTTCCGTGCCGCGTAACGGGCGTCGCGGCCCGCCTTCTGTTCAGCCTCAATCAGCGTATCTCGTTCTGCTTGTTCGGCCGCTTCGCGCGCTGCCTCATCGGCGGCCGCCCGCGCGGCGTCTGCCGCTGCCTGCGCTGCAATCTCGGCTTGCTTCGCGAGGTCGCGCTCTTGGCGTTGCCGCGCCTGTTCACGCTGCACCGCGCGCTCGGCTCTCGCGACGGCGATAGCTCGGCGCTGCTGTCGTTTCTCGATGGCGGCCGGCCCTTCGACCAGTGACGTTTTGAATTTTGCCACCATTAACTTCCTGGCCTCGGATGCGTGTTTGAGGCGCTCTTCCAAGTTCGGGACGCTTCGATTGCTCATGGATAGTGCTGACGCTCCTGGTGAGGCCCGCGCGAGGGAAAACGTGACATAGGCGGAATTACTTAGAATGCAAGCGAACCGACATTCCGAAACCGCGTCAGGAGTAGCGCGGCGAGTGAACTGACCCCGGCTAAGGTCGTGATCTGGTGGGAGGACAAATCAGCGCTTCGAGTGCGATCAGGCACTTCCGCTGTTCATCCAACGGCGGACATATCGCTGCATCGCGGCAACTGTCGCAAAGGGTCACCAACGGAAGTCAGATGCAAAGTGCGGCACGTCTGCTTTTACCCGCATTTCGGACAAGCGGTGGACGCGACGCGAGGTCCGAGTAGGGCCAATATCAGACA
The DNA here is from genome assembly GCA_963806465.1 of uncultured Alphaproteobacteria bacterium. Classification (GTDB taxonomy): domain Bacteria; phylum Pseudomonadota; class Alphaproteobacteria; order Rhizobiales; family Xanthobacteraceae; genus BOG-931. Next base: position 54,248 of record CAWDZD010000082.1, on the reverse strand, counting down.
TTCGTTTGATAGTTCGGCACTTCCGTTTCGGACCAATAGAGAACATTAGCTTGGCTAATCGATCACCTTGTCCGCGCGCCGGCAAGCGGCAGTGGTATGGTTAATCATTGGTTAAGACTTTTGCGCCATCCTTGTCGAGTAAGCGGATTGGGCTTGGCTTTGCGAATGATCGCATACCCCCAACGGATCCGTTCGCTGCCCATATTTGCGACCTGAAATGTCGAAGCGACCGCCTGGAAGCGGAGGCTGGAGCCATGCAGCGCATTTTCCTTACATTCGCGACGGCGACGGTTTTTACTGTTGCGTCAGCAGCGACGGTCTTGGCGGCCGATATGGCACCGATGGTCTATAAGGGGCCACCAGCTCCAGTGCTTCCGAGTTGGACCGGCTTCTACGTCGGCGCGCATATTGGTGCAGCCTGGCAGAACCTCTCGTCTGGAGGGATCGAGGACCCGAATGGCTTTCTTGCATCGGGTAATCTCCCCGGCGGTTCTAAGACAGCAGCTATTGGGGGCCTTCAGGCCGGCTACAACTGGCAGTTCGCCCCGAGTTGGGTGGCCGGCTTCGAGGGTGATTTTTCGTGGACCTCGCTGCACGACCATCGCGAGGCCAATCCGATACTCACTCCGACTGGGATCCCAGCTGGCCCCAACGCGATAGTCGCCTTGGATGTCAGAACGCAATGGTTGGCCAGCGCCCGCGCCCGGCTTGGGTACACTGGTTGGTTGAACAACACGATGTTCTATGTCACCGGCGGTGCGGCCTGGGCCGACACAGAATACACCGCACTCTTTCAAACCTCCCCGCCGCTTAACCAGGCCAACCCTAGCAACACGACCATCAAGAGCGGATGGGTGGCCGGGGCCGGAGCTGAGTGGATGGCCACCCCCCACATCCTGGTTCGGGCCGAGTACCTGTACTACGGGATTGATAGCGCCAACAGTTTAGCGGCGGTGTCGTCCCCAATTGCGGCACCGCTACCCGTGGCGGTCAACTGGAGCAGGGAGAACATTCAGGTGTTCCGGGTTGGCGGCAGCTACAAGTTCTAGCTTGCGGGAAGTGCGTTGGGCCGCTCCGGGCGAGAGCCCCGTCTCCGCAAGCGCAGCCTCGATCTCATTTTCTAGCTCGCCAGAAGCCTTGAATTGGAGCGCCGAAACATTGACTGCCACCGGAGGCATCCCGACGCCGCTTTCCAGCCACTGCTCGGCCTGCCGGCAAGCCGAGCGCAAAGCCCAGGTTCCGAGCTTGACGATGAGACCGCTGCGCTCCGCCACAGCCAGGAACTCGCAAGGCAAGAGCACACCCCGCGTCGGATGATTCCAGCGCACCAGCGCCTCAAGTCCGACGAGCCGGCTGGTCTCCATATCCACCTGGGGCTGATACACCAGGAACAACTGATCCGCCGCGATCCCTGCCTCCAGTTCGGATGTGAGGGCCACACGTTTGCGCACTTCAGCATCCATTGCGGCGGTGAAGAACCGATATGCGTGCCGGCCTTCCGATTTTGCCCGATAAAGCGCGACGTTCGCATGCGCGAGAAGAGCCTCGGCGCCTGGATCATCCGGATCGTAGGTCGCGATGCCGATGCTGACCCCGGATCGGATTTGGTTGCCGTCAAGGAGGAACGGCTTGGCCATGATTTGCAACAGCTTGTGCGCCAGCACTCCGGCATCCGTTGGATCGCCGATGTCTGACATCAACAAAGCGAATTCGTCGCCGCCAAATCGGGCGAGGATGTCAAACGGTCTCACGCTCGCCTGCAACCGTTCGGCTACTGACTGAAGCAACTGGTCCCCGATTGGGTGCCCCAGTGTGTCGTTGACGTCCTTGAAATGATTCAGGTCAAGATAAAGAACCGCGAAGTTATAATCGCCTCGGCGCGCGCGCTCAATCGCCCGAGCTACTGCGGCGACGAATACGCCGCGATTGGCCAATCCGGTAACGGGGTCGGACTGCGCCATCCTCTTCAGCTTATCTTCCGTTTCCTTGCGTTGCGAAATTTCTCGTGCCGTCGCGAGCAAAACATCCCGGCCGCCGAAGACGGCCCGGCGGAGCGAGATCTCAACCCAGAGAAGCCGTCCGTCCTTGGCCTTGCCGCGCCACTCGAACGTTTGCGGCGTTCCCGATCGCGCGGCCTTCATCTCGGATAAGAGATTCCGCTCTGTGTAAGGGGGTTTGTTCTCCGAGATATCGCCTATGCTCAGCTTAAGCAGCTCGTCGCGCGTAAAGCCGAGCATCTCGCAGGCACTCCGATTGACTTCGATGAAGCTCCCCGTTTCGAAGTCATGTACGAATATGAGGTCATTGACGGAGTCAAAGATGGTGTGGAAGCGCTCTTCGCTTTGCTGCAATGCCAATTGCGCTTGCTTGAGCTGCGTAATGTCCATCACCGCCCCGATCAGGCCGGTTACTTCCCCCGATTCGGAGCGAAACGGGAAGAAATTCGCCAGCCAATGACGCTGGACGCCCGGGGACGTGGGAGCCGGTCCGTGAAGCTCGGCGTTCAGGACGGGCACGCCGCGCTCGTAGATCGGTCGGTAGAACTCCATAATCCTGTCGGCAAGTCCGGGGATGACCTCGCGCAAAGTGCGACCGACATGCGCGCTGACGGGCAGTCCATTGATCTCCGCCATGTGTTCGTTGATCCGCACGTACCGGAAGTTGGTGTCCATAAAACAGAGACCAACTGGCGAATAACGGTAGATCTGCTCGATTTCGTTGAGAACGCCCTTGCTCTCGGCGATGGCGGCTTGCAGTCTGCTATTCGCGGCCGCCTGCTCAAGTTTCAATCGCAAGTTCTCTACGATCGAGCGGTTGATGTAGCGTCCCATCAACGCAACGACAATGAGGTAGGCCGCGAGCATGAGGCTCATCGAAATCGAGACACGGTCCCCCTCTGCCAAATAACAAACAACCTGTGGAACGGTGGCAGGCAGTACGAAACTGAAAAATGCGGGCAGATAAGCCGATTGCTGGAACGCCGCGCCGACCGTCATGCCGCCAAGCACGAACGTGACGACGACGTGAGCGAGTGGATCCGGCGACACGAAAACGACCGATCCGGCAAGGCCCCAAAAGGACGCCCGTCACTCCGGCGCCGACGGCAAAGCGCCTAGCCCAATCAACCTCGTGCCCGCTTTCGCTCGGTTGCCGAAGATAGCGGGCCCGATCGACGAAACGTACACTCACAACAACGCAGAACAGTCCGATCCAAAGCAATAGGATCCATGCCGGATAAGCTGGCCAGAGCACCACTGCAAGAAATGATGCATTGAAAGGATTGACCAGCATAATCGCTGGCGCGCGATAGAGAGCCTTGATCTGTTCGACGCGGATTGCCGCCAACTCCGGCTTCTCCGGAGGAGTTGAATTGCGCTCAAGAACTTTGTTGGGCATAAGGTCCACGCACGCTCAGCCCAAGCCATCCGGCCGCGAAATGCCCGATGAGCTGCTAAAGGCTTAGGGTTTTATTGCAGGATAGGAATTAAGTATGCCCGCCATTGCTATGACTGGGTTTAAGAAAAGCTATCTTAAAAAAGCAGCCACGCTCCCTGCCGACTCGTCGTCGGCGACCGTTTTGAGCGCGTGTCGGACACGTCCGCATTGCCCGCCGATCCAGACATATTGCTGTCTCGCAGCAATCGACGTTTAGGGCCAGAAGGCGACATTCGGCTCGGTCCAATTGATAGACCTTTGTTGTTGCCAACGGCCCCCAGGGGGCGCTTGAATTGTGGGATACCGATACTGGGACAGCCCGCGATTCTCGAAGGTGCAGCTAAGCGACGAGAATACTACACCCCGTCGCCAAAGCTCTCGCCGCGCTTCAAATCCCAATTGTTCTTCAAAGGTAGTGTCAATCTGCCACCGGATTTGCGGCGGGAGTGCCCTGAGGAGCGCGGCCGGCCTCTTTGGTGATGGCCGAAATCGAATTTCCGGACTTCCGAACTATGCCGGCGAACTGTTCGTCCGATAGTTTGAGGCGCTTGCGCAGGACCTTGACCTGCACTTTATCCCTCAAATCCAACGAATTACGAAAATAGGCGGGCTTGCGCCTGTTCATCGTGTTTCACTCGCGATGAGAGGATAAGGATCGCGACCTGGGCGGGCGCTACGCCGCTTTGGTGTCGGTGGATGACTGTCCCGCTCTCGCGAAGATTCCGTCTCCGCTAGGGAAACATATGGCGTGAATTTACGTTCCGCCGCATTTAGAAATATCTGAGGGCTCGCCGTCCGAACCCATCGTCAAAACCAACGATGCAACGTAACGCGGGTGGCAATCCGTGCGGCCATAGAACGAACGGCGTCGAGCGGCGTTACCCGTAAATCCAAGGAGGAAAACATGGATGAGAACCGAATTGCCGGCAGTGCAAAGAAACTTGGCGGACAGGTTCAAGAAGAATTCGGCCGAGTTACCGGCGACACCGCGACGCAGGTTAGGGGTACCGCTAACCGCGTGCGCGGTGCGGCTCAGGATCTTTACGGACAGGCGCGGGACGCCGGCTCGGAAATGGCAGGCGCGGCCGCTGACCGGGCTTCGTCGCTGGAGACGCGCTTGCGAAATTTTATCGAAACCCAACCGTACACCGCTGTCGCAATTGCGGCCGGCGTGGGGTGGTTGCTAGGTCGGACCAATAGGCCGTTTTAGTTTGACGCTCATCATCATCATTGTCCTCCTCGCGCTGCTGCTCGGCGGAGGAGGTGGCTTCTATGGTTATAATCGCGGCTATTACGGCCGGCGCGGCCATAGCTTAATTTGGCTGCTTGTCGTGATCGTTATTTTGCTTCTGCTCTTCGGAAATGGACACGTGAGAATATGACCATGATTGCGCAGCGGAACCGGCCCAAAGGTTTTGGTGTTGTCTACAGCGCAGGGCGGAGGCTCTTTGGAGTTGCCGTGGAACGCCTACAAAGTTCAAGTTCAACGCATCCGATGCGTTGCGACCACTGTCGTAAACCATTTGGTCTCATCGTTCATCGTTATTGGCGAATGCGATTTTGCTCAGGCGATTGCCTGAGGGCGTATCAGTGCCGTCTCGATAAGCTTACGATAATCAGAATTGAGCGCCTTGACCCCGGCGCGCGCCTTCAAATGGACGGATGAGCTTGTGGAGTGCTCAGATTCGACCGCGTCATTAAGTCTATCGGAACCGCGCAAGGCGACAGTACGTTGCTCCCATAGCCTCTGGCCGGGCAGGCCCGGGCATCCCTTTAACAAACCGCAAGGACGAGACAATCATGGGACTGTTTTCCAAAGATATAAAGAACATGGACGATCTGTTCGTGCACACGCTGCGCGACATCTACTACGCCGAAAAGCAAATAGTGAAGGCATTGCCGGAAATGGTCGGCAAGGCCAGCGATCCGCAGCTTAAACAGGGTTTTCAAACGCACCTGCACGAGACTGAAAGCCATGTGAGACGCCTGGAGCAAATCTTTAAGCTGATCGACGCGCCGGCCAAAGGCGTCGATTGCCCGGCGATCGACGGAATTATTGAGGAAGCTAACGAGGTGGCTGCCGAGGTCGAGAAAAAGCCTGTTCTCGACGCCGCTCTTATCGCCGCCGCCCAAGCCGTCGAACACTACGAGATGACGCGCTACGGCACGCTGATTTCGTGGGCCAAACAACTTGGTCGAGACGATTGCGCCGCTCTATTGCAGCAGACCCTCAATGAGGAGAAGGCGACCGATAAGAAATTGACCGCGATGGCCGAAGGTCAGGTCAACTGCCGGGCGGCCTGAAACCCGCCTGCGCCACTCGGCCGCCTTTGGTCGCGTGGCAGCCCCTGCCGTAAGCGAAGGTGCGCGCCCGAGTAAGGACTCAGGCGCGCACCATCCCGCATTAGGTTCCGTCGCTATTTTGAATTGGGTATCCAAGTCGTCGTATCACGGTCGTACTTGAAGCCTGGAGCGCTTTTCAGATCATCCTTGGTCGTGTTCATGACCAAGGTGAATTTCTTGTTGTTCTTGGTCGTGACCCGGACGGCTTCAAAAGGAACTGCGACGTCTTTTTCCCCGGCGCCGAGGAATCCGCCGACCCCGATGATCAACGACGTCACTTTTCCAGACTTGTCGAGGAGTACGTCCATGATCTCGCCGATCTTGTTATTGCTTGGATCATAGACATCGTGCTTATACCAGTCTGTGACGGTTAGCGTGTCGGCGGGCATTTGCCGCAACATTTGAGCGTTGGTGTCCGCAAGTGCGGGAACACTCAAGGCCGCCAGGACCGCCGCGGCATAGATCAGTTTCGACATTTTTACTTTCTCCTTGAAAGGTTGCAGCTGGAACGTTCGGTCAGGTGCTCTTTACAAACACCCGACGCGACCGTCTCACCCACACCAAGCCCGTCACGAATTGGCGGTTCCGCGCCGCGCGGTCCGTGCAGAGTGATCGTGGGCGCGCGGTGGTGAATTTGATTGGGCGATTCACGTAAGGCATCCGACGACCGCACCAGGCGTTATCCCTTATCTGGAACCAGTTCCGGTGCGACGAACAAGTAATTGCCCATCTAAAGGGTAAAACGTGCCTGGAGTGGCACAGAGAGGGACTTGTCTGCGAAATCACTCTTCAGACGTGAAGTCGCCGCCACGCATCTCGAGAATTGCCGGCAATTGATGAAGGCGTGACTTGGCCCAGGGGCCACACACTTTACAGGTCAGCTATATTCGCCCCATCAACACCAACACAACGACGATTATGAGGATTAGGCCCAACCCTCCACCAGGATAGTAGCCCCAGCCGCCGCTGTACGGCCAAGTCGGCAACGCGCCGATCAACAGCAGAATGAGGAGGATGATGAGAATAGTCCCTAGCATGGTTTCCTCGCGACGTTGGCCGGGAAAAGCTGCATCAGGCAGATCGCCGGCTCGGGCTTCCTGCATGGGCGTGCACCTTAGCGATGCAAATACCCGCACCGGCGCGCGTACCTAATGATGCATGAAAATGGCCAGCAAAATAACGATTGGCAGCGGGATGCCGAGCAACCAAAGCAATAATCCGCGTCCGAATCCCATGGCGTCCTCCGATTTTTTTGTCAGATATGTAACGCCGATCAGCCGTCGTGGTTCCTGATTCTGAAACGCGCGTTTCATGAGATTGTTTGCCGGTGTGAACGAAGATGCCGGGCGATGCGAGGCCGACGCTCAAAACGGAATAAGCAGCTAAAATTTGTCCCGGTATTAGATGTCGGTCTGCTTAGCGATCCAAAAAATGTCCACGGCCGCTTGGAGCATCGCGTCGGCGACCTTGAACGTCCAGTGCAGCCATTTTGGTTTTGCTCAGCCGAACTCGGCGGCCAAACGACGCGCACTCCCTCTGCTGATTTAATGACTTCCACGTTATGTCGTTGGGACGGACGACCGAATCATCACGCGGAACCGAAACTTTGTCCGCGTTCGTTCATTGAGCCGCCGAGGGGACGTTCGCGAGGACGACGACGCTCGCACAGAGGAGAAGATGGAATGAACTGCCAACGAAAAACGTTGCTTGCAGGCATCGCAGTGCTGGCGTTGGCCGCGGGAACTGGCCTGGCTCCTGCCCAAGAGACGCCGAAAAATCAGGGATCGCAAAGCAAGCCGCCACACGCCACGCAGCAAATGAACCAGGCGCCGGCGGGCAAAACAGGCCAAAGCGCGCAGGACCAAAATCGCGGCGCGACTGGGCGTGACGAGACCAAGGCGGGCAAGAGCGCCAAAGACGGCGATCGCAGTGCTCAGGGCCACGAGCGCAACGGCCCCGCAGCCCAACAACAGAATCAAGGCGGAAACAATGCCGCGGCGCAGCGCGAGCACAGCGGCATGCAAGGACTGCAGGGGAATGCCACGGGCATGAATGTTAGGTTGACCGATGAGCAGCGTACGCGCATCCGCGACACCGTAATTCGTGCGTCAGGCGCCCCGCGAGTGGGCCGAGTCGACTTCGATGTCACGGTAGGCACTGTCATTCCGCGGGACCGCATCCAGGTCATCGCAGTGCCCGAAACGCTGGTACAGATCGAGCCGGAATGGCGCGGCTTCCTGTATTTCGTCTACGAAGACGAAGTAGTCATCGTCGATCCGAGTGACATGAGGATCGTTGCCGTCGTACCGGTTTAAAGGCAAGCCTTCACCATCGGGAGCGGCGTACGCCGCTCCCGATGGTGAAGCTTCCGAAGAGCTGGAGCCCCGATTGGTGGCGCGCCGGGCTGGCCAACAATTGGCGTGTGCCACAGCTACGCGTGACACCATGGTGCGCAAATGGGCCACTCTGAACGAACGAAAGATCGGTTGTTGGTCACTTAGCCGGCTATTGAGCAAATTGAGATGGCTGTTGAGCAAAAATGAATCTCAGCCCAGGCATCGAAGCACTGTTGGACTGAGGAACGCGCAAGCGGCCTCAGTCGTTATGTCTGTGTGACGGATAAACCCACCGTTCAGGAAGCAATCCTTGTTGTCGAGGATGACGTTTTGGTGCGAATGCCTATTGCGCAGTACCTGCGAGACTGCGGATACAAAGTCGTTGAAGCGGTAAATGCAGACGAAGCAATCGCGGTGCTCTTGCATCAGGAAACGGTTGTGGACGTTGTTTTCAGCGATATTGAGATGCCCGGCTCAATTGATGGCTTTGGGTTGGCGAAATGGATACGCGAGCTCGTCCCGGTCTAGACGTAGTTCTAGCAGGCACCGTACCGCGTACAGTTGAGTGCGCAAAAAAGTTGTGCGAGGCCGGTTCGGTGCCGAAGCCTTACGAAGCGCAAGTCGTCCACAATCACATTCGGCGCTTGCTCGCCGCGCGCAGGACAAAACCCACCACTTAGGTTGCCCACGTCTGATTAGATCATTCTCGACCGATCAACGATGTCTGCGTGATGTCCGCTTTCCACCCTATCGCGACCAAATTGCTGCATTACGGTAAGTGACCTGACGGGCCAGCAGCGGAAGTCGGTCGGCCTGGCAGCTCAAACCTTTGTAGTCATTGAAGCGGTATGCTGATCCCACCGAGCCTGCATCTCGGCGTGCAACTTCGCCGGATCCTGGCGTACTGCCTGCCACGTGCTCTCGGCTCTCTCGTCAGCCAGGACGTGGTCAAGGCCGGCCCGAATGCCCTGGACGGTTTTCCTGGCCACTTGCTGCGGCGAGGTTTTCGGGCCGCTAGAGAGCGTGGCCCCCATATCGGTGTCGATAAAGCCCGCGTAGACCCCGATGACGTGGGTGCCTTGGGCTTTGAGCTGGATACGCAGACCGTCGGTCACGGCGAGCGCCGCATGTTTGGTAGCGCAGTACGTCGCATTGAACGGATAGACGTACCAACTCACGACCGAGAGCATGTTGACGATCACACCGCCACCGTTGTGCCCCAGCACGGGCGCCAAGGCCTTGGCCACCGCCAGCATGCCGAAGACATTGACCTCCATCTCGCGCCTCAGAGCGTCCTCCGAGTTCTCCGAGAGGACGGGTGTGGCGAGCATCACGCCAGCGTTGTTGATGAGGATCTCGACGTCGCTGCAGGCCTTAGCCGCCGTCGCGACATCTCGCGACGACATCACGTCGAGGCGAACGGGCGTGAGCCGCGGGTCGCTCACCGTCGACGGATCACGTGCACCGGCATAGACCTTGGATGCACCCGCTTCCAGCAGGGCCTCGGCAAAAGCCCGGCCGAGGCCTCGATTGGCGCCGGTGACCAGCGCTTTCTTTCCCGCGACGTCCATCATTGTTCCCTCTATTCCTTGGCTCTGAGCGCCGGTCAGAAATATTTCATGTTCGCGATGGCCTGGATAGTTCGCGAGAACAGGGCGCGTGAAGTTTGCGGGGTATCCGCCTGGCTCGATTCCTATTAACGAATACTCGATGGTAATGACAACAGGTGCATCAGCCAGCCTGAGGACGTCTACGTCAATAAAATCCTATTTAGATCGGCATGAGCTGTGATTCTCGAACCGCTCCAATTCCGCTTCGGTTCAAACCGCGACGCAGCTTGATGTCTGAGTCACGGCAGGTTTATCCCCGGAAGTCGACGTTCGATTGCGCTCCGCCATCTGACGCTTTGGATCATTAGGAGACCTAAAGTAAGCTCAATTTTTGCACCCACCGTCGAATAGAGTCCCCCACCGTCAGAAAAATGTTGCCGCATCGTGCCACTCCTCGTCCGTGAGTAATTATTTTACGGCGCTGGAACAACGGAAGCCGATGGACGTTCCATTGGCGAAACCGCGCATGTTTCGTGGTTCCTCGACCCTAACGCCAGATAATTCCGTACGAAGCTCCGTCTGCGGACCCGATTAAGCGTGGCGGCATTTTCTTGACCAACCATCGGAGTCAATGAGGAACGTTCCCGCGTGAGGTCGTTTTGTTGCCGTCGGCCGACTGATAAAAGGTCGGATTTCTAGGGTCGCGAAGATTGATCTTCATGAAGCCGGCCTTGCCGCGGGATTCTTATCCAAAACCCGGAGACCCGGAGAAAGGAGTTCCCAATGCAAACGACCTGGATCCCTCACGAGAAACGCGGGCGGCTTACCGAGCAAAGCGATTTGCCGGACAGCGTTTTTGCCTTTCCGAAACAGCGGAAAGAGCCGCTGACCGATGAACGGCACGTGCGCAACGCCGTCGCCCGGTTCGATCAGGTCATCGATGTCTCAGACGCCGATCGTGCTTTGGCCTTCGCCAACATCGAGAAGGCTGCAAAATATTATAATGTCAACCTCTCGGAGACGTCATGGCACGAGCTCGGCGTCCATCCACAACTCCACCGGAAAGAGGCTGCCGCCAAAGGTGAAGAGACCCGGCGCGAGCGCGGACAACTAAAAGAGGCTGCCGCGAAAGCCGTTGAGACAAAGCCCGAGAGCGGGGTACTGAAAGAGGAAGCTGAGAAAGCCGCCGCGACTTGCAAGCGCGATCGACGATAAGGTTGACGGGATCGTCGAAGTCGCAGATCGCTGGTCACTGTAAGTCGAAATCCGACCTTCAGGCTTCATTCCACGGTCCCCTTCATGTCGGGGGCAAACACGGAAGGTAGACATCGGCGCGGTTGCCCACGCGTGCGGCCGACGAGGCCACCGGCATCCCCGCCGATGAAGCCCGCGATCGCATCACGCGGATTATGTCTCCTCGCGTTGGCACCAACGATCTTCGCACTGCCATAGCCGGCCCCAACGCCTAATGACCCCTCGCGTAGTCATCGTGCCAATCGATGCGACACAGTCCCAGCATTTTTAGCTGTGCTGTTTCGCGTGTTGCCTCGCGGCATTGTTCTGGTGCTCGGCGGCTTCGAGGTAATGACCGAATGCGATCCGAGCATGATGCGCGGCCTTTTCATGATTTCCCGCTTTGTGATGCTTGGCGGCCTCGCGATGATGTTTGGCGGCTTGGTCATAGTGCTGCGCCGCTTGTTCGTGATGCTCGTGAAATCTTGTACTCTGCCATTCTGATCTCCCGGATTTTCCATTTCAGCCCGCTTCATACCAGACATGCGCTCAACTGGGCACTAATCTTCTTGAAACAATGCGCGAGGATTCGATAGGCAAGCTTTTAGTGGAAGTCGCCGAGTCGAGCGCGTGCCCAGCAACGGACGCGGGTCTTAAAGCAATGGATCATCAACAAATATCGTCTCAACGCGAGGAAGTGACTGAATGAGAACCAAGGTAGGGGGTAATCCCATCGACCTTTTGGTCGGTTCGCGGATCAGGAGGTTTCGCAAAGGTCGCAGGATGAGCCAGGCTCAGCTTGGTAAAAAGCTCGGCGTCACATTCCAGCAAGTCCAGAAATACGAGAACGGCAAGAATCGCGTGGGCGCCAGCCGGCTACAAATGATCTCGACCGCTCTCGACGTCCCAGTCGGGCAGTTTTTTGCTGATGATGCTGGAACGAGTCGAACGTCGGCAAAACCACTGGCATTCGATCCACAGGCGCTACGGTTTGCCGAAGCATTTATCCGGCTCAGCGATAGAGAGTTGCGAAATTCGATTATTGATATGGTTGAGGCCATGGCGAGAAAGTCATCTCGTATTTGATATGTTTAGCCTTGCAGGCGTGCACACCGATCGGCCGTGGGGCGATCACCCGAATGCGTGCCGGTGTGGCGAGCCTGGCATGCCGTGCGAGCTGTGTAATCCCGCCGGCGGACGATCCAACGCTGGTCGATCGAGTCGCCGGGTAGCCATGACCGGCGTCACAACGTGTGCGGCGGTCCGTCCATCAGCTTCAATTTCGCCTTCAGCGCATTGATGCGCTGCTCGGCCTCTGTTTGAGTCAAATTCGGTTGGAAGGCTTCAGGCTCGTAGGCGTCGAAAGCGAGTTTGCGAAGCAGTGCCGCTTGTGTGTCAGTCATGCGATCGACAGCAGAGATTGTTGCTTTCGCCATGCCACGGCAACCGTACAGCTTCGGCTCGGTTCCCTGTGACGGCTCGCACAAACAGACTGTCTATATGAAAAGGCCGGCGGCCATCTCTACTGTGACGATTCAGGAGCAACGGTCGCTCTTGATCCGCAAGACCTGACGCCCATGCCGACGGGGCCGCCTTCGCATGGCGACCGGCTACGCCCTTCGCCATTTCTGAGGGCAGACGTTGTAGCGCGGCGGGAGATTGTGAGGGGGATGCGACGCTGATCGAGCGGGTAGAGCTGAAGGCCGCCTGACTACCCCACAATGGTCTATTGTTGATTTGTGGATGTGCGACCTAGGGCTTCCGGAACGGCTCTAGAAGAATGGCTAGGTCAGACGCTTGCTCATAGCTCAGCTTAACGGTGACCGGGGTTGGTTTACCTTCAATTCTAACGTCTAGGAACACCTCGACATTACGCCCGGCATCCCGTGCGTCGAGATCTTCTACGTGCGGAAAGATGTTTGGCTCGACGCCATCGATCTTCACTGTCACAGCGAGGGCCCTCCAACTGCCCAATAAGACCGGAAGCGTAGCAGGTTGCGGCGAATGCAGTTAGCCCGCTATATCCACCGCGCGCATCGCTATTATGCAATCTCTGGGATGACTCTGGTCAGGCCGCAGTCCGTGGCTTGCCACCACCTGACCACTGCTGTCGCACAGGATAATCACGCGATCAGGGTCCTGCGCCACCAACGCCTGGCAGAGCCTACGAGCGATGTCGAGCCGCTTCTCAGTCTTGGAGAGATTCATCTTTCGCGCTTTGCCAGGCTCCTAATGTTGGAAATCGGAACACCCAACAGATACTCGCTATCGGCGCCATCAGTTCCAGTTATTGGGGGCGGCAATGCGAATATCCAGCGGTGTGGCCGTAGTGACACACACTCCGGCAAACTCGGCATCGCTAGAAAAAAGCATATTGACGGCCACAAAAAAGAACCCCGAAGCAGTCGATGCTACCGAGGTTCTGCAGGTTGTTGCCTCAGCTTGTAGGCTCTTGTGATCCGGGCGGCGATTTTTGTCGGGGGATGGGGATCGTCGCCCGGATGGCCTACTAAACAAAAGATGGGGCGCGATTTCACTCAACACAACGTCGCACCACCGAAACTGACTTCTGCGACTTTGCTGAGCAACTATTCGGCGACGGATCGCTGACGTATCCGGTTGCTTAAGCCGCTAAACTTGTGCGGTGATTGATCGACTGATCCGCGTCTGCGGCGCCTTCCTCAACATGCCACGCGTCACATACGCAGCAATAGAAGGAATACAGATCAGGCAACCCGCCAAATCGCGATGTTCTGCTGAACAGTTGCATCGGCGTAGCGCAGCTGGGGCAACGCGGAGGTTTAGGCGCGTATATGGCACGATCTCCAATGTGTCCGCCAAAGGATGTGGTGCGTGAGCATTAACGCCGCGTGGCCGGAAGCTTAACTTTTGGCAAGACTTCGCGAGAGACGCAGATGATGGAACGCGGATCGAGCATGTAGATTTGGCCGTTGCGTGGGTTTTGCACTTTGCGCGATTTCCCCCACCGCTACACGTTCGCGCTTGTCAGCACGTACCGACGATGTCCGCGTAGGGATCGTGTTTCTTATCGCTGCGGATCAGGCGCGCTGACAGTTCGATCGGTAGTTCCTGCGGCAACTCGTATTCATCTCGAAGCTGGTGCCCAATCGCCATTTGCATCTCGCGACGCAAAGCTATGGCCCATTTGGGCGGCTGGTTGGTGTTAGACGTTGATCGTAGCATTGGTATCCTCCCGCGGGTCGACGGTTTACTATTTGACGCCTATCAGGAGCGAGGCGCTGTGACCCGCGGCACACGTGATTGCCCGCAACCGTGGCCTCTTACCGTCGGGTAGGCGCCAGCGCGTATGTCGCTCTCAAAATTGCGATGGCCTTTGTCGCCTCCGCCAACGCCGCCTGCGGAAGTTCAGGCTCGAATGCTAGGACCTCCCAGTTCGGCCCGCTATCGCGTGGTTTGATTCGACCAATTAGGACCCGTTGTAAGTGTCGACAGCCATGCCGCTGTCGGCACATTCCGAGGCATGCCGCCTGGATAAACTCTCGACTTTTCTCGGGCATCATTTGGAAATTTCTCGGAGCATATATGGACCCGAGCTTGGACCCAAACTCGCTGACACAGCCTGGGCTGGATGATATCGGTTAGACATACGACAGCTAGGAAGTCCCGAAAAGCTAGGCCAAACAACACCGGCGAACACTGCCGCACATCAAATCCGGCGATGGGCATTCTCGGCGTGAGAGTGACCGGCGCGAGGACGCAGCACTGGCGCTGCACCCTCTGCGGCCACAAGGGTAACTACTATTCAGCCTCCAGGATGGGCCGCTTCATGCCGTTCCCAACGCGAAGAAAATGCAAGTCAAGCCGAGTTTTCGCTGCGGATGTCATTCGGGCGTGTGCTCATTAAAGAGGTCGATGGATCACAGTTGGTCAATTTCCGCTTCACCCCGATAAGATGGGGTAATCGGCCGGCCAGCTTGTGGATAGCTGAAGATTTTGGGTGCTGCGCTTCAGGCTGATGGTGAAACGAGGTCCGTGTGTACGGCCTCAAGCATCAGAAGGAGAAGCGCAGCATGGACCATTTTGCTGGACTGGACGTGTCGGTCAAGGACACCAGCGTCTGCATTGTGGATGACTCGGGCAAGATCGTTCGGGAAGTGAAGGTTGAGAGTGAACCTGAAGCATTGTTGGCGGTGCTGAGGAGTCCCGCCTACCGCTTCGGGCGAATTGGATTGGAAGCGGGACCGCTGTCGCAATGGCTGTTCAGCGCTCTAGCCGAAGCAGAGTTACCGATGGTCTGTGTTGAGACGCGACACATGCAGGCGCTGCTGAAGGCGCAGATTAACAAGACGGACCGCAACGATGCACGCGGCATCGCGCAGATGATGCGAGTGGGGCTTTATCGTCCGGTGCATGTGAAGACGCTACGCAGTCAGAAACTGCGGATGCTGCTGACCCATCGCAAGCTGCTGCAGTCGAAGGCCATTGCCATCGGGAACGATCTGCGCGGTACTTTGCGTAACTTCGGCCTCAAGGTCGGCATGGTCGGGAAGGTGAAGTTCGAAGCCCGGATCAAGGAGCTGGTCGAGAGCCTTCCCGACTTGGCCGAGTTGGTCGAGCCTCTGCTCATTGTGCTGCGGGCACTACGCGAACAGATCGTCGTCCTGCATCGCCGTTTGCTGGCCATCGTCCGGGATGATGAGGTGTGCCGGCGCCTGATGACGACCCCCGGTGTCGGCCCAGTCGTGGCGCTGACCTATCGCGCCACCGTCGACGTACCTGCTCGGTTCCGTAAATCCAAGGCAGTCGGTGCCGTGTTTGGACTGACGTGCTCCAAGTATCAATCCGGCGAGATCGATCGGAGCGGAAGAATATCGCGCTGCGGAGATGAGATGATGCGGGTCATGCTCTACGAAGCGGCTCAGAGCATGTTGCGTTCAAAGAAATGGTCGTGGCTCAAGGCCTGGGCGATGCAGATCGCTCGGCGCCGCGGGATAAAAAAGGCGATCGTGGCCCTGGCACGCCGGTTGGCCGTGATCATGCACCGCATCTGGGTTGACGGCACCGAGTTCCGCTGGACCCGGGAAATCGCAACGGCCTGAGTGTCGTGCAGGATCAAATGCGATAGGAGGAAACTCGAGCTCCACCGAGCGGTGGAATGATGTCCCTCGCGGGACGATGGATGAGGTGAGATCGCATGTCCGCTTGGACCACCGTTCATCAGACGGTAAGGCCGCCCCTAAGATCGCTCCACTTCGTCCTCGAAATCCCATGATGGAAGGGCCCTAGTGCCAATTCCGAAGAGAAGCACGAGCCCGTGAGCGACATCGACACCGCAGCGGCGGATAGTCTGAAAGTGCTTGACCCCAAACGGCCGATTAGAGAAGCGGACATCAATTGGCGGCTGTCGCACGTCGGCTTTGGGTCTTGGTTGTTTCAAAACATTTTGACGAATTGGGCAGGGAACTAGGCGAACCGGCGACGCCAGCTAATTTTCTGGCTTTTACTATGCCTGGATCGCAGCCATCAGCGGCTGAATGCCCATGATGTTCATCACCCGGGTGAGATTGTAAGCGAGAACATGGAGTGCCATCTCGGTGGCGACCTTGGGTAGACGCTTCATCAGGAAGTGCGTCGCCCCCATCCTCATCTTCAGCGTGCCAAAGGGATGCTCAGCCGTCTCGCGACGCTGGCGCATAGCGTGCGGGTTCTTATCGAGGCGTTTCTGTACGGCCTCCAGCACATGCTCATGCTCCCAGCGCGTGATCCGTCGCTCCTTGCCAGTGGTGCAGCGCTGTTTGATAGCGCAGCTCTGACAGGCGTTGGTCCAGTAGCGGTGCAGAACTAACCCCTTCTCCTCATTTGTGAAGTGGTAAGCGAGCTTTTGTCCAGCCGGACAGCGATACACATCCTCGTCGCTAAGATAGACAAAGTCCTGCTTGCCGAAGCGACCCTTTGCCTCAACCCCAGAAGTCACCGGCTTTGGCAGCGTAACCGTGATGCCAGCTTCTTCGCACGCTAAAATCTCATCACTGCTGAAGTAGCCACGGTCGGCAACAGCTTCGAGTTTATCGACGCCAAGGGCTTCCTTGGCCTGGCAAGCGATGTTGGCGAGTTGCGCTCGATCTGAGCCATCGTTCGTAACCTCATGAGCGATGATCAGGTGATGTTTGGTATCGACTGCGACTTGTACATTGTAACCGACCACACCGGAGCCGCGGCCACTGGTCGCCATCGAACGGCTGTCGGGATCAGTCAGCGAGATCTGCTGATCAGGTGATGCCAACATCAGCTTCTCCATCGCCGCCAGGCGCTGCATCTCGCTTTCCAGCTTGACCAGCTTCTCCTTCAAATGGACTGTCTTCGCCGCTAGTTCCTCGGACGGCTCCTGCAGGTCGGCCGTGTCGAGCTGCGCTAGATAGCGCGCTACACTCTTCTCCAATTGTGCACGCCGTCGCTCCACTTTGCCGCGCGTGTAGTTCTTGTCGCGAGTATTGACGGCTTTGAACTTACTCCCATCGATCGCAACGCTCGCGGTCGTCAGCAGGCCCATCTGGCGGCACAGTTCGACGAATTGCACGCAAACCTGCTTGATCGCTAGCCCATTATCCTTGCGAAAGTCGGCAATCGTCTTGTGATCAGGAATAAGCCGACACGTCAGCCACATCACTTCAACGTTGCGTCCGGCCTCGCGCTCCAGCCGCCGGCTCGACTGAACACGATTGACATAGCCGTAAATGTAAAGCTTCAGCAGCACGGACGGATGATATGAAGGCCGGCCAGTAGCCTCGGGATCAACCCCATCGAACCCCACTCCAGGGAGATCAAGTTTGCCAACGAAGGCATCGATCGCCCGAACCGGAGTGTCCTGATCAATCCAGTCCTCCAGGCATTCCGGAAACAGCGTCGCTTGGCCCCGATCAATCCCCTCCACGAAACGCCTCATCCGATCCCTCCGCAATTCGCGTCGGAATCATACATCGCGAATCAAATAACCAAGTGCGTTTTCACACAGGCTAGGTCATTTTCGGAAGTCGGCCGAGATCAAGATCAGGTCTGCTTAAACCTCAAGAGCGGACTATAATCGTCATCGCTTGTGTCGGTTCGATGCCACCTCGCCACATTGCGGTTACATGAGAAACGACCGCAGTTATTGCACTTGCAAGGCGTGTATTGAATTGAGGGTCGCGCCCTACCCCATCAACATCACCGGGTCGCGGCCGATGAGGCGCGACAGCGCGCGCAGCCGGCTCAAGACCCGCTCGCCGCCGAGGGCGGCGTATTCGCCTGGTAGCCGCAGCGCGAGGCGATGCCGCTCGACCGCAAGCGGAGTCAGCGGCAGCACGCCCGGCATTGCCGCGGAGACCACATAGGCCAGCCGCATCGCCGCGCCGAGGACGCGGGCGCGGTCGATCATGCGGGTCGAGGCGAGTTCGCGCAGACGCGGCGACAGCTCGTCGTCCATGACCAGTCCGACATGCCGATAGAACACGGCCAGCGCCAGATAGGCGCGGCCGGGATGATCGATGGCAGTGAAGCCGCCGTGGGCGATGATGTTGAGCGATTGCTCGCCGCGATAATCGGGGTGCGCGCGCCAGCCGATGTCGGCCAACAGGCAGGCGGCGTGACGCAGCCGGCGCTCCTCGGCCGGCTCGTCGAGGCCGGAAGACGCCATGAAGCGATTGGTCCAGTCGATCAGCTCTTCGCCATGGCGCGGCGAGCGCGAGCGCAACTGATTGAGGTCGCGCGCCGCCTCGATCAGCGCGTCCTTTTCCTTGTCTTTCTGCTTGAGCAGCGAATAGAGCAGCCCCTCGCGCACGCCGAGCGCCGAGAACACGATCTGCTTCGGCTTGCCGAGACGGATGACGTATTCGAGCACCAGCGCCGCATAAGCGAGCAGCGGGCGCCGCGCGTTGGCGACCACTTCGATATTGGAGAGCGTCTCGACATCGACGCGGTGCACCAGGCGGGCGAATTCCAGCGCCTCTTCTGCGGCGATCGCGTAACCGTGCATGACGTGCAGCGGATATCCGGTCTGCCACATGTGCAGCCGCGCCAGCGCCCGCCAGGTGCCGCCGACGGCATAGAAGGTGCGGCCCTCGCAATCGGCCAGCACCGGCAAGGCGCTGAGTGTCTTCTTGACGAATTTTTCCGCCTTCTTGAGCGACTTCGCCGAAATGTCGGCCAGCGCCAGGCCGCCAAGCGGCCGGGTCAGGCCGCGGCGCGCGTGGGTACCATGGACATCGACCAGCTCCAGCGAGCCGCCGCCGAGATCCCCGACCACGCCGTCGGCCAGATGTACGCCGGAAATGACGCCGAGCGCGGTCAATTCCGCCTCGCGCGCCCCAGAGAGCACGTCGATTTTGGTGTGGATGATCCGTTCCGCAAGCTTGATGAAGGCGGGACCGTTCTTGGCGTCGCGGCAGGCGGCGGTGGCGATGGCGAGCGTTTTCTTCACGCCCATGGTCCGGCACAGGCCGCGGTAGCGCTTGAGCGCCGCTAGCGCCTGTTCGACGGCGTCAGCCGCCAACAGCCCGGTCGACTGCACCTCACGCCCGAGGCCGCACAGCGCTTTTTCGTTGAACAAAGCGGTCGGACTGCGGGCGAGGCCTTCATAGACCACGAGACGAACGGAGTTCGAGCCGATGTCGACGACGGCCAGCGGGCTGCGGTCGAGGCGCCCGGGAGCGGCTTCGATCGTAAGGCGGCTCATGGGTGGAAATTGGAGCAACGCAAAAACGCTCCGCCGTCGCTCACACCCGCTCCGCGCGATGTCGCAATCGAGGCACCGAATCCTTCGGCGACTTGCCACGACCCGACAGGCTGGGATTGGTCATGAAATAAGTGTGGGCGTTGAACCGTTCCTCACCCGGCGCCGGCTTGATGCGCGACGACGAGCCGTCGGCCAGGAGTTGCCAGCTTTGCTCGTTGTCCTTGAGATTGGCGACGATGATCTGGTCAAGCACCTGCTCATGCACCGTCGGATTGACGATCGGACAGAGAACCTCGACGCGCCGATCGAGATTGCGCGGCATCAAGTCGGCGGATGAGATATAGACCGCGGCTTTCGGATGCGGCAACGCGTGACCCGAGCCGAAACAATAAATGCGGCCGTGCTCGAGGAAGCGTCCGACGATCGATTTGACGCGGATGTTCTCGGACAGGCCCGGCACTCCGGGCCGCAGGCAGCAGATGCCGCGCACCACAAGCTCGATCGGGACGCCGGCGCTCGAGGCCTGGTAAAGCGCGTCGATGATGTCCGGATCGACCAGCGAATTCATCTTCATCCAGATCGCTGCCGGACGGCCGGCCTTGGCGCTCGCGATCTCCGCCTCGATGTGCTCGTGGATGCGCTGCCGCAAGGTCAGCGGCGACACCGCCATGCGCTCGAGCTCGGCGGGCTCGGCATAGCCGGTCACGTAATTGAACACGCGGGTAACGTCGCGCGCGATCACGGGATCGGCGGTGAAGTACGACAGGTCGGTATAGATGCGCGCGGTCACCGGATGATAGTTGCCGGTGCCGACATGCACGTAGGACGCAAGCGACGCGCCCTCGCGGCGCACCACCAGCGAAAGCTTGGCGTGGGTCTTGAGCTCGATGAAGCCGTAGACCACCTGGACACCGGCGCGTTCCAAGTCACGCGCCCAGCGGATGTTGGCTTCCTCGTCGAAGCGCGCTTTGAGCTCGACGACAGCGGTGACCGATTTGCCGGCTTCCGCCGCCTCAGCGAGCGTCTTGACGATCGGAGAATCCGCCGAGGTGCGATAGAGCGTCTGCTTGATGGCGACGACGTCGGGATCGCGCGTTGCCTGATGCAGGAAGTCGACCACCACGTCGAATAATTCGTATGGATGATGGACGATCAGATCCTTCTGCCGGATCGCCGCAAAGCAATCGCCGCCATGATCGCGGATGCGGTCGGGATACCGCGGCGTATAGGGCACGAATTCGAGGTCCGGCCGATCGAGGCTGGTGAGCTGCGCCATCTCGTCGAGCGCCAAGACGCCGTCGACCTTGAAGACGCCGTCGTCGATGGCGCCGAGCGCACGCTGCACGAAGCGCTGCAGCTCAGCCGGCATGTTGGCCTCGATGTCGAGCCGGATCACCAATCCGCGGCGGCGGCGCTTGAGCGCGGTCTCGAACAGCCGCACCAGATCCTCGGCTTCCTCGAGGATTTCCAGTTCCGAAGTCGCGGATGACGCGGAACGCGCCGACCCCCT
The DNA here is from genome assembly GCA_963806465.1 of uncultured Alphaproteobacteria bacterium. GTDB lineage: Bacteria > Pseudomonadota > Alphaproteobacteria > Rhizobiales > Xanthobacteraceae > BOG-931. Next base: position 33,149 of record CAWDZD010000082.1, on the reverse strand, counting down.
TCACAGTGTAGCCGGGAAACAGCTTGCCGATGAACAGGCTGGCGGCGCCTTCGACCGAAATCAGCCGCACCGCACCTTCGCCGCCGGCCTGCGGCAGCCGCACGAACCGTTCGATCCGGTTCGGCATGCGAATGAGCGCATTCATCGCCCTGCCGTCCTTGGCGCGCGCGAGCTGCAACGCGATCGAGAAGCCGAGATTGGGGATGAACGGGAACGGATGCGCCGGATCGACGGCGAGCGGCGTCAGCAACGGGAAAATGTGCGACAGGAAGTAATCTTCCAGCCAGGCTTTTTCCGATTTGCCGATGTCGGGACCGTCAACCAGGACGATGCCGGCCTTGGCGAGCGCGGCGCGCAGTTCGCGCCACTGCGCCTGCTGGTCTTGCACCAAGAGAACCACCGCTTCGGCGATGCGCACCAGCTGTTCCGCCGGCGTCAACCCTTCCGGGCTCTTGCTGACAATGCCGGCACGCACCTGTGCGCGCAGGCCGGCGACGCGCACCATGAAGAATTCGTCGAGGTTGTTGGCCGAGATCGACAGGAAGCGCAAACGCTCGAGCAGCGGATGCTCGCGGTTGGCGGACTCCTCGAGGACGCGGCGATTGAAGTTGAGCCAGGACAATTCCCGGTTGATGAAGCGTTCCGGGCTCGAGGCGAGCTCCGAGGCGACGTGCCGCGCCGCCGGTTCGGCAAGCCGCACCGGGGCTTCGAGCCGCTGGGTGAGGTCGGGCTCAAGCGCGACGGCGATGGCTTGGCCACGATCGGCCATGACTACTCCTGGTTCTTCAAGCTTCACCGTCGCCGCCCTGCGTAACGATTCGATGAAATCACAGCACCGAGGTAAGGCGAAGCGGTGACAATCCGTCAAGGTTTGGGGCGGCGAGTCTCGCCAATGATATAGCGTAGGCGGCGGGCAAATTCGAGGAGCTTCAGATCGTTAAGGCCCGCGCCCAGCAGCACTTTCCGCGATCGCAAAGCGAAACGGCCGGGAAGACCCCGGCCGCCTTGTCGCAGAGGGCTTGGCGCAAAGGCGCCAGCCCCTCCAAAATCCTCCCGCAGAGATCAGGCGAGGTCGAAGCGATCGAGGTTCATTACCTTGGTCCACGCCGCCACGAAGTCTCTCACGAATTTCTCCTTGGAGTCCGCGCATGCATAGACTTCGGCAAGGGCGCGCAGCTGGGCGTGCGAACCGAAGATCAGGTCGACGCGGCTGCCGGTCCACTTGACCTCCTTGGTCTTGCGGTCGCGCCCCTCGTAGACGCCGTCAGAGCCGGCAGACGGCTGCCATTGCGTATTCATGTCGAGCAGGTTGACGAAGAAGTCGTTGGTCAGCGTCTCCGGCCGCTTGGTGAAGACGCCGTGCGTGGACTTCCCGGCATTGGCGCCCAGGACGCGCAGGCCTCCGACCAGGACCGTCACTTCGGGCGCCGTCAGCGTCAGCAATTGCGCCCGATCCACCAGCAGTTCCTCAGCTGACATGAGCTGCTTGCCGCGGAGATAGTTGCGGAACCCGTCAGCGGTCGGTTCGAGCGGCGCAAACGAGTGAGCGTCGGTCTGATCCTGCGACGCGTCCATCCGCCCTGGCGTAAACGGGACTTTCACGTCGTGCCCGGCGCCCTTCGCGGCTTTCTCGATCGCGGCGCTGCCGCCGAGAACGATCAGGTCGGCCAGCGAGACTTTCTTGCCGCCGGACTGCGAAGCGTTGAAGTCCTTTTGGATCGCTTCGAGGGACTGCAGCACCTTCGAAAGCTGCGCCGGCTGGTTGACGTCCCAATCCTTCTGCGGGACGAGGCGAATGCGCGCGCCGTTCGCACCGCCGCGTTTGTCAGAGCCGCGGAACGTCGACGCCGACGCCCAAGCCGTCGAGACGAGCTGAGAAACAGACAGGCCTGACGCCAGGATTTTCGCCTTCAGAGCAGCAATGTCCTGCTCGTTGATCAGCGGATGATCCACGGCGGGGATCGGGTCCTGCCAAATCAAGATCTCTTTGGGGACGAGCGGGCCGAGGTAACGCACGATCGGACCCATGTCGCGGTGGGTGAGCTTGAACCACGCCCGGGCAAACGCGTCCGCGAACTGATCGGGATGCTCGTAGAACCGTCTCGAGATTTTCTCATAGGCCGGGTCGAGCCGCAGCGAGAGGTCTGTGGTCAGCATGGTCGGCACATGCTTCTTCGACTTGTCGTGCGCGTCCGGGACCGTGGCCGCGGCGCCTTTCGCTTTCCACTGATAGGCGCCGGCCGGGCTCTTTGTCAGTTCCCATTCGTTGTTGAACAGGTTGTCGAAGAAGTGGTTGCTCCACTTGGTCGGCGTCTGCGACCAGGTGACTTCCGGCCCGCCGGTGATGGCGTCGGCCCCGAACCCCGTGCCGTGCTTGCTCTTCCAGCCGAGGCCCTGGTCCTCAAGCGCCGCACCTTCCGGCGCCGGACCGACAAAGGACGGATCGCCGGCGCCGTGGGTCTTGCCGAAGGTATGACCGCCGGCAATCAGCGCCACCGTCTCCTCGTCGTTCATCGCCATGCGAAAGAAGGTCTCGCGGATGTCCTTAGCCGCCGCGACCGGATCCGGCTTGCCGTTCGGCCCTTCCGGATTGACGTAGATCAGGCCCATCTGTACCGCGCCGAGCGGATTCTGCAGCTCGCGTTCACCGCTGTAGCGTTCGTCCCCCAGCCACGTCCCCTCGGGACCCCAGTAGAGTTCTTCGGGCTCCCAGACATCGGCGCGGCCGCCGGCGAAACCGAACGTCTTGAAGCCCATCGAATCAAGCGCAACGTTGCCGGTGAGGATTATCAGATCAGCCCAGGAGATTTTCCGGCCGTATTTCTGCTTGATCGGCCACAGCAGCCGGCGCGCCTTGTCGAGGTTCGCGTTGTCGGGCCAGCTATTGAGGGGCGCGAAACGTTGCTGGCCGGCACCGGCGCCGCCGCGGCCGTCGGCGATGCGGTACGTGCCGGCGCTGTGCCACGCCATGCGAATGAACAGCCCCCCATAGTGGCCAAAGTCGGCCGGCCACCAATCCTGCGAGTCCGTCATCAAGGCGCGAAGGTCCTTGATCACGGCGTTCAGGTCGAGGCTCTCGAACTCCTTGGCGTAGTCGAACGCCTCGCCCATCGGATCGGACAGGGGGGAGGTGTGGTGGAGTACCCCAATATTCAGCTGGTCCGGCCACCAGTCGCGGTTGGTAAAGCTCTTGTGCACGACCGGGCACTTGCCCACGTCCTTGTCGTCAGTCTTTGCGTCCATGTTACTCTCCGATCGCGTTCCGCTCTTTTTCCCGTTCCCTATATAAGCATCATCAATCCTTGCAAAGTGATCCAAATTCATAGCCTGCGATGCATTGCGGCATTGCTCACGTTGCGCGTGACGCCGTTCTCGCGGTCGCAAGCTTGCTGCCTTCGCCGCCGGGGGCATTGAGCCGGATCAAGGAAATAAATCCGAGTGTCCGGTCCGGGTCACGGTCGATAAAACTCTAGGGAATTATGATAGGTCCGCATTCGGGTGCATGGCAACCAAGAGTGCTTATGGCAGCGCATGTTGTGACTGTCGGCTCATTCGCTTCCTTCACAAAAAGCTCGCCGTCTAATCAGCCCTGAATATCCCGGCCGCAAGCGCCCGCGTCGGTGCGCGCCTTTGACGCAACGCTTCGTTGTCGAGCGCAATCACTGCCGCACGCGCGGCCGCAAAGGAACGCTCGATGCGGGTGATGAGATAGCTGACGACGCTGTCGTCCAGCGCGAGCTGGCGATCCGCGGCCAGCTTGACGATCACCCCGCGCAGCATAGCGTCGTCGGGCGGCTGCAGCGTTGCCACCGGCAAGGCGCGCAATCGTGAAGCGAGGTCGGGGAGCGTGACGGGCCAAGCGGCCGGTGGATCGCGCGCGATGAGCAGCAGAGACGCCTGTTCCTCCCGCGCCAAATTGATGAGGTGGAACAATGCGCGTTCGTCGGCGTCGGCTGACGCATCCTCGACAACCAGCGCGCCTGTCGCCAGCGCCGCCGGCAGCTCGGTTTCGCGCAGCGCCCGCGCCGAAATGACCCGCGCGCCCGCGATCCCGGCCCAAATCATCGCCAGGTGGGTCTTCCCCGATCCCTGCGGCCCGACCAAAGCCAGGGCGTTGCCGGGCCATTGCGGCCAACTACCGATGAGCGCAAGCGCACCCTCGTTGGATGGTCCGGGCAGAAAATCCTCGCGCGCGTAGCTTTCCGCGTGATCGAGCGCAAGCGCGAGCTGCCGCGGGCGGATCGACACGGCGGCTCAGGTCTGCGGTTTGCCGGTATAGAGCGTGCTCGCCCGGTAACGCGAAAGCGCGAACCGCGTCAGCACGCCGGCTGCTGCCGCCAACGGCACCGCGAGCACCAGGCCGACGAAACCGAACAGATAGCCGCCGGCCAGCAGGGCAAAGATCAGCCAAACCGGATGCAAGCCTGCGCTCTTGCCGACCAGCCTTGGCGACAGCACGTTGCCCTCGATGAACTGGCCAACCAGGACGATCGCCACGATGATGATAATTCGCGACCAGTCCGGAAAGAATTGCGCCACCGCGACCCCGAACGAGATCACCAGCCCGGTCAGCGAACCGACATAAGGTATGAAGCTGAGAAATCCGGAGGCGACGCCGATCAGGGCGCCATAGCTCAGTCCCGCGAGCGTCAAGCCGATCGCATAATAGAAGCCGAGAATCGCGCACACCAAGAACTGGCCGTGCAAATAGCCCGACAGCGCCCGGTCGATCTCGCTGAACAGGCCGCGCACGGTGTCGCGGTTCGGCAATGGGATCAGAGCGTCGACCGTCGCGATGACCCGATCCCAGTCGGCAAGCAAATAGAACGCGACCACCGGCGTGATCACGAGCAACGAGAATACCGACAGCAAAGCCGCGCCCTTGCTCCACAAGGTCGGCAGCGCTTCGGTCAAATAGGACATCGATTTGCTCAGCAGCGCCGCCACCGACTTATCGCCGCCGGCGCTGGGGCCGAGAATGCTCTTGAGCCACGGATGATCGGTGACCAGCGCCTCCAGCCGGTGCACGTAAGCCGGCACGTGATCGATGAAGGACGCGAGCTGCTCTGCCAGCAACGGCACGAACAGAACGCACAAACCGGCGAAGACGACGACAAAGGCGCCGAGGATGATCAGGGCCGCAACCAGCCGGCTCATACCATGTCTGGTCAGCCGCTCGGCCAGCGGATCGAGCAAATACGCGAGCCCCGCCCCGACTACGAACGGCAACAGCACCTCATGCAGCAGCCACAACAGTAAGACGAAAACCAGGAGCGCGGCGATCCAGAACACGACTTGGCGCTCGATCCGCATGGCGCTCACCTTCCGTGCCCGGCCCCGACCGAATTCATATGACGGAGCCATTCGGCGAGATAGAAGGCCATCGAGAGCACGGTCAAGAGCGCGACCAGCGCGATCACGATCTTTGATGCCGGTGCAGCGTCGAAGCCGAAGCCCCGCTCGGCCAGTACCAGGGTAGCGAGCACGATCTGCGCCGCAGTGTTGGCTTTCGACACCGGCAGCGGCCGGATCGGCATCGGCTTGCCGATCAACCAGGACAGCATGAAGCCGGCGATGATCATGATGTCGCGCGACACCACGAGGATGACCAGCGAGATCGGCAGCGCGCCAGCGATGCCAACGGCGACATAGATCGACACGATCAGCGCCTTGTCGGCCAGCGGATCGATCAGCGCGCCGAGCTCACTGGTCATGTTGAAGCGCTTGGCGATGAAGCCGTCGACCGCGTCGCTGATCCCGGCCGCCACGAACAGAAAAAAGGCAGCCCGCATCTCGCCGGACGTGATCGCCCAGACCACGATCGGCACCAGGATGATGCGCCCCAATGTAATGAGGTTCGGAATACTCAAAACGCGCCCCGGCTCTGGGCACCATATATAGCCGCGCAGCGACGCTTGCGCACCCGGCAATTCCAACGTAGGAGGCGCCGGTCGGCCAAGCCCCGGGAAACAGATCATTCACCAAAAGGTTTAAGTTCGTGAAACAGGGACGCTACGCGGCCGCCGGCGTCGACATCGATGCGGGCAACCGCATGGTGGAGTTGATCAAGCCGTTGTTGCGCCGCACCGCCCGCGCCGGCGCGGACGCCGAGATCGGCGGGTTCGGCGGCCTGTTCGATCTCAAGGCCGCCGGGTTTTCCGATCCGATCCTGGTTGCGGCCACCGATGGCGTCGGCACCAAGGTCAAGATCGCGGTCGAGACTTCGCGCCACGACACCATCGGCATCGACCTCGTCGCCATGTCGGTCAACGACCTTGTCGTCCAGGGCGCCGAACCGCTGTTCTTCCTTGATTACTTTGCCTGCAGCAAGCTCGATCCGGAAACCGGCGCCGCGGTGGTGAGCGGTATTACTGCCGCTTGTCAGGAGTCCGGCTGTGCGCTGATCGGCGGCGAGACCGCCGAAATGCCCGGCATGTACCAGCCCGGCGATTATGATCTGGCCGGCTTTGCGGTTGGCGCGGTGTCACGCGAAGCGCTGCTGCCGCGGCGCGATATCGTCGCCGGCGACATGGTGATCGGCCTGGCTTCGTCGGGCGTGCATGCCAACGGGTTTTCGCTGGTGCGCCGCATCGTCGTCGCTTCCGGATTGCGCTGGGACGCATCGGCGCCGTTCGAGCCGACACGAAGCCTGGGTGAAGCGCTGCTCACGCCGACGCGTCTCTATGTGCGATCGTGCCTCGCCGCCATACGCAAGACCCAGGCGATCAAGGCGCTGGCGCATATCACCGGCGGCGGCTTTGTTGAAAACATTCCGCGGGTGCTGCCGAAGGGATTGTCCGTCGCGCTGGATTTGGATCGGGTGCCGGTTCCGCCGGTGTTCAAGTGGCTGGCCGCTTGCGGTGACGTGAGCGAGCACGAGATGCTGCGCACCTTCAATTGCGGCATCGGCATGATCGCGATTGCGGACGCGGCCACTGCCGGCGCGGCGATTGAACAATTTACCGCCAACGGCGAAACCGTCACGCGGCTGGGCGAGGTGATCCAGGGCAGCGGCAGCGTCGGCGTCGATTTCCGCGGACGGCTTGATCTTGCCTCGTGACGCGGATGAAGAAGCGCGTTGCCATTTTGATTTCCGGCCGCGGCTCGAACATGACGGCGCTGATCGAGGCGGCCAAGGCGAGCGATTATCCGGCTGAAATCGTGCTCGTGGTTTCCAACCGGCCGGATGCACCGGGCCTCGCCCATGCGCGCGCCGCCGGTGTTGCGATCGCAGTCATCGATCACACCGCTTTCGGCGATAAGCGCGAGGCGTTCGAACATGCGCTGGATGACGAACTCCGGAACAACCGGATCGATCTGGTGTGCCTTGCCGGTTTCATGCGGCTGTTGACGCCGTGGTTTGTCGCATGCTGGAGCGGACGGATGCTCAATATCCATCCGTCACTGCTGCCGCAATTCAAGGGGCTCGACACTCACCGCCGCGCCCTCGAGGCCGGGGTAAAAAGGCACGGCGCGACCGTGCACTTTGTCGTGCCGGAAATGGATTCCGGACCGATCGTCGTGCAGGATTCGGTCGCGGTGCAGGACGGCGACACCGAAGCGACGCTGGCGGCGCGCGTGCTCGAGCTCGAGCACCAAATATATCCGCGCGCACTGCGCGCGGTCGCCGAAGGCCGCACCAGGTCTTAAGCTCGCTTCGACCGGCCGCTAGCGTCTGCGCAAAATACAAAACCCCCAGCAAACAGACCGGGGGCTCCACGATGCGGGGAAGACCCCGCCTGTTTATGCGACCTTGAGATTCTCTGCGGAAGTTCGGCCGCGATTGGTCACAAGCTCGTATTCGACCTCTTGTCCCTCATTGAGCGTGCGCAGACCGGCACGCTCGACGGCCGAAATGTGAACAAATACATCCTTGTCGCCCGATGACGGCTTAATGAACCCATAGCCCTTGGTCGGATTGAACCATTTGACGGTGCCCTTTTGCATCGTCTGTCTCCTCAGTCAGTCCATATGCCAGCAAAGACGCGGAACCGCTGCACCATGCCGCGTGCAGATTGTTCCACGCCACAAGCCAGATTCGGGAAAGTCCGAAACGATTGGTGTTCGCTAAAGACAGCCCCCGGCTCGAAAGCCATAATCCGATTGCACAGAAAAAAAAGCCGACAAATGCGGCGCCAGCATGGCTGCAATGAGTCGCGCGCGACTGCACACTGCGATCATGTGTTGCTCATCACACGATCGCATCAATGAAGCACTCACCATTTCTCAGGAAACCGAGTTCCACTGTTCCTTGACCGCGCTCTAACCGACAATTTCTTTGCCGGAGAAGAATTGCGCGATTTCCTTCTGCGCAGTGTCGGCGGCATCGGAACCGTGCACGGAATTTTCGCTGATCGATTTGGCGAAGGCTTTGCGAATGGTTCCATCGGCCGCCTTGGCGGGATCGGTGGCTCCCATCAGGTCGCGATATGCGACGATCGCGTTCTCGCCCTCAAGGACCTGAACGACGACCGGCCCCGAAATCATGAAGTCGACGAGTTCGCCAAAGAACGGCCGCTGGCGGTGAACGGCGTAGAATGTCTCGGCCTGCGGGCGGGTGATCATTACGCGCTTCTGAGCGATGATGCGCAAACCTGCTTTCTCGATCATCGCATTGACCGCGCCGGTCAGGTTGCGGGCGGTCGCATCGGGTTTAAGGATCGAAAAGGTACGCTCGATCGCCATCAAATTGTCCTTTGAGGAAATTGTGAAAGTGGGCGGAAGTGCGCGCGGCTTATAGCGGTCGTTCCTGCACCGGGCAAGCGTTGACGGTCCGGACCAAACAAGCCGGGCTTTTTCCCTACAACCGCCGCAGGAAATCGATCATCGCCGCGTTGACCTCGGCGGCACGCTCCTGCTGGGTCCAGTGCCCGCACCCCGGCAGGATGATGCTGCCGCGCAGTTGCGGCACGTACTGCGCCAGATTGGCGATCGCTTTGTCCATGTTGCGGAACGCGACCACGAGGTCCCGGTCGCCGGCCATATAGAGCGCGGGAACGTTGACTTTGGCGCCGGCGAACGGCCCATCAGTTCCCAATTGCGGTCGATGTTGCGGTACCAGTTCAGGCCACCGCGAAATCCGGTCCGAGTGAATTCGCCGGCATAGAAGTCGAGATCAGCGTCAGTCAGCCACGCCGGCAGCACGCTCGGGCTGAGCATGCGGGTGAGAAAGCCCCCGTCGCGCGACACCATGCCGACGTCACCGTCACCCCCGCCGCCGTGGCGCGGCACGTCGCCGGAGGCGGAGTACAACACCTTTGCAAGCGTCGCGCGCGCGTCGCGCTGAAGTTCCGCTTCCGCCACACCCGGCGTCTGGAAATAGAGCTGGTAGAAGATGGCGTCGTCGCGCCGCGGCATCACCGATGTCGGAACGATGGAACTCCGGAGACGGTATGGAACACTCAAGCCGATCACCGCGCGGAAACGGTCCGGGCGAAGCAGCGCCGCATGCCACGCGACCGGCGCACCCCAATCGTGGCCTGCGATCGCCGCCTGGTCGACACCAAGCGCATCGAGAAGGCCGACCATATCGCCGACCAGATGAAGCAGCGTGTACTGATCGATGGCTTCCGGTCGATCCGACCGGCCGTAACCGCGCATGTCCGGCGCCACGGCGCGAAAGCCGGCCGCGGACAGCGCTGCGAGCTGATGACGCCACGAATACCAGGATTCCGGGAAGCCGTGGCACAGCACGACCACGGGCCCTTCGCCCTGCTCGGCGATATGCAGATGAATTCCGTTCGCTTCGACGGTGCGATGGGTAATGCCGGTCGCGGTCATCGACGCCCCTCCCCGATCTTGTCGCCGCTCGTGAAACTACGATAGCACGGGAGCGCGCGCATCTTGTGCCAATCGCGGCCGGGGTTGGTTTTTGGATGCAGTGCCGGCTACGACTTGTCGCCGGCTTTCGGTTGCTCGCCCGACGTGGCCGGCTTCTTCCTGGTCGTTTTCTTTTCCGGCGCGGCGGGCGGTGCTTCGACCCGATCCATTTCCGACAGGCGGCCGCCCTCGAACCGATAGGCGCCCGGCCGCGGACCGGACTTGTAGGTCAAGATCAGGCTGCGCGATCCATTCGTATTGTTGCCGGGATTGACCGCAGTTGGTTGGCCCAACCGGGTGACCACATCGCATTCGCTCATGCCGAGAGCGACGCCGCCGCCGAGCAGCGCCGCGGTGTCGGGCGATGGCGGGGCGCCCGCGCCCGGATTTGCCGAAGCACTTGGTGCGGCGGGAACGTAATTCGGACAGGCCCCGTTGGCGTCGATCAGATCATTCTGCGTGATCGGGCGCTCCTGTCGCGTTTCGCCCAGCGACGAATAGGTGTAGCCGCCTTTGGTGGTGTTGAACGGATTGGGTCCGACAAACCATTTCGTGGTGTTGTCGGCACAGCCCACGGCGGAAAGCGCTGTCGTCAGCGCAACCAGCGCGGCGACGCAGTTCGGTCGAGCCAGCACCCTAGCCTCCCCCTTGGCGGCCATCTATGGCTTCGGGTCGATATTGAAGCATGCTCCGGTTTGTGTTGCGACCGTGGCCGAGAGTGTAGCCAAAACCGTGGTCAAAGGGCGCAATCAAAGCCCGCGCCAGTGGAAATATTTCCCCCATTTGCACGCCCTTGAATGATTTAGTAAGAGTTAAAAAACGATGACAGAACAGCCATTTGGATGAATCCACTGGCTGCCCGAGAAGGCCCCCGAGATGTGACCGCCATCACAGACCCGTCTTTAAGCCGGTACCAAAGTCAAGTCGGCTCCAACGTGTGCCCGCGAAGTCAGTACAAAAGCGTTTCGGGGACTTAGATTTATGCAACTGCAATTCGTCGGCTGCGGCGACGCGTTCGGCTCGGGCGGACGATTCAACACCTGTTTTCATCTGGTCGGACGCAACATCAATGTGCTGATTGATTGCGGCGCGACCTCGCTCGTGGCGATGAACAGGTTCGCCATCAACCGCAACGACGTCAGCGCGATCTTTCTCACCCACTTCCACGAAGATCATGTCGGCGGCGTGCCGTTCTTCCTGCTCGAGGCCAATTATGTGCTCAAGCGCAACCGAGCGCTGACCATTGTCGGACCGCCGAGTCTCAAGTCGCGCTATTCCGGCATCATGGAGGCCGGATTTCCCGGCACCAAGGATTTGGATTTGCAGTTTCCGTTGACACTGCGGGAGCTGGAGATCGGAAAAAGAACCGACGTCGAAGGGCTGCGGGTGACGTCATTCCATGTCATGCACGACGACCGCGCCGGCCCCTGCCTCGGTTTCCGTTTCGAGGCCGAAGGCAAGGTGATAGCGTTCTCCGGCGACACCGAATGGACCGACCGGGTCATCGATATCGGTCACGAGGCAGATCTGTTCATCTGCGAGGCCTATACGCGCGACAAGCCGATCGCCACCCACATGGCGCTGTCGTCGCTCGAACGTCACCTCGGCCAGATTCGGCCGAAGCGCCTGATCCTCACCCACATGGGCAACGACATGCTGGCGCGCCGCGCCGAGCTGCCGTTCGAGACCGCCGAGGATGGGATGATCATCGAGTTGTAGTGACGGAACGGCAGCGTCACTTCAGCAGATAGTTCAGCCGCCAAGCGCCGCCTCGACTGCCGCCAACGCCGCGTCTGCCTTCGATCCATCGGGACCGCCGGCTTGCGCCATATCCGGGCGGCCGCCGCCACCCTTGCCGCCGAGTGCTTCGGCGCCTTTGCGCACCAGATCGACGGCGTTGAAGCGCGCAACGAGATCGTTGGTGACGCCGACCACGATGCCGGCTTTGCCATCCTCGGTGACGCCGACGATGGCGACTACGCCCGAGCCGACCTGCTTTTTTCCTTCGTCGGCAAGGCTGCGGAGGTCTTTGAGGTCAATGCCTTCGACCGTGCGCGCCATCAGCTTGACATCGCCGACGGCGCGCACGCCGTCGGCGCCCTCGGCCTTGCCGCCGCCCATGGCGAGCCGCTTCTTGACCTCCGAAAGCTCGCGCTCGAGCTTCTTGCGCTCGTCAAGGAGCGCGGCGACGCGCGCCGGGGTTTCCTCGATCGGCACGCGCAGTTCGGATGCGGCGGCCTTGGCGATGCGGGCGAGATTGTTGGCATTGGCCCGCGCCGCCCGCGCGGTCAGCGCCTCGATGCGGCGCACGCCGGAGGCGACGGCGGATTCGCCGATCACCGAGATGATGCCGATATCGCCGGTGCGCTTGACGTGGGTGCCGCCGCACAGTTCGACCGACCAGCCCATCGTGTTGCCGCCGCCCTCGCCCATGGCGACCACGCGCACCTCGTCGCCGTACTTTTCGCCGAACAGCGCCCGCGCGCCGGAGGCAGTGGCGTCGTCGCGGCTGAGAAGGCGGGTGATCACCGGCGCATTCTGCAGCACGACGTCGTTGGCAATGTCCTCGACGCGCTCGATCTCCTCGGCGCTCATCGGCTTCGGATGGGAAAAATCAAAACGCAGCCGGTCGGGCGCGACCAACGAGCCCTTCTGCGCCACGTGATCGCCCAGCACCTGCCGCAGCGCTTCATGCAGCAAATGCGTCGCCGAATGATTTTGCCGGATGGCGCTGCGCCGCGCGTGATCGACCTTGAGATCGAGCGCGGTACCGACGTTGAGCGCGCCCTCTTCGACCGTGCCGAAATGAATGAATAGATCGCCGGCGCGCTTTTGCGTGTCGGTGACGGCAAAGCGCACACCGTCGCCGGTCATTACGCCGGTGTCGCCGACCTGGCCGCCGGATTCGGCGTAGAACGGTGTCTGGTTGAGGACGACCACGCCGCTCTCACTCTTCTGTAGGGCGGATACTTCTTTTCCGTCGCGGAGCAGCGCGATGACCACGCCGGCGGCGGTTTCGGTTTCGTAGCCGAGAAAATCGGTGCCGCCGAATTTCTCGCGTAGTGTAAACCACACCGCCTCGTCGGCCGCTTCGCCTGAGCCCGTCCAGGATCCGCGCGCTTTCTGGCGTTGCTCCTCCATCGCGTCAGTGAACGACGCGATGTCGACGCCGATGCCGCGCGGCCTGAGCGCGTCCTGCGTCAGGTCAAGCGGAAAGCCGTAGGTGTCGTACAGCGTGAACGCGGTGACGCCGTCGAACATGTCGCCCTTCTTCAGCGACTTGCTGGTCTCGTCGAGGATCGCGAGCCCGCGCTCCAGCGTCTTGCGGAAACGGATTTCTTCGAGCTTGAGCGTTTCGGTGATCAAGCCTTCGGCGCGATGCAATTCCGGATAGGCCTGCCCCATCTCGCGCACCAAAGCCGGCACCAGCCGCCACATCAGCGGGTCCTTGGCGCCGAGAAGCTCGGCATGGCGCATGGCACGGCGCATGATGCGGCGAAGCACATAGCCGCGGCCTTCGTTCGACGGCAGCACGCCGTCGGCAATCAGAAAGGATGACGCGCGCAGATGGTCGGCGATGACCCGGTGCGAGGCTTTGTGCTCGCCGTCGGGATCGACATGCGTCAGGTCGGCGATCGCCTCGATCAGCGCGCCGAACAGATCGATCTTGTAATTGTCGTGCGTGCCCTGCAGCACGGCGGCGATGCGTTCGAGTCCCATGCCGGTATCGATCGAGGGCCGCGGCAGATCGACACGGCCGCCGCCGCCGGCAAGCTGCTCGTACTGCATGAACACGAGGTTCCAAATCTCGACAAAGCGATCGCCGTCGGCCTCGGGGCTCCCTGGCGGGCCACCCCAGATATGCGAGCCGTGATCGTAGAAAATCTCTGAGCATGGGCCGCATGGTCCGGTGTCGCCCATGGCCCAGAAATTGTCGGACCCGGCAATGCGGCCGATCTTGCTGTCGGGCAAGCCGGCAATCTTCTTCCACAGATTGAACGCTTCGTCGTCGTCTATGTAGACCGTGACCAGGAGCCGCTCGGCGGGAATGCCGAACTCCTTGGTGATGAGGTTCCAGGCGAGCTCGATGGCGCGTTCCTTGAAATAATCGCCGAACGAGAAATTGCCGAGCATCTCGAAAAAGGTGTGGTGGCGCGCGGTATAGCCGACATTATCGAGGTCGTTGTGCTTGCCGCCGGCGCGGACGCATTTCTGCGCCGTGGTCGCCCGCACATAGGGACGCTTCTCCAGGCCGGTGAAGAGGTTCTTGAACTGCACCATGCCGGCATTGGTGAACATCAGCGTCGGGTCGTTGCGCGGCACCAGCGGGGAACTGGGCACGATCTCGTGCCCCTCGCGCGCGAAGTAGCCGAGGAAGTTCGACCTGATATCGTTGACGCCGCTCATTGGTGGCACTCCTAGAGCGCGATGACTTTTCTTCGAATCGTCATCCCGCTCTAGCCTTTTGTCTGCGCATGATCTTTTCCGAAAATCGGGTCCCACTTTTCGGGATCATGCTTTAGCGGTCGCGGTCTGGCCTGTCCAGAAAAGGCGCCGCCGAACCGCGCAATTGCAGTCAACCTGTAAAACATATAAGCGCTCTTTTTCCGACGCGGCAGCGAGCGAGCTTGGCGATGAACGACGGACTTGGCCCCCTCCCCCGCACCTTCGCCGAGCGGCTGCGGGCCGGCCGCTTTGTCATGACCGCCGAGGTCGCCCCGCCGGTGTCGTTCGACCCGCAGGACCTGCTGCGCAAGGCCGCCCCGCTGCGCGGGCTCGCCGACGCGGTCAACGTTACCGACGGCGCCGGCGCCCGCGCCCATATGGCGGCGCTCGCCGCCGCGGTGATCCTGATCGAGGCCGGCATCGAGCCGATCCTGCAAATCACCTGCCGCGACAAGAACCGGATCGCGCTGCAAAGCGAATTGATGGGCGCGGCTGCTCTCGGCATCCGCAATGTCATGATCCTGACCGGCGACGACCCGAAGACTGGCGATCAGCCCGACACCAAGCCAGTGTTCGACATCGACTCCAAGGCGCTGATCGAGACCGCGCGGCGGCTGCGCGACGACGGCAAGCTGCCGACCGGACGGGAGGTTGCCGGCAAGGCGTCGTTCCTGATCGGCGCCGCCGACATGCCGATCGACCCGCCGGCCGGGTGGCAGCCCAATAGCCTCGCCGGCAAGGTCACGGCCGGCGCGCAGTTCGTGCAGACGCAGTTCTGCATGGACGCCGCGCTGATGCGCCGCTATGTCGCCGTACTGGCCGATGCCGGCCTCACCCGCAAGCTCGCCATTCTGGTCGGTATCAATCCGCTCCGCTCGGCCAAGTCGGCGCAATGGATGAAGAGCCACCTGTTCGGCACCATCATCCCCGACGAATTGATCGCCCGCATGGAAAAGGCCGCCGACCCGGTCCGCGAAGGCATCCGCATCTGCATCGACCTGATCGCCGAGCTGGCCGCCATTCCCGGGGTCGCCGGCGTTCATATCATGGCGCCGGGCAACGACGCCGCCATCCCGGAGGTCATCGCCGAGGCGAGGAGCCGCGTGCAAAAGGCGGCGGTGATTTAATTTTAAGTCCGATGGAGTTTGATTGAATCGTCATGCCCGCGCCTGTCCCGGGCACCCACGTCTGAAATGCATAACGAAGACGTGGATGGCCGGGACAAGCCCGGCCATGACGGCATTCAATTCTCGCCCTTCGGCCCTACGCTGACGGCTCCTCGACGGTGCGGATATCGACCTCAGACTTCAGCGTCCGGTGCACCGGGCATTTGTCGGCGATTTCCAGAAGCTGCGCCCGCTGCGCCGCGTCGAGATCGCCTTCGAAGGCGATCTGCCGGTCGATGTGATCGATCTTTCCTTCCTTGGTCTCGCACTGCGCGCAATCGGCCGCGTAGATTTTCTCATGCCGCAGACGGACCCGCGTGCGAGCCAGCGGTATCTGCTTGCGATCGGCGTAAAGCCGCACCGTCATCGACGTGCAGGCGCCGAGCGCCGCCAATAAGAGATCATAGGGGCCCGGACCGGTGTCCATTCCGCCGGCTTTGACCGGCTCGTCGGCCAGGAAGCGATGCTTGCCGACCGTGATCTCCTGCTGGAACGTGCCGACGCGGGTTTCGCTCACGATGACGGTACCCTCCGCAGGCTCTTCAGCCGGCTTGGCGTCCGCCATGTCGAGATAGCGTTCGGCCCATGCGGCGATGACATGCGCCACGTAGGTAGCATCGCTGGAGTGACTGAGCAGGTGGTCGGCGCCGGCGAGCGAAATGAAACTCTTGGGATGCTTGGCGGTGATAAAGATCTGCGAGGCGTTGTCGATGCCGACGATATCGTCGGTCGGCGCATGGAAGATCAATAACGCCTTGCGCAAGGTCGCGATATGCGCCGCGAGATTTTGCTGGGCGATGTCGTCAAGGAGCGCGCGCCGAATGCGAAAGGACCGGCCGGCGAGCGTGACTTCGATTTCGCCCTTTTCGCCGATCTCGGCGACTTTCTCGCCAAACAGCCCGACGACATGCGCCGGGTCGAACGGAGCGGCGATGGTGACGACGGCACGTGCTTCAGGAATGCGGTGCGCGGCGGCCAGCACCGCGGCGCCGCCAAGGCTGTGACCGATCAGGAGCGCAGGCGCGCGAAGCGTCTGGCGCAAGTGATCGGCGGCCGCGACCAGATCGTCGACGTTCGAGGAGAACGTGGTGTTGGCAAATTCGCCCTCGCTGGCGCCGAGGCCGGTGAAATCGAAGCGCAGCACAGCAATACCCCGCTGCTTGAGGCCGTCGGCGATATGCCGCGCCGCTCGATTATGCTTGCCGCAGGTGAAGCAATGCGCGAACAGCGCAATCGCACGCACGTCGCCCTCCGGGCGGTCGAGCAGAGCGGCGAGCTGATGACCCTCGGCATTGCGGAAGTCGAATTTCTCGGCGGGCATCGGGCCTCCTGGGTGTTGGTCGATTGGGTCGCGCTGCGTCGCTTGCCGACCGTAGCCTTCGATCATCGAATGTCTACTTCAACAATCGGTGACGGCTGCCCCAGAACCTGGCGGTCCGCTCGACGAAAGGCCACTTGTAAGCGCCCCAAGATTTTTCAGCTCATCAAACGTTGGGTCGCCAAGGCTTCGTGCAATAGGACTTCAATCGCCGCCATTTTGCGATGGACGTAGACTACTTAAAGCTAATGAACCGGCCATCGCCACTCCAGCACACACCAGAGCGGCAACAAGCAAGGTATCCGGTCGCTCATACCATGAAGCAGTCTGGTAGAAAGCCGCGTATATTTCCGTGTATTGCCTCGCCAACAATACCGCCAATTCCTTGTTAAAAAGCTCAATGCACTTGTCTTGTTCAGCCGTGATCGTCACTATAAACGATTGGAATGCGTTTTCCGGCAAGTTCAGCGTGTTGCTACCTGCATCGTAGTTTCCGTAAATCTTTGCCTCAAAGCTGTCCTCCACACCCCCGAAACATTGAGTAGTTTGCAAAAAGCTTGAGCCAAGCATTCTTCTGCTTGTCGATATGTCCGCGATATTCGTTCGAATTTTCGGATCTTGGTTGGTCGTAGCTTCTGGCAGTCTATAAACTAAACCGTTCGCAATTGAGACAAGCCCTTTAATTGATGACAACAGTTCATTTTTTTTCTTTAGGGCCAAATCCGACATTGATTTAGCCTGCGGCTCCGCACCTTCCAACGCCTTCAAGTGCGTGTTGTAACCGTGGAGCACCAACAAGGAAACGACCGTCGCAATAGTTCCTATTACTATTTTGTCTATCACGCCGGCGATTATGCTCTGGGCACTCATTGGCCAAAACTAAACGCACTATTCGGATCGAGTGTTTGTATTCTCAAATCGGCACTCGAAACCCATTCGAATGCGTAGTGATATAAGAAAAAGCTTTGCGACGATCGGCGGAACTCACAAATGGGTTTTCGCGACTTTGGATCAGGCGAGCAAATTTTTTGGCCGGTGTACCGGTCAACTATGGTAATTACGACGGTGCTCGGTACCGAACTCTTCCACAAAAAAACAACTAACGCGGCTTTTTTGTCGCCACCATAACTTTCGATGTGCCCGGCATACTGATGGGCGTCGCCGACAATATCATCCGCAAATCGAAAGCTAACCGGTTTGGTCACCGATATGTCTATGCTTTGCTCAGGTGTAGACGGAACCTGGTTGTTGCTCTGTAGGTTTTCAAAATCGTCGCTGGTCAGTATCGGACATGGCAAGAGATCCGAGTACAGATGGCCGCCACAAACGACTTTTTGTTTGACAACGTAAAATTGCACGGTAGCTGCCGTTTGCGCGGGCGCGCAATCGCTGCCCCTCAGCACAAAGAGGCAAATAGCAGCACAAAGCAATCTTGAAGCGCTAAAACAATGCAAGGAAAGCCCCTTCGCCCGGGGCTATTGCAACCTATAATTGACAGCCGGTCAAGCCTATCGCCCCAACTCCCGCATCGCCGCATCGAGGCCTTCGAGCGTGAGCGGATACATCCGCCCGCCCAGAAGCTGCCGCATCATCCGGATCGACTCGGTGAAATCCCATTCGCGCTCGGGCACAGGATTGAGCCAGACGCACGACGGATAGGTCGAGATCACGCGTTGCATCCAGACGCTGCCGGGCTCCTCGTTGAAATGCTCGACCGAGCCGCCCGGCGCCGCGATCTCATAGGGCGACATCGAGGCGTCGCCGACGAAGATTGCCTTGTAGTCGTGCGGATAGGTGTGCAGCACGTCGAAGGTCGGCGTCGTCTCGGTCCAGCGCCGACGGTTTTCCTTCCACACTTTCTCGTACAGGCAATTGTGGAAGTAGAGATGGATCATGTGCTTGAATTCGGACTTGGCGGCGGAGAACAATTCCTCGGTCGCCTTGACGTGCCAGTCCATCGAGCCGCCGATGTCGAAGAACAACAGCACCTTGATGGTGTTGTGCCGTTCCGGCCGCATCAGGATGTCGAGGTAGCCCTTCTGCGCCGTGCCCTTGACGGTGCCGTCGAGGTCGAGCTCCTCCGGCGCGCCGGTGCGGGCGAATTTGCGGAGCCGACGCAGCGCGATCTTGATGTTGCGGGTGCCGAGCTCGACGTCGCCGGCGAGGTCCTTGAACTCGCGCTTGTCCCATACCTTGACGGCGCGGAAGCTGCGGTTGCCGTCCTGGCCGATGCGCACGCCTTCGGGATTATAGCCGTAGGCGCCGAACGGCGAGGTGCCGGCGGTGCCGATCCATTTCTTGCCGCCCTGGTGCCGCCCCTTCTGCTCGGCTAGCCGCTGGCGCAGCGTTTCCAGAAGCTTGTCGAGGCCGCCGAGCGCCTCGATCAGTTGCTTCTCTTCCTCGGTAAGATGTTTCTCGGTCAGCTTCTTGAGCCATTCGGTCGGGATTTCGGCGGTCAACGCATCGCTGATGTAATCGAGGCCTTTGAAGACGTGGCCGAACACGCGGTCGAAGCGGTCGAGATTGCGCTCGTCTTTCACCAGCGTGGCGCGCGACAGATAGTAGAAATGCTCGATGCGCCGGCCGGCGAGGTCCTTGTCCATCGCCTCCATCAGGGTGAGATATTCGCGCAGCGTCACCGGCACGCCGGCTTGCTTGAGTTCCGCAAAAAAGGTGGCAAACATTTCTGCCTCGCGTCCGCGCCCGCAGGCTGCACGTTAGTCCAACACGCTAATCTAACGCGGCGAACGCGGGCGCGGAACAGTATTGTCGCGAGCGCGGCGCGCCTATTCGTCGCCCATGCGATTGAACATCGCCCGCTTGAACGCCGGGACGCGATTGATGACGCGCAGAGCGGCCCGCGACAGCATCGACTGTACGCTAGTCTCCACGATCGCCTGATTCATCGCGTGCAACGAGGTGCGCACGGCCCGGAAGCCATAGTCCACCATCTCGGCCTCGTAGGCGTGGATCGCATCGATCAACGCCCGCTCGCCGCGATCCGCTCCAGTCAATGCGCGGCACAATCGCACAGCGTCCTTAAGTGCGACATTGGCGCCAATGCCGCGATACGGCGTCATCGAATGAATGGCGTCGCCGAGGAGCGTGACGCGCGCCGAGGGCCACGGTGCGACCGGGACAGACGTGCGGATCGCGATGGCATTGATCGTCGCGGAGTCCGTCAGGCGCACGAGGCCGCGAAAGCGCTCGTCCCAGGACCGCAACGCCATCGCGTCCAGCACGGCGTTGCGAAGCTCCTCGCCAGCCATCCGCTCGATATCGCGGCCATCGAAACCAAATTTTTCGCGCCGCGCGCCAAACGCCCACATCAGATAGCTGCGTGCATTGTCGAAATGCGCGCCGGCCGCGGCCGACTCGTCGTTGCCGCCAAAGCCCTTCACGTCGACGCCGTCGATTTCCTGCAAGGCGACGAATAGCGCGTAACCGCCGCGACCCGGCGCCAGCGTCAGGCCTCTGCGCAGCTCCGGCGCGATGCGCTGGCGACTGTCGTCGTCGAGGAAGACCTTGCCGGCAATGCCGACGACCCCGGTATCGACGCGCTCGGCATGCGGCAGATATTGCCGGCGCACGCGCGAGCCGCCGCCGTCGGCGGCGACCAACACGTCGCCCTCCGCCGTCGTGCCATCCTCGAAATGGGCGCGGATTCGGCCGGCCGGCAGCTCTTCATAGCGTACGAAGGTCTTGCCGAAATGCACGACATCGTCGAGGCCGGACAGCAGCACTTGGCGGAGCGTGATGCGGCTCACCGAGCGATGTTGGGCCACGCCGTCGCCGCCGGAATGCTTTAGCGTGTTCAGTTCATCGAGCGACAGCAGCACTTTCATCCGCTCGGTGACAAATCGGATGCCCTGGGTGGGCTTGCCGCAAGTGCGCGCGAATGCGTCAAACAACGGCGTCGGCAGGCATTCGTGCAAGGCCAGGCCGCCGGTCGGATTGATGTGGACGCGATAGCCTTGCACCCGGTCGGTGCGGGTGCGGTCGCGCTCATAGACGGCAACGCTGACGCCGGACTTTTTCAGGCCTTGCGCCAGCGTCAGGCCACCAATGCCGCCGCCGATGATGACGACATGGAGCGGTGCCGGCACCGCGGCGACGATGGATTTGATGTTGGGTTGTGCAGTCATGATGCTCTCCGTTCAAACAAGCGGGCGTTCTGGTCGCGGAGCGCGACACAGCTGTTTGCGCGGAGTGTTGGGCTTACCGGGTTTGGCTGGTAGGTTCGGTGTGGGTGCCTGAAGCCAGTGCGCTCCGCGCGTTCGGTTTTGGGTCCGAGGCCCCGGCGATGTTGCAGCATCGCCGGGGCTGCCATTTTTCTAAGTCATCGGCGCGCCTCCGAATTGGCGATAAAGCTTCGTCAGCGTCGCCTCGCGGTCGGTGTGGATGGAACGCCACAGTTCGAGCGGCCCCCAGCCGTTCTCGATTCGCGCAATCAGATCGGCGACGAAATGCTGCTCGGCCTTGAGCAGCGCGAGCCGATATTCGGTTTCGATGAGAAACAGCGGCGGAAAGTTCTCATCCGCGACCGCCGCGATCTGCTGCGTCAACGCGGTGGAATTGTGTTCGATCCGGTCCTGCCGTTGGCGTAGCAGCGCCAGCGCTTCGTCCGGCGGCAGCACCGGCAACAGGCAAAGCGCCGCCTCGAATTGCGGATATTCCTTGATCGGCTCACCGATCAGATCGGCCATCCAGGTGCGCAGCTTCTCGCGTCCGGCGGCGGTGATCTCGTAGACCGTGCGTTCCGGCCGGCGGCCGTCGCGCGCGGTCTCGCGCGCAACGATGAAGCTCCGCCGCAGCATGAGGTCGATCACTGTATACAGCGAGCCATATCGAAACTTGATGCTCTCCTCTTTGTGCCGCTGCCGCAGGATCAAACCCATTTCGTACGGATGCATCGGCCGCTCGAACAGCAAGGCGAGCACGGCCAAAGCCAGGGGATTTGCCGGGTGAGTTTCTTGCGTCACAGGTATGCCGCTACGTTTATACGTATACGAATATACTCCCAGGGATATTACGTCAAGAAGGCCGCGGCGTGAAAGATATATCTTGCGCTATATCTCGCGATGATCTATCTGCAGATATATCTTTGCAAAAAGGAGATCGAAAAATGCGCGGACATCATGAACATGGACATCACTACGGGCACGGCTGGAAATGGGCTGCCGGCCGACATGGCGGCGGTCGCTTTGGTTTCGGCAGGCGCGGCAACTGGGACTTCGGCGGGCGCGACCCGGAAGATTGGATGCGCGCGCGGCGGATGTTGGCACAAGGCGACCTGCGGCTCGTGGCGCTGGCGCTGATCGCCGAGGCGCCGCGGCACGGCTATGAGATCATCAAGCTGCTCGAAGAGAAGACCGCCGACTGGTACAGCCCGAGCCCCGGCATCGTCTATCCGACGCTGACCTTTCTCGAGGAAGCCGGCTACGTCACCGCCTCCACCGAAGGCTCAAAGAAGCTTTACACCATCACCGAAGAAGGCAGCGCCTACCTCAAGGCCAATCGTCAGATCGTTGACGCCGTCCTCGATCGGATCAACGCGCTCGGCGAACGCGTGATCCGCTGGCGGTGCCATATGCGCGGCGACCGCGCGGACCGCGGCTCCCTGCCGCCGCTGACCGACGCCGCCCTCGACCATCTGCGCGAAACCATCGGCAAGCGTCTCGAAGGCGACGCTGATGCCGAGGCGCATCTGGTGGAAATCCTCGCCCGCGCTGCCGCCGACATGCAGCGGAAGTAACAGCGCCCGCAATCTAGACCGGCACGCGCACGGCGGCGCGCAAGCCGCCAAGCGGCGAGTCGCCCAGCGTGATATCGCCGCCGTGGGAGCGGGCGATGTCGCGGGCGATCGCGAGACCGAGCCCGGTGCCGCCCTCGTCCTGATTACGGGCGTCGTCGAGCCGCAGGAATGGCTTGAACACGTCCTCGCGCAGCGAGGTCGGAATGCCCGGGCCGTCATCGTCTACCGTCACCGTGAGCCAGCGATGATCGCGGTGGCCGGTGATGGCGACGGTGGATGCAAAGCGCCCGGCATTGGAGACGAGATTGGCGAGGCAGCGTTTGAACGCCGCCGGACGGACGGTGACTTCCGGCTGGCCGTGAAAAGCCACGGTCGCCCGGTGCCCGTGGCGCTCGCTATCGGCTTTGAGTTCGTCGAGCATGGCCGGCATGTCGGTCGGCGCCGGCTGCTCGCCGAGGTCGCCGCGCGCGAAGGCGAGATAGGCTTCGAGCATCGCCGCCATCTCGTCGACGTCTTTTTTGATCGCTTCCACTTCGGGACTGTCGCCGAGCAGGGCCAGTTCGAGCTTGAAGCGCGTGAGGATGGTGCGCAGATCGTGCGACACCCCGGCGAGCATGGTGGTGCGCTGCTCGATGGCGCGCTCGATGCGGATTTTCATTTCCACAAAGGCAGCGGCCGCGCGCCGGACCTCGCGCGCCCCGCGCGGACGGAAATTCTGCACCTCGCGGCCCTTGCCGAAGGCCTCCGCGGCGTCGGCGAGCCGCACGATCGGCCTGATCTGGTTGCGCAGAAACAGAATGGCGATAGTGAGCACGACCAGCGAGGTGGCGACCATCCACAACAGGAAAATCCAGGCGTTGGCGTCGTAGGCGTCGGCACGCCGCGCGAACACCCGCATGATGGTATCGTCGAGCTTGATCCGGATCTCGACGATCGACGAGCGCCCCACTGTGTCGATCCAGAACGGCAATCTGATCTGTTTTCGGATTTCGTCGGACAACGCCGCATCGGGCTGCGAGAAGAACGGCTTCGGACCGGGCGGCGGCAGCTGCGTCTCGGGAAGAAAATCGACCACCAGGCCAAGCCGATCCTGGGCGATGCGGCGCAGCTGGGCGCGGTCGGCGCCTTGCGGATAGGTCTTGTAGACGTCGATCAGGGTCGCGATTTCGCGCGTCACCGCCGACGACAGGTAACGGTTGACCACGCTCCACTGCCGCTCGACGAACATGAAGGCGACCACCGACTGCAGCACCACCATCGGCAGGATGATGATGAGCAGCGCGCGCGCATAGAGACCCTTCGGCATCACGGTCTTGAGCCACAGGGTGAACGTGCCCCATGGACCGCGGATCGGGGCGGCGATCGAGCCGGCAACAGCGGCGGCGGAGTTCGCCGCACTCAACAGATGGCTGGCGGCACTGCGCAAGCGCCCGACGCTGTCGTCGAAGCTCGTCATGACGCCGCTCACGGCGAGGCCACCAGCCGGTAACCGACGCCGCGCACCGTCTGCACGACCAGCGGATTGGCCGGGTCGAGCTCGATCTTGCGCCGCAGCCGGTTGACCTGGACGTCGACGGTGCGCTCCGAGACGCTCTCGCCGTTGCCGGCCAGCGCCTGGCGCGGCACGGTCTCGCCGACGCTCGAGGCAAGCACGCGCAGCATTTCGCGTTCGCGGTCGGTCAAGCGGATCGTCTCGTCGCCGCGGCGCAACTCGCCCCGCGCCAGATGAAATACGAATGGACCGAAGCGGACCGACTCCGCCGGCGGCGCGCTCGGCGGCCGCGCCCGGCGCAGGATGCTGGCGACGCGCAGCGACAGCTCGCGCGGCTCGAACGGCTTCGCCAGATAATCGTCGGCGCCGATCTCGAGCCCTTTGATGCGGCTCTCCTTCTCGTCACGCGCCGTCAACATCAGGATCGGCACCGCGGACGTTGTGCGGATGGCGCGGGCGAAATCGAAGCCATTCTCGCCCGGCATCATGACGTCGAGAATGAGCAGATCGAAATTGAGACCTTCGAGCTTCGCCCTCGCCTCGCGCGCCGTCTCGGCGGTGGTGACGCGATAGCCCTCGCTCAAGAGAAACCGCAGCAGCAGCGCGCGGATACGGCGATCGTCATCGACCACGAGCAGATGCGGCGCGTCATCGGCCGGATTTGCTGCGGGCGCCGCCATGCGATTTAATCTCGGCCGTTCGGCCGCATGCGGTCGGCGCGCGCGATCAGGCGGAGCACGCTTTCGCGATCCTCCTCGCCGATCATGCCGGCGAGAAAGCGCCGCGCGGTTTCGCGACCCTCGGGTCCGAGCTCGTCGAGCACCCGTCCGATGCGCGCGGTTTGTAGATTGGCGAGCTTGAGCGCCAACGCTTCGCCGGCCGGACTGACATAAAGCAGCCGCTGCCGGCGATCGGCGCCCTCCTTTTGCGCGACGTAGCCTTCGTCGATGAGCTGCTTGAGCACGCGGCCGAGCGACTGCTTGGTGATTTTCAGAACGTCGAGCAGCTCGGCGACTTTCATACCAGGGTTGCGATTGACGAAATGCAGGACCCGGTGGTGAGCGCGCCCGAAGCCGAGCTTGTCGAGCAATTGATCCGGATCGCCGACGAAGTCGCGATAGGCAAAGAACAAAAGCTCGATGAGGTCCCAGTAGGGTTCGCGCATCTCGCTCGCCGCGCCCGGCCCCGCGGCCGGTCCGCTTTTATTCGGTGTTGTCAGACTGATGTCGGCCATTATGTCAGCACTATTGACATATTTCGGTTTGATTGTTACCCCCAAAAGCGCAATGTCTGAAGCAGCGGCGCGCCTGGTTCGCCCACGGCGGGCGGCTGCCCAGCACCGGACGGCGCTCTCCTAGGGCAAACGCGACCTTAACGGGAGTTCTCGTTCCGAAGCAAAAGCCCGCCGAAGGCGGAAGAATAAAGCCAAGCGCAAGGGCCCACCGTTGCGCGGCACGATTTCCAGCATGGAGCGGGCCAATCCATGCCGAGGGAGGAAAGGCAATGGCGGTGCCCTTCGACCAACGTCCCGACCTGATTTGGTTCGACGGCAAGCTCATTCCCACCGCCGATTGCAAGATCAGCGTGCTCACGCACGGCCTGCACTATGCCAGCACGGTGTTCGAAGGCGAGCGCGCCTACGGCGGCGAGGTGTTCAAGAGCATCGAGCATTCCGAGCGGCTGAAGCGCTCGGGGCAGATCATGGATTTCGAAATTCCCTACAGCGTTGCTGAGATCGAAGCCGCCAAGCGTCTGGTGCTGGAAAAGAACAATCAAAAGGACGCCTATGTGCGGGCGATCGCCTGGCGCGGCTCCGAGCAACTCGGCGTTTCCGCGCAGAACAACAAGATTCATCTCGCCGTCGCCACCTGGGAATGGCCGAGCTATTTCGACCCGGCGCAGCGATTGAAGGGCATTAAGCTTGATTTGGCGGAATACCGTCGCCCCGATCCGAAAACGGCGCCGACGCTCGCCAAAGCCGCCTCGCTCTATGCCATCTGTACCATCTCCAAGCATCGCGCCGAGCGCCGCGGCTTCGCCGATGCCATGATGCTCGACTGGCAGGGCCGCGTCGCCGAATGCACCGGCGCCAACATCTTCTTCGTCAAGGACGGCAAGATTCACACTCCGATCGCCGACTGCTTCCTCTCCGGCATTACGCGGGCGACGGCGATCGCGCTTGCGAGCCGCCATAACATTGAAGTGATCGAACGGCGCATCATGCCCGAGGAGCTTTCGGACTTCTCCGAGTGCTTCATCACCGGCACAGCCGCGGAAGTGACCGCCGTGTCCCAGATCGCCGACTGGAACTTCACGCCCGGCCGCATCACCCAACAATTGATGAGCGACTACACCGCCGAGGTGCAGCCGAAGGGCAAAGCTGCCGCGGCCTAGACGCGAGACCTCCGACGGCCGATTGGCCGTTGTTTGTGGCGGCCGAAAAGCGATAGGCTGCTAGTCCAATGAATCAGACCGTCCGCCCCCGCATTCTCGCTTCGGCCTGTCCGCATGATTGCCCGTCGACCTGCGCGCTCGAGGTCGAGGTCTTTGGCAACAACATCATCGGCCGCGTCTACGGCGCCAAGGACAACGCCTACACAGCCGGCGTCATCTGCGCCAAGGTGGCCCGCTATGCCGAGCGCGTCCATCATCGCGATCGTCTGAAACAGCCGCTTCGGCGAACCGGGCCGAAAGGCAGCGGGCAATTCGCACCGATCTCGTGGGACGACGCGCTCGATCTCGTCGCCGAGCAATTCATCCGCGCCGAACGCACGCACGGCTCCGAGACGATCTGGCCGTATCTCTATGCCGGCACCATGGGCTATGTGATGCGTGACGGCATCCACCGGCTGCGGCACGCCAAGAAATATTCCGGCTTCTTCTCGACGATCTGCGTCAATCCGGCCTGGACCGGATTTGTCGCCGGCACTGGCCTTCTTGCCGGCAGCGATCCGCGCGAGATGGCGAAGTCCGATCTGGTGGTGATCTGGGGTACCAACGCGGTGAATACCCAGGTCAATGTGATGACGCATGCGACGCACGCGCGCAAACGGCGTGGCGCCAAGATCGTCGTCGTCGACGTCTATATGAACGACACGATGCGGCAAGCGGATCTGCCGGTGCTGATCCGGCCCGGGACCGACGGCGCGCTGGCCTGCGCGGTGATGCATTGCCTGTTCCGCGACAACAAGGCCGACTGGGATTATCTCGATCGCTATACCGATGCGCCGCACGAGCTGGCTGAACATTTGCGCAGCCGCGATCCGGCATGGGCGTCACGCATCACGGGCGCGCCGGCGGAGACGATCGAAGCGTTCGCGCGGCTGGTCGGCGACAATAAGCGGGCGTACTTCCGCCTCGGATATGGCTTTTCCCGCTCGCGCAACGGCGCCATCAACATGCATGCGGCAAGCTGCATCGCCGCGGTCACCGGCGCCTGGCGGCTCGAGGGCGGCGGCGCCTTCCACAATAACGGCGCGATCTTTCATCTCAACACCAGCATGATCGAAGGCACCGATAAGCGCGATCCTTCGATCCGCACGCTCGACCAGTCGCGGATCGGCGCGATTCTGACCGGCGAGGAGGACGCGCTGCGCGGCGGTCCACCGGTGACCGCCATGCTCATTCAGAACACTAATCCGGTTTCGGTCGCGCCCGATCAGGAGAAGGTGAAACGCGGATTTGCCCGCGACGACCTGTTCGTCTGCGTGCACGAGCAATTCATGACCGACACCGCCAAGATGGCGGACGTGGTGCTGCCCGCAACCATGTTCGTCGAGCACGACGATTTCTATACCGCCGGCGGCAGCCAATACATTCTGCTTGGCCCGAAGCTGATCGAGCCGCCGGGCGAGTGCCGCTCGAACCACGACGTCATTTGCGCCCTCGCCAAGCGCGTCGGTGCCGAGCACCCGGGCTTCGCCATGACGGCGCGCGAATTGATCGACGTCACGCTGCAAAAATCCGGCTGGGGCACGCTCGCCGAGCTCGAGGCCAATCGCTGGATCGATTGTCAGCCGGATTTTGCCACCGCGCATTATCTCAACGGCTTCGCCTATCCGGACGGCAAGTTCCGCTTCAAGCCGGACTGGCCTAACGTGCCGTTCACCCGCCGGCAGGTGATCTATGGCGCGTCGCAGGCGATCCCGTCTCTACCCGATCACTGGGAGGTGATCGAGGAGGCCGACACCGAGCATCCGTTCCGGCTGGCCACGTCGCCGGCCCGCGGCTTTCTCAATTCGAGCTTCACCGAAACGCCGACCTCGCTGGCGCGCGAGCAGCGGCCCACGGCAATGATCCATCCCGAAGATGCCGCCAAGTTCGAGATCGCCGACGGCGACGAAGTCAGGCTCGGCAATCGCCGCGGCGTCGTGCGCTTGCATGCCAGGCTGTTCGACGGCGTGCGCCGCGGCGTGCTGATCGCCGAATCGCTGTGGCCGAATTCGGCTTATGCCGACGGCCGCGGCATCAATACGCTGACCGGCGCCGATCCGGTGGCGCCGTTCGGCGGGGCCGCCTTCCACGACAACAAGGTGTGGCTGAGCAAGCTCGCCAACTGATCGGTCCAACAAAACGGCAGTGAGGAAGCAAATGCCCCGGTTGCGTTACATCGATGAGAACGAAAAGACCCCGCATACGCGTGAGCTGATCGAATCGGCCAAGCGCACCGGCGCACCCGATCCGCGCGTCGTCAGCCTGATGACCCGCGGCAAGCTCGGCACCGCCTGGGTCGAATACTGGAACAAGCTTCTCTATCAGGGCGTCTTGCCGCACAAGCTCAAGGAAATGTGCCGCATCAAAATCTCGGTCGCGCATCAGTGCGGCTATTGCTCGACGGTGCGCTCCAACGTCGCCAAGGCGGAAGGGCTGACGGAAGCCATGATCGGCGATCTGTTCGACTATGCCGGCAGCAGGCATTTCACCGCGCGCGAGAAGGCGGCGCTGCATTATGCGGAGCTGTTCAAGCAAGGCGAGCACGCCATCGACAAGGACGAAGTCTATGCCGATCTCGCCAAGCACTTTTCCGACGAGGAGATTATCGAGCTCGGCCTGTTCTGCGCCGAGGTCGACGGCGTCGGCAAGTTCGTCAAATCGCTCAACGTCGTGAGCTGGGAAGAAGCCTGCGAGCTCAATCCCAAACTTCGGACCGAGCCCGCCCAAGTCGCGGCGGAATAGCTACTTCGCCGCCTCCCGTCTGGGCGGCGGCGCCGACCAACGTTCGGCCGCAGCGTCGTCGGCGGTCTTAGCCTCGACCCAGGTGGTTCCGCCGGCCGCCTCGACCTGCTTCCAGAATGGCGCGCGGGTCTTCAGGTAATCCATCAAAAACGATGCCGCCGCGAACGCGGCTTCCCGATGACTTGATGCCGTCGCCACCACAACAATGACCTCGCCGGGTTCGATGCGCCCGTAACGGTGCACGACCGTCACACCCATCAGCGGCCACCGCGCGCTCGCTTCCTCGACGTGGCGGGCGATCTCTGCCTCCGCCATGCCGGGATAGTGTTCAAGGGTGAGGGCCGCAATCGGCTGGCCGTTCTCGTCGGCACGGCAGAGCCCGGTGAAGGTGACGACCGCGCCGACATCGGTGCGTCCGCGCGTCATCCGCTCAACTTCGGCTGCGACATCGAAGGCTTCGCGCTGCAGGCGGATTGTCGTGGTCATCGGCATTCCTCGATCCGCTCGTCACCGCGAAGGCGGTACCCAGGCGCTAGAATTCCCGCCTTCGCGGGAATGAGCGGCTTCGAAAATTCTAGCCGCCGGTCATCGGCGGGAAAAATGCGATTTCGTTGGCGCCGGCGATCGCCGCGTCAGCCCGGACGTGACGGTGATCGATGGCGGCGCGGATCACCTTGGCGTTTTCGAAGGCGTAGGCATATTGCTCGTCGCGCTTAGCGAGCCACGCCATCAGGTCGGCAACGGTGCCGACGCCGGCCGGCGGATCGACGTGCTCTTCCGCCTTGCCGATGCGCTCGCGCACCCAGGCGAAATACAGAAGCCTCACGCATCCTCCCGAGTCAGATGATGCAATCCGGCCTGCAGATAATCCCATCCGGTATAGATCGTCAGCAGTGCCGACAGCCACAGCAGCATGACGCCGATCTTGGTGACCACCGGGACGATGGCGTCGCCGGCGTCGCCGGCAATGAGAAATCCGACGGCGATCAGCTGCAGCGTGGTTTTCCATTTGGCAAGCCGCGTCACCGGCACGCTCACGCGCAACTCGGCGAGATATTCGCGCAAGCCCGAGACCAGGATTTCCCGGCACAGGATGACGATCGCCGCCAATAACGCCCAGCCCCGGATGGTGTCCTCGGCCGCCAGCATCAACAGACACGACGAGACCAGAAGCTTGTCGGCGATCGGATCGAGCATGCGGCCGAGCGACGATTGCTGGGCCCACATGCGCGCCAGGTAGCCGTCGAAGAAATCGCTGATCGCGGCCGCGATGAAGAAGGCGAGCGCCACCCACCGAAGCCAGAGCGGGCCATCGAGGATGCTTTGCCAGAACATGCAGCCGACCACGATCGGGATCGCGACAATGCGGCCGTAGGTCAGAATGTTGGGAAGCGCGAACGGATGGGCGCGCAACCGCCCGGTGGTCGTCGTGGTCGAATTCATGGCCCCACCATAGCGCCGCGCCGGCAAAGCCGACAGAGGCTGAGCGCGCATGCCTGCTTCGCGGCGCATGCGTCGAAGTCCCCTGCCCGCCCGCTGCCGTAAGTTCCGCTCACGCCGCACCCTCGTGGAAGAATTCGTAAATGCGTCGCGCGGTTTCCGCGCTAATACCATCGACCTGCATCAAGTCGGTGACCGACGCACGCTCGATCGCCTTGAGCGTCCCGAAGTGATGCAGCAAGGCCCGTTTCCGCGTTGGGCCGATGCCAGCGATTTCCTGCAAGCCCGCTTCGCGCAGATCGCGCATGCGTCGCGCCCGGTGCGAACCGACCGCAAAACGATGCGCCTCGTCGCGCAGCCGCTCGACGAAATACAGCACCGGATCACGCGGCGGCAGCTTGAATAAGTCGCGGCCCGGAACAAAGAAGGTTTCGCGGCCGGCGTCGCGGTCCGGCCCCTTGGCAATCGCGACCATGGGCACCTCGACCCCAAGCTCCCCGAGCACGTCGCGCGCCGCGCTGAGCTGCCCTTGCCCGCCGTCGACTAGGACCAGGTCCGGCCACGGCAATTCGTCCTGCTCCTCGGACTCGACTTGCTGTTCCGGCCCCCCTTGTGGCGGCGGAATGGGCGACGCCGCACCGACATGCCCTTCATGGGCAGAGGTAACGAGCGCTTGCTCGCGTTCCTCGCCTGTCGCGCGCGGCGCTTCCGCCATCAGCCGCTTGAAGCGGCGCGTCAGCACTTCGCGCATCATAGCGAAGTCGTCTCCGGGAGTGAGGTCCGCCGAGCGGATGTTGAACTTGCGGTAGTCGCGTTTGCGGAAGCCCTCCGCTCCGGCGACGATCATCGCGCCAACCGCGTTGGCGCCCTGGATGTGGCTATTGTCGTAGACCTCGATGCGCCGCGGTACCCGCACCAAGCCGAAGGTCTCGGCAAGTTGCCGCAATAGCCGCTCCTGCGAGGATGTTTCGGCAAGCTTGCGGCCCAACGCCTCGCGCGCGTTGGCGAGCGCGTGTTCGATCAGATCCTTTTTCTCGCCGCGCCGCGGTACCATGACCTCGATCTTGTGGCCGCTTTTGGTGGCAAGCGCTTCCGCCAGCAATTCGCGGTCCTCGATGTCGTGGGAGATGAGGATCAGCCGCGGCGGCGGCTTGTCGTCGTAGAACTGCGCGAGGAACGCTCCGAGGATTTCGCCGGTCGAGATCGACCGGTCGGCCTTGGGGAAATAAGCGCGATTGCCCCAGTTCTGACCGGTGCGGAAGAAGAACACCTCGACACAGGCAAAACCACCCTGCTGATGCAGCGCGAACACATCGGCTTCCTCGACGCCGCGCGGATTGACGCCCTGATATGATTGGATCGCTGACAGCGCCGCCAAGCGGTCGCGATAGATCGCCGCGCGCTCGAAATCGAGCGCCTGCGACGCCTTCTCCATCTCGCCGGCCAGTTCGTCCTTGACCGCCTTACTGCGGCCGGACAGGAACGCATTGGCTTCGCGCACCAGCACCGCGTACTCGCCAAAATCGATCTCGTTGGTGCAGGGCGCCGAGCAGCGCTTGATCTGGTGCAAGAGGCACGGCCGCGTACGGCTCTCGAAGAAAGGGTCGCTGCACGAGCGCAACAGAAACGCGCGCTGCAACGCGTTGATGGTGCGGTTGACCGCCCAGACCGAAGCGAACGGCCCGAAATAATGTCCCGGCCGGGTGCGCCCCCCGCGATGCTTGAGAATCTGCGGCGCCCAATGGTCTGAGGTGATCAGGATGTACGGGAACGACTTGTCGTCGCGCAGCGTCACGTTGAAACGCGGCCGTAGCCGTTTGATCAGATTGGCTTCGAGCAGCAGCGCTTCCGTCTCGGTGCGGGTGACGACGAATTCGAGCGCGCGGGTGGCCGCGATCATGCCTTCGATCCGGGTATCGAGGCCGGCCGGACGCGCATAGGCGCGAACCCGATTGCGCAAATTCTTGGCTTTGCCGACATAGAGCACGTCGCCACGCCCATCGATCATGCGGTAAACGCCGGGCTGCGACGGCGCCAGCTTGGCGAAGCGTAGGATCGCGTTGCGCCCAGCGGCAAGCAAATCGTCCGCCTTCTCGGAAGCGACCGCGGCATCCATCTCTTCCGTTGGCGGAAGCGACGGTTCCTCGTCCTCTTCGATCTCGATCTCGGGTTCGATGTCTTTTTTCGGAACGCTCATGCTGCTTTGCCGGCGAGACGCGCGGACGCCGATTGGTGCCTTCCGCGAACGTAAGATTTGGCCTCGCGCAAGGCCAGATCAGCGATCGCGCTCACGACCGCGGTCCCCAACAATGCCCGGCCCCGAGTGCGCTGCCTGTGATGCGCATTGCTGGAGCAATAACGGTCTCTTAAGGATAACAACTCGTGACTGGGCTTATATTGGGATTTTCCACATAAATTACGAGTTATTTAATCATATTCGCGCCGGCTTTAAGACATGGTTAGTTATATTCGTGACATCGACCAGATGAATTCTGCCATAATATTGTCCCGATAGAGAAACGACGTGTGTCTTTCTTA
>CAWDZD010000081.1:0-94585 GCA_963806465.1 uncultured Alphaproteobacteria bacterium | reverse complement strand
TCTGGAGGGGAACCTGCAATGTCCGGTGTCAGTGTCGATCGACTGGTGATCCTCATTGCCGTCGTTCTTGTTGCTGCTGGCGGTGCGTTCGGCTGGTCGAAGTCCGGATGGGGCAGAGCGGGCGAGCATAGTGCGACGCCTGCCCCGGCAAAGTTTGTTCAAAACGCTGATTTGCGGACGGCGCCAGATCCATCGGCTTCAAGCGAAGGCGATGAGGTGCCGAACTCTGCGTTCATCCCCAATAACACTACGCCGAAGCCGAATCCGGCAGCTTCAACCGGTGGCGATGAAGTGCCAAACGCGGTCGCTCCTGCCGAGCCGGGGACTTCCTCCGCCATCCCGCAACCGGCGGCCTCGTCGGCGGGAGATGAAGTACCCAGGGCAGCTGTCGTTCCCGATGCAGTCGGGGCTTTGCCGCCAAAATCGAGCCCCGGAGCCGGAGGCGAAGAGGCGCCGACCAACCCTGCGATCACACCGGCCCCGGCGGCCGCCGTTTCACCCGGTGTGGCTCCGGCGCCTGTCATTACGGACCCGGTCGCGGATCAGTTGCGCGGCCTGCTTCAGGGCGACATAGCAAGGACCGCGTTCGAGCCATTTTATTCAGCCCGCAATTACGCGCCATTGTGGATCACCGACGGCAAAGCCAATGAGCGCGCCCAGGCGGCAATGGCCTATCTCGCCCGTGTCGACGCCGACGGTCTCGATCCGGCCGACTATCCGGTACCGGATTTCACGTTTCTGACCGACCCGGCCGCCATCGCCGACGCCGAAGTCAAACTAACTCTCGCGGTTGCCAACTACGCGCACCACGCGCAGGTGGGACGGATTCATTGGACGCGGGTTAGCGGCGATATTTTCTACGAATTGAAGCCGTCCGCGCCGGCCGATGTGCTGGCCAACCTGGCCGCCACCAATGACATCGCTGCAGCGCTCGCAGCCTATGAGCCGCAAGCAGCCGGCTATCTGGAGCTAAAGGCTAAGCTTGCGGAACTTCGCACCAACATGACCGGGGGCAAGGCGCCGATTGCGGACGGACCGGCGCTCAAGGTCGGTACACAGGATGAGCGGGTCCCGCAACTGCGCGAACGCCTCGGCGTGACCGGCGACGGGCTCATTTTCGACAAAGCGCTTGCTGAGGCGGTGAAAAAGTTTCAGCAGGACAACAACCTGAAAGCGACAGGCGTGCTCACGGCGGCGACGCTCGACCTGCTCAACGGCCGCCACTCCCGTCGGCCTATCGACCTGGTTATCGCCAACATGGAACGTTGGCGCTGGATGCCGCACGATCTCGGTAAGACTTACGTGCTCGTCAATCTTCCCGATTATGTGCTCTACGTCGTTCAAAACGGTCGGCAAGTGTGGGCAACGAAAATCGTTGATGGCAAGCCGGAAACGCCCACGCCGATCATGACCGCCGAGATGAAGTCCATCACCGTCAATCCGACCTGGAACATACCAGACACGATCGCCGCGAAAGAGTACTTGCCGCTGATGCGACAGGACTTAACCATATTGGAGCGGATGGGTCTTACCGTGACCCACAACCGCGACAACACCATTCATATTTCGCAGCCGCCGGGCCCCAACAACGCTCTCGGCCAGTTGCGCTTTAACTTCCCCAACAAGTTTTTGGTCTATCAGCACGACTCAAACGAAAAATATCTGTTCTCCAAACCGGTGCGGGACAGCAGTCATGGCTGCATGCGTGTGGAGAATCCGGCGAAATATGCCGAAGTGTTGCTAGCGATCGCGCGGCCGCGCGAAGGCTACACCGAGGACCGCATCCGCAGCATGTTCGGCACCTCGGAAATTGAAGTTCGGTTGCCGTTTTTTATTCCAGTCCACGTGACCTATCAGACCGCCTTCGTCGACAAGGACGGTAAGCTGCAATTCCGCGACGATATTTACGGCCGTGACAAGGCTCTTTTGGCTATCTTGAAAAGTGACGACCGCAAGGTTGCGGATATTGCGATCGAGCGCAAAGACAATGGCGTTCGCCGGGAGGCGCTAGCTGTGCCCGACCAGATTTTAGGATGGGGCGGCGGGCAGAATATTTTCTCCCGGCTTTTCGGATTCACTACGGCACAGCCGGACACTCGGCACAGGTCCGCGGCGGCACGCGCTCGGTGAGTTGGCAGATCGCGGCCAAGCCGCACGCGCAGCGTATTATCTGCGACTTCTATAGGATCGCGTCCGTCTTTATCTTGCGGGTTCTACAGGGGTGGTGCGGGCGCCACGTACACGCTTTCCTCACCGCCCTCAAACCACTTTTTTGGTGTCCTAGTGATGTGATTCATTCGGACGATTCCCAAATCGTCCGAAGCAGTTCAAGCTCTCAACATGAGAGCAGGAATTGTTGTGAACGTCACACGAACCGACCGCCATCGGCTGGAGGGGATCGTGTTGGATCGCAATGCGCCGCATGAGCGGCGAGGCGCAAGGCGGCATCAAGCACCGGCGGCGCGGTCTGGGATATGAAGCCCGTTATGAGCGTTACGCCAGTAGGCGGGAGCCGTGGGCCGCGGGGATGACGCGAGGGACGGGCGCAAAGCGGGGTGGTAGCTTCCCCGCCTGACAGGAAGTAGTGTTCCGCCAACGCAGGCCTAGAGTTTGTGCGCGAACGGAGTGGGGCTGGGGAATTCCGATCGGACAGCGGGTCACGCTGCTCGGCCATTTCCGCGAGCCGGTTGTGGTAGAAGCCGTACGCCTCATCGGCGCCGGCTATGAATGCCCGCGTGCGTCTGCCTGACGGTCCTCCTGACGAGGCGATCCTCTCGGCCGATGAGGCGGAACTACTGTTCGGCCGGACTACCGTAGGAGCGGCCAAGATTTCGCCAGCGGAGGCCGATAAGGTGCGCCTCTTGGTCGACTCGGCGCGCATCCGATTGGCCTACACGGATGATCGCCACTTCGCGGTTAGCCTTTCGAGCATCCGCACATTACCCCATCAGATCGAGGCGTTTACATGAAAATGCTGCCGTAACCGCGGTTGGCTTTCTGCTCGCCGACGACGCTGGCGCCGGCAAGACAACATGGCCGGGCTCGTCATCAAGGATCGGGAAGCGATCGATCGCATCCTGATCCTCTGTCGCGCGCCGCTGACATTCAATGGCGGGATGAATTGCTGCGCTGGTTCAACGAGCCGTTCGACATGATTTTCTCGGCAGTCGATCAGCAGCAATTGGTCAATCCATGGCAGCGCGCCCCGCAGGTGATCGCCTCGCTCGATTATGCCAAGCAAGATTCGGTGCGCGAGCGCGTTTGGCATGTGCGATGGGGCCTTGTGATTATCGACGAGGCCCACAAGTGCAGCGCGTATACGGCTTTTGGGAATCGCAATTGTCACAATCCGAGTGTACTTTGGAGCGGTCGGGGATTGAGCCTTCGAGACGTATCGGTGGCTCACAGACCAGGAGGTAAGAATGGCTTCGTTTGTTGCCATTCCGCCCGAAGTTATAGCCCGACCCTATTGCCCGAAGTGCGGCGCTCAAATGTGGCTCGCCCGCATCTGCCCATGCAAACCAAGCTATGATCAGCGGACGTATGAGTGCCCGGATTGCCAGTATGAAGCAACAAAAGTCGCGCATGCCCCTGTGAGGGCACACCCCAGCCAGCCCTCGTCAGGCGCGCATCGCTGCTAAGGTGGTCGAGCAGTCTGAACATCGCGGACAAGCTCACGCCAAAGTGGCGGTTTTGGAACGCCTACAAACGGTCGTTTGCCAGTCTAATTCTCGCATTCGCACGACGTGATTTGGTGTTTCCAAATCGGTGTAATCTATCGCCTTACAACCTCTTTTTGATCCACGGCCGCTCGCAACGAACTACCTCGAGATTTTGATTTGTATCAAACGCTTTGGAGCCTTGTGTTGATATTGTTCAACTAGTTTTTAGGAACATGGCGGTTCAATCGTACAGTGAAGCTGACGATTGCAGCTGGCTGACAGGACGGCTAACGATGTGTATGATACGACCACGATCACCTTCGTTTCGCATCCCTGTTGTTTGGATTATCTTTGCTACTATCGATGTCAAAGCGCTCATCGAATATCCGACGAACTTTGCCGGCCTGAAGCAGACTAGTGCGTGGATTTGCAAACGAGAACGCGACCAGTGAGTCGCGCAGGCCGTGGCGGCGCGTCTGGCAAAGTGTGTTTAGAAGGAAGTCTTGCTTGTAAGGGAACGCTCGGCCGCGACTACATTTAAGGCAACTAAGCGCCGGGAGGACTTGTGTCCTTTTCTTTTCGTGCGACACAGCTGCGCAGCTTCCATTCAGATCACTCTCTCGTCCCTGGTGATCAGCGCCAGAGCATGTCTCGTCGGGTGCTTATTTTCTGTATACGACGCCCATGGATCGTGATCACCGTTGCTGTGCTCCTGACAATCGCCTCCTGCATGTACATCGCACGGAATTTTGCTATCGACACTGACGTTAATAAGCTCATCTCATCAGATCTGTCTTGGCGCAAGCAAGAGCTTGCATTTTCTCAAGCATTCCCCCAGCAAGTCGGAACCATTTTCGTGGTGGTCAGTGCGCCAAGTGCGGAGCGCGTGGCAGGCGCAACGACCGCACTTACGCAAGAGTTGTCCAAGAACCAAGACCTGTTCCAATCGGTCAACGAGCCAGGATCGAACCCATTCTTCATCCACAATGGATTGTTGTACCAGCCGACTGATGCACTCCGGCAAAATATCGGGGCGCTCACGCAGGGCCTGCCTCTCGTCAAGGTTCTGGCGGCTGACCCAAGCCTTCGCGGTTTGAGCCGCGCTCTACTCCTGGTCCTGACCGGTGTGTCGACTAACCTGACCTCCTTGGACGACCTAACTCATCCTTTGAGCATCGCCGCCCAAACAATTGAGGACGAGCTCGCTGGCCGCTTCGCGACCTTTTCTTGGCGCGAATTGATGCGAGACGAACCGCCTCAACCCGGGGACTTGCGCCGAATCATTCTGATTCGACCGGTGTTAGACTTTACAGCTTTAGAGCCTGGCTATAAGGCAACGCAGCGGATCCGACAAACAGTATCCGAACTCGAGCTTGGGGCCCGTTACGGCGCGCGCGTGCGGCTGACCGGTCCGGTCCCGATCCAGGATGAGGAGTTTGCTACGCTCAAAGAAGGAGTTGTGCCGAGTACAATCGCCACTGTCGCGGTTGTTCTGCTTATTTTGTGGCCGGCACTAAAATCGCTCAAGATCATCGCCGCGGTGGTTATCAACATCTTTGTCGGTCTCTCCGTCACGTCGGCGCTGGGATTTTGGCTTGTCGGCCCGCTCAATCCTATTTCAATCGCGTTTGCCGTGCTGTTCATTGGCATCGGCGTGGATTTTGGAATCCAATACAGCATGCGGTATCGCGCCGAACGCTACAATGTCGACGATCTCCCAGTCGCCTTACTAAAAACAGCTGAAAAGGCGAGCATCCCATTGACCCTCGCCGCCGCCGCCACAGCAACAGGCTTTTTCTCATTTCTGCCGACGGCTTATCGTGGGCTTGCCGAATTAGGGGAGATCGCCGGCATCGGTATGATCGTCGCTTACCTCGGCAGCATAACGCTTCTGCCCGCGATGCTCACAGTATTCAAACCGCCGAAGGAGATGAAGCGGGTCGGTTGTCGATGGCTTGCACCGGTCGATCATTTTACCGATCGGCACCGGATTCCCATCATTATCGCTACAATCCTAATCGTGCTTGGCAGCCTGCCTCTGCTGTCTCATTTACAATTCGATTTCAACCCCATGAACTTGCGCAATCAAAGGACTGAATCGGTCGCAACTTATCTCGACCTGCGCGATGATCCTGCGACCGGCGCAAGCGCGATCGACGTATTGGCCCCATCACTTGCGGTCGCGCGCCAAACGGCCGAGCAGTTGTCGAAGGTTCCTGAGGTTGGGAGCGTCAGGACGCTTGAGACTTTAATACCCGATGACCAACCGACGAAGCTTGCACTTATTCATCGTGCGGCCACTGCGCTTGATCCGGTCCTGGAATTGGAACCGCAGCCAGCGCCGTCCGATCAGGAGACGATAGCGGCGCTCGAGCGAGCAGCCGCTGCGCTGGTCGGCGTCGCAGGCGCCCAGACTACCCCCGGTGCTGGTGCTGCGCGGCGTCTCGCGAAGGTCTTGTCCGAGCTTGCGAACTCGAATGCAAAGCTCCGTGTGCAGACGGAAGCGACCTTTATCGCGCCTCTTCGATTCACGTTCGAAGACTGGCGCAACCTATTACAGGCAGGACCTGTCACGGAACAAAACATTCCATCCGATCTGTCAAAGGACTGGGTTTCGGCAGACGGCAGAGCAAGGGTGCAGGCCTTCCCGAAAGGTGACCCAAATAAAAGCGACGTGTTGCGCGAATTCGCACGTGCGGTCCAAACTGCGGAGCCGTCGGCAAGCGGCGGCCCGATTAGAAATCTGGAAGCCCGCCACTCCGTCGTAGTCGCCTTTATTCAGGCGGGAGTGTTAGCCGTAGTTTTGATCACCATCTTGCTGTGGATCTCGCTGCGACGCCTCAGCGACGTGCTATTGACACTGATCCCACTGCTGCTAGCGGCCACGGTGACACTGGAAATCTGTGCTGCAATTGGGTTGCAACTTAACTTTGCCAATATCATTGCCTTGCCGGTGCTACTTGGCGTAGGCGTGGCGTTCAAGATCTATTACATCATTGCGTGGCGCGCGGGCCAAACAGGGCTCTTACAGTCGAGCCTTACGCGCGCCGTGCTATTTAGTGCGATGACTACGGCAACTGCCTTTGGTTGCCTGTGGCTATCAAGTCATCCTGGCATGTCAAGCATGGGCAGGTTACTGTCGCTTACGCTCGCGTGCACCATGGTTGCCGCGGTGCTGTTTCAACCGCTGCTGATGGGCCGGCCGCGTAAGAGATACAGGGATTAAATTCAGTCACAAAATTTCACGCCACGCTAGCGGCTGGGAGCAACGTCGCGACGGCGGATGTGCTTCCGCTTTTCCCACGGACGACGCGAAGAGTTCAACTCAACTCTGATATCAAGACAAATGTCGATATCGCTATTCTCGCGCCTTCCTACACGCTCGCGACGCCGGTCTGGGGCGGATGCCTGGATTACAAGCTTTTCATTCCGGTCCGCGGAGCGAGGACGCAAATCAGCGATACGCTCAGGTCATTCGGCGATCCGGCCCCGCAGCTTTCATTAAAATGGAATGAGGGTGTGAACAATTTATGGTCTACAGTCGAGGCGGCATCCCTGTGGGCGACTACAGCGCCGATCGCGTCGTCAATTTGGGCAAGGGGCATGGAGCTCTCGATAACGGTTTCGGTTATACACATATTTCAATGAAGCTACCGGTTTTGAATTCTCTGGCGGTCTCTGCCCTGACCTATAATTTCCTGAACCCACACACGGATTATCAGACGGAATCGATTGGCACACGGATTGTGCTCAAGTCGTGCCAGATCAGGACTGAGCTGCTTGATTTTTTGGCACTTGGATCACTTGGATGTCAGCTGTCTTATACGATAGCGATGCCGCCGCCCTGTCCTCGCGATCAATTGTAGCCATTACCTCCGCAGCTATCATAGGCAATCCGGATGCACGACAGGCGGGAGGGCAGGAGCCCAATATTTGACCCCTTCGATTTTGGCCCGCAGCTGCGCGAGAAAATCTACATAACAAAACCGGCCAAACGAACGGGATCCCAGGTAACCTTTGCTGTCCCCTGCGCGACCTCGCGTCATATAGCCCCAACCCCGCGCCGCGGAGTACCGGCGCCACCCATCACCCCCAATTCTTAAGAACCGGCCTTTAGCGCAGTTGAGCCCGATTGCTCAATAGTGCCAGCACAGGTGCCGAGCGACGACGTGTGCCAGCTTGTACTGGGCGATCGCCAAGGTCGGCAGGTGGTAGTAGCGGTGATAGCCCCACACAAACCAGACGAACGTTCCGTCCGGCGGCGCCACAGCGGTGTTGTCCCAAATGCGGCAGTACCCGCTGTTAAACTTCACGATGGCGAAGTCTGCGTGTGCCGGAACCGTAGCCGTGAGGCCGAGCGCCAGCACGCCGATTGCGAAGAGGAATTTCTTCATAGCCCATAGCCCCTGTGTTACGCCCTTCGGGCGACGCTCAGCTGCTAGCTGGCACGGTCCAAAGGGACTTTGGTGATCGTACAAGGGAGCTGGTGACTGTGCAAATCGTTGATTTGGTCAACGTGACCGGGGGTAAAAACCAATCCGTACAAATATGGACGTTGAAGAGCGGGCTGAAGCGCAGGGCTTCCCTTTTTCGCACCGTTGTTGGATCACCCACGAGATCAATATCCCTCTCCACTCACAGTAATTTATTTGACGACCTTTAGCGCTTTGTCTGTCGGCGCAATTGAAAACGCCAACCATGTATTCCAGCCGGACGATCGGTTTTGAGCCGCAAATTCCCAATAGCGTCTGAGGTTCAACGAACCCCGCATTTGCCCCACAGGAAACAAAACCCCGACTTCGGGAACCGACAGCAGAAATGCGTTATATAGGCACCAAGAGTTGCGCACCGGCGATCGTTTCTTCGATCGTCTTCCCATAGGCGCGGATAACCTCCTCGCGTCCTATCTCTCGGGGGATGGGGGGTGACATTGTCATATTCTATTGTGCGTTGGAGCAGTGGGACCAGTGCTTCGGCATATATAGACGGATACAGCGCGCTATCTCATTCACGTCTCAATGACCTTGCCGCGTGGCTGCGCGCGCCCCCGACCGGAAGATGCTCCAGCGATTGCCAGGGCGTGTACTCATAATGCGGTTCTGCATATCGCTGATTGACCTAGGCTGTTCTCTAATTCCGGGCCAGGGGTCAAGCTCTCCATGAACATCCTTGCCGGGTTCAGGGTTCTCTCCGCGGTAGGGGCGTGCCCTCCGCACGATGGCGTAAGATGACGCTGGTGTATCAATGTGTGAAGCGCGTTTTGCTCTTCGAGCATCGCAAAGCCTGGGGCGATCGCACCAACGCCAGCGTCCCGGCAGGGACGTTCGTTTCCCGCTGGTCGGCGGGAACTCGGTTGTCCTACTATGCAGGCTGATTAGCGGCCTCCTTTGATGACCATTTGAAT
Source organism: uncultured Alphaproteobacteria bacterium (assembly GCA_963806465.1). Lineage (GTDB taxonomy): Bacteria > Pseudomonadota > Alphaproteobacteria > Rhizobiales > Xanthobacteraceae > BOG-931. The sequence continues at coordinate 85,519 of CAWDZD010000081.1, read as the reverse complement.
TCGGTGCCTCCGATCCACATTCGGTGCAGGATGACGGCAAGCTTTCGAGCGACCGCAACCTTGGCTTTGCGCAGCCCGCTTCGCTTCGCAAGCCGGATACCCCAGGCTTTAAGCGTCGACCACTTTGCTACGCGGGTGAGCAGGACATTGGCTGCCTCGTAGAGGTAACTTCGCAGCATCGCATCGCCGCATTTCGAGATTCGGCCCGTCCAGTCGATCTCACCGGATGCGTATCGTCTGGTCGTCAGTCCGACATAGGCTCCGACGCTTCTCGACCTCTTGAAGCGAGTGGGGTCATCGATCGTCGCAAGAAAGCAAAGAGCCGTGATTGGACCGACGCCAGGTGCTGTCATGAACCGTCGAACTTGGGCATCATTGCGAGCCCAGCCGCATCACCTTGCGGTCGAGGTCCGCAATCTCCCGCCCGACAGCCTCGCGTGCCTTGAGCAGCGGCTCTACCGCGGCAGCGATTTTGTGGCCGAGCCTCGGCGAGCTCGGCGGCGCGCACGGCAAACACATTCATTTTTGCCCGGCCGATGACGAGCCCGAGATTCTTGAGGAGACCGCGGATCTGGTTCTCAAGATCCCGCTTGATCTTGACGAGCAGAGCTCGGCTTACAAGAAGGGCTTTGGTTGAGTGACTGTCGAGATCTTTGACGCGGACCTCCTTGTACCATCCACACTGCATAATGCGCGCAATGCCCACGGCGTCGTTACGGTCGCTCTTTTTGATCTGCATCTTCAGAGCTGCCTTCGCATGCCTGGCATCGATGCAGATGATAGGCAGCCCCATCTTATTCAGCTCAGTCCATAACCACGTTGACGTCGCCCCGTCTCAAGCCCGATCTTTGTGACATTCGGCGCATGCGATTTGATGAATGCCGTGATTGTCTCCGGGTCGGATGCAACCACCCCTTCGCGCTCGATCTTTCCTGTCCCATCAACAATGCAGATTGCTGTCAGCTTCAACGATACGTCCAATCCGACATAGTGCTCCATTGCAGTTCTCCATGATTGCAAGGCCCATGACGCGGGCCTCGTCAATTCCTGGAGAGCTGATTCCCAGAGCCTGGGTATGGCTCGAACCCGGAATTACCCATGTGTAAAAACTCAAAAACTGAGAAGCGACGAGAACGACTTTTCTCAACTCAGCCAAAATCAAAGGCACTCGCCCACCTTCGAGCATCTAAACGCGGTTTGGAAGAACGTTTATTCCATCGTCGTCGCGCGTCGCATCGGACATGGCCCCACCTCAAGAGCTGCCTCATAGACACACTTGAGCTTGCGCGATCGTATGCCGCTGGGCTTGCCAGCTGACAAAGCGCCGCCACGAGATTCGTTGATGCCGGCGAAGGGTCCTGCCTCACGCCCTTGCTAACAAGTTAGGCAGTAGCTCGAAAGGCGTGGCCAACCAGAGTTTTTCCCAATGACCATATGGCGCCGGGTACGTTCTCGCTGTCGCGGATAACAGTATTGAAAGCGTTTATGACCATGTCGCAATCCGAAACAGAAATCACGAAAGCAGGCAAAAGTTTTATCGTATGACTAGCATGACTGGCGACTTGGCTGAGAATTTTATGTTCTTTGAACAGCGGCATGGTGATGAGTTGACAGAACAAGCCTTCACTGGAAGCTTCCAGTGCGTGCCAAGCCGCTTTGAGTTTTACAGATCTCGGCGCTCCGAATTCGATGCCAATCATCAGGCCCTTGCCGCGCACGTCATGCAGAAATTCGTAGTGCGGAATCATTGCTGCGAGGCCTTGCAACAAACGCTCTCCGAGTTCCGCTGCTTTCTCGATCAATCTTTCAGATGTAAGCACATCAAGCGTTGCAATTCCGGCGGCCATTGCCAGGTCATTAGCGCCAAAGGTCGATCCATGGACCACGGCGCGTTCCATACGGTCAAAGATCTTATCGAATATCTTCTTGCGGGCCAGAATGGCGGCGACTGGCACGTGTCCGCCCGACAACGTTTTGGCAAGAAGAACCATGTCAGGTTCGACGCCCCAGTGCTCTACCGCTAGAAAGCGGCCTGTCCGCCCCAGGCCAGTCTGAACTTCATCTGCAACAAACAAGGTCCCATGGCGCCGGCAGAGATCGGCAGCGCTCTTGAGGTAGTCATTGCCCGGCAACTTTACGCCCTTGCCCTAAATCGGCTCGACAATGAAAGCAGCGACCGTCTGCGAATCAAGTGCTCGCTCAAGCCCAACTAGATCGTTGAAGGGCACGCGAATGCAGCCGGGCAATAAGGGCTCGAAGCCGCTCCGAAACCTGTCGCTGCCATTGAGAGACAACGCTCCATAGGAGAGACCGTGAAAAGCGTGTTCACAGTAGACGATCCCCGGACGGCCGGTGGCAGCACGGGCAAACTTGATGGCAGCCTCGACTGCTTCCGATCCCGAATTTAGAAAGAATACCTTATCGAGATAAGGCACGTGCTTCAGCAGCCGCTCGGCGAGAATACCTGCGAGTGTCGATACATCCATCTGAACGAGATTAGGCAGCTGGCTGTCGAGAACGCTTTTCAGTGCCTCACGCAAAGTGGGGTGGTTACGCCCGATTGCAAAAACGCCAAAACCGCTCAACAGGTCAAGATAACGGTTGCCTTGTCTATCGTAGAGATATTGGCCTTCACCGCGGCAAAAGCCGATATCGTAGCCGATAGTCTTAAGGACACGAACCATCTGCTCGTTGAGATGGCGAGTGTGCATGGCGAAGCGCTCACGCTCACGTTGGGCAAAGAGATCGGCCGCATTCCAGGTCATGTGCCGCCCTAACTTAGGACTTTTACAAAATGGCTCACCGCGCGAACCGCCCCGTCAATCCATCAGCCGTCGAAATTAGGCACGCCAAATCCAGGCGCTGCCGATAGTGACCATTGGATCGTAGATCAGCACGTTGAGGCCCAGTCTTTGCGTGGAGAGGCCCGCCTAGCGCTGCAAGCAAGGTATACGAAGCCACAACGCCGTCATGCTGGGCGGTGACCAATGCCACCCGCGCATGTTGCGCTTTGAGGACGTCGAGCGTTGTGCGCTGCCGAAGCGTGTCGGCCCAAGCCATGACCAGCCCATGCCGAGGCTGGTGCTGGCTTCGCAGATACCTGCAATGGTCAAGCAATGCGCCCGTGCGGTCGTTGTCGCCCATGAGACTGCGTTGCCTCGCCCCTGGCAAATGCCTCATTTTTCACGATAGCAAGGCATGCGTAACAGTCACAATCACGAAGCCGGAGAGCATGGGCAAATTGTTGCAGGCTGTGGCTTTTATGCACTAGGCGGCCACGAATTGATTTAGCCGCAACACCATCTCACTGAGAAGCTTTGCGGTACCCCCATGTCATCCTCACGGAGAGTGAAGTGTGATATTCTGATTTGAAAATTCTGACAAAGGGACTTTTGGCGGTTTTGCCTAGCTGTCCATCTGTGCCAATCTCTCTTTTCGCGCCCGCAATTGGTAACAGAAGACATTATCTTCACTCCCACACCACTAGCTCTCCAAAAAATCGCGTTTGCGACGCTAACTTGCTTAAGCTATGGATTGGTGCTCGATCACGGGGTGGGCTGCGCGCAGGCCTCCCGTGCGCCTTGGTCAGTATTTGTCTTACGAAAGCGACCTGCTACGGGTAGTGAGAGATACCGGTAAAGGTCTTACGGTCGGGGTATAGCATTGATCCGCGCCACGCTGTTTCGCGCGTTTGTGCTATCAGTGGCTCTCGCCGGCGCTTTAACGGCAGTACAGTGCCTTGGCGAAGAGGGCAATCAGTTGCCGGAAAAGGCAATGAAGGCGCTGTCGCCCGAGCTGCTCTCGCTGCTCCAGCAAAAGCACATGCCGAAACATTCACCGATCATTTTGCGCGTCTTCAAGGAAGAAGCGGAACTCGAAGTCTGGAAGCAGGACACCACCGGCCATTTCCAGATTCTCAAGACCTATCCGATCTGTCGGTGGTCGGGCGATCTTGGACCGAAAATGCGTGAGGGCGACCGTCAGACTCCCGAGGGATTCTATACAATTACGCCCGAGCTGATGAATCCGAATTCCAACTACTATCTTGCGATCAACACTGGCTTTCCCAACAGCTTCGACAGGGCGAACGACCGCGATGGCACCTTTCTCATGATCCACGGCGACTGCTCGTCGAGCGGCTGCTATGCCATGACTGACGAGCAGATTGGCGAGATCTATGCGCTGGCGCGCGACACGTTCCTTGGCGGCCAGCCGTCATTCCAGGTCCAGGCCTATCCGTTCCGCATGATGCCGGCGAACCTGGCGCGCCACCGCACCAATCCAAACATCGCCTTTTGGAAGATGCTCAAGATAGGGAATGATCATTTCGAGGCGACACATCTCCAGCCCAAAGTGGAGGTGTGCAATCGCAGCTACGTGTTCGATGCGCACCAGCCCCCGAATTCGTCGCAGCCGCTTGTGTTCGATCCGAAGGGTCAATGCCCCGCCTTTGTCGTCAATCCGAAAATCGCTCGGGCTGCACTGGCGAAGCAACGCGCCGACGAGGCCGAATACGCGCAATTGGTCAAAAACAACGTGTCAGTCGCCCCAATCTACAGCGGACTCGACGGCGGAATGAACAAGGTTTTCCACGCGCACTTTCCGGGCAAGATAGTACCGCTTGCGATAGTCCTGCCGCTTGGATCTGGAATTCAACTGCCGCAACTGCCACCCGTACCCTGGACCGACAACGATGGTTCATTGGCGAATAGACTTTTTGGCGCCTTGTTAGGATCGAATCCCGACTCACAGGGGCACATCGCCTCGACTGATTCAACAATGCAGGGACGCGGCGCGGATCCCGCGACAACTGCATCAACTCCCGCCCCGACAACAGGGCACGAGTTTCAAGATTGAGACCGATGCTGTGAGCCTAAGTTCAGTGATCCGTGTGAAAACACGTCGGTCAAAAATGAAGCGCCTGGGGTCGAATCGCAAGAGACCGCCGCAGTGCGGCCGGCGTACGACGGAACAAATCGGCCGTGATTAAGTTATGTTTTCGGATCAGGGGAGCATGCGCAAAAACCTGCTCGTGGCGTTTTGCGGAATTTTTTTCCTAGTCGGCGCCGACTACGTATCCGCAGAGCACGTTTCGTCACCGGTTCTGAAGCTTTGTGAGGCTTCAGACTTCAACGCTGGCGGCACTCCGACTACGGATGCGCATGCCGGGCCGCCTACGGATGCGCCTACTGAGCCGCGAACTGATCGTGGGACTGAAAAAGCGCAAGCGGAGCCTATCCGGTCCACTGAGGACGTCGTCTTATCCGAACGATTGCAAGACTTAATCGCGAACAAACTCCAGCAATACGTGGCGCGCCCGCAGGACCGAACCGCCGTCGAGGCGTTTTATCGTGGGCGCGACTTTACCCCACTCTGGGTGAATGCCGCCGGAGCGCTTCCAAGCGCGCGGCAGGCTGTAGACTTCTTGCACGGCGTCGCTGCTGATGGTCTTGACCCTAAGTACTATCCGACGCCGACTTTTGCTGATCCTGATCCAACGCGGTTGGCAGCGGATGAGCTCGTGCTGACGAATTCGATCGCGACTTTCGTGCGCCATGCCAGCACAGGCCGGATCGCATTCAGTCGAGTGAGCGGATCCATTTACTTTGATCTCAAATCGCCCGATCTGCAGCAAGTTCTGGAAAAAATTGCCAGCAATCACGACATTGCTGCCACCCTAGATTCCTTCAATCCACAGCAGCCGCAGTACAAAGAGCTTAAGGCCGCTCTTGCTCGCGCCAGAGAAACCCCAGACGCGGATGCAGTTATCCCCGCGAACAAGACCAAAAAACAGTCTGCTCACCAAAACGGGAGCCGTCAGTCCAAGATATCTGCCGCGAAATTTGATGCCATCCTTGCCAATATGGAGCGCTGGCGTTGGCTGCCGCGAGGTTTGGGCAGTGCCTACGTGATGGTAAATATCCCTGATTACACCTTGATAGTTATGAACAGTGGAAAGGTTGCGTGGTCAACGCGCATCGTCGTCGGTCAGCCTGGCAAACACGCGACACCGCTCCTGACAGAGACCATGAAGTATATCACGTTCAATCCGACCTGGAATGTACCGTCTTCCATTATCCGAAATGAATATCTCCCGGCGCTCGCACGAGATCCAACCGCACTCGCGCGGATCGGCCTCAGAATTGGCCGCAACAGCGATGGCTCAATCCGAATATATCAACTACCCAGCGAGCGTAATGCACTTGGCCGCGTGCGCTTCAACTTTCCAAATCAATTTCTCGTTTATCAGCACGACACGCCAGACAAATATTTGTTTAGCAGGCCTGCACGCGCCTACAGTCATGGGTGCATGCGCGTGGAATATCCCGATAAATACGCCGAGACCCTTCTTTCGATCTCTCAACCTGAGGAAGGGTACACCGTTCAGCGCATTCGTTCGCTCTACGGCAGGGGCGAGCGGAATATCAATTTGAAGAAGCCCATCCCGGTTTACCTCACCTATCAGACAGTATTCTTTGATGACGCGGGACAGGTACAGACGCGCCCAGACATTTACGGGCTGGACAAAAACGTCACGGCGCTATTGAAGGATGAACCTGCGGTCGCTGATATGCCGGTTACCAGAGGCGACAGTCCCGTTAGGGCTCATGCAACGCTTCGGCACAGATATGAAATCGTAGAGCAACCGTACAGTTGGGATCGGAGCTGGGATCCTTATTCCGCGCGTAGCGGAGCTTCAACCTATTACAGATTTGATAGAGGCGGATCCTGGTAGCAGCCTGCGGAATTTGAGGCTGTATGCGGGGATGTCGAACAGGCCGCTGAGGCGGTTCGCGGCCTGACATCCGCACCGTGCGACATTTGCCGAAGTGCCAACCGCGGACATTTTCACCGAGCCCCTATTTGATCGTAAGATCTTCACGCGGTTACATGCGTAGCATCCCAAAATCTTCGCTAAATGCAGGCACCGTGGCGGCGAGCTGTTTCGTATTCCTTTGCGTCTTGTAGCTTGTTTTATTAAGCGCGAGCGGCCTAGCGCCTCCTCGAGTTCGGCCTCGAGCATGGCTTGCAAAAATTCGCGAGCGCGATCCCGGTTTCGACTGGGTCGAACCAATTGTCGAAAAGGTCCGCCGTCGATTTGGTTTCCAACTGCGGCAGGCAAGGCGTCGTGATATGATTCGTCATGGCGTGATCTCCACTGGCGCTCAAACGCCGGATTCGCTTGTTGCACCGAGCTGGAGGTGACGCTGCATTACCTTTCCAACCACCCCTGCTACGGCACCTACCCAAAGGTGTTGGCCAATAATGCGATGGTTGGCGTCGGGGTTAATGATGCGAGGGCACTGTCTACAAAATATGGGAATCGCAGGTTGTTCCGGCCTTTTGCCTTCCTGGCGCTGTTTTGGTTTGACGGGCTTGCGCGTGGCGCACCGAAACAAATGTTTGTCTCAAAAATCGCAAGTGTTCATCGAGCTGGTGCTCCATTTACTTTTCGTTGCACATCGTAACACAACGCGACACGACGGCCCACCAACATGCGGCGTAATGCACAACTAAATTAAAGGATCATCTCTAACTAGGGCCGTTGCAAACAAATTCCGGCCAAGTCGCCTCGAGACTCAAAATTTATTATCACTGTAGACGCCCGGCGCGCTCCGACCAGGGTATGCGTCGATCGATTTTTCATGCAGTTTGCGCACACCCAATAGCGCGTTCGCCGAAGTTGATTTTGGGGGTGGGGCCGGGTCCGCAGGCCCGAAGTCAAACAATGTTCGCCGACGCCGACGCGGGCTAATCAAGTAAACAAATCTATCAAACAAACAACTGCGCAGTGTGAGTTAACTTCAAGCAAGCGCGGTGATCTGATGATGTTGTTGTGCTGAAAGGGCGGGCTGGCGGGGGCTATCAAACTCCGCCAGCCCTGACCTCAAACCACCACCAGAAGGAGAAGGAAAAATGGTTGAGGCTGGTCACATTGTATCGCAAGCCCCAGCGCCGAACCAAGCCCAGCGCCAAGTAATGGCCCGAGCCGTCAGGGTGCTGGCCCAACAGCGCGCAATCGCCAACAACCCAGCACAGAAATAGTGCCAACAGGAGATACCTAATTTCGCCTACCGAATGCTACCGCTTCCGCGCGGGCCCGCAGCCGCTGAAATGGCTGATGCCGCGTGCGCTTATTAGGCTATGGGTAACGCTGACGACGAGGTCCGCGGCCGAGATGGTTAGCCGCAACCCCATGCCAAAGAGATGCTTTGCGGTACCTCCGATGTCATCTCTGGGAGAGTGAAGTGTGATATTCTGGTTTAATCGTCGCCAATGACATTGCCACGTTGTCGACCGCATCCTGTTCATCGGTTGAAGCGTTTAAGCTTCGGGAGGCGATGCTGTTCGGATGGAAGTTGCTGCGTTCGATTGGTGGGCAAGAACTGTCGCTCGGGCACATCCCGAAAAAAGTTCGTCCGCTATCGACGATAGTCCAATGAAATAACCCGTCAAATAATTACCAGGCGGGTCGCAGCGACCGCGCTTGTGGTTCCTTTCCATGATAATCGCCACCTCATTGCCTCGATTGCGAACGAATGGCGCCAGTTGGCCGCCACCATTGGAGCCGAGTGTACGTAGCTTGCATTGTAAGGGGGATGTCATGGCTTACGATGCTGATTCACTCACTCAGCTTCAGCGCGAGGCGCGCCTTCGGCAGCAGCACGCTGCAGCAGGGCGCCCTACCCACGAACAAATAAGTCCGAAGATCGAAATGCTCGTCGGCTCTTGGTATGTCGACCAGTTCGGCAACAAAACACGTGAAATAACAGCGCGCGATTAGCGCGCCCACTTATTTGGATTGTGAGAGGCTGGTGCGGGGCAGCGCCCGCCGCCATCGTAATGCTTGTGCGCACCCGCATTTTCAGCTAGTGCGACCAGCATTGCCTCTTTGATTAGTCGGGCTTACCGGTACTGGTCCTCACCTCACAATGTGGCGGACCCAGCACGTAGGCGCGTTCCCGATAAGGCGCTGGCGGCGACCGGAATGTGGATGGTAGCCCGATCTCGCGGTTGTCGCCGAGCCGCCAGCTCTAAGCGCTAGGCGCTTCGCTGCGGCCAGCAAGCGCACGCGCCAGGCGATCAGCGCGAAGTAGATGTGCGCCCCAATACGAATCGATCGCGAGCCGGGGCGTCGGCGGCACGAATGGGCGGCCGAGCGCGCGAGATAGAACAGCCGATGGAAAGATGCGCGGCAATGCCTTGGTGAGGCGAGCTAGCGACCGCCGACTTCTTTCCGCTTTCTCTTCTTCCCATCTGGACCTAGTCGCCCCCCAAATCGATGGCATCGTGCCGTGAAGGCTTCGTCACCAGCGGAATGCCACCACCGGGCTGCCCAGCGGAAGAATTGGATGGAGAGGACCACGCCGGGGAACGAGGAGGCGCTAGTTTCCGAGCCAAGATCTAACTTTCCCCCAGAGTGGTCGCTGTCCAGCTTCGAAAAAGCCTTTGGTCGGCCAGCTCAAGCGGCGGCGCCTTATTTGGGTCAACGAGCGGAACCAGATCTATAAATCCGCCATTTTTGGCGTTAACGCCGGTTGGTACTCTGTTGAAAGTGGCACCTGCGAAAAACGGAATGGTGTCGGTTACATTTCTAGACTGGCTGCGCGAAGCGGAGCGCCGCACACAGCGGTGATCCCTGGCGACGTGCACGGAAAAATCGGCGACGATGGCATCGAGCGCATTACCACGCAGCTGCTGTTGGATATCCTTGAGGTTCCTCAGCGCAATCGAGGAGCCGGCGCGTGCCGCCGTCTTGCGAAGCTTATGGCCGAGCTCGGGTGGATGGCTGTGCGGGTCCGGGGGCTCACTCGGGGGGGCAACCTGGAGAAAGTTCGCGGTTATGCACGCAGGATCAACTCGAACCGAGACGAAGATCATCAGTGAGACTTGTTCGGAACTCTCGTGCAGCCGCCTCTAGTGGATTGAAGTAGTCCCCGGCTTGTCTTCACCGCGGTCATTAGGCATGCGATTGGATGAAGCAGCAAAAGACCGCGCGCTCCCGGTTCGAGGCACTATCGCGGACGTTCCGGCGGCTGTCTGCGCAGGCGGCTCGCTCTTAATGTGCGCCTTGGATGCGATTTGACCCGGAAGAGAAGCCAGGTGCATCTTTCAACGGGGCTTGGCTTCGCGCAGCGCCTCCACCGCGGTTTGTGGGTAGGGTATAAATCCATGTGAAAAATCAAACGGCGGGGGAATATTCAGGTTCAAAAAGGTCGCCACATCGCGCCCAAACATGACGCAGCTGTTGAACATGGCGTGCCACATCGGTTTCGCAGCCTTGCGCTCGTTGATGTAGGCAACCAGCCTTACTCGGCCTGGTCGATCCAGATTCGGTAGGACGTATTGTTCTTCAAGGTCGCCGCCCGTAGCGGTGATTTCCCCTGGTACCGGTATAAGATGGCCTGGCGTCCAGTTATAGACGCCGCAGTTCAGGCCATTTGCGGCATCAACCAGCCGGACCGAGGCCGGCGATCTCGCCTCCAATCACTTCATGGCGTGCATGGCCTCGCCCTACATCATGTACGCGTGGCCATAACTCGCCCGCGTTCCTGGCGCGAAACTCCACGAAGAAGTGATTACGCGGCGAGTAGCTGTTGAATGTGTGGCAAGAGGCGGCGGAGTCGAAACCGGCGATAAGGGTTCGCTGATTGTCTCGGCGGAAACCGTAGGCTTGGACCATCGACGCAGCCAGCACTAAGCTGAAAAGCATGCCGGAGGCACTGGGCAAACCATGCCGCATGGCCCCTCCTTCACAGCATTCCAATGCCCTGTCGACGTATAAGGCGGCAGACGAGGGTCGCCAAGCGCGACCCTCAGCAGACTGCCGCCTTAACGTCGACGATGAGCAAGAGGTCCGGGCCGGCCGCCTTAGCCCCTGGTCACAATTGGCGATTTCCCCTTGCCATAAGGCGCCTTGCCCTTGCCTTTGCCAATCGGCGCCGCCGGTGGCGGCGGAAGGGGCAGATCAGCCGCGAATACGCTCCCCCCCTTTACTACAGCAAATCCCGATGGGGACTTCACCACCTCGGTGAAACTCACCACCGCGAAAACCAGCGCCACGGCGCATCCGAAGGTCAGAAGTTGTTTCATGTCAGCCACCCCTCCTCGAGAGTACGGTGAATGTTCAATTTAGAGAATCTCGATCGGCAAACTAGTGCAAAAAAGACACAACCGCGCACCAAACGACTTCACCGAAGTGGAACCCACTGCTTTTGCCGATGCTGAGCGGACGATGAGGTCCTTGAGGGCTTAGCGGGGTGTCCGCCAGACAAGGTTTTAGCAAGAAAAACAATGTCAGGTTCGACGCCCCAGTGCTCTACCGCTAGAAAGCGGCCAGTACGGCCTAGGCTAGTCTGAACTTCATCGGCGATGAACAAGGTTCCATAGCGCAGGCACAGATTGGCAGCGCTCTTGAGGTAGCCCTTGGCAAGTATTGTTTACGGCCTTTCCTCGGATCGGCTCGACAATAAAAGCAGCGACCGTCTTCGAATGAAGTGCCCGCTCGAGCCCAACTAGATCATTGAAAGCTACGCGAATGCAGCCGGGCACAAGGGCCCGAAGCCGCTCCGAAAAATATTGCTTCCATCGAGAGATAACGCTCCATATGAAAGACCGTGAAAAGCGTGTTCACAGTAAACGATCCCCGGACGGCCGGTGGCAGCACGGGCAAACTTGATGGCAGCCTCGACTGCTTCCGAACCTGAATTTAAAAAAATACTTTGTCTAGATAAGGCACATGCGCCAGCAGCCGCTTGGCGAGAATACGTGCGAGTGTCGATACATCCATCTGAACTAGATTGGGGAGCTGACTTTTGAGAACGCTTATCAGTGCCTCGCGCAAAGCAGGATGATTGCGCCGATTGCGAAACCGCCAAAGCCGCTCAACAGGTCAAGATAGCGGTTGCCTTGTCTATCGTAGAAATATTGGCCTTCACCGCGGCAAAAGCCGATATCGTAGCCGATAGTCTTAAGGACCCGAACCATCTGCTCGTTGAGATGGCGAGTGTGCATGGCGATAGCGCTCACGCTCACATTGGGCAAAGAGATCGGCCGCATTCCATGTCATGTGCCGCCCTAACTTAGGATTTTTACAAAATGGCTCACCGCGCGAACCGCGCCGTCAATCCATCTGTCGTCGGGATTAGGCACGCCAAATCCAGGCGCTGCCGATAGTGACCATCGGATCGTAGATCAGCACGTTGAGGCCCGGTCTTTGCGTGGAGAGGCCCGCCTAGCGCTGCAAGCAAAGTGTACGAAGCCACAACGCCGTCATACTGGGCTGGTGAGCAAAGCCACCCGCATGTTGCGCTTTGAGGACGTCGTCCAGCGTCGCGCGCTGCCGAAGCGTGTCGGCCCAAGCCCTGACCAGCCCATGCCGAGACTGGTACTGGCTTCGCAGATACCTGCAAGGGTCAAAAACGCGCCCGTGCACCCGTTGTCGCCCATGAGACTGCGTTGCCTCGCCCGCGACAATCGGGTCAGCCGCATCCACAGTTCAAACTCTCAAGGAGTAGTGGCCTTCGAATCCGGCGGGAATGCCGCATCCGTGATCGCGCCGAGCAGGAGATCCACCGCCTGCTTGAGGGCGCGGTCGTTCTTTTCGTCCGGCGGAACATAGGACTGCGAGCCCGATTCCTCGGCGCTTTGCGCCTTGAGGTGGCCGCGCAGCGAGGCCTCGCCTTCGGCATCAGTGGGCGTCAAAACAGCGGTGACGTCTTGAAGCACCGTTATGTCTGGTTCGATGCCTTTAGCCTGGATCGAACGGCCAGATGGCGTGAAATACCGCGCCGTGGTCAACCGCAGTGCGCCCTTGCCTGGTCCGAGCGGGATAATAGTTTGGACCGAGCCTTTGCCGAAGGTGCGCGTGCCGACGAGCGTCGCCCGCTTGTGGTCCTGCAGCGCGCCGGCGACGATTTCCGAGGCCGACGCCGTGCCACCATTGATCAGCACTATGAGCGGCTTGCCTTTTGTAAGATCCCCCGGGCGGGCGTTGAAGCGCTCGGTCTCCTCGGCATTGCGGCCGCGCATGGAGACGATCTCGCCCTTATCGAGGAATGCATTCGATACCGCGATCGCCTGATCGACCAGACCCCCGGGGTTGTTACGCAGATCGATAACGAAGCCTTTGATCTTGTCGGCCCCGAGCTGATTGCTCAGATCGCCGATCGCCTTCCTCACTCCGTCGGTGGTTTGCTCGTTGAATTCGATGATACGGACATAACCAACCGCGTCTCCCTCGGTATGCCAGCGCACCAACTTCACGCGGATTACGTCGCGCACCATCGTGACTACGATCGGCTTGTCCCGCCCCTTGCGTGTGATGGTCAACTTGATCTTGGTATTCACCGGGCCGCGCATCTTCTCGGCTGCCTGGTTGAGCGTCAGGCCGTGTGCCTGCTCGTCGTTAAGCTTAGTGATAATGTCGTTGGCCATGACGCCAGCTTTGGCCGCCGGCGTATCATCGATCGGCGCGACCACCTTCAACAGCCCGTCCTCCATGGTTAGCTCGATCCCGAGGCCGCCGTACTCGCCCCGTGTCTGCACCTCTATCTCGTGGAAACTGTCTGGATCCATGTAGCTTGAATGCGGATCGAGCCCGGTGAGCATGCCATTGATCGCCGATCCGATAAGTTTGCTATCGTCGGGTTTGTCAACGTATTCAGTGCGTACCCTCTCGAACACTTCGCCGAATAGGGTGAGCTGGTAGTAGGTGTCCGATAAGGCCGCTCTAGCGCTTGATCCGATGACTGCGGTGTTTGGCTGCGTCGTTACAAAGGTGAGCCCGGCACCCGCGATCAAGCCCAGGAAAATGGGAGAAATATTGCCCATCATGGCGAGCGTAGTAAGTGCGTGTTGCACAACAGCGTTATTTTGGCAACCTCTAGTTTGTCAGGACTATGGCGTTTGCGGCGCAAGGTAGTGAGATAGCCCCCGAACTGACCGGACACGGTGTGGGGGGGTCGAGTGCCAGTCTCATTTCCCAAAGTCAAAATAGTCCCCAAAGCGGACGAAGGGACGGAACGGTAAAACGGTTGCAGCCTCTCGCGCATCGTCCCTCAACATGACTCGGGACTACGGCCCACTCATATAGGACGGCGTGCCCCCCGCAAAGCGAGAAAGTCCTCACGCGGTTGTGCAAAGGGCATCAGGGGTGTCCCTGAGCGTTGCTTGTTGAGCATAAAGCGTCCTGCCATCTGTGCTCGCGCGGGAATAGCGGCGAGCAGCGGCACACACATTCGGCTCAGCGACGAGAGATCAACGGCAGCGCCAGCGGTTAAGCGCGAGGCGGAAGAGGATTGGAGCGGTCAAGCGCAAGGCGTCAGCGCTGCGTAGTTGGTAGCGGACGCACTCTCCACTTCCGGACGCGACCGCCCTTCCGCGTCGAGCTACCGGGTCGATCGCGGCCGGCACCTGGCGTCGTCGCCATTCGCTGGGGTCTCAATGTCGAGCTCTCTCTCCCGATTTTCCGGCTGGCGCTAGCGGTCTTTATCCCTTGGCGAGGGGCTGCCGGATTTGATCGGCGCGCGGGATGGCACCCGCGCCGATGGTGTGTTGGGTCGAGGGCGGCACCGGCTTTTTTCTTTTTGGCATTATTGCCCGGCGGCGCCGTCGAGCTACCGGGTCGATCGCGGCCAGCACCTAGCGTCGTCGCCATTCGCTGGGGGTCTCAATGTCGAGCTCTGTCATAGCTTGTCAGATGCATAAAGTTTTCCGGGGGCAAAAAGCAACTGACCTCTTCGTGTATTTCTCGAACAATACACTGCAAAAATGTCTCATCACCCTCGCGGTGGCCACCAAAGAGACCGATTTTCCCCCGCTGGAACACGCCTGGAACATCGTCGCGCTGCTGAAGCAGAAAACGATCGAAAGTGTCGATGAGGATTGCGCAGGCAAATTCTCGATGCCGGGATGCGCTCATGGGCGGGTCAGCAGCCTGCATACAGTCGAAAGTTGCCTCATCCTCCGTTGGTCCTGTTTCGATAACATCCAAACCGGATAGCGCGAGGCTCATTTCCACCAAAATGATCCATGCTCCATCCATCGTATGCATGTCCCCTCGAATAGAGCCTTACATAGCGTCCAATCGTCTATCGGCTGCGCACCGGCCATGTCAACGCGGCGCGGCCGAGTGCGGCCGAAAATTTGTGTTTCACGCGCCCCAAATATTTCTGTACCGCCACGCAAGCGATTGATCCGTTGGATTATGCAGATCGGTAAGGTATTTATTGGGGTCGGCGGTCTCGAGAGCGGCCCGCCGATGAAAACCGAGATTCGGGCCGAGGCGATTGGTCGAATTTGGGGGCGGCGCGTACCCAAGCCACTGTGCATAATCAACGCGTCAGGAACAGGCTTGTGGCTCAATTTAAGGATCGATGGAAGATTCGCGCCGTAGCGGGGCTCATGGTCGACCAGGCGAAGAGGAGCGTTCGTCGGCCGTCGCGTCTGTTGTTTGTTCCGTTCCTTTTGCCGTCGTATTTCCCGCGTCTGTTGACGCTGTTTCTGGCGATGCTGCCGGTGCGATGGCCGCACGGCGAACGGGGCAAGGCGTTCCGGCTCGCGGTCGGCAACCTTGTCCTGCTGCGCCACGATCGTCCCGAGCACGCCTGGTATTGGATGCAGCGGGTGCTCGGCAGCGGTCGCCGCTCGACCGAGGAATATTTTTTAGGAGCGGTTTGCCTTTACCAGGGTCTCGGTCGGCTTGGCGAGGCGACGGCGCTGTTCAAACGCGCCAACGATTTCGACTTTCAGAAAGCGCAAGCTCTTGGCGTCGCCCAAAGTCCCTATCGCGTGCTTGACGAAGTCTGGGCGCGCCATATCGGCGACGCTGCGACGCTCGATTACGTGATCAAACAGCGTATTCCTGGAAGGCCGTCCGCGCGAGGAGACTATCCTCTATGTGCCGCCCGGGGGCCGGATTGGCAACCGCTTTCTGGTGCAGCGAGCTGGCGTCACATTTGCGCCTGGTCGAACGTCCGGGCGATTTGCCGTTCGACCCTGCCGCCGTCGGGGCGCTGCACTACCACTATCAATTTCCCCGGCAGGCGGACGGCAGCACGGTGTTTTTCTGGGAGCTGGCGAGCAGCGACCCACCAGCGTTGGCAAAAGGAAGGCCGCGGCCCGCTGCTGGAGCTGCCGCCGGACGTCGCGACGCGCGGCTTCGCGTTGCTGCAGGCCGCCGGCGTGCCGCGCGGCGCCTGGTTCGTGGCGCTGCATGTGCGCGACATCACCTGGAAAGGCCTCAATGCCGGCATGCAGGCCATTCGCAACGCCGACACCGCGGCTTATTTGCCGGCGATCGCCGAAATAACCGGCCGCGGCGGCTATGTGGTGCGCATGGGCGATCCAGACGCGCCGCCGATGCCCGCGCTCGCCAATGTCATCGACTATTGCCGCAGCGACATGCGTTCGGACTGGATGGATATTTTCCTGATCGCGCGAAGCCGCTTCATGCTCGGCTCGGCGTCCGGCCCGAGCTTCGTGCCGCCGCTCTATGGCGTGCCGGCGGTGCTGACCAATTGGTGGCCGCCGGGCATGCGGCCGTGGCATGCCTGCGATATCTTCATCCCGAAAATGCTGCGCCGGTTGGCGGACGGGCGCTATCTGACTTTAAGCGAGACGCTGCAAGAGCCGTTCTCGCATTGCCATTCGCCGCGTTACCTGCGCGAACACGAAGGCGTTCACGTCGAGGACAACGATCCGGAGCTCATCCGCGGGGCCGTAGCCGAAATGCTGTCGCGGCTGGACGGCGATGCGGGCCCCGACGCCGATGTAGCCGAACTGCAGGCGCGTGCCGATCGCATCTACCAATTGCACGGCTACTTCGGCGCGGCCGGTCTCGCGCGCGACTTTCTCCGGCGCCACGGCGACTTCGTCGTGTGATCTCCGTCGGGGCAGACTTTGCGGGCGGCGGGCGCGCATTAGGGCGTCACTGCGCGGGACAGCTCGGCGAGGCTTCTTATTCGTTCTTTGCTTGGCTATCAGAATTGATGCGGTCAGCCACGCGACTGGTTGGACGGTGACCGGCTGAGCGCTCCGGTTTTGATGAAGGCATCTCCGCCGCTATCCATGCGTCTTTTTGGGCAGTACAAGGCTCAGAGATCGGCTGATAGGACGCAGTATTTTTGACCAATCAGGAAATTGTACCTTGTCCTTTAATCTCAGGGCATGCCGCTCAATGAACAATGCGGACATGAGTGCCAACGCAAAAGTGATGACTGCCGAGAACGCCAATGCTAACCAAAAATCAGCGAATAGCAGCGCGCTGAGCTGCTGTACCGGGAATGCATAGAGATAAACTCCGTAGGACAGATCGAGTGGCGGCCTAAGCCATTTCGGCAGCCTGAGGGACCCGATTGCAATGACAATTGCTGTCAATAATAGCTCCCACGTCAATAGGTGTTGTCCTAAGCCAGCGAATACCGAAGCAACAACGACAAGGACGCCGATCGCAAGGGGCAGGCCAACAAACACTTGGGTGGCTGCCACGACGGAGCCTGCGAGAAACAAAGTTGAAAACGTAATCCAGAAGCTTACTTCCGGAAGCGTCGGCAATATGCCAACGCCAGTCATCACGGCTGCGCCCGCAAACACGATAATCGGCACAGCCAAATTGTAGCGCGTCGCGGCAAGGCAAAGTGCGAGCGCGACGTACATTTTCACTTCATAGGGCAACGTCCAGAGCGAACCGTTGAGCGCTTGCGGATACGCGCTCGCTTCGAAAACGCCCGGCACACCCATTTTGACGCCGGAAAACAACGTCATATTCTTGGCGATGTAGGAGACGAGCTTCGGGCTCAAATAAGCATCCCGGTTGGTGGCGACGACAAAGCCTAAAATGACCGTAAAGACGACGCAGACGGCCAGCGCGGGATATATTCGTAACGCGCGATTGAGCAAAAACACCTGCACCGAACGGTGATGCGCGAGGCTCTGGGTGTTGAGATAACCGCTGAGGGCGAAGAAAATGTAGAGGCCGAGGCCGCCAAGACTGGAATGCAAAACGGCGATGGATGGTTGGGTTAGTCCCATTAACGCGTGCTGATGTGACCAGAGCACCAGGCTCGCGGCAACGAGCCTGACCAGGTCAAATGCATTCTCGTGCTGACGCAATTTGTCCATCTCCTGACATTTCATCGTGTTTCTACGCGTGGTCCCAGCTGGACTCCGTCGGGAGTCTAGTGAATTCTGCTGCCATTTCCATGCAGTGAGGTCGCTTGCCAGTCGCGTAAGGCGCTTGGAGCGTTGTGCTGAAAAGATGTTTGGCTTCGCCTTGCCAAGTCGGACATGGCAATTTGCCAAATCTCATTCATACGCGCCCCATCGCCTGATTATACTATTCGACGAGGGGGCGAAGATGTCGCAATTGCGGACAATTCAGGTGGCGCGCGGTATTGCCGCGAACCTTGTGGTATTTTCTCATCTCTTCTTCGTCGAGAGCAAATACATGGCTGGCGGTGTCTTGCCTCGCCTTTACCCTGTATGGAATATCCGGCGTGGACCTGTTCTTTGTCCTCTCCGGCTTCATCATGGTCGCGGTGGCCGGCCGTGACATAGGACCGATTGAATTTCTGTGGCGCCGTGCCACGAGGATTTATCCGACGTACTGGTTGAGTTTCTCTAGCGGTACTCGCCGTCGCGATTGTAGCGCCCACTATTGTAAACTCGTCGATCCAAGTTCCGATCTCGCTGTGGCGATCATTCTTGCTTATTCCTGACCGCACATTGCCTTTGCTCGCGGTCGGGTGGACGCTTGTCCACGAGATGTACTTTTATTTGGTGTTCGCGATCATCCTCGCGCTACGAATTCCAATACTCGCCGGGCTTATTGGATGGGGCGTGATCGTCCTTGGGATAGTGGCAACATTTTCCGATCAGATTGCGAATTCTCCCGTGCTTCGGTTAGCGACTAGCCCACTCACAGCGGAATTTATGATGGGAGCGGCAGTGGGTTTGTTATGGCGGAAGCGCCATATGCCCGGCACAATCGCGGCGGGCGGCATTGGCCTCGCGGGGCTGGTGCTATCGATCGGGTATCTAGCACCGGCCCTGTCGCTGGCGACCAGTCCACATCTCGACGCTTGGCGGGTTGGCATATTCGGCTTTCCTTCAGCGCTGCTAATTTATGCCCTCGCTGGTATCGAACAGCTGTACCAGAAACAACGACCGCCAGCATTGTTGGTGGCCCTCGGCGATTGGTCCTACGCCACTTACCTAACACATGTTCTGGTGATCTCAGCGATTGGGCGGGCGCTAATCCTGGTTGCCCCAGCGGGAGGCATAAGCGCGAGCGTAGTACTAATTCTGGCTGGGCTCGTGGCGGCCAATACTGCAGGCGCCGGAGTCCACGTTCTTTTCGAGCGGCCCACTCTTAGTTGGCTTCGCCAGTTCGGTTCGCGGTCGGTCGAACCGACGGCCGACGAGGCGACACGATGAAATACGACACAGAGGTTTCGGGCCTAACCCAAATGTGCATCCGACCGTGGTTGCAGGCGCATGATTGGATTGTTAACCGTCTACCCATTACCGCACAGCGAAGCATCCCACAAGAAAGAACACTAAACTGGATCCCCGCTTGCGAAGCTGTACACACGGAACGTCAATGAAGCGCTTTCTGGTAGCGTCCGTCGGCCAATCGCCGGCGAAGTTTCGGGAGGAAAATATCCGACGCAATTGTCTTCGACGTGACGCCTTTGTGTTCGGCGAAATAGCGGGGCGAATGGCAATAGGCCAAAGGCTCCCGCAATGTGGCGCTATTCGTTTGAGTGATCCGGCAATGCTGAGGGTTAGGGTTGAATTTTAGGTGGATTGCCGGAGGCTTTCGCGCGGCTTTCTGCGCCAGCACGGCGATCTCATGGTGTGATGGCGCACAACCGCGGCCGTCGGCTACGATAAGGGGCGCCGTGCGTGCGCACGGACGCAAAATGGGGAAACCAATCAGTGCAATTGTCGTTGGGGCCGATGTGACGAATGCTCTTTAGCTCACCAGTCTTCTTCGCGTTCTTTGCGATCTATTTCATTATCCATCTCGTCACGCCGCGGCACGCGCGTATTCTTTTGATCATTGTCGGCAGTACGGTTTTCTACGCCTGGTGGAAGGTCAGCTACGTCTGGTTGCCCTATCTTCTCATGGCGATCGCCTATGTCGGTGTGCTTTGGATCGAGGCTGCGGTGGATGCGGTCGGACGCAAGCGGCGACTGCTGCTGACGATATTTGTGCTCTTCCTTCCGCTGGCAATTTTCAAATATACGGATTTCATCTATCGGGACGTTATTGGGCCTATCTTCGGCGTGCAAGGCAAGATACTCGACCTGCCGCTACCGCTCGGTATTTCCTTCGTTACGTTCACGTTGACCGCTTACATTGTCGATATTTACCAAGGCAAATTTGCTGACAAGGTCTCGTTATCGACGCTTACTGGCTATGTCTTGTTCTTTCCCCATCTCATTGCCGGTCCTATTCTTCGGCCGATCGAGCTCATTCCGCAGCTCAAGCATCCTAAATCTGCGCTTTCCGCCCATTTCTATGCGGGTCTCGCGATCTTCACCGTCGGGTTGGTGAAGAAGCTGGTCTTTGCCGATCAGATCGCGACCGTTGTCGATGCCGCCTACAAAGCCGACGTCATCACCGCGCCCGCAGCCTGGCTCGCGATCTACGGCTTCTCGATGCAGATCTACTGCGACTTCAGCGGCTATACCGACATGGCGATCGGCCTCGCGCTTCTGATCGGCATCCGGCTGCCGAACAATTTTCTGCGGCCTTACGGCGCCTTCTCGCTGATCGACTTCTGGCGGCGCTGGCACATCACGTTGTCATTTTGGCTGCGCGACTATCTCTACATTCCGCTCGGCGGCAACCGCGACGGGCGGTTGCGCACCTATGTCAACATGATCATCACCATGACGCTCGGCGGATTGTGGCATGGCGCGAGCTGGACCTTCGTGATCTGGGGATTGTTGCACGGCGTCGGGGTTGCGTTCGTTCACTTCTTCCGCGATTTGCTGCGTCGGACGGGCTTCAAAAGCGAATCGCGCTGGTGGAATATTGTCGGGCTCGTTCTGACGTTTCATTTCGTCACGTTGTTGTGGGTATTCTTTCGCGCGCCCACTTTCGACAAAGCGCGGGCGATGCTGGCGGCCGCTTTCGCCGGCGGCGGCTGGAATACGGCCGGCGACCTGGTGAAAGCGCAAAGCGGCGCTGTGCTTCTGATCGGCCTGTTCCTCGCCCTGCACGCCTTCGACGATCACCGGATGATCAAGCTCGCCATCCGCCGGATTCGGCCGGAAATCGTGCTGCCGCTGATCGTGCTGCTGTGGGCGCTGGCCATGACGCTCAGCCACGGCCGCTCGGCGAATTTCATCTATTTCGATTTCTGACCGGATGGCGGGGCGAGATCGCCGACGGCGGCGGCAACGCGCTTCGCCACATCCAAATTGCCGAAGGACGACTTGTGACCCATCGTGCCGTCGGGTTCGGTCACAAAATATTTGCGCAGGTCGGCCGGATTCAAGCCGCGCGCAGCGCGGGCACCTGATCGATGGTTTTGATGCCGAGGGCGCCGGCACGTCTGGCGGTCTCCCGCCCGGCCGCCAGGCGCCGATTGCCGATATAGGAAAACTTCTGCATTCATGGAGCGGAAAAGAATTCGTCGATTTCATTTGTTGTCGTTTCTGTCATATCCGCGCCACCATAAAAGCTACGGTACCACTTCACCGTCCGCGCAAGCGCTACTTCCAACGGCAGCTTCGGTTGCCAGCCCAGATCCGTCATGGCCTTCGTACTATCGATCTCTAGCTGCGCGGTTTCGGGAAGACCAGCTGTCTGAACGGCCAGCCAACTTGCACCGGCACCCCAGTAGCGGACGAGCGCCGCAGCGACCTCGACAACGGTGAATGTCGTTTGCTCGATGGGTCCGAAATTCCACGCCCCAGAGAATCTCGTCGGATCACGGAAGGCCGCCTCGGCCAGCAAAATAAGCCCCCCAACCGCGTCCAATATGAATTGCCACGGCCGGACCGCGTTAGGTTTGCGCAGCAAAAGCGGCGTGCCATTCTGAAACGCGCGCATGGCGTCGGGAACGAGACGATCCGCCGCCCAATCGCCGCCTCCGATGATATTGCCGGCGCGGACAGTGACCAGCGCGCGACGAGGATGTTTGCATGCTGCTATGCTGTGTTGATAGGCAGCAACCGCAAATTCTGCACTTGCCTTGCTTAAGGCATAAGGCTCGGCACCGCCGAGGGGATCATCCTCCCGAAATCGGTGAGGCACGCCGGTGCTCGCGTAAACCTTGTCGGTCGTAAATACCACGAGAGCTCCGATCGAATTTGCCGATGCTGCTGCTTCAAGGACATTCAGCGTACCAAGAACGTTTGTGGTAAACGTATCATATGGTTGGTGGAACGCCGCACCGACCAGCGGCTGCGCCGCCAGATGCAGTAAAACCTGCGGGGAAGCGGCCTCGATGGCTCGCCTCAGCGCAACTTGATCGCGCACGTCGCCATTGGTGCTCCGAACCACAGTCCCGAGCCGCATGCAATCATGGAAGCTGGGCGTGGTTGGCGGATCAAGACTGTAACCGATAACCTGCGCGCCCATGCGGGCCAGACATGACGCCACCCAGCCCCCCACGAACCCCGTGTGTCCCGTCAAGAAAACCGAACGGCCTTGCCAGAAGGCCGGGTCTGGATGCCATCTAACGACCATCGCCGACCATCCGCCACGCCAACTCCGATTTGCAGGGGCTGGCGAGCGGCAGGAAATCCGCAGCGGGTTCCATTTATCTCTTTCTCAACGTCAGCATTTTCACAACACCATCGAGGTCTGGTACCAAGGCGGGCGCGAATTTCCGACTTGTTGGCGTGCGAAGCGTGGGTGTCTCGGGGTATGCACGGCGCCGTTTTGAACCAGAACGCCGAACGGCTCAGCTTTTTGCGTGGCTTGCATTAAACTCTGGGGATGCCGTCGCCTTTTGGCCATGGTCGAGTTTAGCGACGCAAATCGTGTTGGCTTGTCCGCGAGACCTTAAAACACTGTGGTTGCTTCCGTCCTTCATGTAGAAAGTTCCAGTGAGAATGATCTGAAACCACTCGGCATCGATCGCGCGGACAGTAGCTTCGAGTTTGGCTCCAGCGCGTATCTTGTTGATTAAAGCTTGTGTTTGCGACGGAAGATATTCGACATGCCGCCTCTATTCGCCCAATTCCTTCATCTGCAGCGCCATGAAACCAGTGCCACGCCCCGGCGGCCGTCTTGGAAGATCGGAAGCGAGATGGTGCTCTGTTCTCCCCTAACATCGATCCTTAACCGCGATCTTATAAGCGCGAGTGGGCATGACTGACGCGTACATTGCCTTGATCGAGTCTTGTTCTGGTCCTCAAGCATCCCCGCAGCACCCAACATGTGATGCTGCTCGGCGTCCGCCGCATGCTCAATCCGACACGCCGAATCTCCCGAAAAGGGTCCAAAGATTTGCCCGATTTTAAGTCGCCGGTTCTCAAAGGCTCATTTAGATTGTGAAAAGAACGAGCGCGCGGACGACGAGGGTTTAGACTTATGATTGCCGTTTCGGCTCAGTTTCGTTTTGTATCACTCCAGAGCCTTCATCTCCGACAGTGTTGCAAAGGTGGAAGCGACGATATGCGAGCACTCTGCGTCTGATAAAGTCGGAAAAATCGGCAGCCGAACCAAGCCGTTACCTGCAAATTCGGTGTTCGGTAGGCTTTTTGCCGCTCGCCCGAACTTCTGGCCGGCCGGGCTGGAGTGAAGCGGCACGTAGTGAAAAGGAGTGGCGATATTGCGTGCTTTCATTCCGCCGATGAAAGCGTCGCGTTGGATGCGATTCGGTAATACCAAATAGAAAATGTGGCCGTTCGGGTCGCAGTCCGCAGGAGGGTTAGATAGTCTCGCGTGGTTGGCGACAGGCCCGAACTCATTCTGGTAGCGAACCCAGATTTTCTGGCGCGCCCGAGTGATCTCCTCTGCCTTTTCCAATTGGGCCAGCAGGAAGGCGGCCGTGACTTCGCTAGGCAGAAATGACGAGCCGATATCTAGCCAATTGTATTTGTCCACCTCCCTGCGTTCGAACTGCAAACGATTAGTGCCTTTTTCCCAGAGCAGCTCCGCACGTCTCGCCATCGTTGGGTCGTTGACGATCAAAGCGCCCCCTTCGCCGGAAGAAATATTTTTACTGTCGTGAAAACTGAATGCGGCGAGGGCGCCGAAGCTTCCGAGAGGCCGGCCCGTCTTGTAGGCCATAAGCGCCTGAGCCGCATCTTCGATCAGAACCAGATCGTGGCGGGAAGCGATGTCGGCAAGCGCAACCATGTCGCAGCCGATACCGCCATAGTGGACGGCCACAATAGCCCGCGTCTTCTCGGTGATCGCCCTTTCGACCTCCGCCGGAGAAATGTTCTGTGTCGCCAAATCGATATCGACAAAAACCGGGACCGCGCCCCGCAACACAAAAGCGTTGGCGGTTGAGACAAACGTATAGGAAGGCATGATAACCTCGTCGCCCTCTTTCAAGCCGACAAGGAGTGCCGCCATCTCCAGAGCGGCTGTGCAAGATTGGGTCAGAAGCACTCTGCCGCGGCCAAGCCAGCGCTCGATCCAACTTTGGCACAGGGTAGTGAATTGGCCGCTGCCGTGGCGATGATCGCTACGCAATGCCTGTTCGATATATTCCAATTCCCTCCCGACAATGCCGGGGCGATTGAGGGGAATAAATGAACTGGACATAGCGTTGAAAGCTCCTCGGGATTCTCTGCTCGAGCACTGGCTCTCCATCACCAGCATAGAGGAAACGGTGAAAAGGGCGAGTGGGCCAACGTTGCTTGGGGTCCATCCCCGCGCACATTTTGGACGTGTGTGGCTTGGAATGGGGTGCCGGTTCGGCCTTCCCGCACAACGTCTCTCGCAGCGACGACGATTTCGGGACCCTCCGGCCGGAAACCGGAAGCCCGCAAGCGTCAGCGTCACTTCTAAGTTCAGAACGGCCTTCAGGACCCCGTTTACGAGCGGCGATACTTCGAACTCCCGGCGCAATGTATTCGACCGCCTGTTTAAGCGGCTTAATATCATCAGCGGTAGTAATAGTGTAGTGTAGGAGCCGGACAACAGCACCCGAAAGCCCGCGGTCTCCACCTTCTCCTCCAGTTCGCCGCGCCGGTACCGGCGCTTGTGGTGCGCGGCTTCGTCAGTCCCCGACCAGAGCCATGGGTGTTGCGGCACAGTCAAGATAATCCCTCCGCCGGGGCGCAGCGCCCTATGCATCGCTGTCAGCACCGCTTTTTCGTCGTCGATGTGTTCGAGCACGTCGAACGCCCCAATGACATCAAAAGCTTCAGCGGTCGGAATCGCACGCGCGTCCATTTGGACGAATTCGGCACGGGCACTTAGCCGAGAGCGGGCGGTGGCGAGCGCCGTCCGATGCAGTTCCGAAGCTACTAGCCGACGCCAGGATTTGAGTTCACTAATGGCGGACAGCACGAAGCCATTTCCACAGCCGATTTCCATGACGGTCTCAGCCATTGGAAAGTAACGCGCCAAAACGCCGATGATCAGCCGGTTGCGCGGCACGAACCAGAAGTTGTCCTTCTCCCAACGCGTCAAAGGCTCGAACAGGGCTGGGTCCATTCCGCTCGTCGAATTCGCCAATTCGGGCGCCAGTAAGGGGATGCCCTCCTCGGTTTCGATGGCGTAGCCGCACGAACGACAGGACCAGTCGGGTGGCCACACCGGCTGATTTTGCTCGATGTCGTCCCCGGCGCCGCACCGCGGGCACAAACGGCGTGGTTTGGTCGGGCCGGGCATCACCTATCGCGCCAACGCACCAAGGGTCACTCCGATCACAATGAGCGCCATGCCAAAAATCTGCAATCGCGGCAGCGGCTCGCCAAAGATCACCGCGGCGCCCACTGGCACGAGCACGAAGCTGAGTGCCATGAAAGGATAGGCAAATCCGACTTCCAGATTTTGCACGACCGCGATCCAAGCAAATGCTGCGAGGGCTGCAGCGGCAAGCCCGCTCAGAACACCTAGATCCGATGCCATCGCACAAATGTAGCCAAGCCCGTCGGTACCGCCTGTACTGTGCAGGAGCGCTCGCGCTTTGATGACGAGTTGACCATAAACGGTCAGTCCAAGGACAGCGGAAAGGAGGATAAGTGAGCGCATCGTTGGTCCATGCGGAGTGTTGCGGTTTGATGAGGTTCGATTTAGGCTTTTGGCGGATCGAGGAATGGCGTGATCCAGGCGTTGTCGGCGGTCAAGAATCGCGAACGCAGGGATTTGAATTGGTAAGGATTGCCTGCAGCGTCGCTGGCCCTTTCGACCCAGAGCGTGCCAGCGCCACAAACAACCAAGGCGCGTCGGTCGGCGATTTGCCACAGCTTTCCAGGATCGTGCAGAGCAAATGACAGGTTGGGCCCCACAGTGGCCTGTTCGATAGTGAGAACCTCACCATTCATCACGCCTTTCGCGCCCTCGTAAGGAAAGCCCGAGGCCCGCACCCGGCGGAGAACGTCGCTCGCGCTCAGCCGCCAGTCGATGAAGTAGTCGTAGCGGTCCCGCCATAGACAGTAGGTGGCTGAGCTATGGTCCTGCGGGCGGCCGGCCAGCGTTCCGGTTGCGGCCGCGCCCAAGATCTCCAGTGCTAGCTCGAGCGTCGCAGTCGCTTGCAACTCGAGTGCGATCTTGAGCGAGGTGCCTGGTGGGACCACAATGCTCCGGCTGCCGTATATTGCCCCTGTGTCGGTTTCCTCATCGGGCTGGATGGCGGAGACTCCCAAGGAGCCCGAACCAACGAGCAAAGCCGTCACCGTCGGCGAAAATCCGCGATCGCGTGGCAAGAGCGAGTTGTGGAGCACGATGCAGCGATCGAGCCCGTCGCGCAGTTTGAACTGCCACCCCACAAGCAGCACCAGTCGATCATCTCCGTTGACGACGGGATGACGATTTTCCTCCGCAGCAATGCCCTGCTCGCGCGCGAGCGCCACGATGGTGTTGAACGAATTGGATTTATCGCCAACCTGCTGATAGGTCACAACCCGCAGCGGCCGTATGCCCGCCTCGATGAGCTTGGTGACGAACAAAGCACCCCTATAGCCTGCGGCAAAGATCGTCGGCCGAATATCCTTACGCGCGATCTGCACTCGGCTTGCTTCGACCGGCATGCTCAGACGTCGCGGTCGAAATTGACCGTTTCCCTGACGATGTAAAGCGGCCGGCGCTTGGCTTCGTCAAACGTTTTCCCGATATAGACGCCGAGCACGCCCATCAGCGCTATTTGGAAGCTGCTTACAAAAAGCAATGTAACAAACAGGCTGGTCCAGCCTGCAACCTTGGTGCCAAGAACAAACGCGCGGCCGAAATAAATCAGCGCGATAATGAAGGTGATCGCCGACATTACGAAACCGAGGTATGCGACGATGTTCAAAGGAATATGAGAATGCGCGATGATCGTGTTGCTCGCCAACCGTACCAACTTGCTGATGGTGTACGACGACTGTCCTTCCCCGCGCTGGTGATGCGGCAGTTCAACATAGACAATGTCGAAGCCCATCCACTCGAACGATGCCGGAACGAAACGTAACTGCTCACGCATGGAGCGAAAGCCGTCGGCGACGGCCTTGGAGAAAACACGGAAGTTGCCTGTTGACCAATCAAGCTGCACGCCGGACAACAAACGAAAGAGCGTGTAGAACAGCCGCGAGCTGTGCCGCTTGATCTCGCTGTGGCCTTCCTTCTTGCGCAACCCGGCAACGACGTCATGGCCTTCGCGGGCCTTGGCGTAGAGTAAGGGAATATCCTCAGGCGCATCCTGGAGATCGCAATCCATGATGACATACCAATGCGCCCGGGCCATGTCGATGCCAGCGGTCAGTGCATAATGTTGGCCGAAATTGCGGCTGAGCCTGATCGCTTTGATACGCTGCTCCTGCTGCGAGACTTCTCGGATCAGCGGCCATGGATTGTCGGGGGCTGCATCGTCGACTAGGACGATGACGAAATCTTTCGTGATGCCGCTGAGCGAGCTAACCAGCCGAGAGCAAAGCTCGCGCAGCATGGGGCGGCCATTATAGACCGGAACAATCACGGCGATTTCCGGGATCGTATTTGAAGCAGGTACCGTAGATGCGGCAGCTGGAGTGCTTTGGCTGTTCGTCAACACGGATAACACCTTCGTAGCGGCGCCGACTTTGTGTTTGCGCGGGTTGAAAAAGCCGCGGCGAGATTACTAGCGATCTGACCCTCAAATCAACAAGGACGGTTTGGACCACATCGCATGCCCAGCCGCTGCCCCTTGCCGCCAACTTCGTCTAGGTACGACGGTATTACTTTGTCACGTTGCTATAGGCGATCTTTCGCGCACCAAATTTGGACAAGGCGCACGATGCTGGTGGCCGCGTCCGTGGCCGGCGGCTGGACTACGGTCGGCGGTATGGTGCAGGCGCACAACGGCGTCCCGCTTCTCATCGAAACCTCCACGCGTTCGACGATCACTGGGGCACCCCACGAAATTCATCTACTCGGTTTTCGATCGGCGGGCGGCTGGAGTTCACTCATTGCTGCGGCCACGAGTTTCGCCACTTCCCTGTTGCCGAAGGAGGACTTGTGGCCCATCGAGCCGTCGGGCTCGATCTGGTAATACTTGCGCAAGTTGTCCGGATTTCGGTCGTAGACCGCACGCAGTACTGGAAGTTCATCGACGGTCTTGATTCCAAGTGCGCGTGCACATTTGCCGGTTTCCTGCGCGGCTTCGTACCAATTCGGTGCGCCGGGCGGAGTGTTAAGCAACAGCGGACTGAGCTTGGTTTTTATCCAGCGCTTAGCCCGATAGTAGATGCCGCTGCCTGAAGCCGCCGCCATCCGAGTGCTATCCACGACTTCGAGGCCGCCATATTGCAGGTAAAGGAGCAGGCGGACGTTGGCTGCGTCGGTCTTATGTTTCAGTCTTCCCAGCAAGTGGCAAGCGACACCAATTTCATCCGTCTCGACGGTGAAAAAGCTACTGCCGTCGGCGGTGAACCAAAAATTCGGAAAGAAAGCCGCCATGAACTGGTCGACCAGAGCGAAATGACCGAGATAGGACTTGATGCCGAGTTCGATCTGGATTCGGCCGCTTCGTTTTGCGGCACCGGAGAATTGCGAATCGCTAGTTCCCCGCTTTCGACTGTAAAATATGGCTTTGCCCAGCCCGATGATGCGTAGCCCGTACCGATGATGGTGCCTGGGATGAGATCGACCACGATGACCTGCGGACGCAGGAGCGGTAATAGTTGCTCGGCCAACAGTACGATCTGATCGGCCTGATAGCCGCCCTGACCGCCATTGTTCACGCTGAGGCCAATGAGCTGCTGCAAATGTGCCGGCCAAAGATTCCTCGTCAATGACCTCTGAGCCGGCAGTGAACGAGGAGCCGACCGCTAGCACTCCACCCATATGAACTTTTGCATCGGCCTCGCCGTTGGAACGAAAGCCGTAGTCGAGCGTATTGAATCCTTGCGACTTGATGTGTGATTTAAGCCGCCAGCCCAGTACGCTGTCGTATTCAACGGCCTTGTTGATGGTTCCCGCCGCGCGCTCGTGACGAAAATCGTACCAATCCGTCAGTGGGGCGCGCATTGCGACACGGAGCGCCAGTTCGCCGATTGCGAGATAAGCCAGCACGGCAGCAAAGATAATCCCGATGGACTCGATCAGGCGGAAGGGCAGCGGTCTGCTTTTCTTTGCTGCCTTCACTCGCCGCCAGAGGCCTTGGGTCCGAAATTCCGGCAGAACTTCCCGCCCTCCGCGGAACGTGTCGAACATGCCTTAAGCTCTAAGGGCTGGCGGGATCGCCCGCTCCCGCGGACTGGAAGTCTATCGACGGCAGCCGATCAGGCGACACCCCGAGGTCATTTACGGCCGCAGCCACCAATTTGGCCACTTCCATGTTTCCGAAAGAAGATTTGTGGCCGGTCGAACCGTCCTGCTCGGTTTGGTAATATCGGCGCAAACCGTTCGGATCCTTTTCGAAGATACCGCGCAGCTGCGCGTATTCGTCGATCGTGGCAATATGCGCGGTCCGTGCGCACTGACCGACTTTCACCGACTGCTCGGCTTCGCTCGGGGCGCTTATAATGTGGGAGCCTCCGAATTGCAGGTACAGAATCAAAGTGACCTTGGCGGCATCGGTCTTTTGTTTGAGGCGCGACAGCAGGCGGCACGTCACGTCAACCGGATCGTTGTTGACGGTCAAAAAGCTTGAGCCGTCGGAGCTGAACCACGAATTGGCAAAAAACGCAGCCATGAATTGATCGACCGCTGCAAAATGGCCGAGAAACGGCTTGATGCCGAAGCGACCTCGATCGGTGCCAGCCTCCGGTGTTCTTGGAACCGGCTGGTTGTGCTCGACGAGTTCACCGTGCTCGACCGTGTAGTAAGGTTTCGGCCAGCCGTATGCGGTGTAGCTGGCGCCGATGATGTTGTCCGGGATTAAGTCGACGACTAGTACTTGTGGGTGAATGATGGGCAATAGCCGTTCACCGTTCATGATGATCTGATCGGCGACGTAGGCTCCGTTGCCCGCGTTGTTGACGTTCCAGCCGGTGATCTGTTCGAGATGCGCTGACCATGATTTGTCGTCATTAACCTCGGAGCCGGCGGTGAACGAGGAGCCAACGGCGAGCACGCCGCCCGGCAGCACTTTGTTGTGGGTGCCGCCGTTCGAGCGGAAGCCATGTTCCAGCGTATGCATGCCTGGATAGGACAGAAAAGGCTTGAGTTGCCAGCCTAGGTGGCTGTCATACTCGATGGCGCGGTTGATGGTCTTGGCGCCGCGCTCGTGACGAAAATCGCGGAATTCGAGTAGTGGAGCATGTACGGCGATCCGGATTCCCATCTCGGCGAGCGATAAATAGACAAGTGTGGCGATCACCAGAACACAGACGGAGTTAATTACTGCCCAAAATTTGCCTGTCCGGCCGGCTCCTCGATTAAACCGAAAGCCCCGCAACAACCAGCGTTGCGGGAAAGAGGGGAGCGCCAGAGTGCGATTTTCGGCCGAGTGGGACATGCGATGCGCAGTGGGAAGGGATTCCCGCCGATTTTCCCCCCTTTTTCCTACCCGCCTCATGCGACAAGGCGCGTAGAAACCATGATGGTACGAACTATCGCGCGTTCGAAGACGGCGGGTCAAGCTCGGCGCAGCCGGATCGGGCCCGCTTGACCTCTTGCGGCGCCCGGTCGGGCAGCCATTTTCACCCTGTCAGCAAGGCACGGACTGCGAGATTGTTGATGTGCAGGTTCGCCACCTAAACGTTTTGCAAAATGATGCTGTCGTGATCGCCGGGGTTGATCACCGTATCGAGGGCGCTGTTTGCTGCATGGAATAGCGGCTGCACCAGACCGGATTGCGCCTCCGTCAACAGCGTTCGCGGTGCGTTAGTTTCACTGACTGACGAAAGCCCCTGGTACCGAGGCTTCTATACGGGCCAGGAGATGCCTTAGCTGACGGCGACGGATCACGAGCCCCCATCCCGCCGGCCGCGCAGGCGTCCGATTCGCATCCACGTCAAGGCGCTCCGTTTTGGCTCAAATTGAGCCGGAGATCGTGCGCTGCCGGCATGCTGAGGCGCTCGGCATCCCAGCCGTCCTGGCGCCTGCAATGCGAATGCCAAAACGGCCCAAACTTGTATTTGATCTCGGCCGACAGCCGCCCGGAAAAACGGACCCCGAGTTGCATCATATTCGCGCGGAACAAGGTCACGTCCGACGGAAGATTACCCTTGCCTTGTGCTTCGCTAATCCAGCAATGGCTGTACTGTACCGGTAGGACCAAAATCGAATCGCCATCGCTCGTAGCCTGAATTAAGAGTCCGCCCTCGATCACCGTCATCGAGGCGTCACGCGCCGGCGTGAAGCTGCCGTGCAAATCGGCATCGGTGACGACCGTGCGCTTGCCGTCGAAGTCGAGTTGCTTCATGACAGCGAGCGTTTCCTTGGCATCGCTCGCGGTGGCGATTTCGATGGGTGAGTAGTTGCCAAGGTTCGGCTCCGCCAGTTCGTAGAGGCGAATCGGGGAATTGTAGAGAGGCGGGTCCGTCAGCTCGATGGGCATGTCCAGGCGCTGCATGCCAAACGAAAGTGGATGGTCGGTGATCACGAAGCGCACGCCCCATAGCGACATCATTTTCTCATTGGGCTGCGTGATCCCGATTAAGGCACGTAACTGCTTGTCCGTCGGCTGTGCCAGGAACTCGGTGACGGTAAGGAAATATTGTGTGGTCATTGCAATATTGGCCTGAACAAGGGTCGGGATCCGATACTGCCACAAGCCGATCGTATGCATGTCATTGCCGGTACGATACCAAATGTGCCAGTCGGTCGTCACATTATCCACCCACACAAGGTTCTCCGGCTTGTGTACGCCGGTAAAGGTTGCGACCGAGCCGTTGAAGCTCTTGCCGAGATCCAGCGCGACCCTGGGCAGCAGATAGTCGATAATCGCATTGCGTTCGAGCGGGGAGAAATAGGGCCGCGTGCAGCGCTTTTGAGCGAAGCCCGGATTGTTGGCCGCCGCCAGCGCGGCCGGAACAACGAGCGCAGCCGATATGACGAGAAAGCCAGCGATTTGATGTGACGCAAACATCGATCGGCCGTCATTCGGGGCGAACATGCCGCCGCTCGGCAGATACCGGAAGGATCTGGCCACCATAGTCACTCCGGTCGCGATGAGCTGAGCCATAGCGACAACAAGAAACGCAATGAAAAGAATCCCAAATGGAGAAATGAAGTGGGACATCCGATATAAGGCCGGCCCCTTATAGGCTTGTCCGGTAAGCCATGACCAATAAACATCATATGCAACGATGTTGGTGATCACGTAGAAAACAACCAACACAAGATAGCCACAAGCGAAAACGCGCAGACTTCGATTCGTGGTAGTGAGGGCCACGACGACTGCACCTGGAATACCACCTATCATGATCCATAGCGTTGAATCCAGATGGAGAATAAAGGTCGGATTTAGCTCAGCGAAATGTTGTTGGGCTATACTCAATCCCAGGTCGTAGAGATAATTGGGAATGCCTGCGGCAATGAGAGCCGTCACGATGGCGCTGCCGGCCGCCAATTTCGCGTAGACCGCGGAACGACCGCTTTCCGTGAACAATGAGGCAAGGCCCATTACAATAACTACGATGCCCATCACTGAGAAAAAAAATATCAAGGACAACGCAGCAGAAAGCAGCAAGAGGGAGATCGCCGCCGAAAGCACGGTTGCTTTGCTCCAGGAGCGACCGTCGATTTGCCAGAACAACGCCACCACGATCGTGCCAATCGCGATCGTGTAAGTGAAGTTCGGGCTTAGAGCGGATATGACGTCGAGATAGCCCGAGTCCGAGAAAAGTGGCAGTGTGAGCGCAGCCAAAAGAAACGCACCGAGCAATGAGACCTTGCGGTTAAATCCCGCTGCCCTCCCTACAGCATAGACCGAAAGTGTCAGTGCCACGTCATAAAATGCGTGCGAGACCGTCTTGTGTACCCCTAACCCCAGGGCTTTCATCGCGAGAACTTGTGGCAGTGCGCCGCGATACGCTTGAAAGTAGATGTCGAACATCCCCTGGAGAGGGTCGATCATAGCGATCGTGAATGACTTTGAGAATTGCTCGAAATAATCCATAACCACGGCCCAAGCCATGCCGTCCCAATCGAAAAACAGACAGGGTGAATTGGTGTGGAGCGCGTAAATTATCACCAGAATGAAAGCACACAAATATCCGATAGCAGCGCGCGACGACAGATCGGAACCACCAAAGGCTCCCCTGGTCGCTACAGGATCACGTTTCATCCTCTACCTCCTTCCAGGCACCACGCGCTTCGGAAAAGTCGATTGTGAGTTGAGCCCCTTGAAGTCAACCCCGGTAACTTGGCATGCGCCTCGCGCCGCGGCGTTATAGATCGCCACAACCGCCAAAAGCCGCCGCGGCCTGAGGACCGTTTTGGTCTTCCTGGCCAAATTCGGCAACTGCCATGCATCAAGATCCCGACGTAAGGGTGTCGAAGCCGGACATGACGACGCGCCCACAGGGACCGACCGCTTTCGCCGCCGACCTTGCCAAACACCGCGGGGATCGCGAGCGAGCGTCCGCACCGCTTGGTCATCCTCGAGTTTCGTGAGACCATGCAAAAGTGAAATTCGAAACACTAAATCATGACTATCGTTCCTGAGCCTGATCTGTTTTCCGCTTGAGAGGTAATATGCGGAATCACGAATGCCCATGGATGACCGGAAAGTCCGCGCATTTCTGTCCAAATTGAAGAGTGGAGCAGGTAATTGCTTTTGCTGCCATTGGCTTGGCCGCATGCCTTTTGCGAAAGTTGGGGCCGGTGAAAATACTGGGGTTAGCGAAAAAGTAGTGCGCCAACGCTTGCTGGATGTGGTGGAAAAAAGCGCCTCGTTCAATTGGTAGTTTCCATATCTACACTAGCAGTGTGCGCCAGGACGTTCTCGAGAGCGTCGACGACGCGGACACCAGCGCTTCCGTCATATTGAAGCCGGACGGGAGGTTGAGCCACGAGAGGAAATATCGTAGCTCATCGGATTGCGTGGTTTCCAGTGTGCTGCTCCGCCAAGCATAAACGCTCATGAGATCGAATAACTAATTCACAATGCACAACTTTACGAAATCAGTCGTCATCTCCGGCGGCTCTAAGCTTGTCGCGCGATTGATTGCCGTGATCTTCTTCTTTTCCGGCGTCTCCGCGCTGATTTATCAGGTCGCCTGGCAACGGCTTTTGACCGTCTATTACGGCGTCGGCCCAGTCTCCATTGTGCTTGTTGTGACCGTTTATATGATTGGTCTTGGTTTTGGCGCGCTATTCGGCGGTTTTTTGTCGGAGCGTCTTCGCCGTCTGGTTTTGCTTTATTGTCTCGTCGAGCTCGTCATCGGACTATTCGGCATCATCAGCCCTGGATTTCTTGATCTTCTGGGCCGGCATACGGCCGGCGGTTCATACGAGCTCACTTTTATCGCCTCGTTCGGTTTTTTGTTCGTTCCGACCTTCCTTATGGGCATGACCCTGCCGGTCCTGACCAAGTTACTGAGCAGAGCGATCGACGACTTTTTCGGCGCTGTCAGCTTTCTGTACTTCGCCAATACAATTGGCGCAGCCTTCGGGGCGCTGCTCGCCAGCTATGTCATTATTTCCTTCTTTGGTCTGCTCAGCGCCGTTTATTTTGCGGCAGCAATCAACCTGAGCATTGCCGCGGCCATTTTACTGATTCTTCGTTTCGCGCGCGGAACCATGCCGGCGAGAGAGTCGCAGGGCCTTACAGAGAGCTCCCCGGGGCTGGGCGTCCTCGCGTATCCAATCGCGGTGATCACCGGATTTCTCGCCATAGGATACGAGATCACCTGGTTTAGAATCATCGGACA
This sequence comes from uncultured Alphaproteobacteria bacterium, assembly GCA_963806465.1. Classification (GTDB taxonomy): domain Bacteria; phylum Pseudomonadota; class Alphaproteobacteria; order Rhizobiales; family Xanthobacteraceae; genus BOG-931. The sequence goes on along the minus strand of CAWDZD010000081.1, from coordinate 50,095 downwards.
GCTCACCAAGGATTCCCCATACGCCTTTTCCTCAGTTCTGGCTGTCTATCTCACCGGCGTTGCCGTCGGCAGTTACGGCATCAGCCGATTACTCCGAGGGAATCGCAGCATCAATCGCAGGAGTCTGTTTTTTGCGCTCCAGTTTCTCATCGGAGTCGCCGTCGCGCTGAGCGTGCTGGTGTATTACTACCTGACCAGTGGCTCCGCGTTCGGCAGCCTAAGCCGCGCATCCTTCCTCCTCGACGTGCATCCGGCGTGGGACGCAGGGCAGGGTAGCGGTTTCAGCCTTCTTTCGATCTTTCTCATGTTCGACGTATTCATCTGGTCAGCGTTGTTTGTTCTGATTCCAACTGTGCTGATGGGAGCGAGTTTCCCGCTAATTTCATTTCTGGCGCCGCGAAGCGGCGAACAGGAAGGAAAGACTGTGGGGCGCATTTACTTTTTTACCATCGTCGGCAACGCGCTCGGCGGACTCCTGACAGGCCTATTCATCATTCCCCGCCTTGGCACTGAACTGACGCTGGAGCTTTTTTGCGCAATCGGCCTCGCCTTCGGACTCGGCGCCGGCAAGCTCCGCGAGGGCCACACCGCGACCTGGCGCGCGCGTGCGCTGGTTGTTGGAGCGATCGCAGCGGCCGGCGCCGTTGTCTTTCCGCGCCAGGGCCAATTCTACGAGATGCTCTACACCACGCTCGCGTTTCCGCGCGGAGAGTTTCTGTACAACGAAGGCGTTGACGGTGTCGTTGTCAGCTACCTGCCCGGCAACGAATTGCACACGTTTATCAATGGTCAAGCTCACGGCGGCCGGTTTTGCGCAGCGTGCCGCCTCGGCGATTGGAGAACATGATGACCACATCATGGCGTCTACCAATACGCGACGTCGCAGAGGGCGAGGTGCTGTCCGCTTCGCCACCCTTCAGTAATCCGCAGGATGTTTGTCCCGCATTGTCCTTTCAGCGGCCATCGTTAAGCCGCAAGATGTCGTAAAGCGCTCCGAAATTCGCTCGACCAGCGTTTCCGTCATGTTGAAGCCCGACGGCACGTTATCGGCGCGCGCGGCTATGTCATAGTTATTGGATAGCGGGGCTTCCACTGCACCTCGCCGCCGCAATGGCGATAGGCGGGCAGTGAACTGAGCGCTGAAGAACGGCCGAGAATCGATGTTGTGGAGCCGCAGACGCGCCATGACTTCCTCCTCCTGCAGCCCGAGTTCTCGGTCGAAAACAGCAGTTACCATCCAATAGCTGTTCTTCGTTGTGGGTGCTTCGTGGTTGAGCTCGATGCCATTTAGGCTCTTCGCGTACCGCGCGTACCAAGAAAATATTTCGCGTTTGCGGGCGACATGTTCCTCAATCCGCTCTAGTTGTGCCGACCCGAATGCGGCCTGCAGCGCGCAGTTTCGCAATTAGGGTTGATCCGGCTCAATGAAATTGATCGGCAAATTGCGCGGGGTTGGTTTAATAATAATCCGAAGCGCAGTATAACAGTATAGTAGCCGACTTAACTTTCCCAATGTGAAGCCGCTAACGCGACGCGGCCCTGTCATCTGAACAACATTAAGGCAAGCTCATGAAATTCGAGCCGCTACCCCTAATGGGAGCGTACCTGATCAAACCGGAATCCAAAGAAGACGAGCGCGGCACATTTTATCGCGTATTCTGCACGCGGGAATTCGAGGCGGAAGGGCTCGAAACTGTTTTTGTGCAGGCGAACATGAGCATCAATATAGTTGCTGGCACTGTTCGTGGTCTTCACCTGCAGCGGCCTCCCTACGCCGAGGTTAAATTGGTGCGCTGTATTCGAGGCGCTATTTTCGACGTCATTCTTGACCTGCGAGAGACGTCTACGACGTATGGGACATATTATGGCGCAGTACTGGACGACGCAAATGGTTCCGCGATGTATGTGCCTAGAGGTTTTGCCCACGGCTATCAATCTTTAACCGGCGAGGCGGCGGTCCACTACATGGTGTCCGCCTACTACACACCAGATCACGAAGCTGGCATTCATCACGCCGATCCGGCGATTGGCATCAAATGGCCACTACCGATCAAAATTGTCTCGGCAAAGGATGCAAAACTACCTTTTTTGAAAAAATGAGAAGGTGACAAAGCATGGAAGGCGAAGTTCGTTTATTCAAACCCAGCCTTGGCGAGGAAGAGCTTGCCGCCGTTCGAGGCACATTTGATCGTGCCTGGCTCGGCCTTGGCGGCGAGGTCCAAGCTTTTGAGCGCGAATTTGCTCAGTACATTGGATCCGCAAATGCTGTCGCAGTAAACTCAGGCTCCGCTGCACTTCAGCTTGCGCTCGAGGCTTTTGATTTCCAGCCAGGGAAAAAAGTTTTGGTCAACAATTTGACTTTCGTGGCCTCAGCAACGTGTATTTTGATCAACAAGCTTGTTCCAGTTCTTGTCGAGTGTGATCCTGAGACACTTTCGCTTGATCTAGCTGATGCGGAACGAAAAATAGATCAAGACACCGTCGGCGTTGTGGTGGTCCACTATGGCGGCTTTCCGGCTCCGATGGATCGCGTGATCGAATTGGCCCGAACAAAGAAACTCAAAATCATTGAAGACTGCGCGCATTGTCTCGGGGGCAGCTACCAAGGGCAGAAGCTTGGAACATGGGGGGACATCGGGTGTTTTTCGTTCGAAGAAAAGAAGGGCATGACCACGGGGGATGGGGGTATGATGGTCGCGAATGATGCGGACCTTATCGAACCGATGCGTGCCAATCGGTGGGTCGGTATTGACAAAGATACGTGGCGACGGCGAGAGGGGTACACAGAAGTTGGTGCCCAGGATGTTCGTCATTGGCATTACGAAGTGTCAGTGCTCGGATATAAGTACAACATGAATGATCTTGCGGCGTCGATCGGCCGCGTCCAATTACGACGCCTAAATTCATTCAACGCGAGACGAGCAGCGATCATTTCCCGCTATCTCAATCGCCTGGCTGACGTGAGCTCGTTTGAGCCGCTCTTTCCTTATAAGGAAAATTCGGGAGCTTATTGGCTCTTCGGGATGCGCACAGCTGACCGCAACGCGGTAATCCGTTATCTAAAGTCTCAGCGCATTGCGACGGGTGTCCACTATATGCCGCTTTCACAACATCCACTATTCGCACAGTTCAATCGAGACCTGCCGATTTCCAACAAGATTTGGGAGTCGCTGTTGACCTTGCCGCTGCACGTGGACTTAACGAACGACGAAGTTGATCGCGTCGCGGATGCTGTCCGCAGGGTGCTGGAGAGTTTGCAGAATGCCCATGATTGAAACTCCTCGCGCTAAGGTGCGTGCTCTCTCACGCTTTGCGATGCAAGCCTGCTAGCAGCGCAGCCCGTTCCTTTATTGCGTGAACGCGGGTGGTTGGCTTGGGGCGTTGCGGCGGCGCAACGACGGGCTTGGCTGCGAAATCGAACGGGATGCCCAAGACATCAGCGTACTCGACCTCGAACAGGCCCTGTTCGTTTAAGTCGTAGGACTGGCGGCGCAGCCCACGACCAACTACTTGTTCGCACGGGAGTTGAGTGCCGAAAGCTTGCACCCGAAGAATGTGGGTTACGGTGTTGGCGTCCCAGCCCTCTGACAGCATGGAAACCATCCTCATGCCGTCCGATCAATTTTCGTCCCGCTGCCGGCGCAGCAGGAATTCCCGCCAAGGGATCGTGTTCGGATGAATGAGGCTTCGAGCATCCGTGCCGAGATTGGCGATTGCGTCCAATATCGAAACATAAGGCGTGAATTCGCCGTGCAGCTGTGGGTAGGGCGTTTTGGAATAGTCCATGTACTCGACAGTGACGCCTGCGCGCTCAAAGGCTTCATGATCGAGATAGTTTGCGCCGCCATGTGCGGTGATGTAGCGCGTGCCGCCGACCATCTTGATGATCGATAGCAAACGTTGCCAAGCCGTCCCCTCGGCCTGCAATGCCGCGGACCTTAGCCATCGGGTCGGGCCGTGAAATTCCATTCTCGCAACTGGCAGTTCAATGCTACGAATCAGAAGTTCGACCAGAGGATCGGCTGAATAAACTGTGTCGAACACCTCTAGCGCAAGGTCGAGATGTGGTGCCAGCGAGAGTGAATGACGGACTAGTTCGCGATGCCGCCTTTTCCAGTCGCCGGGGAGAGCTTGAAGGTCAATGATCTTGGGACGCCGGCCTCTTTCCATCAAGGGCACCGTCATCCATTTGCTGCCGGTCGGGTGCTTGATCTGAACACGATTGATGAAGCCTTTAGCGAACTGTGCGTCGTCAAGGTGCACATAGACGTCCGCTAAAGCGATCAATTCGAAGAAACCGGGCCATGGCAGCAATTGCGGTTGAGAAATGACGACGGTAGTCATGGTCAGCCGCGCCTATAATCGCATTTGTCATCGACAATGATGCCAAAAATGCAGCAAAAAAGCATTTGCGCGGGTCGAAACGGGCAGATAGACAATGGAAGACATAGATACCACACTTTCCAGTTACTATGCCAAGTGCTTCGCCGAGCATGGCCCCAGCCCGCGCGGCGTCGACTGGCACAATTGGCAGTCGCTGGCATTGCACTACGACAAAATGCTGGCCGTTATCGAGCCGGACGTGGCTGTCAGCCGGGTATCGCTGCTCGACGTCGGCTGCGGTTTCGGCGGACTTCTTGACCATGCCAAGAGCAAGGGCATTGCGCTCGACTATACCGGCATCGACGTCGTTCGGGCGATGATCGAGCACGGCCAGAAGCGTCACGCCGACGCTATGTTTGCCACCGCCAGTATTTTCGATTTCGATCACGAACGACCGTTCGACTACGTCGTTTGCAACGGCGTCTTGACTGAAAAGCTCGACGTTTCCATCAAGGCGTTCGACGAATTCGCGCGCCGCATGATCCGCAGGATGTTTGAATTGTGTGGGCGAGGGATCGCTTTCAATCTGATGACGACCCACGTCAATTTCACTGCGCCAAATCTGTATTACAAAAATCCGCTGGAGACAATTGCATTCTGTACGGCGGAACTATCTTCCAAGTTCCGGATCGACCACTCCTATCCGCACTTCGACTATACGGTTTATGTGTTTCGCGAAATGGCGCAGTCGTAATTTCATCGGTAGGCCATTGCTTCTGCAACTCAGGAGACGCATCGGAGATAGCCGTTGGGCGAACTTCGCCAGGAACAGCTTGCCGTTGACTATCGGATCGACCTCGAAGCGGTCGGTCTCGCGCAGATAGTCCTGGAGAGCGCTCAGCGGTTCGTTGCCCTTCAGCCACATTTTCGAGCGCTTTTGCGGCGTTTGCTTTGCATCGAGGTAGCCGAGCCTGGTGTCGGCAACGACGAGGTAGCAGCCTGGCGTGACCAAAGGCCCGTACTGGCGCAGCTCCTCCAGCACGTGAGCGCGGCTATGGTCGGAATCGAGGATCACCATTACCGACCGCGTTGGCTGGAATCTCTTTGCGGACCTGCGCCACGACCGCGGGCTCCGTGGAGGAGCCTTCGATCAACACCACGCGTTTTGACATCGGATGGCGCTCGATCGACTCCCGGTTGTGGGCGCGAATATCGATGTCGACCCCGATCACCTTGCCCTTCCCGATCAGTTCCAGGAGCGAAGCCATGAACAGCACCGAGCCGCCGCGCGCCACCCCCGTTTCGATGATCACGTCGGGCTTGGTGGCCCAGACGACCTCCTGGGTGGCCATTACGTCGGCGGGAAGCTGGATGATCGGCACGCCCAACCAGTTCCACAGGTATGCATAGCCATATTCGTCTGCGGCAACCAGCAGATCAGTCGCCGCCGCAAACAGCCGTCCGTCCTGGCCGAGGGCGGTCGCCTGGGCACGCTTTTTTTCTTCGAATGATGCCCGGTCGTCGTGACTGCTCACGTGCAAATCCTCCGTGATTTTGTGTTCAATGGTACCTCGCACAATAGTCGACCGCCAGCATCGGGCTGGTGGCACGAGTTTTCGCGCCATGCTACAAGGCGCGCACGGTAATCGGCAGTCTTTAAGCGCGCCGGGCAGGTCCGCCAACGGTGGCGCGTATGAGAAAGTCGAAGTTGACGATGATTTTTTGCATGTAGCGGACACGATGAACCTACAGACCCTCCATCGGCGACTTGATCCGAACAATCCAATCCGTCGCGTGGCGCGTGCAATGCGACCGAACGCCCGTCTGCTGGCCACGGCAGGCTACTGGATGATGACCCCTCACAAGATTCCGGCAAGGATCGCCTTCATCCGACAACTGACATCTAAGAACGAGCAGCTATTAGCGCTGAATGCCGAGCGTGCGGCCAAGATCGAGCAGCTGAGCAAACCATCCGATCATCGATCGCCCCTTGGCGTTCATGCACATCCCCAAGACCGCGGGCATGGCGCTGACATACGGCCTACGCGAAGTCCTGCCGTGCACCACGAGCATCCTCGGCTTCGACCATCGGCACTTCGGTGCGTTTCGTTCATTCGAGACCATGTCCCCCGAACTGCGTCGAACAATCTATGAGGTTGTCCCTCCCGCAAAAGGCATCGACCTTGTCACCGGCCACATGGCGTATTCCACCCTTCTTCGAAGTCGGCCCGCAGCTCGCTTCATGACGGTCTTGCGGGAACCCCGCTCGCGCATTCTCTCACTGTGGATGTTCTGGCGGTCGACCGCACAGGAGACCCTCGCAGCCATGGGTGCATTTAGGCGCGTCCTGGACCTGTCCCATAAGCCACTTGTCGAGTTTCTCAATCACCCGGAAGCCGCCCATCAGACCGACAATGTCGCCGTCCGCATGCTGCTATGGCCGCATCCCCTCATTGCCGATGACGGCTTCATCGACAGCGCGTCGGACGAACCCCTCGTAAGTGAAGCCGCGGCGCGGCTGAAGGCCTTCGACTTCGCCGACGTCGTCGAGAACCCGCGGTTCGAGGACAACGTGCGGGCCTTCCTTGCTCGACCCTTCGTGTACCGGCGCGTGAACGAGAACCCCGTGCCATCATCAAAGCATCGGATTCCGCTGGAGGAGGAGCTCACCAGCGAAGCACTACGTCTGCTCGAACATCGCTCGCGCCTCGACCGCAAGCTCTGGCGGGCCGTGGCCGAAGAGCGCATCGCCGGGGCAGACCTGACAGCTCTGAGCGACGACACGTTCCGCCGGACAGTTGCACGGTACGTGGCGCTTGGGGAGTGCCTCAGTTTGAATTTAGTGCCTAATCGCGGGTTCAAAGATTGTCAACGATCCGGAAATTCAAATTGAGGCACTATCGAAAATTCAAACTGAGACAGTGCCGCGTGATAATAGGACCGAATAGCGGCCCTGTATTGAATAGAAAGCATCGCCTGTCATCGCCTCGCAATTCCACAGGCCCTCAACCGTAAGGCCGAAGCGAGCGCAAAGCGCGGCTATAGCGGATGGGTCTATGACCCATAATGGCGACGGTGGTTCAATCACTGTGTCGCTTGGTCGCAACGCCATCTGAGCTAGAAGCACCATGGTCGAAAGCGCGCCATGCTCCGCATATGTATGACGAATGGCACTCGAGCGAGACGAAAATGACCGGCCCGGCGCCGCGCGCGCCAACAATTCACCAAGCCAAATCTTGCCACCCGGCACTAAGAGCGCGGCGATGCTTTCTATCGCTCTTTCCGCGCGCTCTCGCGTCTGTACGAAATGAAGCGCGCCGTTGACGACAATTCGGTCGAACCTTCCCGGCAATCCGGCCAAGGCGTCGAACGACACGGCAGCGAAATCGATACCGGTCAGATGCGGCGCCGTTTTGAGGCGCGCCAATTCTTCAGCAGTTAGCACGGTCCCGAGTCTCACTGACGAAGCGGGCAACGCGAGCAACAAGCTGGCGTCACCGCAACCAATGTCTAGTACTTTCTGGCCGGGCAAAAAGTCTAAGCGATCGACGATGGCGCCAATCATCACTCGCGTTCGGTCCTGCAAGTCCCCGCGTCCGGTCAAGAAATGAAGATCGTTCGCCGGTTCGGCAAATCCCCGATATTCGGCCGCAATGTCGCGCGCTGCTGCCGGAATCGCGATCGTCATGCACACGCATGAACGCCATTTCGAACCAGATTTGTCAACTTCACCATTTAGGTACCGGCGGCCTCGAAAGGGACCAGTACCACCATTTCGTTCTTCATCGATGAGGAACCACGGGCGCTTAAGGGCCTTTCGTGCAGGGCCGGCTATAGAATAATGATTTCCGACAAGCGGCGCGATCAGCTGGACGTGGCGGTCACGCCGAACGTTCGCTGCCAACGCAGTGCATCTTGCACTCGCTTACAATCTCGGTAGTTTCCTGAGCACGCTGGCGACGCCGAACTCGTCGGCAACCGATTGTACGGCAAAGAGCGTGCGCGTCTCGCCAAGGTGTCCCGTCTTCGGGCGAGCAGTTTCCGCATTGGGCTGGTTGAACTCGGCGGCCGGGCGGAGTTGCGGCGCTTGCCAGCTACTGTGCGGCCGTCTATGTGTTCAAAACTTCGCATTTGAAGGTGTAGGGGACCGTAGTGCCGCGACAAATATCGCGCGAAGTGGTTGCGGGCAGGTCGGCGGAGAGGTCGAAAGCAGCGCTCGCCGCTCTCGATGTCGTCATCTTGTGCGGCGGGCAGGGTACGCGGCTGCGCGAACAGACCGAAGTCAAGCCGAAGCCGATGATTGAGATCGGCGGCCGCCCGATTATTTGGCACATTATGAAAATCTATTCTCGCTTCGGGCTGCGCAATTTCATCCTGTGCCTCGGTTATAAGGGTGAAGTCCTGCGCGACTATTTTCTCAACTATCGCTACAACCGTTCCGACCTGGCCGTCGACTTGCAGTCGAGTTCGGTAGATGTGCTCGGCAATGAACCGCTGGAAGATTGGCGCGTCGTGCTCGCGGATACCGGTGACGACGCGCAAACCGGTGCACGCATCCGCACAGCGATGAAATACGTTCGCCACGACCGTTTCCTGGCGACTTACGGGGACGGCGTCTCGGATATCGCGATTGATGCGCTGTACGATTGCCATGTAGCTAGCGGGCGCCAAGCTACGGTAACCGCCGTGCATCCAACTGCGCGCTTTGGGGAGATCGCCATCGACGGCGGCCAAGTGACAACGTTTCACGAAAAGCCGCAGATCACAGATGGCTGGATAAACGGCGGCTTTTTTGTATTCGAACGTTCAGTGTTCGAAAATGTTGACAATTCACAGGATCTGTCGCTTGAACACCATGTGCTGCCAGAGCTGGCGCGCAAGAACCAACTCGGTGCCTATCATCACAGCGGCTTCTGGCAGTGCATGGACACCTACCGTGATCTTCTATTGCTCAACGAGTTGTGCGCGTCGCAGCGTGCGCCGTGGATGATTGGTGATGGCTGGTGAGCGGCAGCCAGATCCGAACTTGGTTCTCGCAATGGTCTGCGCCGGCAATAGTATCGACGGGGTTCGGCGAGGGAACGGCCAATTCCCGACGTGTCGTCCGAACGCTTCATTCCGGCCGACCGCTCCTCTTGCGCAAGCCGGGCGCGGTGCGGCCGTGGCGTGTCCGCGGCCTGCTTCAATTGGCAGAAACGACTTGTCGCGACCCGGAAGCTTATTCTCAATCCTGGAATTTTGGACCGACCGAAAAGAACGCCGCGGCAGCTGGACGGGATGCCATTTGATCCTTTCGGGTTGATGCGCATCGAGGGAACGGACATCCATTATTGGACCTACCTCTATTTCTTCTGCGTTGAGCGCGGGCACGAGGTGGCAAGTGTGGGACAAGTCAAAAGTTACTTACGCTTAATCGGTCGCTAGCTATACTGGGTTGGCCAGATCCGCGATCCGCTGCAGTCAAACCAAAGGTGCCCTTGAAACGTAATTGCCCGGTGCTTGTGGATTGGTGTTGGTTCATGCACGAACAAGGACCATGGATTACTGGTGATTCGGATTGCATTTCGATTACGAGAACTGCTTTTTTTTAGTTGTCTTCCCGACCTGCGGTCATGACTCAACGCCGTTCTCGTTCCCGATTGGCTGTGGTCTGTACCAGACACCGTCGTCGGCAAGCGTTCTGCCGAGCATGCCGAGGCCTGTGTAGTATTTCGCGAAACCGTCCGCACGCGTGTCGAAACGGTCGAGCATGCGCGTAAAATTTTCGGTCACTCCGGCCAAATCCTCGCAGCCGTAGAGGCTCATGTCGACGCAGGCCGCGCCACCGGAGATCCAGTACTTGTCGAGCGGATAACGTCCTGTCTCGCGGAACAATTCCCACGCCAGCCCTTTCCGCCCCCGCCAAAACCTGTAGAGCCCCAGCAGCGTCGCGGGTGGGGTGCGCTTGCCCCCTGGCGGCACAGTCGCTGGATCATTCAGCTTCATCTTCGCGCGGCATTCGTCCCGATAGGCGAATACTTGCTGGGCCGTGTCGGGCGGCAACGTCTTGATGAAATCGTCGATCTCCTCAAGAAGAGTTGGACTGTCGAAGTACGGTACCGTGCGATCGACGTAGCAGTCGTCGATTACCTTCCGCGCGAGCGTCTCGTGATTAAAATCGTATTGCGAGAAGTGCTCCGGCAAATATTTTCGCGCAAGTGAGATAACGCTGGCGAGGTAGTTTGAAATTACGCGCAGTTTGGGCAGGTGGTTCTCCAACAGATCGCGCCCCTTGAACTCGGCCAGGTAGTCGTCCATCCGTTGGCTGGTCTTTCCGCGGGACAGCATCGAGGCAAATGACGAATCGCCGGGTCGGCCCGCAATCGCGCCGAACGCGTCGAAAAATGCGTATTTGCCCGGCCGGCACATGCCGAGGATAATGAAGCTCGACGAGGTCTCGGGGACGGCGCAGTTGAATATCCCGGGGCACCTCTCATGCACTTGGTCAGCCAGCGTTTTTCGGAACACGTAGCCGAACATGGACGGAAAGCACCCATACATCCGCAAGTTCTGGCAGAAATGGTCGAGAACCGCATGCGGGTCGCATTGATAAAGCTTCTGCGTCGTGCCGGGTTCGAGGAACATCACATTACCGCGGCTAGGCAGTGCGCCGTACTCTACGTTCCAGTCGGGATAAAAATATGTGCACACCCGCCACGCCATGATGTCGAGATCAAAATCCCGGATCGCCTTGTCGGCGGTGGCGAGGATATCGGGATGCAGTGCGCTTTTATCGCCTAAGTATGTTACGAACTCTCCGGTGATGTGGCCCCAGGCGAATTCCCAATGATCCGGTAACGCGAGCCGGCTGTCGGTGCGGATGATCCTCAGCCGCTCATCTTTGATATCGGCCAGCACCTCCGTCACCGGAATTTTCGAATAGTTGTCCGAGACGATTACCTCGAGATCTTCGAAGCTTCCGCGCAGGACCGCACGCACGCACGCATTCAGCAAGGCCGGTCGGTCAGTACTGGTTATCACGATCGAGAAGCGTGGCATCACAACTCTCCGAGGGCATCGAACGGATGTAGGAAATCACTGCTTGCGAACTATCAGTCCGCGTGATCTGAAGCGGGTGTTTGTGTTATTTATCACGACTTTTGGTTGTGCATCGAACAATAACTATCTCTAGCATTGGAAACCGGACTATTCGGCCTCGAAGTCGCAACAGTTCATCTGGCTGGAAGGTCCGCTTGGAGGCGCTCGCAGATCAGACCATGGACACCTATCGGCGCTATCCCGGAACATAACAATCTCGCTTTGCCGGTAATGATATGCGCCGTTCAGATACCACGGTGTGGCTGGACACAAAAGTGGTGATGCCAGGCTATCCTAATGGATCGGGCGGACGCGCCGCTGCATGTTCGCGACCGTGCCGTGGGACGATTGGCATCGGTCGCGCATTAACATGCAATAGCCGGGAAAATCAACTTTACATGTCAGTAAGAATTTCACCTGTGGGCATGAGCAAATTTGCACCGCACGCCTCGGCTTTTCTTGCATCATACAACACAAATTCGCGACCGCTGAGCGTGGTCAGTGTCGCGCCGTCGCGGAGTGGGGAGCACTGTGAAAGATCGACAAGGTGTGCCTCGATGAATTTGCGAACTTCGGCGGCACTTATTCCATCACCGGGGACGCGTTTGAATCTGGCTCGCGCAAAGGCCTCGTCAGTCGGCGCGAGCACTGCAAACGGGCCGCGATGCGGCCATCTGCGGGCGAGGCCATGAACGCGAAGCGCTGCGGCTAAAAACGCCGCGGCGCGCGAATGGCCCATCCGGTTGAGCATCATCAGAACGCGAACGAATTCACGCGCAGTCCGTAGATGCGTTAATAAGGCGTCCGCTTGGGTCTCTGCGGCCCGCCAGTACGACTCGTCAACCGCGCCGTACGTAAAGCGCAAATTGATTGCCGAAAGGCGGTCGTTGATCGGACTGTCGTAGTCGATCCACCAGCGCCCGATGGACAATGGATCAAGCTCGCGAGGCGCGAGATACCATTCCATGTCTTTCCAGAGAGGCGTGAAGCTCACCCCGAGGAATTCGCGGCTGTCATGGAAAACGTGAATCTCGTTGTCGGGCGGCATTTGCGCAAGCAACGATTGCGCGTTCAGCGGATAGCGCCCAGGTTCGAAGCAGAAGAGCTCGCGCGCGAGAAGGCGCAACAGAAAGCCGTCGCCCTCGATTGGCCATATGATCATTTCGGGATGGATGGGAAAGTGCTTGGCTGCCCGATCGTAAGCCGCCATAAGCGGATGGATATGGGCGACGACCAGTTTCATCAGTTCGCGCGGGGGAATAGTCATGGCGTCGCCCCCGTCGCGTAGAAAGCGTTCGGCCAGAGCTGGCAACATCGTTTCACTGACGACGCGCGGATAGGTCATGAAGATCGCATGCTTGCCGGAGTCAATCGTCTCCCGCAGCCGCGCAAAACTGCCGTCGGCCCACGCCACATCGGGCGGCATAAGCAGAATAAAAGCCTGTCGCCGACGGGCGTGCTCGATAGCTTTTCCCCAGATCTCGTGATGCAGGCTAATGACGTTCTTAGTTTTCGAAGGCGTGAACAGCTTGAGCGAGACCCGCACGATCTCCCGCAGCCGCTGAAACGAACGGCTGCGACTCATCTTCAGCGCATCCTCCGGGGTGGTGTAAACAAGATACTCGCAATCGATCCCGGCGCTGAGCGCCGGGAGGTTTCCGGGTGAAAGCATCGTCGGCAAATTGGTATTGAGAAAAATTTCGCGGTGCCAATCGCCCCATAGCACCGTCACGAATACGCAGCGGCGGCGTTGTTTCGCCGCGATCGGATAGTCCGCCATTAGCACCCGCCCCCGCGAACTTGTGCCGACTTATTCTCGGCAAGCATGTCGGAACAAAACATGCTGTACATAACCATGAGCGACGCTCTAATATCAAATCATCACAGACAATAAAGGCGAAAAGCTTTTCTCGTGGTAACGGCTCAAGTCGAAGCATGGGTTGGCGCGCGTAGAGGCTCGATCAGTGAGACGACTCGCTGCATCGACGTCTCGTTTACCGATGCCGCTCTCGGCCAGATGATGTTGCATCGCCGACGCGCCGTCGCGGCTTCCGTGATCAGCGAGTTCTTTGCCGCAGTCGGGAGCGGATACGTTCCCTATTTGGAGGGCCGTGCCTCAGCGGCGGCGCTGGATCCTGAGGGCGAGCGGGCGGCTGCGGCACGGGCGTGTGAGCTCGCCGCCAGTTTCTGCGGTATGCCGCCGCCGCTGGCGTTTGAGCGCGCGTTGCTCGAGGAATCAGATGGGCGCTTCGGCGACGCGCTCGCCGACCTAAAACAGGTGCTTGCTGCTTATCCCGGTTTCGTTGCGGGGGCCGTTGCGGCCGGGCGAATGGCGTTGGCGTCCGGCGACCCGGTGGCGGCCATTCGCCTGCTCGCTCCGGTGGAGGGCGAGATTAGGCATACCCGCGATGGCGCCGCTTTGCTGGCGGACGCGGCTCGAGCGATCGGTTTGCACGAATTGGCGAGTCGGTACGATCTCGCGGCGCTGATCTGTCGTGGCGGGTATGACAGTCGCGGCAACGACTGCGCTCCCATCGATCTGACCGGCAAAATCGCAGACGACGGGCGCATGCCGCAATCGTTGTACCTCGAGGAGCAAGCCGACGGCAGCGTCTTATGCAATGCCGGAGGCATCTATTACCGGGTAAATCCGTTCTTCGGCCGTTTGTTGTGGATGCTAAACCGCGGTTCCGGGCCTTCCACGATGCGTGCGCTAGGGCCAAGTGCGCCAGACCGGCAGAGGCGGGCGTTCGCTGAAATTTTCGAGGTAACAACGGCAAGGCTGCGGCTTCTGTGGGGCGGCCGCTCCCCAAACGCGTTCGTTCTGCTCCGAAAATATTCAGGATCGGCGTGGTCCGCCTTGCGGCGGGTTCTTGCGGCAGGCCTTCGTGTGGCGGCAAGCATCTGTCTCGCGCTCATCATTTTTCTCTATCGTCTATATCGACGATTGCCGGTGCCGGTCCGCGCGTCAGCCAACAAGGTAGTACAATCGCAGATGAAATGGCTACGCCCGCTGGTGCGGGACACGATTGGGCCCCGTTTAGGTCCGCGCGGCACCTGGCTGATATTCTCACCAATATCGGATGGGCATGCTCGCGGGCAGCTCGCCGAAACGCGTTACCAATCTGGGCTGGCCCAAATATTCGGTTTGCGGCCGTTCGCGAATGGCAGCGACGCGACGTCTCGCGTCGGCGCGTTCCTGGAGCAGCTTTCGGCAGGTGCCAAGCAATCGCCCGATGACGTCGCGCTGAAAATGCCAGCGCCAGGCAAGCTGCCGCCCTCGGCCGAGAAAGTGCTGCGCCAGTTGGTGAGCGAAGCCCGTACTCTCCGATCGCCGACGCCGCAATCTTGACGCCGTAGCTAGCCGGTGACCTCATCGTGCGCGTGCTGATCTCAGGGGCTGGCGGTTTCGTCGGCGGGCATCTCGCCGTCTGGTTGGCGGAGAGGGGTCATGACGTCGTCGCGCTCGTGCGCCGCACGCGTTCGTCCATTCTCGATACGCAAAAGGATATCCGGATCGAGCATGCCAATCTCGCGACGGAGACGGATGCCCTGCCGGCGGGGCCTTTCGATGCCATCATTCACTGCGCTGCCGCCATCCCGAGCGCTGTTCCTGACGATGCCGAGTTGACGCGCATCAACGTTGAAGGGTCACGCCGCCTGTTCACGCATGCAGCCAATTCCGGGGCCAGAATGATTGTATTCTGCTCATCTATGGCGGTCTACGGCCGGATTACCGCGGAGGTCGTCGATCGGGACACGCCTATCCAAGAGCCGAACGCATATGGGCGTTCGAAGCTGGTAGCGGAGAAATTGCTTGCTGAACTCGACCAGGCTTATCGCGGGCTGCGCGCCCTGTCGATCCGACTACCGGGGATCATCGGCCCGGGATCTCACCACAACTTTGTGTCAGACACGATGGCCTGTCTCGCGGCCGGAGGCACCGCAAATGTTCGTAATCCCGATGCGTTGTTTAACAACGTCGTCCATATCGAAGATCTTGTGCGCTTCGTCGACATGCTGTTCTCGACCCTGGCTGCCGGGCATCAGGTGACCACCATCGCTGCTGCCGATCCGCTACCGGTCCGCGACGTTGTCGCGCTCCTGCAGACAATGGCCGCCCCAGGCGCAGCCGTACGCTACCGTCAGGAAGGGCATTCGTTCCTGATCTCGAGCGAACATGCGCGCACGCTTGGCTACCGACCGGCGACGGTGCGTGATGCCGTGCAACGCTTCGCGGCGGTTTGTGCGGCGGAACGCTAGCGCTCGCGGCCGGCACTGGACAGGTGCTGCGATCGCGCCGCACCCGCGGTTAGTCCGCCGGCGCGCGAAAATGCCTTCAAATAGTGTACGGAACATCGCGTTGCGCGGCTCCGCCGTTTCCAGTAAGACAACACGGGGATATCCGGCCAACCACATCTGGCGATCGCGCAAGCGTTCGCCGCCGTTGCCGCCGTCGAATCGCACAACGGGAACTCCAGATGCACGTAATCAATTCGTTTGTCTGCCCCGATGAGCAAGCGCTCGCCGAGGAATTCGCGGCCAACGGCTATGTCACCCGGCCGGTCGATGACCGCGACGCGCTGGACGAGCTTCGGCGTTTTGTCGCGCAGACCGTTTGCGATCAATTGAAGATCCCGCTGCCGAACGACGTCGACGACTTCCTCAATCACTTCGAACGCGTCGTGCCGATTGAGAAGCTCAATGAGGTGCGGCTCAACACCTATCGCAAGATGAACGCTGCGCCTTGGTTCCGGCCGACCTATTTCGGTCTGGCGCGCTCGATCGTCGAGACGCTGGTCGGCAATGAGCTGGCAATGCAAAACCGGGTCAATCTCTCGATCCAGTTGCCGCGCGACGATTCCTCGCTGCTAGCCATTCATGCCGACGCCTTCGGCGGCGAGACCCCATTTCAGGTGGTCGAATGGCTGCCGCTGGTCGATTGCTACAAGACCAAGTCGATGTTCATTTTGCCGCGCGCAAAGTCCGAAGCCGTCTACGCGGCCTTCACGCGCTACGAAGGCAAGGGCATGGACGAACTCTATAAGGACGTCGAGAAGGACGTGGTGTGGTGCCACGTGCCTTACGGCCACGTGCTGGTATTCTCGCCGAACTTTCTCCATGGTGGCGTGATCAACGACGAACCGGAGACTCGCTGGAGCATGAATTGCCGCTTCACCGGCCTGTTCACGCCGTATACCGGTGCTGAGAAGAAGCTCGGTTCATACTACCTTCCGATTACGACGCGTCCGGTGACGAAAATGGCGCTGCAATACCGCGAGCCTTCGGGTTTCAAGGAGTGATCCGGTGAGCGCCAATCGCGTCGGCTATCGCGGCTACGTCACGTCCAGGCCTTTTGGCGGGCTGCACATTCCTGTGCCGGTGCAGGCGCTGGTCCTGCGCGATTACTGTGCACGCAACGGTTATCTCTACAAACTCCATGCTAATGAGAATGTCTTCCCGAATTCCTACATGGTGCTGGAAGGCATGATCAACGAACTCCACCGCTACGAGGGTTTGCTGGCGACCAGCATGTTCATGATGCCCAAGCGTGCCGAGCGGCGACGCAAAATCTACGACGCGATCCTCGAGCAGGGCGCGTCGCTGCACTTTGTGCTCGAGGACGTGGTTGTGCGTGGTCCATCGGATATCGACCCGGTAGAGGAAATCCTATCCATTCACAACCTCTTGCCGACGGCGCCGCGGAGTGTTCCCGACGGCGAGGTCGCTGCCGAGGTTTGACGGCGAAGCAAGGTCGCTTGCCGACGCAGCCGCCCGCTGCTTGCGCCCGGCGCGTGACGGCTGCTTGGCGTTGAGAGGGAGACAGGATGCAGCTGGCGCTTCTGGGCATCGGCGAAAACCAAGCGGAAAAGGCGCTGCAGGACATCTGGTCCGGTCTCCGCGCCTGGCGGCTGTGGACGCTGTTCGGTTTCAACGACGTGCGGATGCGTTACCGCCGCTCCACGCTCGGGTTTTTCTGGGCGAGCTTGTCAATGGGGATTCAGGTACTGGTGACCGGATTCGTCATGGCCTTTCTGTTCCACATAACCTTGCAGCGCTACTTGCCCTTTATTTGCATTGGACTGGTTCTTTGGGGCTCGCTGACGACCATCATCTCTGAAGGTGCGATGGCCTTCATCAGTTCAGCGGAACTAATCCTTCAGGTCAAAAGACCGTTGTTCGTCTATCTCCTCCAAGTCGTTTGGCGAAATATCATTGTTGGTGCCCACACCATCGTCGTTTTTTTCGTGGTCGCATTTTTGTTTGGCCTTTTTCCTGGTCCTACATACTTGCTGGCAATTCCCGGGCTCGTTCTCTTCCTGTTGAATTGCGTATGGATGGCCGGCGTGGTCGCTATCCTGTCGACGCGTTTCCGCGATATTCCGCTGATCGTCACCAATACATTCATGGCGCTGTTCTGGCTGACGCCGGTGGTCTACGAGCTCGATCAGATGAGCGGCGCGATGAAGACGCTGATTTCCTACAATCCGCTTTATCACGTGCTGGAGGTTTTTCGCGCGCCGCTTCTGCTCGCCGCGCCGAGCGCGGCGAATTGGCTGGTGGCGACCGGTACCGCCATCGTCGGCTGGATGTTTCTGATCCTGTTGTTTGCGCGCACCCGCAAACGCATCCCGTTTTGGCTTTAAAGGGCGATGAACCTCAACCCCATTATCAAGATGACCGACGCCGTTCCGGTGAATAGCCGCGAGACGAAAATATCGGCGCGCGACTTGTTACTTGAATTTCCAATCTACGACGTCGCCAGCTCGCTCGCTTAAGCAGATGTTCATGCTGCGGCCGATCGCCAATGTCATCCGCAGCGCCTCGCATGTCGGCGGCTCAATTGCCACCGGTGCCAGCGGCACCGTGGTTGTCCGGGCAATCGATCACATGTCTTTTGAAATCGGCAAAGGAGCGCGCGTCGGTTTGGTCGGACATAACGGAGCCGGCAAGACGACGTTGCTGCGCACCATCGCCGGGATTTACGAGCCGACTGGCGGCACGCTCGAGACGATTGGACGCGTCATGCCGCTGTTCAATCTGATGGAAGGGATGATGCCGGACGCCACCGGGCGCGAATTCATCCGCATTCGCGGCATTTTGCTCGGCCTAGAACCTCATCAGCTCGATGGACTGACGGAAGAGGTCATCGAATTCTGTGAATTGGGCAGCTACATCGACATGCCGGCGCGCACTTATTCGACTGGCATGTTGGTGCGCCTGGCATTTGCGCTGGCTACCAGCGTGACATCGGATATTCTTTTATTTGATGAATTGATCGGGGCGGGCGATGCGCGCTTTGTCACCAAAGCGCAGGAGCGTCTCCAATTGTTCGTCGAGCGATCGAACATCGTTGTCGTCGCCAGCCATAGCCGGGCCATTTTGCACCAATGGTGCAATCGGCTCTTCTTGGTCGAGCATGGCAAACTGGTTGCCGATGGCGGCGTCGAGGAGGTCTTAAAGGAGTACGATCAACGCTTGGCTGCTGGGAAAGTGTAAGATGGACTCGTCGGAGTCCGTGAGCCGCCCGCGCCGCTACCTGGAGCCACAAAGCCCCCTCAAGCCGGCCAACGCGGCCGTCGCTCTGATCGTCGATGAGTTCGGGCGTTACCTCGTCCAGCTCCGTGACTCCAAGCCCAATATCTTCTTCCCGGATCATTGGGGCTGTTTCGGCGGCGCAATCGAGCCGGGCGAAACCAACGAACGTTGCCTCGCCCGCGAGCTTGACGAAGAGCTTGGCCTGGACCTGACCCGCTTTGCGGTCCGCCATTTCACGACATTCACATTCGATTTCGGCTTTGCCGGCGGCTCGGTCATCCACCGGGCATTCTATGAAGTGGCCGCTTCTGCGGCGTCGCTCGCCAATCTCACATTGCGCGAAGGGCGATCGATGCGGCTCTTTCCCGGTCCGGAGCTGCTCGCGCTGCAGGTCGTTCCGTATGACCGGTTTGCGATCTGGATGCATTGCTACCGGATAGAGCTCGGCCGGTAGGCGGGCGTGGCATAGCTGATCGGCACCGAAGGTGCGTCAGCTTAGGGGCGGCTTCAGGTTTTCTTGCCGATCGGCGGTTGCTCGCCCGTCGGGTGCTCGGGCACCACGGACGGAGAGTGATGTTCGTCCAATTCGCGCTCACGCTGCCGCAGCCACTCGGACACCGCCTTACGGCGCTCCTCCGCGTTTCTGTGGCCGACATATTGCGGCTCGTAAGGCAGCACGATACCGGACATCGCAACCATATTCTTTCCCTGCCAAGCTCATGTATGCCTTGAAAGGCTACAGTTCCAGCAAACGGACTATGGCAGATTGACGAAACTGCGGCGCCCCGGCGACCTATGAGAAAGCCGCAGTTGATCGCGGCGTTAAGCGTTGTCGTGGACGAATTGGCGCAAAGTCTCAAGAACGGCCATTGGCGCAAAGCCGAACAGCCGCTGCGCCTTGCCGCTGTCGATCAGGAACGCGGCGCGATCACGCGTTTGCGCGGTGACCGGCGAGGACGAACTGGTGGTCTCGACAAGTAGCTTGACCGCCTCAGCAATCGTCGTCCGTCCAGCTGCACCGGCAAGCACCATGTCGGCTCCGCCAAGTCCGCGCTCAAGCGCCGCCGTGACCAGTGCTGCAAGGTCGCGCTCGTGCACGACGTTGTTGAACGGCGCGTCCGGATTGAAATAGTCCAGCGGCGCCCCGGCCTTCAATTTGCGCAGGGCTTCCGACGGCCAATTGCGCTTGGAGCCGCGGCCGATCACCGCCGGCAGGCGGATCGAAAGCGAGGGCAAGGCGTCAGCGGACTCTTCGAGCAGTTTTTCGCCAATGAGCTTGGTAATGCCGTAGGCATCGACGTTGGCGCAGGGCTCGGCTTCCGTGAGCACGGGGCCCGGATCATGCCGAACGCCGAAATCGAGGAGAAAAACACGAAGGCTGACACCTTCGCCGCGAGGGCATGGCGCACGAGCGCTTGCGTCGCAATAACGTTGTCGGTCAGCATTTGATCGATGGCGATGCCCGCCCACGCGGACGTTGCGGCCGTGTGGACGACAGCCTGGCTATGGGGCAGGAGCGCTCCGCGCGCGAGATCGACCGTCAGCGTGTGAAAGCGGCGCGCGGCAGCGGCGGATTCCGGCGGTTCGATTGCGGAGGCGCGCGTTGCGGCGATCACCTCAAAGCCGGCCTCGGCCAGCCGGCGGGCAATGTGGCCCCCCAGAAAGCCACCCGCTCCGGTGACCAGCACCCGCACGGGCGATCAGCTCACGGCGGCGAGAATCTGCGGCACCGAAATCCCGTGCGCCGCTAACAGATCGTCGTGGCTGCCGTAATTGTGGATGAACTCATCCTGCAGCGTGAAGGTGAAGCAGATCGCAATCGGCCTTGACGTCCCAGGCGATCTGTTTGATGCGCGAGGCGAGCCCGCCCTCGGGAACGTGCTCCTCGATGACGATGACCTGCTTGTGCCGCTTGAGCGCCTCGATGACGCCTGAGCGATCCAACGGCTTGACGGTGTGGCAGGAGACGACCGAGACCGACTTGCCTTTTTCGGCGAGCGCTTTGGCGACTTCAAGCGCCTTGGCGGTGATGACGCCGTACGACAAAATGCAAACATCATCGCCGCGCTGCAGATAGCGGAGCTTGCCGAACACGAACGGCTCGGCGCGCGGCGGTCAGATTAGGCTCGCCGGCTTTGCCGATGCGCAGATAAACCGGACCTTCCTTCTGGCGCGCACACCAGCGCGTCGCCTCGATGCATTCCAGCGGATCGCAAGGCGCCAGCACCCGGAAATTGGGAATGGCGCTCGCCACCGCGACGTCCTCCATGGTGTGATGGGTGCCGCCGAGCGTCGAATAGATCACGCCGGCGCCCATGCCGACGACGGTGACCGGAAGGTTCTGATAGCCGAGATCGTCGCGCACCATTTCGAACGGACGATAGAGCGCGAAGGTGGCGATCGTGTAGGCGAACGGCTGGCAGCCCTTGAGCGCCAGCCCGGCGCACATCCCGATCATGACCTGCTCGGCGACGCCGACATTGATGAAGCGCGCCGGCGCATGCTTCTGGAATTCCGCCATCGGCCCGGCCGGCGAAATGTCGGCGACGACGATATAGATCGTCGGATCGGCGACGGCGCACTCGTAGAGCGTCTTCGAGAACGTGTTCCTCATTCGGCCGCCTCGTCGATCTCGCGCACCGCCTGCTCGTACTCGGCCTTGTTGGGCGAGCGGTAGTGCCACATCGGCACGTTTTCCATGTAGCTGACGCCGCGGCCCTTGGTGGTCTTGCAATTCACCATCAGCGGCCGGTCGCCCTTGCGCGACGTCACCGCGTTGTAGATCGCAAGCGAGTTGTGACCGTTCACTTCGACGCATTCCCAGCCGAAGGCGCGGAACTTGTCGACCACCGGATAGAAGCTCGGATGGGTGACGTGGGTGAAGCCGAGGCTCTGCATGTCGTTATTGTCGATGAAGGCAACGAGGTTGCGCACCTTCAGCGATGACGCCATCAGCGTCGCTTCCCAGGTCGAGCCCTCTTGCACCTCGCCGTCCGAGAGGACGGCGTAGACGTTACCGATACGGTTCTGCGTCATTTCCGCGTACGCCATGCCCATCGCCATCGACAGCCCGTGGCCGAGCGATCCGGTCGACGCTTCGATTCCGGGTATGCCGTAATCGGGGTGCACGCCGAGCTGGCCGGTCGGCGTGCAATAGGCCGCGAGGTCCGACCTCTTGAGCACGCCCAAATCCTCGAGGATGACGGCCTGGATCATATAGCCGTGGCCCTTGGACATCAGAAACGTGTCCGGCGCTTCCTTGCCGACCACAACGCCATGCGGCCCAGGGCGCATCAATTCGTAATAGATGCAATCGACGATCTCGGTCGACGAGAACGCGCCGCCGACATGCAGCGCCGATACGCTCTGCGTCATCTCCAGAATGCGCTTGCGGTGCCGCTTGCAGCGCGCGCGCGCGGCTGCAACGTCGAAGGTATTTTGCGTCTTGGCATCTTCCTTAGCCGCAAGCGCAGTCATTGGGCCTCCGTATCTTCCGGCAGGATAAGCGTCCAATAGAAGTCCCCCTTATAGCCTGCTTCGGCAAAGATCGCTTTCCAGCCGGCAGGATAATCGTGGGTATGGGCGGTCAAGACCCAATCGAGAAAAAGCTCGCGCTCCGCTTCGGAGCGGTAACTGTCGACCTGCACATAGGCGCGCGAATTTTTGGTGACCCGCTCGATCTCCTGCAACGCTTTGATCAGGTCCGGAGGTTTGAGATTGTGCAGCGTGTTCAGGCAAACGACCGCATCGAAGCTGTGGTCTGGAAACGGCAATTCGTTGTGAATGTCGCCGACATGGATGCGGCCGACCACTTCCGGCTCGCAATGCATCGCTGCGTAACGCGATATATCGATGCCGAATGCCTGCAGCCCCGGAAGAGCAATCATAAAATCTTTCACCAAAAAGCCCTTGGCGCAGCCGATATCGAGCACGCGGTCGCCCGGCTTCAGGTTCCAATGCGCGATCATGTCTTGCGCGATCGGAACCCAACGGCCGTCATAGCGGTAGCCGCCGTAGCCGTACTCGCGCGGCCCGTCGAAATACTCGAAGCCGTAGAGCCTCGAGATGCGGATATGTTCGTCGGTTTTAGCCGTAGCCCGCTTGGTAACGTTGCGCTTGCCGCGTGGATAACGACGCAAAAGATTGACTTCAGGCATCGCCAAGCGGCCCTCTTATCGGCGGCTATCTAGCCGAAGCCGCTACGCCCCTGCAAGCATTGCAATACCAATAACTTAGGGCGCCGAAAGTGCGCTGTTTCGGTGCGCGATCGGTCCTTGCTATCGAGGTGTCGCTATGCTTAAACGCGCCAGCAAGTCGAGCATACACCTCACACTTTTCCATTTCGGCCGAGCACAGGGCGAATACGAGTTGCACGATGGGGCACGCTGAGAATTTCTTCGCTCAGGCGATCGCCATTGCTTCCCAAATCGATCACGCCAAGGTGGATAAGCTGGCCTCCGAGCTTGCAGCGTTGCGCGAGCGCGGGGGGCGTCTGTTTGTGCTCGGCGTCGGCGGGAGTGCCGGCAATGCCAGCCACTCGGTCAACGACTTCCGCAAACTCTGCGGGATCGAGGCCTATGCGCCGGTCGACAACGTCTCGGAACTGACCGCCCGCGCCAATGACGAGGGCTGGGATACGATTTTCACGGGTTACCTCGAAGGCAGCCGCGCCGATGCGGACGACGCGATCTTCGTGTTCTCCGTCGGCGGCGGCGACGCCGAGCGCAACATCTCGACCAATATCGTCAAGGCCGTCGATATGGCCAAAACGCGCGGCATGAAGGTGTACGGTGTGGTCGGACGCGACAGCGGCCACACTGCCACCCACGGCGACACCGTGATCGTGGTTCCGGTGGTCGATCCCGCCTTGCGAACGCCGCATTCGGAAGCGTTCCAAGCGGTGGTATGGCACTGCCTCGTATCGCATCCAGTTCTGCAGAAAAACGCCACCAAATGGTGACGCGCGCCGTCTTTGCCGATCGGGACGGGGTGCTTTGCGCCAACATAATGCGCGACGGCCGGCCGGTGGCGCCGACGCGGCTGGAAGACTTCCGTTTGCTGCCCGGAGTCGAGGACTCGGTGCGTGCGCTGAAATCCGCCGGCTATCTGGTGATCATCGTGACCAACCAGCCGGACGTCGGAACCGGCCGCACGCCGCGCGCCACTGTCGAGGCCATGCACGATATTATCCGCTCCGCGCTCGACGTCGACGACATCAAGGTCTGCTTTCACACTAATGAGGACAGTTGTACCTGCCGCAAGCCGAAGCCCGGCATGATTCTCGAGGCGGCGGCGGAGCGCGCCATCGACCTGCCCGCGAGTTTCGTCGTCGGCGACCGCTGGAGCGACGTTGCGGCCGGCCAGGAAGCCGGCTGTGCGACTATTTTCGTCGACTACGGTCATGAAGCCGACAGGCCGATTAAGGCGGACACCGTGGTCGGCTCGTTTGCCGAGGCGGCGCGGGTTATCCTCGGCCGGGGGCAATTAGGGGTGGCTTAAGGGTGTCTTTGTGGGCTAGAAAAACGACCTAAAGGGGAGCGCGATGGGATCGCCGTCTGTCGACCAGCTGACCGTCAAAATCTTCGCTGACGGAGCCGACCTCAAGGGCATGAAAGAGGCGGCGGCGCAGCCTCTCGTCAAAGGCTTCACCACCAACCCGACCTTGATGCGGCAGGCCGGCGTCAGCGACTACAAGCAGTTCGCGCTCGACGTGCTCAAGCTCATTTCCGACCGCCCGGTATCGTTCGAGGTCTTCGCCGACGACTTTCCCACCATGGAGGCGCAAGGGCGCGAAATCGCCTCATGGGGCGGCAACGTCTATGTCAAGGTTCCCGTCACCAACACCAAGGGCGAATTTGCCGGCCCGCTGTTGAGCCGGTTGTCGGGCGCTGGCATCAAGCTCAACGTCACGGCGATCATGACCAACGAGCAGGTCAAGCGCGTCGCCGCGGCGTTAGCCAAGGACACCCCCGCGATCGTTTCCGTGTTCGCCGGGCGTATTGCCGACACCGGGCGCGATCCGGTTCCGCTGATGCGCGAAGCGGTGTCGCTGCTCAAGGAGTGGCCGCAGGCCGAGCTTCTGTGGGCGAGCCCGCGCGAGCTGCTCAACATCTTCCAGGCCGACGAAATCGGCTGCCATATCATTACCGTGACCGGGGAGGTCATCCGCAAGCTGGCGCTGGTCGGCAAGGATCTCGACCGTTATTCGCTCGAGACGGTGGCGATGTTTTACAAGGATGCGTTGAGTGCCGCATTCACCATTCCGGTCGGGTCGGAGTGGGCGGCCTAACAAACAACAATAGTCCCGCACCCGCTTGGCACCGTTGAAGCAGGCTGGCTGCGGGAAACTGCTTTTGATCGCTGCAAACCACCTGCTTTGGTGAACTGCGAACGGTGTTGAATGAATTCGAACGTGAGGAACGTGTTGGTCACAGGGGGCGCCGGCTATGTAGGTCACGTGCTAACGCCGCGGCTGCTTGACGAGGGTTATAAGGTCACCGTCTACGACAATCTGTTCTTTGGCTGCCGGCTGCCGAATAGCCCCGATCTGCGTGTCGTTCAGGGCGACATCCGCGATACCGAGAAGCTTGCGCAGGCGCTCGAAGGCCAGGATGCGGTGCTGCATCTCGCCTGCATTTCCAACGACGCAAGCTTCGAGCTCGACGAGAAATTGTCCGAGACCATCAATTTCGACTGCTTCGAGCCGATGGTAGTGGCGGCCAAAAAGGCCGGCGTGAAGCGCTTTGTCTATTGCTCGTCAAGCTCGGTCTATGGAGTGAGCGATTCGCCGAACGTGACCGAAGACCACCCGCTGGTGCCGTTGACGCTCTACAACAAATTCAAGGGCATGTGCGAACCGTTGTTGTGGAAGCACAAGTCCGACGATTTCACTTCGATCGTTATCCGCCCGGCGACGATTTGCGGCTATAGCCCGCGCACCCGTCTCGATCTGTCGGTCAACATCCTGACCAATCATGCGGTCAACAAAGGCACCATCACGGTGTTCGGCGGCAATCAGATGCGGCCTAATTTGCACATCGAGGACATGGTCGACGCCTATCTCCTGATGCTCGAGGCGCCGCACGAAAAGGTGCATGGCGAAACCTTCAATATCGGCTTCCAGAATCACTCGATCGCTGAGATCGCGAACATGGTGAAAAAGGTCGTCGAGGAGGAAATGCCGGAAAAGGACGAGATCAAGATCGTCACCACGCCGTCCAACGATTTCCGCTCCTATCACGTCAATTCCGGCAAGGTGGCACGGGTGCTCGGCTTCCGGCCGAAGCGCAACATCGAGGACGCGGTCCGCGATCTGACGCGCGCGTTCCGCAATCACATGCTGCCGCACAGTTTCGACGAGGACTGGTACTACAACGTCCGCACCATGAAGAAGCTCGGGGCCAAATGAGCGCGGCGCGCCAGACTGCGGTCGTCACCGGCGGCGCCGGTTTTATCGGCAGCCACATGGTCGACCTCTTGGTCGAACGCGGCTATCGCGTTCGCATCATCGACAATCTGGTCGGCGGGCGCGAGGCCAACATCGCCCACCACGCCGGCAATCCGGACGTCGTTTTCGAAGCCTCCGACATTCTCAAATATCAGCCCGGCCACGCGCTGTTTGGTGACGTCGACCACGTGTTTCATTTCGCCGGGATCGGCGATATCGTGCCCTCGATCGAGCGGCCGCTCGAATACATGGCGGTCAACGTGCAAGGCACCGTGCACATGCTCGAATGTGCGCGTCAGGCCGGCGCCAAGAAGTTCGTCTATGCCGCTTCGTCGTCCTGCTACGGGCTCGCCGCGACGCCGACGCGCGAGGATCATCCGCTTGCCCCGCAATATCCCTATGCGCTGAGCAAGCTGCAGGGTGAGCAGGCGGCGTTGCACTGGCACAAGGTCTACAAGCTGCCGGTCAATTCGATCCGCATCTTCAATGCATATGGCACGCGCGCGCGCACCTCCGGGGCTTATGGCGCGGTGTTCGGCGTTTTTCTCAAACAGAAGCTCGCCGGCAAGCCGTTCACCGTGATCGGCGACGGCACGCAGAGCCGCGACTTCCTCTACGTCACCGACGTCGCGGCCGCTTTCCTGCTCGCGGCGGAGACGCCGATGTTCGGCAATATCTGGAATCTGGGCGCCGGCAATCCGCAATCGGTGAACCGGCTAGTCGAGCTTCTGGGCGGCGACGTGGTCCGCATTCCCAAGCGTCCGGGCGAGCCCGATTGCACCTTCGCCGATATCGGCAAAATTCGCAGCGAGCTGTCCTGGGCGCCGAAGCTCAGCTTCGAGCAGGGTGTGCGGCGCGTCGTCGACGACATCGAATATTGGCGCGATGCGCCGTTATGGACGCCCGATTCGATCGCGCAGGCGACCACCGTCTGGTTCAAGACCATGGCATCACCGCAGGCCTCGACATGATGGACGACGCAAGCAAGAGCCTTGTAAGCCACAAGATCAGGACGGCGCCGGCGATCGCGGCCGCCGTCGGTCCGCGGCCGCGCGAGAAGAAGGTCATCATGTGCCACGGCACGTTCGATATCGTGCATCCCGGGCACGTGCGGCATCTGCTCTACGCCAAGAGCAAGGGCGACGTCCTGGTCGCGAGCCTCACCGCGGACGCGCATATCGCCAAGGCCAATTTCCGTCCGTTCGTGCCGCAGGAGCTGCGGGCGTTCAATCTGGCGGCGCTGGAAGTCGTCGACTTCGTCGTCATCGACAACGACCCGACCCCGATCAAAAACATCTCGATCATCAAGCCTGATTATTTTGCCAAGGGCTACGAATATACCCGCGAGGGCCTGCATCCACGCACCGCCGAGGAGAAGACGGCCATCGAGGCCTATGGCGGCGAGATCATTTTCACGCCGGGCGACATCGTCTATTCGTCCTCGCACATCATCGAGACAGAGCCGCCGGCGATCGCCACCGAAAAGCTGATGTCGATTCTGGCGGCGGAAAGCCTCTACGGTGCACGATCTGCACCGCGCCATCGACCAGCTCGAAGGCGTCAAGGTGCACGTGGTCGGCGACACCATCATCGACAGCTATACCCATTGCGCGCTGATCGGCGGCATGACCAAAACGCCGACCATGAGCGTGCGCTACGACAAGCGGCTGGATTTCGTCGGTGGCGCCGGTATCGTCGCCAAGCATCTGTGTTCGGCGGGCGCCGACGTTTCGTTCTCGACGGTGCTCGGCAACGACGCTTTGGCCGAATTCGCGCTCAAGGATTTGGCGGCCGCTGGCGTCAAATGCATGCCCATCATCGACCGCACCCGGCCGACGACCCATAAGAACGCCATCACCGCTGGCGGCTATAATCTCCTTAAGATCGACACGCTGGACAACCGCTCGATCTCCGAACGCATTCTGCAACACGGTGTGCGCAGCAAATCGGCGAATCGCCGGCCGACGTCGTGGTGTTCAGCGATTTCCGCCACGGCATTTTCAACCGCGACACCATCCCGGCGCTTGATCGAAGCGATTCCCGGCCAACAGCTTCCGTGTCGCCGACAGCCAGGTCGCCAGCCGCTGGGGCAATATTCTGGAGTTCAGCGGCTTTGACCTGATCACCCCGAACGAGCGCGAGGCGCGCTTTGCGCTCGGCGATCAGGATTCGGTGGTGCGTCCGCTCGGCCTCGAACTCTACCGTCAGGCCAAATGCGGCACGCTGCTCCTCAAGCTCGGCGAGCGCGGCCTGATGACGTTCCGCTCCGTACCCAAGAGCGACGAGGATGTCCGCGCCTTCTTCGCTGTCGACAGTTTCGCCGAGCGGGTGATCGACGCGGTCGGCTCCGGCGACGCGCTGCTCGCCTATGCGACGCTTGCCTTGTTCGCCACCAAGAACAGCGTCATCGCCTCAGTGCTCGGTTCGCTGGCCGCCGCCATCGAGTGCGAGCATGAAGGCAATGTGCCGGTGAGCCGCAAGGACGTCGTCGACAAGCTTTATCGCTTCGAACGATTTATGAACTATCAATGAGCGGCGGCTGCGATTGCCAGCAATGCGCGTAGTTGTCGTGGGATACGGCGTGCAGGGCAGAAAGCGCCGCCGCGTTGCCGGTGCGGATTTTGTCGGGATCGTCGATCCGGTAGCGGAAGAAGCGGATTGGCGCGACGTCGCTGCCGTGCCGCTCGACCGCTATGATGCCGCCCTGGTCTGCACGCCCGACGAGCCGAAGGTCGAAATCCTCAAGTTTCTGCTCGGCAACGGCAAGCACGCGCTGGTCGAGAAACCGTTGCATGCGGCAAGCGAGGGCGAGTTGGAAACGCTGGAGCGCGCAGCGCGCGCGGCCAGCGCGGTCTGCTACACGGCTTACAATCACCGCTTCGAGCCGCATTATGTACGCATGCGCGATCTCATTAAATCCGGCGTGCTCGGCGACGTCTATCGCTGCCGGATGTTCTACGGCAACGGCACCGCGCGGCTGGTGCGGGACTTCAGCCTGGCGCGATCAGGGCGCTGGCGTGCTGCCGGATCTGGGCTCGCATCTCCTCGACACGGCGCGCTTCTGGTTCGGCGAT
The DNA here is from genome assembly GCA_963806465.1 of uncultured Alphaproteobacteria bacterium. GTDB lineage: Bacteria > Pseudomonadota > Alphaproteobacteria > Rhizobiales > Xanthobacteraceae > BOG-931. The sequence goes on along the minus strand of CAWDZD010000081.1, from coordinate 20,635 downwards.
ATCGGCGAGGATTTTCGCCTGATCTCGGTTGAGCCGGTTCGAGAACCGCGCGCCCGATCACGTGGTGTTCGCCGCGCCGTCGGCAAAGCCGCAGCTAGAATTCGAGATGACGCTGTTGTCGTTTCGCAATCACTTCACCTGCGACGTGCTGGCCGAGAGCGGCACCGCGCACATCGAATTGCTGTGCAAATGGGGACCGACGACATTCACGCATCGTACACGGGTGCTGCCGAGCGGTCGGCCGCCGGAACAGGCGATTACGTTGGTGCAAGAGGATCCGACCTGGGAGCTGGAATATAGCCACTTCAGGCGCCTAGTCGCCGAGTAGCGCGCCGACCGATCTAGCCAATGATCGCTGGCTGCATCGCGTGCTCGGCCGTCTGTCGGCGGACGCCATGAACTCGGACGCTAACGCGTGAGTGCTCCGGTCGTCGGCTACGTGGGAATGACCCATCTCGGGCTGTGCTCGGCCGTCGCCGCGGCGAGCAAGGGCTTTGTCACCAGCGCGATCGACCGTGATGCGGCTTTGGTGGTGCGCCTCGAAGCCGGCGAGTTGCCTGTGGTCGAGCCCGGGCTTGACGATCTGCTGCGTCAGCATCGAGCACGCATCCGCTTTTCGGCGGATGCTGGCGAGCTTGGAGCTTGCGACGTGATTTACGTTGCGCCGGATGTGCCGACGGACGATAGCGGAAAGAGCAGTCTGGCCGGGCTCGACAGCCTCCTGGAATTCACCCTCGCCAACGCCCGGCCGGATTCAGTCGTGGTGGTCCTGAGCCAGGTGCCGCCGGGCTATACGCGGGCGCGGCAACAGCCGGGGCGCTTGTTGTACTATCAAGTCGAGACGCTGATTTTCGGCCGCGCCGTGGAACGCGCCGTCGGTCCCGAGCGCTTCATCGTCGGCTGCCCCGATCCGGCGAAGCCGTTGCCGACGCTACTGAACGCCTTTCTGCAGAGCTTCGGCTGCCCGATCCTGCCGATGCGCTTCGAAAGCGCCGAGCTGTGCAAGATCGCCATCAATTGCTGCCTGGTGTCGTCGATCTCCGTCGCCAATACGCTCGCAGAACTGTGCGAAGGCATCGGGGCCGACTGGTCGGAAATCGTCCCGGCGCTGAAACTCGACCGCCGCATCGGCGCTTACGCCTATCTTGCGCCCGGCCTCGGCATCGCCGGCGGCAACCTCGAGCGCGATCTGGCGACAGTGGTTCGCTTGGCCGACGGCATCGGCAGCGATGCCGGTGTGGTGAAAGCCTGGATGGCCAATAGCCGGCACCGCAAAAGCTGGGCCGTCGCCACGATCCGCGAGGCGGTGTTGGACCAAAACCCCGACGCTATCGTCGCGGTCTGGGGTCTCGCTTACAAGGAAAATACCGCGTCGATCAAAAACTCGCCGTCGCTCGCGACCATCGCGGCTTTGCCCGAAGCCCGGCTTGTTCTGCACGATCCGGTGGTGAAGGCCGCCGCCGCGCAGCACGCCAAGGCTATCGCCGCCCCCGACCCGATGTCTGCGATCGAGGATGCCGACGCCCTGATGATTCTGACGCCGTGGCCGCAATACCGCGCGGTTGCGCCACAGGCCATCGCCACGGCCATGCGCGGGCGCGTCGTGCTCGATCCTTATGCCGTGCTCGACGCCGACGCCGCGGACGAAGCCGGATTGCAGCTCTACACGCTCGGTCGGGCGCCGAACAGGAATTGAAAGGTGGCAGCGATGCTCGAGCACACTTACGCGCAACCGAGAACGCCGGCGCGGGTCGTGGTGATCGGTAGCGGCGGCTTTGTCGGCGGCGCCATCGTGCGCCGCCTTGCAGACGAAGGCATTGCGCATCTCGCGCTTGGCCGCGCCGAGCTTGATCTGTTGGCGCCCGGCGCCGGCGCCAAGCTGGCCGGGCTGTTGCGCGCCGGCGATGCGGTGGTGACGGCAGCCGCGATCGCCCCGTGCAAGACCATCGCCATGCTGGTCGACAATATGCGGATCGTGCAGACGCTGGTGGAAGGGCTGTCAGCGGCGCCGGTCGAGCATGTCGTCAATATCTCTTCCGACGCGATCTACGCCGACACGCCGGTGCCATTGACCGAGGAGACGCCCACGGCGCCGACGTCGCTGCACGGCGCCATGCATCTGGCGCGCGAAGTGGCGCTGCGCGCCGAGCTTCGCGTGCCGCTCGCCATGCTGCGGCCGACATTGATCTACGGCGCGGCCGATCCGCACAACGGCTACGGACCGAACCGCTTCTGCCGGCTGGCCGCCGCCGGCAAGGAGATCGTGTTGTTTGGCGAAGGCGAGGAGCGGCGCGACCATGTGGCGATCGGCGACGTCGCGGAAATCGCGGTGCGCGTTCTCAAGCAGCGCAGCTACGGCACGCTCAATGTCGCCAGCGGCGAAGTGCATACGTTCCGCAGCGTTGCCGAGATGGCGGTAGCGCTGGCCGCAAAGCCGGTCGCCATCAAATCGTCGCCGCGAACGGGCCCGATGCCGCACAACGGCTATCGGCCGTTCGACGTTGCGGCGACGCGGGCGGCGTTTTCCGACTTCCGCTATATGCCGCTGGCCGAAGGTTTGCGCGTTGCCGCTCCAGCATAGAAATCGCTTGACTCCAAGGACGGCTTCAACTCGTGTGCCGTCGTTCATTCCCCGCCGTCCGTCGCAGCTATGGAATTGATCCAAAAGGGTTTTGACTGGAAATGAAGACGGCTTTGGTCATCGGCGGCGGATTTGCCGGCTGCGCCGCCGCCCATCAACTGCAACTCATGGGCGGGTGGGACGTGACGGTCGTGGAGCGGGCGCCGTTTCTCGGCGCCGGCGTGCGCACGCGCTATTACGGTGGGCATCCCTACACCTTCGGACCGCGCCACTTCCTGACGCCGTGGGAACACATCTATCAATTCCTCAATACCTACGTGCCGCTGCGCCGCTGTCAGGATCATCAGTTTCTCACCTATGTGGAGCCGGACGAGCGCTTCTACAGCTATCCGATCCATGCCGACGACATCGCGCGAAATGCCGGAGGCGAAACAAATCGCCGAAGAGCTCTCCGCGATCAACACGTCCGCGTTGGCGCGGCTGACGCCGGAGCAATTATCGAAAATGACGCGGAGCGAGACCCGCAATCTCAACAATGCGTCGCTGGCGAAGAATTTCGAGGAATTCTGGATCTATTCGATCGGCCAGACGCTGTATGGAAAGTTCGTCGATCAATATTCACGCAAGATGTGGATGCTCGACGACAACAAGCTGATCGACGATTTCACCTGGTCGCCGAAGGGCGTGACCGTGAAGGAGGGACCGCGCGCGGCCTGGGACACCGCCATTTCGGCCTATCCGATCGCCCACAATGGCTATGACGACTATTTCAGCATCGCCACCGCCGACGCCAAGGTTCATCTCGGCACCGAGATCGAGCGCTACGACATCCCCAAGCGCACGGTCTGGATCAAGGGCGAAAAGCTCACCTTCGACATCATCGTCAATACGGTCTCGCCCGATCTCTTGTTCGAGAAATGCCACGGCGAACTGCCCTATATCGGCCGCGACCTGCATGCCATCGTGCTGCCGATCGAGTTCGCGCTGCCGCCCGACGTCTATTTCGTCTATTATGCGGGGGCAGAGAAATTCACCCGCGTCACCGAATACAAGAAGTTCACGCTGCACAAGGCGCCGACGACGCTGGTGACGCTGGAAATTCCGACCAAGCAGTCGAAATATTATCCGCTGCCGATCGAATCCGAAAAGGCCAAGGCGAAGAAGTACTTCGATATGATGCCGGACGGCGTGTTCTCGGTTGGACGCGCCGGCAGCTACCTCTACAATGTCGATATCGACGACACTATCCGGCATGCCATGGAAGTCCGCGACAAACTCAAGAGTTGAGCAAATTGTGGGGTGAGGTAGATCATGAGTGACAAGCGTTCGGCGCTGACGCGCTATTCCCGCGGAGCCGAGATTGGCGCAGCCGGTACATCGTCCATCCGGCGTCATCGAGGGCAAGCTCGGCGAGCCCTGGGTCGTGCTGCCTAACGCCAGCGAGCTGGAGGCTTGGGGCCGGGACGAGGAAATTGCTTACAATCAGATCAACCGGCAGACCGAGAAGGCGTTGTTCTTTCGGCGGACCTTCGATTTCCTCACCGATAGCCGCGTCCACGGCGACTATCTGGAGTTCGGCTGCCATCGCTGCCGCACCTTCCGCATGGCCTTGACCGAAGCGCGCCGGCACAATCTGGACAACATGCAATTCCACGCCTTCGACTCGTTCGAGGGATTGCCGGAACCGACCAGCGAAACATCGGTCGAAATCTGGAAACGCGGCGCGCTGACGACGTCGGAGCAAACCTTCATGGATCACGTGAAGGCGCATGGCATTTACGTCGATCGCGTCAAGACCATCAAAGGCTTCTATTCGGAGAGCTTAACGCCGGCGCTGCAGCGCCAATACGTCGACTCCGCACGCAAGATCGCGCTGGTGAACATCGATTGCGATCTCTACGAGTTCGCCGTTCCGGTGTTCGATTTCATCGATCCGTTGCTGCAGGAAGGCGCCGTCATCTATGTCGACGACATGTTTGCCGGCCACAAAGGCCATCCCCACAAGGGCGTCGCGCGGGCTTTTCTCGAATGGCAGAAGCGCTCGCGCTGGAAGGTCGTCCGCCATCTCGACATCGGCTGGTGGGGCCGTTCCTACATTGTCTATCTCGACAAAGCCGGCGTCGACGGCGTGCTTTGACCGCGTCTTTGAGCCCGCGGCTTGTGAAAATTCTTCGGGGACAATGAGTGCATGAGACCTGAGGTGCAATTCTGGGACAAGATGCTACCCGATCAGCCGGAGCACGCGCATCTCTACAAGGGCGCCTCGTTCATGCACGACCTGTTCGACGTCGTCTCCCGGTCGAGCGGCATCGCCAATCCGCGACGACGAATTCAAGCTCGAGCAAAGCGACCTGTTCACCGCCGAGGAGATGGCATCGAATCCGATCGCCATGCGGTTCCTGCAATTCGTGATCCGGCTTGTCGGGCGTGCGGCGGGTGCTCGAGATCGGCGCCTTCATCGGCCTGTCGACCATGTACTTCGCCAAGGCGGTGCCGGCCGACGGCGAGGTGGTTTCGATCGAGAAGTTCGACAAGTTCGCGACCATCGCCCGGCGGAATTTCGAGCTCAACGGGCTGGCCGCCAAGATCAAGCTGTTCGAAGGCGACGCGTTCGACATCATCGACAAGTTGCCGCGCGACCGCCCGTTCGATCTGGTTTTCATCGACGGCAACAAGGAGCGCTACAAGGACTACGTCATCAAGACCGAGCCGCTATTGGCGAAAAACGGCATCATGATCGTCGACGATTGCTTCTATCACGGCGACGTCCTCAACGCCGCGCCGAGCGACGCCAAAGGGCTCGGCACCAAGGCCTGCATGGACTATCTCGCCACCCGCAGCGATTGGCTGCGGATTGCGCTACCGCTGTCGAACGGCCTGTTCATGATGACGCGCAACCCGGGCTGAGCCGGTTGCGGCTATTGCGCTTGCCGACCGCACAGTGCGCCGCTAACGGTGGGCAAAATAAGGGCCCGTGCAGACGTGTAGGCCGATCCTCGTTGTTCGCCGCGACGGCAAGATAAATCCTGCACAACGGTCGACTACGCGGCCTAATTTTGCCCCAGACACGAGGCAAACGGCATTGTCGCTTGTGGGGCCGTCACGCGTTAGGATGTTTTCATGTCGATCATTGGTTGGTCCAACCATCTCGCGCAGCTCGAAGCCGAGAGTATCTACATCATGCGCGAGGCGGTCGCTCAGTGCGCCAAGCCGGTGATGCTGTACTCGATCGGCAAGGACAGCTCGGTGATGCTGCACGTTGCCATGAAGGCGTTCTGGCCGTCCAAGCCGCCCTTTCCGCTTCTCCACATCGACACGACCTGGAAGTTCAAGGAGATGATCGCGTTTCGCGATCGGCGCGCCGCCGAACTCGGGCTCGATCTGATCGTGCATACCAACCAGGATGGTGTGCGAGAGGGGATTGGGCCGTTTACGCACGGTTCCGCGTATACCGACGTCATGAAGACGGAAGCGCTTAAACAGGCGCTCGACATGTACGGCTTCGATGCCGCATTCGGCGGCGCGCGGCGGGATGAGGAAAAAAGCCGGGCCAAGGAACGGGTGTTTTCGCTGCGGACGGCCGCGCATCGCTGGGATCCGCGCAATCAGCGCCCGGAGCTATGGAGGCTTTACAACGGCCGGGTGCGCAAAGGCGAAAGCGTTCGCGTTTTCCCGCTTTCCAATTGGACCGAGATCGACGTCTGGCGGTACATCCTGGCCGAGAACATACCGGTGGTGCCGTTGTATTTTGCCAAGGAGCGTCCGGTGGTCGAGCGCGGCGGTTGTCTGATCATGGTTGATGACGAGCGCATGCCGTTGCTGCCGCGAGAGCAAGTCCAGATGCGTTGGGTTCGCTTTCGCACTCTCGGCTGCTATCCGCTGACCGGTGCGGTTGAAAGCCGCGCCCAGACGCTGGCCGAGGTCATCAGCGAAACCATCTCCGCCAAGACAAGCGAGCGGCGAAGCCGAGTGATCGATCACGACCAGGACGCGTCGATGGAGCGCAAGAAGCAGACGGGATATTTTTGATGCAGGACGCGGTCCAGGGTCGACGGATAGGCGCAGCCGAGGACGCGAGAAGTTGCTCGCCGCCTGGCGAACTGCTGCGCTTTCTCACTTGCGGTTCGGTCGATGACGGCAAATCGACGCTGATCGGCCGTCTGCTGTTCGAATGCCGGCTGATCTATGAGGATCAATGGTCGGCGCTCGTCGATGACACGGTGCGCTTCGGCACAACTATCTCGGATGAGCCCGATCTGGCATTGCTGGTCGACGGGCTGCAGGCGGAACGCGAGCAGGGGATAACCATCGATGTCGCCTATCGGTATTTTTCCACCGCGCGCCGCAGTTTCATCGTCGCTGACGCGCCTGGACATGAGCAATATACTCGAAACATGGCCACGGCCGCGTCCACGGCCGATCTTGCCGTGCTGCTGGTCGATGGGCGCAACGGGTTGCTCACGCAAACGCTCCGCCACAGCTACATTGTATCGCTGATGGGCATCCGCCACGTCGTGCTTGCGGTCAACAAGATGGATGCCGTGGGCTTCGATGCCAGCGTCTTCGACACCATCGCCGGCGCGTACCGCAAGCTTGCCGCGCAAATCGACCTCCCCGAGGTGACCTGCATCCCGATTTCGGCCCTGCGGGGCGACAACGTCACCGCGCGCAGCGAGGCAATGCCCTGGTACGTCGGCCCAACGCTGCTCGCCCATCTGGAGACCGTTGAAGTCTTGTCGGACCGCACGCCGAAGCCGTTCCGCATGCCGGTCCAGTGGGTCAATCGGCCCGACCAAGATTTTCGCGGTTACAGCGGAACCGTTGTCAGCGGCGCCGTCGGGCTCGGCGATCGCGTCGCCGTGCTTCCATCCGGCAGAACGACCGCAATCGCGCGCATTGTGACGATGGACGGGGACCTTGACCGCGCCACCGCCGGGCAAGCCGTGACACTGACCATGCGCAACGACATCGACATCGCTCGCGGCGACGTCATTGCCGCCGCGACGACCCGTCCACAGCTCGCCCGAGCAATTCGCCGCTCATCTCATCTGGATGAGCGATCAGCCGATGCTGCCGGGGCGCTCATACCTTGTCGCCACCGGCACCAGCGTCGTGCACGGGCAGGTTACCGAGCTGAAGTACAAAGTCAGCGTCAATACGCTCGAACATGTCGCCGCCAAGCATCTCGATCTGAATGACATCGGCTTTTGCAACATCGCGCTTGATCGGCCGGCGCCATTCGATCCTTATGCGGAAAACCGAGAGATGGGCGGGTTCGTTCTGATCGATCGCTTCGATAACGCAACCGTCGGGTGCGGAATGATCGCGTTTGCTCTGCGACGTGCCACCAATATTCACTGGCAGCCGCTCAAAATCGACAAAGCGGCGCGCGCGGCATTGATCGGGCAAAAACCCTGTATCCTCTGGTTCACCGGATTGTCGGGCGCCGGCAAATCCACCATCGCCAATCTGCTCGAGCAGATGCTGCACGAGTCCGGGCGGCACACCGTTTTGCTTGACGGCGACAATGTTCGTCACGGGCTCAATCGCGATCTCGGCTTCACCGACGAAGATCGGGTCGAGAACATTCGCCGTGTCGCCGAGGTCGCGAAGCTGATGGTCGAGGCTGGTCTGATTGTGCTTGTGAGCTTCATCTCGCCGTTCCGCAGCGAGCGGCGGATGGCCCGCGATTTCGTCGCCGCGGACGAGTTCATCGAGATCTACGTCAATACGCCCATCGAGATTTGCGAGGCGCGCGATCCCAAAGGCCTTTACAAATTGGCGCGCGCGGGCAAGCTGCCCAATCTCACCGGTCTTGGTAGTCCCTATGAGCCGCCCGAACAGCCGGAAGTCGTCCTCGGCGGCGGTCGAGAGCCGCCCGAGGTCTTGGCCGAGCGTGTTCTCAGTGTCTTAAGGGACAGGGGAATCATCTGATGGCTTGTTCCGAGCAAACGACGCGACGGTAAAGTCGGCAAATATTACGGGCTCAGTTCACAATGGCAGACACCATCCGCATCGCCATTGTCGGCGGCGGCGCCACCGGCGCCGTGGCGGCAGCGCATCTCGCTCGGGCTTTGTCGGACAAAAAGGCTGACATCGTTATCGTCGAGCCTGCGGAAACGATTGGTCGCGGGCTTGCGTACGCAACCGACGATCCTGGGCATCTCCTAAATGTGCGCGTCAGCAATATGAGCGCGTTTGCGGATGAGCCGGATCATTTGCTCGAATGGTTGCGGCACGAAGGACCAATGTGGGGCGTCCCCTCGCCGACACCGTTTTGCTTCATTCCGCGCGGAACCTACGGCGCTTATATCGCCAATTTAGTGAAGCCGCTGCTGGCTTCCGGTACTGTGCGCCATGTCCGCGACCGCTGCCTCGATCTTGTCGAAACTAAAGACACAGTCACGCTCAAGCTCAATTCGGGTAAGATAATTACTGCCACCTGGGCGGTGCTGGCGACCGGCAATGACGCCAAGCCCGTGCTTTCCGGCATTCCCGCCGTGCAACCCTGGACTGAAGGCACGTTAAGCGGGCTCGCCTCCAACGTGCCGGTCTTGATCGTTGGCACCGGCCTTACCATGGTGGACATGGTGCTCTCGCTCGATCGGCGCGGCCATCGCGGCAAGATCACCGCGTTGTCCTCGCGCGGTCTCCTGTCCTTGCCGCACCGGCCGGTGAAGCCTTTTTTGGTTGCCGCTGCCGAAGTTCCTTTTGGCGCCGAGCTTTCCACACTGGTTGCATGGCTGCGGCGTCTTGCCAGGGAAATGACAAATCGAGGCTGTGATTGGCACTCGGCGATTGACGCATTACGCCCGCACACGCAGCGTCTCTGGCGGTCGATGTCGTTCGCTCAAAAGCGACGCTTTCTACGTCACGCCCGCGCGTATTGGGACGTGCACCGGCACCGCATGGCGCCTGAGGTCGAAGGGCAAATCGCGGCGCTGCGTCAAGCCGGCAGGCTCGCAATTGTCGCCGGCCGGATCGTTCGCGCTCAGCAGCGGGAAAACGATATCGAGGTCGAGATCGCAAAGCGCAGCGACGGCCGTATGACGCTCACATTCGCCAAGATTATCGATTGTTCCGGTCTCGCCGATGATCCCACGCGCTCGGAAAATCCTTTGATCCGCAGCTTGCTCGCACGCGGCGCGGCCCGGACCGATCCGCTTGGCATCGGACTTTACATCGATGAGGATTACGCGCTGATTGATGCATCATCGCGCCGCTCAAGTCGGGTACGGGCCATCGGACCTCTTGCGCGCGCCGCCTTCTGGGAGTGCATCGCGATCCCCGATATCCGCCTGCAGTGTCGCGATCTCGCCAAAAGGATCGCGGCGAGCGCGCACGCAGACGGGCGCGTTGACCGTGAGGTCCGGCCGCCGTTGAATTCCTAGCCGGTGCTATCGGTGCGATGCCGCGGCAAATGCATGAGGTGTTCTATGACGATCGCCGCACGTCATTCCCGATCGACCTCGCAGCTAATCAATTCAAGATGGACAATGGTCGAGATAAATGGGTTGGCGGAAAGAATTGAGATGCCGGTAAACGCGTGTCCAATAGGCGGGCTAAGTCGGAAGTCGAGTTTCCTCTCAAATTTGGATAAAAGCTTAATGCTGTGCGCGGTCGTAATGCGATCGATTTAATTTTTAGCGATCTATTTTTCAAGTTTTTGAAAGTCGGCGACTAATATCCCGCGGGCAAGTCGCGGTGTGTATACGCGAGCGTGCAGAGTGGACAGGCAAGTCGGGACCATCGAATTCTCCGGTCGATCAGTGAGAAGCGCGACGGTCGGTAACGGGCGAGGCACCATTGCTCTTTCTGATCGTAGACCAGGGGGCGCTGCCGGTCGGACGGAGGAATAAGGCGAGGTCGTTGCGATGAAACGCGCGCCAATTGGCTTTGACTCGGCTGCCACGATCAGCGATGTCCTCGGCGTTCCGAAGGGCTCAAGCTGGAATTCGCACGGTACGCCGCCCGACGATACCGACGCCGCGCCGGCGTTTACCACCGAATCGGCGATCGACGAAAGCGGCATCGACGTGCACGCTGCCGGTATCGATCTGCAGGTCAATGTTCCAGTGAGCGATATATTGTTTGCTGCTGCGACGCCCACATCTTCGACGGACGCGGACATCGTTTCGATCTGGGCGAGCCCGCCGTCGCAGCCCGCGGAAACACGATCGTCGGCTTTGGCGTCACTGTCGCCACCTCGCAGGCGCAGGAAGAAAACGCCGATCAAATTGACACGTTGGCGTCGCAGCATGGCAGCGCGGGATTGCAGCCCGCGTCGTTTGCGCCCGCTGCCTTCGTTCCGACGGTGCCCGCGAATTTAGCGCCGGCGCCGTCGGCAAGCCATTGCCGTGGACTCGTTCGACTTTGGCCTCGGCGCCGATGTGGGCGCTATGCCGCAACATGCAGAACTTCCGGACGTTGGCGCGCACGCGCTGACCGCTGCGGCGGCTTCACCGGCAGTCACGGCATTGCCGGCCGATTTTGCCATGCTGGCGAATCCGCCATCTGCGTTGGACGAACCGGTGACCAACAGCCAAGTTGGCTCCGGCGGTGCCACCGCGGCGCAAGTACAGCAGGCGCTGGACGAGCGCGGACTGAGCGTCAACGGCTCCGGCATCAAAGTTGGCGTATTGTCCGACAGCTTCAATGACCTCGGCGGCGCCGCCGCCGACGAGGCGGACGGCGCTTTGCCGCCGGCGTCCGACATCCAGGTGCTCAAAGACCTATCGTCGGGTGGCACCGACGAAGGGCGCGCGATGATGCAGATCATCCATGACATCGCGCCCGGCGCCGATCTCGCCTTCTATACCGCTTTCGACAGCGAGCGAGATTTCGCCAACGGCATTCTCGCGCTTGCCGCCGCCGGCTGCAAAGTCATTGTCGATGACGTGAGCTATTTCGATGAGCCGTTCTTTCAGAACGGCATCGTCGCGCAAGCAATCCAGACGGTGGAAGCGGAGGGCGTCACTTACGTCACTGCCGCCGGCAATGAAGCCAGCAACGCTTATCAGGCTGCCTGGACGCTGATCGCTCACACTAGCTACGACGGACATTCCCTCAGTGACATCGAAAGTTTCGGCGGCAGTCCGGTGCAAACAATTACCGTCGGCGGCAATGTGCCGCTGATCCTGGAGTGGAATCAGCCATACGGCGGCGCTACGTCGGACCTCGAAATCCTGGCCTTCCAGAATGGCAGTCTGATCGGCGAAAGCGGAAGCGAAGCGTCATCAAATAATCCGTGGGCCGGCATCGAGCTCTCGGCGGGCACCTATCAAATTGCTGTTGAGGATCTCTCCGGCCCCAATCCGGGACTGATCAAGGAAATCGCGTTGGGCGACGGCATTCCGGTCACGATCAGCGGCGCCAATATCGGGACCGTGTACGGGCACGCCATGACGCCTGGCGCGATCACGGCGGGCGCGGTGAGCGCCGCCGACACGCCAGCCTTCGGCGGCAATGCGCCGACCAGCGAGAGTTTCTCCTCGTCGGGCGCCGGGACAGAGCTGCTGTTTGCCAATAACGGCACTGCGTTGTCGTCGCCAGACGAACTCAGTCCGGTCGCCGTTTCCGGGGTTGACGACATCAGTACGACCGTGCCGGGAGGCCTCAGCGACTTTTACGGCACCTCGGCGGCGTCGGCGAGTTTGGCGGGTGTCGCCGCACTCATTCTGTCGGCGGATCCCAATCTTACGCCGGCGCAGGTCGAACTGATCATGGAGCAGACGGCGCTCACCATGGCCAATTCGGCGGTCAGCGGCGCTGGCCTGGTCCAGGTTGATCCGGCCATAGCCGCCGTCGAAGCCCTCTACGCGCCCGTCGTGACGGCGACCAACCAGACGGTCGCGTATGACCAGTCCATTCCCATGACCGACCTCTTCTCAGTCAGCGGCAGCGGGATTACAGAATACCAAATCTGGTTCAGCGATCCGCAGGCTGGAGCGCCGGCGCTCGGCACGGTGACGGAGAACGGCACGCCCATTGCGCTCAATCAGACGGTGACAGTCTCCAGCCTGAGCGGTCTTGACTATACCGGATCGGCAACCGCCGGCACGGACGAGATTTGGCTCCAAGCGTATGATGGGGTCTGGAGCGGCTGGGTGCAGGCCAACATCACCGATCCGGGCGCGGTGACGGCGACCAACCAGACGGTCGCCTACCACCAATCCATCCCCATCACCGACCTGTTCTCGATCAGCAACAGCAGCGGGATCACGGACTACCAAATCTGGTTCAGCGATCCGCAGGCTGGAGCGCCGGCGCTCGGGACGGTGACGGAGAACGGCACGCCCATTGCGCTCAATCAGACGGTGACAGTCTCTAGCCTGAGCGGTCTTGACTATACCGGATCGGCAACCGCCGGCACGGACGAGACTTGGCTGCGGGTGTTTGATGGCACCTGGAGCGGCTGGGTAGAGGCCAACATCACCGATCCGGGCGCGGTGACGGCGACCAACCAGACGGTCGCCTTCCACCAGTCGATCCCCATCACCGACCTGTTCTCGATCAGCAACAGCAGCGGGATCACGGACTACCAAATCTGGTTCAGCGATCCGCAGGCTGGAGCGCCGGCGCTCGGGACGGTGACGGAGAACGGCACGCCCATTGCGCTCAATCAGACGGTGACAGTCTCTAGCCTGAGCGGTCTTGACTATACCGGATCGGCAACCGCCGGCACGGACGAGACTTGGCTGCGGGTGTTTGATGGCACCTGGAGCGGCTGGGTAGAGGCCAACATCACCGATCCGGGCGCGGTGACGGCGACCAACCAGACGGTCGCCTACCACCAGTCCATTCCCATCACCGACCTGTTCTCGATTAGCAACAGCGGCGGGATCACGGAGTACCAAATCTGGTTCAGCGATCCGCAGGCTGGAGCACCGGCGCTCGGGACGGTGACGGAGAACGGCACGGCCATTGCGCTCAATCAGACGGTGACAGTCTCCAGCCTGAGCGGTCTTGACTATACCGGATCGGCAACCGCCGGCACGGACGAGACTTGGCTGCGGGTCTATGACGGCACCTGGAGCGGCTGGGTAGAGGCCAACATCACCGATCCGGGCGCGGTGACGGCGACCAACCAGACGGTCGCCTACCACCAGTCCATTCCCATCACCGACCTGTTCTCGATTAGCAACAGCGGCGGGATCACGGAGTACCAAATCTGGTTCAGCGATCCGCAGGCTGGAGCACCGGCGCTCGGGACGGTGACGGAGAACGGCACGGCCATTGCGCTCAACCAGACGGTGACAGTCTCCAGCCTGAGCGGTCTTGACTATACCGGATCGGCAACCGCCGGCACGGACGAGACTTGGCTGCGGGTCTATGACGGCACCTGGAGTGGCTGGGTAGAGGCCAACATCACCGATCTGGGAAACCAACAATCAGGATCCGGACTGGCCACATCGACGGCGGGCGATGTTCCGCCGACCTCGGTTTCGAACTCGGTTCCGTCCTCGCTGACCGTACTTGCGGGCGCCTCATTGGAACTGGCGGGAGCGAGCAGTGCGTCAATAACATTTGCCGCGTCAACCGGCATGTTGAAGCTCGATCAGCCGTCCACATTCACCGGCGAGATTTTCGGTTTCACCGGTAATGGTCAGCTCGCTGGCTCGGATCAAATCGATCTCAAGGGCATCAACTACAACACCGTCCAGGACAGCTACGCCAGCGGCGTACTGACGGTGGCCGACGGAACCAACACGGTGCGTCTGAGCTTCAGCGGTTCCTACAGCCTCGGCAATTTCAAGTTCGCGAGCGACGATGACGGAGGCACGATCGTCTATGATCCGCCAGTGTCGAACAACTCGGCACCGATCAGGAACGCGGTCACTACCGACCACAGCGCCGACGTGTTCTTGTTCGGCCCGCAGCTCGAACACGCCGTCAGCACCGATCACAGATACGAATCGGAGGCAGTTCATTTTGATCATGCTCGAGTCGCCTGGGGGCTGGTCGCCCCGGTTCACGACGCCCCGGAGACAATGATCACAGCCGACGCCGCCCATGACGTGACCGCGTTCCGCGACGCCCTTGCACAGTCGCACCAGGCTCACTTCCACATTTAAGTAGCGGGAGTCTGATAGGTGATGCGTGGATGGCAGATGCGGTGAGGACTGCGATCGGTGACGGTTACTCTTCGAGTATTATGTTGCTATTTTGTTTCATGAAGGGCTTGCGAAGGGCAGCTTGCATCGCGCCGAGCTAAAAAAGACGAGGGTATGCTGCGTTTGACCGAGCGGCACAACCGGGCGATCGGCTGCTCGGCCTTAACCCCGGCTCAAAATCATGTGAGCGGATGTGACTCGCGCCACAGAGCGTTTGCCACCGCGAGTGGCTCAACGCCGACCTTTGCCCACCATGCTGCTTCGTCGCCACATCGATGAACTTCGCGATGATGTCCACGGCACAGTGGGATTGTGAACTCATCACTCACCTTTCGTCCAAGTGCTCGGCTTTGTGCAAATCGGAGATGGTGAGGATCGGCCGGACGACGACCGCAAATCAAACAGGGATGTTTTGAGACAAATTTCACATGCTCGCGATCGCGGACGCGACGCGGCTCAGGATGCACAGGACTGCTTTTTTCGAACTCGATAGTGGAAGTTTTGGTCGTCTCCGGTCCTTTCCACTCAGTGGGCTTGCGCGTAAGTCCAAAGGGCGATGGCCCTGGCTCTGCATTGTCGAGCCCAAGTTCTAGTCCTGCCAACCTCGCCTGGAACGCATTCTCCACCTGCCGCGCGTCTGTGACGTTCAACGAGTTCTTAGCTGGTAGAATGCGACGGGCCCAAATGGCGGCATCGTCAACCGAGCTAACCTCTTTGAGTTGGCCTAGGAGTTGGTCACGCAACACAGCCGACAATTGGCTTTTGAGGCGTGCGTTGCCAGAATTTACGGGCTCGTTGGCAATGCGAGCTGCTGAGATCTTCCGCCCGAAATATTTTCGGCCGCCGTCCGATCGGGTTCGCCGGTTCGGCGGTAATTGCTCGGCTGCGGCCTCCGCCGGCTCTGGCGCGTTGAGGTCAGGAGCATCGAGATCGTCTTCGCCGGCAATGCCAACTAGCGCGAAAAGGGCATAACGCCGCGCATAGGTGAGCGCCGCTCCCATCTGTTTGGGACTTGCGATGTCTTCAAGTGAGCAAACTGGCCAATCCGAGGCGATCCATTCTCCGGACGAATGGGCCAGTGTTGTCGTAACATTAACAATTCCGGCTGCGTGGTCGATCGCGGTTGCCTGCACTGTGGCGATCTCATGTTGGCCCAAGGTCTTGCGTACAATGTCGAGCCCGCCGGAGAGCGGTGCGTAACGAAAGGTCTGCTTGACCGCCGCTTTACCGTCCGCTGGCATCGTAGCGACCATTGACTTTTCCGGGTTGACCAGCTCGACCTGCGCCTTGGCAAGCGCAGCCGCTAAGTTTCCGATCGAGCTACTAGACTGTTGCATGGTCATCCTCGGTCTTCGAGGAGTTCGAATGTGATGGCGCCTGATTTCGACCGTTTGGCGCGTACGCCGTGGCCGATAGCCTGCTGTGCATCTTCTGGCACCAGGGTCTTCAATTCGGTCTTGGCTTTTTCGTGCTCGAGATAAGCAGGCTGGGTCCGGGCAAAGATCGCGGCAAACTCAGCCCAAGCATTCGATGAGCTCATGTCGACGATCCGCACCGCCTCGATCCTGGGCTTTGGCGGCTCGACGCCAAACAGGGTTGGCGGCTCTCCACTTTCGACGCAGCGCCAGAACTTCCGCTCGGCAGTGACGACAAGGTGCTGGTAGAGCGGATCTGCATGGGTCTGGATCTCGACCCATTTGCCGCCGCCGGTGATCACCGAGAGCACCGCCGTCCGGGCAGCCACGACCCACATATTGTGCTGCAGTTGCGGCATATACTTTTCGGCAGCTGCTTCTTCCGAGAATGACCATGGCAACATGAACTTGGCTTCGAACACCGCATCGCTGCCCTGAACCCGCCCGTCGAGCGTCGCCGCCATCCACCGGATTGTCGGATGCCGGACTGGCCGTTGCACGTCGGTGATGACATGACCCGTATTGGCCTCATACCAGCGTCGGTTCAGCTCCTCGGTTACGGCCCCAAGCTGGACGATTAGGTTGGCAGACAGGTCCTGCGGCTCAACCTCCTCCCGCTTCTCCCGCCACAATCGCACTAGGCTGGCTTCATCATTTCCCATGATGATTCGAGCGTCGGAGCCACCAATGAAGGAGCGCCGGTCCAAGTTGCGATTCCATGTTCGGCCAACAGTTCTCACGGCTTCACCCTCCTGATTGCGACTCAGATACAATGGTTGCCGCCTTAGGTATCAACAGAAAATGTTTATACCCATCCGGGGAGCGATGTCAACAGAAAATGTTGAAATGCTTTGGCCGGCCCAGTGCAGGGCGGGCCGCGCGCTATTAGACATGACCCAGCCTCAGCTTGCCGAGTTAGCGGGATTGGGGCTCTCGACCGTCGTCGATTTTGAGAAGGAAAGGCGACAAGTTTCAGTGGCGGCAGTAGAGGCGATTCAACGTGCTTTGCGCAGGGCCGGCGTCGAGTTCATTGACGAAAACGGCGGCGGCCCGGGAGTGCGGCTTCGCAAGCGGCAAAAGAGAAAAACACAAGAAGCCTCCCGTTCTGCAGCACTCGGTCATTTTCGAAAGCAACACTCCCAATCGGATTGAACACTGCCGGCAGTGCTCGCCGAGGCTATACCGGTAGGGTCGAGCCACGGCGTGTGTAACCACGGGTCGAATGTCGCTGAATGCTAGCTTGCATCGCTTCGGTCATGTAAAGGCCCCCCAACCGTATCGTTGCCGCTGCCGACGCGGCCGGCGCGAGGCGAGGCCAATGTTGATCCAATGCGGCAGATGAGGATGCCGCGCCGCCCAGGCCAGCATGGCGCACGATATGCCGAGGTCATCATGCTGCCCGGGCGGGCAAGTGTAGACGACGCCGGTCTCTCGCATCTCGGTCTCCAGTGCCTCAAGCTGCGCGTAAGCGCGTTGGCTGGCCGGTCCATCAACAATGCGAACTTGATCGGCTTGCAACTCGGCGTGAAAAAGTTCGATCAAATAGGTCCGACCAATGGTGTAGACCAACATCGCGCCCTGTTTGACTGGCCGCCGCTCAGGATTCATGCCATCGCCATTGCGGCTGATGTGCAGGCCAATCACCCGCGGACCGAACGTCTCGTACAAAACTTCGGCGTAGGTCGCGTCGTTACTGAGATCCGCGACAATGAGCGCATTGGAATTGTAGCGGCGATCGATCGTCGCGAGCTCGCTGGCACGCGCACTTCCATAAAGCCCCTGCCGCAACTCCTCGAGCTCTTTGATGCCAAGGAGCCGCGGCTGGAACGGACTATTCCCGCCGATGACAGCAGTCGAACGATCGCGACTGCGCCCCACATCATGGGCGATGATCGGCGGCCTGAAACAGGGCCACGTGTTGGGGTCATCCCGATTGAAGATCATCGAAGTGCTCCGATTGGTTTGAGCTTTTGGAAGGGGTTGGGGATGGGTACCGGCGGCGGCTGCTG
This sequence comes from uncultured Alphaproteobacteria bacterium, assembly GCA_963806465.1. GTDB lineage: Bacteria > Pseudomonadota > Alphaproteobacteria > Rhizobiales > Xanthobacteraceae > BOG-931. The sequence goes on along the minus strand of CAWDZD010000081.1, from coordinate 2,517 downwards.
CGGTGGACCAAATGCCGGGCCAGGCGGCACCAACGGTAGGCGGATCTGCGTCGCGCGGTCGTACAAGTCCCAGGTGAACGGACTGGCGCCGGCGCCGACCGGAATGCCGAGGTATTCGCGCTTGAAGCCATCTTCACCCAGCGCCCGCCGCTCTAGCGCCAGGAATTCGGCACCAAACAGGGCTGGATCGGTGTCGGCGGTCGCTTTCAGCCGGATCCATGTTTGGTCGTCACTTGCCCAAGCCGTCCAAAACGGATCGGTGCGGCTCCAGGCCGTCGATAGCATGGCGAAACGCGCCTCTGGCCGGCGGGCCCGCATTGGCCGTAACGCGGCAATCAAATCAGTTTGTAGGCGGGCCGCTTCGTCGGCCACGATCCAGCCGTCGACTGTCAGGCCGCGGATCGAGTCATCGCTGCCCGGCAGCGCTAGGACCCGCGAGCCATTGTCCAGCTCGAGCCCGTAGACATTATCACTTTCCAGCTTGGCGCCGGCCTTGACCAGCGCCTCGCGCACCCGCCGCACCGCCTCCGCGCTCTGCCGCTGCGCCGGACAGGCGATCACCGACAACGACGCCGGCGTAAACACCATGGTGTGTGCAATCGCCCAGGCCGCAGTCGTGGTCTTGCCGACTTGTCGGGCCGTTAGCGCCAGGATGGATGAGCCCCGCGGCGAACGCAGGAACGTCTCCTGCCACGCGGTGGGGGTGACGCCGAGGATATCGCGTACCCACAACACCGGGTCGAGGCGATAAGCGGTCTCACGCAGCTTGCTCATGATCAATCTCCATGAGAGCTTGCGCGATCCGCGCCTTCATTTCCGGTTCATGGTCAAAGTGGGCGATCAGGTGCTCGACGATCTGGCTGACGTCGACATTGACGTTGGTCTGCACCGCGACATTGACCTGGGCGCGGTCATGCCCGGCCAGTCGCGCCAGGCTATCGAGGGTTTGCCGCAGCGAATTGAGCCCGGACACCGCAACCGCCAGCGATCCCTGTTGCTCGGCCTGGGTCACGATCTGATCAATGCGGTCGCGCAGCTCGAAATAGGCGCCGCTCAGCGTCTCTTTCGACGGCAACAGCGCCATCGCCGCGGTGCCGCGCGCCGCCTCTTTAGTGATCACGTTGGAGGATGCGAGTTTGAGGCAATTGGTCCGATGCCGATAAGCGCTTGACTGCGTCAGCCCATAATCCTTCGCGACGCGCGCCAGCGGCTCGCCGGCGGCAAGGCGGCGGTCTATCTCGGGGCGCTTCAGATGCTGACACGTCTTACAGGCTCTCATGCGCCGATTAAAGCCCACTATGGTTAAGCAAATCTTAATCGCCCATCATTGCAGCAACGAAGCGGTAACTAATGTCCCTTTGGCCCCTTGTTTTCGGTATGTTTTTCGACAAGCGAAATTGTTCCTTTCGATTGCTTCCGGGGCTTGTCGTTTCAATCTTTGTTGCGCCAAGCGGCGAGGGAGGTCGGGAGGCAGAACGGGCGGCAAGAGGGGAATCACAGTGGCATTGTCGCCGTTAAGCGAAGTCCCCCGAATGCGTAGTCTTGGTGTCGTATTTCGAAAACTGCCGGATCTCGGCCCGTCAATTTCGATTGGGCGACATCCCGCCGCCGAATGGGCACGAACGCCGCCTTACTGAACTCAAAGCCCAGGCCTGCCGACCGCGGCTGCCCCAAGTTCCAGACATTCGGCGGGACGACATGCCGGGCACCGATCTTGAATGGGCCATCGGCTTTCGGCCGAGCACGCCCGATCGAAGATGGGATGCGCCTGTTCGTCGAATGGTTTCGCGACTTTCACAAATTGGGGTACACCGACATGTGGGTCGAAGACCTCGACGGCGCACCGATCGACGAAAAGAGCTTAAGTAGCTTAGCGGCCATTGCGCGCTCCGTTGATGTTGGATTTTCGAATGATGTGGGATTTTCGAATTGAGCTTGTCAGCGGCGGTGCGCCAACTGAGGCGGCCATATCTTGTGGGGAGCGATGAATCTGAGGCGCACAATACTTAAAGCCGCTTCAGCGTTTGCCATTAGCTTGCTAAGCGCAAACTTCGCTGCGGCCACCGACCTGACGCTGGACGATATTCTCGGACGTTGGTGCAGCAAGGACGGAAACTACACGTTCACCGCCACTGAATTAAACGTTGATCCTCCCAAAAAACGGAACCTTGCACATGGCAGGGTCCTGAAAATTTTTAAGGTCTTAGGGGGTCCCGACTACATTCTTATCTACTGGTCGGACAAGCCAGATGATTACACCAAATTGACGTTGTCTGGCGACAAGAACCAACTGATACAGCCGAAGCAAACTGGCGGCGACAATGGGCCGGAACGGATTTTCCGCCGCTGTTAGCGCAACGCGCGGGCTACTGTAAACCGTAACGAACGAATTCAGTCGCAACATTCTTGTCGACGGATTTCGCTGCAGCAACATCGGATTTGCCGCGCGTGAGGTCGCCCATCTTGGTCCGAGCGAACCCTCGTCCGTATAGCGCTGTGGCAAGCTTTGGATTTAGT
>CAWDZD010000080.1:0-45912 GCA_963806465.1 uncultured Alphaproteobacteria bacterium | reverse complement strand
GACGCAAAAAAACCCGCGCGTCCCAGCTCTCGCGGGGACGTCGCCTTTTCGTTGCGCGCTACTGGATTCCCGCTGTCGCGGAAATGGACGAAAAACTTAGCCTAGCCACTTAGTAGCAGGGAACGCACCGGCAGCAGCGAGGCGCGCAAGCGCTGATCCAGCCCGGGCCGCAGCCGCAACCGCCGGTCGCGCCGTTGCACGCCGCCTGTTTCACGATCGGCGTGGCGTTCTTGAGCGCATGAATGCTGGCGGCGCCGTTGTGCTCGTTCTGCGCGCTGGCCGGCATGGCCATGACGCCGAACACCAGCGCCGCAATCGCCAATGTGATGGTGAGCTTTCTCATAAGACGTTCCTCCCTGAAATAAAAACGCAGGACAGCCTGAAGAGACGGGACCAACATACACGATTTCGGAGCCGCCGTGGGGTTTTCTTCTGCTCAGATTTTAAGCCAAGTGACACGCGGGTGACGGCTAGTCCCCAAACCATGCACTAGCCGAAAATCGCCTCCGGCACGAGCGCCGAGACGACGTAGTTGGGGACGTCGACGACGTTGGAGATGCGCAGATCGACCGCGACGCTGCAAATGACATAGGCCTGCTCGCGGGAAAAGCCGCGTTCCTGCAACAGCGTGATCATGTTGAGCACGGCGTTGCGCGCGGCAAGCGTCAGGTTCTCGCTCTCGATCTCGCCTTTGGCATTGATCGGCATGCCCATGACGCCAAGGAAATTCTGCGGCACGGCATATTTCGGATCGGCAAAATAGCCGGGATGGGAGAATACCGGGCCGGCGAAGGTCCGCTTGTTGGCGAGACCTTTGTGGACCTTGAAGCGGACCACGACGGTCGCGCCCATCTCGACCGCGGTGACGCAGACCTCGCCGTCGCCTTGGGCAAAATGCCCGTCCCCGATCGAGAACAGCGCACCCTTGGTGAAGACCGGCAGCAGCAACTTGGCGCCTTTGGTCAATTGCTTGACGTCGAAATTGCCGCCGTTTTCGCGCGGCGGCAGCGTGCGCAGGCCTTCGAGGCCGCAGCGCCCGCTAGGCACGGCGCCAGCCTCGCCGGGCGGTATGACAAAGCCGCCGGCGTCGAGCGCGCGCTGCTCGCGGTCGGTCCATTCCCTGAGCTTTTGCGCCGACGGCGCCGTCCCGGAGATGCCCATGAAGGGCGCGCCGGGAATGCGCACGCCGGGTAGCTCGGCGGACGTCGCCCAGCCGTCGCGGATTTTCCACTGCACCACGAACGGCGTCGTCATCACGTCGCGGAGAAAGCCCAGGCCCGGAACGATGGCGCTGAACGCGGTCGGCTGCGGGAGGATGTCGATGAATTCGACTTCGATCATGTCGCCGGGCTCGGCGCCCTTGACCGCGACCGGCCCGGTCAGCGGATGGATGCGGCCTGGATCGAGATTGGCAAGGTCGGCGACCGTGACACCGGGGCCGATCTGGCCGTCGACGCCATCGCGCGTCTCCAGGATGACTTCCTCGCCTTCGGCAACTTCCAGGAGCGGCGCGATGTCGGGATGGTAACGGTTATGGCCGGTGCTCGGCTCGGCGGCGAGCGGCTTGGTACGATCGATACGGATAGCGTGCATGGAGGGGCTCACGGGCAAGGGAGGGGCCGGCGGCCAAGCCTACACTGCCGCGCGTTAGCGCTTCAACAGCCCGGCGTTTCCCGGACGCGGTGCAGCGCGACAGCGGTGCGCCGCTGATCCGGGATCGTTACAAACGCTGAGTTTCGAACGATCCCGGTTCTGCAGCGCAGCACTTCGTGCCGCGCCGCGCCCGGGATATGCGCTGAGTGGTCATCCGGTCTTCACCGCCGCGTAAATGCCGCGCTCGAATTGGCGGTAGACCTGCAATGCCTGGTGGTCGGCGAACGGCAAGACCTGGGTCATGAACACCGCGGCGACGTGCTTTTTCGGATCGATCCAGTAATAGGTGTTATAGATGCCGGCCCAGGTCAGGCTGCCGGCGCTCCTGCCTTCCGGGACCGGCTGCATGTTGATCATGTGGCCGTAGCCCCATTTCAGGCTGATGCCGGGAAAGAAATCGACGTCGTTGGAGAGGCCCGGCGCCGTGGTTTTAAGGATGCCGGCTTCGACCCGGCCGATCTGGTTCTGGCCCATCAGCGCGACGGTCTCGGGGCGCAGGATGCGGGTGCCGTCGAGCTCGCCGCCGCGAAGGAGCGCGCGAGCGAGCGTGAGATAATCCGGCGCGGTCGAATAAATCCCGCCGCCGCCGGAAAACGTATGCGGCACGCCTTGCAGCTTCGACTCGTGCTCCATCGGCTCCGCCTTGAGCGTGCCGTCCGGCAGGCGCCGATGGCCGCTCGCCTCGCGCGCGCGCTGCTCCGACGACACGACAAAGGCCGTATCCTTCATGCCGAGCGGCTCGAAAATGCTTTTGCGGTAATGCATGTCGAGCGGCTCGCCGCTGACCTGTTCGACGATCTTGCCGACCCAATCGATGTTGGGGCCGTATTGCCAGCGCTCGCCGGGATCGAACATCAGTGCGGTGCGCGGGAATTTGCCGCGCTCCGCCGCGGCAAGCTTGTCGAGCGCCTGGAGGTATCGCAGCTCCTCGGCGTCCCAGAGCCGGTAGGTGAAGCCCGCGGTATGGGTCAATAAGTGACGCAGCAGAAGCGGCCGCCGCGGCGGGCGCAGATGCGGCTTGCCGGCGCCGTCGAAGCCGTCAAGCACCTGCGGCGCGCTCAGCGCCGGATCGATGTCGGGCGGCGGCGCGTCGAGCGACAGTTTGCCCTGTTCGACCAGTTGCAAGGCGGCGACCGAGGTGATCAGCTTCACCATCGACGCGACGCGGAACACAGTATCGCGGGTCATCGCCGGCCCTTCGCGGAACCGGCGCTCGCCGAAAGTGCCTTCATAGACGAGGCCGCTGTCATTCGCGGCCATGACAACAATGCCGGGAAGCTCGCCGCTGGTCGTCGCCGTGTGCAGCGCCGTATCGATGTGGTGAAAGGCGCTGGTGGCGGGCGCCATCGCCTCTCTGGCGCGGACGCTGCCGCCGCGGCTCGCGGCCAAGGCGCCCGCCGCCGCGAGCGTCGCCGTCGTTTTCAAGATATCGCGGCGGCTAGCATGACGGGTCATGCGCGCCGTGCGTGCTGATCGGCTCACATCCACAGGATATCGGTGCAAGATGACGCCCGTTCAAAGCTTCACCTCGTGAGCATAATACGCGATCTCGTTGTCGCGCCATGCGGCCGGATGCCCGGCGAAGCCTGACTTGATGCTCGTCGATGTGGCGTTCACGGAACCGGCCTGAGTGACGTCGGGACCTTCGGCGGCGATTTGCTCTGAGGTCTTGGTTCCCGGGCGGATAATGGCAATGTGGCCCGGCCGGTCGTCATGGTGATTGTGATAGCTGGCAACGACCAGCATGCCGCGATTGGTGGCGGCTTGTGCCTCGCGCGCATCGGCAAGTTTACGCCAGCCATGGGCCGCGCCTTCCTGGGCGAGCCAGTCGTTCTGGGCATTCGCCAGCAATTTCTGGCCGTGCTCCGGCGGACGCAGGATGTAGATGCCGAGCTTTTTCGCCGCCGCGGCGACGAAGGCGCTGCAATGGGTGTGCTTGCCGGGCGACGTTTCCGGCACGCCGGTCGGCAGGCCGCTTTCCCAATAAACGTGCTCGCCGGCGATCCATTTGCGCTCGACGCCCATGGCGTCGATCTCGCGGAAAATCTGCTGCGCTTGCGGCGTAACGGCGTCGTCGGCCGCCGGCGCGGCGCCGGCAAAGGCGAGGGCCGCGAGCAGTACCGAGCTTGCTGCAACGGTGCGGGATAAAAATCTCATCGAAGTTCCTTTGGCAAACACGTGGACCTCTTCGGTTGGAATCGCGGCGCCATCATATTTCGACGACTAAGTAATCTTCCTCCACCGAGACCGGGAAATTTTCGGCGACATAGGGGCCTTTGACCAATTCCTGGCCGGGCGCCACCGTCACCTCGAACTGACGGATGAACAGCGACTTCGGATCGCAATAGCTCTGGCCGGTGGCGATCTCGAACTCCCAGCCGTGCCACGGGCAGCGCAGAAATTCGCCGGGCCGGGTGAGGCGATAATTACCGGGCCCGTTCGACTGGGTGAGGCCGGTGATGCGGCCCGAGCAGAGCGGGCCCCCCTTGTGCGGGCAGCGGTTGGCGAGCGCGTAGAATTTGCCGCTGACATTGAAAATGCCGATCTCGCGGCCCTTGGCGACGACAAGTTTGCTGGTTCCGGGCGCCACCTCGGCGGCGCGCCCGACGACATGGCGGCTCATGCAATCACGCGTTACGGCAGCCGGTACAGCGCCTGGGCGTTGTCGCGCAGAATGCCGGCGCGCTGCGCCGGCGTCATCTTGAAGTTCAGCGCGACACGCGGATCGTCATAGTCCCAATGCGGATAGTCGCTGGAGAACATCATCCGGTCCCAGCCTATCCAGCCGATGATATCCAGCAGATGCGCCGGATCTTCCGGCTCTTCCATCGGCTGGGTGCAGAACCAGATATGCTCGCGCAGATATTCCGACGGCGGGCGCTTGAGATGAGGCGTTTCCTTGCGGCTGCGCTGCCACTGTTTGTCCATGCGCCAGCCAAGCGAGGGCGCCCAGGAGAAGCCGGATTCGATCATTGCCACTTTCAGCCCGGGAAACTCTTCGAACACGCCCTCGATGATCAGGCTGACGACATTGCCGACCATGCCGGTGCCGAAGGCATAGTGTTCCTGCATGTAGTAGGTGCCCCAGCCGGTGCCGCTGGTGGCATGACCGCCCGAACTGCCTGCCGGATGCAGCCCCAGGATGAGATTGTTGCGCGCGATCGCCTCGTAGATCGGCCAGTATTTGCGCCGGCCGAGCGGCTCGCTGGAACGCGGCGAGATGATCACCTGGCGGAACGCTTCGTGCTCGGCGGCGCGGGCGTCGATTTCGCGGGCGGCGAATGCGGGGTGCTCCTGCGGCACAACGATCCCGGCCTTCAGCCGCTTGTCCTTGGCGACCCAGTCATGCAGTTGCCAATCGTTGGCCGCGTGTGCCAGCGCTGCGCCATATTCGAGATTGCGCTCGTCCATGCCGGCGCGGCCGAGCACCACCAGCATGGCGATATCGCAGCCGTTGAGATCGAGATGCTGGCGCTGCATCAGCGCTAGGTCACTGCCCGGCGGGCCGCCATCGTCGGGATACGTATCGGCGCGCATGCCGGCCGCCATCATGCGCGGAAACGGCAATTGCCCGCTGACGCCCTGGCATAGATGGCCGCCGAAGGTCTCGGCGTGCTCACGCCAGCGCGCCGGCAAGTACGGGAACAAATCCTTCGGCGTGCGCTGCACCGGATGAATGTCGCAATCGATTAAACCGAGCCGCTGCGCGCTCTTGGTCTCGCTCTCGGGCACTTGCTTGTTCATGGCGCTATCTCCTCGCGCATCGCCGCCGGTTTTTGCTCTGCAACTTTGCCTGCCGCGTGCGCGGTGCGCAGGCGCGGATAGGTGGCGAGCGGATTGTCGATCAGGATTTTACGCACCGTCGCGTCGGCAAGCCCGTCCGGCAAAGCCTCTTCGCCGTCGAATTGCCAATGCGGGTAGTCGGTCGAAAACACGATGATCTCGTCGGAGCCGATGTGATCCATGATGCGATTGAGCGCGCCGGCGTCAGGGACGTCGGCCGGCTGGAGCGTGAAACGCACATGATCGCGGACGATGTCGGCCGGCGCCCGGTCGATCCACGGCACTTCGGTGCGCACGCCGCGCCAGCTCTTGTTGGTTCGCCACAACAGCGGCGGCAGCCAGGTGAAGCCGGATTCCATCAGCACCAGCTTGATACCGGGAAACTTCTGGAACACGCCCTCAGCCAGAAAGCTCACCAGCGTGTCCTCAAAGGCCGGGCCCTGCAGGATGCTGTCTTCCAGGTGATAGGACGGCCAGCCGGAGCCGGTCGGCGCCCGGCGGAAAGTCGACCCGGCATGAATGCCGATCGGCAGGTCGTGCCGCTCAGCGGCGCGATAGATCGGCCAATAGGTACGATGGCCGAGTGGACGATCACCCATGACCAGGAGCAGAACCTGGACGAAGCGCTCGTCTGCTGCGCAGCGCTCGATTTCGGCGGCGGCGAGTTCGGCGTCTTGTGGCGCGACCAGGATCGAGGCGCGCAGTCGCGGCTCGCGGTCGAGCCATTCGCGCGCCATCCAATCGTTGACCGCCCTGCACAACGCCGCTGCCATGTCGGCATTGAACAACGCCACCAGACCGTGCAGCACGTTGGCGATGGCAAAGCGGGTTCCGAACGGGTCGAGCGCCTGCGCGCGGACGGTGTCGAGATCGGCGCCCGGCAATCCCTTGGCCGGCCGCCAATCCGGGCGCGCCGATTGCGGCAGGTTCGGCGCGTAGCTCATCAGCGTGAACGGCGATTGGTCGATGTAGCGCTCGGCCAGATGCTCGCGCCAGAAATCGTCGAGATAGGGCATCAATGCCCTCACGCTCGGCGCAGCCGGATGCAGGTCGCAATCGATCGCGCCTTTGATCGGAAGCTTCATCGCCTGTCTCGCGCGGCGTTAACGCGCCACAATAGCACAATATAAGCCGGTAGCCGCCGACCCGCCAATCTCGCCCCGCCAGCGGCGGAGAGCGAAAAACGCTACGCCGCAGTGAGGTTCCCGAACCGCTTAAGATTTTCTTTCTGCTTGTCGTTGCGCGGGGCAAGCTTGAACAGCCGTGCGGCGGTGCCGCCCAGGATGTTGTGCTTGCCCTGCTCGGACAGGAACGGCAGGTCCCAGATGGTCGACGGCAGGTCGAAATCCCAGTGCGGATAGTCGGAGGAGTAGAGCAACTGCGTCTCCGCATTGATCATGCGGAACGTGGTCTGCATCGCGTCGAAATCCTGAATCTCCATCGGCTGCGACGAGTAAAACATATCGCGCATGTAGTCCGACGGCTTCTTTTTTAGAAGCGGACATTCCGACGGCCGCAGCATGTATTCGTGATCGAGCCGCTGCATCAGGAACGGAATCCAGGCAAGCCCCGATTCCATCCAGATCACCGGCAGCTTGGGAAAGCGCTCGCCGATGCCGTTGACCACCCAGTTGGTGCAATTGAGCACGTTGTACCAGGTAAAGCCGAGCGCGTGCGCGGAGATGAAGCGGTTGCAGCTCTGGAATCCCGGCTCGCCCCAATTGACGCCGGAATGGAAGGCGATCACCAGACCGCGCTCCTCCATCGCCCGATAGACTTTCATGTAGGCATTGTCGTGCACGCCCATGTTGGAGCGCACGGTCGTGACCATGAAACCGCCGACATGCTTTCGCCCGCCGAAGGTCTCGACCTGGCGCAGCGACGCGGCCGGATCGGAGAACGGCAGGCAGAGCAGCGAGAAGAAGCGGCCGCCGGCTTCCGGCATCACCTTCTCGGTGAGCCAGCGGTTATAGGCCCAGCACAGCTCGACCTCCATTTCCTTCTGCGGGTGCAGGCCGATATTGAGCATGCCGGTCGGGAATAGGCAGGAATAATCGACGCCCATGGCGTCCATCCAGCGATGGCCAAGCTGGACGTCGCGGAGCTTGCCGTCGTCGGTCTTCTCGGTCGAACGCATCGGGTAGCGCGTGACGCGGCCGCCCATGTCCTGATAGCCGGTCGGAATCGGCACGATGCCGGGCTGCTGCTTCTTGCTGCGGCCGGACATGACGAGCTGCCGGAACACGTCGTTTTCCATGAACGGCAGGAATTCGTCGTAATGCTCGTTCTCGTAATGATGGGCGTCGACGTCGACAATCAGGATGTCGTCGAAGCCACGCTTGTGCGCCTGCTTGCGGGCGTGCGCCAGGAGCCGCGTGGTGTTGAGCTCCTCGATGGTGACGCGGCGGCCGCGGTCGGAGATCAGGTCCATGAATTAGCTCCCGCCATTGTTCCCGTCATTGCGAGGAGCGAAGCGACCAAGCAATCCAGAGTGGCTCGACATGAGCTGGATTGCTTCGCTTCGCTCGCAATGACGCTCGTCATCATCGTCCGGTCCAGCCTTGCCACATGCCGAGCTCGAAGGCGGCGAGGTCGGCGGCGCGGAGAAGCCCGCTCGCGGTCACCATGACGTCGGTGGCGGTCAGCGAATTCCTCGCAACCGGCGGCAATTGCTCGCCGGCTTCGCGGCGCGCGGCGTAGAGCCGGCACGCGGCGGCGATCAGCGCCTGCAAGGCGTCGGCCGGCAGCACGTCGAGCTTGCCGTCGGCGATGCCGCGCTCGATCGTGGCGGCCAGGCGCTTGGCGTCGGCCGCGGCGCTCTTGGCGCTTGCTTTGAGCGGCGGCACCGCCGGGCGCGAGCCGCGCGCCGCCTTGGCTGCGCGCTCGAGCGCTTCTTTGGCGGCGCGTCTAGGCGAGGACATGGTCAGGCCAAAACATGTTAGGCGAGGACATAGACCTCGTCTCCCTTCTGCACGACCTGGTATTTCTTCAGCTTCATGCGCCGGTCGCTGACGCATTCGCCGGTCTTCATGTCGTATTCCATGCCGTGCCACGGGCAGACGAAATGCATCTCGGTCTCGGAGAAGTAGAGCCCCATCGACGTCTTGTCCGGCCGCAATCGCTCCTCGACCTTGGCGATGGTCAGCCCCTCGCAGGCCGGGCCGCCCTGGTGCAGGCAGAAATTCGAATAGGCGTAAAACGCGCCGTCGTGCCGGAACACGCCGATCTCATTGTCGCCGACAAAGACGATGCGGCGCTCTCCGTCGTTGAACTCGGCAAGCTTGGCGACGAATTTTTCCGGCATGGGCGTTTCCGGCTTTCTAAGGCGTGTCCCGGGCGCTGCGCAGCACGGAGCGAAAGCGTAGTGATGCGCTGCAGACCCGGGATCGTCGCAGGCTCTGAGTTTGCAACGATCCCGGATCAGCGATGCACCGCTTCGCGCTGCATCGCGTCCGGGAAATGTATTGTACGCTGCCGGTTTGCCGGCCCACAACCAAAGCTTTACGCAATCTTATTGCTGAACTCGCCGATCCCTTCGATCCAGACCTTGACGACATCGCCGGCCTTGAGGAACTCACCGCTTTCGGCGCCGGTGCCGGCTGGCGTTCCGGTCAAAATCAGATCGCCCGGATGCAGCGTCATGTTGATCGAGAGCTGCTCGATCTGCTCGGCCAGCGTGAACAGCATCTTGCCGGAATTGGAATCCTGCTTGAGCTCGCCGTTGACCCAGAGCTTGAGCCCAAGCTTTTGCGGATCGGCGATGTCGCTCGCTGGCGTGATCCAGGGCCCGATCGGACAGGAGCCGTCGAAGCTCTTGTGCTTGCTCCAGTCCATCCTGAAGAACGAAGTCGGCTCGATGCCGGGCCGGCGGCCGCGGTCGCGGGCCGAGAGATCGTTCGAGACGGTGTAACCGGCGACATAGGACAGCGCCTTTTCCTTCGGCACGTCCTTGCAGGCGCGGCCGATGACGGCGGCGAGCTCGATCTCCCAGTCGAGCTCCTTCGAATAGTCGGCGGCTTTGATGGTGGCGCCCGGATCGGCGATGGTGCGCGCGGCCTTGATGAAGTGCCAGGGTTTGAGCCCTTGCTGGTGCGGGTCGGCCGGCTCCGGCATGCCTTGTTTGCGCGCCATCGCCGCAGCGTGGTCGGCATAGTTGGCGCCGGCGCAAAAGATGGTCTGCGGACGCTGCACCGGGGCCAGCAATTTGGCCTTGGCGAGCGCCGTGCTTTTGGTGCGGACGCCGCCGGCGCCTCCAACCGCATTGCGCAGCGCCCGCTCCGCCCTCGTCCAGTCGGCCAGGATGCCACCGACCGTGGCATAGGCCGGCTTACCGGTGATTGTTGCGGCGTCGAACACCTCGTCGCCGACGACAAGGCCGGCGCGCGGCCCGGCCTTCGCTTGATATGTCGCGAGCTTGTAACTCGCCCGCTTCCCCCCGGCCATGTTTTGTCTCCTTTGGCAAACTAAAAATTTCCAAAGTTTGTTGTGGCCTATTCCGGGGCGGGGGACAACAAAATCCCTCCCCCTTGTGGGGAGGGCCGGCGAGCGGAAGCGAGCCGAGGGTGGGGCTTTGAGGTTCCGCGAGAGTCGTCACGCCCACGCGTTACCTCACGACCCCACCCCTACCCCTCCCCAACAAGCTTGCACTCGGGCGCGCGCAAGCGCGGCCCGGGTGGGGGAGGGGATCAGATGCGCCCCAACGCCTTGAGCACGCGCTCGGGCGTGAACGGCATTTCGAGGAGCGGGGCGGCGTTGAGTGGGCGGAGCGCGTCGTTGAGCGCGTTCATGACGCAGGCCGGCGCGCCGGCGGTTCCGGCTTCGCCGGCGCCCTTGGCGCCAAGCTCGGAATCCGTGGTCGGCGTCACGACGTGGCCGATCTCGATGTCGGGCATTTCCGGCGCCATCGGCACCAGGTAATCCATCATGTTGCCGTTGAGGAGCTGGCCGGCCTCGTCATAGAGGCAGTGCTCGTAGAGCGCGCCGCCGAGCCCTTGCACGATGCCGCCGCGGATCTGCTCGTCCACCAACTGCGGATTGATCACCGTGCCGCAATCCTCCACGCACCAGTGCTTGAGAAGCTCCACTTCGCCGGTTGTGGTGTCGACTTCCAGATAGGAGGCCTGCACGCCGTTGGTGAAGGCGAACGGCCAGGCGCGCGGCACGTAATGGCGCGTGACGATGAACTCGGCCTGGAAGCCCGGCGGCAGCGTATCCGGGCGGAAATAGACCACGCGCGCGACTTCTTCCAGCGGGACTCTTTCTCGTCCGGTATCGGCGTCGATCACGATGCCGGCGCGGATATCGAGCGTCTTTGGATCGGCCTGCAGCATCGAGCCGGCTGCGGCCAGCACATTGGCCCGCAAGGCCTTGCCGGCTTGCCAGGCGGCTTCGCCGCCGATGCCGGCAGCGCGCGAGGCCCAGGTGCCGCCGCCATAGGGAGTATGGTCGGTATCGCCGGTGATGACGCGCACCCGCTCGATCGGCACGCCAAACGAGGTCGCGACGCACTGCGCCAGCACCGCCTCGGCACCCTGGCCTTGTTCGGTGACGCCCGAATGCACGAACACCGCGCCGGTGGCGTCCAGCCGGAGCGTGGCGCCGTCCTGCGAGGAGATGCGTGCGCCGCCGACGCCATAGAACGCCGCCGACGGATTGGTCACTTCGATGAAGGAGGCGAGCCCGATGCCGCGATAGACGCCGCGCGCGCGCAGCGCGTTCTGCTCGGCGCGCAGCTTGTCGTAGTCCATCATCGCCAAAATCTTGTCGAGGGAAGCGTGGTGCGACAGCTTCTCGAATTTGATGCCCGACGCGCCGGCCGCCGGATAGGCGTCGTCGGCGATCAGATTGCGCCGCCGCAACTCGGCCGGGTCCATGCCGATCTTCGCCGCCGCGAGATCGACCAGCCCTTCGGTGACCGCGGTCGCGATCGGATGGCCGACGGCGCGGTATTGGCACATGACGTTCTTGTTCTGAAACACCACGCGGGCGCGGGCGCGATAGTTCGGGCAGGTGTATGGGCCGCCGACCAGGTTGACCACCTGGTTGGCTTCGATGCCGCTGGTGCGCGGATAGACCGAGTAGGGGCCGATGCCGGTGAGGTCGTCGATCTCGAAGGCGGTGATGGTGCCGTCGTTGTTGACGCCGATCTTGGCCTTGACGCGATGATCGCGGGCATGGATGTCGGTGACGAAGCTCTCCAGCCGATCGGCGACGAACTTGACCGGGCGCCGCAACAATTTCGACAGCGCAACGGTCGCCATCTCGTCGGCATAGATATGCACCTTGATACCGAACGAGCCGCCGACGTCCTTGGTGATGACGCGCACCTGATGGGTTTCGAGGTTCAGATGCTTGGCGAAAATGTCCTGCGTCATGTGCGGCGCTTGGGTGCCGTGATAGACGGTCAGCCGCTGCTCGCCCGGATTCCAGTCGGCGACGATGGCGCGCGCTTCGTTGGTGACGCCGGTATGGCGGCCGAACACGAAGGTTGCTTCGGCGATGGCGTCCGATTGAGCGAACGCCTTGTCGGGATCGCCGGCGGTATGGGCGCGCTCGAAGGTGAGATTGTCACCGAGCTCGGGATGGATCACCGGCGTTGCTTTATCGAGCGCGGTTTCGGCGTCGGTGACGGCGGGCAGCGGCTGGTAGTCGACTTGCACCAGCGAGCAGCCGTCTTCCGCTTCCGCGCGCGTGCGCGCTACCACGGCGCACACCGCCTCGCCCTGCCAGCAGGCGCGATCGACGGCGATGGCGTGCTGTGGCGCCGATTTGATACCCTTTAAATGCGTGAGCACGCCGACCCACGGCGTGATCACCGCGGCGAGCTCGGCGCCGGTGACGACGGCGACGACGCCGGGCGCGTTTTTCGCCTCAGCCGTGTCGATTTTGTTGATGCGCGCATGCGCGTGCGGCGAACGCACGAACGCCACGTGCACCATGCGCGGCAGCACCACGTCGCTGACATAGTGGCCGCGACCCTGCATCAGCCGCGCCAGATTGGGCCGCGGCACCGAGCGGCCGATATAAGAGTTCGGCCGATCGAGGGCCGAGAGTCCGGAAGGCTGGTCGGGCGCGATTTTCATGTGCGCTCCTGTCATTCCGGGGCCGAGCGCAGCGAGGAGCCCGGAATCCATATTCGCTGACCTGTGGGTATGGATTCCGGGCTCGCGGGCAACAGCCCGCGCCCCGGAATGACGCTCAAAGAAACCGGGTCGGCCACATCAGCGTGCGCCACATGTGCGACGACGGCGAATTGTCGAAGCCCAGCCCTTCCTTCGGCTGCTTGAAATTGCGGCCGATGATGTCGACGAAATCGTCGAGATCGACCTTGGCGCTGGGATCAAACGAGTAGATGTCGTTGACCGTGATCAGCCGCGACGTCATGTACCATTTGTGGGTCCGCGCGCGCTCGTATTCGGCGACAATGTAGGGCTCGGGTTGGTAGTCGTCGCCGAAAAACTTCAGGTACAGCTCGGGATATTCGTAGCCGACCGACGGATCGGGGAAAAAGCGCAGCGCCTGATGCATGCGGATCGCCCAGCTCACTTCCTCCTCGACATAGGGCTCGATCATCTGCGCGCCCCAATAGCCGTGATCGCAGCGGATGAAGCTGACGACGCCGATATCGTGCAGCAGGCAGGCGAGCACGACTTTCTCCGGCTGGCCGCTGTTGAGCGCCCGCGTCGCGCTCTGCAGCAGGTGCGCGGTGGCGGCGAACCGGGCCTTGAAGAAATCGATCAGCGTCGGCTGGTCCGGCATCGGCGGCAGCCGCGGGTCGGCGCCCATGAGGAAATGCTTGCCGGGATTGGCGGCGATTAATGCCTGGCCCGGCGCCATTTCGACCTTGCCGTCGGCGAGATAGCACAGCGTCGACTTGGTGGCGATTCGCTCGCTCAAGTCGTGCATCATCTTTTCTTCGAGCTCGTCGGCACGTTCGGAGAGCGTCAGCGGTCGGGTGTGTTCGTTCATGACGGACTTGCCTTTTTTTCGGTTCGCGCTCGCGCCACGGCCTCGATCGCGTCGACGATCGCCTGGTAGCCGGTGCAGCGGCAGTAATTGCCGGCAAGTTGCTCGCGAATTGTGTCACGGCTTGGGACGCCGCCGTGCGACAATAATTCTTTGGCGGTGATCAGCACGCCCGGCGTGCAATAGCCGCATTGTAGCGCGTTGCGGTCCTGGAACGCGCGCTGCAGATCGTTAATGGCACCGGAATCCGACAAGCCCTCGATGGTTTCGACCGCGGCGCCGTCGCATTGCACGGCAAATAGTAAACAGCCGCGAATCACCGCGCCGTCGAGCAGCACCGTGCAGGCGCCGCAGACACCGTGCTCGCAGCCGATATGGGTACCGGTGAGAGAGAGGTCGTCGCGCAGGAAATCGACCAGAGTCTTGCGCGCCTCGACGCGGGCGGAAATGGCTTCGCCGTTCACCCGCAGGTTAATGTCGAGGTGATGGGTGCTCATTCCAGCCCCGGAAAACGCCTTGTTGGCTAAATGGATAGCACCGCCGGCCGCGACGGCACAGGGGTTGCGCGGTTCGCCGGTTACAGATTTGTTAGGCCGCCCAAGGTTTGTACAAGGCAGCCGTCGCCGCTGCCGCACATAGAGGAACGCCCGTGGCCGATCATTTGACCGATGTCATCGAGGAACTCGCCATTGCCAACCGCATCCTGTCCAATGAGGGCGTGATTGATGCCTTCGGCCATGTCAGCGTGCGCCATCCCGCCGACCCGAATCGCTACTTATTGTCACGCTCGCGCTCGCCGCTTCTGGTCGAGCCCGACGACATCCTTGAATACAAGCTCGATTCCGAGCCGGTGAAGCGCACCAGCATACGGCTTTACTCCGAGCGGGTGATCCACGGCTGCATCTATCAGGCGCGCAGCGACGTGATGGCGGTCTGCCATCACCATGCACCGGCGATCATGCCGTTTTGCATCTCCGGCAAGCCGATCGTGCCGGTGTTCCACCTCGGCGCCGCGATCGGCGAGCAGACCCCGTTCTGGGACCAGCACGACGAATTCGGCGATACCAATCTGCTGGTGGTCAAGGAGGAGGAGGGGCAGTCGCTGGCGCGCGCGCTCGGCAAAAACTCCGTGGTGCTGATGCGCCGCCACGGCGCCACCGTGGTCGGCGCGAGCTTGAAGGAACTGGTGTCGCGCTCGATCTACCTGTGCCAGAACGCCGAGTATCAGATGCGGGCCTATATGCTCGGCGCGCCGACGCCGCTACGCCCCGGCGAGGTCAAGCTGGCCGGCGCGCTGAACGTCATGCCGTCGGCGGTGGCGCGGACCTGGGAATATTGGACCGTGCGGCTCAAGGCGAGCGGCTTCTGGCCGGCGGGCGTGAAAGAGCCCGGCGAGGCGGAGGCGAAAGCAGCGGCCGCGGGCGCCGGCGAGAAGAAGAAACGGTCGTGATCAGCAATTCGTGGCCGCGTGTCCCGGGCGCATCGCAGCATGAAATGCTGCGATGCTGAACCGGGAGCTTAAAGCACTCTGAGCCTTTGACGATCCCGGATCTGCGGTGCAGCGCTTCACGCTGCACCGCGTCCGGGAAATGAAGGCGGCGCACTCAATTGGCGGTCGATCCCACGGCATCGGCGGCAAGAAGCTTGCGCAATCTCTCGATGTCGGCGGCGTCGAGGATCGAGCGGTAGGTATCGAACATCTGTGTGGCCTGAGTGAGGTCGCGCCGGGCATGATCGGCGTCGCCAAGCGCCGTGTATTCTTCCGCGGCGTAGTCCAGATATTCGATGTTGCGGGCGACCAGCTCGGCATTAACCGATTGCTTGTTGGTCGATTCTCGCGCGAAAACCTCCTCGGCCAATGTGAGGAACTGCGCGGCTTGGTCGAATTCCTCGGCCGCCTCGCGATGTTTTTCCGACAGTCGGTCGATTAGTCCTTGGGTTGCGACCACGTCCGCCTCGAACTCGTCGAGGTCGAATTCCCAGAGCTTCTTGGCGCGGGCGTCGCCGTGAATCTTGCGGCGCAGCTCGAGCGCCAGCTCAAATCGGAGCTTGGCGTTCTGCAGCTGGGTCAGGTGATCGCTGTCGCTTGAGTTGGCGAGCTTGAGTGTCACGTTGCCCTGGTTGTCGTAGGTCCAGGCCAGTGCCGACAGGCGATAGAGATTTTTCGGATCCCGCTCGACCACCGGCCGCAATACCCGGACCGCCCGGTCGAATTCGGCGATCGCGGCGCCGAAATCGCCGTTCCTCACGTCGATCAGCCCGATATTGTTGTCGATCAACGCGAGATGATGGGGCCAGACCAGGCTGTCGGACAGGTGGTCCTTGAGGTCGACGAAGGCTTGCTGCGCTTTTTGGAACAGTTCGACGGCTTTTCGCCGGTGCGCGTGTTTCTGCTCGCCGGCGACGCGGTCGCCGCGTTTCAGTTCGACGTCGCCCAGTTTGTTGATGACCCAGGCGACGTCGGCGTAGAAAACCGGATCGGCATGGCCCTGTTGGGTGAGATCGACGCGGATCTGTAGCTGGCGTCGTAATTGGCGGCGGCGGCGTCGATCTGGCCGAGATGCTGCAGCAGCAAGTCGCCGAGCTCCTGCTTGACGTCGGCGAGCGAACGCCGCCAGCGCCAGGCGTCGGGCTTGTCGCCGTGCTTAGCCAGCATGTCGGTCAAGCCGACGATGGCCTGGTTGTATTCGCGTTCGGCTTCCTTGTTCTGATCGGCTTCCCAGTGCGCCAGGCCGATCAAACGGTGGCTGCGCGCCAGCTGGTGTTGAGCCTCGAGGTCGTCGATCTTGGCAAGCGGCGTCAGATAGCCCAGCGCCGTTTCGGCTTCCTGCTGCATGCGCGGCAGGTCGGCTCGATCCCAGTCGATCTCGGCAAGAATAAGCAGCGTCTGAGCGCGCTCGAGCTCGATGGTCTGGTCCCCGGTCACGGAAAATTCGTCGATGGTCTTGTGCACCGGTTCGATCAGCGCCTGCACGGTGTCGAGCTGCGCGATCGGCTGCACGGTTTCCGCAGCGGTGATCAGCGACGAGATGGCGGCGCGGGCTGCGGCAAGGTTGGCGCGTGCGCGTTGCCATTGCAGACCGGCCGCGACCGCCAGCACCAACACCACGACCAATCCGACGCCGGCGGCCATCAACGCGCGCCGGTTGGCGGCCGCGCGCCTGGTTTCGATCGCCACCAGCGCTTCGGCGTCCTGCGCGCGTTTGGCTTCGGCGGCGGCGAGCGCCTCGGCGTCCTTCGCCCGCCGTTCCTGTTCGGCGCGCTCGCGCTCGAGCTGTTGCTGCTTGTCGCGGCGGTCTTTGTCGTCGCGGGCGCGGCACTGGCGGATATAGTCGCGTGCATGCGCCGGCAAATCCGGCGTCAGGTCATCGCGCGCGATCGCCCGCTCGGCGTATTCCAGGCGGCTGCCGCTGTGGTTGAGCCAATCGGCGCTGCGATGGTTTTCCACCCATTCGCCGGCCGCCCGCGTCACGACTTCGATGGTCGTCAGCAGCACGCGGTCTTCTTCGAGCCAGCCGCGCAAATCGTCCCATTGCCGCAGCAGCGCTTCGTGCGCCGGCTCGATCGTGGCTTCGTTGCGTTCGCCGGCACCGTCGCGCACCACCACGCGATCGGTCGACAACAGCTTGTTGTCGCGGAGCAGCAGGATCAGCGGCGCCGCCTCGGCCGGGATGGCCGACAGTCTGGCGATGCGCCGGCGCGGATTGCCGGTTTCGGGATCGATCCCGGCCAATAGCGGAATGATGCCACGGCGGAGGAGCTTCAGCCGCTCCGCCGCATTTTTGGGGATGCCCGGATTGCCGTCGGCGGACTTGAGCGCACGGTCGACGGCGGCGGTGATGGCGCCCTTGATGCCGCCGAAGCGCGCATAATCCGCCAGCGTCAGCCGGCCAGTGCCGCCGTATTCGAGATAGAGCTGCTCCATGGTGAAGGAGAGCAGCGGCAAGGCGTCGCTGGCGCCTCCGGTCTGCAGGTCGACGAGCAGTTTTTGCACCAGCTGCGGCTCGATCGCGATTTCGCGCTCGGTGCGCTCGAGCCGCTTGGCGGGGCCTTCGATGACCTCCTTGTAGGTGCCGCTCGGCATCGGCAGTAGCGGCAAGGTCTGCTGGCGCAGGCCTTCGAGCTTTTTCGACGTTTCGAGCTTGTCGTAGGAATCCGAGCGAATGGTGAACAGCACAATGAGCGCCGGATTATCCTCCGCAACGAGCTCGCCGATCAGCCCGAGCAGAATCTCGCCTTCCTTGGCGCCATCGCCTTCCAGAAGCTCCTCGGCCTGGTCGATCGCCAGGACGACGGCGGGACGCTTGGCGTCCTCCGCCCCGAGCATCGTCTTGACGGCGTGGTCGACCAGCGCCTTGAGCAGTGGGCGTAGCGTCGGCGCACCGCCATCGATGGCCGCGCGAACATTGGCCCGTGATTGCGGCATGCCGCGCGCGGCGAAAGCCGCTTCGAAGGCATGCAGCAGTCCGGTTTCCTCGCCGGTCACGGCATTCCGTTCGGGGCGGATCACCGGCAGCGTCAGGAAACGCAAGTCGTCGCGGGCCAGCCGCGGCAACAATCCCGCGCGCAGGAACGACGATTTTCCGGCGCCGGACGCGCCCAGAATGACGAACAGCCGCGGCGCCGCCGCATCGCGCAAGCCGCGCAGCGCATCGAGCGCTTCGACGATCGGGCCCTCGCGCCCGAAGAAGATGCCGGCGTCTTCGGCCTCGAGCGGTTTGAGGCCGCGGTACGGCGCGCGCTTCGGCTCTTTCTCCGGAGGCCAGGCGAAAAACCGTGGCTCGATGCCGCTTTTCGCCAAGCCGCTCCGCAGGCGGCTCAGTCCTTCTCGGGAGAAGGTGACGTGTTGCTCGGCGTGCGTGCGCGGCAGCACCACGCGAAACATGCGGTGGTCGCGGCCGGAGGCGAGATCGACGATCTGCCAGGTGCCGGTCAGGTCCGTCGGCAGCTTGGTGATCGGGATATCTTCGATCAGCGCGCCGAACAGACGCTTGTTGAGCCGCCGCGCCAGATTGAATTCGTTGTTGCACCAGCGCGAGTCGAGCCAGGCCTGCGACACCAGGAACAAAATCGCCTCGCAGCGCGACGCCGCCTGATTGAGCGCCCGCTCCCAGCGCTCGCCCGCCGGGATGCCGACCTCCGGATCGGGATCGACGTCGAGAAAGACGTCAGTCCAACCCTCTTCGCGCAGCCAATCGCGGATCGCGACCGCCTGCGCGTTGTTCGCACTCGAGTGACTGAGGAATAATTTCGACATCCTCTGCCTTGCGCCGGCGCCGATGTCTTGTCTTATGCGCTGGTCAGCTGCGATCTGGCTGCGGCCCGCGGCCGCATAAACCCAGTCCCGCCAACAGCGTAGCATAAAGACCGTAGCATAAATAAGTTGAGCGGCGGCCGGCTTTTCGTCATGCTGTCAGGGTTTTGGCCCACAAGATGATCGCGCCATGGTGACACTGTCACGCCGCCGCCTTTTGCCCGCGCTCGCCGGGCTAATTGGCATGGGGGGCGGCGCCTTCGATCCGGTGGCCGGCATGACGCAAGAAGCCTTGGCGCAACAAAAAGGGCAGGAAAAAGACCGAGCCAAGGCGCGCGAGGGGACGCAAGACAAAGCCGAAGAAAATCCCTTCCCGGCCGATTTCGTCTGGGGTGCGTCGACCTCGAGCTATCAGATCGAGGGCGCGGTCGACGAGGACGGGCGCGGCAAGAGCATCTGGGACACGTTTTCGCACACCCCGGGCCTCGTCAAAAACGACGACAACGGCGACGTTGCCTGCGACCACTATCATCGCTGGGTCGAGGACGTCGAATGGCTGGCGCGCGGCGGCTTCAATGCCTACCGGTTCTCGACCGCGTGGCCGCGCATCCTGCCCGCGGGCTCTGGCGCGGTTGAGCATCGCGGCCTTGATTTCTACGACCGTTTGGTCGACGGTCTCATCACCCGCGGCATCACCCCGTGGCTTTGCCTCTACCACTGGGATCTGCCGCAAGCGCTGCAGGACCAGGGCGGCTGGCTCAAGCGCGATATCGCCGACAAATTCGCCGATTACGCGCGCGTCGTGGCGCAGCGCCTCGGCGACCGCGTCAAGCATTGGGCGATGTTCAATGAGCCCAACATTCACGCGCTGTTCGGCTACGGCATGGGCGGCCATGCGCCGGGGCTCAAAGGCGTGCCGAACATGCTGGCCGCCACTCATCATCAGAATTTGGCGCAGGGGCGGGCGCTCACGGCGCTGCGCGCCGAGCGCGCCGATTTGCGCCTCGGCACCGTGGTCAACATCTCGCCGGTGCGGCCGGCTTCGGATCGCGCCGAAGATCACCGCGCCGTCGAGCGCTTCGACGCGGTCTGGAACGGCGCATTTCTCGACCCGCTGTTCAAGGGCACCTATCCGGCGGCGCTTGGCGCCGAAATCGCGCCGTTGATCGTCGGCGACGATCTCAAGGCGATCCAACAGCCGATCGATTTTTTCGGGGTCAATTATTATGCGCCGGCATGGGTCGCCGATGCGCCGCAAAGCCTGTTCGGCGCCTGGTTCGGGCCGGCGCCCGCCGGCACGCGCTTCACCGACATCGGCTGGCCGATCGACGCCGGCGGGCTTGCCGAAGCGCTCATTCGCCTGCGCGACCAATACGGCAATCCGGAAACCTACGTCACCGAGAATGGCGCCTGCTACAACGACCACTTCGCCGCCGACGGCATCGTGCACGACGACGATCGCACCGCTTACCTGCGCGACCATATCGCCGCGGCGCGCCGCGCGCTCGCCGACGGCGTCAAGCTCAAAGGCTATTTCGCCTGGTCGCTGCTCGACAATTTCGAATGGGCGGAAGGCTACAGCCGGCGCTTCGGCCTCATCCACGTTGATTTCGCCAGCCAGAAGCGCACGCCCAAGGCGTCATTCGCCTTCATGGCCGACACGATCAAGCGGCGAGGGTGAACTGAACGCGTATCCCGGGCGCAGCGCAGCACGAAAGTGGTGCGCTGCAGAACCGGGATCGTCGCACGCTCCGAGTTTGGAACGATCCCGGATCAGCGGTGCATCGTTTCACGCTGCACCGCGTCCGGGAAACGCCGTCTTCAATCGATCAATGCCGGTCGCGCGCGGCGGCGCTGATGGCGTTGAGGATGGCGGCGCGGTCTTTCTTGAGCACGCGGCGCACCGATTGCTGGGCGCCGATCTCGCCCATTTCGCGCTGGCGCGCCACCGTGGCTTGGGTCATCAGCGGCTCGATGCCGAGTTCGCGCAAGGTCGCCGCGACCTCTTCCATCTCGGCGGCGCGGCGCTCGCCGTGGCTTGCCATGCGTTCGAGATTGTAGGGAATGATCTTCGCCCAATCGAGGCTCGGATAATTGTTCTTCAGCGAGCCGGCGACCTCGTCGACCACGCCGGCGCGCGCCGCGGCGAGGAAGCATTCCAGCGTCAGCGCCTCCATGCCTTTCATGATCACGCTGCGGATCATCTTGATGGCGGCTGCGGCGCCGACTTCAGCGCCGGCGACAGTGGCGCGCATGGCAAGCGCCGCCAGCACCGGCGCGACGGCGTCGGCATGGGGACCGGCGAGGAGCAGCGGCGTCTGGTGCCGCGCGGGGTGGATCGGCGCGATCACCGCGACGTCGACATAGCGCGCGGCGCCGCCGAGAAGCTTCGCCGTCTCCTGCTTGCGGCTGGGCGAGACCGAATTGATGTCGAGAAAAAACGGCGCGCCGGCGAGATGCGGCTTGACCGATTGCGCCGCTTCGACGCTCGCAGCCGCGGTCACTGCCGACACGGTGATATCGGCGTCCCGCACCGCATCGGCGGCCGACGACGCGCAGCGCACGTCGATCGCCGCCGCAGCGGTCGTGAGCGTCTCGCCCTCGGCTGTCGGGAACAGAATATCCCAGGCGGCGATGCGTTCGACGCCTTCATCGCGCAGCCCCACCGCAATGGCCTGGCCGGCTTCGCCGAAACCGATGAAGCAGAATGCCGGCTTGGTCTTGGGCATTGTTGTTCCTGACCGTCATTCCGGGGCAGCCCGCAGGGCTGAGCCCGGAATCCATAACCACGAAAGCAAGGCAAGCGGCACGAGCTAGAGAGACGGTTCTTCAACACCAGTGGTTATGGATTCCGGGTTCGCGCCGTTGGCGCGCCCCGGAATGACACTTTTAATACCGCTTCGCAATGCTACTTTACTTGCCTGCGTTCAACCGAGACCAAACAGTCTGGAATTCGCATGAAACCTCTGTCATCCCGTGACCGCCTCGAACAAGCGCTTGTTCGCATCGCCGATCCGAAAGGGGAGGGCGCGACAGCGTGCCTGACGGTTTATACCGAAGCCGCGCGCGCGGCGGCGGACGCCGCCGATGCACGGGCGAAGAACCGCGTATCGCTCGGCCCGCTCGACGGAACGATCGTCAGCATCAAGGATCTGTTCGACGTCGCCGGCGAGCCGACGCGAGCCGGCTCGAAAATCCTCGCCGACGAAGCGAAGCCGGCCGCAGCCGACGCGCCGGTCGTGCGGCGGCTTCGCGCCGCCGGTGCGGTGATCGTCGCCAAGACCAACATGACCGAGTTTGCGCTCGGCGCGATCGGCGCCAATCCGCATTTCGGCACGCCCGGCAATCCGCGCGATCGCGCCCGCATTCCCGGTGGCTCGTCGTCGGGCGCTGCGGTGACGGTCGGCGACAGCATGGCCGAGATCGCGATCGGCAGCGACACCGGCGGTTCGGTGCGAATTCCCGCGGCGCTCTGCGGCATCGTCGGCTTCAAGCCGAGCCGGCAGCGCGTGCCGACCACGGGCGCCTTTCCGTTGAGCACTTCGCTCGATTCCATCGGGCCGCTGGCGCGAAGCGTCGCCGATTGCGCCAAGGCCGACAGCGTGATGGCAGGCCAGGATTTTGCGCCGCTTGCGGCCGCCTCGCTCGCCGGGCTTCGCTTCGGCATCGTGCAAGGCTTTCCGCTGGAGAATTTGGACGCGACGGTCAGCCAAGCGTTTGCCGCCGCGACCGAGCGGCTGGAGCGGGCCGGCGTGCGCGTCACCCACGAGACCATCTCGCTCTTCGACGACATGCGGCAGGTCAATGCCTATGGCGGCATCGTGCAGCCGGAAGCCTGCGCCATCCATCGCGACCGGCTCGAACGCCGCGCCGCCGACATCGATCCGAACGTCCGCGTGCGCATCGAGCGCGGCTGCGCCATGTCCGCGGCCGACTATATCGGCATGCTCTATGCGCGCGAGCGGCTGGTGCGGGCGATGGACGGCTGGCTGGCCGGCTTCGATGCTTTGATCATGCCGACCGCCGGGATCGTCGCGCCGACCATCGCCGAAGTCGCAAACCCGGAGGTGTTCGCCGCGCGCAATTCCATGCTGTTGCGCAACACCTCGATCGGCAATTTCTTCGATCTGTGCGGCGTCTCGCTGCCGCTGCCGGCGCCGCTACCGGTCGGGCTAATGCTGTTGGCGCGCAACGGCCACGATCATGCGCTCCTGCGCATGGCCGCCGGCGTCGAGACGTTGTTTGCCGGCTATGCGTCGTAGATCGTATCGGCGACCTCGCCGGTGGTGACATTGACCAGCAGCAGGTCAGGTCCGTATCGCACCCACTCGAAATACGGCGGCGGCGGGTCGAGACCGAGCGCGTCCCAGTCGGGATAGAAATATTCCGGCGCCAGTAACAGCGGCGGCAGGATCGCGCCGACGGCCCAGCGCTGATACGCATAGCCGCTTGGATAGACAAACGGCGCCGCCTGCACGCGCGCGAAGGCGCGGCCGCGCCAAGTGAATTGATGCGCGGCTTGGCCGCCGGCCGGCGGGCTGGCGAATCCGGGCTGCGGAGGTGCAACGACACCGGGTAGCGGAGGTGCAACGATGCTGGGCTGTGGGCGAGCAAAACCAGGCGGCGGCCCGGCATGGGGCACAACAAAAGTGCGCGCGCCGCCGGGCGGGGCGCCTGGCCGCAAGGCAGGTTGTCCGCCCGGCGGCCGTGCTCCGGCGGGCGGCTTGCTGCCGCCCGGCTGCTGCGGATTGTTGCCTTGCGCCACCGCAAGCGTCGGCGTTGCCAACAGCAACAGTGCGGCGATGACGACCCTGCGCAGCAACAGCACGTCCTGTTTTCCTCGATCGCACACCACGTAAGCGACTGGCGAACGCCAGCAATGCTGCGAAGGCAAACTTGGCCGTGATGATCTCCGTCAGAAATTTGGAAGCAATCCATGGCTCGTACGGCAAGCCGGATTGCTTCCCTGCACATTGGCGCCGGCGTGGAGACGTTGTTTGCCGGGTAGGCTAGACTATTCGAAAGCGTCGTAGATCGTATCGACGACCTCGCCGGTGGTGACGTTCACCAGAAGAAGATCGGGCCCATATCGCACCCATTGGAAGCCCGGCTGCGGGGGATCGAGGCCAAGCGTGGCCCTTCGGCATAATAGTAATCGGCCGTCAGAAACAGCGGTGGCAGCACCGCGCCGACTGCCCAGCGCCGGTATCCCCAGCCGCTCGGATACACGAACGGTGCCAGATGCACGCGATGGAATTCGCGGCCGTGCCAGGTGAATTGATGCCCGCCCGGGCCGGCAAGACCGGGCCGCGGACCGATGACGGCGCGTTGCGGTCCGCCGTGCGGCTGAACGACGGTGCGTGCGCCGCCGGGTGTGCCGCCTTGCCGGAAAGCCGTTTTCCCGCCGACGCCAGCCGGCGGCTTGCCGCCGCCCGCGGGCGGTTTACTCCCGCTCTTTTGATGCTGATTGTTTTGTTCCGCTACGGCGAGCGTCGGCATCACAAGTGCCAACGTCGCGGCAATAGCAACCAAGCGCAGCAACATGCCCACTCCTCTTTTTTTCTGTATCCCCAATGATCAGTCGCCGCCGACACTATCAGACCGTTGCCTGCCGCATAAGCAGCCTCCGGTCGTTATGTTGCCGGGCCCGGAAGTTTTCCGCCGGGAGATCGCCTGCAGAGCGCTTGTGTGGGATTGTGAATTTCTACCGCGCGGACGGGCGGACTGCTTGTCGCGAGAGATCAGAACGCGCGGCGCAGCCTATCCATAATGACGCCGAGCGCCGCCACCCGCGCGGGCAACGGGGCCCCTGGAAAGGACAGCCGCAGGCGATTGAACACGTCGGCCGTGGACGGCGTTTCGACGTCGGCGAAAGCTAAGGTCATGGCGCGGGCCATGTCGGCTTCGGGCCGGCCGCTGAGCGTCGCCGGGACCATCGTCACCTCGCCGAACGGCATTGGCGGTTGAACGCGTAAGGTGATGCGGCGGGCGGCCATCGCGGACTCCAAAACCCGCTCCAATTCGGAACGGCTCGCACTCAACCCGCCAATGTGATGAAAGTTCCGGTCGCGCGGTTGTCGGCGCTGTGGCGCGCGCTTACCTAATCTCTGGGCCATCATATTCGGCCACTTTTCATAAACTCGCATCCTGGAGCTTTTACGTCATGAAACTTTATTATTGGCCCGGCGCCTGCTCGCTCTCGCCGCATATCGTTTCTCGCGAGGCGGGCATCGATCTACAACTGGCCGAGCTCGATCGCGGCGAGCGTAAGACCGCGGATGGCACGGTGCTTTCTTCGGTCAATCCGAAGAACCAGGTGCCGGTCCTTGAATTGGACGATGGGCAGAAGCTGACCGAAGGCCCGGTCATCGTTCAATACCTGGCTGATCAGAAGCCTGCCTCCGGCCTCATTCCCGCGCCCGGAACGATCGATCGCTACCGCGTCCAGGAGTGGCTGAACTACGTCACTTCGGAATTGCACAAGACCTTCGGCCTGTTGTTTCGTCCGACCACGCCGGAAGAATTCAAGACGGTTTCCCGGGAATTTCTCGGCCAACGCTTCGACTGGATCGACAAACAGCTGGCCGGCAAACAATACCTGATGGGCGACAAGTTCACTGTCGCTGACGCTTATCTGTTCACCGTGGCGCGCTGGTCGCCGCGCGTCGGCATCGATCTGAGCAAGTGGCCGAACATCACCGCTTATTTGGACCGCGTCGCCGCGCGTCCAAAGGTGCAGGAAGCGATGAAGGCGGAAGGGCTGGTGTAGGAGTCATTTACTTCGTCATGCCCGGCCTTGAGCCGGGCATCCACGCCTTCGTGTCTCAATGAAGTAAGACGTGGATGGCCGGGACGTGGGCGAGCGAAGCGACGCCGTTCTTCGGACGGCTATGCTCGGCGATGACGACGCGAGAACTATCCGACCGCGATCGCTTCCAGTTCCGGGCCCTGTTCCTTGAGCTGCAGGCGATAGAACGAAGCATAGCGGCCGCCCTTGCGCAGGAGCTCGTCGTGGCGGCCGGACTCCACGACCAGGCCGGCCTCGACAACCAGGATATTGTCGGCGTGGGTGATGGTGGACAGCCGATGCGCGATCACCAACGTCGTGCGGCCCTTGCGCAGTTCGGCGAGCGCCTCCTGCACATGGCGCTCGGATTCCGAATCCAGCGCCGCGGTCGCCTCATCGAGCAGAATGATCGGCGCGTTCTTGATCAGCGCCCGCGCGATGGCGACCCGCTGGCGCTGACCGCCGGAGAGCTGCATGCCGTGCTCGCCGACCGGGGTGTCGTAGCCTAACGGGAAGCTTAAGATGAATTCGTGCGCATGCGCGGCCTTGGCGGCGGCGACGATCTCGGCTTCGCTGGCGCCGATGCGGCCCAGCCCGATATTGTCGCGGATGGTGCCGCGGAACAGCTGCACGATCTGGCCCACATAGGCGATCTGCCGGCGCAGCGAACCGCGTGACACCGCCGCGATATCCTGGCCATCGATCAGAATGCGGCCGCTATCGACTTCATAGAAGCGCAATATCAGATCGAGCACGGTCGTTTTGCCGCCACCGGACGGACCGACCAGCGCCGTCAGCTTGCCCGGCTGGGCGACGAAACTCATGCCGCGCAGCACCGGCGTGCCGGGCCGATAGGCGAACCGGACGTCGGCGAATTCCAGCCTTGCTGTCGCGAGCTTGAGTGGCGGGCGATCGTCATCTTTGGATTCGCCCGGCGGACTGTCGATCACCTCGTAGAGCACGCGCACGCCGACCAGGTTGTTGTTGAGGTCCATATTGAGCCGCGCCAGACGCTTGGCCGGCTCGTAGGCGAGCAGGAATGCCGCCAGGAACGAGACGAACTCGCCCGGCGTGCCGGCGCCGGCAATGCTGCGATAGCCGCCATAGATCATCGCCGCCGCCACGGCGAGGCCGCCGAGCGTCTCCATCAGCGGCCCGCCGCGATTGGAGACGCGCGCCATCTTGTTGGCTTCGCTCTCGACCGCGGCCACGCTCGAGTTCGAGCCGCCGCTGCATCTCGTCCTCGAGCGAAAACGCCTTGACCATGCGCAAGCCCTGCAGCGATTCCTGCATGGTCTCGATGATGCGCGTGCCGCCGGTGAACTGCATGCGGGCGATGTTGCGGATCCGCCGCGCCAGCTTGCGCAAAAAGAAGATCGCCGGTGGCGCGGCGATGAAGCCGGCGAGCGACATCACTGGATCCTGGGTCACCATCACGATTGTCAGCCCGATCAGCGACATCAGGTCGCGGCCGACGGCAGTGATCAGAAGATTGATGACCGCCGATACCGCAGTGGCGCCGGTGGTCAGCCGCGCGATGAATTCCGAGGAGTGGCGGTCGGCGAAGAAGCTCATATTCTCGTGCATGAGCTTCTCGAACATCCGCCGCTGGTTGTCGGCGATGATACGGTTGCCGATCCGCGACAGCATCACCGCGCCGAAATAGGTCGCCAACCCCTTGGCGGCGAAGATCGCCATCACCGCGATGCCGAGCAAAACAATGCCGCGGAAATTGTGACTGATATAGGCTTCGTTGGTGAGCGTGCCGATCAGGTAGGCGGCGAGCGCGGTGCCGGCGGCGGTGATCACCATCATCAACGAGGCGAGCGCATAACGCGGCCAATGCGCCAACGCTTCATCGACCAGCAAGCGACGCATCAGCGCAAATGTCGGATAGGCGTTCGACGACCCGGCCGTGGAAGCTGTCATGCGCTGTCCGTTGCGTCCCCTGCCGCCCGCGAAGCCCCGTCCGCAGGCGTTCCATGCCCGGAAGGCCCGGAATTTTCAAGCGATTTCCACGCGGCATCACGAGCGCTTGGAACTTGCCGCCGCGGCGCTCTTTTTGTTCGCTTCCCCGGCCGGATCGGGCGCGTTGGCGCGCCGTTTCATCAGCTCGCGCTCCCAGGCGAGCGCATGCGCGATGATGGTCGACAGATCGTCGAAGCGCGGCTGCCAGCGGAGCGTCTGGCGTGCCCGCGTCGAGTCGGCGACAATCTGCGCCGGATCGCCGTCGCGGCGCGGCGCGATCTCGACCTTGAAATCGACGCCCGACACGCGCTTGACAGTGTCGATCACGTCGAACACCGAGAAGCCATGGCCGTAGCCGCAATTGAGCGTCAGCGATGGCGCGCCGGAGCGCAAATGGCGCAGCGAATCGGAATGGGCGCGCGCCAGGTCGCTGACATGAATGTAGTCGCGAATGCACGAGCCGTCCGGCGTCGGATAATCGTCGCCGAAAACATCGAGCTTGTCGCGCAGGCCGAGCGCGGTTTCGACCGCGACCTTGATCAGGTGCGTCGCCTGCCTGCTCGATTGTCCGGTGCGGCCGAGCGGATCGCCGCCGGCGACATTGAAGTAGCGCAGGATGACGTGGCCGAGCGCATGAGCGCGGCCGGTGTCGCGCAGCATGATCTCGCTCATCAGCTTCGACCAGCCGTACGGCGAGATCGGCTGCGTCGCGGCGTTCTCGCTGACTGGAATTTCCGCCGGATTGCCGTAGACCGCAGCGGTCGACGAAAAAATGAAATGACGCACGCCGTTCTTCACCGCGCATTCGATCAGCGCGCGCGAATTGACGGTGTTGTTGCGGTAATAGCCGAGCGGGTCGCGCATCGAGTTGGGAACGACGACCGAGGCGGCGAAATGAATGATTGCATCGACGCCGTGCTGGCGGATGATGCGGGCGACAAGGTCCTGGTCGCCGCTGTCGCCGACGACCAGCGGCACGCCTTGCGCCACCGCCCAGTCGTGTCCGGTCGAGAGATTGTCGAGTACGACGGCGCGCTCGCCGGCGTCGGCAAGCTCAAGCACCATGTGGGAGCCGATATAGCCGGCTCCGCCGGTGACCAAGACTGTCATGCGCGCAACCCGCCTCGCATCAGGCTTCT
The DNA here is from genome assembly GCA_963806465.1 of uncultured Alphaproteobacteria bacterium. Lineage (GTDB taxonomy): Bacteria > Pseudomonadota > Alphaproteobacteria > Rhizobiales > Xanthobacteraceae > BOG-931. Next base: position 17,363 of record CAWDZD010000080.1, on the reverse strand, counting down.
CGCATAAGCTGATTTGATGAACACGGCGTTAGGCCGGCATTTGCCGTGCCGCCGCGGCATTTGCCAACGCAGCGCGGGTCGCTGCCAAAACCTCGTCTGCGGTGATGTCACGCATGCAACGATGATGAGCAAGCCGGCAGACCGGCTTATGGCAGGGCCGGCAGGGAAGCTCGCTCCTGGTCTCGATCACGGCGGCCAGCGGATTGAGTGGCGCCCAATGCCATGGACTGGTCGGGCCAAATATCCCGATCGACGGCGTACCGAGCGCGGCCGCAACATGCAGCAGTCCTGAATCGTTTGAGATCGCGACCGAAGCCGCGCCAAGCGCGAGAATAGCGTCACGCAAATCCGCGCCGGTGAGATCGACGGCGCCGCTATCGCCGGCGATCTCGGCCGCCAGCGATGTTTCGTTGGGTCCACCCAGGATCCAAACAGCAAAGCCATCGGTACTGAATTGGCGCGCCAGCGCGGCATAGCCCTCGCTAGTCCAGCGCTTCGATGGGCCGACGGCGCCGGGGGCAAGCGCGACGATCGGGCGGTCGTCGGTCAAGCCGCGCCGGATGCGCCATGCGGCGATCTCGCTCACTGGAGCTTTCAGCTCCGGCAACGGCCATTCCGGCGGCTGCGTGGCGTCGCGCGGCAGCGCCAGCATGGCGCAGCGATCCACCATGCGCAGCAGCTTGCGTTCGCCGAACCGCACGTCGTTGAGGAGAACGAAGCGCACTTCGCCGGCAAAGCCGGTGCGCTGCGGGATGCCGGCCAGAAACGGCGCTAGCGCCGATTTCCAGGTGCGCGGCATCGTCAGCGCCATGCCATAGCCTTCGCGCTTGAGCCGCGCGGCGAGCGCGTGTTGCTGCGCCAACGCCAAACGGCCGCGCGGCAGGTCAGCGACGATCGATTGGCGGACGCCCGGCATGTAGTCGGCCAGCGGCGCGCATAGCGTCGTCGCCAATAGATCGACGGGACGGTCCGGAAAGCGCTGGCGCAGCAGCTTCACCACCGTATGGCAGCGGACGAAATCGCCGATCCACATATACGGCACGATCAGGATCGGGCTGGTGTCTTTGGTTACGTCGCGCATCTCGCCATAGCGCCTTGTGAATCTTGGTTCATTTATATCAATGAACATTGATTCATTTCATTAAGCGACCCCGCGGGCTTAGCCCGTCCCGGCAACAGTGTCCAGTGTTGCACCACGGACAAGACTGGGGCAAACCGAGGGCCAACGGGGTCATTTCAAGCGGTATCGCGGCGTCGATGTTGTTGGTAACCGGCGGGGCCGGCTTCATCGGCTCGAACGTAGTCGCGAGCCTCAACGAGGCCGGGCACGCCGACATCGCAGTCAATGACATCCTCGGCACCGGCCAGAAATGGCGCAATCTCGCCAGCCGGCAGATTACCGAATTCGTACCGGCGGCGGACCTGCTGCATTGGCTCAATGGCCGCAAGCTCGACGCCGTGGTCCACATGGGCGCCATCTCGTCGACGACAGCGAGCGACGTCGACCTCTTGATGGAAAACAATTTCCGGCTTTCGCTGCGGCTGTTCGAGTGGTGCGCCGCGACCCGCACGCCGTTTATCTATGCCTCTTCGGGCGCCACCTACGGCGATGGCAGCGCCGGCTTCTCCGACGACTGGTCGTTCGCCGCACTCAAACGACTCAAGCCGCTGAACCCTTACGGCTTGAGCAAGCACTTGTTCGATCTTGCCGTGGTCGAGCGCGTCGCGCGCAAAGACAAAGTCCCGCCGCAATGGGCCGGGCTTAAATTCTTCAACGTCTACGGCCCGAACGAATACCACAAGGGCGACATGAGGAGTTTCGTTGCCAGGCGCTTTGAGGAGGCTAAGGCGGGCGGGCCGATCCGCCTGTTCAAGTCGCACCGCCCCGGCATCGCCGACGGCGAGCAAAAGCGCGACTTTATTTATGTGGACGATGCCGTCGCCGTGGTGCGCTGGCTGATGGCGACGCCCACGGTATCGGGTATCTTCAATGTCGGCACCGGGCGGGCGACGAGCTTTCGCGAGCTGATGACGGCGATGTTCGCGGCGCTCGGCAAGGAACCGAACATCGAATTTGTCGACATGCCGGATTCGATCCGCGATACCTATCAGTATTTCACGCAAGCCGAGATCGCCAATCTACGTCGGGCCGGCTTCGCCGCCGAGTTCATGACGGTCGAGGCCGGCGTGAAAACCTACATCAACAACTATCTCGATCGCGCCGACCGCTTTCGCTGAACAGGGAGCACGGGGCCGGGCCCAGCATGTTCGATTTCGAGGAAGCGTTGCGGCTCGTTGCCAAGCAGACAATTCTCTGCATCGGCGACGTGATGCTCGACGACTTCGTCTATGGCGACGTGACCAGAATTTCGCCCGAAGCGCCGACGCCGGTGCTGCGGGTCAAGCACAATTCGGTCGAGATCGGCGGTGCCGGCAACGTCGCCCGCAATATCGCCGCGCTGGGCGCCAGCTGCATCTTTATCGGCCTGGTCGGCAACGATGACGCCGGCTTCATGCTGCGCGACGCGCTCGCCAAGCTTGGCGCCATCGTTCCTGAACTCGTGGTCGACAAGACCCGGCAGACCACACGCAAAGTGCGCTTCGTTTCCGAGCATCATTCAGCCCACTTGATGCGGGCCGACTGGGAAACCGACCAACCCGCCGGCGCCGAGAGCCAGGCGGCGGTCATTGCGCATGCCGAAGCGGCAATGCCCAAGGCCGGCGCCGTGGTGCTGTCCGACTATGCCAAGGGGATGCTGACGGAACGCGTGATCCGCGCCGTGATCGAGGCGGCGCGGCGTCTCGGTAAGCCGGTCATTGTCGATCCCAAGGGCCACGATTACCGCGTCTATCGCGGCGCCACCCTGATCACGCCCAACGCCAAGGAGCTAGCTGCCGCGGTGCATCGCCCGGTGCGCACCGAGGACGAGATCGCTACCGCCGCCGCGCAGCTGGCGCATCTGGTCCAAAGTGAAGCAGTGCTGGTGACCCGCAGCGAAGAGGGCATGAGCCTTCACGTTACCGGGCAGGCACCCGTCCATGTTCCCGCCTATCCGGTGAAGGTGCGCGACGTGTCCGGCGCCGGCGACACCGTCGCCGCGGTGATGGCGGTACTGCTGGCGATGAAGGCGCCCTACGAGTTCGCCATGCGCGCGGCCAATGCCGCCGCCGCCGTCGTCGTCGGCAAGCGCGGCACGTCGACGGTGTCGCTCGGCGAATTACGCCACCGCATTCTGCCGGCGGCGTCGCTCGCGCCCGAGGACAAGATCGTGTTCGACTGGTCGGTGGTCGACGAGCGGCTTGCGCAATGGCGCCAGCATGGTCTGCGCATCGGCTTCACCAATGGCTGTTTCGATCTGCTGCATCGCGGCCATGTCAAATTGCTGGCCGAAGCGCGCGCTGCTTGCGACCGCCTGGTGGTCGGTCTCAACAGCGACGCCTCGACGACGCGGCTCAAGGGCGAAGGCCGGCCGATCAACCCGGCGGAAGGCCGCGCCGAGGTGCTGGCCGCGCTCGAGGCGGTCGATCTGGTCGTCGTGTTCGACGAAGACACGCCGCTCGAACTGATCAAGCGTGTGCGCCCGGCAGTGCTGGTGAAGGGTGCCGATTATAAGATCGACGAAGTGGTCGGCCGCGACGTGGTCGAAAGCGCAGGCGGCGACGTCCTGCTTGTCAGTCTGGTGCCCGGCCAGTCGACCACCGGGCTGGTGCGTCGCTCGGCGCAGTCGGCTGCGCCGGCGGCGGGCTCGCACAAGCCGGTTAGATCCTGAAAAAGCCGTGACTGGGCGGATCTCCAGCCTGACGATACTTGCCGGCTTTGATCGCAGCCGCTGGATGGCGGTGGTCGACTGGCTCACCGTAGCGGTGGCCGTGTCGCTGCCATGGTCGACCAGCGTAACCAGCGTGCTGCTTGTCGTGTGGCTTGTTGCTGTGCTCCCGACTTTGGACCTGCCGGCATTGCGGCGCGAGCTTTCGGCTCCGGCGGCCTATCTGCCGGTACTGCTTTGGCTGCTGGCGGCCATCGGCATGCTGTGGGCCGACGTGAGCCTAGCCGAGCGTCTTAGCGGTCTGAGCCGTTTCCACCGGCTATTGTTCATTCCACTGCTGCTTCTGCATTTTCAGAGATCGGACCGCGGCGTGTGGGTGCTCTGGGGATTTTTGGCCTCGACATTCGCGGTGCTGGTGGTGTCGTGGGCCTCGCTGCTCATTCCCGCATTGGCGTCGCGCGAGAACGTCGTCGGCGTGCCGGTGAAGGAGTACATTTCGCAAAGCGCGGAATTCGTGGTCTGCGCATTCGGACTGCTGGCGTGGGCTTGTGAAGCCGCTCGTCAACGGCGATGGCGATTGGCGCTGGGCCTGGTCGTCGCCGCGTTATTTTTTCTCGCCGATATCCTGTTCGTCGTCACCAGCCGCGCGGCCTTGCTGGTCAGCCTGGCGCTTTTGCTTTTGCTCGCCTTCAAGGAATTCCGGTGGAAGGGCGTGGTCGTGGCCCTGCTGCTCGGTTGCGTCACGGCGGCTGCGATCTGGTCCGCTTCACCCTATCTGCGCGAGCGGCTGACGACCTCGGTCACCGAGCTCAAGGCCTATCGCGAAGAAAACGCCGCAAACTCGACCGGCCTGCACCTTGAGTTCCTGCGCAAGTCGCTGACATTCGTCAGCACCGCGCCGCTGTTCGGCCATGGCACCGGCTCCATTCCGCAGCAATTTCGGGAAGCCGCAAGCGGTGGCGCCGGTGCTTCTTCAGTGACGTGGGGAACGCCTCACGATCAGTTTTTAGGCGTTGCCGTTCAGATCGGGCTGATTGGCGCCGTCTTGCTGGTCGCGATGTGGGTTGCGCATTTTTTGTGGTTCACTGGCAATGGGCTTGTATCGGTAATCGGTGCGATCGTCGTCGCGCACAACGTCGTGTCATCGCTGTTTGATTCTTATCTGTTCGCCTTCGTCCCGGGCTGGGTTTACGTGTTCGGCGTCGGCGTCCTCGGCGGCATGGTGTTGCGTCAAAAAATCATCGCCCTTAAGGCTGCGCCGGTCGCGCTATGAATCGCTTTTGCGGAAGATCAGGCAATATTGCCTCGGCAGGAATTCCAGCGTCTCCACCAGCACGTAACCGGCCGCAGTCAGTTCTTCGGTGACCTTCTGCGGCGAAACGCGATGCTGGACCGGCGGTCCGGTTGGGGAATCGGCCTTGAAGTCGACGACGGCAAGCCGTCCGGCGGGACGCAGCGACGATTTCAGCGCGGCGAAATAACGGGTCCGGTCGTCGATGTGGTGATAGGTGTCCACCACCAGAACAACGTCGACCGGCTCAGGGAGATTGGCGGTGTCGGCAAGCGCCTGCACCGCAATGAGATTGCTCAAATGCTCGCGTTGCGCCCGGTCGCCGAGATAGCGCACCATGTCGGGTTCGATATCGGCGGCGAAGATTTTTCCTTCGGGCACGCGCTTGGCGATCCGCACGCTGAAATATCCAGTGCCCGCGCCGATATCGGCGACGCGCGACGTGCGCTCCAGACGGAGCGCATCCAAAATCTCCTCCGGCTTTTGCCAGGCGTCGCGCTCGGGGTTGTCGAATTCCTTTGCCCACCGCTCGGCTTCGTCGAAGCGGCGATGAAAAGCCCCGTGTGCTGAATCACCATGGCCCGAGTGGCTACCCATGTTGGGGCGTTCGCCGGGTGCTTCCGACGCCGACTGCGCGGCCGCGTCGCGCAGGAGACCAGCGCAGCCTATCGCGACCAACAAGACGACAATCGACCGCCGTTTGGTTTTCACCTTGCACCTCGTCCGTTGACGCTCGCTGTTGCCTCGGCCAGGGAGGCCAACCCGGCCCAGGTATCGTGAGGCGGCTCCCAGCCCGCGGCAATCAGTTTGCCAGGATCGACCCGCAGATTGCCGCCGAGACGCTCCCACATGGCTTCGCGGTGCAACAACCGGAGCGTCGTTTCCACCAAATGCATCGGTAGCGGCACGATGAGCGGCCAGCGCCCCTGCGCCTTGCGCAGCGTCGCCAGCACGTCCGGCAGCCGCGGCGGAATTCCGGGATCGGCGACGATGTAGGTCTCGCCGAGCGTCGCCGGCGACGACAGCACGAAGGTCAGCGCCGAGATGAAATTGTCGATGCACAACAGCGAGCGCCGATTGACAAAATCGCGCACCGGCAGCGGCCAGCGCGACCGCGCCGCCCGCAACAACAAGGCGAAATTTCCTTTCACGCCTGGACCGTAGAATAAGGCCGGACGCAGGATCGTGAATGGAACGCCGGCGGCGCGCACCGCTGCCTCGGCGGCAAGTTTGGAACGGCCATAAGCATCGGTCGGCGCCGGTTCGTCCCGCTCGGTCAAGGCATGATCGGCCGACGGCCCGGTCTGCGCACGAACCGACGAAACAAAGACGAAATGCTGGACGCCCGTGGCCGCGGCGGCAGCGGCAAGCTCCGCCGTCGCCAGCCGATTGACGCGGTCATAACGCGCCGGCGCGACGCCGTCGGTGTGCGCGATGCCGGCAAGATGGACCACCTGATCGACGCCCTCGAGGAGCGGCGTCCAATCGAACGATTGCGACAAATCCGGGTGCCGCACCACCTCGACGCCGGCGGGGAATGGCGGCTGCGGCGGCCGCCGCACGCCGGCACTGACCGCGCGCCCGGAGCCTGCCAATGCCGTCACCACCGCGCGGCCGACAAAACCGGAAGCGCCGGTGACCAGCACCCGCATTATGCGCCATCCTCGATGCCGGCAGCGCAGCGCAAGGATTGCGGCGCGGCCGCTGCCGGCAGGCCCGATCGATCAAGTCTAATGCAATGGGTCCAGTCCACCGTACATGCGCTCGAACTGATAATAGGTCTGCGCGTCGCAATTGTCGGTGAGAACGGCATAGCGACTTTCAACCACCTTGTTGTTGTCACCAAGGAACACGGCATAAGTGCGCAGGTGGCCGCGGTCTTGGAACCGTACGCAGGTCAGCCAGTTCCAGCCTTTCATGGTGCGAACCCAGCGCGGGTCGGAAATATCGAACGGCTGGTAGACGGAATAATTTTTCAATACCCCTTTGAGGTGAGTGGCAATCACGTCCCGAAACGCGGGATCGGGGGCGAGCGGCGGCGCCTCCTCGTTGGGCGCGGCAATTCCACTGCATCCCGCGAGTGAGCCTGACCAGCCGATAGCCGCGAGCAACAACGCCGCGCAAACGGCGCGCTGCACCGACCACGGGCGGCGGTATCGTCTGTCCAGGATCAATTCCCCGTTCCGGCGCCGACGGCAATCCGGCAACGACTATGCCGAAATCAGGTCGGAGGCAATAAAACGCGTGTTAAGCAAATCTTTGATGCCAAAGGATAGAAAGCGCCTCGCGGGGCCGCCGCGGGCCGCTCGGCCGACACAGTCCCGCCATGAAGGCGCTTCTCTCTTGCGGCCGGTAGCCGTCTCGGATGGTTGGCGAAATCGCCTGGCCAGCGGCAATTAGCTGGAACAAGAACTTGGCCGGAAGAAGAACTTGGCCGGAAGAAACATTTGACGCGACGGGCTAGGATCGACGCTGCCGCGAAGGTTCACTTTCTGTCGCCGAGAGCATCGAGGGTTCAATTTGACGGCCGGCACGACCAAACGTCTGTTGATGGTGACGATGGCGCTCTGCGGCTGCCTCTGGCTTGGAGCGTGCACGCCGTTTGCCGGAGTCGTGTCCGACGCTTGGCCGACCTGGGCCGGCGGCATGCCCAAAGACGTTCCACCTCGGCCGGGCGCACCGGGCTACGAAGAGTTCATGGCGCACCAATCACACCAGGACGTAGCGCCCAATGCGGCGCCGAACACCGCCGCGGCGCCCGGCGCCACCGCTGCCGTTGCGCCGACTGGCGCAGCTCCTGGCACGACCGCGGTTGCAGTTCCGGTCGCCTCCACTCCAGGCACGACCGCCGCCGTTCCGCCGCCGGCCGGCAACTACGCGCCGCCACCGCCGGCTGCGGGCACCGCCCGCGCGCAGCCGCCGCAGGCACCGCTGCCTCCAGCCTACGCCCGCCCGGACGATCGAAGCGCGACCCAGGGTGGGTTGTATTAGACGGCGCCGTTGCGGAGAGCAAAGCGACCAAGCAATCCACGCACGTTTACGAACGAATCCGGATTGCTTCGGCACTGCGCCTAACGGCGCTTGGTTTCTCGCAATGATGATTCACGCCACGCCGGCGCGCAGCAGATCGTGGAAATGCACGATGCCGACCGGCTTCTCTTTGTCGACGACAATGAGTGCCGTGATCTTCGAGGCATTGAGCAAGGCCAGCGCCTCGCTCGCCAATTGATCGGGCCGCACGGTCTTCGGCGATGCCGTCATCACCTCGTCGACCGATGCCTGTAACAGATCGTCGCGCATATGGCGGCGCAGATCGCCATCGGTGATCACGCCGGCGAGCTTGCCGCTCGTGTCGGTGACGGCGACGCAGCCGAAGCCTTTGGCCGACATTTCGACGATCGCCGCCGACATCGGCGAGCCGCGCGCGATCAGCGGCACGGCGTCGCCGGGATGCATCACATCGCGGATGAATTTGAGCGCCGCGCCGAGCTTGCCGCCAGGATGAAAGACGCCGAAATCGATCGCGGTGAAGCCGCGGCTTTCCAGGAGCGCGATCGCCAGCGCATCGCCGAGCGCGAGCTGCATCAGCGTCGACGTCGTCGGCGTGAGATTATGCGGACAGGCTTCGCGCGCCGTCGGCAGCGCCAGCACGATGTCGGCGGCCCTGCCGAGCGTGCTCTCGGCGCTGACGGTGACGGCGATCAGCTTGATGCGGAAGCGGCGCGAATACTCGATCAGGCTGCGCAGCTCGCCGGTCTCGCCGGACCACGACAGCACCAGCATCACGTCATCCGACGTGATCATGCCGAGGTCGCCGTGGCTGGCATCGGCGGCATGGACGAAATAGGCCGGCGTGCCGGTCGAGGCCAGCGTGGCCGCGATCTTGCGGGCGATGTGGCCGGATTTGCCCATGCCGGTCACAATCAGCCGGCCGCGCGCGTCGCGAATGGTTTCGACGGCGCTCACGAACGAAGCGCCGAGCCCATCGCTGATCGCCGCCGCCAGCGCCGCTAAGCCCTCGCGCTCGGTCTCAAGCGTGCGCAATGCCGAAGCGACGAACGGCTGCGCCACTGCCTCAGGTACGCTCGGGCTCGCCGAACTTTTCTTCGCACTCATCGTCGCATCTATCCCCAGACAACGCTGGCCGCACCCCCGGGTGCAACGGCGAAACGTTTACTTCTTTTCCCAGGCGGCGAAGGCGTCGGTGAAGGCACGGTCGCCCGGCGTGCCCTTTTCCAGCGCCAGGATGGCACGGCCGCCGTTGGTATAGACCACCGGGATGTCGAACCACGGCCGTTCCTTGAGCAACTGGATGTTGCGCTGCATGTCGGCGTCGACCGCCGAAAGTCCGATCAGGAAGAAGCCGTTGGTGACCTTGACAGCAAGTCCGGCAAGCGGCGTGCCGCGCGCCTGCTCGGATTGTTTCATCAGGATTCCCGGCACGTTGGCGATGCCGCCGCCGGCGAAATCGGCGGGCAGGTTGAACAGGATCTCGATGGTGTGGCTGGCCGGCAAGGCCTGGTCGGTGTTGCGGCGGAGCGACCACGTCATGGTGATGTGGCGTTCGGGAATTTCGACGTCAGCGCGGACCGCGAGCTCCGGCGCCAGCCCCGGTCCGGGCGAGACCGTTTCCGTGCGCCAGATAACCGAACCGACATAACGCTTGCCCTGCGGGTCGTTCGAATCCTCTTCGTAGAGCACGACGCGCTGCGCCACCGCCGGTACCGCTTGATTCGCCGCCGCGCCGGCGGCCGGCGGCTGTCCGGCGCTTTGCTCTTGCGGAACCCGGCCGCCGAATTTCGGCTGCGACGCCGTTTCGCCTTTTGGCTGGCTCGGCTGCTTCGCTCCTATTGAAGCAACGTAGTGATAAGCCCCACTGATTCGCGGCCACTGCCAGACGACCGTGGCAGCGAGACCGGCGACGATGATCAGCGCCACCACGATCGTCGCTATCCCGCGATAGTCGCGGACCGGCCGCGGCACTTGTTCCACGTCGTCATCATGCCCGTGCAGCGCACCACGCGACGCGTGCAGAATCCCATCGTCGTCGAACGACCGACCGCGGTTGCGCGACCGCGGATCGTAGTGCTCGGCGCTCAGATCGTCGGCATCGCCTTCCATCCCGAAGTCGTTGTGCGCCGCCGGTTCCAACTCCTCGCTCGGCAGTTCGGGCGGCGCGGCATACAGATCACGGGTTTCGCGCGCCGATTGCGCGGCCTTGGCGGTGGCGCCGCCGAGATCGTGGACATCGCTGATGGCGTCGCGGAAGCTCCTGGTGCCTTCACGCTTCGTCGAGGTCGGCGACCGCGCGTTTAGCAATCGCTCGCGCGCGGTCGGCGGCGGCCGCGGCGGCGCAGCCTCGCCGGACTCGGCGGCAACGGACCTCGGCATGGCCGGCTCGGCGCGTCGGCCATCGGGACGGGCGATGTCCGCGGGCGGTCGGTCACGGCGCGGCGGCGGCGCTACGGCTGGACGGGGCTCGGCGCGCGCCTTGCGCGCCGCGTCGGCTTCCACTTTGCGGATCGCATCTTCCAGAGCCAGGCGTTCCTTGGTGATCTCCGACTCCGAAAGCGGCGGGTCGACGCCACGCAACTGGGTGACCAGTGCGGTGCGCGCCCGTTCATACAGTGCCCGTCGTGCTTCGCCCGTGCTTCTTTCAAGGCCGTCGACGGCACGGGCGATCAGCGGATGATAGTCGGTCATTGCGTAAGCTTACGCTCGCCTCCTTGTTTTTTCATCTTAATTTCACGTCTCGACGTTCACGTCTCAAAGGGGTTCTGCATCAGGATCGTGTCTTCCCGCTCCGGGCTGGTCGACAGCAACACTGCCGAACAGCCAATCAATTCCTCGATCCGCCGCACATACTTGATCGCCTGGGCCGGCAGGTCTGCCCAGGAGCGGGCGCGCGCCGTCTGCTCTTTCCAGCCGGCAATGGTCTCGTAGATCGGCTCGACGCGCGCCTGCGCGTGCTCGCTGGCCGGCAGATAGTCGATATCGCGACCGTCGAGACGATAGCCGACACAGACCTTGATTTCATCGAATCCGTCGAGAATGTCGAGTTTGGTGAGAGCGAGGCCATGGATGCCGCTGGTGCGCACGCTTTGCCGCACCAGAACCGCATCGAACCAGCCGCAGCGCCGCGGCCGGCCGGTGACGACGCCGAATTCCTTGCCGCGCTCGCCCAGCACCCGGCCAATCTCGTTTTTCTGCTCGGTCGGAAACGGGCCGGAGCCGACGCGGGTCGTGTAGGCCTTGCAGATGCCGAGCACGTAACCGATCGCATTGGGTCCGAGACCGGAGCCGATCGCAGCCTGGGCGGCGACCGTATTCGACGAGGTCACGAACGGATAGGTTCCATGGTCGATGTCGAGCAGCGCGCCCTGCGCGCCTTCGAACAAAATGCGCTTGCCTTCGCGGCGCCGCTCGTCGAGCCAGGACCAGACCGTGTCCATGAACGGCAGCACAAGCGGCGCCACCGCGGCCAAGTCGTCGTATATCGTCCGCGGCGCGATCTCGCTCATGCCAAGCCCGCGTCGCAAGGCGTTATGATGCGCCAAGAGCCGCTCGATCTTGCCGTTGAGCATCTGCAGATCGGCCAGATCCATCAGGCGGATGGCGCGACGGCCGACTTTGTCCTCGTAGGCCGGGCCGATACCGCGACCGGTGGTGCCGATCGCACCCTTGCCCGAAGCCCGTTCGCGCGCGACGTCGAGTTCCTGGTGCAGCGGCAGGATCAACGGCGTGTTCTCGGCGATGCGCAGATTGTCCGGCGTGACGTCGATGCCTTGGGTTTTAAGTTTGGCGATCTCGTTGATCAGCGCGCGCGGATCGAGCACGACGCCGTTGCCGATGATCGACAGCTTGCCCGGACGCACCACGCCGGACGGCAACAGCGACAGCTTGTAGGTGGTGCCGTTGATGACGAGGGTGTGGCCGGCATTGTGACCGCCCTGGAAGCGGACGACGATGTCGGCCTGCTCGGACAGCCAATCGACGATCTTGCCCTTGCCTTCGTCGCCCCACTGGGAGCCGATCACGACAACATTGGCCATGAGGAATTGTCCCCAGCAAACGGACAAGCGACTTCGAGAAGCGGCCGAAGGAGAACCCGCTGAACCCGCATCTGAATCGGATAGACGCCGCAACCGACCCCGATAACGGATGACGCGGTGTGAAGCAAGGCGAGCGGGGCACCGAGGCAGCCGCCACGCATGCATTAAAGCCTTGGATTGACAGGTATTTCTTGATAATGCGCCGCGGCGGCATCGACGACGGCGGCGCCCGCCGATTGTCGCAGATTGGTAAATTCCGGACCTGTCATGCGCCGCGCGCAATGGTCGTCGCGCCCAGTCCGCGCTAACTCGGCCGGCACAAAAAAATCACGCCGATTCACGTCCACGGGGGGCGAGCTTTTCATGGCCGAGGTGGACGTCCCGCTTGCCCGCCAGCAGCGCCGCCGGTTGTTCGACCAGGCCTATCTGCTGTTGTCGCTGACCTCGTTGTTCTGGGCCGGCAATACCATCGTCGCCCGTTATGTCGTCGGGCATGTGCCGCCGATTACGCTGTCCTGTATCCGCTGGGGCGGCGCCTTCCTGATCGTGTTGCCGTTCGCGGCGCCGCATTTGGTGCGCGATTGGCCGGCGATCCGCAAGCACGCCGGCGTCATGGCGCTGCTCGCCTTCACCGGCTTCTCGATCTACAACGTGATGGCCTACTACGCGCTGCAATACACGACCGCCATCAACGGGCTGTTGTTGCAGTCGGCGTCGCCGTTGTACGTGGCGCTGTGGAGCTTTGCGCTGTTCGGCGAACGTCTTACGCTGCGCCAGGCCGGTGGCATCGGCCTGTCGCTTGCCGGCGTCCTCGCCATCGTCTGTCACGGCAGCCTCGCGGTCTTGCTCGGCGTCGGACTCAATCGCGGCGATGCGTTGTTGCTTGGCGCGATCGTGATCTACGCCTTTTACACGGTCGCCTTGCGCAAACGGCCGCTGATACATCCGCTGTCGTTTCTCGCCGCCTGCATGGGGCTCGGCGCATTATTTCTTGCGCCGGCGATGGCGTGGGAGCTTGGCAGCGGCGCGTCGTTTGTCCTTGACCGGATCAGTGTTGCCAGCATCGTCTTCGTCTGCGTGTTTCCGTCGCTGCTTGGCGGTCTGCTGCTCAATCGCGGCGTCGAACTGATCGGCGCCAATCGCGCGGCGCCGTTCATCTACCTGGTTCCGGTGTTCGGCTCGGTGATGGCGGTGGCGTTTCTGGGCGAGCACTTCGAGCTCTATCACGCCGTCGGCTATGCGCTGGTGCTTGCCGGCATAACGGTGGCGACGAGGAAGTGAGAGCTTCTGTGCGAGGTCATGGCCGGGCTTGTCCCGGCCATCCCGGTCGATAGTCTCGGCCGTGCCGTGTCTAACGAGATCACCGGGACGAGCCCGGTGATGACATCCCTCAAAACCGCAGCGGCTTGGCTTGCTGCACCTGCGGCAGCGCGCGCACCTTGGCGAGCACATCCGCTGACAATTCGCCGTCGATCTCGATCAGCGCCACGGCGTTGCCGCCGGGCGCGTCGCGGCCGACATGGAAGGTTGCGATATTGATGCCGGCGTCGCCCAACGTCGACGAGAACTTGCCGATGAAGCCCGGCTTGTCGAGATTGGTGATGTAGATCATCGAGGCGCCGAATTCGGCGTCCATGCGGATACCTTTAATGTCGACAATGCGCGGGCGGCCGTCGGCATAGACCGTACCGGAGACATGCCGCGTCTGCCGATCGGTGGTGACTGTGACGGTAATCAGGCTCTCGTAGTCGCCTTCGGCGTCGCGGCGGGTTTCCTCGACGGCGATGCCGCGATCCTTGGCGACGATCGGCGCCGAGACCACGTTGATGTCCTGCAGCATCGGGCGCAGCAGGCCGGCGATCGCGGCCGACGACAGCGCCCTGGTATTCATCCGCGAGACGATGCCTTCGTATGAAATCTGCACGCGCTGGATGCCGCTCTCGGTGAGCTGTCCGGCGAACGAGCCGAGCTTCTCCGCCAGCGTCACGAACGGCTTGAGCTTCGGCGCTTCCTCGGCGGTGATCGAAGGGAAGTTGACGGCGTTGGTGATGGCGCCGCGCACCAGATAATCGGCCATCTGCTCGGCGATCTGCAACGCGACATTCTCCTGCGCTTCCGTGGTCGAGGCACCGAGATGCGGCGTGCAGACGACGTTCGGCAGCGCGAACAGCGGACTGGCGGTCGCCGGCTCGGTAGTGAAGACGTCGAGCGCGGCGCCGGCGATGCGGCCCGACGACAGTGCCTCGAACAACGCCGCCTCGTCGACCAGCCCGCCGCGCGCGCAATTGACCAGCCGCAGGCTCTTCTTGGTCAGTTGCAGCGTTTCGGCGTTGATGATGTTCCTGGTCTTTTCCGTCAGCGGGGTATGCAAGGTGAGGAAATCGGCGCGGCGCAGCAATTCCTCGAGCGCGACTTTTTCGACGCCGAGATCGCGCGCCCGCTCGTCGGACAGAAACGGATCGTAGGCGATCACCTTCATCTTCATGCCGAGCGCGCGGTCGGCGACGATCGAGCCGATATTGCCGCAACCGATGATGCCGAGCGTCTTGCCGAAAATCTCGACCCCGAGAAATTTGTTCTTTTCCCATTTGCCGGCGCGGGTGGAGGCGTCGGCTTCGGGAATTTGCCGCGCCAGCGACAGCATCAGCGTGACGGCGTGCTCGGCGGTGGTGATCGAATTGCCGAACGGCGTGTTCATCACGATGATGCCGCGCGCAGTGGCCGCCGGGATGTCGACATTGTCGACGCCGATGCCGGCGCGGCCGATCACTTTGAGGCCGTTGGCCTTCTCCAGGAGCTTGGCCGTGACTTTGGTCGCCGAGCGAATCGCCAGGCCGTCGAAGCCGTTGATCGCGTCAGCAAGCTTGTCCTTGTCCTTGCCGAGATTGGGCTGGAAGTCGACCTCAAGCCCGCGCTCCTTGAAGATCGCCACGGCTGCGGGCGACAGCGCATCGGAGATGAGAACTTTGGCACGCATCGATCAGCTCCTGTCACGCCGCCTTGGCCAGCGCGTCCTTGGCTTTGGCATAGGCCCAGTCGAGCCAGAGCGTCAGCGCCTCGACGTCGGCGCGTTCGACGGTCGAGCCGCACCAGATGCGCAGGCCCGGCGGCGCATCGCGATAGGCGTCGATGTCGTAGGCGATGCCTTCCTGGTCCAGCGACGCGGCAATGCCTTTGACGAACGCCGCCTGCGCTTCGGGCGCGAGCCGGGCCACGGCCGGATCGACCACCTTGAGACATACCGACGTGTTGGAACGGATCGCCGGATCGGCGGCGAGGAAATCGATCCATTTGGCGCGCACGACCCAATCGGCGATGACCTTGGCATTGCCATCGGCGCGAGCGCGCAGCGCGGTCAACCCGCCGGCGGCCTTCGCCCATTCCAGCGCGTCGAGATAGTCTTCCACGCACAACATCGACGGCGTGTTGATGGTCTCGCCCTGGAATATGCCCTCGATGAGCTTGCCGCCTTTGGTCATGCGGAAGATTTTCGGCAGCGGCCAGGGCGGCGTGTAGCTCTCGAGCCGCGCCACCGCGCGCGGTGAGAGGATCAGCATGCCGTGCGCGGCTTCGCCACCGAGCGCCTTCTGCCAGGAGAAGGTGACGACATCGAGCTTGGCCCATTCGAGCGGCTGCGCGAACGCCGCCGAAGTGGCGTCGCAGATGGTGAGGCCGGCGCGATCCGCTGCGATCCAGTCGGCATTGGGCACGCGCGCGCCGGAAGTGGTGCCGTTCCAGGTGAACACGATGTCGCTAGCGGGATCGACTTTGGTCAGATCGGGCAATTGGCCGTAAGCGGCCTTGAGCGTGGTGACGTTCTTGAGTTTCAGCTCTTTGACGACGTCGGTGACCCAGCCTTCGCCGAACGATTCCCAGGCCAGGAGCGTCACCGGATGGGGGCCGAGCAGCGACCACAGCGCCATTTCGACCGCGCCGGTGTCGGAAGCCGGGACGATACCGATTCGATAATCGGCCGGGACGGCCAGGACTTCGCGGGTCAGATCGATGGCGCGTTTGAGCTTGGCCTTGCCCGGTTTCGAGCGGTGCGAGCGGCCGGTGAATGCGCCGGCCAGCTTTTGCGGGCTCCAGCCGGGGCGCTTGGCGCAGGGGCCGGACGAAAAATGCGGCACAGACGGCCGCACCGCAGGCATGGCAATGGTCATGGTCTATCCTTCCAGATAGGCGCCCCTCGTTGGGGAGGGGTGTCCCGGGGGCGGAGATACGGAAGTGGAGGGCGCGGGTCAAGTCGGGAGCGCGGACGACAGACGACGGCGGAAGGAAGTTCCCCAATCCGTTGTCTGTCTTCAGAACTTGTAACCGGCGCCGATACGGCCGCTGACGACGGGAACGTTGATGCTGTCGATCAGCGCGAACTGAACGAATTCGAATTCGCCGCGCAGGAAGAAGTTCTGGGTCAGGGCCCAATCAAGTCCGAAACCGACTGCGTAGCCCCAGAGCAACGCGTTGTTTTGCCCGGCGCTGGGCGTCAGAGGATAGCCTTGGCATTCTCCAGTGAGGACGCCATTGGTGCACGTCAAATCCACTTTTACCGATGCACTATAGTCGCCGCTTCCGACCACCATGCCGACGAACCCGTACGGCAACAGGTTGCCGACAATATATCCGGCGCGAAACCGCGCCTCGCCGCAGTCGGTAACATTCATGTGCGCGGTGGGGTTGCTGATTTGTATCGCGGTAACATTGCCGACTGGGGACCCGAAGCTGCGGGCGATGACCCCGGATGAGGTTGTAGAGGTCGCCGTCGTGCGCAAGTTCGTGTGCGTATAGTTCGCTTCGACGCCAAGGATAAGATCTTGCCACTGGGTGTTGTAGCCCAGGAAGGCGCCGCCGCCCAAGGCGCTGGAAGAACCTCTGCCAATTGCCTGCAATTGGGACGGCGTGAATTGTTGCTCCACCAGCGTGCCCTGCAGGGCCAAGGTTATGAGCGGCGCCGTTGCGCTGGTAAAATCGACGTTTGCGTTGTTGTAGCCGACATCGCCGCCGACATAGAAGCCGCTCCAGCGCGTGAAGGTCGCAGGGCCGACGGTGACGACCGGCGCGACGGGTTCGCTGCCGCGCAGGACGTCGTAATCGGCGGCGAGCGCCGGCGTCGCCGTCCCCAACATCACCGCGAGGCAGAATACCCAACGCATCGGCCGTTCTTTCATCCGCTTTGCCCGCGCCACGTGGCGAGCCTCGGCCCGGACCGAATCAGCCGCGGCTCGACATCGGCGGCTGCATCGGCACGTATTG
>CAWDZD010000079.1:0-25127 GCA_963806465.1 uncultured Alphaproteobacteria bacterium | reverse complement strand
CGAACAGTCGTAAAGGGGAATGTTCGGTCGTGCGGCCACGGGGACTCAAGCGATGAGGGAGAGAGCCGTTGCGACCGGCAGGTAGAGCGTGCGCGGCCGGCCGTTCAGGCGCGCGAACCCGAATTTCTCATAATAGGCGATTGCGGCGTCGTCGATTGCGTCGGCGAAAATCGCGTGCGCGCCGATCGGCGCCTTGGCGACGGTTCGGATGGCATCGAACAGGAGCACCTCGCCTAGGCCGAGCCCGCGGAAGCCCTGGTGGCGGCCGAGCCAGCCGATGAGAACGGCGGGCACGGTCGGATAGCGCGGCAGTTTTTTGGCGAGATCTTCGGGTACGTCGGCGGCATGACCGGCGCTTTCCTGGAAACGGCTGCGATCATCGGCGCGACCCGTGAACTCAGCGCCGCTGAGCGGCCCAACCCGATTGGCTTGACGATCAACTATTTGCGGCCCGGTCGCGCAGTGGACAGCTACGCTAACGTCTCGATCGTCAAGCAGGGCCGGCGTATCGTTGCCTTCGAGGCAAGAGCCTGGCAGGACGATGCGAACAAGCCAATCGCGTCTGCGTTCGGCCATTTCATGCTGCGGGCGATGCGGGGCACTGACTGGCCGGAGGTCCCCCTCCGTGCCAACCCCAGCGAGCAGCAGCAACGCAGTTAGCGGTTTGCGGCCGGCTCGAAGCTCCCTGTTTGGCTGCGTCGAGGATTTCATTGGACAGGGCCGGGTCATCCTCGGGCAGGTCGCAGACATCAAGGCGCCCCACCAATTCCGCCGCCCGCGGCGACCCGCCTTAACAGCCGCAGCGCCGCCGAGCCGGCCGGTGCAGGTCGGTCTGCCTCAGAGCGCGCTGAAATTGGCGCCCGCCTCGCGCGCGCGCGCGTGACCACAGAGAGTATGATCAACGCGCAAGCTCGCGGTCATTCTGCACCGCATGTGGATCGACGGGACCGAGTTCAAGTGGTCGACGAAGAAGGCTACCGCGTAACGCGCATGAGGAGATCATAGGGTTCCCGCGACACTGCGGGAAAAGTCGTCCCTGCCGGGACGGTGGCGGTGGTGAGATCGTCCGATTTTTTGCGAGCGTCCGAAAGGGCGATCGCGCTTGCAACACTGATCCGCCAGCGTCGTCTTACGCCATCATGCGGAGGGCAAGCCCTACCGCGGAGAGAACAGTGGGCCCGGCAAGGATGATCGTGGAGAGCTTGACACCCAGACCCGGAATTAGAGAACAATCCGGGGGTGAAGCGGACATCAAAAACGCTGGCTCAAGTCACTCAAGCGACGCACGCAGTGCGATTTTTGGCGGCGTCAAACTTATGATTACCGTCGTCGCCGTCCGACCGTGTAGATAGCCGCAGCAATAATAAGGACTACTCCCTCAATCACTCCCTGATAGCTGCTTCCTAACCCGAGGATGTCGAAGCCATTGATCAAACTGTAGATCACGACGACGCCGGCCACTGATTTCAAGACATTTCCTGACCCGCCAAAAAGTGAGGTGCCGCCAAGGATCGCTGCCGTGATTGCTGTCAGCTCCAGGCCTGCCATGGCGTTTGGCAAAACGGCCCCAATTCGCGCCGCGAACAGGAGTCCGACAAATCCGGCCGCCAACCCATTGAGGACAAAGGGCACCACTCGATAGCGGTTAATATCGATACCAATAAGCCGCGCCGCCTCCGAATTTGCGCCTACGGCCTGCAAACGGCGACCAACCATCGTAAATCGCGTGATTAAGTAAGCGATCGCGGTGATTGCCGCCATATAATACACGGGCTTACTAAGCGCCCACGACGCGTCAAAATAGAATCCGATTTCAAACAGGACAATACCGACGGCCATCAGGAGCAATCGTGGACGCCTTTTTTGCCACCACTCAAACGCTGAAGCGGCGAGCACGATGGCTCCGGCACACCACCAAAGGTTTGGCAGCACCCAGACGCCATTTTCAATCCATTTCAGTGGCAGGACAATTTCGCGATCATTGGCCGACGCGGTGTGGCCCCCGGTGATGATCAAAAGGACACCCCGTAACGCCGTCATAGTCGCGAGCGTGACAATGAAAGCATTGATACCAAGACCTTGGACTACCGCGGCATTTACGAGACCGATAAAGGCGCCAGCAACAAGACTGATCGCCATTGCCGCGTAAATGCCAACGACGTCGCTTAACAGCAGGACACACGCGGCGGAAATCGCGGCTGTTGCAGCCACGGACAAATCGAAATTGCCGCTGATCAACACCAGCGTCATGGGAACGGCGATAATGGCAACAAAAGACGATTGGTAGAGTATGTTTGCCAAGTTGGCCGGATTCAGAAAATTCGGCGCACCGAACAAGTGCGTGCATGCCTCGAGCACGACCCAAATGAGCGCCAGAGCGTAGTAGATCCCAGCCTCACCAAGAGAAAAGCCCTTTAGTCGTCTGCCCGCACGCGGCGACTTTGCCGGGCGCTGGCTCGTCTCGATCATCTGGTCCATGACAGGTTCACGCCGTTAGCCCACCAGCGAGGGCAGTGAGTTCATGTTCGCCGGTATCTGCGGGCCGCCGCTCAGCGATGATGCGACCTGAAGCAACAACGAGAATGCGATCGCAGGTGCCAAGCAGCTCCTCGAAATCGGAAATAGCGACAATGACCGCGGCGCCTCCGGCTGCCATCGCTGCGATCGCGCGGTGAATATCGGCCTTAGCACCGATATCGACGCCGGCAGTGGGTTCGTCCAAGAGGAGCACCCGCCAGTCGGCGGTAACTGCTCGAGAAAGAGCGATCTTTTGCGCGTTTCCTCCGCTGAGCTCCCCTATCGCAACATCTGAGTTTGCCGCGACCACGGAGAACTTGGAGATAATCTGATCGGCGCGGCGTCTCTCCTTGCGCGCGACGGGAAACACCTTCATCGCGCAGATCGCCAGTGAATTAGGCAAGCTGGTGTTCCAGCAAATTGACTTGTTTACGAAGAGGGCCTGCTGGATGCGATCTTCAGGGACCAGGACTATTCCAGCTTCCACGGCCGCCGCGATATCGCGGCCAATTGGGCGGCCGTCAACCTTGACCATTCCGGTCGCGCGAGTATCGGCACCGTAAATTGCGTGCAAGATCTCGCTTCTACCTGACCCAAACAGGCCAGCCAACCCGACGATTTCGCCGGAGCCAACGACAAAATCCACACCACTGATCCGGCCAGGAGACGAAAGTTCATGCACTTCAAGCAAAGAAGCTGTGTCGGGTGAGATCGGCGAACGTCCAACATCCAGCGAGGTCTCCTTGCCGACGATAGCAACGACTAATTTCCGTTCATCAATCCGGTCGCGCGGTTGGTCCAACACGACAATGCCGTCCCGCAGTACCGTCACGTGCTGACATAGCTCCATGATCTCATCAAGAAAATGGGAGATGAAAAGCACGGACGTCCCGTGGTTATCGCGCAAGCGACGAATGGCTTCGAATACGACCGATCTTTCGTGCTCCGATAACGATGCCGTGGGCTCGTCCATAATCAACAGCCGGGCTTCCGACGCGAGCGCCTGGAGAATCGACGCCATTTGCCTTTGTCCAACCGGCAGATCGGCGACCAATGCCTCCGGATCAACCGCGTAGCCGATACTGTCCAAAAGCCGGCCAAAGCGCTCGCGTTCGGATCGGGAATTGCGCCACGGATGCGCCGAGGCCAAGAAAACATTCTCTTGCACCGACAAAGTGGGCGCTAAGGGAATGTGCTGGTGGATTGTTGCAATGCCTTTAGCCGCGGCGTCGGCTGGATTCCGCCAAGTGCGGGTCTTGCCGCGCCACACGATCTGTCCGCTCGAAGCGGGGATAACTCCTGAAAGGATTTTGATGAGTGTCGACTTGCCGGCGCCATTAGCTCCAATCAGACCGTGTATGGTACCATCGGCCACATCGAAACTGGCGTTCCTTAAAGCAACCGTCCCATTAGGATAGATCTTTTCGATTGCTTTGACGGAAAGTATCGGCTGATTCAGCATCTGAACACAGCGTCGGAATCGTGGTGTAGTTTTTTTGGTATCACATCGGCCCCCCATTTTCGGGGCCGGTAAAAAGGGGGTTGGTCAAATGCGACGAGGCGACAACGGTTCGTTCTCGCATGACCAACTCCCCAGAGCGGCGCGTAAGTCTCTTGCGTCTGCTGTTCGCCTTTATAATCGAGCCGAATGTTTCGGTCGCTTAGATGTAACTGCTCTTAGAATTCTGGAGGACAGGTATCCACGTTGTCCTTCCTGACCGTGTCCCATTTGTAGGTAATAAAGCGGTCCGCAGGGCTCTGCTTCGTACGGAGGTAATTAACGAGCGCTGCCATTGCTTGCTGGCCACTCGTCACCGGATTTGCGCAGGTGGTTACGATTGGCTCGCCATCGCGGATCAATGCCTCGACATCCTTGGAGCTGTCGATGGCGTAGATCTTTGCCTTCGATTTGGCGGACTTCAGCGCCGAGAGGCAGCCCCGAGCCATCGCTTGATCGTGTGAAAAGATGATCGAGATATCTGGATGAGCTTGAATCGCATCCTGGCAAATTTGGTGCGCCCGCTCGGGGTCCCAGTTGCCGGCCTGTTTTGCAACGACCTCGAAATGCGCGTTCGACTCCTTCAGCGCCTTCTCGAAGCCTAACGCCCGAAGCTCTACAGCCGCAAAGCCCGGAAAGCCCTCGACTATGGCTATCTTGCCGCCATTTGGATTGTCTGCGACGGCGAGCTTCCCCACTGCATAAGCTTGGTCAACATCGTTGCGATCCGCATAAGCCAGCAAAGCCGGATAGATCCAAGGCGGTTGATGCTTCTTCGCATCACCGACGAAAACCGCCAAGGCGACGATGGGTATGCCCGCCGCTTTTGCTTTGTCAGCCCAGTCCTGAGCTGCAATGCTATCGATAGGCACCATGACGATGCCATCGACATGTTGCGCAATCAACTTATCAATGTCGTTCGCTTGATTAAGCGGGTTGGCACGGGCGTCAAGCTCAATCGTCTTTACACCCAATTCTTTAGCCGCTTTCAGCTCGCCGTTCTGCAGGGCGACTGCATACGGAAACCCTAGGCTCAAGTGGGAGACGCCGATGGTCAGCTGCTTGTCCTGAGCAGCTGCAGACCCAACAAGTCCAACGCCGACCGCACCTGCCAATGCGATGGCGATTTGCAAACGTGCCCTCATATCGTTTCCTCCTGTTG
This sequence comes from uncultured Alphaproteobacteria bacterium, assembly GCA_963806465.1. GTDB lineage: Bacteria > Pseudomonadota > Alphaproteobacteria > Rhizobiales > Xanthobacteraceae > BOG-931. The sequence goes on along the minus strand of CAWDZD010000079.1, from coordinate 19,950 downwards.
CTTCTCTGCTTTTCCAGCGGTGGGTAGCGGCTCTTCTTGACAGCGTTCACCGGGCGGAAGTGCCTCCATCGGCTGCAATATCGGGTCAGGCACGAAGGAGCTTTCGCCCGAAGCAACGAACAGCGCGGCACTTGCAACTTCGTGCACTATTGCATTTTTGGAAAAAAAGTATCTTATTGGAATATTCGCTTGTCAAGCGGGGGAGGAATTTGACCGTCCGCAACGAGTGGCTTTTCGAGATTCGCTTGCTTAATGATTTCCAGAATAACGCCGGGCTAACCGTTCTATGAAACGGGCAGTCGCGGAAGACTATTCGGTCATTCCGGAGTGGGACTCGAGGCCGCGTACAATCGCCGAGGCAGCCTATCATCGGCTGCGACAAGACATTCTTTGGGGACAATTTGCGCCAGGATCGCCGCTGCGCTCCGATAAGCTGAGAGCCCGCTACGGCGTCGGCGTCAGTCCATTGCGCGAGGCGCTGATGCGGCTTGTCTCCGAACGGCTGGTGACGTTGGTCGGACAGCGCGGCTTTCGCGTAGCGCCGCTGACCGCCTACGACGTGGAAGACACCATGGCGACGCGCCTCGTGATCGAAGGGCAGGCCTTGACGCGCTCGATCGAGCGCGGCGATGTGGCCTGGGAAACCGCAGTTGTTGCGGCTTTCCACGCCTTGTCCCGGCACCCCATTCCGAAAAAGCCTGGCCCATCAACCGAAGTTTGGGCGCTGCATCATCGCCGTTTTCACATGGCCCTGCTCGCAGCCTGCGGGTCGCGCTGGCACATAGAACTGGCCGGCCTTTTGTTCGATCAAGCGGAGCGTCATCGTATTCTGCGCGCAAACTTCGGACCGCAGGAAAGGCTCAAGCGAGATACGGTTCGCGAGCACAGGCAAATTTTCAAGGCAACGCTGGCGCGTGACGCCAAGGCGGCGATGCAGGCGCTTGAGCGACACTATCGCGAGACGGCGAAACAAGTCACCTCGGTGCTCTCCCATGTCCCACACGTGGCGGCTATACGCGACTGAGCCGGCCCGATAGTACCGCGCTTGACACGCCAGTATCCACAATTTAAAAATTTTAGAAATTTTGGAAAATTTTCAATGGGAGGAAGGCATGTCTGATCTCGACGGGCGCGTTGCCGTCGTCACGGGTGCTGCGCGCGGCATAGGGCTGGGAATAGCCGAGCGATTAAGTGCCGCCGGCGCTTCGGTTGTAGTGGCCGACATCGACGGCGCCACCGCGGAAAAAAGCGCAAAGACCTTGGGTAATCGGGCGATCGCCGTTGAACATGACGTTCGCGACGGCAAGTCTTCGAAGCGTTTGCGCCAAAAGGCTCTGGATGCGTTCGGTCGCGTCGATATCCTCGTCAACAATGCCGGCGTCGGGCCGAAGCCGGGGCCGGTGCAGCACACGACCGACGAAGAGTACGACCGTGTCATGAATGTCAATGCGCGCGGCCTGTTCCTGACCACGCGCGCCTTCGTGCAAGGCATGATCGATCAGAAGGGCGGCCGCATCATCAACATCTCGTCGATTGTCGGCCAGACCGGTTTCGCGATGGTGCTGCCCTACGTGGCGTCGAAATTTGCCGTTACCGGCATGACGCACAGTCTCGCCTCGGAACTCGCCGCGCACAACATCACGGTCAACTCGATCCATCCCGGCATCCTGGCGACCGAGCTGCATTCGGCGGTGGTAGCGCAATTCTCCAAGCTGCAGGGCCAGAAAGAGGAGGACACCTGGGCGTGGTTCATGAGCCGCATTCCGCTTGGTCGTTTCCAGACGCCGAAGGACATCGGTGAGATGGCTGCCTTCCTAGCCTCCGATCGGGCGGAAAACATTACCGGCGCCGCCTTCAATGTCGATGGCGGCTGGGAAATGCACTAGCGGCCGGCAGAGACGGGAGAATTGCGAATTTGGAATGGGGAGCGACGATCCCGGAACTCTGACCGAGATTGTGCGTAAAGCGCAAGCATTTAGGCATGACGGGGCGCGAGTTCTCGTTCGCTCCATCAAATTGTGCGAGAGGAAGACCGATGTCGCTATCCAGAAAGTCCCTCAGCACCGACGAGATCGTTCGCGAGCTGTGGGACCGGCAGCAGATCAGCGACGTTATGCTCCGTTTCGGACGTGGGTTGGACTTGCATGACTGGGACATGTACGCGGCAACGCTCACCGATCCCTTCGAGGTGGATTTTTTCGATCTGACCGGCCGCTCGCCGGCAAACACCACTCCGAAAATTTGGGCACGATTTGCCAGCGCCTGCCTTCAGCGGCTGATCGTCATGCATCAGTATTCCAACTTCCACATCAATCTGCGTGGCGATCAGGCTGACGGAGTTTTCTATCATGTGTCGCGGCATCGGTTCCCGAACCGGCATGGCGACGACCACTACACACAATATGGCTGGTACGAGAATTCCTTTCGCCGCACCGACGACGGCTGGAAAATCAGCAAGCTGAAGCACTGCTTTCAGTGGTGCGAGGGCAATCCCACCCTGATCGACTTGTCCGACCCCGATTGGCAGGCGGCCGCGGCCGCGGTGTTCGGCCGTACCGCACCGGCGGCGTAGGCAGTAAGCGATGTTGACAGCTGTGGCCGTGCGGCCGCGCAGGCACCGCCGGAATAGAACGAGTGTGCCTCAGCGCGAGCACCAGAAATACAGCAGGCGAATCGAAAGCGAGTGCGCTCAGGCGCCGCCGCAGCCGTTGACCGATCACGAGCTGAGTGTTTGGCGATGTCCCTTCGGCGCCGGTTCCGCCCTTCCAGGCGATCGGCACGTAGGCGTGCGGCACGAAGCCTTCGACGGCGTCAGGGAAGCCGGTCATAAATCCGGTCCGCCGAAACTCCCCGTCGACAAAAAATTTGCTGGTGCGCCGCTGCTTGCGCCCGCAACGCGGCCAAGATCGCCTCGTCCTCAAGATGACTCAGTTCTGCTTCGCTCAGTCGCCCCGCCTGCCATGCTGCTCGAGCATCGAGCAGTGCCTGCGGCCGCAGCAGGCTGCCGACCTGGTCTGCCCGCAGTAGGCGCATAGGTTCCATCGACCAAGCTCCTAATTAAGTTGCGTCCAATGACGGTGATACCTTGGCTTTCCGAAGGTCAAGCTGCTTGTCGACGATCCGCTTGCGGAACGAGGCAAGCCAGGTCGTCCTCCTCGTTCCAAAATCTCGGTGAGGAAGCCAGCTGCGAGATGCTGCAAGGTGCGGCAACTCGATCCCACCAAATTGCCATGCCGGGTGAAAGCGGCCGCCGCGATAAATCCATAAAGTAGCGTTTTTGGAAATTGGACCTATGCAATCAATATGGCTCTCGCTATCATCTTCGCGTGCCAAGAAAACACCGGGCCAACCCAGCATTGACACGCAGCCAGGGAGGAAATCATGAAACGGCGCGAGTTTCTGAAATACTCAGTTGCGGCAGTCGTTGCTGCACCGTTCGTGCGCGCTGCTCGAGCGGATGCCGGAATCGTCAAGGTCGGCCTGGTGGGCCCAAAGACCGGCCCGCTCGCTCCGGGCGCGGCGACCACGCACTTTCCGCCGTGGCGGCTTTGGGCGCATGAGGTCAATGCGCGCGGTGGCCTCAAGCTCAAGAGCGGCCAGGCTAAGATCGAGCTGATCGAATACGACGACCGCACGCAGCCGTCCGAGACTATCAAGGCCGTCGAACGTCTCGCGACGGTGGACAAGGCGGATTGGATCGGCGGCGTGTTTGCGACCGGCTTCAATCTCGCCACGGCGCCGACCTTTGCGAAGTACAGCTATCCTCAGATCGCTTTGTCATGCGTCACCGATCAAGCGCCGGCGCTGGTAAAGAAATATCCGAATTTCTTCATGTTCCAACAATCGACCACGACTTACGCCAAGGGTGCAATCAGCGTTCTCAAGAAACTGAAGGACGGCGGTCAAATCGGCAACAAGGTCGCGGTCGTGAATGTCGGCGACGACTTCGGCATCGAGCTGGCCAATGTGGGGCGGCCGCTCTTCAAGGAAGCGGGCTTTGAAATTGTTTACGACAAATCTTATCCGCTCGGCACCCAGGACTATGCGCCGGTGATCAAGGCCGCCAAGGGCAACAATCCCGACGCCTTCGTCGCCTGGTCTTATCCGCCCGACACGTTTGGATTAGCCGAGCAGGCTAAAATCGAAGGCCTCAATGTGAAGGCCTATTACAGCGCTGTGGCGACTGCCTTTCAGGGCTTTTCGCAAAAATTCGGCCCTGCGGCCGAGAATGTTATCGGTGCTGGCGGCATGGTCGATACGCCGGAAGTCCACGACTACTACAAGCGGCACAAAGAAGTTACCGGCATCGACGCCGATTACTGGGGCAACCCCTTCTACTACGCATCACTCGAAGTGCTAGCGCAATCCATCGAAGCCGTCGGTTCAATGGATCGTGAAGCAATCGCTGCCCACTTCAGGGACCGTAAGTTCAAGACCTTTCTCGGCGAACTTTCAATGCCGGGTCAAATCATCGACAAGGTCTATACCGTCGGGCAGTGGCATGGTGGATTCTTCAATGCGGTGGCTGGCGTCGGTTTCTCCGACTATGCGCAGGTCAGCCTAAAGACTAACTGGGGATGAGAAATCCGTGACAGCTCCGAAAGCTAAAAAGGCTCCGACGTTCTGGTAATCGTCCCCGGTCCCTAAATAGGGCCGGGGACGCCGAACGTTCCTAGTCCCGGACGGTGAGAGTCCGGAAGTGACCGTTGGCCGGTGAGTACCGTTGGTTTCGTCGCCTATGGGGCATCATGCCCGGCGATGACATGATGAAATAGCGCGAGCAGATTTCATGGAGCGGAAAGTGAGGCGCCTGTGCCTACGATCACGAGGCCGAACGTGTCGAGCCGGCCCACCGCGGATACCCTCGTGGCGCGGGCTCGCGAGATGATCCCGACCATTGCCGGGCGAGCAGCGGAGGCACGACGAGAACGACGCGTGTCAAAAGAAACAATCCGTGACATGGAAGCGGCGGGCTTCTTTCGCATTCTCCAGCCCGCTCGTTGGGGCGGCTATGAAATGAAGCCGCAAGTGTTTTACGATGTCCTCATAGCTTTAGCTGAAGGCGATATGTCCATCGGCTGGGTCTATGGCGTTCTCGGAGTTCACCCCTGGCTGATGGGTCTCATGGAGGATCGCGCGGTCCACGACATCTGGGGGGACGACGACACGACGCGCCTTTGCTCTTCATTGATGCCGGTTGGTCGAGCCGAGCCGGTCGAGGGTGGCTTCCAGCTTTCCGGCCGCTGGCGGTTTTCAAGTGGCTGCGACTATGCCAGGTGGGCGCTTCTCGGTGCGGTTGTTCGCACCGAACCGAGTGTGGCGCCTGACATCCGCCTCTTCATGGTTCCCGATACCGAATATAAGATTAGCGATACCTGGTTCGTCTCCGGGCTTTGTGCGACCGGTAGTCAGGACATCCTGGTCAGCCAGGCGTTCGTCCCGTCTTACCGAACGCGCCCGATGATCGACAACTTCAAATGCGTCGGTGCCGGTCAGACGTTAAACACTTCGCCCCTTTACAAAATTCCGTTCGGTCAAATCTTTTTTCGCGGCGTGTCGAGCCCGTCGATCGGAGCGCTGCAGGCGATGCTCAATTCATTCATCTCCTATGCACGTCAACGAAGTGGCGCGGCGGGCAAGTCAACCGACGACCCAGTGGCGCAGCAAATTTGCGCAGAAGTTGTCGCCGCGATCGACGAGATGAAGCTGGTGCTCGACAGAAATCTTACAACGCTGTGGCAGTGTGCTGAGCAAGGCGATCCACCGACTATGGACGTGCGTCAAAAATTCAAGTTTCAGTCGGCAACGGTGTCTCACCGGTGTGCCGAGCTTGCGGCGCGGTTAGTCAGGGCAACCGGAGCCGCCGGCATTTATGACGAACAGCCATTTGGCCAGCTGCTCGCTGATGTCAACGCCGGCAGGCAACATATCGCTAACCAGTTCGAGATGATCGGACGGAATTGGGGGACCGCGATATTAGGGGGAAACCCTCGTGCTGATATGATGATCTAAAAGCGCCGGCGGGGCGGGTCGGCTGGCCGGCGCGGTGCGCGGCGCGCGCGAGGCGCGCGCCGATTCCGGACGGCGTTTTCTTTTTGATGAGATCGAGCCGACGGCGCCGCGCCGGATCTCGCCCGAGCATTGGACTACGACGCTGCCGATTTCTATTTGGGAATTCGGTTGGCGGCACCGCCGGCGCGGCGGCCGAGCTATGGGGTAGGCTTCGCCACCACCTGGTGGCAACAGCTCGGCATGGCGGTCTGCATCATGCTTTCTCTCTCGGATTTCAGGCTGGCGCGATCGCGGTCTTTATCCGTTGGCGCGTGGCTGCCGCGCGCCGCGCCGGATCCTGCCCGAGCTTGAGGCCACTGCGCCGCAGATTCCTTGCTCCGCCGATAGCCTTTCCGATACTCACCGAGGTATTGGAGTGGATCATGAGGAGGACGACCCCTGCCTTTCATGGTTCCGAAGGGCGATCCTCGAGCGCAGCTTTGACGTTCGGTGCCTAGCCCGGGACTACCGACGAAGCGTTGCTTGGGCTTGGTCGCGTGCGGTGGTTTGACGTATTTTCGGCCCTGTTCGAAGAAAACGTAGTCCGTCAAGCTTCGGGGTCGATTACAAAGGTGGAATGCCTCACTAGGAGGAAAGGATATGCTTTGCCCGTTACCCCACGGGATCGCCCGACACGGTGATAGTCTACGCGCCGCACGACCAGGACGAACTTGATGTCATTGAATTCCTCCTGGAACAACTTGCGAGGCAAGTGGCCGTCAACGCGGAGGGACACGCCATGACAAAGACGATTGGAGTCGACGGCGGCACGGAGACTGCACGTCGGACGGAGGAGTATCTCACTAGGATCAAAAAATCGTTCGATCCGAATTATGATGAAAATCTTCCGCCCAATCTGGTCGTTTCGAGCGATCGGGTCGACTGGCTTGACCCGACGCAACTGTCCAATCCTGCGCGAATTGGGCCATTGCTGGCGCTGCCCACGCGGTCTTTTGAGATAAGTCTGCAGGAGATACCAGGATCGAATGCCACGGATTTGCAGTGTCACGCCCATGAAGCCGTGCACTACGTGGTGGCTGGCACTGGTTATTCGGAAATCGGGGGGCGGAGGTGTACCTGGAAAGATGGCGATTTCATTTACACGCCGCCCTGGGTCGTCCACCGACACTACAACACCGGATCGTCGCCCGCACGATTGATCATTATCGAAAACTCAAAGCTCTTGGAGGCGCTCGGCTTGCATGAGCGCCAATCGATGGGGCTCGTCGATTACGCGACCTTTCTTCAAAGACACCGTGATTCCGGAAAAACGACATGAAACGGCTCGTAGCGCTGCGCCTTTCTTGGAATGTCGAATATTAGCTCGCAGAGAAAGGCTGCGGCGGCGATCAGCCGGAAGCGCAAACAAGTAGTGGCTCATTGTGGGTCGGAAGATTACCTCCAGATCGGCATCCCGGACCTGAACCTCAAAGTCGGCTGCGATTGGCTACTTCACACCTAGCCTCTCGGTTATCCCCCCAATATAGCCGAAGTCCTCACCATATAGAGTATTGTTCCGCTGGCGCCCCTTCGCCAACAGTATGGACGGCGATCTCAAAGGATCAGCTGCGGACTTGCATTGATACACTGCGCGTCCAGGCGAGCGGCGGCGCAAACCGTGTAATGTTGTTCGCTATGATACAGTCTTCAGCGAAAGTTAAGTTCGAACCCAGGCCGCAAAAAATAGGAGGGACATGGGTTCTGATCGCCACACATCCAAGCGGCCAGCAAGAACACATCGTCGGATTTCACACCGAAGCGGAAGCTGACGAATGGCGTGGCGGTCACGGACTGCAAGCGTGGTTTAGAACGAGGGGCTATGCGACTTAAAACGCCGGCGACAATGCCATGGTGATTTCCGCGAGCGCGACGTCGCGGCTCTGGCTCTACCAAAAGAGGTGTCGGCGGTAACGGACGAACGCTCAGACGTATGATTGAAGCGCGAGGCAGAGCTGCGAAAGGCAGGGATTTGCGATGAAACAAGCCGACGCGATCTTGAAAGAATTGACTTTTGCATGTTCGTCCACCGCCGATCCAATCATCGACTGGTCCGCTGTCGATAGGGTCGCCAATCAACCGCGACCTATAGCGCCCCATGTGGCACAGCTTGGCCTCCTTGCCGGCGCCCTTGCGGAACAAGCGGGCGCGGGTCGGTGGTCGAGGAATGCGTAGTCGCGTTCATGCTCTTTGTGCGCCGAAACGGAGTTAACGGGCGGCGCTCGACGAGGTCCGCCAGAAGTTTCCCGATCGGTATGTCGATAATTACGTCATGCTGGCACGGGTAATCCGCCTTGAGGCTGATGTGAAGCACAGCATGGCCAAGCCCAAGACGGTGGACGAAGCGCTAGCCGAGCTTGAAAGCCGTGTGGGCAAGGAAGGCCGCCGCAAGTTTGAGAAGTTCTTGCGCGAGGTGGCCGAAGATAATGATGAGGACGTGATCGATGTCGCGTCGAAATAAGGCTAGCCCTACGCTGAGCGAGCCGTGCGAGCGGGGCCGGATTTGGTCGCTGCGGTAAGCGGCCGACGCCGGCCTGGCGCCGAATACCAGCCTACCACTATTCTAATAATACCCTGCCCCACGATACCGCCCACCCCAGGTTCCGTTCGGAAAATGCTGGAAAAACCCAAATTGTCCAAAGAGCGGCGCGGAGCGCGCCGCAACGTGGTGTTGTTTGGTGGCTTTGTTTTCTACCGGGCCGGTTGTGGCGGCCGACTGCGCAGTTGCAACTTTTACCGGCGCATTATCATGGGCGACGGCGGCCGACGCTGCCGCACCTGGCGGCTCCAGCACTTTCGGGGTCACGCTGAATTCCGTGGCAACAGCTCCCAAGGGGCCGCCGCTCCATAAAGCCATCGTGGGCTCACCCGTGATCTTTGCCCCTTGGTTCGGCTGTGCAGGCTCGGGAGCGCTCATCGGAGCTTGGACAGGTGACGCAAATGTGGTGGCCGCCACCGAGCTTGGGTTAGCTGAGACGTCTACGAGCGATAGAACCACACCGCCGCCAGCCGTGGCGCCAACGACTGTCGCTACGAGGACGATGGGAATTGTGAGCGTGATATTGTTCGTGGCTGCGAGGCAACCCCATTCCGGCTGGAAACTCTTCATGCGACGCATCTCATTCAACTCCCGCTCAAGCGACAGACTGTCCCGCACGCAGCATGGCAAGATGCGCTCGTTCCGCTCGACTGGACATTGGTAGATAGCCTGCTACCTAAAATGAGGAGATGACTATGCGTCGGTATAGCCTTGGTCCGAGCCCCAAGTTTCATCCCAGCATCTGCGCTCCGTCATGGTCGGACTAGGCATGACGCTGCTAGGCGGCGAAGCCTACGTTACCTTCAAACCCGACCTCGTCGATGACGACGGGCAATATCGGCGACGAGAGCACGCGGAACAAGGATTTCTCGACAAGTTCGCTTCGCTGGTCGTGCGACTCTCGCCGCAGGACACACGTTCGGCTCCGTGATGTTTTAGGAGAAAACAGGAGAATGTATGGGGAGCCCACGGTAGCGGTTGGACGGTTCGAAGATGTGCCGCGAGCCGAGCTTTTGCTTGCCTGAAGTGCGAAAGCGACCACTTGAAGAGAAAGGCACGACCGTGGGTCCCGATCCGAAGCAGCTCGAGCGGCCCATCTGGTCAGCCCTGACCACGACGCACGCCAGTTTCGCGCTCGGAAATGATCTAGCTCGACGTTACCCGCCTGACATCTCGCCAATGGCCGCTGTCCGCGATGTTTCGGAGGAGCCGTGCCTACAATCCTTGACCAAGCTTCTGGCGCCCGGTGATGTCGTCGGGCGTTCAGTACTGAGCAGGTCCCTGCGGACCGAAACTTGGCCGTGATCGCTCAGAAGGTTGTCGACCAGATGGTTTATGAGCGGGGCGAAGCAGCACCCATCAGCGGTGTGGTTGTGAAACTTACGCCAGCCGACGTCCCCGAGATGCTGCACCTGGCGGAATTGACCAAGCCCGGGCCGTTCGCCGCGCGAACTATTGCGCTCGGCTCGTATATCGGCATCCGCAGCGGCGGCCAGTTGGTCGCCATGGCGGGCGAACGGATGAAGTTCGACGGCTTCACAGAAATCTCGGCGGTGTGTTCACATCCAGAACACCGTGGGCGCGGGCTTTCATCCTTGCTTGTTAGTACACTGATGCGACAGATCCTAGAACGCAGCGAAACACCGTTTTTGCATGTTTTCGACGACAACACGAGCGCTGCCGCGCTCTACAGGAAACTCGGCTTCGCACGCCGGTGTTCAATTACAGTGACGGTTCTGAAGCGGGAGGGCGGATCCACTGCAGCGTAGCTGCGTCTCTAGGGTGGCCTTAGAGGTGCCTCGCGATCAATCTATTCACAGCGGCAATGATCGCCTCTCCTCGGCAACGCTCGTCCCCGCAATCGGGCGCAGGCTATTGGGTCGCCGGGACTGCGCCGAACCGTGGACCGCGCTCAAGTATCGCGTGGCCCTTCACGGGTTTTCCCAATCGACGGTCTCGACCGTTTCGCATCAATGTCGTCATCACCCCTGCAGTTCATATGCGCACAGACGCAAACTTACTCTGCTCTTGCCAGACCCCTTACGCCGCTGCCGCAAGCGCAGGCGCCCGATAGCTGCCGCCCCTGGCCAACAACGCCCAGGCAACGCGCGCCATCTTATTGGCAACTGCCACCGCCACGACCCTGAACGGTCTGCGTTCGAGAAGTCGTGTGACCGACGGATACTTCTCCGGTTGGTGGCGCGCCCGCTTCAACACCGCATGGGCTCCGACCACCAGAATGCGTCTCAGATATTGGTCGCCTCGTTCCGAGATCGGCCCGAGCTTCTGTTTGCCGCCAGTCGAATCTTGCCGCGGTACGATTCCGATCCAGGCTGCAAAGTCGCGACCCGATCGAAATACCTTCGGGTCCGGGACAGTGGCGGCGATGGCGGTCGCACCCACAATGCCAATCCCAGGAATGCTCCTGAGCCGCTTGCTTGCTTCGTCCGAGCGATGCTGAGCAATGATCCGCCGCTAGCTAGTGTTAAAGCTTTGAAATACCAGGATAAGGCTCATGCGGCTGGGTCGTGGCGGTGGCTTCGGCAGTGGCAATTCGAGCTGCTCGGGTTCCGGCGCCGCAGTGGCGGCGGGATCGGGCAAGCCGCCCCTGATCTCGATCCGCAAGCCAGCCAGGGGCAATTGGGCTCGCAGCGCAGCGAGCTGGTTGCGCAGCCCGGTGTATTTCACGACCCGGCCTCAGGATCATCGCCATTCCCGGACAAATTCGGTAAAGAAATTCGGGTACCAGGCAACGGCGGCAATCCCCCAACCACGACCGCGTCGACGGGGCGGGCGGACGCGCTGAGCTTCTCGACGATCTGCCGCAATTCGAGCATTTGCCCCTCGATATCCAACCCGACCTTGGCCTCGATGAAAGCGCGCTGATAGCCCACCAGGTCGTTGACTTCGTCGAGCCCGACTTTGCCGGCCGCTGCCAGGGTGCTGATTTTTGCGATGTTTTCAGTGGCGTGTTCGACGGTGGCGGGGACCGGTAAATCAAAAGCGCGGTCGATGGAACGAGCAGTTTTGCGAAGGTAGAGATACGGCAGCAACGCCGTCGCCGCGGTGATCTGCAACGCAACGTTCGTCTCGGCGCACGACACGATCGACGTTAGGTCGCGCGGATCAACAACATCACGGCCGTTTTTGTCTTTGGTGGCCGCGACCTCGACCGCTTGCTCGGCGGCGAGCGTTTTTCTGTTGCGCGTACCAGGTGCGCGACCGGCAGGATTTCCAGATTGGCCAGGTTTGAAAACCATTTCGGCATTGTTGCAGGTTGGCAGTAGAAATTAAAACCTGGCTGGTTACGGGACGGTCCTGCACTTCAATTGACGTGCGCCAGTGGCATCGCGAAGGTCGGCTGTGCCCCGGGCAACAATTCTCATGGTCATGGACGCGCGGCGGGGAGCCGGCCGGGAGCATCACCGTGCGAGTCGAATGCGCTGCTGTCGTTCTAAGTTATCGTTCCTGCGGTTCAGGCTCTAGAGACTGGAAATCTGTACAGCAACGCGTGCCGATCGGCTTGACGGCTTGCCACCTCGGTGGTGTACGCCCTTGGTTCGTTTGTTCGGTCTATTGTAACGGCCGCCATTGCGGGCACCGAGCCGCCATCCTTTACGGGGCTGGCGAACTGTTTGCCTGTCGGCGATGCTACGGCTTGTCCTATGCAAGCCAACAGCAGACGCCGCTGCATCGCGGCTTGGAGCGGGCGCGGAAGATAAGGATGAGGCTGGGCGGCGGCGTCGACCTGCTTGAGCCGTTCCCTCAAAGACCAAAGGGAATGCACCGGCGCACATTTCAGCGGCTGCGGGCGCGCGCGGAAGCGGCAGTGTTCTGTTCGTATCAAGACCTAAAGCAAAGGAGCCGATTGTGATTGCGCCATCACTTTAACACCTGTCAACCCCTGATAGCTGACACTGATTTTGGCACAGTTGTTCCTAACAATGATTGGCAGCGGCACTGTTTGCACTCGGGCGCTGCACGCCGGCACCAGGCCATGCACTCATAAATTCGGCTCAATGTCATTCAAATGAGCGAAACAAAGTCCGCGACGGCTGACGACCCAAGCGGATTTTTGATGTCTCGAAGACCCGGCAGCGACCAAGGATGAAAGGATTACTCAGCCAGGGCGTATAGACCCACATCTGTGCTGGCCGATCGCAATCTAGGATTCCCAAATCACCCCGTTCGTGATTTAATTACGTACGACGAGGAATTTGAATGGCAGAAACATCGATTGAGTGGACTGACGCGACTTGGAATCCGGTTGCCGGCTGCGCGATACTTAGTCCCGGCTGCACGAACTGCTACGCAATGAGGATGGCTGCCCGCCTTGAGGCAATGGGGCAGGCAAAATACCGTGGCCTCACTAGGCGCAGTGGAAATCGCGCCGTTTGGACAGGGAAAATAAGGCTGGACGAAGCCTGTCTTGATATCCCATTCGGATGGAAAAAGCCGCGGCGCGTGTTTGTAAATTCCATGTCCGATCTGTTTCACCCCTCTGTGCCGGTCGGTTTCATAAGGCGCGTATGGTCCGCGATGGCCCAAACCCCGAGGCACACGTATCAGGTTCTCACCAAACGGCCGGATCGGATGGCTGAGGTGCTTTCTGGCAAGGGCTTCCCTTTGTTGCCTCAGGTTTGGCTTGGAACTTCGGTCGAGGACGAGCGCGTCCTTAATCGGCTTGACGAATTACGGGCCGTGCCCGCCGCGATACGCTTCGTATCGTTCGAACCGTTGATCGGATCAGTTGCCTCAGCGAATCTCAAAAGGATCGACTGGGTCATAGTTGGTGGTGAGAGCGGCCCGCGGGCGAGATACATGGATCCTCTTTGGGTCGAACAGATCGAAGCGCTATGTCGTTCCAACGGGGCAGCGTTCTTTTTTAAGCAATGGGGCGGAAAGAACAAAAAGGCTACCGGCCGGGAGTTTCGCGGCCGGACGTTCGACGAGATGCCCCAGGGGCAAAATGCTTGTTAACATAACGAACAAACTTCTCGGCCAGCTCGATTGCCGCTTCGCTCGGATTAGATACGCCTAAGAAAAGCGAAAATGCCTGGCGCGACGGTGTAGTGAGTATTGGCAACGGCTGCGAGACAAATCGGAACTCGCCCTCAAGACGTCTTTTGAGCCAGTGCTCGAATTGCCTAACAGAGACAACACGCCTCATCTCTGGTTCTGCGGGCTCATCAAACAAATCGCGGCGCCCGCCCATTTCCGGCACAATGGAGTAAAGCTCGCGCCATTCAGGTCCGAGCAAACGATCAAGCATCGGCTCCTTCGGTCCGATGCCTTCAAAATTGTGTGCGAGCTGCCGGATAGTGTCCCGTATCGGAAACAGATACCAGACATCTAAGACCTGAGTTGCTGCCAACGCTTGTAGCGTCATCCAGTCCACCTGCAACGCGTAAGGGTCCAGAAAGACCACGCCCCGGCTCTTAGTCGCGTCCTTCTTGATCCACGGTTCTTGTTGGACTAAATCTCGCAAAAGTTGGTTAGCCTCGCCGCGCAGCACCCGAACGTCTTTAGAAGGATGGCGTTCTCTCAATCTATCGAGCGCCTCGCACCGCTCCGGTTCTTTCTCAATGAACCGAAAGTGATCAAACGGGGGCTCGACCGCTAGGGCACGCTGAGCAGAGCCGGCGCGTACTTCTTCGACTGTAGCGATCGGCTCACCTTCGAAAATGCCGCCTACTTCGCGCTTGACGTTGCGGAAGCCGGTTCCTGCAAACGCGTCGATATAGGTGAGATCAAATCCGACCCGCTTCAGTGCTCGCGTGTAGCATTGCAGGTAGTATTCGACAGCGTCGAGCTTAATCTCCGTCCACGGGCCACCAAAAGAGTGATCAAGCATTGTCGTCTTGCAGCTCACTGATATGAGCCTAGGAACCCCCACCGCCTATACTATTTGTGCTGGATCGCTATAGTGAGCACCGTAGTGATTGCCGCAACGGCAGCGATTGCCGTGCTTATTTCCCAAGCTACCACGGCAATCGTACGAGATGCATCATGCCAAAAGCTCGATTCCTTGTTGGCAACGGGCGCCTACTGGGAGCGATTATTAAAGGATCCTCATCGCGAACTGTGTCAATCAGTGCCACCCGCGCAAATGCGTTTGTGTCAAACAGTGCCGACGGTCGATCAGTGCCAAAGCTGATGTATGAAATGCTGGCGCGTTTGCAGGAAAACTGAAGGGAATGCGCACAGACGAACTTATCAGCGGCATCGGGCCCGAGCGGAAGCGGCGGTGTCCGGCAGTTAGCAGGATAGCTCCTCTTGGCACTATTTCTTCGCTGACCCATTTCGGCTAACCCCGACGCCACTCTAGGAACTCTCCGAGCCCTCCAACGATGCTATGCTCCAAGGCGGAGCTTGGGCGCGGCGATGTCTGAAGCTGACACAAATGCGACTTCATCCAATATCGGTCGGTTTGGTCGCAAACGGGGTAAACCAGAGCGCAAAGGTATAACGGCAAACACGGTTGGCAACATCCTCAGTTGATTTATTTTCCGGTGTGTCGGCCGCGCCTCCGGCGGTTTGCCACTCCGTAGCATATGGAGAAGGTCACTCCAGTCATGGAAATCATTAACGGCTTCGAGCTCATTCGCGAGCAGCCGCTTCCTGAACTCAACTCAGAAGCACGAGTCTATCGTCACGCTAAGACCGGTGCCGAGCTACTGTCGCTCGTCAACGACGACGAGAACAAAGTGTTCGGTGTCACCTTTCGCACGTTGCCGCACGACTCCACGGGCGTTGCCCATATTCTCGAGCACGCCGTGCTTTGCGGCTCGCGCAAATACCCGGTCAAGGAACCATTCGTCGAGCTGATGAAAGGCTCGCTGAACACCTTCCTTAATGCGATGACCTTTCCGGACAAAACCTGCTATCCCGTTGCAAGCCAGAATCTCAAGGACTTCTACAACCTGATCGATGTCTATCTTGATGCGGTTTTTTATCCGCTGATCACTCCGAACACGTTCCAGCAGGAAGGCTGGCATTACGAACTCGAGGCTATCGATGAGCCGCTTATCTACAAAGGTGTGGTTTTCAACGAAATGAAGGGGAGCTACTCGTCACCCGAGGGCAGGCTCAAGGAGTTCTCGCAGCGATCGCTGTTCCCGGATACGATCTATGGCCTCGATTCGGGTGGCGATCCAACGCACATCCCTGATCTGACTTATGCCAACTTCAAGGCTTTTCATCAACACTACTATCATCCTTCGAACGCCCGCCTATTCTTTTACGGCGATGATGATGCCGACGCGCGTTTGCGCCTGCTTAATTCGTGGCTTGCCGCGTTCGACCCGATCGTGGTCGATTTCAAGGTAGCGCCTCAGAAGCGCTTTTCCGCGCCTCGGCGATTGACGCAGAGCTTCGCCGGCAAGTCCGGGGCAGACCGGAAAGCCCTGGCGACGATCAACTGGATGATCGATCAGACTGTCGACGACGCCGAGAACGACCTCGGCATCAACATTCTTGAGCACATTCTGATCGGGACGCCGGCATCGCCCCTGCGCAAGGCGCTGATTGATTCCGGCCTAGGCGAGGACATCGCCGGTCGTGGTCTCGATGACCAGCTTTTGCAGCCGATTTTTTCGTTAGGTCTCAAGGGCCTTGATCCGAGCGGTACTGAAAAGCTCGAAACACTTGTTCTTGAGACGCTCCGCTCGCTCGCCGCCAAAGGCATCGACCGGATGACGATTGAAGCGTCGTTGAACACGGTCGAATTTCGCTTGCGGGAGAACAATTCCGGCTCCTACCCGCGTGGGATCGCGGCGTTGTTCCGCTCGCTGAAGACCTGGCTCTACGAGCGCGATCCGCTAGCGCCGCTGGCTTTCGAAGCGCCGATGCGCTCGCTTAAAACCCGCATTGCCGAAGGCGAGCCTTATTTCGAGAACCTGATCGCCCGCAATTTCCTTGATAATCCTCACCGGACCACATTGACGCTAGAGCCGGATTCGGAGCAGACCGAGCGCGAGGCTGCCGCGGAACGCCAGCGGCTTGAAGCTGCGCGCGCCACAATGAGCAGGCCCGATCTCGAGGCGCTGGTCGAAGCCACCCGTACGCTCAAGCGCCTGCAGGAGACCCCCGACCCACCAGAGGCTTTGGCCACTATTCCAATGCTTGCACTTGAGGACCTGCCGCGCCGGAACAAGGTCATTCCGATCGAAGTGACGCGCGTGGCCGATACTCAAGTGCTCTATCACGATCTGGCCACCAACGGCGTGCTCTATGTCGACCTCGCGCTCGACCTACACATCCTGCCTGCCGACCTCCTGCCATATGTCCCTCTGTTCGCGAGAGCGCTTTTGGAGACGGGAGCCGGCGAGCAGGATTTCGTGAGCCTTTCTCAGCGGATCGGACGCACGACCGGTGGAATTCGGCCACAAGTCTGGATCTCGGCCGTCCTCGACACGCAGTTCGCCGCCGCGCGGCTTTTGCTGCGAGCCAAGGCGGTACCAGAAAAGGGAGCCGAGCTTCTGACAATTCTACGCAATCTGCTTCTTGAAGCGCATCTCAACAACCAAGAGCGCTTAAAGCAGCTGGTTCTGGAGGAGAAAGCATCGAAGGAGTCCTCCCTAGTCCCTGGTGGATCGCATTTCGTTGACATGCGGATCCGCGCAAACCTCCATGAAGCGGATTGGGCACAAGAGCAGATCGGCGGTGTCAGCCATCTGTGGTTTCTGCGCAATCTTGCTGACGGATTTGAAACGGTCTGGCCAACCCTAAGTGCCGCACTGGAGCGCATTCGCGCCCTGATCGTCACCCGCGCTGGATTACTTTGCAACATCACGACCGACGCTGCAAGCTGGCGCCGCTTCGAGCCAGAGCTTGCCTCCTTCGTCGCTACGTTGCCGTCGTCTCCAGCCTCGCAATCTTCTTGGCAGATTGGCAAAGGACCTAGTTTCGAGGCCCTGATTATTCCGGCAAGCGTCAATTATGTCGGCAAGGGTGCCAACCTCTACCGCTTGGGCTTGAGGCCAAGCGGTGCTGCCCACGTCGTCGTCAAATATCTGGGCACGACCTGGCTATGGGATAAGATCCGCGTTCAGGGCGGCGCGTATGGCGGCTTCTGCGCACTCGACCAACGGTCGGGCAATTTCACATACCTGTCTTACCGTGACCCCAACCTGCTCGAAACGCTTGACACCTACGACCAGACACCTGGCTTTCTGAAACGGGCAGAAATAGACAAGACCGAGTTGACTCGCAGCATTATCGGCACGATCGGCGACGTCGATGCCTATCAGCTGCCAGACGCCAAAGGCTTCACCTCGATGCAGCGCTACCTCGCCGGCGAAACCGACGAGATCCGGCAACGCTGGCGCGACGAGATGCTCGGTGCCAATATCGCCGACTTTCGAGCTTTTGCAGATGCCTTGGCAGAGCTGACTGTCAATGGCCGAGTCGTCGTGCTTGGCTCCGAGCAGGCTATTGGACCAGTTAATGCACAGCGC
Source organism: uncultured Alphaproteobacteria bacterium (assembly GCA_963806465.1). Taxonomy (GTDB): domain Bacteria; phylum Pseudomonadota; class Alphaproteobacteria; order Rhizobiales; family Xanthobacteraceae; genus BOG-931. The sequence goes on along the minus strand of CAWDZD010000079.1, from coordinate 1,905 downwards.
CCAGGGTTTTTGCACGTCTCGAATTAATTTGAGGCAAAGAAACTGGCTCCATTGTAGCGTTTTGCTCGGGGTAGCCGACAAGGCAATCTAAAGGCCGTGGCATCTATTACAGGCCCACAAGGCATGTGAATGACTGTTCTTTCTTCAACGAGGTATCTACACAGGTAGCGTGCAGATTCTTTCGCACATTTGATCAGGCGACGGCTCCGGTTTGCGGGACTTGCGGCTGATAGAGCGGCCGCATGTTCATGTAGCATTTGGCGGACCAGGCTGTGCCGGCGATGTAGCGCAGCCGTGCTGCAGCCAGGTTGAGACAGGACTGGCCGTCAGGGAATGCTCCGACAACGCGCGTCCGCCGACGGATTTCTTTCATGATCCGCTCTAGTGGGTTGTTGGTGCGGATCTTCTGCCAGTGGATGTCCGGGAAGGCGTAATAGGTCAGCGTTTCGGACACGCCGCGCTCGACCAGATCGGCGGCCGTGTGCATCTTGGCGGCGCGCAGATCTTCAACAATCGTTCGCGCTTTGCGGTCGGCCGCGTCACGGCTCTCCTGGGCATGAATGGCTTTGAGCATGTGGCTCACCTCGCGGACCCTGGTTGCCGGCACATGGCTGAAGACGTTCCGATAAAAATGAACCATGCAGCGCTGCCATTGAGCGTCGGGCAGATATTCCGCGGCACTCTCCATCAAGCCTCGGCAGGCGTCGGAGATGATGAGCTGCACGCCGTTGAGGCCGCGGTCGACGAGGTGGCGCAGGAACGCCGACCAGCCGGACTTGTCCTCCTTGGCGCCCTCGCAGATGCCCAGAATCTCCCGAAAACCCTCCGAATTGACGGCGCTGGCCACCAGCAGAGAGACATTGCGGACTTCGCCAGCCCAGGTCCGCTTCATCACGATGCCATCGAGATAAAGGTACGGATGTTCGCCTTCGATGCGCCGGTTCCGCCACGCCTCGATCTTGGCGTAGATCTTCTTGTTCAGGTTCGACACCGTGCTCGGGCTCACCCGCGTGCCCCACAGGGCTTCAGTGATGTCCTCCACTCGGCGCACCGAAATCCCCGCCAGGTACATCTCGATCAGGGATTCCTCGACCGAGCTCTCGCGCCGGCGATAACGTTCGATGATTGCCGTCTCGAAGGTCTGGCGCCGTAGCTTCGGGATCTTGAGATTGACCTCGCCGGCGCTGGTCTGCAGCGTCCGATCGTAACTGCCAGCCCGGGTGTCCTGCCGAGCCTGGCTGCGCTCGTAACGGCCGGCACCGCAGAGCTGGTCTGCTTCGGCATCCAGCATGGCGTTCAGCGTCTCTTCCACCGTCCCACGCACCATCTCGCCAAGATGATCGCGGATACGCCCTTCATCGATCTGGATCACCTGACCCATCGGCTTCTCGTCACTCATCGGTTGCTCCTTCAGTGTATGAAGAAGCCGTCAATCCTGAAAGTGCGAATCGCGATGTCTCCCATTGATGCTGTGGACGGCTCCTCCACCGGCACGTGAGTGCCATTGATGTGGGTGCTGTTAAGGCTCCCACGATTTGGAGGAGCCAAGTCATGGAAGCCATCACGACGATCGGTCTCGACATTGCGAAATCGGTTTTTCAGGTTCACGGCGTCGATGCGGAGGGCAATGTCATCTTCCGTCGTCAGGTCAAGCGTCGCTACGTTCTGGCATTCTTCGAGAAGCTGCCTCCGTGCCTGGTTGGTATCGAAGCCTGCGCTTCGGCGCATCATTGGTCGCGCCAGCTTCAGGCGCTCGGCCACACCGTTCGCCTGATGACCTGATCCGCGGAGGGCATTATGGCCAGCGGTCACGTGAACCGCGCTAATAAAGGCCGAACACATGGCCGCACCGACCAATACTGCAGACGTAAAGAAAACCCTTGCCAACTCGGAGCCGTCCACACA
>CAWDZD010000078.1:0-185063 GCA_963806465.1 uncultured Alphaproteobacteria bacterium | reverse complement strand
ACCTGAACGGGCACCCTACCGAATGTCTCCTAATGGCCTTGGTTGTGTAGAAACGCTTTGCCGGAGGTGTCGAAGCGTAGCAGTTTTGTTTGGATGGCGTTGGGGAGCCTTTTTCGGGTTTGGCTAGGCCCTCATCGCGGCGATGAACGGCCAATGCCCATGATGTTCATGACCCGGGTCAGATTGTAGGCCAGCACGTGTAGCGCCATCTCTGAGGCAACTCGTGGCAGCGTCTTCATCAGGAAATGGGTTGCTCCCATCCTGGCCTTGATGGTGCCGAAGGGATGTTCGACCGTCTCGCGGCGCTGGCGCATCTTCTCTGGATGCTCGTCGAGCCGGCGCTGAACGGCTTCGAGAATGTGCTCATGTTCCCATCGGGTGATCCGTCGTTCCTTGCCGGTGGTGCAAGTGGGCTTGATTGCACAGCTCTGGCAGACGTTGGTCCAGTAGCGGCGCAACACCAATCCGTTTTCCTCGGTCGTGTAGTGGTAGGCGAGCTTCTCGCCGGCAGGACAAACGTAAATGTCCTCGGCAGCCACATAGCGGAAGTCCTGCTTGCCGAAGCGTCCTTCCGCCTTTGCGTTCGAGGTCATGGGCTTTGGCAGCGTAACCGTGATGCCGGCCACCTCGCATGCCAAGATATCTTCGCTGTTGAAGTAACCGCGGTCGGCGACGGCATCGAGCTTGTTCACGCCCAGCGCCGTCTTGGTCTCGTTGGCCACATGGGAGAGCTGCGATCGGTCGGTTCCGTCGTTGGTTACCTCATGCATGACGATCAGATGATGGTTGGCCTCGACGGCGATCTGGACGTTGTAGCCGACGATGCCGGACCCGCGGCCGCTGGTCGCCATCGAGCGGGCATCGGGATCGGTCAGTGATATCTGCTGGTCCGGGGTGGCAAGCATCTCCACCTTGAGACGCTCGAGACGCCGCATCTGCTGCTTCAGCGTCTCGATCTTCTCTTTGAGGCGGTTCGTTTTGGTTGTGAAGGCCTCTGACGGTTCCTGCCGGTCGGCAGTGTCGAGCTGCTCAAGATAGCGCGCGACGCTCTCCTCGATCTGCGCCATGCGCCGCTCCATCTTGGCGCGCGTGAAGTTCTTGTCGCGGTTGTTCACTGCCTTGAACTTGCTGCCGTCAATAGCGACGCTGGCTTGCGTCAGCAGGCCCATCGCGCGGCACAGTGCGATAAAATGAGCACAAACTTTGCGGATGGCAGCGCCATTGTCCTTGCGGAAGTCGGCAATCGTCTTGTGGTCGGGTACAAGCCGACCCAATAGCCACATCACCTCCACGTCGCGCCCAGCCTCGTACTCAAGGCGCCGACTCGACTGAACCCGATTGAGATAGCCGTAGATGTAAAGCTTCAGCAGGATCGAGGGATGATACGAGGGTCGGCCGGTTGCCTCGGGATCGACCCCACCAAAACCAAGTTCGGCCAGATCGAGTTCTTCGACGAAGACATCGACCACGCGAACCGGATTGTCCTCGCCGATCCAGTCTTCCAGGCATTCCGGAAACAGCGTGGTCTGACCGCGATCGACCCCCTCAACGAAACGCCTCATCCGATCCTCCCGCAAATCGCACGAGAATCATTATCGCGGGAATCAAAGCAGGCGATGCGTTTTTACACAGGCTGGGCCACTAGCCGACGTCGCAGCCCCGCCTGGCAACGTCAGCTTATCGATCTGTCCCGTTCGCTATCGATGCCCCATGTCCCCGTGCAGGAGTACCCTGACTCCAGCCCGATCAAAGAAACCCCGGTTCGCAAAGCATTTGGCGGGCAAGTCATCGGTTCGACTGCAAGACTGCGACGGCTGACATCGGGAAGCGGGTCTCCACTAAAGAGCATCAAATAAGGATAGCTGTGATCAACCCAGAGCGAGACTTGAAATCCGCTGTCCGGATCTTGGAGTTTCACGCAAGCAATTCCGTTTTCGTCCCGTTGAAGGTCAGTGAACGCATGATCGAGCATGGTCGAACCGATCCGCCGTGATTGCCTAAAATCGTAGCCTGAACCTTCCACAGCTTTCGAGTTGACCGGAATGCCGCGCTGGTCTGACTGCAGGACGGTTCGCGCGGGCACGGTCAAAAATAGCCGATCAATGGTCGCAGTCCCGAGCGTTAGATACGGATGAGCGCCGCGCCCATAGGGACACCGCTTAGAGCCGAGGTTCGTAGTTGTTGTCCTTACCCGCAGACCGCCATCCGACAGCGCATATTCGATGCTAGTTCTAAGCGAAAAGGGGTAACCAGGCTGTGGATGGAGTATATGCTGCATCACAACCCGATGTGCCTCCTGCTCGGCTACGTTCCATGCGGCCCAACGGACCAGCCCGTGAATTGCGTTGCGACGCTCCGGCTCGTTCAGCGGGAGCTGATGGTGCTTGCCGTCGAATTCATAGCTGCCATCTTCTAGCCGGTTCGGCCACGGGATCAGCACCTGACCCCGCCCCGAACAGCTCATCTCATCAGTACTATACCCGTCAACAAGCTCCCGACCGCCCACCGAATATGAGCGTAATCCACCGCCGACCTCGACGATCACGACCTGTTGGTCCCCGAGCGCGATCGTTATCTGCTTTCCAGATGGCGCGATCATCCGCGGGCCTTTGTGTCAGACTGATACTTCAAGGACGAACCTGCGCGCGACTAAGTCTATGTGATCACGTTTTTTGCCTCAAAATGCGCGAGTTCCGGAGTTCTCACGTTGCATCCTGTCACGCGGTTTCACGAATGCGTACAGATCCTCAATTTCTGTCGATAACTCCTAGTTAGTGCCGTCGCGTAATGCCGAGGAAATCGCGCGTCCCGTTGAAACCGACCGGATCGTAACCAGTTAACAGGCTGATCGCATATCTCTCTGCCTGCCGGCCTTGATAAGGACTTTGGTCTGAGCCGCTGTGATTAACGGAAGATTCTCGTATTTTAACTCCGGGACACAACAAAAAGTCGCTTCTGCGCTGCTGGCCACAGTAATATTCGCATGCCTCGGAGGGATCACCACTCTCGCGGCAGGCCGCCCGCTCGAACTTGGGCTCACGAATTCCATTTTGATCGGAATTGCGGTCGGGCTCTTCGAAGAGTTCTATGTTCAAAGTCAGCGAGGCAGTTGGCTTCGCAGCATGCACCCCTTGCGCTCCATTTCCGTCTACGTTGCGCTCATTTTGATATTTTACCTCGTGACCGCGCACCTCACGCGTTTACTCCTTGGACGCCTGGACGATCTGCCGACACTCTACCGACGATTACCCTATGTCCTGTCTTTCTTCATAATCTATTCGGTAGTGGGCGTATTGACGATGAGAATTATTCACTTCATCGGCCTGCGAACCCTATTCCACCTCATAACCGGAACGTACCACCGTGCAGTGCAAGAGCGGGTTGTTTTGCTGTTTCTGGACATCAACGGATCAACCGCCTTGGGCGAAAGGCTCGGCGCTCTTTCGATGCGGGCTCTCGTTCGAAAATTCCTGATCGATGTCTCACAGCCGATCACCGATCATGGGGGCGAAATCTACCTCTACAAAGGCGACGGTATGATTGCGGTGTGGAGTTGGGCCACAGCAATAAAAGGAGACGCCGTTCTCAAGACTGTCGACGCGATATTCGATGCGATTGAGCGGCAGCAACGGGCGTACGAACGGTTGTTCGGCGTCGTGCCGACTTTTCGAATCGGAATCCATGGTGGCGACGTTGTGGTGAGCGAACAAGGTGACACCAAGCGGTCCATCGGCATCTACGGCGACGCGATTAACATAGCGGCTAGAATGGAAGATGCCGCGGCGGCACATGGCGTGCGCTGCATCTTGTCGGAGGCTGTTGCCGAAGCACTGGCCGACCACGCGCGGATTCATGAGATCGGTGAAGAAGCTGTGAGGGGGATTTCCAAGCCGGTGCGGATTTGTGAGTACCGGCCGCGCCTGGATCCGCAGCTTAAGCCATTCTAGCTGCTCTTACCTCGACTCCCGCGTGTCGCCTTTGGGTCCAAAGGGCGACCTGACGGCTTGTTCGCGAGGAGTTCGTTAATCCCCCAATTACAGACATGGTGTTGCAGCGTCGCGAGCGTCGAAATGGGCCAATCACCGACATCGGCAGTCGGTTATTCGATCACCTCGTCGGCGAGCACGAGCAAGCCATGCGGAATAGTGAGGCCAAGCGCCTTAGCAGTCTTGAGATTGCCATTCACGTCATTTCAAGCGCGCACCAGCCACTTCGCTCTTCACCCCAAAAGCCGACATCCGCTCGCGCCGCAATATCTGATGCAGTGGCCAATAACGGACTCAAGACTGCGGCTAGGCGAAGTCAGTGCAGCGTCCCCGACGGGACGCAGGTGGACCACAATCACCAGCTCGCGGGCAGCCTTTGCAGGCCGCACTGCACGAAAGTCGGCCGCCATTCCGGTTTTTCGGCATCATCGAGCCGCAGACTTGGCAGGCGGCGAAATAGGGTCGCAATGGCGATCTTGCTTTTCGATTCGCGCGAGTTGGGCACCAAGGCAGAAGTGAATACCGCCTCCGAAGGACAGAGGACGTACATCGGGCCAGGAGATATCCAATCTATCCGGCCCATCCGGATAGACTGTTGGGTCTCGATTGGCAGACCCCAGCAGGCAGAGCACGCTCTCACCCTTCCGGATTTTCTTCCCGCCAACGTCGTCGATGTCCTCGAGCGCATCACTCGCTCGATCACGGATCGGGAGCAGGCCGACGGGCACGAATATCAACGGGAAAATAGTTTCTGTAGCGGCGCCCGCCGGAAGGTCGCGAATGCGCGGGCACAAGGATGGTTGCCAGCAGAATACGCTTCCAGATCCCCCTAGACCAACGAGGTCGCGGTGCCGAAGGAATTGTTCCAGGCGGCTGATCGAGGGACTGCGACCAAGACCGGCTCCAGCGTAGGGACCGAAGGGGTCGGATGCGCCACCACGACGGGAGGGTGTGGTCTGAATGACTGGATAAGTCGGCGGATCAATCGTCGTTTGGGACGACGGAAAGCAGTGCAGCCCGAGTGTGGGGCTTCCCGGGAACCCCGCCGTCCGTTATTCGTCTGGGGAATGTCGGTTAAGGATGGGCTGGGCTCAAGCGAACGAGATCTCATGGTCAAATCGCGCTCAAAAATCTCCCGTCAGCCAGTGAAGAAATCGACGAAAACGGCGGCTCGCACGGCGGGTGCGCGAATTCGGAAAAAATTTCGATCAGCCAAATCCGCAGCCAGGCCCGCGCCGTCGCAGACAGCGGCCAAGGGCAAATGGGTCTACACCTTCGGCGGCGCCAAGGCGTCCGGCCGCGCCGGCGTACGCAATTTGCTTGGCGGCAAGGGCGCCGGCCTCGCCGAGATGGCGCATCTCGGCCTGCCGGTGCCACCCGGCTTCACCATCAGCACCGAGGTGTGCACGTATTTTTACCAGAACGGCAAAACCTATCCGAAGGATTTGCAGCAGCAGGTCGAAGCTGCGCTAGCCGAGGTCGGCCGCATCACCGGAAAAAAGTTCGGCGATGGCAAAAATCCGCTGCTCGTCTCGGTGCGCTCGGGCGCGCGTGCTTCGATGCCGGGCATGATGGACACGGTGCTCAATCTCGGCCTCAACGACGTGACCGTCGCGACGCTCGTGGAAAAGTCCGGCGACCGGCGCTTCGCCTGTGACAGCTACCGGCGCTTTATCACCATGTACTCGGACGTGGTGCTCGGCATCGCGCACCATCACTTCGAGGAAATCCTCGACGAGCACAAGGACCGCAACGGCTACACGCTCGACACCGACCTCGAGGCCGCCGACTGGGAGCAACTTATCATCCGCTACGAGGAGCGCGTCGAGAAGGAGAAGGGCCAGCCGTTTCCGCAGGACCCGCACGCACAATTGTGGGGCGCCATCGGCGCCGTGTTCGGCTCGTGGATGAACCAACGCGCGATCACCTATCGGCGCCTGAACAGCATTCCGGAAAGCTGGGGCACGGCGGTTAACGTGCAGGCCATGGTTTTTGGCAATATGGGCGAGACCTCGGCGACCGGGGTCGCGTTTACGCGCAATCCGTCGACCGGCGAGAAAAAACTCTACGGCGAGTTCCTCATCAACGCGCAGGGCGAGGACGTGGTCGCCGGCATCCGCACGCCCCAGGAGATCACCGAAGAAGCGCGCAAGGAGGCGGGCTCGAAAAAGCCTTCGATGGAGATGGCGCTGCCGCACGCCTTCGCCCACCTCAAGCGCATCCACGCCGTGCTCGAAAAGCATTACCGCGACATGCAGGACCTCGAATTCACCGTGGAGCAAGGCAAGCTGTGGATGCTGCAGACGCGCAACGGCAAGCGTACCACCAAGGCGGCGTTGCGTATCGCCGTCGAGCTGGCGCAGGAAAAATTGATCAGCAAGGAAGAAGCGGTGACGCGCATTGATCCCGCCGCGCTCGACCAGCTCCTGCATCCGACCATCGATCCCTCAGCCGAGCGCAAAGTGATTGCGACCGGTCTTCCGGCCTCGCCGGGCGCGGCCTGCGGTGAAATCGTCTTCTCATCCGAGGAAGCCGAAACGCTCAAGAGCCGGGGCCACAAGGTGATCCTGGTTCGCGTCGAAACTTCGCCCGAGGACATTCACGGAATGCACGCCGCCGAGGGAATCCTGACCACGCGCGGCGGCATGACCTCGCACGCCGCCGTGGTCGCCCGCGGCATGGGCAAGCCCTGCGTCACGGGCGCCGGCGCCTTGCGCGTCGATTATCGCGCGCAGACGATGACTGCCGGCGGCACGACGATGAAGAAGGGAGACATTCTGACGATCGACGGTTCGACCGGGCAGGTGCTTGACGGCAAGGTGCCGATGCGCGAGTCCGAGCTTGCCGGCGAGTTCGACACCCTGATGAAGTGGGCCGATGCGGTGCGCACACTCAAGGTGCGCGCCAATGCCGATACGCCGGCCGACGCCCGTGCCGCCATCAAATTCGGTGCTGAAGGCATCGGGCTCTGCCGCACCGAGCACATGTTCTTCGACGAGGACCGCATTAGCGCCGTGCGGGAGATGATTTTGGCGGAAGACGAGAAAGCCCGCCGCGTCGCGCTGGAAAAACTCTTGCCGATGCAGCGGGCTGATTTCGTCGAGCTGTTCAAGATCATGGGCGGCCTGCCGGTGACCATCCGCTTGCTCGATCCGCCGCTGCACGAGTTCCTGCCCCACTCCGAGGAGGAAATCGCGCAGGTGTCGCAGACCATGGGCGCCGATCCGAAGAAACTCGCCGACCGCGCGCGCGAGCTGCATGAGTTCAATCCGATGCTCGGCTTCCGCGGTTGCCGGCTGGCGATCGCCTATCCGGAGATCGCGGAAATGCAGGCGCGCGCCATCTTTGAGGCAGCGGTGGAGGCTGGCCGCGCGACCGGCGTGCCCGTTGTGCCGGAGATCATGGTACCGCTCATTGCCAGCAAAGCCGAATTCGACCTGGTCAAAGAACGCATCGACGCCACTGCTGAGACCGTCGCCTCGGAGACAAAGAGCAAGATCAAATATCAGGTCGGCACCATGATTGAGCTGCCGCGCGCAGCATTGCGGGCCGGCGAGATCGCCGAGACGGCCGAGTTCTTTTCCTTCGGCACCAACGACTTGACGCAGACCACCTTCGGTATCAGTCGCGACGACGCGGCGAGCTTTTTGGGCATCTATACATCAAAGGGCATTCTTGCGGTCGACCCCTTCGTGTCGATCGACCGCGATGGCGTCGGGGAACTCGTCCGCATCGCCACTGAGCGCGGCCGCAAGGTGCGGCAAAATCTCAAGCTCGGCATCTGCGGCGAGCACGGCGGCGATCCCGCCTCGGTTTCATTCTGCCACGAGCTCGGGCTGGACTACGTGTCCTGCTCGCCGTTCCGCGTGCCGATCGCGCGATTAGCCGCCGCCCAGGCCGCGCTGGGGCGCGGTGCTAGTTCGCAAGCGTAAGCGCTTTGTCTTGTTCGCTCGTCCCTGCGCAAGCGGGGACCCAGCAATTCGAACCGTAGCATCGGGTGCTCTCTGTCTGGATTCCCGCTTGCGCCAAACTGAGCAGGACCGGTGCTTCGATCGCTCGAAATCGGGCTGTCACGCCGGCGAGGAAGTGGTCGATGCGCCGGCGCACATCGGCGGTTATATCTTTTTTGAGGGCCAGACAGGAGCGAGGACGAGAAGCTCGATACCTGGCCAAACGCGCAGGAGCAGGCAATCATGCAGGAGCAGAAACCGAAGGCAGCCGACAGTCGCCACCGTTCTACGTCAGCCTCTCATCGAGACCAATAACGTGAAGTGGCGCCTCGCCGGTCAAAGCGCGACGACAGTTCTCAACTGCGCGGCGCAAGCCGATATCGTGCGCGCCTTCGGCCTGTGCCGAGTTGTGCGGCGAGGCGACGACGTTCGGTAGGTCAAAAAACGGTTGATCGATGCGGAACTCTCCGTGGCGTACCGGTTCAATCCACCAGGCATCGATGCAGGCGGTGAAGCGCGGGTGCGTGACCAAGTGGTCATACAACGGCCTTTCCTGCACGATCTCCCCACGGGCCACGTTGACGAGAATGGCATCTTCCTTCATGCGGCGAAGCTCGGCGGCGCCGATCAGGCCGTAAGTGGCACGGGTGAGCGGCGCACTGATCAACAGAACGTCGGCCGCCTCCAGGAGCTCATTCAACCGCTCCGGCGTTCCGATCCAGTCCACCCGCTCATCGGTCCGGCCATGCCGTTTGATGGCGTGCACTCGCATGCCAATGCAGTGCATCAGCCGCGCGGTCGCGGCTCCGATGCCGCCAAAGCCGAAGATTCCGCAGACCCTGCCCGAGAGCATGCGGTTCCGCGTGAACTGATTGAACTGACCAAGCTTGAGGTTTTCGTGCTCCAAGAGCAGACGCTTGGCGGCGGCAAGTGCCATGGCGAGCGAATGCTCAGCCATCGACTCGGCATAGCCGCCGCCGTTGGTTGCCACTGGCACACCCTCCGGGAGGTCGCCCAGCGGAATGAAGTCCACGCCAGCAATGATGAACTGGATCAGCCGCGCGCCGTCCACCAGCTCTGCCTCGCCGGACCGCAGTTCTTTGGAGGTGTTAAATGTCAAGAGCGCGCCGGTGTTGCGCAGCGCTTCGGCGCGGGCCGCCTCATCGAGCTCGGTGAGATATACGACAGCGCTTGCGCCGGCGAGAGCGTCTGCGACGATCGCCTTACGCTTCTCGCTCAGCTCGAAGGCGACGACGAGCGGTAGTCGGCTCAGTTCCATGCACGCTCCAAGATTAGCGCGACTTGGCTCACGAAGCGCGCCTTTCAGCGGGTCCGACGCGCTGGCCCTCGCCGCGGAGAGATTGGACGGGCCGGCACCATAGCAGCACGGCCTTTGGTCGAACTAGGCGTAGAGCCTGCGACAGCGATCGCAAGTGTGCGCGCGGTACGACCGGGCGCGATCGAGACCACTGACCAAGAGAAGTTCGTCCTAGATATTGGCAAGGCCCCGAAATAATCGCCAGGGGTGATCAAAGGACTGGTTTGAAAGACCTAGGCCGCGCAGTTCCCGCTGACTAAGGTCGCGAAGAGGAGAAGAATAATGCCACGATTTTGATCATCGAACGAATATCGAACATCCTGCTACCATTTTGCTACCCAATCCGGTAGCAGCGCACGACACAGAACGAGATGTGGTGGACGGCCCTAGCCAAAATCCTCAAACAAAACAGGACAGTGCCGAACAGGGCATCATCGGCTGAAACGGCCGTAACCGAATTTCGAGTGCGGTGCTTGGCGCAGCCGCGAGCAGTTCACTATCGAGGTGCTCAAACTCGACCCGGGGATTCCGCAGCATATCCGGCCAGGAGGCGGGCGCTACGTGCGACTCCCCTTCATTCAGCGGGACGGGATTCTCGTCTTACCTAGGCTGGGGATAAGGTGAGCCAATTCGATGAGTAGCTGCTAGCCGTGTGCTAGCTAGGCATCAGCTGCGCCGACGCCAACTCGGTGGCGCTCCAAGGCCTCACGCGGCCAAGGCGCGGGTCGCCGAGAAAGCCGCAGATCTCTGCAATGTAGGTGTGATTGAAACTGGGCGAGTACCCGCTGCGAAACTTCTTCGCTCTCGAAGTGTCGAAAGCTGCGCTCGCGGATTGAAGCACGTCGATCCCTGGCCAAGGATCAATCCGCCTGCTTCCGGTGCGATTTCCTTATGGCAAAGGATGTCGCTCTGAAGCTTGGCGCCCGTTATCGCTCGGGTGGATGGTATGCCCCACCTGGAGTTGATCTTTCTGCATTCGGAGAGCGTGGACGGCTGTAACGCTCGGCGTGTGCCTGCCCTCTCCGTTAGCTCCGATTTGAAAATCGCGTCAAAGCAGTGACTGGTTGCACAAACAGATCCCCGACCGCCGCCGTCAACTTAATCGGCTTCGCCGGTCTCGCCATGTACTGCCGCAATGCAGCGAATGGTAGCGATGCGAGCAATAGCGGACACGGCGGATGCGCGCTCGAAACGGCGCTTTTGAAGGCATTTGAAGCGGCTCGTGCCTGTTAGGTGGCCCGGTTCAACGCCCTCCATGCGGCGAGCGAATCCATGTAATCGCGCCAGCGCACTATCTTGCGATTCTCAATCGTGGCGATCGAGACAAACCTGTTGTCATAGCGCGTATCGGTCGCGAGTATCTCCCCATGCACTTCGTACTCGAGGGTCACGACACGGCCGTTCTCGGAAGGATGCGTAATCAGCGCATCGCCGCGGTCGAGCCGGATGCTGTTACCGTATCCCGAATAGAGCGCCATGAGGTTGGCACGGCCACGCGTTACCTGCGGCCAACCCGGAAAATCGTAGCGAAACTCAAATAAAACATCGTCGTCGAGGGTGTCGAAGTAATGTTCACCGTCTACGAACTTCGAGAGACCCTCCATGACAACTGCGAAGAAAGGGTCGAGCGAGCGAAAAGCTGCGTAGTCGCCTTTGGGCATCTCTTACTCCTGAAAGCTTCGACCTGAATGCGGACGCGACACGAGCGGCCCTGGGATGGCGTCTTTAAGGGGGCCGATTGCGCGGGCTCGTCGGCGACACTACGCTGGTTGGCAATATACGCGCACGGGGTCGAGCGGTGGCTGTCGTTGATGACGATTGTCGCGCTTTCCCACGGGGCAAGCGGTTGAGGTTGCGAAATGTCGACCGGCAAAGAAACTGAACCCGGTATGCGAACGACGCGGGAAAGCGAGATTTTCCGCGATCCCCCAGGCAGCGGTAATTATAGCAGCAGCATCGGCGCCGCTCAGGGTCTTGAGCTGTTTAGCGGCAGTGATCGGGTGCGGCACGTCCGCCCCAGCAAAACGTTTTTCGAGCCCGCGCGCGAAATTCCAGTTTTCGCCGAAACCGACGTGCTGGTGGTCGGCGGTGGCCCGGCCGGAACGGCGGCCGCCATTGCTGCTGGGCGGCTTGGCGCCGAGGTCTTGCTGGTAGAGCGCTATAACCACCTGGGTGGGCTTTCGACCGGCGGGCTTGTCATCTGGATCGACCGCATGACCGATTGGTCCGGCCGGCCGATCATCCGCGGGCTCGCCGACGAATTCATGGAGCGACTGCCGAAGGACGCGATCCAGGGACCGCCGCGCGCCGACTGGGGAAGTCGCGACGTCGCAACCGCCGCCTATTGGGCGCAGCGGACAGCTGCCTACCATGGCATTGTGACGTGGTCGCCGACGATCGATCCCGAGGCGCTCAAGACGCTGTCCATGCGGATGGCGGAGGAGGCCAAGGCGCGGCTGTTGCTGCACGCGTGGTGCACTGCGCCGATCATCGAAGATGGCATCGTGCGGGGTGCGATCTTTGAAAGCAAGGAAGGCCGGCACGCGATTCTGGCCAAAGTGGTTGTCGACACCACCGGCGACGCCGACCTGATCTCGCGGTCCGGCGCACGGTGCGAATCTGATGTCGACGCCAGCGATATTCACCACTGTATGAATACCGTCTTCCTGCTCGGCGGCGTCGATATGGAGCGATGGCTCGCGTTCCGCCGCGAAGAACCGGACTTGTTTGCAGCTTTCATGGCGCTGGGTCGCGACCGCGTAAAATTCTTCGAGAAGCCGTTCGTGTCCTGGCGCAACGACGTGGCATTGTTCTTAGGGCCGCGGCTTGCAGGTTACAGCGCAGTCGATGTCGAGGACTTGACCACCGTCGAACTTCGTTCGCGTGAGCTCGCAGTCGGCCATCTTGAGGTTTATCGGGCTGCGGCTCCTGGCTTTTCCAATGCCTTCCTGATGCTTGGAGCACCGCAGATCGGCGTTCGCCACAGCCGGCGGCTCGCTGGTGTGCGCAGGGTGACCCGTGAGCAATGGGACACCGGTCAGGTGTGGGATGACGAAATTGGCGTGTCGACCTCCTTGGCACCGAAGTTTCCCAATATCTCGGTGCCCTACGGAGCGCTGGTGCCGGAAAAGCTCGACAACATATTGGGTGCCGGGCGCCACGTTGCTTGCGATGCGAGCTCGCACACGTTCCTGCGCGAGATCCCCCAGTGTTGGCTCACCGGCCAAGCCGCCGGCGTTGCGGCTGCTCTCGCAGCAGGAACCGGCAAGCGCCCTCGCGACATTGCGGCGACCGGACCGGCCACGCGCTCGCGTACGTCTATTACGAGGAAGAGCCGGGACGTCGAGCGGCGGCCCATCTCATGATCCGTGACAAGGCGCGCGTGAGGCCGCCAACTGAGTCTGCCTTTGAGCCACTGTGTCGATAGCCCAAACGGTAAGCCGCCTCTCGTGGTGGCAGGCAGGGCAATTATAGACCCGGACATACGCGTCACTTCTTCCCGGGAGTTGGTCGAGGCTTGCGATTTGCATTTCTTTCCCGCACCGACATGCGGGCAGTTCGGTGCAACCGGGTACCAATAGCCGCTCAAACGCAGACATGGAGTCCACCTGTCGGTGACGAACCACAATACGATTAGTTAACGATTGGAGCTGTGCAAAAAGCGCACAGTTTTGAAATTAGGACACAACATTCAAGGACAGAAGGCTCCGCCGGCTAAGGCGGCGCACCCCGACGCAGGGCGCGACGCGACGCCGCACAGCGGTTTGTGTGTCACCGAGACATTTGCACATGGCCAGTTTGGTGGAGGCCGATCGCCCGCGCCGCGGCTGGAGACAAATCGATGTGACGCCCGCGGACAAAGGGACCGCGATCATTGATCCGCACCGTCACGCATCCATCGTGGCAGACGCTGACCAGCGTCCCAAAAGGAAGCGAGCGGTGCGCCGCGGTCATTGCGGAACAGTCGAAGAGCTCACCGCTCGCAGTAAGGTGACCACACAGGCCATCTCCGTCGCCGTAGATGCTGGCCACTTCGGCGTGCGCCGACATGCATCCGGCAAGCAACGAGAATGTAACAACAGCAACTTTCGCTTGGCGGGATCGCCACCGCCACACGGCTGCACAAATGGCCGTGATCGATCCAAGCGGGTCTCGTATGCGCGCAACGGCACGGGCGCTGGGGGACAGGGGCTTGAAAGCGGCAGGCATCTGCTAACTTTGAGCCGTTCCACTTTCGGAATCTGTATCAAATGGCTCACTCTGAGCGGCAGTGGATTGGCGGAACCAATACTTGAAGCGGAAGGCATGCCGGTCTTTGATCTGCTCCGCTACCGGCAACACGACCGCGCCGCCGTGCTCTGCGCGTTCGATCTGATTGAGCTTGATGGCGAGGACTTGTGCCGCTCGCCGCTCGAGCACCGCAAGCGCGCCCTGGCAAAATTGCTACGCCAGAAGCGTGACGGGATCGTCCTCAATGCGCATTACGTCGGCGACGGCATCCGAACCCGCCGCTCTGCCGCGCGACGCCCGGGGCCGCGCGCGTGTGCGGGGCCTCGCACAAATCGTCGCCTGCGATTCACACCCGCTGATCGTGCCGCGCGTGCGTGAATATCTGGAACACGAATTCAAGCTCGATGAGCCGACGCGCATCAAATGGTGCCAGCATTGGCACACGGCCGCGCTGACCGCGCTCGAAGCGCACCTGAAAGACGTCGCCACCGGCCGCTATTGCCACGGCGACACGATCACGCTCGCCGATATCTGCCTCGCGAGCCAAGCCGCGGGAGCAAAATTCTTTTCGGTCGACATCGCGCCGTTTTCGAATTTCACCCGAATCGCTAATTCGCTTTCCATGATCGACGCTTTCGCCCGCGCGCACCCGGTGAAACAGCCGGGTGCACCGGCGAGCTGATCTAAGCTGATTGCGGGGTGACGCAAAGCGCAATTGGCGTGCACTGCTGACCGGTTTGAGCGACACCGGTCGGAGATGGCGTCGGGCGGCGGTTGGTGATGCAACTTCTTACCGACGCCAGACACTCGCTAGCCAAGGCTGCCTTTCCCGCGGCAGGCCGGCAGGCCGGTAATAGTGGGAAAGCTCAACGAACCCTGCTGCCGATACATAGCGGCGCCAAGTATGAAGATCATAATACACGCCGTAGCGCCCGGCGTTCCAGCCTTCCTCGTTATGACCGTGCGGATTTGAGCTGAACAGCACACCACCCGGTTTCAGACTTGCGTGCAGTTCCAACAACACGCGCGGCAACTCCTGGCTGGGTACATGAAACAGCGCAGCGTTGGCGAATACACCATCGAAATAGCTATTCGGAAGATGGAGCTTGAGAAAATCCTGCTGCCAAACTTCGCAGCCGCTGTAGGCGCGAGCCATGTCGGCGAAATGTGCAGCGCCTTCCAAACCGACCGCGATGTGACCAAGTTCGGCAACCACTTTGAGGTCTCGCCCTGGCCCGCAGCCAAAATCAAGTATTGTGAAACGCGGCTCACCCTCGATGTATTGCAACATCGCAGCGATGTTCTGGCTGACATCGTGATCGCGAGTGCCTGCCCAGAACTCTTCGGCACGCCGGTTATAATGTTCCAGTGTGGCGTTGACTATTGTTTTTAGGTCTTGCGCATTCAACTTCATATTCTTTTTCCTCACAAAGATTATGCGATCTTTTGCGTCAGAAAAACAAAATGTGGTACTTGTCCCTCGTTACAAATTGAAAATCGGATGCTTCCGATGCTCGTGTGAGCATCAGACAGTCACAGCGCGATTCAACAAAAATGCCATGCGCTCCGGAGAATATTTGGTTTCACCCCTTGTTAAGGCCTGGCGGCATCAACAAGTAAGTAATACGCAGGCCATGAGGCTGCGTGATACGAAAGGTCAGGCCTGATGGCGGACCGTTCGCATGTCGCTCAAACAAAAGAGGTCATGCTATGCGTTCATTTGATTTTGCTCCCTACTATCGTTCAACCGTTGGTTTCGACCGGCTGTTCTCCATGCTCGACGAGGTCGGCAGCGTGGAAGGGTCGGTACCGAGCTATCCACCCTACAATATCGCGCGGACCGGCGAGAACGACTATCGCATCTCGGTCGCAGTCGCCGGCTTCACCGACGCTGATCTCGCGATCGAAGCAAAGGAGAACACGTTGACGCTCCGAGGCGAGAAGCAGACCAACGACGAGGAGAAGGGCGGCGACGTGCTCTACCAGGGCATCGCCGCGCGGAACTTCGAACGTAGCTTCCAACTCGCCGACCATGTGCAGGTCAAGGGTGCGAGCCTGGAGAACGGGCTCCTGCACATCGACCTCGTGCGCGAGATCCCAGAGGCAATGAAGCCTCGGGCGATCCCGATCGCGAGCTCCAGCAAAGTCCTGGAGGTCCAGCCGAACAAGCTCGCCGCCTGAAGATCTGACTGGATGCAATTTGGGAGCGCCCCGGTTGTCGGGGCGCTTTCGTTTGTTCGCCCAGCTTGGCATCTACCTTGGAGGTGGAAATCCTCTCATGAGCCGGTCACGGCGAGTGACCTGTACAGTGAAGGCGGAGGACCTTACCAGGGAGGTTTCTCGCCTTGTGCTTAAAAGAGCAACGGAGGTCGCCGCCCAGTGCTCGGTCATTGCTGATGTCGGCAGCCATTGTCGGAGACAGGCTCTATGCGACGATCACCCCTGTTGCGTCTGCCGTCCCCGGTGTGTTTCCTTTTTCCATGCAGACGCAGCAGTCAATCGTCGTTGATCCAAAAAGTTCTGGCAGCATCGACTCGCCGCACGGCCTGATTCGGTTCGACGGCGTATGCGTCCTATGCTCGCGCGGCTGCGGCTTCGTGAGCAAACGTGATCGCCGCGGCTATTTTCGCTTCGTTCCGATGCAGTTGGCCGAGGGACGTGACTGGTTCAGAGCATAAGTGTGAGCAATGTTGCTCAGATTCCGGACGGACAGAAGCATAGAGATAATCGAAAGGCCACCTAAAAGCGTTCGATGTTCAATTCAAGCTGAGCCGGAAACCCTTTCCGGGTATCCGCGGCCTCGCTTTGCGGGTGCCATCGGCATCCGGATTGTGCATATCCGTTCGCCGGTGGTTCGGGCCGCTTGGCCATTGGTCCTTTCAACCGCCCGATCGAAGAGGAACGCCGCGTGCAGGTTCTCGTCCGGGACAACAATGTCGAACAAGCCCTCAGGGTGCTTAAGAAGAAGATGCAGCGCGAGGGCGTCTTCCGCGAGATGAACCTACGCAGCCATTACGAAAAGCCGTCCGAGCGAAGGGTCCGGGAGAAGCCGAGGCCATCCGCCGCGCCCGCAAGCTCGCTCGCAAAAAGCTGCAGCGCGAGGGTCTGCTGCCGATGAAGCCTCGGACGATCCCGGGGGGCCCGGAAGAGGCGGCCCGCCGCGCACTCCTCGCTTCTGATCGTGGAAGAGCAGGACACGAGCAAAGCCACGACGGCGGCAAAGGGAGGAAGAGATGGCGAAGATCCTGTGCGTGCTCTACGACGATCCCATCGGCGGCTATCCCAAGTCCTACGCGCGGGATGGCATTCCGAAAATCGACCGTTATCCCGGCGGTCAATCGGCGCCGACGCCGGAACACATCGATTTCAAGCCAGGCGAGCTTCTCGGCTCTGTCTCGGGTGAACTTGGTCTGCGCAAATTCCTTGAAGGTCTAGGCCACACCTTCGTGGTAACCTCGGATAAAGAGGGCGCGACTTCGGTCTTCGAACGTGAGCTTCCCGACGCGGAAGTGGTCATCTCACAACCCTTTTGGCCGGCTTACCTGACGGCGGAAAGGATCGCGAAGGCAAAGAAGCTGAAGCTTGCGATCACGGCGGGTATCGGATCAGACCACGTGGATCTTGAAACCGCCATCAAGCACGGCGTGACGGTCGCTGAAGTTACTTATAGCAATAGCATCAGCGTATCCGAGCATGTGGTGATGATGATCTTGTCGTTGATACGCAACTACATCCCGTCTTATCAGTGGGTAATCGACGGGGGCTGGAACATCGCGGACTGCGTGTCACGTTCCTATGATCTCGAAGCGATGGAGGTCGGTACGGTTGCGGCTGGACGCATTGGCTTGGCCGTTCTGAAACGGTTGAAGCCGTTCGACGTCAAGCTTCACTACACCGATCGGCATCGGCTGCCGAAAGATGTCGAGAAAGAGCTGGACGTCACTTACCACCCGAACGTCGAATCAATGATACGTGTCTGCGACGTGGTTACAATCAACGCTCCACTTCACCCGGAGACCGAACACCTCTTCAACGACGCGCTGATCGGGAAGATGAAGCGGGGCGCGTATCTGGTAAACACGGCGCGCGGCAAGATCTGCGACCGCGATGCCATCGTCCGTGCACTTAAAAGCGGGCAGCTTGCCGGCTATGCAGGCGACGTCTGGTTCCCGCAGCCACCACCGAAGGATCACCCTTGGCGTACGATGCCCCATCACGGAATGACGCCGCACACTTCGGGGACATCATTGTCGGCTCAGGCGCGCTACGCAGCTGGAACCAGAGAAATCCTGGAATGTTGGTTCAAGAGTTCGTCCGATCCGGAACGAATATCTGATTGTTGATAGCGGCAAGCTGGCCGGCACTGGTGCGCATTCCTACAGCGTCGGCAATACGTGAAATGACGTTCTGCCATCCACTTCATCCCACGCCCACGCCTAAGCTTCGTTTTGAGGACACTGACTATTCGGTTGTCGTAGGAATTGGGGGTCCTCACCGAACTCGTGGAGAGATTTATCGCGCCGGTGTGCTCGATAGGGCAATATTCCGACCTTTTTGCACTGGGCGGACCCTAAAAGGTAGGGAAGGCATGCGTATCCGTGTCGGTTGCGAGCTCCGCTTCGAATTTCCGCAAACGACGCCTATGATTGTCACGTTGAACGTGCACTTCTCGCGCGTCTCCGAACTGGAGCGTCCGGATTATCTGATAACGAACCCTTCGGTTCCTATTGAAGGCTACCGCGACAGCTTCGGAAATTGGTGCAGTCGCCTCGTTGCGCCCAGTGGTCAATTCAGCCTCGGCACGGACGCTATTATTCGTGACTCGGGCCTGTCCGACCCGATCGATCTGAACGCTCTGCAGCACCAAGTTCAGCACCTGCCGGCAGAAGTCATACTGTTTTTGCTTGGCAGTCGTTACTGCGAGACCGATCGTCTATCCGACGAGGCTTGGCGGCTCTTCGGAAATACCCCACTCGGTTAGTCGCGGGTGCAGGCCATCTGCGACTTCGTGCACAATCACATAATCTTCGGCTACGAGCACTCCCGCGCCACCAGAACGGCGTTCGAAGCATACCAAGAGCGCCGCGGTGTTTGCCGCGACTACGCGCATCTTGCAGTCGCCTTCTGCCGTTGCCTGAACATCCCGGCGCGCTATTGCACCGGTTACATCACTGACATCGGCCTCCCCCCGCCCTACGCGCCGATGGATTTTGCCGCTTGGATTGAAGTTTATCTGGGCGACCGTTGGTACGCCTTTGACCCGCGCAACAACGCCCCCCGGATCGGTCGTATCCTCATAGCGCAGGGCCGCGACGCCGCAGACGTGCCTCTGACGCACACGTTTGGCTCTGGCACTTTGTCAGAGTTTCGCGTCTGGGCGGATGAAGTGCCAAAATGATGCTCTGCCTTTCAGAGCATTTTTTGATGAGTTTGCCCCAGGCTAGTGCGGAGGCGATTTTTGAAATTTATCGCGAAATTGCGACCGCGAAGCCGCCGTCCGGGATTATGGACTGCAGCATCACATGCAGAAAGCAATTCGAGACGCTCCATCCCGGTATCAGCCCGCAGTGGGTGAAGGACATGATGGTGAATTTCGGCATCCAACGACCCCAGCCCTCGCTTCGGCCAACTGTCACGAAAGGCCTCTTGTCGGAGCGGTCCGACGGTTCGCGCCAGGACCAGATTCCTCGACCCCGCCCCGGCTGGGCGGATGGCGCACGGCCGTGCCGATAGCGGCATCATAGAGGTCCAAACCGACGGGTGGTGAAACGCGTTTCTTGTTGGCCGGTGCAACGCGTTGCAGTTTTGAGCGACTGTTGGCGGGAAATCTTCATCAAAAAACTCTTCGGTTCGCCGCAGACGAATCGCGCCGAACCCGGTAGCTAAGAACAGGATTGCATGAAAGCTTTATCGTTCAACGCCGCTTTGACCCTCACCGCAACCTCCATGGCAAGGTGATCCGACGCGCTTCCATACCATGTCCCTCGTAGAGGAATTGCGTCCCGCGGGTGCTCAACAACCGCGACGCGGATGAGGTTCTGGTTTCCCACAACACCTGCCGACGGATCGAAGTCTACCCAGCCAGGACCTGGAACGTAAACCTGGACCCAAGCGTGCGTGTTGCCACCCGTAATTGGATGCTCGTCTTCTTGGTGCTCTTCCTGGGCTAAATGTAGGTAACCCGAGACGAACCGCGCGGCAATTCCGCGTGAGCGCAGTGCCGCGATCATCAACACCGCGAGATCGCGGCAACTACCGCTCCCTAGGGCGATGGTTCGAATCGGATCTTGGATACCCTTCTCGCGGCGAGCCAAGTGCCCAAAGGTCTGGCGGATGGTCCGCGTCATGTCGACGAGCATCGCATGCGTGTCCGCTGATCCATTCCTAAAGAATTGGTCGCTCCAGCGTCTAAGTTCGGGCTCCAGCGACAGCGGCAAAATGAAACGTCTCAGATGCGACCAATCCCCGCGATATAGCTGAACGGATAGACACGAGCGTAGTCCTCGATATCGTCCTCATGAAATCCGTTCGGCGCGTACTCGAGACAAATGGTGCTGACAAAGCGCAACTCGTCAGAACGGTCGGCGAAATGCGCAATCGCAACGTGATTGCCAAATCCGTCCCGCCCCCAAGCGAGCTCCCGCGGCTTCGGAGTGATCTCAAGATCGGATTGGAGTAGCCTTTGGTCGTCGTCGTCGCGCGGACGCAGCATCATCCGATGCTCGCCGAAGGCTACCGGCCGAAGATAACGATAGTTCGTGACGTGTTTGATAGAGAGAATCGGCATTGCCATTCCAGCATAACGCATATGTCCATCACAAGCATTTGTCGGGCCAAATAATGCCCGTGTTAGGAAACAAGCACGGAGACGAACGAGTTGATCGAATTCGGAGAGCCACCCGTAAATTGAATCAATTCCGCAATAGTCGCTCACGTCCTATCCAAAATCGGCCGTCGGCGAAGGGTAGATTGGGGCAATCCAGATCGCGTCGATTCCAAACCACCTCAAATAGCGGAGGCGTTGACGAAATGCCCTACAGATCGCCGATACCATCGTTGACCTGCACCGCTTCAACTGGATAGCGGATCGGCGATGCTCTCCAGCGGTTTTCCTTCGGCATCGACGCCAAATCTAAGTTCAGTCCCCGCCGCGAGGAGCGGCAACGCGGCGATTGCATATCCGAAACTCACGTGCCAAGCTGATCCGGATTCGATCAACCAGCCGAATAGGAGAGGCGAAGTGCTGCCGCCAATGGCCGTGCCGAACGCATAGAAGCAGGCATTGGCGAGCGCTCGCGTTTCAAGGGGGAAGATTTCGCTCGCGGTAAGGTAGGCGGAACTGGCGGCAGCCGATGCAAAAAAGAATATTATGCACCAGGCGATCGTTTGAGCGATTGCCCAAAGCAATCCCGCGCCGAACATGTAGGCTGTGACAAGCAAAAGCACGCTACTCGTTGCAAAGGTGCCGGCGTTCCGAGTGGCTGCAATGAAGTAAAAATAGGCAAGCCCCCCACAACCCATGGCGAACAGTACCAACGCTATAATTAGGTTGATTGTCCGACGGATCGCTCCCATGACGCCATGTCTGAATGAATCGCGTCTTGGGTCAAGATAGGCAAATTCAAACTGCGGCACCACAAAAAGGCGTAATCGCTTTACACGCGCCCGATGTTATGCACCCGCATTCGGCATTCGATAGGTACCGAGAATCTTGTCCCAGAAGAAGTGAATTATACCAAAATTGCTATTCGCGTGACGGTGATGAACAAAGTGCAGTTCCTGCTGGCGTCTGAACCACGCAAACCTTTGAAGCCGCGATCCCTCTACGTGATATTCCTTGTCGAAAAAGACATGCGCGTAAAACGACGCCGCGCTTGTGATTGCCGTCACCACAAAAAGATTTGGCGGCAATAAGAAATAAACGCATCCCCCGACTAGAAATACCGGAATAAGGAAATAGGGTGTAATGTTGCCTTCGTCGCCGAGGTACGTCCGAGAGACAAGATGATCGTCGGCATAATGGGTGTGATGGAAGTTGATGTGATTGCGAAACAGCTTACCGCCAACTGGATGGTGCGCGACTTTATAATGTAGCAACGTCTGCCCAAATGACATGACCAAATGCGTAGCGACAGCAGTCATGAGAAATAGCGAAAGCTTCAGAATGAGCGGCGATACCGTCTGGAGCATGAGCGCTTCCTCCGGCTTAACGAACCAATTTAGCACATAGCCCTGTTCCTTGTCAGATCCATGATTCGGATTCTTGCCACTGGGCTGACGAGCCGTGCGTCTAACCAGCCGTCCTTGATGGCAGGTGCATAACTGTGGAGCGCCGCACCCCACCCCGAAAATGCCGAACGGTGTTCGCAAAAAACTTGTAGTCGCGGCGTACTCGAACTTGTTGATCGCCTTCATCAGGCCGATATTGCCTCCTGAATCGCATCGAGGAACTGCAGGCCACTCGGTTAATGTATTTCTTCGCGATTGAGATGACGAGGCTCGCAGGTTCGCCTCCACCGTCTCTTGCCTGGCTCTACGACGACATTACGATTCCACGGAAGGCATTTGCTCGAGCTGGCTCAGAGCCGTCGGCTCACGGTCCAGCGCGGCGAGAAAACGGTCGGCCCAGTGTTGGATGTCGTTGTGTGAGAGCACCCGGAACAGCGCGTCATGCCGCTCGCGCCGCTGCGCCAGGGGCATCGACAGCGCCTGCCCGATGGCCGCCGCGACGCTGTCAGGATCGTATGGATTGACCAGCAGCGCCGCTTTGCATTCTTGAGCTGCGCCAGCGAAACGCGAGAGGATAAGCACCCCCGGATCGTCGGGATTCTGCGATGCTACATATTCCTTGGCGACGAGGTTCATACCATCACGCAGCGGGGTCACGAGCCCAACACGTGCGGCGCGATAAAGCCCGGCAAGTGTCGAGTGACTATAGGCACGATTGACGTAACGGATCGGTGTCCAGTCCGCCTCACCATAGGCGCCGTTGATGCGCCCCGCCGCCGATCCAATCTCCTGCTCCATATCGGCATATTCCGGAATCTCGGTGCGGCTCTTGGGTGCGATCTGTAGATAAGTCACTTTGCCCCGCCAGTCAGGCTGCGTCTGGAGGAACAACTCGAATGCCGAAAGGCGATGAGCGATCCCTTTCGAGTAGTCCAAGCGATCGACCCCGATGATAAGCGCTCGGCCATTTAGACTCCTGATCACGCGCTTAACGAACGGCAACCGCACTGAACGCTGGGAAAGATCGGCGAAAGCCGCAGTTTCGATGCCAACCGGGAATACGTCGATCCGAATTGTCCGATCGGCGAGGACGAAATTGAAATCGTGGCTGTGCAGGCCGCATTCTCGCGTGAGATAACGGCTGAAATTGAAGGCATCATCGCCGGTCTGGAACCCGACGAGATCGTATTCGCAAAGCGATGGAATAAGACGCTCGTGGTTAGGTAACGCAGTAAGTATTTCCGGCGGTGGGCACGGGATGTGAAGGAAAAAGCCGATGCGATTCCCATGCCCGCGCTCGCGTAGTGCCTTGGCGAGTGGAATCAGATGATAATCATGCACCCAAACGAGGTCATCCGGCCCGAGCACCTCGTGTAACTCGCGCGCGAAGTGATCATTGACACGCAGATAACCGCTCAGATCTCGGCGCGAGAACTCGGCGAGATCGACGCGGTAGTGCAGGATCGGCCATAGCACGCGATTCGTGAAGCCGTGATAGTATTCGTGGTGGTCCTCTTTGGAGAGATCGAGCGTGATGTAGGTAGTTCCGTCGTGCACGACCCGCTGGGTAGCAATCTTGGTGCGAGTGGCGACCTTTCCACTCCAGCCGAACCAAATGCCAGATTTGTGCTTGAGCGCCGCCTTGACGGCGACTTCAAGCCCGCCGGCGCGTGCCTTTGCATTTCTCTCGGGAATGGCGACTCTGTTGGAGACTATGACAAGCTGCGCCAATAGCGGTGCTCTCCGCAACACTGACCGGCTTCATTGAGTGATCCACCCGTGATGTTAGTTGAGAGTTGGCGCTGACGCCAGCGTGGCCAGTGGAGCAGGTCACTCGTCTGAAGCCGCCAACGATTTCACGACATGGGCCGCCGCCGGCACCGCAAGTACGAATAGAACCAAGGACTTTTGGATCAGAGGGCAGAAGCACGTCCGGCAGCACGACCCTCGGTCTTCTGATCATTAGATGCCATGTTCAACACTGCATCGATGATCTGCGTGCTCACTATCCTCGAGACCGTGTGGGGAACCGGTTGGGGCGCAGCTTCCCCTAAAATCAAGCTGACATTATCTGAAAATGAATAAGCAGTCCGGGATTGGTCCGCGACTGACCACTTAAGCCTTTACGGCGACAACCTGCACCGGGAATCGAACGACGCTCCGATCCGCCTCTGACGAAGTAATCGGAAAGAGGAGATGATAGTGGAGGATTGGCACCGGCCGATCTGTTTATGCACGGCAATTGGGTACGGTTTCCAATTCGATGTTGGCCAATACCGGGGCATAGCGCAATCGTTTGGACTCACATCCGACGGTAGGCGTAGGGCACGTCATGCTGCACAGCCGCCAGCGCGGCGACATCCTCGTGGCGTGGCGCGAGATGGCAGACAGGGTCGGTCGCGCGGGCGTCACCGGTGAGCGCGAACGCCTGGCAGCGGCAGCCGCCGAAATCGATCTCGCGCCGCGCACAGCTTGCGCACGGCTCCTGCATCCAGGCGGTTCCGCGGAAGGCATTGAAGGCCGGCGAATTCGCCCAGATGTCGGCCAGCGAGTGCTCGCGCACCGACCAGAATTCAAGACCGGGAATGGACTCGGCAGCGTGGCAGGGCAGCACCTTGCCCGCCGGTGTCACGTTCAGCGAGCGCCGCCGCCAGCCGCCGACGCATGGCTTCGGAAACCGCGCGTAATAGTCAGGGACGATCGCGTCGATGACGATCTTGCCGTGATGCCGGCGGCGCAATTCCTCAACCGTCGCGACGGCGCGCTTAACCTGCTCGGCGCTCGGCATCAGAGCGGCCCGGTTCTTCAATGCCCAGCCGTAATATTGCACGTGCGCGATCTCGACCCGGCTCGCGCCGAGCGCGAGCGCCAGCGCCACCATGTCCTCGATGTGATCAATGTTGGCGCGGTGCATCACAGCGTTGACGGTGAGCGGGATTTTGAGATGAACGATTTCGGCGGCGAGCCCGCACTTGCGGGCGAAGGCACCATCGTAACCGGCGATGCGGTCGGCGGACGCACGCTCGCTGTCCTGGATCGATATCTGCACGTGATCGAGGCCGGCTTCGGAGAGCTGCCGCAAAGTGTCCGCGGCGATGCCGACCGCCGAGGTGATGAGATTGGTGTAAAGGCCGGCGGCATGCGCCGCTGCCATGATCGCGACGAGATCGCGCCGCGCACCCGGCTCGCCGCCGGAGGGATGCACCTGTAGGACGCCGAGTGCCGCGGCCTCGGTGAACACCCGTGACCAGGCTTGCGTGTCAAGCTCGCTTCCTCGCGGGTCGAGCGCGAGCGGGTTGGAGCAATACGGACAGCCCAGCGGACAGCGGTGCGTAAGCTCGGCTAGGAGGCCGAGGGGCTTGTAGACCCCATTTTCCGCCATGTCGAATTCTCTTTCGTCATGGCCGGGTCCAGGTCCCCGTCGCGGAACGCAGCGGGGGCGCCCGGGCATGACGGTTTGGTGGTCACAATTCCAAGAGCCTTTGTTCGGCAAGCCCGCGCAGCACCGCCGTCACGTCGGCGAGGATGCGTTCGCGCGGCCGCCGAATAGCTTTTGCAATATCATCTACGATCGCAGCGAATGTCGCTGCGCCCGGCGCAGCAATTGACGACCTCGGCGGCTTTGTAATCAACCTTGCAACCTCGACGCCGGTCAACGGCTGCGATCGGACCGCCGCGCGCGTCGGCGCGCAGCTGTAAACGCCGCGGCCTGCATCTGCGCGCGCAGGTCAGCAGATCGAGCGCTCGCCATTGGCCGAGACGGCAAGGCTAGCTTGCGCACACGGCTTGCGCAAACCGCGAGCCAGCCGCAGCACTGAGCACGATGACGGGCGCGCTCTTCACGGGGATCGTGAAGGACTGGGTTGCGGATCAGAACTCGGCCGGCAGGTAGCCGTTGATCTCGAGGCCGATGCAGATCTCGACAAGGATCGGGGTCGTCCACGCCATGGTACTCTCCATGAAATCTTGTGAAGCGATTGCTTGAATGTCATTATTCAACCAACCCACTTCAACTAAGCCACAATGCAGTCAAAACTAGGGTTTTTGAAAAAGAAACTTCGCCATGGATGTCGAAGAGTTCCAGTGGCCGACGCGACTGCTCACGTACAAGCCGTTCGATTCTACCTGCTCGGGCTGGAACGTTGCTGCCCCGGCGCGCGCTCAATGTCCTTTTCACGAGCCACTTGCGGATCGGTTGCAATTTCTGAAAGGTGCTTTGCTCGTTCTCGGAGGGCACGATGTATACCAGCATCCTGATACCAACGGACGGGTCGGAACTCGCCGGGAAAGCTATCCAGCACGGCATCGCCTTGGCCAAGCGGATCGGCGCCAAAATCACCGTGCTGACGGTCTTGCCTCCCTTTCATACGTTCACGACGGACACGCAGATGATCGAGGACACGCCGGCTCAGTACAAAGCACGCATGAAGGAGCATGCCGAGAAAACTCTTGGCGCCGCCACCGACGCTGCCCAAGCAGCAGGCATCGCATGCGAGACGATCCAGGTCGAGCATGAGCATCCCTACCGGGCGATCATCGGCACTGCAGAATCGAAAGGCTGCGACCTGATCGTCATGGCCTCGCACGGCCGACATGGCATCTCCGCGCTCGTCCTCGGCAGCGAGACGGTCAAGGTCCTCACGCATTGCAAGATTCCGGTGCTGGTCCATCGATAAGCAGCGTTTCGACATGAGCTCTTTCGCCGAGCCAAGAAATCTCGATCAGGAAAAGCGGCGTAGACGCTCGCGCCACAATCAACAACATGAGGAACGCGGGCACAACGATCGGCGGGACGAACCAGCGCACGGACAGAAGCGTGAGTTCGGCGGCGTGACGATCACTCGGGGGACTTGACCTCACCCGGCCCCATTACAGAAAGGCGTGGACTCATTAACGCGCAGCCGCTCTGCGGCCAGTCTGCTCACACGGGATGAAGCGCGGCACGTTGCAGCTAACATCGCCAAGCTGCCAGAGTTGTTGCGCCGGTAGGCCCCCCCTTGTAACGCATTTCTTTCACTGTATTTGATAGTTGGTAGGCTTGGCTATCCGGCGATCCGGCCTCGCCACCGCCTCGACCTGCGGCTAGAGGCTCGCCAACGATGGCGTCGATACTCGCGCGCTCCAGGCCTACCTTGGCTACCGCAACATTCAGAACACCACGCCTACACCGCGCTGGCGCCTGGCCGGTTCAAGGGGTTTTTTCGAGACTGATCACCCGCACGCGCATTAGTTCGGACCGCGAAGGCTGCCGCGTCGGCGTCGCGCAGCTCGATTGCGCGCGGCTCTATTCGGATGACGATTTCGAGCCAACTCAACGCCAACCGCCGGTACAGTTTGCGCTCTGCGGCGCTGCCCGCTGTGCGAGCCCGGTCGATACACAAGTCCGCTTGCTCTCGAAACTCTTGCGGCGTCAACACTATACACTCCAAGCTCCGCAACAATCGGTCACGATCGAAACACGGCAACCGATTGTCGGCGGCCGCCACGAACCTATTAGTGCGCGACGTTCGGAGTGCCGTTCAAGAAAAACGCTAATGCCGTCTTTCCATCGTCGCTAGAAGCCGTTTGCACCGTCGGCTGGCCTCGATACGCCGCAAACAGGAAGCCCCCCGCGGTCATGCCAGCGAGGAACACTCCAACTATTGCCAGTATCATCAGCCCGTCTCGGCGCGAGGGCGGTTGATGTCTTTTCATCTGCGTGTCCAAGAGTTCCCGATCGCGGCGGTCCATTTTTGGTCCTCCAATAAAAACTCGCGAAACCGCGGAGCGTTCCGCCGTGGTCCTCACCGGTCAGTTGCATCTTAGAGTGTTAGCCGCATCAACGCACCGTCGATGAGACGATGAGGGTCCCGCTCGCCCTGTTTGGCCATAGCGAAAATGTGTTGAGCAAGCACGGTCCGAGCGCCGTGGGCTCTGCCATTCAATGATTGGACTTTACTCGTCGCCAAGCTTCGTCCAGCGCGTTACCGAGGATATGAAGTGTTTCTTGGTCAAATTCCTCAGTCTCTTTAATAAAAGCCATTTCACCCTCCGTGATCGCATAGCCCAGCTGCCATGAGGACCCCAAGGTGCGGACAATTCTGTATCGAATTGCTCACATTGGAAGATCTGATCAAGCGGAAAGTGCTTGGGGGCGGTAAGGAATAAGAACTGCCGTGCGTCTCATTGCGACCGGCATTCGATATTCTATGGACTCGATTGCTCTGCTTTATAGCCCATCTTGTGGACGTTCCGTTTTCGTAACCGACTCTGAGGCGGTCTCTAAATAAAGAACGACTATGACAAGGAGGTCTACAATGGCGGTTTGTGCCGGACGTTGAGCCTGAGGAAGGCGAACTAAGTGTCAGCTTCGACGGCCGCTCGGTCACTTATGGCTTTGGCGAGCTCGACGCCCTAGTGCCGGCATACGCCGCGAGCATCCACAAGAGCCAGGGCTCGGAATACCCAGCCGTAATCATGACGCAGCACTACGCCATGCTGCAGCGTAAATTGCTCTACACCGGCGTCACCCGCGGCAAGCGGCTTGTCGCGCTGGTCGGGCAGAAGAAGGCAATCGCCATCGCGGTGCGCAATATCTCGGGGCGCCGCTATACCCCCAATTGCTGCCGTATCGCTGCGGCGCAGCGAACCGCCGCTTCGGGCCAGAAGGCGACATTCATGGTCACGTTCGATCAATCGTTGGAGCTGGCTGGAGTATGCCCCGTCAAGAGCGAAGGACCGGCCTGTCTTAACGCGAATGCTCGCCATTGCGCTGGCTTCTATGACTTAGCTCGCAGTCGCACGAAAGACATTGCTGTACAGACACGCCAACCACTGGCGTCCGGCCGAAGTAACGTTGAGATATCGAATTGCTGTGTGCAAATGCGCTGAGAGGCCGTTGAAGTAATACTGGGGGTAGAGATCGATGAGATCGGCCGGTGAGGTGTAGCCGAATTGTTTGTTCAGGCCGATCTCTTCAAATTCATAGTACAGTGCGTTGACCTTCAGCAAATAGCGAGGATCTCCAAGTTGCCCGATTAAGTTAGCAGCTCGCGCCAGAGAGCCCTCCTCGTTGTATGGGAGATTTGGCTCGGCGATCGGGAATTGGGTGTATTCGATGACATTCGCCACTCTTTGTGCATCGATAAGCTTGCTCTTGCCAAGTCGGCGCATGACGAACAGCTTGGAGCGTTCCACGCGATAAGGCATTAGCGAAGCGTCAGATGATCCCCGGGATAGCCTCACTCTAACTCCATCTGAGCCGACCGCGTAGCCTTCCTTATCGTTGTCGCCAGCAAGAATTCCTCTCACAAACCCGATGTCGTGAAATAAGCATGCAACAATAAGGTGGGCGTAATCGTCGGCGGAGGTAGGCCTAAGCAACGACCGTCCCTTCATGATGTCATATGCCACGAGGGTCACGAGCATTGTATGTTCGACGTTGTGATAGAGGGCATCGCTATTGCCGATGGACTCCAGGGCTAGGCGAGCCGCCGAGGGGATAGCCTCTATGAGCGCCCCTTGTGACGATCCAAATCTGCGGCGCATGTGTGAGGTCAGAAAAGACCCCAAGCTCTCCGCCGCCAATTCGGGGACCGTAATCATTTAATTTCCGTGATTCGCGTTGGAATCCGACCTGTAAGTACAGGCAAGGAATACGCCGTGCCTCTGAAGTCAATCCGCAATCTGCTGCATCAGCGGCTCCGCGCCGGTCTGACGACAACTCGCAGGCCCGAGCCTACCAGTACTAGCCGCGACGTTGTAGCCTTCCTCTGTCAGGCCCGGTCAGCGTCATCAGCGACGTATTCAGCGCACGCCAGACAAGTCCGCTTTGCCCCCAACTCCAGATGTATTGCGGGCTCGCAGCAAACGACGTTGCGGGCCAACAGCGGAAATCGAATTGGTGCATCATTCTGAGCAGTTTTGCTCAGCAAACGACGGAGGAGGATTTTATAGATTATCGGGGGGGAGAAACAATGAGATCGCAATGAATGTTGTTCAGCCTATTCGCGGCGAGAAGGCCGCAACGCCAGTTGGCCTCAATGCCAATTTACACGGAACGGAACGCCGGGCAATCGTCGATACCCACCGGCACCCGTGGGGACAAAAAATGCAGTCCAAAATAGAGGAGCGAGGCCTGCTCGACCCGAAACAAGGATTCCCGCAGACCAACGCTCTGGACTTGATGGCCTATCGCGAGGTTTTCGATCTGGACTACGCCATGCCTATC
This sequence comes from uncultured Alphaproteobacteria bacterium, assembly GCA_963806465.1. Classification (GTDB taxonomy): domain Bacteria; phylum Pseudomonadota; class Alphaproteobacteria; order Rhizobiales; family Xanthobacteraceae; genus BOG-931. The sequence goes on along the minus strand of CAWDZD010000078.1, from coordinate 155,141 downwards.
CAGCGCGAGGGCGGCATCACCCTCAGCCTCATGACCAATGGCGGCGAGGTGGAGTGGCTTGCGCGGGATCTGCTCCAAGTCAGCACAGTCGAGGGTCTCAAGTTCTTTAACGACGAATACGTGGATATCATGGATCGCTATCCCGGCGAGTTCGCACCGACGGCCAACGCACACGCACTCGAAGAGGCCTGTCGGCCCGTTGTTGAGGAGATGATCCGCCAGGGCGGCGCCAAGGCAATTGCGGTGGCGTCAAGCTATGGCGACGGCGCGGATCGCGTCTTCCTCGACAGCCCCAAGGCGGAATGGCTGTGGGAGTTTGCGGAAGCGAATGACATCGTGGTGCACATCCATCCACCGATGCAGTCGATCGGGCATGAGGTGCTCATGCAATACCGCCTCAACGAGGCGGTTGGCCGCCCCTTCGACTCGACCGTTAACGGCGCCCGGATGATCGCCTCCGGCGTGTTCGATCGCCACCCGAAGCTGCAGGTGCTGATCGTCCACATGGGCGGCGGACTCGCGTCGATCGTTGGTCGCCTCGAATTCAATTGGCACCTCAACTACAACGGGATCAAGAACCCGCCGGCCGGCAAGCCTTACACGAACAAGCGGTCGCCGTTCGACTATTTCAAGACCAACATCCTGGTCGACTCCATGGGGTTCAACGCAATTGGAGTGCGCGCCGCGATTGAGATGTGCGGTGTGGACCGAGTGGTGTTCGGCACCGACTTCGGTCCGGTGCCATACGGGATCAAAGAGCATGTGCAGATCGTCGAAGACGTGCTTCCGAGCCCAGCCGAGCGCGAACTGGTGTTCTGGAAGACGAGCAACAGGATATTCCGCCTGGGCCTGGTCGATACCGATCTCATCACCCCCAACAGTTCTCTCGGCGGTAGCGTGAATTCAGATTTGCCGGCCGGATTAAGCTCTAGCCCTTTGTTTTGGCGAGCATCTTTATCTGACGGGTGCACGCCCGCTACTTATGAAAAGGAAAGTTCATGTCGAAAACTGGGGTCATCAGCGCATCCTCGCGCATCGAGCCGCACTCCGCCCAGGCACCTAACTCGCAGCCCAAACCCAACCACGCTTTTGTCGGGCTCGACGACTTCGTCTTTGACGACGGCGAGACTCTGGCGTTGCTGAAGCTGCACTATCTGACCCTTGGAACGCCACGTCGCGACGCGAGTGGCGCAATCGTCAATGGGGTTCTGCTGCTTCACGGCACCGCGGGATCGGCTGCCGACTTGGCGCAGGCCGCCTTCTTCGATGCGCTATACGGCGCCGGGGAGCCGCTCGACCTTAGCCGCTATTTTCTTGTGATCCCCGACGCTATCGGCGCTGGGGACTCAAGCAAACCATCGGACGGATTACAGGCCCATTTCCCTCATTACGGCTACAAGGATCAGGTTCGGGCTCAGCATCTACTTCTTGAGAAGATAGGCATAAAGCACCTGAAGCTGGTGCTTGGGACGTCGATGGGAGGCATGCAGACCTGGCTTTGGGGCGAGATGTTCCCTAACGACATGGATTGCCTCGTGGCGATCGCCAGTACGCCCGCTGCGATCAGCGGAAGGAACATGATATGGCGCGAGATGATCAGCCAAGCCATTCGTAGCGACCCAGCCTGGAAGAACGGCGACTATCCGAAGGACTCGCCGCCGAAAAACTGGATCAAGGCAGTCATACCGTTATCCGCGATTATGACGGGATCAGCTGAGCAGCTTCAAAAGCAGGCGCCTACCCGCGAAACCGCGATAGATCTCGTCGGCAAGCTGGAGGCTAACGGCGAAGCCTATGATGCCAACGACTTGCTCTATGCCTTCGAGAGCTCGGCTGACTATGATCCGGCGCCAAAGCTGAACGCGATCATCAAGCCGATGCTCACCATCAATTTTGCAGACGACTTGACCAATCCTCCCGAGCACCTGCACTTGCCTACCGCATCGAACTACACCGACGTGATGTTTCCAGCTGGCCCTGGCAGCTACGGTCACATGAATATCGCGCACCCTGCTGTTTGGGCTTTGGCTCTTGGGTCTTTCCTGCAGCGCCTCCCGCACGAGTTCTGACGAGCGCGGGCGGCCTGATGTCTGCTTCGGGTCATTCACGACCGATGCATTCAGTACCCTTGCCGATCAATGTCCGTTGTTACTCCAATAGCGACATGATCCACGGCACTCCTGTGCCGGTGAAGGACCCGTTCACGGCATCAATAGGCGACGTAAGGTTGGGATCTCCAAGCCTAATGATTGTTCGGCGCGTCCGCGGCGCTCTTCTGTACAATCTATGTCCGCGAGCCCAAGCATGATTCTTAGCGAACAGATGGTCCGCCAATGCTAGACCGTACGAGCTTTAACAGCGGCAAAAAACTGATCCCCGAAAGCGCCATCCCTAGCGCGATCGCCATCCCCTCGATGACAAATTGCAGCGCAGAGGACAAGCCAAGCATTTGCAGCACCTGACCGAGTTGGGTCAGAAAGAGAGCGGCGCCGGCAACGGCAACCATGCTGCCGATGCCGCCCGACATTGCGGTGCCGCCGAGCACGGCGGCTGCGATCGGCGCCAGCAGATAAGGCTCGCCAACTTTTAGCGTCGGATTGCGGATGAACGCCGAGATCAGGATACCGGCAACCCCATAAAGGAAGGCGGCGACAACAAAGGCTGCGGTTTGGTAGGCGGCGACGTTAATGCCGGCAATCCATGCCGCCCGCGGATTGGCACCGACCGCCGAGAAATGCCGGCCGATCGTTGTCTTGCGCAGGACGACATCGAGGATGATCGCCAATGCCGCCGCCACCCATACCGCGAAATTGATTCCGAGGATCCGTGCATCGCCCCACATCGCCATTTCCGGAGGTACGCGGGCTTCCTGCGGAAGCGAGACGCGGTACCACAGCGTGGCGCCGGTCGTTATCGCGCCGACCGCGAGCGTCACGATCAGCGCGTTGAGCTCGAACACCGCGATTAATATCCCGTTGATCAATCCGATCAGCGTGGCGAGCAGCAGCGCTCCGCATACCGCCGCGAGCAAGGCTTCGTCATGACCTCCCGAGAAACCGAGGACGATTGTGCTCGACAGCGTGATCACGGCCGGGATCGACAGATCGATACCGCGTACCATGAGCACCAACGTCTCGCCGATCGCGGTGATCGCGAGAAACGCCGCCAGCGGAATGATCGCCAGGAACGTCGACGGCAGCAGACTGCGCGGCGCGATGATGGCGCAGAAAACAATAAGTCCAATCATCGCGATCCAGATGGCCGCAAAGCGCATCCGGACCCGCCACCGGCGTGCGGCAAGCGGCGATGGCGGTACGGAGTTGGCGACGAGCGCGTCCGCGCGGTTGCTCATGGCGTTTTCACTGCTGCAGCCGGCTGGGCAAATGCGGCGCGTATATTCATCCAAACGCGGCGGATCGGCCGCAAGCCGGAATAGACCGCCACGGCAAACAGCGTCAAAGCTCCGCTGGTGATGATGCCGGCGCCGGTATTGAGGCCGAGCAAGGTGATGACATTGACGGTGAGCGTGAAAAATAACGCGCCCAGCATGGCACCGACGAAGGAGCCGCGACCGCCGGTCAGCGCAGCGCCGCCTAGAACCGCCGCCGCGATGCTCGTCAGCGTATAGTTCGAGCCAATCACTGGGGCGCCGACGCCCACTTCCGAGCCGACAAAAAGCCCACTGAGCACGGCAATGACCGCGGAAAGCAGGTAGGCGCGCAGATAGACAAAGTCGATGCGCACGCCGTTGCGCTTGGCCGCCTCTTCGCGAAAGCCCGTGGCGCGCAGCTTCAAGCCGCTGCGCGTGCGATAGAGCCAGAAATCGCCGACGATCGCCGCAGCGAGAATGACAAAGAACGAGACCGGAATGAAGCCGATGCGCGTCTGAAAGAAATCGATGAAATCCTCGCTGATCACCCCGAAGGGCGATGGCCGCAAATAAAGGGCAATACCCTGGACCACGCTCAACATGGCAATGGTCGTGATCACGGAATTGATGCCGACATAGCGAACGAGTGCGCCGTTGGTCAGTCCGACCACTATGCCGACGGCTAGGCAGACCAGGGCGCCGAGGAGGATAAGTCCGGCATTCAAGTCCTCGGCGATCAGAAAGGAGCCGATGACCACGGTGAGGCTTATCACCGCGCCGACCGAGACGTCGAAACCGCGCACCATCAACACATTGAACTGCGCCATGGTCACCAGCGCCAAGGGCGCGGTTGCGAGCAGGATATGCCGAATGTTCAGCGGGGTCAGAAAGACATCCGTCCGTAGTGACGCATAACTGCCGACGACAAGGATCAGGAGCAACAGGAGCAGCAGCGGCACCCACCATTGGTTACTGCCGCCAGCGATCAATTGGCGGAAATTGGCGAGCGAAAACCAATCGGGTCGCGGCGCCTCGATCGCCTCTTTGGAAGAGGCGGCAACTTCTTTGGAGCGGAGGAACGAGGAGACGATGCTCTCTTCGTTGATTTCGCCGCCGCTGAGCTCGCGAATAACCCGCCCGCGCGAGAACACGAGCACCCGATCGCATATCCCGGCCAATTCCATCGCATCGGAAGAATTGACCACGCAGGCCATTCCTTGGTCGGCTTTCGCGCGGATCGCGCGATAAATGTCGAAGCGCGCCTTGGCGTCTACTCCCTGGGTCGGCTCATCGATCAGCAGCGCCTTAGCGTCATAGAGGAAGCTGCGCGACAACACCGCTTTTTGTTGATTGCCGCCGGAGAGGCCGCCGATCGACTGATCGAGATCCGCCGTGACGATGTTGAGCTTTTCGACGAGCGCAAGCGTGCTTGCTCGTTCCCTGGGCGCGGAAATCAGACCGCCGCGGGCGAAATCGCGGAGCACCTGGACGGTCATGTTCTCGCGAACGCCCAACGCGGGAAAGATCGATTCTGCGGCACGATCGGCGCTGAGCGAAAGAATGCCGCCATCGAGGGCGCCACGCACCGATCCTACTTTCACCGGGGAACCAGCGCAGAGCACCTGTCCGCTTGCCTCTTCGAGGCCGCCGAGCGCGCGCAGCGCTTCGCGCTGCCCATTCCCTTCGGAGCCGGCAAATCCGAGAATTTCGCCGCGGCGAATGTCGAATGCGATCTCGTGAAACCGGGTGCCGCTCAATTGCTTGGCCGATAATACAATCTCACTCGACGCTAACGCAGGCCTAGTTGGATATTCGGTGTCGATCGGCCGTCCGACCATCAAGGCGATCAAGTCGGCTTCCGATAGCCTTTCGTTGACGTCATAGGTACCTTGGCCCACGCCATCGCGCAGGATAGTCACCCGGTTGGCAAGCGCGAGGATTTCCGGCAAGCGGTGACTCACGTAAACGACAGCCGCACCTGCCGCGACAATCCGGCGGATGATGGCGCTCAACGTCTCGACGCCGGAGATGTCGAGGCTTGAGGTCGGTTCATCAAAGAGCAACACCTTTGGGTCAGCCGCTAGCGCCTTGACGATTTCAAGGAACTGCCGCTGCGACGCGCTCAATTGCCCGACAAGCGCGTCGGGGGAGATCCCGAGGCCATATGGCGCAAGCTGCTTCGCCGCCCACTGCCGCTTTCCAGCGAGGCTTTTAGGACCGTCCACAGTGCCGAGAAGCAGGTTCTCGGCGACGGAGAGTTCGCGCACCAGCGAGTCGTCCTGATAAACGACGGCCAAGCCAAGTCGTCGCGCTTGCAACGGATCGGCCGCGATCAGCGGATTGCCCATGATCGCGATGCGGCCTTCGTCGGCGGCAACCGCACCGGCGGCGATGCCGAGAAGAGTGCTCTTGCCCGAGCCATTTTCGCCGAGGACGGCGTGAATTTCCCCCGCCCTGCACTCGAAGTCGACGCGGTCGAGGGCCTGCACGCCGGGATAGCGCTTTGAGATGCCTGACAGTTCCAGCGAGGCGGCGGCCATTATGCCATACCGAGAATGGTCATTTCGTTGGTGGCGCGTCCGTTTGCGGCGCGGAACGAAAAAGCGGGAAACTGTGTCCCGCTTCGAAGTTGAGGTCAAACGGGCGCGGCACAAGTTCACGCCCGTTCGACCGTGTCACCTGCCTTTGGCTTCTTATTGTTTCGCGAACATCTCCTTCATCATGTCGTTATCGACCAGCGTCGTCAGAGATGCGCTTTCAGGGATTGCCGGATTGCACTGACCCTTGACGACCGCGTGCATCTTGAACGGCACGTTGATGGTCGCAGGGACGTCTTTGCCCTCCTTTTTCATCATTGCCGCCGTCAAGGCGAAGCGCGCCTGATCGTTCTGGCCGTTGGAGTAGAATATCTTGAAGTTCGGATCGTTGGCCTTTTCCCAGTCGCAGATGACGCCCATCTCGTCGGTACGCAGCGACACGATCAGATCGGGCGCTTTCTTGGCGGCCTCATAAGCGCGCAAGCCGCCGCGGAAGCCGTCGGCATATTCGAAGAGTACCGCGTCGACGCTGCCGTATTGGGCAAGGAAGCCCGACATCGCCTTGAACGATCCTTCCTGCGTCCAATTCGTGTCGGCCTTGCCAAGAAGCTTCAAGTTCGCGTGCTTGGCGATCTCCTGCTCGGAGCACTTCTGCCATCCAGCGCTGAGCCCGTTCCCCGGCGTGCCGCCGAGCTCGACAATGGTCGTGGGATTCTTGCTTGAATTGTCCACGACCATCTTCACGAAGTCGGTGCCGAGCGCACAGAGGTCTTCGGCAATCGACGTCACGAAATCCTTGCCGGCTTTGCCGCCGACATACGTGCCGTTGTGCAGGACAACGAGGATGCCGGCTTCGGTCGCTTCCTTGACGGTCGGCAGCAATGCCGGTCCGGCGTCGGCGAAGATGACGATCACGTCGACCTTTTGCGCAATGTAGGCGCGCATGTCGGAGACCGCCTTGGTAGCATCGCCGGTGGCCGACGTGTAGACGATCTTTTTGATGCTCGGATAGGTCAGTGCCTGGGCAATGAATTCCATCTTGGTCACTTGGCGCCAGACATTCTCGCCGAAGCCGTCGGCGTACGCGACGGTGAGAGTGCCGTGCCCGGTCTCACAGACGTTGTTTTTCCAGCATTCCAGCGCAAGCTTGCGCTGTTCCGGCGTCAAATCCATCGCCGCATGCTTGATGGCCTCGACGATCACCGGAGAGACATTCTCGGTCGTGCCCACGGACTTCATCATCAATTCCTTGGCGTCGCGGGCTTGAGACGAAGCGCTCGTCAACGAACAGACGGCAGCCGCAATGAGTGGCAGCGCCCAGTGGCGTAGTCCCCCAAAATTGAATTTCATTGTCGTCCTCCCTTGGAATGAATGTTTATTTGCTCTTGAGCCACGGATAACGGGCCGTATCTTTCCCCGCATAGTCTGGATCAAGGTAGATGAAGCAGCGCTGTATCTTCCAATCGCAAATCTCGAAGACGTCGCACCAGCGGCCGGCGCCGTGCTCGGGAGCACCGGCGCGCCACTTTCCATCGCGATGCTCGCCTTCGCTGGTGCCTTCGCACACGACAAGGTCGCTGCCCGAGAAGATGTAGTTGAAGTGCGAATAGTGGTGCAGGATCGATTTCAGCGTGCTGCCGATATCTCCGAACATCTGCCCGATCTCCTTCTTGCCGTTGGCGAGGCCCCATTTCGGGAAATAGACCTGCGCGTCTTCGGAGAAGAGATCGAGGATGCTGCCGCCGTCGGTGGTCACGCCGGCCTTGTCGAAGGCTTTGAGATATTCGACGATCACCGACTTTCTCTGCTCGTCGGTCATTGTTTGCTTGGACACTGCCATCAATATCCTCCCTCAGACTGCTGCGAGCCGCGTCCCCAACTACTTCGCGCGTTTCTTGCGTTCCTTATCCGCGGCAGTCGCGGCCAAATACGAGAAAGCCAAGATCGGTCCGATCGTGGCGCCACCCGCCCAATAGGCCCGCGCCGACGCCGAGGCGACGCAGTTGCCGACGCCATAGAGACCGGCAATGGGCTCGTCCTGATCATCGAGAACTTGGCCGGAGACATTGGTCTTCGGCCCGCCTTTGGTGTCGAGATTTCCGCCGGTCAAAAGCGCCGCGTAATAAGGACCTTGGTCGGAGATCGGGAACATGGTCGGATTCGGCGCGGACGGCGATGGCGCCACCGAGCCATTGAACAAGAGCTCGACCTGACGCTCGCCGCGCTTGAAGTCGAAATCCCGGCCGCCGGACGCGAAGCCGTTAAAGCGCTGTATCGTCGCCGCCAGCGTTTTTTCAAAGTCGGGCGCGAGTGCGAGACCGCCGGTGACCGCCTTGTAATGCCCCAGGCGTTCGCCGATCGCCTTGCCCAAAGCGGCGAGCGTCGCCCCTTTGATGACGTGCGCATCGTCGGTGCCGGGAGGAACGATGAAGCGTCCATATTCATCGCCGGCGCTATGATCCTGGCTGCGCTGGTCCCAGATCGCGATCAGCAAGAGATTCGGATACTCGGACCGCGCTCCGTCCCATTGGAAGAAGGCTTGCGCCATCTCGTTGTAGGCCAGTTTCTCGTTGGCGACGCGGCGGCCTTCTTTGTTCACGTAGATCATCGAGTCGCCGGACGGCGAAAATGTGCCGATCAGTTCAGGATCGCGCGCCATCGCCTTCTCAAAGACGATCGGGCACATCCAGGCATAGTTCATGTTGCGCAGTTGCGCGCCGACAGCGCCGGCGATGTAGATAAAATCTCCTTCGTTGCTTCGCGCCGCGCAGCCGCCGTAAACCGGCGCGGCAAGATAATTTTTGCGCAGCTCGACATCATGCGTGAAGCCGCCGGTGCAAAACACAACGGCTTTACGGGCGAAGAAGCGCTTCTTGCCCTTTCCCGTATCGGCCTCGACGCCAATGACTTCGCCGGCGGCGTTTCTGATTAAGCGCTGCACGCGATGGCCGGTGCGGATATCGACACCGTCGCGCTTGGCCGCCGCGGACATGGTGCGGACCGCGACCTCGCCGCCGTCCGACATCGTTTCCCGGGCATCTTTCGGCAGCAGGACGCGGCCTTTCGGCGCCTTGTCCTCGGGAAGCTCAGCCCAATAGTCGGGAACGAAGTCGCAATGGCGATATTCGAGCGCGCCCTTCTTGCTCAACAGCTCCGTCGCCGTCGAGGCGTTGTCGTAGATCGCTTCGTATTGCGAATATTCCCAGGCCGGCACGCCGAAGCGGGGCGCTTCGGGATTAAAAATCTCCGGCCGCGACAAGCGGGCCATGTAGGCGATGCAATCCTTCTTCGGATCTTTGGTGCCGGCGGCGTGCATGGCCGCGTTGTTCGGCACCCAGTACCAAAAGGCGGCCTTGCGCGTCGTGCCGCCGAGTTGCGACGCCTTTTCGAGAACGAGGACCTTGTTCCCGCGCCAGGCGCTGAAAAGTGCGGTCGCTAACCCCGCGACCCCGCTGCCGATAGCGATAATGTCCACCTCAGCGTCGAATTTGCCCTTGGCCGCAGCCGGTGCTGATGACTTGCGCGCAATGGTCGCCAAGCAATGTCCTCCCTGATTTTATTGTCTGGAGATTGCCGCTGTCCGGGCCTCGCAATCTTTCAGATTCCTGATTTTATCGAATCCTGAAAACGCCAAGAAAAACCGAGACATGGCGTTGTCAGCAGTTGCGAAATACGGTAAGAATATACTGCTCGATCATGGGATCATTGAGAATCCCAAGAGCGCCGGGTTGTCGCGCATGCTTCGATGCCGCGCCCCGCCCTGGGAGGAAGACGATCATGCTGTCCGTCCGCGAGCGGCGGGGCTTGCTTCCATTTGGTGGTCTTGAGCAGTTTCATATTCGCGGCGACACGAATGGTGTCGGCTATTGCATTGCCGCGGCCAGACCCTACGCGCTTGAGTTTTCGAACACGTCCGATGTCATCTGTCTGCTTTTGGGCGACATCAACAGCAGCACCAAATTCGAGGACGATCGCGAAAAGCCGCTGGTCTTTCTCAGTGAATCCACTGCCTTCCATCCGCGCGTCGGCAATGTGCGGGTACGTGCCGCCGACGTGCGCCATGGCTTTATCGCTTTCAGTTACGCCAATGATTTTCAGAACGTGCTGGACGACCGCAGCATCGAAGCGCTGCGCCGAGGTGGAAGCCGCAACAACATCCGCAACGGCGCCATCAAGTTCCTCGCGCGCTATGTGAAAGAGCGGCTGCGCCGGTCCGAGGCGTTACAAGCTCTGGAGCTCCAGTTCCTCGCAGTCGGCACCTACGTCGAGACCATGCGGCAGCTCGACACGGTTTCGGCGGCGCCCCGGGACACCTTGTCGGATCAGGAGTTCGAACGGCTGTGCGACTTCATCGAAGGAAACCTCGAAGACAAGCTCTCGTGCGCCGACTTGTCGCGCGCCGTCAACATGCCGCTCCGCGTCGTCTATCAGAGCGTGAAGTTGCGCACCGGACGCTCTCCTTACAATCTCATCATCGAGAAACGCATCGAACGCGCCAGCGCCATGCTCCGGGATACCAACGCATCCATCGCCGAGGTGGCGTGCGCGTGCGGCTTCTCCTCGCAGCAGCATTTGACGGCGACGCTGTCGCGCCGGCTGGGCCGCACGCCCCGCAGGCTGCGTGACGGATCATAGAGCTTGGACCAGGGTTAGAACTCATTAATTTTTGCGTTCAGACGATACGATCCTGATCGTTTTTGGAGGGGGATCGGGACCGTGCGCAGAAATCTATTTTGGCTAAGCGATGAGTAGTGGAAGCGGATCGAACCTCACCTGCCGACGGACTACGAGGCATCGAACGGGTCGACAATCGCCGCGTCATCGGCGGCATCGTGCACGTACTGAAAAGCGGCCGTCGCTGGTGCGACTGCCCGCCCGAGTATGGCCCGCCGGTTGAGCGAACTGAAATCACTTCGCTCCTCAATCTCACAAACTGCGGCCGTCTCTTTTTTTGCTTTGGGTCACGAATTGAGCGAAGACTTGCGAAAATCTCGTCCTCAACCGTGCGGACGCGTCGTTGCTTTTCCCAGCACGCTGAGCCTGTCGGTGTTGACGAGGTCTTTCGCGGTCCAGCCGTCGAGATCGTATTCGGCCATACATTTCTCGGCGAACTGCTTTAGGCGCACATCGGTGCCCGCGGCCATTGCGCCGAACAACGCATAGCGGCGGATCTCCTCGTGGCTGCCGCTATAGTTGATCTCGTAGAGCTCGTGGCGCCCGCCGAATTCGGACCCAATCGCATCCCACAACAGCTTCATCAGCTTCACCCGCCCGACCGCGTCGACGCCCCCGGAGCCGCGCATGTACTCGTCGAGGTACGGGCGCAACGCTGGGTTTTTGAAGTCATTCACGTGTGAGTTAAGATAAATGAGCCCGCTCGCAACAGTCTTCTCAATCAAATTCTTGATCTGTGAATAGGCCTCGGGTGCCAGCACCTGATAGGCCGCGGCGGGCTCCATCCCGGGTAGTATCGCACCGCTTTCCCACGGATCAGCCGTTTTCGCCATCGCGTCTGAAAGTCCCCAGATCATGTTTCGCCACGCGATCACCTCACCGATGTTGGCCTCAACGCCACGGAACGCGCGTGCTCCCGTAATCTCCGTCGCCTTGATTAAGAGGCCAGTGATGAAGTCAAGCTTCACTGCGAGCCTGGTGCAGCCATGAATAAGAGCACGCGGCAAAAAACCAGTGCGAGGGAAAAAGTTGTTCGCCTTCTCCACATCGCCGTAGACAAATACATCCTCCCAGGGAACAAACGCGTTGTCCAACACGAAGATTGCGTCGTTTTCGTCAAGACGGCTCGAGAGTGGGTAATCGAACGGGCTGCCGAGCACCGCTGCCCTGTATTCATTTGAAGTGCGACAGATCAGCTTTACGCCCTTGGCGTTCGTCGGGACCATGAACACCACCGCGTAATCTTTGTCCTGCACAGGAATGAGGCCGTGATGAGCTACGAAAGTGAAATGCGTTAGCGCGGAGCCGGTTGCCACCACCTTGGCACCCTTCACAAAAATTCCGCCGTCAGTCTCCTTGGTCACATGGCAGAAGACATTTCGGCCGCTGCCGGGCGCGCCGGGCGCGACATTCCGGTCAACCGGCGGATGAATGATAGCGTGGTTGACGAACGGCACACGCTCCTGGCTTAGACGATACCAGCGCCGCGCGTTCTCTTGGAAAGGCGCGTAAAACTCGGCATTAGCGCCAAGCGTCCCAAGGAATGCTGCTTTATAGTCGGGCGAGCGGCCGAGCCAGCCATAGGTGATGCGTGCCCACTCGGCGATCGCGTCGCGACCCGCCACTTGTTCTTCAAGGCTGGTCGGCGCCTTGAAATAGCGGTGCGTGAAGCCGCCCCATTCGGTCGGCATGGTCAGGACGTTCTTGCCACTCTTGTGGTCGTCATGAAGCGCGTCGTAAAGGCGCGCGATCATTCGTGCGCAGTTCTGAAACGCCGGATGCTCGGTGATCTTGTCAACGCGCTCGCCGTAGATCCAGATCTCGCGGCCGTCGTCGAGGCTGTCGAGATATTCGCGGCCGGTGTACGGCATGGTCTTCGCGGCAGCGCCGACGGCGGACTTCTTGGCCGCAACGGTTGGCGACATGGAGTTCCTCCCGATTTTGCCTCGAGGTTTCGCCGCAAACTGGCGTCTCGATTGCATTTATCTTATCACTAGACGATGAGTTTTATCTATACAGTACCGGCCCGCAGCTTGAGTTCGCAGCGTAGTTAGGTTGCGAAACAAATCTACCGTCCCGCGGCTGCTGCGCCGCGAGGACCGCTTCAGGGTCTAACTACGAATTAGCGTCTTGCGCGGGTCGACTCCGTTGATCCCTCCATCTCAGACACAATGGCAGCGTCGAAATCGCCGCTGCTTCTACCGAACGGTTTAGCGCAATATCCGCTTTGCGACCCTCTTGGAGCCCTCGGGCTGGCAGACAGATGAGTGCCGATCATGGGCGTAGGCGTACTTATCGACGGCAAATGGACTGACGACGACGAGACCTATTGCAAGGGCGGCGCTTTCGTCCGGGCGACTACCGCGTTCCGCGCCTTCGTCACCGCCGATGGCAGCTCGGCATTTCCCGCCGAAGCCGGGCGCTATCATCTGTACGTCGCGCGGCCCTGTCCTTGGTGCCATCGCACCATAACGCGACCACCTTGTGCGTTCCACGCCGCCATTTCGGGGAAGACTTTGCACCCGGCTTGGAGGAGCCCCCGATGTTCAAAATGCCCGCATATGATCCGGTCGGAATTGCAATCCTGGGATTTGGTGTCTTGGCCGTGGTGGCTCTGGGATTTGCCTTTTACTGATCGGCAAGCCCTTTCCGCTCAATTCGATAAGTCTGCGTAGAGAGTGCCGCTATGCTTCTCCCAATGGACTTCCGGCGTCAGGCCCGCGTCTGCGCGCGCTTAGCCGAAGAATGCGATGATCGGCGCCTAGCCGAGCGCCTCAAAACAATGGCTTCGGATTTGCTGGCTAAAGCTGGCGATATCGAAGAGTTGCCCGGCGAACGGATCAGATACCAAGACCGAAATTGTTTTGTACTTTCGTAGTCGGCGGTGCGCGGTTTAGCCTGGGACACCGGAAAATATCCCGAATACGACCCGATACACGCGCTCGCCCCGGACCGCTTCAAAGGGTTTGGGGCGGGACTAGTTGCCGGGAACGGGTAGTGGGTCCCTTGAATAAGACTGCGAAACGGCTCTAGGCCGCATCTCAAACTGCGCCTATTGTGTTTGCATGGCGCGGGTATTCATTCCCATTTTTTCGGTGCTTGGGGCGGCCACCGTAGCAATCCTGTCTGAGATCGTCGCGCATGATTGCTTTGGCATCGCTATCGATGCGATCCGCACTGACGCCCTTCGAGCCGCCGCTTGCGCTGTCATTGTTCTAACGTTCGGAATTGTAGTGAAGCGGGATAGGACCACCCCAAGGCGCCCACGGCCCTAACAATAAAAAGCCCCGGCATTTTCAGATGCAAAAACGCCGCAGCCCTTCGCCTCGCGCGCGTGAGAGCAAACCGGGTCCATTGCGGCAGCGAATTTCGTAGAATCGCTGGGTGAGCTGAAATGCGCGGGTTGGCAACCTTGAACGGTTTGCTATGTCACGCTCACCGGAAGAGGGGCCCGCAGATTGCCTTTCTATCCCAAGTCCCGCGCTATCCGACTGGACGCCCTGCGGAGCACTGAATTTGGTGGTTTCTTAAGATCGTTTCCAGGGGCAGCGGCCGGGACATGAGCTGTTCGCGCAACTCGCAGTATTGCCAAGAATTGTTATCCGAACAGTCGCGGAGCGGCGGTCCGCAAAGTGAAGTAGCCCCGACCGCGAACGATCGGGGCCCTTTCCCGGTAAGCGTGCCTAAGCCACTTGGTGCCGCAATTGCGCTTGGAATGGCGGGGTGGGTGACTTCGGTCCCGGCAAGCCTAGGGCAATTCAACCAACTGATCGGCGGATCGTCCATTTCGCCGAAGATCGAATCCACGCAATTCACACATGAGGGGTCGGCAAGGCAAGCGGGCTGGGCGGGCCTTGGCAGTATAGTAGCGACGCGAATCAGGCGCCGCCGTCATGAGCGACAACCGAATATGCGAGCTGTGTAGGGGCATCGGAATTGTTGATAGCCGTGCCTGTTCCAATTGCAGCGTTCTAATGGCAACTCCGGCCGGCGATCGGCCGGAGCACGGGCTGCGCCTAAAACATAAGGCGACAGCAACGCTTGCAACGGCTTTCAACGGTGGCCGGTTTGATCCTGCCAAAGCGACTGATAACGTCCCGGTTGGCGGACGAGCTCGCGATGCGTTCCCTGCGCAATCACTTCGCCCTTCTCCAGCACATAGATGCAATCGGCGTACTGGACTGTGGCGAGCCGGTGCGCGATCAGGATCAGGGTGCGCTTGGCCGCCACCTTCTGCAGGTTCCGGGAGATGTCGGCTTCGGTATTGGAATCCAGGTTCGATGTGGCCTCATCCAAAATCAAGATTGGTGCATTCTTGAGAATAGCGCGGGCGATCGAGACGCGTTGACGCTCTCCCATGGCCAGATTGGCGCCGCGCTCGGCAAGCTTGGTCTCATAGCCATTGGGTAGCTTGCTGATGAACTCGTGCGCGCGCGCCAAATGGGAAGCCTCGATCACCTCCGCCTCGTTGGCATCGGGACGGGATAGGCGGATGTTTTCCATCACCGAGCGATCGAACAGATAGACGTCTTGGCTGACGAGGGCGATCGCTTGCCGCAGCGACGCGCGACTGAAGTTGGCGGCGTCTTCGCCGTCGATTTGGATGGTCCCGGAATAGTCGGTACTGAACCTGAGCAGCAATCTGACCAACGTCGTCTTTCCGGAGCCGCTGAGGCCGACAACCGCGGTGGTGGCCCCGGCGTCGAAACGCATATTGACGTTCCGCAGCACCGGACCTGTGCCCGGATAGGAGAAACTGACGTTTTCATAAAGGACTTGTCCCGCGACGGATTCCAGCGGCAGGGGACGCCGGCCAATGTCCTTGTCACGCTCGTCCGTGAGCCGGAGCGCGTCGCGAACGCGTTTGAGCGCCTCCAGACCCTGTCCGAGGTTGTCCATATGCAGACCGAGCGTATTGGCCGGGAACATCAGATGGCTGGTGAACATGTTGAGAGCCTGGAAGCGCCCGAAGCTGTGGCCTTGGGCCACCGTCAGCATTGCATTCGTCCGATACGTAAATACCAGGCTGCCGAGGATCGTGGCTTCCAGCACCAGCGGCAGCGCGGATTGCATGTGAACGGCGCTGCTGCTTTCGGTCAGGTAAGCATGGCTGCCGGCGCGCAAACGCTCCAGCTCGCGATCCTCGGCGGTAAAGCTCTTTATGATCTCAAGTCCGTCCAGTTGATTCGATACTTGACCCGCCAGCTGCGAGGAACGCTCCCGTACTGCCGCATATCGTTCCCTCAGTTTGGGATAGAGGCTGACGGACAGCGCCGCCAAAACCGGAACGGAGATCGTGAGCCAGAACGGCACAGTGGTCGCGATAAAGCCGATGGCCCCGAGCAGAGCGGTGGAAGATATCGCCAGATCGGTCAGCGCCCAACTGGCTTCAGCGGTGTGTTCGAGCTTGTCGATGTCGGCCACCAGCGTGGCCAACATGGCGCCGCGCTGGTGAACTTGCAGCGAGCTCATCTCCAGCCGCTGTACGCGATCAAAGAGAATCAACCGCAGGTCGTGCTGGATCCTCCTGCCAGCTTTTGACCAGCTTACGTGACTTTGATGCCGGAGTTGGGCGTGGAGAACCGTCATGCTCAGCGCCACGCCCGTCAAGATCGCGACGCCCGCAGAGCCCACGAGTGTCACGCCGAAGGGAAGCGCGATGCTGCCGCCGAGGAGAAGATCGACGCCAAAGGCAATCGAAGCAATCCGAACAACCGCCGCAATAGCGGCTCCGACGCTGAGCAGCATTGCACGGACGAAGCTTTCGCGATGCGGACGAGCCAGGACAACAATCTCTTTGAGCCAGCCGGGCCACTCCAAGCCGGCCGGCAATCGCCGGTCGGAGGCGCGAAGTTCCCTTCGACCTTTCTCTTTCGGGCGCGGGTCCTGAAGCTGCCGCCACAAGGGAGGGCCGAGCAGGACGGCCAACCCGACGGTCAACCCAGCAGTCACGCTACCGAGAGCCACTCCACCGACGACGGCCGCTATGCCGCCAACGAGGTAGGAACCCGTGGACGTAGGTGGAGGTCGCGTGTGGGCGGCCGGCGACGCCGTCAGAAACTTGGCGCTGATATCGACGAGCAAGAGGTAAAAATAATCGCCAGAGAGCCCGTCATCGTAGATCACGAGGACTTGGCCGCTCACCGGGCTGACTTCAACATTGCGGACGCCGGAGACCTCGCGCAAGGCCGCTTCGAGAGTGGCAGCCGCGGACGCGCTTCCCTTTAGACCAAAAACCGAGCAGCGGAGACGCCCCGAAATTTCAAAAACGCGCTCGACCTTTGGCGGATCGCGCTGATCGGGACGCATTATTTACAACCGCGCGACTAATTGGTGCGCGGGGGCTTTTTTTCGGCAGCGGCCTTTGCGTCCTGCAGGTCTTCCATGACCTCTGCGGTCAGACCCGACAGCTCGGATTTAAGCTTTAAACCTGCGCCGATGACGTTCTTGGCCGCGCCTCGCACGCTGCCACTTGCAAACATTCCCACGGCCGTGCCGGCAACAAAGAATATCAAGCGACCAAACATGCCTACTTCCCCATTTTAGCGCCCAAGCAGTCCGGTTGACGCATTCGGACAATCAAATACCCGGGAATTGCCGGACGAATCCCGATCAACGGCCCGAGCGTGCGATAAAGACCAATCTTTTCTACTCCAAATTGATTATACCGGCAAGGCTCCGAGCGGCGTTGAGCCGCGCGTGGCTCCCGTCACAGCGGGCGTGTAAACGTAGAGGTCGACAGACGGCACCCATGCCATGACTGACGATAAAGGCACGAATTAAACTGCCGCATTTTTGTTTGTGTACGTCACGGTATTGTTGGACGCGCTCTCGCTTGGGATAGTCTTCCCTGTTCTGCCCAATCTGATGACTGAATTCGCATCGGCGCCGGCTTTTTCCGCCCCCCACGTCGTCGGACTGTTCGGTACCGTCTGGGGGCTGATGCAGCTGTTGTTTTCTCCAGTGCAAAGTGTCTTGTCCGACCACTTCGGTCGTCGACCACTGCTGCTGATCTCAAATATCTCTCTCGGTCTGGGGTATATCCTGATGGCGTCGGCGCCAGGCTTCCATTGGCTGTTGGCTGGACGCGCGATCTGCGGAATGAGCTCCGCCAGCATTTCGACTGCATTCGCCTATCGATCAGATGTGTTGCCGGTCGAGCGGCGGACTGACGGCTTCGGCGTTCTCGGCGTCGCGATGGCGGCCGGCACGTTATTTGGACCCGCATTGGGTGCGCTTTTGGGCAGCGATGATCTACGTTTGCCTTTCTGGATCGCCGCCGGGTTGAGCCTTGCCAACGGCATCTTCGGTTTTTTGGTGCTGCCCGAATCGCTGGCGCGCCAGCAGCGCGCGCCATTTTCATGGCAGCGGGCCAACCCTTATGGGTCGCTTAGATTTCTGGTCCAGCGCCCCGAGGTAAGAGGGTTGGCGATGGTGAACTTCCTCAACAACTTCAGCAGTCTCGCGCTGCCAAACATAGGCGCGCTTTACATGCTCTATCGCTACGACTGGAGTGGCCGAATGGTCGGTTTCGCTATGGCCGGAATCGCCCTGTCCTTGATGGTCGTGCAAGGCGGGTTGATCGGCCCGGCAGTCAAGCGCTTCGGTGAGCGGGCAACCCTTCTGATCGGCCTCAGCTGCGGTGCCGTGGCATTTGCCGTATTTGCGCTGGCGGGCTCCGGCGCCATTTTTTTGGCCGCCATTCCTTTGCTCGCCTTTCGCGGTTTTGCCAGCCCCGCCTCGCTCGCTTTTATGAGCCGGCGCGTGCCGCCGGCGGAGCAAGGCCTGCTTCAGGGCGCGCATAGTACACTTCTGGGAGTTTCCTCCCTACTCGCTCCCGCTGTGCTGACGCACATTTTCTCCGTTTCCACCGAAGGACAATTGCACTTTCCCGGGGCAACTTTTACATTGGCCGCGCTGATCCTGACACTCGCCCTACTCATCGCGTGGCGGACAACACGGCCGGGCAAGCAGTCTTGTTAGGTCAAGCGGTCTTGCTTGTTAGTTCAAACAATCTTGTTGCGTAAGGCATCATGCGACTGTTAAATAAATGTAACTTGTTAGATAGGGTAATCAGTGGTTGTTAGAAAGTAAAATCTAGTGTCGCAACGACGATGGCCATGACGATCGTTCCGGTGTACGAGGACTGTCCGTTCTGTCACATGGACGATCCACAGGTTCGAGCGAGGGCAGAAAACACCGTTTTTTTTGAAACAGAGAATTTCGTCGTTGTCCCGACGCGGGGTTCTTTCGTTCCCGGTTATCTGCTGATCGTCACCAAGCAGCATTTCATCAATTTCGGTCAACTTCCCGACCGCCTGTTCACGGAATTCCGGCACATCCATCATACGATGCGCGAACACGTTCGCTCTATCTATGGTCCCACCATCACCTTTGAGCATGGCGGCAATGGCGGATTTTCAGATCGCGGCGGCAGCTGCATTGAGCATGCGCATATGCACATCGTGCCCTATGCCGACGATCCGTGGGAATTATTCGAGCCGGATTACACGTGGAAGAGCACAGATACGCGAACCTGGCCGCGGCGGCTTAAAGCACATGGGGGATATATTTATCTGGAGTCGGATAGTGCTATTGCCCGCATTTACTTCGCGAGCCCGGATTTTCCCCGCCAGTATCTGCGTCGGCGATTGTGCGCGCGCTTGGGCGGCGAGCTACGCGACAAGTGGCATTACGATCTCTATCCGTTCGAGAAAAAAATCGCGGAAACGGTGGAGAAAATGGGGGGACTTCGAGGTCGCTCGCCGTTGAAAAGCGCCGACAATACGAGGCCGTTGTTCACTGCAAAATCCGAGTGATAGTCAGCTCTATGCCCGACCTGCACTCAGCCAGACAGCGCGTCGCGGAATTTCGCCTTCAGCCGCTTGGATTTTATTATCTGCACGACAATCAAGCGGGCGGAGCATCACACCGTATGCATATCTGGCTTCCCGGCGGCCCCGATCCGACCGAGAACGACCAACATCAGCACAAGTTTGATATGTGGTCTCAGGTGCTGTGGGGCGCGCTCAGGAGCGACGTGTTCCGTTTTCTGGAAGAGCAAAGCGGAGGCGAAATCGAGTTTGAGGTCACTTACGCGGACGGCCATTCCATCCTGATGAATACGGGGCGGGTGGGTAAACTCGAATCGATTTGCACGTTCGAGACTGGGACCGGCAAGAACTACTTTCTCAAGGCAGGCATCATCCACCGCGCGGTGGCGGTCGAAAGGCCCTGTGTTACTATGCTGACCGCCCAGGACCGCGACATCAGGGTTTTCGCTTACGGCAACGACGAGACCGAACCGCCGTCGGAACGAAGACGCGTCAATGCGCGCGAGGCCGCGCAGATTGCCGACCTCCTCGACTCCATCATCGCGCAGAGCCCCCAAGCCTCGTGAGTCTGGAAGGACTAGAGCCGCGAGCGCGGCAACCGGCTCGTATCGGGACAGTCGATTGTTGATGATGAGCCCCGCTAAAAGGAGAACCAATTGCACAGCCAATCGGCGCCCGATTGGCACGCGCTCGCGGGAAGCGGATCACACCTTTTTCTTGCGGCCTGCTTTGCCGGCGCTGGCAGTCTCGGCAGCTGTCGACCAGGCGCGTATCATCGTGTCGACGGCGTAGCGGACGTGCTCAGCAATTTCATCCGCCGCAGGGGGACCTGCCACATCGAGCACCTGACGCAGCACGCTCATTCCCAACCAGGATGCAGCCAGCTGTTCTGCCGCAAGCTCAGGATTCCTAATCGAGACAAATCCGCGCTTGGTTAGAGCTTTCAAGCACGTTGCGATCCGCTTCAACAATTCGCCACGGCCCGCAGCATAAAACGTTGCTGCTAATTGCGGGTGTTGGGCAGCGCTTTCCCCCATGAGCCGAGTCATTCTGATGACTTGGGGTTGAGTGATTGCTGACACCGCCGCTTCGCCAAGTTTGACGAGACGCTCGACCGAAATCTGGTGCAGGCGCTGGCGGTCGGCGCCTTCGAGCGCGGCGAGCTTCCATCCGCCGATCGGTTTTACCCGGCCTATCTCGCCCGCCTGCGCGAACGCGTGGGCGACACACTCTATGAGGGAGTCTATCGCCCGCTCTTGCTGTTTCTGATTGCGGCGCAGGGTCCGGTCACCCTCGATCAGCTCGCTGGCTGGGGGTTGCGGCGCGACGGATCGCAGATCGCGCTGTACGACATTGCCGATTTCATTGAGGGGGTGCGGGCTCGTCCGTGGCATGAGCGCGTCGTAGCCGGCGATAAGTTGACTCTGCCAGAGGGAGCCACCGATGCATCAATGGCGCCGCATCATGTCGCTCGGTCTAAACTGTTCGTACGCGAGCGTTCCGCCAAGGCCCTTGTCAACTTAGATACTGCGGAGATCGAGGCCAATATAGAGCACACGCGCTTTCCAGTTCCCGAGCATGACCAGCACGAATCCACGGATGATTTCCCGGGCCTGGTGCGTGCAGCGGATCTGATCGGCCAGTTGGCAGACATCAATTATCTGCGAAAGCAGTCTGCCTTGTTCAGCGAGTTTCGTGAGACGGGCGTAAGCAATAAGCTGAATTATAATAGCGTTGCGGACCTGCGAGCAAACTATCCAGATTTCTTCTGGAAGACCGTGCGACCGTATATCGGGGATGCGTTGCGCTTCCTCAGGGTCACACAAGAGGGCCAACAGTGGATTGCCAATCTCTATGCCAACGTGTTCTCGATGGAGCATAGAGGCCAACTTTCCACTTAATTGCCGCTCGCGCGTCTCGCGGTAGATCGCTTTGTCTGAGTTGACTTGCCGCTAATGTCGAATGATTTCGGATGGTGATGTTGGGCGGTAAGAGGCCGTATGCGTCGTCTTTACGGTTTCTAAAAGTCTTTTGCGTTTCTTGTTCCAGTCTACACTGGACGTGGCGATTGTATGCGAAACCCGGACGAATTCAGAGCGATGGCGGACGAGTGCCTCAATTGGGAGCCCGATGCGCCAACTGAAGAAACACGCAATGCCTGCCTTCTCCTGGCGCGGACTTGGCTGACAGCAGCGGTGAGACTTGAGGGCGACACGCAACGTCTGCCCCCGGCCTCAACATTGAGCGCCGACGTCTTACCTTCTTTGGCTGAACTCCACCAAGCAGTAGGAAGAGGCTCTTGACGCACTCTTGAAATCGGCGGCCCGCCAAGGAAATTGGTGGTCCCGGCAAGACATACAGAGGCCCCAACTCGTGATCAATCTTTTCGATGACATCCCTGCCGGTGCAGACGGCGAGGTTTTAACCGAGGTGCTTTTGCGACAAGACGTTCGTATCGAGCGGATCGTCTCGACTGGCCAATCCACGCCGCCCGACAAACCTCATCGTCAGGGCATGATGAATGGGTGCTAATCCTTGACGGGTCGGCGGATCTTACCAGCAAATTGCCCACGGGGCTCGTCGATTCGAGTGATTGTCGTAGCCCGACGCGCCTACCTTCTTTGAGCGATAGCCCGCTGCCGGTAGCTCACCCGACAGGTATACCCACGAAGGTCATGGCCTCGCCCCGTTTGATGCGCAGTAAGATCGCCCGCTTAGATTGCGAGCGGGCTTCCTCGATTATCTTACGAACGTCGGCTGGCGTATTAACGGCTTGGTTGTCGACCTCGATGATCACGTCCCCGGTCTGCAGGCCGCTTTCGGCAGCGTGGCCGGTCGGGTCGATTTCGGTAATCACGACGCCGCGATCGCCCGCTGCCGGCACGGCGCGTGCCGGAGCTAGCGTCACGCCAAGACTTGGTGCCTCGCTCGCCGCTCCTTGATCTGCGACCTTGGCCTCGACGGTCCTCGCAGGCAGTTCGCCTGCCGTCACCATGATCGTTCGTTCCTGGCCAGCCCGGAACACGCCGACAGTCGTCGCAGACCCTGGCACAAGGGCGGCGGTCTTCCGGGCGAGATCGCGCGAGTCCGTCACGGCTTCGCCGTTCACCGATGTGATGACATCACCCGTTTCGATGCCACTCCTGGCGGCCGGGCTGGCAGGCTCAACTTGATCAACCAGGGCTCCGGTTGGATTCTTCAAGCCGACCGCCTCGGCAATCGTTGGTGTGACCGGCTGAATCTGGACGCCAATCCAACCTCGCGTGACGTGGCCCTTATCTTTGAGCTGCTGCACAATGAGTCTGACGTTTTCCGCTGGAATATCGAAAGCGATACCGACTGACCCTCCCGAAGGCGAAAATATCGCTGTATTGACCCCGATCACTTCGCCCCTGACGTTGAACGTTGGTCCTCCAGAATTTCCTTTGTTCACCGGCGCGTCGATCTGGATGAAATCTTCGTAGGGTCCCGCGCCTATATCGCGTCCGCGCGCTGAGACGATTCCTGCGGTAACCGTCCCGCCGAGCCCAAAGGGATTGCCGACCGCGAGCACCCAGTCGCCGATACGCGGCAAGTCAGCGGCCAGTCTTACATAAGGAAAATCAGTCGGCACACTCACTTTGATGAGTGCCAAATCGGTCTGAGGATCGGTGCCGATGACCTTGGCCTGATAAGTTTTGCCGCTGTCGATGGTAACCTCGAAGCTTACTCCGTTGGCCACGACGTGATTATTTGTAACGACATAGCCGTCACTAGAGATGAAGAACCCCGAGCCCAACGCGAAGCCCGACTTGGGAACGGGGGCATCCGGCATGGGAGTGCCAAAATGACGGAAAAAGCGATCCAACGGAGATCGATGCGATGGCGGGGCCTCCTGCTGGGGTTCTTCTGATGTCGTCACCCCCTCGATCTTAACCTGGACGCCTACGACCGCCGGTTTGACTCTTTCGACAATGTCGGCGAAGCCGACTGGCGCTGGAATACCGATTGCGTTCACCTCGGCCGCAACTGCAATTGATCCGCCCTGCGCGATTGATGCAGCCAGCCATGCGGCGATTGCGACAGCGACTAACGCTAACCGGCAGAGTCCGTCAACCAAGACACAGTTGCGCTGTCTGATTTGGGACCGTGCTTCATCGATCATTTGATCACTCCCGGGCTGCGACCAACGTTTGGCTCATTAGATCACCGCCCAGACCGGCATACAAATGCGCATGGAGGTGGCCCCCGACTTGAATTGTCTGGAACACTGCAGTGAAGGGGCGTTGTCCCAGTTATTTTCCCAGCATCATCATCCCCTCGCGTCTCTCGCAGAAAACGAAGTACGTCTTCGGGCGATCCTGATGGCTGCCCTCAAATGGTTCTGGAGACAGGTCGTCATTGGAGACCGATGCAGGCGTCAGCTTCTGTTCCTGTTTCAGGAGCGTAAGAATGGATTGTGGCTCAGACTTTATCTGCCGGAGGTCAGTGACCACCGTCGACAAGGAGATCAGCTTGTCTTCGCCGGAATCGGAAATCGTGCCTATTGATCCGCACTATCTAATCGCTGAAGGCGATGGAGTGTAATTTCCGGTGGGCAATTGAACCTGACAGGAACAATAGAAGAGCCGACGCCCACGGATGTGTAACCAATCATATCACGGTACTTCCATGCGCCCGAACCCATATGTCGTGGAAGTACAGAACTCAAAGTGACCGCAATGCTGCCGGGCAGGCAGATTTGCCCGCCATGGGTGTGTCCGCTAAGGAGCAAGCCAAAGTCGGCATACGAAGCCTGCTGATAGACTTCCGGCGTGTGCGACAGCAGGATTGAGAAATTACCGAAGGGGATACCAGTCGCGGCCTTCTCAATGTTGTCGACGCGATAAAAGTGCGCATCATCGATACCGGCCAAGTAGATGCATTGATTATCGCGCTCAACTATATGATTCTCATTGAGCAGCATTCGGATGCCCATGTTCTCTAGTTCCGGCACCATGCGAATTGTGTCGTGATTGCCCAATACACCAAAGATCGGTTGTTTAAGTGCTGAGCAAAGCCGGGCGACGCCTGCGAGTGCGGGCTGGTAAGCGCCGAACGTCTGCGCCCTATAATCCCCAGTTAGAACACAAAGGTCATACGCGATATCGGGGAGCATAGCGGCAAGTCGCATCATCGCGCCTTCACTCATTTCGATATGGAGGTCGCTCAATTGGAAAATCGTAAAACCGTCAAATACTTTCGGGATACGCGACGAAATTACTTCGTGTCGTCTTAGCTCGATCTGCGCCGCGTTCCGCCGCCCACGTTCGTAAAGACCGATCACCTTGAGGCATAGACGAATAACAGCGTGAGACGGGGGCAGATTCTCGATATGAAAATAGTTTATGCCCTGCCCAAAAACCTGAGCTTCATGATCAGCTTCGATCCCGAGCCGCAGTCGCGCGTGCAAGCGCCCGAGACGCCTCTCCAAACGCTCATCAATGTCCCGAGTCACTGCCAATCCAAATCAAGCCGATTCCACTCGCAACGAGGTTAGCGCTCAAACAGTCCTTCGGTCTATCCGACCCAGCTATTTCTGACGGTACACCGCTTTGGCGCAATATCGTGCGTTCCATCACTTGACGCCAAAGTGGTCGACGCGAAACCAGCACGAGGCGGAAACGAATTCACTGACAATTGGCGGAGAGCGGCCGACCTTCGTAGACCGGATATTAAGGGGCGAAAAGCCGAGCGATCTTCCTATCCAGTTTCCTGTCAAGTTCGAACCGGTGATCAACCTCAAGACCGCGAAGGCGCTCGGACTCGCCGTGCCGCCGACGCTGCCGCCACCGCCAACGAGGTCATCGAATAAAGGGCGCCGATATCGCTTAGTGGCCCCTCTGCGACCTCGCACAATGTCCGCGGGCTGGTCGCCATTGGGGGTAAAGCGGACGGTAGTCAAATAAGTCAAAATCGACGCTCATGACCCGAAGCATCGCACAGCCGGCATCTACGGACGATATTCATCCGACCCAAAAATGTCCTTATGAAAATCAGGCTCGGGGGTTTTCCCCGCCGGCAAATGCGGGTCGTGCGGGGTCTAACGTGTGCTGTGCTGCTGATACTTGCCGCCTGCGTAGGCGGGACGACCAGCGCCGGCATTTATACGATGCCGTGGGACCAACAGCGAGGGCCTAATCCCGTCTTCGCCCGCCAGGTCGTCGCCTACCCGACGCACGAGTCGCCGGGAACGATCATCATCGATCCGGCCAGTCATTTTCTCTACTTCATACACGATGCCGAACAGGCCATTCGCTATGGCGTGGGCGTCGGCAGGGAAGGCTTTGTCTGGTCCGGACGTGCGACGGTCCACGGTAAGCAGGAATGGCCCGACTGGTACCCGCCTGCGGAAATGTTGGTTCGCAAACCGGAGCTTAGACAGTACATGGTGCAAATGCCGGGAGGTCTTGGAATGAAAGGCGGTCCCGAAAACCCACTTGGCGCCCGCGCCAAACAAGGACACGCTATACCGCATCCACGGCACCAATGAACCCTGGACCATTGGCACCAACGTCTCGTCCGGCTGTATCCGCCTGACGAACGAGGACATCGTTGATCTCTACAACCGCACGCCAATCGGCGCGAAAGTCATCGTGTTCGGGACCGGCAACCCGGTCGCCGCTGGGCAATAGGGCCGCCGCTGTTGGGGTGATTGTATTGCAAAACATCCATTGAGACAACTCACGAACGGTGATTCCGTTGGGTTGAGACGGACATCAGCGGGTGTCAGAGCCGTGGATTCGAGCTAATCGAATCGCACTACTGGGCCGGGCATTGGGACACAACTAATTGTCGCTTGGGGGAGCCTGCGATGGTTTTCAATCGGACGGCGCGCGGACACAGGTTCTCGTTCGACAATGACGTTTGCGTCAGGTGCGGGATGTCACGCGCGAAACATGAGCGCGGCGGCCTGCCGCGGTGCAAGGGCCAGCCTCCTGAGAAAAAGGAGAGGTCGTCTATTCCCGACGACGATCCGCCGAGGCAGCGTGAGCCAACGGGCGAGGCCCGCAGGCGGCAAAGCGGGGGCCGATGGTTTGAAGCCTTCCTGAGAGCGATCCTCGGCTTGGAAGGCAGCTCCAAAGCTCAGGTCCGAGAGGGCGTGCGCATATATCTTGAAGAGTATGAAAGAGAGTTTGCCGACATCGAGCGAGCATCGTACCGCGAGCGGATTGTCGAAGAAATTGTAAGGCAAAAAGGACAAACTAAACGCCATTTGAGCGTCGTGCTCAAAGCCATCGACGGTACGGCGATATTCCCATTGAAAGATTGAGAGCCAACGACGGCAAGGCAACGATGCCAGACACAGCGATCATCGAAGATGGCGGCAACCGCGCCGGCCGAACATCTATGGCTTAGGCCGCGGTCGCCAAGTTGGTCACGAGGGAGGAATCATTTCGTGACTACCTTTACCAAGCAAAATTCAGGCCATTACCGGCACGGCCTGCGGGCGGCGCGAGAAGTGTCAGTGAAACAGTGCCACTAGTCTGCCATCGGGGTAGGACGGTTTCATAAATCGGCTTTGGCACTGATTGACACCGGCACCGTTTGACACAAACAGATGCCACTGCATGGCACTGATTGACACGGTTCTGACAACACTCCGTCAATTCGCGTTACGCTTCGGCGCCGGCAGCGCTTGGAGGTCAATAACTCCGGCATCCGAAAGCCGGGCTATGTGACGCATCACTCGGATCAAACTGGACACGAATGTCGTTTGCTCAGCATAGCGAAGCGATCGATATTCAATGGCATAGGAGACCGCCGTGACGGATGAGGTTGCAGCGATCAACGCGGCCGAGGTTGTTGCAATGGCTGCGGCCAGAGCGATGTTAAGCGGCGATCGCGTCAGCCAGAGCTTGCGCATCGAATTGCTCAGAGCGGGCCCTGGTCAGGCGAGCTTGGCCATGTACGTGGCGGAGAACATGCTCAACGGCTTCGGCTCCTGTCATGGCGGAGTTCTATTCACTTTTGCTGACACGGCGCTCTCTTGCGCTTGTAACAGCCACAACCGACGCTCGGTCGCACATCACTGTTCGATCATTTATCTACGTCCGGCAAATCTTGGCGAACGTCTCGTCGCCACGGCCAAAGAGCGATCGCGCACCGATCGTATCGGCGTCTACGACGTCACCATCCGCGACGGCACGGGCGCAATCATCGGCGAGTTTTTTGGCCATGCCCGCGAGATCGGCGGCGCGGTGATTGCAAATCCGAGCGATCTCGGGGTTAAGAATGTGCCGCCACCTGAGCACCTCGCCTAAATTTCATCTCGCTGACTTCGGGCGATGCCAGGCATGTGTTCACCAATGCGCGCGGATAGCAGACATCGATTAAGTCTGCGGTCGCGCGCACCTCATCCCGGCACTGTTTGGCACACGGATCGCGCTGTCGGCACTGATTGGCACATTTTCAGTAGGGAAACTCACTTCCCATTGATCCCCGATTGATCGACGCCGGGTCTCGGCCGCTTCACCATCCCATCGGATGGCGCCGGCAATGCCTCAAGGTCAATCAACCCGGCCGAGGTCAATATCTCCAATCGCTTCATGATCTCGGCTCGCAACTCATCCGCCGTCGCGTCATCCCTGAAATGCACCGGATTGTTCGGATCGCCGAGTATCTTCGTCGCCGATAGTCTCGAATGCCGGAACGGCGCCGCCAACACGGCAAGCTGCGCCGCATCTCGATAATCCTGGTCGATCTGCTCGGACTTTCGCCCCTTACGCGGTTCGAGCGCCCGCCGAAAGAAATACGATGCCGCCGCTTCAATCATATAGAGCGTGTCAAACATTTCGCTCGGATCGCGCAGATTTCCCTGCTTCGCCTCAGCTTCGCGAAGCAGCGTGCGACGGTTTTTGGAGCCTTTCGGTCTACCGCCGGGCTCGGCGTAAGCGCCGGCGCTCTAAGGCTCTCGATCCGGGTCTTGCAGGGCGGATAAAAGCTGGGTCCGAAGGTTTTTCGACCCGCGCCACTGACACCGCCGCGGACCTTAAACGATCGAACCGTGCCTTGGGTGGCTCAGCTAACGCGCGGCGTGCCCCTGCTGTTCGGGCCTTTTGAGCCCCTATCGTCCGCGGCTTCCGTCCTGGACACTCTTTTCAGGCTGCACGATGATGTGCGGCAACCTTGAGTTTGGTGGCGCGCTCATGGACATCGGGAATTGGCTGCGCACCCTGGGCCTCGAACGCTACGAGGCGGCATTCCGCGAAAACGAGATAAACGAACGGGTCCTCCCGAGCCTCACGCAGGAGGACCTGAAAGAGCTTGGTGTCGCCGCACTGGGGCACCGTCGCATACTCCTCGACGCCATCGCCGCTCTGCGGACCGATGCGGGCGGCAAGGCGCCCGCAGCCGACACAGCGGCCGCGACCGCTGCCCCGAACGTCTCAACCCAAGACCGCGCCGAGCGGCGCCAAGTCACCGTCATGTTCTCGGACTTAGTGGGCTCAACGGCACTATCGGCTCGCATGGACCCCGAAGACCTGCGCGAAACATTTCGGCCTCAGAAGTGCGTTGCGGAGACCGAACGCGGCCCCCACCGAATTGCGAGAGCGTAATCGGGAGGCTATCCTAAGTTGAATTGGGGCTGCGGACGCACACCTTGTCACGTCTGTTCATCAGCCATTCGAGCAAAGACAGCGTTGCGGCCCTTGCTTTCAAGCAATGGCTGGGGAGCAACGGCTGGGCGAAGACCGACGTTTTCCTGGATGTTGACGATATCGGTGCCGGCGAAATTTGGAAGGAGGCACTGCGGAAGAGCAAGCTCCGCTGCGAAGCCGTTATTCTGTTGGCCACCCCGGAAGCGCTCGATTCGCCCGAATGCCTGGCCGAGCTACGAACCGCCGAAGACTACGGCAAGGAAATCATTGTCGTATTGTTGCGCGATTTGACGATCGGCGATGCGCGATTGGCATCATATCGCGCCCGGCAGATCGTCGATCTGTCGGCGCGGCCGCAAGCCCATACCGAACGAGTCGAGTTCCTCGGCGATCGCTACGACGTGCATTTCAACAATGAGGCGCTTGTTAAGGTCAAGGACTATTTGTTTAGGCGCGGCATAACGCCGGACAGTTTCCCGTGGCCGCCGGAGAACAGGCCGGACGCCGATCCGTTCCCGGGATTAAGCGCATTTACCGAAGACGACGCCGGCATTTTTTTTGGCCGCGATACCGACATCTTGAAAGGGCTCGACAAGTTGCGGCGCATGCGCCGCGATCGCAGCCCGCGAATACTCGCCATTCAAGCCGCTTCAGGCGCCGGTAAATCATCGTTCCTGCGCGCCGGACTATGGCCGCGGCTGTGCCGTGATCCTGACTATGCGCCGCTTGCGATCTTGCGTCCGGCCGGCGGCATCCTGACCGGGCCGGAAGGGCTCGGCCGCAAGCTTGCGCCGAGGCTGTCGCGGCCGGGAGCGCCGGTCAATCCCGGCGACGTCTACACCCGATTGTCGGCTGACGATGCCGCAACGACGATTTCGCAATTCGCCGGCTTAATGACGAGTGCAGCGGTGCAGGCCAGCGAGGAGCGCCGCATTGCCAATCCGGAGGCGCTGTCGCCGGCGCTATTGGTTGCCATCGACCAAGCCGAAGAATTGCTGACTTCGGAAGATGCCGCGGAAAACAACCGCTTCCTCGATCTCCTTGCCGGACTCACTCGGAGCCCCCCGGAAGGTGTGGAGCCGATCGCGCTGCTGACGGTTCGACTGGACGACGCCCCGCGCCTGTTTGAGGCCTTCGCGGTCCACGGTCTGGAGCCACCCGAGACACTCATGCTGCTGCCGGTGCCGCAGACCTCTTTCCGCGACATCATCCGCAAACCGATAGAAGTGGCGGCCCGCAGGATCACGATTAGCCCCGCTTTGGTCGATGAACTGGTGGGCGAGGCGACCGGCGCCGACGCCCTGCCGCTGCTCGCATTCACCTTGTCGTTTCTCTACCAGAGTTTTGCGCCCGGCGGCACGATCACGCCGGAGCAGTATAAGGCGATCGGCGGCATTGCCGGTTCGATCGATAAAGCGGTCAAGCAGGCGCTCGCCAGACCGGGCGACGAACCGGCCATTCCCGCCGCGCCGGCAGAGCAGCTTTCGTGCTTGCGCGGCACCTTCATCCCAGCGCTGGCCACCGTGGATTTGGACAGCGCGCAGCCAAAGCGGCGTGTCGCCAAACGCGACGAATTCCTCGGCGCCACGCGCTCGATGGTCGATCGTCTGGTCAAGGCGCGGCTCTTGGTCGTCGACCGGCAAGGCGACGCCGATACCATCGAGGTGGCGCACGAAAGCCTGCTGCGGCAATGGCCGGCTTTGGCCGAGTGGCTGCATGCGGAATCTGAGAAGCTCGCCGTAATCGCATCGGTCGAGCGCGCCGCCGGGGAATGGGACCGCAACGGTCGGCTTCCGGCTTGGCTCGACCACCGCGGCGACCGGCTGAATGCGGCCGAACGCATCGCAGCAAAGGAAGATTTCCGCCGCCGCCTCGGCGAAATCGGCATGGCCTATCTCGAAGCTTGCGGGCAGCGCGAAACCCGACAGCGCCGCATCATGCAAGCCGTCGGATGGGGTGTCGCAGCCGTTACCGCGGCTTTCATGGTTGTGTTCTTTAGTCTCTGGCAGAACACGTTGCAGGCAAAGAGAGAAACGGAAGCCTCGCTGCTTGTGGCGAAATCCGAACTCGATCGCGGCAGCGGTAACGTGGCGGCGGCCGCCGCCGAGGCGGCGCAGGCGTATCGATCGATGCCGAACGTGCAGACACGCTCGGCGCTGCTGCAGGCGGCCATGGAGATCTCGCCGCATCAAAATTTCGTGCTCCCGCTCGGCAGCGCCGTCGCCGAGGCAATTGCCTGGTGGAGCGGCAATCGAATAGAGCTGGCGACCGATACCGGCACTGCGAACGTGGATTCGGGACGCCTCGAGACATTCGAACTCGATGACGCCGTAAAGCCTGCCGGCAGCTTCGCTCGACCGCTTCTCACCCGTTCCCAGGAAGGAAATCCGGCGCATATCCGGGCCTTAGCGCCGCTGGCAAATGAACGGATGATGGCAGTGTTCGATACCGGCGCGATTGGCCTTTACCGGGCCGGCACCAACACGGTCGAGTGGCAGGCTTCCGATCTCGGCACCTCCGTCAACGCGACGCAGTCTTCTGTCGCCGTATCGCTTGGTGGTACTATGATCGCGGCGGTGACCACGGACAACACGATCATGCTGTATCGCTGCGACTGGAGCGCTCCGGCGCCAGCATGCAATGCCGATCGGTTCGGCGATGTACATGGCCGCGCGGTTGCCATCAGTCCCGACAATCAGCGCATTGCGATCGGTGATCAGGACGGCAACGTCGCGGTTTATGACTGGAGCGCCAATCCAATCGGAATGACGCAAAAATTCGGAGCTCCGATCAATGCGCTCGGCTGGGCGGCCCAGCGCGATTGGCTGGCGGTCGGCACACTCGCCGGTGAGATCGCCGTGCTCGACACTAGCGCGGACGCCAAGCCGATCGTTGCGCGGCAGACATTCGGCACCCAGTCCGTTGCGGCGCTAGATTGGAGTGCGAAAGAGCCCGCCCTGGCATTCGTTTGCAACTCCGAGGCCGTGTGTCTCTGGCGATTGCCTGCCCGCCCGGCTCCAGGCAGCGTCTTCGGGCCGGCCGTTCGATTGGAAGGCCACCAGCAGCTCATCACGAATGTGAGCTTCGATCCCAGCGGCAGCGTGTTGGCCACGGCTGCAGCCGATCACATGGTCCGGATCTGGAGCCTGCAACAGAACAGCGACGTGCGCTCGGCAATCTACGCAGAGGAGGACGGGCAACTGGATCGACTTGCCGTCTCGCCCGATCAGCACTGGCTTGCCGGCGGTACTTCCGGCGGCGGTGTCGAAATTTGGGACGCCCAAAACGGCACCTCGGCCCGCGCCGGCAATGTGTCGCCCGGCTCCGCAGTCCAGGATCTGGCATGGGACCATTCCGGCCGGCTGGCCGATCTTGCCGAGGACGGCGCCATCCATGTGATGGCGTCCGATCCCGGCGAGGCTCCTCTTGCACTGCACATCAACAGGTCGCCTGGTCGGCATCTCGCTTGGGCCGACAGCGACCGCGTGCTGGCGCTGCCCCTGAGCGACAGCGGACTTATTCTGCTCGACCCGAAGTCTCCGAATGCCGAACCGGTGTGGCTCGGGCCGCGTGACAAACAGGCCTGGAGCGTTGCCGCGATGAACGCCAGCCGCTCGCTGTTGGTGAGCTACGTCGACGGTACAGTCATTGTTTGGGACTTGGCGTCCAAACAGCCGATCGGCGCGCCGCTAAGCAATCCGCAAGTCGCGCCGGCGAGCCGGATCGGCGTTGGCAGTCTTTCGATCAGTCCTGACCAGCGTTTGCTGGCGACGTCGGGCGGCGATCGTGTCGTCACGGTCTATGATCTTGGCACGCACTCGGTCTCGCAGGTGCTGCAGACCCAATCCAGCGACGGGACGCAGACCGTCGCGTTCAGCCCAGATGGCCGGAAATTGGCAGCGCTCGGCAACGACAACCGGCTCTATGTGTGGACTATCAGTGGTGCCGGCGCCGAACCTTATCTCGTTGTCGGCTTCGTGCCGCGCCGCGCCATTGTTGGTGATGCCCGTGATGCCAGTGGCTACGCCGGATGGCTCGGCTGGCTGGACAATAACCGCATTGCCGTCGCCACCGGCATTGCGGCGATCAGCACTATTGCCGTCGATCCCGCTAAATGGCTCGCGCGCCTCGACACTCTTGCCGTTGGCGCACAAGCGCCACTACAATGACCATCCAGCCGTTGCGCGATAAATCGGGAGACTTGCGATGAGTTCGCGAGCAGCAAGAAACTTCGGCGTCATCGGCTGCTTCGGATTGGCGATCATTTGCAGATCGCTGCCGGCAGCAGGCTTCGCGCCGGGAAGCGACGATCCGCTTTTCGATCGGCCGATCGCCGTCGCCCCAAGCGGTGAAAGCGGCGTCTGGCGAACCAAAACCCAATCGGTATTCGATCGGGCCGAGCATTCGCTCGTTCGCCGCCTGTATACGGTGTGGGACGCCACGCCGTCGCGAGATCTGGACTTCATGTGGACGCCGCATTCTTTGCAGAGCGACAAAGAGGACAAGATCAGCGGCGTGGGCACGCTGATCTGGCGCTACAGGAACGTGCCGGCTTACGACCCCGCCTCGGTCTTTGCCGAGTACAAAGGCGCCATGAAGGACGGCCGCGCCGAGGGCGAGGGCAGCTATTTCGACAAGGCCGGCTTCACCTACAAGGGCGGCTGGAGAAATGGGCTGATAGATGGATTCGGCAGACTGACGCTGCCGAACGGCGATGAATATGTCGGACAGGTGCGGGCCGGTAAAGCGAACGGGACCGGTCGCTACGTCGACATAACCGGAGAAATTTTCGAAGGCAGCTTCGTTGACGGCGAGCGCCAAGGTATTGGCACCACGACGCTACCAAACGGCAACAGCTATCGATCCACTTGGCAGGCCGGCAACGAGACGGCGGACTCACGCCAATTGCGCCTCGCGCAATCGGGTGGCCAGGTCGTCCCCGGCGGCGCCAACGACATCCGAATCGGCATCACCATCGACAAGAGCAAGGCACGCGAAGGCGAAAAGGACCTGACCTATGCGGCCTCCAGCGACGACGCCCGGATGCTGATCCAACCGGACAATGCCCGCCTCATGGAAATGTGGAAGGGCGAAGGTGATATCCAACTGTTGGACGACGAGGAAGCCCCAGATGAAGGCGTTGGGTATTACGGCGTCTTGTCA
This sequence comes from uncultured Alphaproteobacteria bacterium, assembly GCA_963806465.1. GTDB lineage: Bacteria > Pseudomonadota > Alphaproteobacteria > Rhizobiales > Xanthobacteraceae > BOG-931. The sequence goes on along the minus strand of CAWDZD010000078.1, from coordinate 120,943 downwards.
CCGAAAAAAGGGCAGCTGATACCGCTGACGTTGTCGCTGCATGTCGAGAACCGCTCGGCCGCGCCGGTGTCGGTGACCGGTGCCTATCTTGGCGTGGCATCGAGCGTAAGCGACTTGCAGCCGGCGATTCAGCTTCACGACCTCTCGGCGGGGTTCGGCTGCGGCGACGATTTCCATTTCAATCCGGCTTACCGGGCAGAAAACTTCGGCTGGGGCGCCGCGCAGCACGCGGTCGCCCATTTCAGCTTCGCCAATCCCAACGTCAATGCGCGGCCGAGCAAAGTTGATATCGCCAAGACCGTCGGGGCAATCGAGCACACCGCGATCATGAATTTCGAACCGGAACTGAACGCCGCCGGCGTCAATATCGCACAGCTCAAGGCGAAGGCCAAGGAAGGCTTCATCTGTACTTCGAAAGCGCCTTCCGCGTGCCTGCAGCAGATCAAAGGCACCGGCTTCTTCGGCTCCATCGCTCCGCAGATGGACTTGCAGCGCGACCAGATCATGGTGAGCGCCGCTGGCACGCTGGACTATTCTTGGCGCGACGGCAAAGGCGCCGAACACAGCCGGTCGTCGCCTTACAATGTGAAGCTCGCGCTCGGCCACGTGAAAGTCGAAACCGAATGCGGCGAAGGCGGCGCTCCCGACGTGGTGACCGCGAACGCGCTGCAGTTCAAGCTCGATCAGTCAGACTACAAGCTGCCGATCTCGTTCCGGCGCAGCATTCCGGCCGGACGCACCAGTCAATTCCTGGTCTCGGTCAAAGCCGACAAGGCTTCGGAGCACGAGTTTACGGTGGTGCTGCAGCTTGCCGATGGTCGTGAAATCGCGTCGCGGCCCATCAGCCTGACCTACTATCTGCCAAGCTGGTATCCTCCGGCAGGCCGATAGAATGCCGGCGTCCGGCCCGGGTTTCTTCGCCGCCCCGTTGGAGCTCATGGCGATGACGGCGCGCTGATCCAATCCGATCGAGCTATGGTCTAGACTGGGCTAATGACGGCTTACTGGCTTCGCCGCTGGCGCAATGACCGAGCCTCCGCTTTTTCTCTGCAGACGTTCAACGCCGAATTCGAACAAATCGCGAATCGGAATGAGGCGTGTCGCGTAGGTCCCCTGTTTGAAGGCACGCAATTCGAGCAGCGCGCCCGAGCTGCGCGCGGCGGTCTGATCGAACAGCAGATTGCCGAGCGAATAGGCAAGCTCGTATTCGCCGCCAGCCATCGCCTCGATGCGGTTGGCCGCCAGATGCGGGTGCGCGCCGATCACGGCTGAAACGCCGCAGTCCTGCATCGCCTGTGCGGCGGCATATTGCGCGGGGCCCGCGCCGTTGGTGTATTCCTCGCCCCAATGCACGAATGCCAGCAGCGGCGGACGTGCTGGCATGCTGCAAATCGCCTGCAGATCGTTGTCTTTCACGACCGGATAATCGCGGTAATCGAACTTGCCAACAAAATTCAGCGCCAGCAACCGGAACGGGCCTACCTCGGCGATCTCTTTATGGCCAAGCGGAACGATGCCGGCTTTTTCCAGAATCGCGCGACTTTCCTGGTATCCTAGGACACCGAGATCGAAACTGTGGTTGTTGGCCACTCCGGCGATCTTCACGTTCAACGCCTTGAGGATTGGGACGGCGAGGCTGGCGTACATCGCATGCAGGTCGGCGCTCAGGCCGTCCGGCGGCTGCTCCATGACGACGCCCTCGAGATTGACGATCATCGGCGCACCGCCGGTGATCGACCTGATGTATGCGACGATGGTATCTGCCACCTCCCGGTCGGCCAGGGGCGCTGTAAACCATCGTCCGGTGAAGGTATCGCCGCCAAAGTAAAAGACCTGCTGGTCGGAATAGTGCAGCGCGGGTTCGCCGGGGGGCTCGTCGGCGTAGACGGTGACGATGTAACTCGTCGTCCTGGTGTTCATGGCGCCGTATTCAGCCGAATTGCGGTTGGCAATGACGGTGGGAAAGCTTTTATAGACCTGCGTCTGCAACTGCATTTGCACGTATTGCGAGGCGCGCGAATCCATGTGGTCCGGCTGCACCAAATGAAAGATCGCTGCTACGTCGTTCGCGGCGATTATGTTGAGCGTCTCCTGGTCGCGCTGCCGCGCGACATCTGCGGACAAGTAATGCGAGTAATCGGTAGATTGCACGATCAGTGTGCGTGGGCCAATGAGTTTTTCCAGCATGGCGACCGCGCGGTCGCACTGCTCTTGGGTCGCGCCATAAGAAATCGCAATCGGTACGATCTTCGCCGTCGGAAAAAAATGGCGCACGAAAGGAAGCAGCGCCTGTATGCCGTGCTCGTTGGTGAACAATTCGGAATCGTCGAACAGATCGTCGGCCGCGAGCAGCGCCGTGCTCGCCACGCGATCATTCTGCTCGAGGCCAAAGACGGTTTCAATGCCGCGCCGAGTGGTCGCCATCGGGCGCCGGCTACGGCTGAAATGGTCGGGCGAGACGATGATGACGCGGTCATAGGCATTGCCGGCGGCGGCTTGAAAACCGCGCGAAATGAGGTCCGCCGCAAGCAAGTGGTGGGGGACCGAAATTCCCGTGACATGATGCAACCCCGGCGAGGGTTGCCGCCGTTCCTTTGCCATCGCCGTTACGAAAGGCGCTGGATCGGCATACATGGAGGCAAACGGCGGCTGCTCGTCTGCCACGGCCTTGTCTGCCGCAAGCCAAAGCGCGGCAGAGAGCAGTGCAAGGCCGATCAGTGCGCCGGTCGGGAACAACGCCGCCGCGGCGTGCCTTGTAACCAAAACGACTGGTCGTGAGCCGAGCCGCATGCCCCCTCTCCGAATTTGCGCATTGATCGGGATGTGATGTTCTGTGGGAAAAGCCTGGGATATCGAAGAGCACGACCAAAGCTGTTTCATTGTGCGCGACAATAACGGAATGGCGCTCGCATATGTCTACTTTGAAACCGACGCCGGAAGGCGCGCGGCAGCGAACCTACTGACGCGCGATGAGGCGAGGCGCATCGCCGCGCTGCCGGGGGCTATTGGGCCGGCCGTAGTATTGAGCGACTGCATACCTAATGGGCAACGATGATGCCTTATGGTTATTTGTTCGCCTCGCCGGTTTTGATTTGCCCGTCGCCGACCAGCGCCCGTCTGGCCGTCCAGTTCACCGAGAATTCCGGCTGGATTCCAATTGATGCGCGCATCCATGCTGGCTGGTGTTTTGCGATACCTCATGCGGCCTCGGGGGGTGGAACTTCTCTCGCCAGATTGATACCGTTGCAATTATATGAGGCTGCTGCGGGCGCGCTACTCTCGCAGAACCTGGTACGTAAAGGGGAGGGCAAGGATGATGCTGAGGCACTATCCTAGACAAAATTTCCTGCTCGCGATGCTGTCGATTGTAGTTCTCAGCACTGCGCCAGCATTCGCGCAACCTCAATCGTGGGCTCAGGCCGGCATGCTGACGTGCAACCTCAATCCAACTATTGGATTCGTCATATTTGGTCATCAATCGATGGAATGTAAATTTCAGCCGGTCTCGGGGCCCGTCCAGGCTTATGACGGCGCGATCAACACCGTCGGTCTAGACCTCGGGGTCAGTGGCGGCGGCAGGCTCGCTTGGGCCGTCTTCGGCTCGGCATCAGGAATACCCAACGGTGCACTCGCGGGGGAGTATGTCGGGGCCTCTGGCGATATCGGTTTGGGGGTTGGCGTCGGCGCCAACGCACTCGTGGGCGGCTCAAATCGCAGCATTGCTTTGCAACCCGTCTCCCTTGAAGGATCAATAGCGATCAACGCTGTTGCCGGTTTGTCGCAGCTAAAATTGCGTCCGGCGCAGATGTAGGATTTGGCCGACGCCGTTCCATACCACCTCGTCGGAATGGGCTCCCACCCCGGGGGCGACCATTTTTATCTTCTCAGCAAATTTTTGCTCTGACCTCATGTAGGGAGGACTCGCCGTGGGGGCTGCGCGTTAGCATTCCCGTGTTCCAGCCATTTTAGTTCCGGGAAAATGCTGCTCTAATGGCCAAACCACTTTTCTTCCGGCACCGAATCATATCTTTCCTTCAAAAGCGGATTTCGCGCTCTTCGGAGGGAAACCATCATGGCGTTGCCAGGTGAAGCAAAGAAGCCGGCCGCTGCGGCCAAAGCTAAGCCTCCCGTTACACTCAAACACCTTGCTGCGGCTTTGGCCGAGGAGCATCAACTGACCAAGCGGGCTGGTGAAGCCCTCCTCGGCGATCTCGTTGGCAAAATCACAAAGCATCTTAAAAAGGGCGAGCGAGTCCGTATTGCGGGTCTCGGCATCCTGCAGGTTAGGAAGCGAGCTGCTCGCCTGGGGCGTAATCCTGGAACCGGAGAAGCAATCCAGATCAAGGCCAGCAAAAAGGTCGCTTTCCGGGCGGCCAAGGATTTGAAAATGGCGGTTTAACCGCTGGACGCAACGTACTCAGTATTCGCCCCGTCAATGAGAATTGACGGGGCATTATTTTTGATCGTGCAGCTACCGATTTAGGCGCTTATCCTGCCTCACACCCTCTATTGAATTGCGCTGCCGTTTAATGAAAGGAGCGCGGGGTTGCGGTGAGCAGAAAAACCGCGGGCGCGTATGCGGCTCCATACCCAAGCGGTCTGACAACGCTGCTGTCAGTCGAGACTTGCCGATACCGGTCTCGCCAGAGAGCAACACGCCAGCTATCGCCCTGCATTAGCGCTCGAGCCAGGCCGGCCGCGTCCGCAACCATCAGACCCTTGGCGGCTGCCGTGCCGGTGTCGATCGGACGCTCAGTTGCCTTCAGCGCGGCGCCGCGCGCCCGCACCTTTCGTTCGATGTGCGGCAAGTCGCCTCAAGCAGACGACGTTCTCGCAGCGCTCTTGGAATGCCTTCTGGAATGCCCTCTCGAAATTCTTCACGTTGTCCGAAGCCCCTATTTGTTGCGTCATCGCAACAAAGCGGTCATGGCGCTCGCCATCCGCGACTTTAGGCCTGGTTAGAAATTTGCGCGTCATCCCGTTAACCTCGCGCGAGCGGGATAGCGACATCGCCCGAAAACCTAGCTTCCTCGCAGTATAGCGAATGCCAGCGAAGAAACTGTCACCCGCTGGCCACACGGTCGTCAAATCGCGATAGTGTCCAAGCTTCAGTTGGTCAACGAAAGCCACATATTACGCGGCCATGGTTGCAAATGCTTGGCCTCGCCAGCTTAATGAACATCTTTCGGGAGGTGATTGCTCATGGACCTTCGTTCAGCCAGCCGAGCCATGTACAGCAACTAGGCGGCGAAACAAGTTCCAGCAGCGCGCCGGCAGTCCAGCTTTGGTTGGCGAATTGTCATTGGCCGGAGCGGCGTACAGGATTTCGTAGGACTCCAGCGTGCGTGCGTCTGCCGGCGCTTCGGCAAAGTCGTCTTGTCTATGAGCAAGATAATAGGATCGGCGCGTGTCCACCGCTGGACCCCTCATACCGACCCCGTTGCATTTTCCTATAAGTCCCAGAGTCTTGGCAAGACCTTTGGTGCCTGAAAAAGCATAATCGCAAATCCTTGAACCGTGCAGCGCCGGGCCCAGCCTTCCCACTCGGCCCGCTCCCGGTGTGTCTGACGCGCTACACTTTCGAACAAAATTGTCCGGTGGAGAAAAGCGCTGGTGCGGCCACAAAAGGCGCCGGCGGCAGGTATCTAATGAGACAAGGAAATAATAACAGCGGGGGTTTGTAAAATGAGCAGCCGATCAAATGGCGAGGCTTACGAGTCAGAGACCGTAGTGGCGTTTGCGTCGAAAAACGCGGCTTCAAGTGACGCCGATCAGCTCGACAGAGCCGGGCAAACCATTCTGCGGTTGCTTCACAAAGCAGCCGGCGTGGCTGAAGAAAACAGCAGATACGCACTGGACATGGCACAGAAGCTTTCGCATCAGCTTCGCGCGGCTGAAGATCGGGTCGCGGAGCTAGAAGCTGAAGTTCAGCTTTATCGAGATAAAGCCGACCGCGCCGAACAGTGGCTGCACAAAGTTTACACGGAAATTGAGGACCGATTTCTGCCGCAGGAAAACGGCCGCCACAGCTTTACCGGCACGCCACAGCGGCCTTCGAGTCGCAGGGCATAAACTTTGCGCGCCTAACCGGAACGCCAGGTGCGGCGTCCGCCAATAACCTCCCACCAGCCCGACGGTGTTCTGTGAGCAAAGGGACCGAGTCATGCAGAAGACAAAGATAGCCGCCGGAGAATTGGCGGAAATGATTAGGGATGGCCTCGCCGAAGAAGGGCATGATGTCCAAGTGCACCCCAATCCTGACACCGGCTGGGAAGTGGCCGTCATCTCCGCAAATAATGCGGAGGAAGGCAGGATAAGAGCAGAAGCGATCGCGGCCGGGCTTCGCCAATGGTACGACTTGGAGAACTAATATGAGGCAGGGCATTGGCCGCCCTTTTACGCCTGATCGTTAGGCGGGCTTCCCTCATGAATGAAATCGTCAATACGCTCCTGGCGTGTTACCGCTTCGATGCGTCTGCTGGTTTTTGCGTTTTCCCATAAGCCATCGCGCCAACGGCACGGGAATGGAATAACATAGGTCCCAACGTGATCCTCGCAGAGGATTTGGAGCACGGACCTTTCAGGCAAACCGAACAACCCACAGGATCTTCGATCGTTTGACCACTTTCAAGAGGTTGCGCGAGCCCATTTCACCGTGCGCAGGCTGGAACGGCGCTACGGCAAAGACGCGAATGTCAATTTTTCCGAATGATGCTATCGCGCCCCCGCCACCGACCGCTTTGCGGTCCCACCTCAAGCGGCCGCTGGTGTGGCGCCGAAAGCTTGTCATAGGCCATGCGGAGGGCGCGCGCGTGACCTGTTGCTCGGCGGCGACAATTGGTTCAGGGTGAATTGCAGCAGGGGCAGCAGGTCCACCGCCGCTCAGAGTGAGCTATTTGATACAGATTCCGAAAACGACCCGGCTCAAAGTCAACAAATGCCAGGCGCTTCCAAGCCCCCCGCCCCCCAAGCGCCTGTGCGGTAAGACGTGCGTACAAGCCCCCAGCGAGGCCTCGCTGGGGTCTTTGTTTTTTGTCTGTCGGGATGACGTCTGCGCCCTGAATTGGCCAAAAGACCGCCAAGTGACGCGCGGCCTGTATCATCCCATTTGCATTTGCTTGGACCTACGAGGGCGCCGAACTGTATCCGCTAGTCTTAGCCATTCGGCGGCCATTTCGCGCTGGATGCAACGCAATTCTTGATCTCTTGTCGCGGCCACCATGTTCAAACAATGCTCGGCGTAACGCGCGTAGTCCTTGAACTTGTCATTCTTCGGCACTGTCATGATCGCCTGCCCGACCACTCCATTAAGCCGGAAGTCTGTCGCGCATTGTTGGCCCGCTTCGACGATCCGACGGTGATCTACAACAGACCGCTCATTCTGTTCCGCCGCCTCGCCTGGGCGCATGACTTTGTCAGTAACCCGACGCTGAGCGCCGCGTTTGAAGCGCTGCCGGGCGGTACATTCACGGTCAACGGCGCACCGATCCCACACGACTCTGCGCTCACCACCGCCGGTGCGCAATTGTTCTTGACGCCAAGCTGGACATTGCTGGCCAAGTTCGAAGGCGAATTCGCCCCCGGCTCGCAGACCTACGCCGGCACCGGAACGCTGCGCTACACGTGGTGAGCCAGTTAGCGTTCGATGTGCCGGTGATGTCGCTTTTTGGGCCCATTGCGTCACATGCTGCGAACAGCGATGTCCGGAGTTGGATGAGAAGCGGAAGTGCGTTGCGGAGCACTTCAAAGAGGCGCTACCGCTGAAGGGCAGCTTGGCGATGTTGGCGGCGATGCGCCGGCTAGCATTTTTAAAAGCGTCGTTTTTCCTGATCTTCTCGACGATCAAGTTCATGTTCGAGCGCTCTGATCTCGGTTCGAATTTTTTCAAGCACTGGCATGCTAGCCGCCATTAGCTCAACTCGCCCAGTATCATCTTTTGGAAGTCCAATGGCACTCGCCAGAAAGACCTGATATTTCGTGATGGCCGCGATAATGTTGTAGCTTTCGGAAAGCGCGAGCAAAATTTGCTCGTTCGAAAGCTGAAAGTGGCGGATTGGCTGTGTTCTTGACCTTGATCCAGTGGTCGGTGCGGCCGGCGCTTGGGTAAGGTCAGAAGGCGGGTCTAACGTTAAGGGCATAGTAGGCGCCACAACAACTTGGGTTTTTGCAAGCACTGGCGACTCCTTGGGACTGCGCCACACCTCAGACTTTGACCCGGCCACTATCTTAAATCTGTATAAAAGGGCTCAAAGTAGAATTACTTTTGCCTCCAGACTTTCCAGCGATCGCCGGCGAACCTTCCGCACCAACTCCGGCTGCTTGGCGATGTTGGCGGCGATGCGCCGGGCCTCGTCGTGGGTGAAGAGGTATGCGTAGACCCGCTAGAGCTTGTCGCCAAGCTCAAGAGGATCGTCAAATCCCTGCAGGGTGAAATTCGCTCGGTCGCGCGGTCGCCGCTGCGCGTTGTATGCCTCAATCTCAGGTTCCAGTCGAAGGGATGGGCTACCACCCTCGACGAAGATCAGAAAGTCGGGAGAGAGCTTCACCACTTCGAGGGCATTCAAGACGAGAACTCCCTCGACTATTGCCGGGCCAATTCTAAGTCGAGCATCAATCGTGCGCTGCAAGCCATCGGTTCTCCATTGCAGTGGGCGGCTATCCGGAATGACGTAGAGATCGAGATGGATCGCGACGGCGCTAAGTTGCCAAGCGAGCCATGAGGCGAGTGAGGACTTGCCGAGTCCATTGGCGCCGTCCACACAGATCAGAAGCTTGCGCCAATCTGGTGTGAGGGCGAGCTTGATGTGGCCGAGCAGCTCTGCTGATCGCGGTAGTGGTTGTTTCAATCGCATTGTCATTGTGCCTCGGCGTGCTCGTCAACGGACCACGGCGGCGGGAAGCGACGGGCGAGCGTTGGCCAAACCGTAGGAACAAATGTGAACATGCAACGAGAGCCGAGGTTTGGCTCGGCATCGTGGGGCGTCTCTTGAAAGCAGAAAACGGGCCGACGGCCTCAGTCCCCTTGAGGTAAGCTACCGCGCCATCCGAAGCGACTTACGGAGGACCCGCACAATGACGGTATCTCGGACGGTTTGGGCCACCATTCTTTTCGCAATACTTGCGCAACCGCAGCTTTTGCGGGCCGAACCGCGTTCGCCACAAGGCGGCTCCTATGAAATCACCGCTCGGCTGGAGTTGCCACATCTTGAGCGCTGGGGCGTGGACAAAACCACGACCATCTGTCTCCCAAGTTCCCGAGTTGAGTGATGAGATTCCGGTTCCAGTGCTGAGTGCTAATAATCCATTTGCGAAATGCACCGCTGCAAATCTCATCGCTGACGGTTCGAAGCTCGAATACGACATTGTTTGTCCTGAGCGCGGAGCCGCAAGGGGCCACGCCCTGTATGAGCTTTCAGCCAACGTATTTACTGGTCGTGTCGCGATGGTGATGGGCGCGAAAAATATGACCATGACGGAAGTGCAACATGCCCGCCGGATCGGAGAGTGCAGCCCGGCAAAACTAGGATCGGCAGCCCAGTTCTAAAAGTCGATCGCGCTGGCGACCCCTGATCTGGGTCTCGCCTAAATAGACATACGCCAGCGCGCCTGCCCGTTCTTGTCGCGGACGATGAAGCAGGCGCCGGTCGATCCTTCGAGAACGGGCAAAGAGCGGGCCGTGCCTTCTGGAATTTAGCTTCTTTAGGGCGCATAATAAGTTCTGAGTTCGGAGGCGTGCTGATGCCTCTAACAGGCGCAATCCCGGAAGGCCGGAGCTTCTTTTGCCCCCATTGCGGAGCCCTTTATGCTGTGACGTATTCGCGACTTTCCAACAGCGACAGCAATGTCGCTAGGTGCGTAGTCTGCGGACAAATCATGGACAAATGGGATTCAACCAAAGTGCCTATCTTCAAGCTCATTCATCGACCTGAAGATCACTAATCGCCCCTCCGCACGCTGCGCTTAGGCTATTGAACCGCGCGCACCAACTTCGGCAGCTTGGCGATGTTGGCGGTGATGCGCCGGGCTTCGTCGCGCGTGAACGGACGATGAAGCAGGCGTCGTTCATCTCCTCGACCGACCACGGCGGCGGGAAGCGGCGGTCGGATGGCATGGGACTAGTTACTTGCGTGCGCAGAGCACCACGCGCGGATATCTACTATATCGATGCGTTCATCATTCGGGCCGGCGACGTGAGAGACGACGCATCCCTCTCGCATCAGGCTACATGCTTTCCGCATTGCATCCTCTCGCGCGCTGATCTCGCTGGAGCGGATGTTGCGGTCATTGATCTCATCCCAGTAGTGAACGAACCACGCCATTTCGCTCACGCTGGCTTTGGCCCGTAGTGGAGGCGCACAATCTCGGCCGCGGTATAGACTGGTCCACCAATCACCTTGATCGTCGCCCGCTTCGTTTGCTCAGGCGGCAGCCGATGCCATGCCATCACCGCCCCTTGCAGCGTTCGGTAATCGCTTAGCTTGCCAGCGCCATTGTTCAGCGTCGCGGGCTGCTCGGCATCGACGTAGATTTTATCATCGGCGCTCATCGTCGTGCCGAATCTTCTTACGCTTCACGCCGCATCGCCGGGGCCGGCCGCTAGGGATGGTAGCCGCCCAGCCCAAAGCGCACCGGCAGCGTTCAACCTTTGCGCCGCAGCTCGGGCAGCTTGGCGATGTTGGCCGCGATCGAAGTTATCTCGGCCCGTTGCTTCGGTCGTGCTTCCTGATCTCAGGCTTGTCGTACAAGACCACGTTCAACAGGGAGTTACGGATTTCCAGTTTTCCGTTGTATTGGATATAGCCCAATTTGCGGAACTTATTCATGAAGAAGCTTACGCGCGATCGGGTCGTGCCAATCATCTCCGCTAGGGTTTCCTGACTAAACTTGCCGATGATCGGTTCAACCGTGGCTTCTTTGCCGAAATTCGCCAGAAGCAGAAGGACCCGCGCCAACCGCTTCTCGCTGGAATTGAATAATTGGTCGATCAGGTCCTCTTCAATTCGACTGTTCCAACTCAATAAATCCGCCATGAACAATTCGGAAAATCCCGGCTGATCACGCAAGGTAGCAATCATTTCTCCTTTAGGGACGCGCGTAATCAGGGATAGCTCGATCGCCGTAGCTGTTGTGACCCGCAGCGGATGGCCATTGAGACATCCTTCGCCGCAAAAGTGACTAGGTCCCAGAACTCCAACAACTGCTTCCTTGCCCCGCTCCGAAACGACGGTAAGCTTGATCTTGCCCGTCTGGATGTAAAAAACCGCGTCCGCAACGTCACCCTGGGAAAAAACAATTTGATCCTTCTGATATTTCGATATTGTTTTCCCATCGCCCACTTTGGCGAGAAATATTTTTGGATCGAATGCTGCCCTCAAACTCTTCTTCACAGGCTGCCGTCCGTTCAGTCTGCTTTCAACGGTATGATTCTAGCTCTCACGGCGCCGCAACCGACGCAGTGGTGGGTCACTTGGATGCGGCTCGATCAGAGTGAGCTTCACTGGCTTGCGGCACCTCGGGCAGGTGTCGTCTATAAAAATGGTCAAAGACATGTGAGTTCCTTTTCGCCCCCCGGCGAATTTGAGGACACTCAAAGGGGTCCAACCTAGATTGTGAGGGTCTTGGGCGCTTTGCGGCGGCGCCTCAATCGACTCCAACAATGCGCGCTAAAAAGTTCCATGTCCAGAGGTCTTCGACGCTCCAGGGCGCGGCGGGAAGCGGCTGGGCCGGTCACTTCGGCTGACATGCGATCTTTTTCCACCGCCGTTCAGAGTGAGCTATTTGATACAGATTGCGAAAGCGATCCAACTCAAAATCACAGATGCCGGGCGCCTAAGCTCCCAAAGCCCCCAGCGCCTGTGCGTGCAGTATTCGTGCGTACAAGACCCCAGCGAAGGCAGCACCTCGCTGGGGTCTTTTGCTTTTTGTCAGTCGGGATGATGTTCTAGGCTCGGTATCGTAAGATTTATTCCACGAAGCGCCGCGCCGGATCCGACGCCAATGGCTTTCACGATCGACATGGCCTGAACCATTGTGATGCCAAGCGGTCGGACCCGATTTGCCGGAAAGTACATTACGTTACCCGACATAGGCGTAGGGGCCTGCGGCAAAAACACGGCGACCCAGTCATTTTCGAGTTGCTCCAGCAGGTATCCGATCTGCCAGCCATCCTCGATACAGACCAAAGCAGGCTTTAAACCGCTTGCGCTCTCGATATGTGCAAGGCCTTCAGCCATACTTTTTATGAGCTGATAATGCGGGAGACGGCCCAGTAGGGAAGTCTCCGACCAGCGGCTAATGCGACCGCCGATCGCGGTGCGGGCTGCAATGCCTGCGGCGAAGGAAATGAGGACCAGCACTAGAACTGAAAGGACCGTGGCAGCACCAATGCCGGCAAGGTCGCCCAGTTGATCCTACTTGAGACTATGTGAAATGGGCGCAGCAAGGCGTTTTACGAGTTGCAACGCGTAAGACAAAATAAACAGGACGAGAGCAGTGGGTAGCAGGAAAGACGTTGCGCCAATGATCGTCGTTTTCAAAAATCCCTTCAAAGGATTCCCCTCTGGGCGACAGTGGTAAGCGCGGAATCTAACATTCAGATATTGTTCCAGATGTTCCCCGGCAAAAGCTGCTGTACGTCCATCGTCGAGCGTTGACCGAGCGCATCTGCATTTTGCGCTATCCACGCATCGCAGGTTTGTCGCCCCAAGTTGAACAAGTACTCCAGGAGCGGCGGGTAGTTGTTAAGCTTGCTCGACATCGGAAATTTTTCCATGATCGGGCTGGCTTCAATAATGTGAAATCGCAGACGTCTGAATGGCGACCGCCCCTCATCTACGAAACGCAACACGACGGCAATAGCGCCCATTTCTAGCCAGAACGTCGAATTGTGGCTGATTTCCACCGTGCGGCTATAGATATCTCGCAGACTGTGCGGCGCTTCTGGACGATTGACAGGATCGACTCTGACGATAATTAGATCGCAGTCCTGGATCTTCGTGAGCAGCGGACCGAGGGCCGGGTTTCCCGTGAGAGCGCCGTCCCAATATGGCTCCCCGTCAATTTCCACAGCGCGAAAGAGCTGCGGCAAACACGCTGAAGCCAACAAAGCCTCGACCGAGACGTCCTGACCGATGAAGACGCGCCGTCTTGCGGTGCGGGCATTTGTTGCGCATACGGTGAACTGGATTTCCTGTTGCGAACGCAAACGATCGAAATCGATCAGTTCGGTGAGCATTCGCCGCATCGGACTGTCATTTGACCCGGGCGGATCATATGGCGACAAGTTTTTGTTCACGGCCTCGACGTAAGCGGGAATGCTTTCGAGAGGCGTTCTGGCAGCCTCCTCCCCGGACATGTTCGAGAAAAAGCTACCGAAACCGGGCATGGTGCCAACTTCCCTCCCAGCATCGTCGAAGCTGAGCGCGCGCTTGCTCGGGGCTTGCACGCACCAAACCATCGACAAGGACAGCGCCGTTGATGGCGCCTGCGCTGGTTCCAGTCACGCCAACGATGGCGATTTTGGTATCGTCTAGGAGGCGGTCAAGCACGCCCCACGTAAAGGCGCCGTGCGATCCGCCGCCCTGCAAAGCCAAAGCAACTTTGCGTCGGCCCGGCGCGGCCCCTGCCGTCTGGGCCTCGGCATTTGACGGCGTTAAGACGGTCGGAGCCGCCACGAAGCCCAACGCGCCCAGCAGGGATAACGCCCATCGACGCGAGATCATTTCCGATGTGATTTTGCCGATCATGTCCGCCTCCTAACAAATACGAGCGATCCCCGACATCAAACGCGACGTCACTCTCATCTTGCTTGGACAGAATGTTCGGAGCTTAGTCTTGATCACGGCCTTGAGAAAGTGGCGTCGGGATACGGCGGGTGGCTCAAGTCCGCCTGTGGCGCTTTAATTATTCAGCTAGTGCGACCAGCATTGCCTCTTTGATTAGCAATCGCTGGAGCAACTCCCAGTCGGGGAAGCGCGCAGCCACGCGGCAAGGTCAGTGAAACCTGGGGTGCGCCGTATCACTTGGCGAGCCCTCGCGTTATTTCCCTGCAACAGAGGGCTCGCGTTTTGTTCCTGATCGTTACAAGCATCGAGTTCGGGGCGGGGCGCGAGATCGCACCTTTCCGTACCTTGTGCCGCCAGACCCAAATCCCCCGGTGCCCGCCTCGTTCCGCGTGAACGACGATCGAGGCGGACAGAGCGACGGCCTGCGCGTCTTCGCTGGAGTTCGGTTGGATCCGTTCTTCTTCGATGGGGTAAAGGCGGGGGAAACAACGCAACGAAAGGTCGCGTTCTCGGCCGCGACGAGAAAATCGCAAGCCAACGCGTGGAAGTCACCACCGCGATGCTGCCAATTGCCGGAGCTTTGCAGCGGATTGCAGAACGCGCTGGTCGGGCTCGAGCATCGCGATTTGCCATGCTTGGTGAGCCAATTTCAGGAACCGAAGCGGGCGCGCTCGGAATTGCAACGCACGTGGTGCCCGAAGATAAACTTGATGTGATTGCGGCAGCATTGGTTCATCAGCTCGCGAATGGGCCAACCAGGTCGTACGCCGCGACCCGCACGCTCCTCAAGGCTTGGTCGAGCGGTGGCGTGGCCGCCGCCGACCTTGTGATGCTCGACGTCACGATGGAGCTCTTTAACGGCGCCGACGCGCAGCGCGGTTTTGCAAACACGGCGAAGGCGTTCGACAAGGATATCGAGCCGCCGGGGCTTGTGTTCGAGGGGAAATAAGAGGTCCACGTGCGAAGCGATCGTTCGCTTTCATCCGCAAAGGCCATTTTCAGAAACCAAACGTTTCAAATGTTCTATTTCAAGGGCCCAAAGTCGGAGCGAACTTTAGACGGCGAAGCTCGCGGAGCTGAGTCGTGATCGAACGTCGGCCCTTTCAGTCGCTTTCCGGTCAACGGCGCGATTGGCTGCAAGCCAAGTACCATTTCTCTCCTATGCAGCCGCGTTCCGGCTGGGGTGCGCTGCGCATCTGGAACGATGACGAGATTGCGCCGGACAGCGGTTTCCCGCCGCACAGCCACGTCAACATGGAAATCATCACGTATGTCCGCGACGGTGCCGTGAGCCATCGCGACAGTCTGGGGAATGGAGGACGTATCGTCGCAGGCGATGTTCAGGTCATGAGTGCGGGCGCCGGCATCGAGCACGCTGAGTTCAATCTTGAGCCGCAGACAACACGCCTCTTCCAGATCTGGATTAAGCCAAAGACTGACGGCGGTCCTCCTGCATGGGGTACCAAGCCGTTCCCAAAAAAGGATCGCGCAGGCCGCTTCGTTACCTTGGCGAGCGGCTTCGAGTGCGACCGTGAGGCCCTGCCGATCCGCGCGGAAGCGCGGGTGCTCGGCGCCACGTTAAATCGGGACCAAGTCCTCACTTACGACTCCGAAAGCGACCGCTTCCTTTACCTCGTCCCGTCGACCGGGGCAGTTAACGTGAACGGGGTCCACCTCGACGCCCGTGACGGCGCCGCCATCAAGCAACTTCGTCGACTCACGATCACCGCAATGTGTGACAGCGAACTCGTGCTCGTTGACGCCCCGCCGCGGCGCTCCGCGTTCAATCGCAAAGCCGATTAGGAGACGACACTGTACGAGGTTCTTGTACTCTACTAAGCCCTGGAGGCTAATATGAAGACCCCGCTTGAGTTAGTACAAACGCTCCTCTCGAACCCGACGAACATCGAACACGTTCGCGCCCTCACCACCGAGGACGTCACCTACGTTTCGCTGAACTTCGACAATCCCGAGCTGCACAAGGTGCTCCCCTGGACAGGCACAAATCGCGGCCCACAGAGCATTGTTGATGTCTTCAACGGCATCGGCCGGGTCTGGGAGACACAGGCGTTCGAGGTCAAAGACGTGATCGCCAATGAACACAGCGTCGCGATGTTCGGCAGCTTTACGTACAAAACGCGCATGCTCGGCAAGGAGATTACCTCTCCCTTCGCGCTGCTCGCCAGGGTGACGGGCGACAAGATCAACTACATCCAGTTCCTGGAGGATACGTTCGGCACTGCTAGCAGCTTCCGTGCAGCCGGCACATGGTACTTCCGTGGCGTCGCAACCGGCGAAGAAGTCAGCGTGGGATCTTGACTGCGACGCGATGATCCCGGCGCCGCTCATGCCGGCGTCCGAGATCGCAACTCCCATAGCGGCCGGCGACAATATCCAATCTGAAAATCCGTGGCCCAGCCTTGCGCCTGGGCCACCCAATCCCACGGAGGCGCCAAGATGCCTAACTCCAGCGAAAGGGTACAGATCCTTCTGGACCAGGTGGCAAGCGGTCAGTTGAGCCGACGCCGATTTCCTGACCGCAGTCAGCACGTTCGGTCTCACCGCCGGACTTTCCGGAGCGGCAGTCGAGCACGCACTCACCGCCGGAGAAAATCAGGCCAACAACCAGGCGCAGCTCAAGGGCGCTTACGATTACATCGTCGTCGGTGGCGGCGCCTCCGGTTCGATTATCGCCGGCGAATTATCAAAGACGGGTGCCGATGTCTTGATCGTGGAATTGGGCGCTGCAGACACCGGTCCGACGATCAGCAATCCGAGCATCTGGTTCTACAACGTCGGCGGCCCGCTCGACTGGAAGCTGCCGATCGCGCCGGTCCCTCAGGCGCAGAGCGTCGTGACGCACAAGCCTTCGGGCCAGAGCCTGCGTTTCGGTGAACTCGCCGCCGACGCGGCGAAGATTACGCTCGCCGCGGAGCCTGCGATCAAGACGCCGGCTCAATTCACCTTCATCCCGAGGCCGCTGCCGCGGGTTGACGTGGTGCATAAGACCGATGGATCGGCCAAGTTCGGCATCGACGCGCAAGTTCCGGACATGGTTTTCGCCGCGATCACGGCTTGCCCCGTCCCGGGCGGCAAGCTCAGGAGCGTCGGTGAGGGGGTGCTTACCGGCACGCCGGGCATTGTTCAGGTAGTGAAGCTTGATAATGCCGTGGCTGTGGTGGCGAGCGGCAGCTTCTGGCGCGCCAAGCGGGCACTGTCCCGGCTGCAACTGGAGTGGGACGTCGGCGAAGCGGGCAAGGTCGACAGCGATCGACTTTCGCAGGCGTATCGCGCCGCGCTCAACGAACCCATGCTGACGGCGCGCAACGACGGCAACGTCGATCAGGCCATGTCAGGCGCGACAAAGACATTCGAGGCCGTCTACGAGACGCCTTATCTGTCGCACTCGCCGATGGAGCCGATGAATGCGACTGTGAATTTGCAGCCCGACCGGCTCGATGTCTGGGTCGGAACGCAGGACGCGGAGGCAGCGCTCGAGGCGGCGGCCCGGGTCTCCGGCTTGAAGCCGGAGCAGGTCTACATCCACAACGCGTTCCTCGGCGGCGGTTTCGGCCGCCGTGACGCTAACGATGAGGTCACGCAAGCCATTCTCATCGCCAAGGCTGTCAACCGTCCGGTCAAGCTGATCTGGACGCGCGAAGAAGATACTCGCCAGGACAAGTTCCGGCCGCATGCGGTGGTCGCCTTTAGGGCCGCCGTTGGGGCCGACGGAATGCCGACCGCATGGTCGATGCGCGTCGTCACCTCTTCGATCTTCGCTTCGGTCGGAATTCCGTTCCCGTCCAACAAAGTCGTGCCGCCAACCGTCGCCGGCCTGGTGGACAATGGCTACAACGTGCCGAATATGCGCGTGGAGTTGCTGGTCAAGAACACGCACTTGCCGGTGTGGTTCTGGCGCGCGCCTGGCGCAAATCAGCACAATTTCGCGATCGAGAGCTTCCTTGACGAGATGGCGTCGGCGAGCGGCCTCGATCCATATCAGATGCGGCGCAAGCTGCTCGAGGGCAAGCCCGACTGGCTCAAGGTGCTGGATACCGCCGCCGAAAAGGGCGACTGGGGCAAGCCGTTGCCGAAAAGCAGCGGGCGCGGCATCGCCATTTGCATGTTTACGGACAGCCTCTGCGCGCAGGTCGCCGAGGTTACGGTCAAACCGAACGGCCAGGTGAAGGTCAATCGAGTCACTGTCGCGCTCGACACCCGGTACATGGTCAATCCGCAGACCATCGCCGAGCAGGCTGAAGGGGCCGTGATCTTCGGCTTGACCGCCGCGCTGTACGGCAAGATCACGATCAAGGACGGTGCTGCGGTGCAAGGCAATTTCGACACCTATCGCATGGTGCGCCTTGCGGAGGCGCCGAAGATCGACGTCCATCTGGTGCCGAGCGGCGGCAAGGTATGGGGCGGCGCGGGCGAGCCGGCAACGCCACCGATCGCCGCCGCGGTGGCGAACGCGATCTTTGCCGCCACGGGCAAGCGCCTTCGTTCGCTGCCAATCAGCGATCACGATCTGACGGGATCGGCGGCCTAGCCGGCGATCGGACGGCGGCAGAAAGGCGCTTTCAACGTCCGTCTCCCGCTCTTGGCAAAGGTTAAGGACGAAGCCTGCTGCGGAGGCAGATGACGTGACGATAGTTTCAAGGGGAGTCTTCTGCGGTCTGCTTTTGCTCTTCGCAGTCTCGACATCACGGGCAGACGAGAGCGGCGATCCTCCCGGCAATCACGGTGAGTATCTAGCGCGGGCCGGCGATTGCGTGGCCTGCCATTCGGTTCCGGGCGGCAAGGCCTTTGCCGGCGGTCTGAAAATGGGCTCGCCGCTCGGCGCCATTTACTCGACCAACATCACGCCAGATCGCGAGAGCGGCATCGGCACCTATAGTCTCGAGGATTTCGATCGCGCCGTGCGCAGGGGCATCGCTAAGGACGGCCACCGGCTCTATCCGGCAATGCCGTATCCCTCCTACGCCAAGCTCACCGACGCAGACGTCGCGGCGCTCTACGACTTCTTCATGAAGCAGGTGCCGCCGGTCCACCAGGCGAATTTGCAGAACGAAATTCCAAGGCTCTTGAGTTTCCGTTGGCCGCTCGCGATCTGGAATTTTGCGTTCACCACGAGCGGCAGCTATGTCGCTAAAAACGACCGCAATGCCGACTGGAATCGCGGCGCCTATCTGGTGCAGGGGCTCGGCCATTGCGGCGCGTGCCACACCCCGCGCGGCCTCGCCTGGCAGGAAAAGGCGCTCGACGAAAGCAGCTCGAGCTATCTCTCCGGAGCATTGTTGGACGCATGGTACGCACCAGACTTGCGCGGCGACGTTCGCACCGGTCTCGGCACTTGGTCGAAAGACGACCTCGCCGATTTTCTCAAGTACGGTCACAACCGCGGCGGGACGGCGTTCGGCTCGATGATCGACGTGGTCAACAATAGTACGCCTTACCTCTCGGACAGCGACATCAACGCGATCGCCGTCTATCTGAAATCTCTCCCGGCGACGGTCGCGCAGCAGCCCGTTGCCTATGACGACGCGACGACGGTAGCGCTGCGCTCCGGCCACGCATTGCAACCTGGCGCGACGATCTACACCAGCACCTGCGCGAGCTGCCATGGCTTCGATGCCAAGGGCTTCGGTCCATACACGCCGGCGCTCGCCGGCAATCCCATCGTGCTCGACAACGATCCATCGTCGCTCGTCAACCTGGTGCTAAACGGTTCAACTCCGCTGGTAGTCAAAGGCACGCCGGATCCCTATCGCATGCCGCAATTCTGGCTGCAGTACTCCGACCAGGAGATCGCCGATGTTGTCACCTTCATCCGCAATCGCTGGGGCAACCAGGCGCCGGCGGTCACAGCGGCAGAGGTCGCCAAACTCCGCAAGACCACCGATCCAACCAGCGATCAGGTCATCATCCTGAAAATGCGTTAGCGGCTACGACGATCCCGCTGGATGATCCCGCAAAGGTCGCAGGAGCTGACTATGCAGCATTCGACTAATGAGGGCGCGTCGAGCGATTTCGTCGTAACACATCCGCTCGATCCGGAAGATGTTCCAACCGTTACCGCCATGCGAGCTATGGCGAGTTCCACCAAAGGCATGCTGCGAGGGATCGAAGCGCGCGAGCCATTCGATGCGTTAATGGAGAGCGTATTGCCGAACGACGGTGTGGCGTTCAAATCTGAAACGGTCGGCAGTATTGCCGGACTCTGGGTTCATCCTGCGCATTGTCGCTTCGACGAAGCAATTCTCCATCTGCACGGCGGATGGTTCAACTTGGGAACCGCCAAGGCATTCCGCCATCTTGTCGGGCAAATCGCCGCTAGGGCGGGAGCGAGCGCATTTATCCCCGACTATCGACTCGCTCCCGAACATTCTTTCCCAGCGGCCGTTGATGATGTTCTGGCCTGTTACCGCGGACTTGATGAAAGTGGTATTCGGCGGGTCGCCGTCACGGGAGACTCTGCCGGAGGCAATCTGGCGCTGGTGCTCGCCTCGCGCGTCAGCGGCGAAGCCGTTTCCGCCAAGACGACCCTTGTTGGGGCGGCTGCGTTATCGCCGGTCACTGATTTGACGCTCTCGGGCGCGACGTATGAGACGCGTGCCGAGGCGGATCCGTATTTCACTCGCCCACAGGTGGCGGAATTGGTGCGTGCCTATTTAGGGAGCGTCGACCCTAGAGATCCGCTGGCATCGCCGATCTACGGGCGACTTTCCGGCTTGCCCCCAGTCCGCATTCACGTCGGAGACGACGAAGTGCTGCTGGATGATTCGCGCCGATATATTGAGCGCGCCATCGCGGTCGGAGTTGATGCACGGCTGGATGTGTGGATGGGGATGGCACATGGATTCGCCGGCAGCGTCGGAAAGTTGAAGGCGTCAGCGCAAGTGCTGGATGCCATCAGTATGTTTCTCACTGAGAAGCTGAAGGAGGCCGGAGCTCCACAAACCGCAAGGTGAGACATCGGCCAGTCTCACTGAGAAGGCGCAAGCGGGCACCGCTCCCCAAATCGCCAAGTGAGACCACGGTAAAGCCTTGCGGGCGGACGGAGCAAACCCGATGCGATATCGCCGACTTGGCGCCACAGGACCTACAGTGTCTGCGATTGGTCTGGGCTGCATGGGCATGTCCGATAGCTACGGCCCGCCGCAGTCGGTGGATCGTGCCGAAAGCATAGTGACCATTCAGGCTGCGCTCGACGCCGGAATTAATCTATTGGACACGGGCGATTTCTACGGAGCGGGTCATAACGAAATGCTAGTCGGCGAGGCGCTTAAGGGACGCCGCCGCGACCAGGCGATTCTCAGCGTTAAGTTTGGCGTGCTGCGCGATCCGGACGGTGGACTGAACGGATTTGACAATCGTCCTGTAGCGCTTCGGAATTTCATTGCCTATTCGTTAAAACGGCTTGGCGTCGACTACATCGACATCTATCGGCCGGCCCGGCTTGATCCCGCAGTGCCGATCGAGGACACGATTGGCGCTATCGCTGATCTCGTGAAGGCTGGGTACGTCCGCCACATCGCATTGTCGGAAGTTGGCGCCGAGACGATGCGACGCGCGGCCGCGGCGCACCCGATCGTTGATCTGCAAATCGGATATTCGCTCCTGGAGCGGCGGCTCGAGGGGAATCTTTTGGATGCCTGCCACGCCCTGGGTATCGCGGTTACGGCCTATGGCGTGCTCGCTCGCGGCCTACTGGGTGGTCACCTCAACTCCGATTTGCCGCCTGAAGATTACCGCAACTTCAGCGCTCGGTTTCAGGGAGAGAACCTGCGCCGCAACCTCGATCTTGCCGAACGGCTGCGTGCGGTCGCGACTCCTTTGCACGCGACCCCCGCACAGGCGGCGATCGCGTGGGTCGCCGCGCAGGGCAGGGATATCATCCCGCTGATCGGCGCCCGCAGCCGATCGCGGCTCGCCGAGGCACTTGGGTCGGTCGATCTGGCACTGACGGCGAGCGATATCTCTCATCTTTCGGCAATCGTGCCGGATGGCGCAGCAGCTGGCGACCCTTTTCCGGCGCATCAACGACGCGCGGGGGCGGATGGGTAACAGAGCAGCCTCAACGCTTAGCCGCCGGTCGCTTCGGTGAAAGCATCCGCTGCAAAAAGTCCCCGAGCACTTCCACTCGTTTTGGGCTGCGTCCGCCCGGCGGGGTCAGCCAGTGAACTGAGCCGCCGCTCGAGGTCCATTCAGGCAACACGATTTCCAGGCGGCCGTCGGTCAACGCCTCGTGTAAAATGAACTCCGGCAGGATTCCGATGCCGACCCCGGCGGTCAGCGCGGGCAGCATGGCATCGCCGTTGTTGACCCGCAAAGGTCCGGCAGGGCGCACCGTAGCCGTTTCTCCCGCGGTATTGCGGAAGTGCCAGGTCTCACCCGCCGTCGAGATGTAGGCGATGCACCGGTGCTCCGAAAGGCGGAGCGGATGTGACGGGCGACCATATTTGGAAAGGTAGCTCGGCGCGGCGACGAGGTGGCGAGAGACCGGCGCCAAAGTCCTCGCGATCAGCGAGGAGTCCGGAAGAGAGGCGATGCGGATCGCGGCGTCATATCCTTCGCCAACCAGATCGACGTGGGAGTCGCTGAGATGAAGGTCGATGGTGACGTCCGGATAAAGCGCGAGAAACTCCGGCAGAAAAGGCGCTATGCGGACCACACCAAACGAAACTGGTGCCGTCAGGCGTATCTGGCCACGGGGCACCGCCGAATGCGCAATGACCTCGTTTTCGGCGGCTTCACCCTCCGCAAGAATATGAGCAGCGCGGTCGTAAAGCTGCCTCCCAGCTTCCGTCACCGCGAGACGGCGTGCCGTGCGGTTGAACAAGCGCGCTCCGAATTTCTTTTCGATCCTGCTGACTGCCTTTGATACTGTTGCTTTCGACAATCGCAGTTCGGCCGCAGCGCCCATGAAGGAACGCGTTTGAACGACCTTCGCGAAGATCGCCAAGCCTTCGAAATCAGGAAGCTTTGACACTCGTTTGTCTAACCCTTTCGTTTGAGTTCGGAATTTGTCGACATTGATCGTGACGCCAAAAGCAGCGACACGCCGCGCGATGATTGCCTGCGAGTTACTCGGTTAGTCCAATACCAGATCGTCGCCGGTCATCTCGGCAAGATTTTTTGCAATATGATGTGAGACCTTCCAAAAAGTGCGTATTTCTTCCGTACTGATGCCGTCGAGCAACTCGACAATCATGTCGCCGATCCTCGGTAATAGCTTGTCGACCAAAGACCGCCCCCTGTCGGTAAGCACGACGTAATATTTGCGCCGATCCTCCGGATCGCGCCTTCTCTTAAGCAAACCGCGCTTTTCCATGCTGTCGAGAGCCGGCACGGCCGTGGTCGAAGCCATACCCACACGTTTGCTCAACTCCAATTGGTTCAATTCTCCACGCTCAGCTAGTACGCGCAGGTAAATCCAATGCGCGATCGTTACTTTTTCCTCGTCTAGGATCTTTTGCGCTTGACCGTTGTAAAGCCGGTGCACCGTGCGTGCCATCCAGGGGATCGTTCTTCCGCGCTCGTCGAAAACCTGAGGTGCACGTTTGTTTCTCGAGGCGGAAGCTGGCCTTCCCCCACCCGTTTCCCCGCGCGTGTCATTCAAAGCAGCTTTGGTCATCCAGCATTCCCTTTCTCCGAACTAGAGCGTCCTTGCAGAAGAGACGCCGTCCCTTGCTTGGGCAGACGCAAAAAGGCCATTGACAATCATTCGAGTAAGGATTATTCGATATCGAATGATTGGACGCAAGATCATTGTACAAGCAATAATCCAAGTGAGAACCATCGGATAGATGGCGCGGGCGTCCTTTCAGGTCAGGCCGGCTTCATGTCGCAGGGACAGATGAGGTCGCCAAGGTTTGGCGTTAGGGAGTGACCCAAATGAAAGATGACCGCCGTGGCGGCCCACCCAATGTACAGCTTTGGAGTCGCGAAGGATTCGGCGGCCCCCTGTCCGTGCTAATCCGCCCCACGAATGGTACCGAGTACCTTTCCGTCCAAGGCCCACATGCACCGCGCCGAGCCGTGCTGGAACGCATGGTTCCGGCCGATCAAACGGACACGGAAGCGCTTCCCTCAGTTGTGGCGACGTCGAAGATCGGCGTTCAGCTCCTTGTGTCCGGGCGCACTCGGCCGATGCCCTTCGTCGTCAGAAATGTAGACGCCGACGAAATTCACTTCATTCAATCGGGCGAAGTGAAATTTGAAACTGACGCTGGTTCGTTGATGGCGAACGAGGGCGACTTCGTTTGCGTTCCAAGATCTGTTGCTTACCGGTTCGCGCCGGCCGCAGGTAATATGCGCAGCCTGATTGTCGAGAGTCCTCAGCGCTTCAGCTGACCCCGCCTGGGCCGGCAGGCATGATTAACTTTGCCCGCGACGTGCAGTACGCGGACGTTGATCACGAAATTCCGCCAGGCGGGACGACAAGGCTCCTACTGAAGTCGGCTGACGGAGAGAACACGACCTTCGTGTTGCCCAACGACCCTTTGGCGTTGGGAGAGAGAATACCTGGTGGTGTTCCAGTTTGGAAACTCAATCTCGCGAATATTCAAGTCTTAGCTTACCTGCCGGAAGGCGGTCCTCCCAGTCCATTCCTGTCGTCGCATACCAAAGACATTTTGATGTTCAACCTAAGTTCGCGGCCGGGTGGTCGCGCGCCAATTCACGTGAATGCCGATTTTGACGAGGTCGTTCACTACGTGCGCGGCCCGGGTGCGTGGGGACATTGCACTGAGCCCGGCACTCTAACCTGGGTCCCAAAAGGCGTCGTTCACCACGGGCCCAAGGAAGATGTTCCCGAGGGCTATGCTGCTTGGCTGCTGGAAACACGCGCCACGCTTCGATGGACACCCGAAGCGATCGCCGAGTCGCAGTTGATGGAGACCGAAAATTACGCTCGGCATCCGAGCGCCGCCCAGACCAGCCGATAACCAACGTAAAACCGCCAGAATTGAGGATCGCGTCATGCTCGAGAAACTGCCGTTGTGGGAAGCGGCCAAGCGAGAAATGGAAGTTTATCAATTCGCCGTTGAGGCCGAGATACAGCCGAAATGGAATGTTCCGCACAAGATTGCGATCAATGCCGCCATTTCGAGTCGCTTTGGCGATGGCAAGCAATCCAAGCCAATGTCGATCGAAAACTACGTGGACGCAGCTTCGAGCGTGATTGAAGCTGGCGCGTGCGGGGTCCACATCGATTTCAGCTGGATCACGGACGATAAAGGCCGACGGCTTGATCGCGACGTTCCGCCGGTGGAGGCATATTCCGCCGTTCTTGAGCCGTTGCGAACGCGTTTCGGCAACGATTTTGTCGCGAACCTAAACGTCCTTCATGGCTCGACTTTCGACCTGTGCATGAGCCCGGCGCGTGCTGGATTGGCCGAGGTCGCGCCTTGCGCACCAGGCCATCCCGAGGCGTTCATGGTTCCGGCAATTCAGACGCTCGAAGCATGCGGCGTTAAGCCGGAGCTGGCGATACACAGCTCAGGCGAGATTGAACTTGCCAAAAGAAAGTTGATCGACACCGGGATTCTCAAAAAGCCCTACAACTGGTTGCTTCTGTACGGTTTGCCGTTCAACACAGGGCGAACCTTGATCTCCGGTACTTGGGTCAGTGATGCCCAGGACATGGCCCAGCACCTGTTTCTTATGGTGGATCAGATTCGCCGGATCGACCCCGAATCCTTGATTAGCGTCTGCGCGGCGGGCCGCGCCGGTCTGTACATGACGACGCTTGCCACAATGGCGGGTCTGCACATTCGCGTCGGCATCGAAGACACGCCTTGGAAGCATCCAAACAGCAACACGTTGCTGCAGGACAATCTCGAAATGTTCAACATGGCACGTAACCTCGCGGCGTTGCTCGGGCGTGTGCCGGCCAGCGCCAACGACTATCGACAATTGATTGGCAAACCGGAACTAAGCACACCGGCAAAGCTCAAGGCCGCGCAGTTGGCCAGCGGTTGAGCCACGCAATCCTCTATCGGCGACATTCGAGGAGAAAAAAATGACTGAAGCTTTAGCCTTCGCGAAGTCGGTTTACGAGGCGATAGACACGATGGACGAGAAAAAATTAGCGCCGTTCTTGACCGAAAATTGCGCGTTCGTCTTCGGCAACGCAAAGCCTGTCGTCGGTCGCGCGGCAAGCGCTGACGCTTCTAAAGCGTTCATGGCAACGATCGCCGGCATCAGGCACGATCTCGCCGATGTTTGGGGGATCGACGACAATATTATCTCGAGAATGACGGTCACTTATACCCGCAAGGACGGCAAGAAAATGAGCTTTCCGGCCGTCACGATTTGGCGAGTGGAAGGCAAACAAATCGCCGACTATCGCATATACGTCGATAACACACCCCTGTTCGCATCGTAGTTTTCTCAAACCGGAGCCTCGCTTTCCCGCCAGATGTTCTTTCGCGTTCGAGAGTCTTTGCGTGGTCTACCGAGGTGCGCAAAATCGAAGTTCGGCGGAAAGCGGTTTGGTAGAAGAGAAGTGAGCTGACATTCTCATGAGCGCTTCGCATCTCGCGGGTGAAGCAAAGACCGACGCTGCGGCGCGGATCAAGTGGTGGCCGGATGACGCCGGACTAGTCGTTGTCTTTGCGCTCATGATTCTCGCCATCGGTATCCCCTATCCTGAATTCTTTAGCTTCGGCTCAATCAAGACGGTTCTCCGGCAGTCGGCGCTGATCGGCATCATCGCCTTCGGCATGGTGTTCCTCGTGGCTATGGTTGAGATCGACCTTTCGGTAGGCGGTATCTTCGCCACCGCGAGCAGTTTGGCCGCGCTGCTGATTAAATTTCACCATTTCGATCCCTGGATTGCTGTAGCGATTGCGCTTTCGGCGGGCAGCATTCTGGGCGGTCTAAACGGCATTTTCGCCGGCGTTCTCAAGGTTCCACTTATCATCGTTTCGCTTGGAACCCTGTCTGCCTATTTCGGATTGCACCTGATTCTATCGGATGGCAAGGCAATCTACGGCTTACCGAAAGACCACCCATTCTTCACATGGCTCGGCGGCGATTTGTTTGAGCTCCCCGTCTCTGTTTGGATGTCGATCGGCTGCGCCATCGTTCTCTATTTTGTTTTCGTTCACACACGATTTGGGGCCACCGTACGAGCTATCGGATCTAATCCGGCGGCCGCGGAGTTCATCGGTATCAATACAAGTCTCATTCGCATCTACGCGACCGCCCTAGTGGTGCGTCGATCGCCGAACTTCGGCCGCTGGTGTTCTGCGCCACATGCGGTGTCACTGTCATCGAGCGCAGCTCATTGACGAAGTCTTCCGCGTCGTTGGCCTTGTCGGCACCGAGCGTGATCGCGCGCGGTCGGTCGGCGCGCGGTTCGATCATGGCGAGCGCCGCTACCCGCTCGGCATGGCCGTCAGCCGGCGTCAGGCAAGCATCAACCAGAAGGCCATGGCGGTTCTCCATCAAGCCATGGCCGATGAAGCAGAGCTTGGCTTCCTTGCCCGGCCCCTTGCGGTAGAGCCGTGCATCGGGATCCGTCGTCGAGACATGCGTCTCGTTCGACCGCTTCTTGCCGTGGAAATCGGCTTCGGTATTGCGCCCGCCACCGGCCGGCGGCTCGTCCGATCCGTCCCGTGGCTTAAAGCTCTTCAACGAAGCCCACGCTTCGATCAGCGTCCCGTCGACCGTGAAGTGCTCGGTGGATAGCAGCTTCTTCACCCGCGGCTGATTGGGCCTCCTGGCCGCGTTTTCGGGCGTGATGACGCTTGCTTACTTCAAGGCGGTCGACACGTCATCAGGGCGCAACCTCGGGCTACAGGTCATTGCTGCCGTCGTGATCGGAGGAACATCGCTAGCTGGGGGGACAGGCACTATCGTCGGTGCGGCGCTAGGGGTGCTTATCATCACCACGATCGACAGCGGTCTCGTGTTTTATGGAGTCAATCTCAACTATTCGGAGTTCGTCACCGGTGCAGTGATCGTCGGGGCGATCGCACTCGATCGAATCTCTAAACGCCGCGGCGGCTAACGGCGCGCGGCATCGCGCCGGACAAATAAGGTCAAACTGAAAACGCAAAGCAGGAGGGTGCCCATGCAATCTAGACCACGGAACCGGTGCGTGCGCGCAGTGGTACTGACGGCAATCAGCGGTTTGGCGTTTTTTGCTGTGGCCGATACTGCCGTCAAAGCCGCGGGCAAGGACTCCGTAACTGTCTCCGTTGTTCTGGCTCTAGCGGCCGGCGAATGGAGCACCGAAATTCTGGCTGGCGCTAATGCCGCTGCCGCGGATCTGAACGGTAGAGTCAAAGTCCGGGTAAGCGGGCCGACGACGTTCGATCCTCAGCGGCAAGCACAAATGTTTCTTGCCGAGCTGGAAACCAAGCCCGACGTTCTGATCGTCGTTAATGTCGCGCCACCGCTCTTTACCCAACCGGCTTTGGAAGCACAGTCGCGAGGCGCGCGCGTTGTCTGGATCAGCGTTCCGCCGATGCCGGAAGTGAAGGACCCGCTGTTCGTGGGATCGGATGCCTTTGGCATGGGGCAAACGGCCGGAACCATCATCGTTGCCGCGCTTGAAAAGAGTCTCAACAAACCGGCAGCCGACATAACTGGGGACATTGTGACGGGTATCTGCGTGCCGGGCCTGGTGGTGCTTGAGAATCGTTTAGCCGGGGAGATCAGCTATCTCAAAAAGAAGATGCCGAAGATCAACGTCTTGCCAAGCTTCAATTCGGCATCCGACCGCGAACGCAGCTATGCCTTGTGGGATCAGGCGATACGCAAGACGCCGAAAGCTCTGACCTACCTAGACCCCTGCGAAGAGGGCGAAGAGAATATTCCAAAGATTCTCGAAGACGACAAAATCAAAGTTCCACTAACATCCTATGAAAGCCCTGAGGAAATCCGTGACGATCTCGCCCGTGGGGCGATCACGGCAATCGTGTCGGGGAATTTCTTCTCGCAGGCATATCTTGCCGTTTACATATCTGCGCAATCGATCCTGCAGGGCAAACCGCTGCCGCAAGGCTGGGTGAAGGTTCCGCACGTCATAATCGACAATAACAAAATCGCAGATTACCGGAAAGCTTGGGAAAAACCGGAAACAGGCCTGCGCGCCTTCTACAGCGAGCAAATCGAAACGGTTCGCGATCACGTGCCGTCGAGCTTGCCGAGTCCAGATCTGTTCGTACATCCGGCGGAGTGATCGGTGCGAGTGCTGCCTCGAGATCGAAGCGGCACTCGCATGGATGCTCGCGATTTAGGAAAGGTAGGGCATTGTCAGTCATCTATTCGGCCAGAGCAATAAGCAAACGCTTCGGCGTTGTGCAAGCCCTGTGTGACGTCGATCTAGACGTCGTGCGGGGCAACGTTGTCGGGCTGGTCGGTGCTAACGGTGCCGGCAAGTCCACGCTGCTGAAAATCATTGCCGGTTCATTGTCTCCCGACTCCGGCGAACTGAGGTTAGACGGCGAACCCCTTACGTTGACGTCAATCACCGATGCAGCCCAAGCCGGAATAGCAATCGTCTCTCAGGAGCTGAGCCTATTCCCGGCTCTGAGTGTGGAGGAAAACCTCTTGCTGGCGCCCGGTGGACATGCCTGGAAATCCCGTCGGTCGTCTGTTCGCCGGGCCCAAGAGATCCTGGCAAAGCTCGGCGTAAATGTCGCACTCAATGCCCCGTTGCGTCGATTGTCGCTGGCGGACCGCCAGCTGATCGAAATCGCGCGGGCGCTGCTGCAAAATCCTCGGGTACTCATTCTTGATGAGCCGACATCGTCGCTGCACGTCGCCGAAGTTGAGCGGCTGCATCAGGTAATCGGGGGTCTACGCGAGTTGGGTATCGGAATAATCTACGTCAGTCACTTTCTCGATGAGTTGTTGGACATTTCCGACAGCCTTGTGATCTTGCGCAACGGTAAGCGCGTGCCTGAACATATCGTTCCCGTTGCAGATCGGTTGAATGATGTCATCGCGGCCATGCTGGGCGAACCGCCGAAGTCGATCGCGGAACCATCGCGAAAATCCAACGATCAAATTGACACTGGCGCACCTATCGCTCCGATCAAGGTGGGTCCGCTCCGCATCGTCGAGCTGAAAGGACCGAAGCGACTCGTCATCGACAGGCTGGAGATATATCCGGGAGCGATCGTTGGGGTCGCCGGCCTTATCGGCGCCGGCGTCGAGGAGCTATTTGCGGTGTTGTTCGGCTTGGCGAAGCCGATATCCGGAAGGATAACACTGCCGACCGGCGAGCTATTGCCGCCCAATACTGTCAGGGCCGTCAAAGCCGGAATTGCGTATAGTCCTGCGGATCGCAAACAATATGGGCTGATGCTTCGCCAGAGCATTGCGGAAAACGTCGTCAGCGTACGCGCTCTAACGCTCGGTCGGGACGGTTTCGTGCTGCGGAAAGAGCGTCTGACGAATGCGGCCGCGGAACGCTGCCGGCAGCTTGGTGTTGTCGGAGGCTCAGTACTGCAGCCGGTTGGTAACCTGTCAGGCGGTAACCAGCAAAAGGTCGTCTTCGCCAAGTGGATAGAGGCGTCGCCATCGTTGCTTGTGCTCGACGATCCCACGCGTGGCATCGACGTGTCCGCCAAACGGGAAATGCATGGAATTATGCGACGCCTTGCACAGTCGGGGAGGGTTGTTCTCTTTTCATCGAGCGACCCCGGTGAAACAGCGGCGGTTGCGGATCGCGCCATCGTCTTCGTCGACGGCATGCTGGCACACGAACTCCGCGGTGATGAGCTCACCGAGCACCAACTGGTAACCGCTATGAATACGAGCGCTAAACAAATGCTCAGACCGGCCGCTTAACGGATCGATGCGTGTCTAAGATTGCCATCGTTTACTTTAGTGGATACGGCCATACGGCAAAGCAAGCCGAAGCCGTTCGTGCCGGCGCTGAATCAGTAACCAACGCCGTTGTGAGTGCTTATCGTATCAATGAGACTGGCGATCTTCCCAGTGGCGCGTTGGAAGAATTGAACTTGGCGGACGCTATCATTTACGGCAGCCCTACCTACATGGGCGGCCCCGCGTGGCAATTCAAAAAGTTCGCGGACAGTTCGGCTAAAGCGTTTTTCGCGCGCAAATGGAAAGATAAGCTTGCCGCTGGATTTACGAACTCAGCGTCCATCAACGGGGATAAGTATTCGACGATCCAATATTTCTGGACGTTATCGCAGCAGCACGGGCAACTCTGGATCGGAACTGGCCTGCTTCCCGCTAATATGAAGGCGAACGTTCCCGCCGATGTGAATTGGACTGCGGGATTTGCCGGAGCGCTAGCGATATCGCCATCTGACGCCTCTCCGGAGGAAGCGCCGCAGTCGGGCGACCTCGAGACCGCAAAACTCCTTGGGCGGCGTGTGGCGGAGTTTGCGATGCGCTTCCTTCTGTTGTGAGATAGTCCGCGGTGTGAAAGGCGTTCCCATGGCCTGCACCCGGTTTGGATGACACGCAGTTACGGAAGAACACAATAGCAATCGGTGTAGCCCAGTTTTCGCATTTGAGGGACGCCGGTCGCTTTTGTGGAGCGTTCCGACGCGCGTCTCTATGGTTCGAAGAGATCTGGCCGCAATCGAGTTGCGAGTGAGAACGATCCGGAATTCGAGGCATCGCTTTAGTAAACTAGCCGTCCAAGCGCAATTAATTTGGGTCTTTTCCTTGGCATCTCGACACGCCGACGAGTCCTTGCGAAAGTTCCACGGAGTTCCATAGTGGAACCCCTGGAAGGTGATCGTGTAACCACCACCGACTGACGCCGACGATCCTCAGCATTGGCGCGACCGCGCGGCACAAATGCGGGCGCTGGCCGTCAAAATGGCTGGCTCCGAAGCGGCCATCTTGATGAACGATCTCGCAACCGACTACGAAAAACTAGCCGAGCGAGCGGAGATCAGGGCCAATGGGAAAAAGCCGCGATCGAATGGCAAGCCGCGCTAGAACTGTCAATTTCGCGGGGTGGCGATCGACCGTATGGGCATGTGGCGGTTCAGGCGACTTGCCAAGTTCGAACCTGTGCTGTCGGTCACAATACGGACGCCGAAGCGAGAATATTCTTGCAGGCTATCCTCCAGATGGGAGCAAGCTATGAGAGCGATGGGTTTAGCTGAATTAGGCCTTCGTCGAGTGGTCGTAATCGCGGGCGCCACTGCCGCCGTGATGGTAGCGCTGCTGTTTGCCAAACCATTTTACTCCGCCACGACTGCAAAGGCACCCAGCAGTGCTGACGTGAGCCAACCCGTTGCAGAGCCTGTAACTGAAGTCATATCAATTGTGGCCTCACCCACCATTGATGCCAATCCTCAATTCCTGTTCGGCTGCGGTGATGGAAGCAACGGATATTACGCCGAGCGACCAGAGCCGACGCTGGCCTTTGTGCACTATGAGCGAATGCCGTAAGGCAGCATTGAAAATTTGGAGCCCGTGAAGGTCCGCGACCTAAACACGCTCGTGGTTACGTTGGGTGCAGTCTGATGTGGTACGGCTACGCATTAGAAGCGATCTACATCGTGCTCGGTACGGCGTTGTTCGCAACCGTCCTCGGCATACTGATCTATCACTAGTCTGATCGTAGAGGCGCGAGCGAGCGGGCGAACGAGCGGCACGCGAAATGGGAGCTATGGGTCAAAGCCCAACACTGGCCGCCCCCGACCTGATCGATCTACGCATCAAGCGAAGAAGCGCTGAAAATGCGAAATCACCGTTTCCGGTTGCGCTTCCGGGGCGTGCGCGACAGACCACCTGCGGGACGCCTCGACAGCAGCAGCGACGATTGCTGCCGTGGAAGTTTATGGACTGCCGGTTTCAACCACGCACGTACTGTCCTCGGGAGTTGCCGGTACCTTGGCGGCTAGCGGTTCCGGCCTGCCATTTTGCATGTTGATTCGACCCAGTGTTGGATTCCGACCCGCAGCGACATCGAGCCGATTAGCGTACCCTGTCTGCTGGCAAGAGCGCCATGTGAAATGCAGTGCCGAACGATTGCCGTGGCGCGGCCCAGAGCCGCCCGCCGTGGGCCTCGACAATCGAGCGGCAGATCGACAGACCGAGTCCCATTCCGTCGCCTTTCGTTGTGAAAAACGGCTCGAAGATCTGGTCCAGTTTCTCGGATTCTATTCCGCTTCCCGTGTCGGCAACAGTGACGGTGATTTCTGAGTCGTCAGTGCTCGAATCAATTGTCAAAAGTCGCTCGCGATCATTCACCGCGCTCATCGCTTCAATTGCGTTCATGATGAGGTTGACGAAAACCTGCTGAAGCTGCACGCGGTCGGCCAACACTGCTGGAAGATCGCCGCGCACATTGTTCCTCACCGCTATCCGGTTGGCTTCCAGTTCCCGCTGCGTTAGCCCCAGCGCCTCATCGGTCAGCAAGCGGACGTCGACCGAATGTTTTTCGCTGGGCTTTCTGCCAAACATCGCACGGATGCTGGTGATTACCTCATCGATCCGTTCACTGTCCCTGATGATTCGATGCAAGGCTGCTTCCGTCTCGACGAGATCGGGATCGGCTCGTTTCAACCACCGCAAACCGGCGCCAGCATTCGCGGCGATTGCACCCAGCGGCTGCTTGAGCTCGTGAGCGATCGAGGCAGTCATGGCGCCCATCGTCTCGTGTCTAGCTACTTGCGCAAGCGCGTTTTGCATCGTGTGCAGCTGATCTTGTGACTTTTTGAGATTCGTGATGTCCCTGGCGATGGCATAGACCGATGATCGATCGGACATGGCCCGCCACGACAGCCATCGATACGAACCGTCCTTGCAGCGCATGCGGTTTTCAATGTGCGGGCTGGGCCGGCCGGCCTGCGGATTTGCCAGTTCGGCGAGCGAACGATCGCGATCGTCCGGATGGATCAGCCAGGCGCTAGCCTTCCCAACCAACTCGTCAGCGCGCCACCCCAAGGTCGCCGTCCATGCAGGGTTGACGTTGAGGATTGTTCCTCCAGCATCGGTTACGACCAGCAGGTCCTGAGAAAGCCGCCACAGTCGCTCCCGCTCTTGCGCTTGCGCCTCGACACGCTCGGCTAG
The DNA here is from genome assembly GCA_963806465.1 of uncultured Alphaproteobacteria bacterium. GTDB lineage: Bacteria > Pseudomonadota > Alphaproteobacteria > Rhizobiales > Xanthobacteraceae > BOG-931. The sequence continues at coordinate 87,131 of CAWDZD010000078.1, read as the reverse complement.
GGATTTATTGAGTTGCTGCAACTGAATTTGCATCGCTGCGCGTTCAGCTTCCGCCTTCTTGCGTTCAGTAATCTCCTCTGCGGCTACATTGATTCCGATAACGTTCCCATCAAGGCTCTTCAGTGGATGCCAATAGGTAATCCAGACGCGCTCGACATTCGATCCGTCGGGTCGCTGGCCGTTGACCTCGATGCCGGTAATCGGTTCACCCGAACGCACGATATGTCGAACGATATTTTCGACTTGCTCAGCGACTTGCGGAACCATTTCACGCACGGTCCGTCCGAGGTGATCTGCGACCGAAATGCCGCAAATCTCCGTTAGATGCTGATTAATCATCAGATAGCGGCAGTCGGTCGTGAGGAAGGCTAGCCCGACGGGCGCCGTGTCGTAGACCAGTTGAAGCCCAGGCGAAGCGTTTAGAATTCGCGCCGCATCGAAATTCGGCTCGCGGCCGGCAGGCGATATGACAACGCTTTCGCGCATGGGCTCCTCCCGCCATCAAGTGCGGCATTCCCCCACAGCGGATAGCTTACCGACAAATCGCAGCTCTGAAAATAACCGATGTGTGAGCAATTTTATCCACCCGCATCAGGCTCCGCGCGCGCTCAATAGCGCGATTGGAGCTTGCTTGTCGGCCAGCACCAAGTGGCAGACAAAAGCGGGCCATCATGGTTTTTAGTCTGCCTATACGCAAGGGATCCAGGGCGGAATGACTGGACATGAAACCCGCGTCATTGACACGACTTTCGGGTCTCGCGGCAAACCATCATCGCGGATTCTGTTGCTGATCGATTGTCCGGTCATCCACAAAGCGAATGGCAATCGGGCGGCCGGCGACCGCTCCCGCCATACCCCCACTGAAATGCAGCGGGGTACAACGCTTCAACGCTGCGTCAATGGCATCGCGATAGACCTCCTGCGTTTCGGCAGAGACCTCATGGCTTGAGTAGGTCATGCGCGGTGCCGCGATCATCGTGCCGTCGCGCTTGAGGGCGAAGCGGATGGTGTATTCCATACCGTGGTGCGCCTCCTCCTTCGGCGGCGGCACCCAACACGCACGAAGTGCGGCAAACATGTCACGGATCGAGTTCGAGCGGATGCTCGTCCGCTCCGACGAGTTCCCGGCGTTCCGGTTGCGAAGCTTTCTCATCAGTCGAGACGATTGTCAGCCGCAAATCCTGTCCTATCGGCGGCAGATAATAAGGAAAGCACGGTTTGTTGCGGAAAACGCTGCAGCCCGAGTGATAAGGGCGGAGCGGTGAGAGGCCTTCCGACCCTCCACCGCCAAGAGCTGGCGAGACCGGCGCCTGACGTGTCGGCGGTAGCACAAGCGAACTGCTCGGATTCGGATTGGGTACAGTCGGCACGACTGTCGGCGGCGGCAGTTGCGCCGCCGCGTCAGCTATCGAGAGCAAAAGAATAGTTACAGCGAGGCAATAGGAGCGTATCGCGCACATGAGATTGTCCGCCTCAGAGCGGTAGTTCACCAGTTCACGTCTGCGGCGCGAACCGTCTCACGATTTAGGTGCTCAACAAGTCTGTGCATAGCCTCGACGAAGACGTGGGGCGGGGGCTCGATGATGCACCAGAGCGCGCGGTTGCTGCGCGCTATGGAATAGACGGATGCCAGCCCGCGCGGAAAGCGAGGAATCACCATTCGACCGTTATTGACGGTGGCCCCGAACCGGCACGTCCAATGATGCGGGCGTGCGGGTATCCTCCATCTGCAAGCGCTTGCGTCAATTCCGCCGCACGACTTGGATCACAGGCAATCAAAAGCCCGCCTGACGTCTGCGGATCGGTGAGCAAATGGCGTTGCCATTCTGCAAGGTTGGTTGGCACACTCACGCTTTCTGAATAGCTCGCCCAGTTTCTGATGGAAGCGCCAGTCACGAAGTTCCGTTGCGCAAGGTGTTCGGCTTCCGTCAAAAACGGCAAATCGCCGAAGCGTATGGTGATTGCGACGTCTGAGCCGCGCGCTACTTCAAGTGCATGGCCCAGCAATCCAAAGCCGGTCACGTCGGTGATGGCATGCACGGCTTGGTCCTTGGCCAAATCCGCACCGACGCTGTTGAGCAGGGTCATCGACGCGATCATTTCCGCGTACGCTTCGGGCGACAGTCCGGTTTTCTTGAACGCCGCCGAATAAACTCCGACGCCGAGCGCTTTGGTCAGAATCAGCGCGTCGCCCGCTTTTGTTCCACTGTTGCGTCGGATGTCTTCGGGATGGCCAAGGCCGATCACGGCAAGACCATAGATCGGCTCCGGTGAGTCGATCGAGTGGCCGCCAGCTACAGGAATTCCAGCCGCTGCGCAGACGTGCGACCCTCCTTTTAAAATTTCGCGCACGATTGACGGCGGCACTTTGTCGATCGGCATACCAAGGATGGCCAACGCCATAACAGGTTTGCCTCCCATGGCGTAAATGTCCGAGATGGCGTTGGTGGCGGCGATCCGCCCGAAGTCGAATGGATCGTCGACCATGGGCATGAAAAAATCCGTCGTCGCGATAATGCAGGTCTTATCGTCAAGCTGCCAAACCGCCGCGTCGTCGCCTGTTTCGGTTCCGACCAAGAGGTCTCGATATGGCTGTGTCGACGGTTGATCCAGCAGGAGCTGGCGTAACACTGAGGGTGCAAGCTTGCAGCCGCACCCGCCGCCATGAGCGAGACTCGTCAGTCGAACAGTCGGCACGTCTATCACATTCATCCTTGCGCTCCGGAAAAGTAGGCAGCGTGCGCCGCGCCTTGTTACGGCTCACACACCTTAACAGTCGGACTACCCTAGGCCGCTGTCAGCTCCTTTGCGGTGATGGCATATTTGAAATCGGCCGGATCGAGACAATTAAGCCGCATGCCGCCCGTCTCGGCTTGGGGGTACATTAGGAAGGCAAGCTTTGGTCCGTCTGATCCCGGGAGCGCGACATCATGAGCAAAGTTATAGGCCAGCCAATTGGTTTCCCATGATCCGAACAGAGCTTCGCGCGCTGCTGTGACTTTGGGATTGTTGATCGGTAGATTCGTCGGTGGCTCTTCCAGCACGACCTTACGAACGTCGGCAGCGTCGACCGGGACCCAGCCGAATCCGGTGAGGTAAACTTCGGAGCGGCAATGCTGCGCGTTGGTGACGACCTCACCGGCGGTGCCGAGGCTCTTGTAGCCGAATCGCGAAGGCGCAACGCGAATGCCATAAATATCACGTGCCGGCACGCCGGCCGCCCGTGCTAATCCGACATAGAGCGCATTGAGATCAGCGCATTTGCCGCCAAGATTGCCGGTCTTCAACATCGCGACAATGTCGCCTAAACCGCAGCCGCGTACTCTGGCGTCCCGGTAGGTGTTGTCTACGGCCCATTCGTAAATTGCGCGGGCCTTCTCGATGTCGGATTTTGCGTCGGCGTCGCCGACGATCTTGTCGGAGGTCTGCTTGACGATGCCGTCGACCGGGATAAATTCGGTGCCCCGCAAGTTGCGTTCGTTTTCAGCGGGCGAAAGTGCGACCGGCCGACCGAACTTGGCGAAGTCGGTTGCGCGGTCCCTTGCCGCTATTCGGCTGGTCACCTCGACAACGGGGTTCTGCTCGCTATCCCGCCACTCCACATGAAGCATCGCGGCGCCGTATTGCGGGTCGCCCACGAGGGCTGCTCGGCCGTTGCTCCTCCACTCGTTGCCGAGCGACTTGAACCATTCTTGCTGGTTGACAGCGGGAACGGGAAGCCACGCCTGGGTCTTGCCCTCGGCTTTGGCGATCTCGACGCGCGTTACCACTTCAAAACGACGCCACGCGCCCGGTCGCGGATCAAAGCGGACGTCGGCCCGCGCGACGTTAGACATTGCCGCGGCCGCGGATACGGCGGCACCGGCCTTGAGAAGCGCACGTCGGTCTATGGACATTGAATTTTACTCCCATCAAAACCGTCGGGATCAGACGCCGTCGCGGCTTCTGCCGAGATCGGGTTCAGCCATGAAATGCGGTCCGTCAACGCTTGCCGCACGTCTGGTATTCCAGTCGAGGTCGCCTGCGGCGAAAAATCGCGGATTGAGGTTGTTGTCGAGTAAGAACGCGATTGCCGGCGGCAGGTGCACAGCCAAAACCTGGCACGTGCGGTACTAACGTACCGGCGCCAAAGCTTTGCATGATAGCCCCGAGCCTCGGGAGCCGCCTGCGCGAACACCGCCCCAGACTGCGGATCGAGAAGCGCTTCGTCAACACGCAAATCAGAGTGCTACGCCCCATACTTCCGTATGCCTGGTCGCAGTCGCTGCCGCCTTCGACAATCGTTGTAGGAATGATCAGCCAAAATCATCGCAATATCCTTCAAGATGCAGCAACCTAAGGTCAGGTATTCCGGGCTTAAATTGACTTTGTTCTGGTTCCAAAATAGCGTGCCAAGTGCGGATTCCGGTGCTCGGACAAGCTGATGAGCTTGGTTCGAAGAGCGTCTCGTTTGGGGGCGAACACGTACAGGAGAGCGCGTCCCATGAATATAGAATTGTCGCGGCGTCAGCTCATTGTCGGCGCGGGTGCAGGTGTCGCAGCAACGACACTCGGCGCGCTCGGGTTCGGTGAAATTGAGATTGCCTATGCGTCCTCGATCCGCGCCTGGAAACTCGCAGGCACGACCGAAACCCGCAACACCTGCACCTACTGTGCGGTCGGTTGCGGCATTATCATGTATTCGAACGGTAACGTGGCGAAGGGCGAGAAGGCCGAGATCATCCATATTGAGGGCGATCCCGATCACCCAACGAACCGCGGGACCCTCTGCCCGAAGGGGGCGGCGCTCCTTGAATTCGTTCATTCGAAGACCCGCACGCTCTATCCGCAGATCCGCAAGCCCGGATCGGATAAGTTCGAGCGGGTCACCTGGGAGTATGCGCTCGACCGCGTCGCGCGGCTGATGAAGGACGATCGCGATAAGAACTTCATCGCCAAGAATAGCGACGGCGTGACCGTCAATCGCTGGCTGACTACGGGCTTTCTCGCCGCGTCGGCATCGAGCAACGAAGCCGGATGGGAGACCTATAAGGTCGTCCGCAGCACTGGGATTTTGGCATTCGATAATCAAGCACGTGTTTGACACGGTCCGACGGTGGCCAGTCTGGCCCCAACATTCGGCCGTGGTGCGATGACGAATTCCTGGACCGATATACAGAATACCGATCTGGCTATCGTCATGGGCGGCAATGCCGCCGAAGCGCATCCGTGCGGATTTAAATGGGTCACCGAGGCTAAGGCCAACCGCGGCGCCAAACTGATCGTGGTTGATCCGCGGTTCACGCGTACCGCCTCGGTGGCAGATTTCTACGCCCCAATTCGCCAGGGCACCGACATCGCGTTTCTGCTCGGCGTCATCAACTACTGCATACGGAACGACAAGGTGCAGTGGGATTATGTGAAGGCCTTTACCAACGCGCCATATCTCATCAAGGAAGGATTTGGCTACGCCGACGGTCTGTTCACCGGCTACGACGAAACCAAGCGCGACTATGACCGGTCGACCTGGAATTACGATATCGGCGCCGACGGGTACGTCACCGCCGACGACACGTTGCAGAATCCGCGCTGCGTGTGGCAATTGCTGAAGAAACACGCCTCGGTCTACACACCGGAACTTGTCGAACGCATTTGCGGAACCCCAAAGGAGAAATTCCTTAAAATCTGCGAAATGATCGGTGAATGCTCATCGAAAACAAAGACGATGACGTCGATGTACGCGCTTGGTTGGACGCAGCACTCAAGTGGCTCGCAGAACATCCGCACCATGGCGATGTTGCAACTGATTCTCGGCAATATTGGCGTGCGCGGCGGTGGCATGAATGCGTTGCGCGGTCACTCGAATATTCAGGGTTTGACCGACCTTGGGCTCATGTCGAATCTTATCCCGGGTTATCTGACGCTTGCGAGCGATAAAGAGCCCACGTTCGACTCCTACATGTCCACGCGTGGTTTCAAGCCGCTGCGGCCAGGCCAGACGAGCTACTGGCAGAATTACAAGAAGTTCTTTGTCAGTTTCCAGAAGGCCATGTGGGGCGATGCCGCCACCGCGGAAAACGACTTTGCCTACGATTGGCTGCCGAAGCTCGACGTGTCGGGTTACGACCTGCTGCGCGCCTTCCAGCTGATGTACGAAGGCAAGATGAACGGATACTTCTGCCAAGGGTTCAACGTGCTCTTGTCGGCGCCGAACCGGCGCAAGATCGCGGCCTCGTTGGCGAAGTTAAAGTTCCTGGTTGTTATGGATCCGTTGCAGACGGAGACCGCACGGTTCTGGGAGAATTACGGCGAGCACAACGACGCCGATCCGGCGAAAATCCAAACGGAAGTCATCGAACTGCCGACGACATGCTTCGCCGAAGAGACCGGGTCGCTGGTCAATTCCGGACGGTGGTTGCAGTGGCATTGGACGGGCGGCACGCCGCCAGGGGAAGCCAAGCATGACACCTGGATCATGGCGCAAATTTTTCTGCGTCTCCGCGCGCTTTATGAGAAAGAAGGCGGTGCCCTTCCAGAACCAATCTTGAAACTGGATTGGCGTTACAAGGATCCAGGCGAGCCCGCACCAGAGGAACTGGCCAAGGAGCTCAATGGGTACGCCAACGAAGACATTACCGATCCGGTCGACCCGACCAAGGTGGTGATCGCCAAGGGCAAGCAGCTAGTCAACTTCTCCGTCCTTCGCGACGACGGCAAGACGACTTGCGGCTGCTGGATCTACTCAGGTTGCTTCAACGAGGCCGGCAATAACATGGCTCGTCGTGACAACCATGATCCCGACAATACCGGTGTGTTCCCCAACTGGGCGTGGTCGTGGCCGCTCAATCGACGCGTTATTTACAACCGCGCCTCGGCCGACGTGGAAGGTAATCCTTGGGATCCGAGTTCGCAAACTTTTGTGGTGGGACGGCGCCAAATGGACTGGTTACGACGTTCCGGACATCGCACCCAACGCCAAGCCGGAGCTCGTCGGGCCCTTTATCATGAATGCCGAAGGTACCGCGCGGCTGTTCGCCCTGAGCCAAATGCGGGACGGCCCATTTCCAGCGCACTACGAACCATTCGAATCGCCCGTCGCCAACCTTGTGGCGCCCAAGAATTCGCGGCAATCCGGTGTCGCGGGTGTTCAAGAACGACTTGCAACAGTTCGGCGACGCCAAAGAGTTTCCTTACGCAGGGACCTCTTATCGGCTGACCGAGCATTTCCACTTCTGGACCAAACATGTGCGGTTCAACGCGGTGATGCAACCGGAATTTTTCGTGGAAATTTCCGAGCAGCTTGCCGCTGAAAAAGGCATCAAATCCGGCCATTGGGTGCAGGTATGGTCGAAGCGCGGCTCGGTAAAAGCCAAAGCCGTGGTCACCAAACGGATCAACACGCTGATGTGTGACGGCAAGCCAGTACACGTTATTGGCATCCCGTTGCACTGGGGTTTCATCGGCGAAACCAAGGAAGGCTTTGGCCCCAATTCGCTCACACCCTATGTCGGGGACGCCAATAGCGACACCCCGGAGTACAAAGCGTTTCTCGTCGATATCAAACCAATCGCCGGACCTGACGTCGTCAGCCTCGCCGAGGGGCCGAATGCCGAAGAGGGCGATTTCTCATCCTTGATCTCCGACACGCTCGGCGATCGCTCGCGAACCGACTTCTGAGCGGCGCAAGGAGGGACGCGATGGCCTTCGAATTCGAACTGCCGCCGGCGCCGAGCAAAGACGTCAAGGCCCAATTTGGCGAAGCCGATCTGATCCGGCGTTCCGCCTCGACAATTCCGCAGCCGGAAAAACGGCTGACGGAAGTCGCCAAGCTGATCGACGTGACGAAATGCATCGGCTGCAAGGCCTGTCAGGTGGCGTGTCTGGAATGGAACGACCGGACGGAGCGGATCGGCTTCAATTACGGCGTTTACGACAATCCGGTGGATCTCACGGCGGAATTGTTCACGGTGATGCGGTTTACCGAGTGGATCAATCCGGAGAGCAACCGTCTAGAATGGCTGATCCGCAAAGACGGTTGTATGCACTGCGAGGACCCGGGCTGCCTAAAGGCCTGTCCGTCCCCGGGCGCTATCGTGCAGTATTCGAACGGCATCGTCGACTTCGATCACGACAAATGCATCGGCTGCGGTTACTGCATCAAGGGATGTCCGTTCGACATCCCGCGCCTCTCCAGCGTCGACAAGAAGGCGTATAAATGCACGCTGTGCTCGGACCGCGTCGCCGTCGGCCAAGGGCCGGCATGCGCCCGTACCTGCCCGACGCACGCCATCGTTTTCGGCACAAAGGAGGAGATGAAGCAGCACGCCGCCGAGCGTATCAAAGACCTTAAGTCGCGTGGGTTCGAAAATGCCGGCCTTTACGATCCGCCGGGCGTCGGCGGCACCCACGTCATGTATGTGCTGCATCATGCCGACAAACCCGAAATCTACGCGGAGCTACCGAAGGATCCGCGGATCAGCCCGATCGTGGTGCTGTGGAAAGGATTGACCAAATATGCCGGCCTCGCCGCCATGGGCGGTTTTGCGGCGATCAGCGCTCTGCATTACTTGGTGTCCGGTCCAAACAAGGTACAGCCGACGGACGAGGAAAACGCCAAACGCCTTACCGGGGTTCGTTGACCATGCCGGCCTATGACGTGCAAAGAGGCGACGCCGTTCATCCGGGCGATCCGGTCGTGGTCGATCGCTATACGCCTGGCGCTCGCGTAAACCATTGGATCACGGCGACGTGCCTGGTGCTGCTGGCGTTGTCGGGTCTCGCGTTGTTCTATCCGAGCTTCTTTTTCCTCACCGCCTTGTTCGGCGGCGGCCAATGGACGCGCGCGGTTCATCCGTGGATCGGCGTGGTATTATTCTTCAGTTTTTCCGGACTGTTTCTGCGCTTCTGGAAAGCAAATTTATGGCGTGCGGAAGACGGCACATGGCTGGCGCGCTTGCGCTACGTTCTGACCAACGATGAAGAACGACTACCGGAAGTCGGCAAGTACAACGCCGGACAAAAGGTGGTATTCTGGTCGATGTCCATTCTGATCATCGTTTTGATCTGCACGGGCATTGTCATCTGGGATGAGTATTTCTATCCATTGACGAGCATCGTGCAGAAACGCCTCGCAATTTTCTTGCACTCGCTCGCGGCGATTACGATTATCTGCGTGTGGATCGTTCATGTTTATGCCGCCATCTGGGTGCGCGGCACGATCGGCGCCATGACCCGCGGACGAGTCACCGGCGGCTGGGCGTGGCGGCATCACCGCAAATGGCTGAGGGAATTGATCACCGGCAAGACCGGTGATCGCAAGACGGAAACGACGCACGCCAACTGAGTGGGCGGTTGCAAGCGTGTCACGTGGCCCGTGTGGTTCGTGAGATTGGAGTATGACGCAGACCGTTACGCCGCAGCATGACCCGATACCAATCGGCGACGTTGCCAAACCGCCTTTTGCGCGGCTGCCCGATCCCTCGACGATGTTCGCGCGGCGCGCCGAGCGCTTGCGTTCGCTCGCGAAAGCCAGTGCGCTAAAATCTTATCTCATCTTTCTCGCCGACCTTGGCGACGTTCAACATCGCCTCCAGGACGGCCTGCCTCAAGAAACGGGGATCGCCGCCGATACGATCGCCCGCGCGCGTCAATTCGGAATGCCTCCGTTCGATCGTTCCGGCTTCAAGCGTGACGCGGCCTTCGACGAGGCATGGGGCAGGCTTCTGGCGTGGTCTGACGGGATCGTGATGCCGGACAACGCGCGGCTTGCGCTCGCTCAGGTTAGGGCCGCCGATGCAGAGGGCCAAATAGAGCTTGTCCGCGGCGTCCTGTCGAACGCGGTTCCGAGTGGCGCGCTGGCGGAGCATTTGTTCGCCGCCGCGGTATTGGAAGTGCATTTCGCACGATCCGCGGCGCAACTTGACGTGAACTCGCTTCGGCCGGTCGGGCAGGGGGCATGTCCGGTCTGCGGGGCGCCGCCGGTTTCGTCCTTGGTCGTCGGTTGGCGCGATGCGCAAGCCACGCGCTTCTGCGCCTGCTCACTTTGCGGCACGCTGTGGAATTATCCGCGCATCAAATGCACGCTATGTGGCGCGACCGAGGACATTGGCTATCAGCAAATCGCCGGCGGGTCGGCGACGGTCAAAGCCGAAACCTGTGAGTCCTGCCGGCGTTACGTCAAGATTTTGCATCAGCGCGACGATGCCGGGCTCGATCCGGTTGCCGATGACGTCGCGACGCTCGCGCTCGATATTCTGCTGCGCAACTCTGGTTTTCAGCGCGGCGCCGTCAATCCCTTTCTGCTCGGTTATTGATAAACCGCAATGACCGCCAAATCCGAGCTCCGGTTGCGCGCCCTGCCTTCGGTCGACCAAGTCCTCCGGGCGAAGGCAGGAGCGCTTGCCGTCGAACAGTTTGGGCGGCCCGCAGCGGTAGCGGCGGTCCGACAGAGGCTCAACGAGGCACGACTGGCATTGCATGCCGGCAAGGCTCTGCAATGTGAGCCGGAAGTACTGGCGAACTCGGCGCTTGCCAGGCTGGCGCTGGATGCACGGTCAAGCTTGCGACCGGTCTTCAATCTCACCGGCACGGTTCTGCACACCAATCTCGGCCGCGCACTGCTGGCCGATGTCGCGATCGAGGCAGCGGTCGTCGCAATGCGCTCCGCAGTGGCGCTGGAATTCGATTTGACGAGCGGCAAACGCGGCGAACGTGACGATCACGTCCGCGCGCTGCTCTGCGAATTGTCCGGCGCGGAAGACGCGACCGTCGTTAATAACAACGCCGCGGCCGTCCTTCTCACGCTCAACACGCTGGCCAAGAGCCGCGAAGCGGTCGTGTCGCGCGGTGAACTGATCGAAATCGGCGGCGCGTTCCGGATGCCGGATATCATGGTGCGTGCCGGCGCGCGGCTCGTCGAGGTTGGCACCACTAACCGCACGCACTTGAAGGACTATGCGGACGCGATTGGTGCCAAGACCGGCCTCGTGCTCAAGGTCCACACCTCAAATTATCGTATTGCCGGCTTTGCCAGAGAGGTGAGTGCACGTGAGCTCGCTCAATTGACACGCGAGCGCGGCGTGCCGCTGGTCAATGATCTCGGCTCAGGCACCATGGTCGACCTGTCGCGATGGGGATTGGCGCATGAGCCGACGGTTGCTGAAGCGGTCGCGGACGGCGCCGACATCGTCACCTTCTCCGGCGACAAGCTCATGGGCGCGCCGCAGGTCGGTTTCATCGTCGGGCGCAAGGACTTGATCGCCAAGATCAACCGCAATCCGATGAAGCGGGCTTTGCGCGCGGACAAAATCAGACTTGCTGCCGTGGCCGCAACCTTGCGGCTCTACCGCGATCCGGATCGGCTTGCCGAGAGACTTCCCACCATTCGTATGCTTGCGCGCCCGCGGTCCGCGATCAAAGCGATGGCCCGCCGTCTCGCACCGATCGTCACAGCGAAGCTTGGCGACGCTTTTACGGTCGAGGTCGTCGACTGTGCGAGCCAGATCGGCTCCGGCGCGCTGCCGCTTGAGACCTTGCCAAGCGTGGCCCTAGCAATGCGGCCGCAGCTGCAGCGCGGCGCCGGACAAGCGCTTACGCGCCTCGCCGTTGCGCTTCGCCATTTGCCGGTTCCGGTCATCGGGCGAATTGAGAATGGTGTGCAGATTCTTGATCTGCGCTGTCTCGAGGATGAGGCTGCATTCGTCTTGAATCTTGCCGACCTTGATATCGGAGACCGCCGTGGCGGTGCTTGACGATCGTCGAGCCGTCTCTCACGTCGCCGCTGATATGGAGGTCGCGGCGCGAATGGGCGAGGCCTACGAAGCGGCGCAGCGCGGCGATTATCCGACGGCGCTGGCCATCTGGGGACCGCTCGCGCACGCCGGCGTAGCGCGGGCGCAAAATAATATCGGTGCCTGCTTTGCGGAGGGCCTTGGGGTTGAACGCGATCATTCGCTGGCGTTGCGATGGCTGACGTTAGCCGCCGAAGCCGGCGACGCCGTGGGGCTTCGAAATCTGGCGGCGTTCTATTTCAAAGGCGAAGGCGTCGAGCAAGATCAGGCGCGTGCCGCCGATCTCTATCAGACTGCTGCCGAAGCCGGCGACGGTCCAGCGCAGGACATGCTGAGCTGGATGCTGCTGGAGGAGGACGGTGTTGGGTTCAATGCGGTAGAGGCGCGCCGGTGGGCGCTCGCAGCGGCTGAACAGGGCATTGCAGCAGCGATGACACGGCTCGGCATGATCTACCATAACGCGCTCGGCGTCGATCGTGACCCGGCAGCGGCCGTGGGGTGGTGGGCAAAGGCGGCGATGCGCGGCGACGCCGATGGTCAAGCGATGCTCGGCGCCGCTTACATCCTTGGCAACGGCCTGCCACGGGATGGCGTTGCGGCCTTGTCGTGGCTACTCCGCGCACAGGCCGGCCACAGCCCGCTCGCCGATAAGTTTCTCAAGTCCGCTCGCAGTGCCCTGTCCGCCGATGAAATTGCAGAAGCCGAACGCCGCGCCGCTGCGCCGTCGGAGCCCCCATCATGATCATCGGCACCGCGGGTCATATTGATCATGGCAAAACAGCGCTCGTTCGGGCGTTGACTGGAATCGACACTGATCGCCTGAAAGAAGAAAAGGCGCGGGGCATAACAATCGATCTCGGGTTTGCCTACATGCCGGCGCCGGATGGAACGGTGTTGGGTTTTATCGACGTGCCCGGCCATGAGAAATTCGTGCACAACATGCTGGCCGGCGCGGGTGGCATCGATTTTGTGCTGCTCGTCGTTGCGGCCGATGACGGCATCATGCCGCAGACACTCGAGCATTTGGCCATTGTCGATCTCCTTGGGGTTTGTCGAGGGGTTGTGGCGCTGACCAAGGTCGATCTTGTTTCGGCCGAGCGCCGCCGGGCAATTGTCGCCGATGTTGTTCAAGCGCTTGAGGGGACCGGCCTTGCTCGATCAGAAGTCATGCCAGTGTCGATTGTCAGCGGAGAGGGTCTTGAAAGGCTTCGCGCTAAACTGTTCGCCGAGCAGGAAGCGACGCGAAAGCGCGCCGCCGCCGGCCGTTTCCGCCTCGCTGTTGATCGCTCGTTCTCGCTGACCGGAGTCGGCACAGTCGTAACAGGTACAGTACTGTCCGGGATGGTCGCCGTCGGTCACCAAGTCATCGTTAGCCCGTCCGGAATGGTAGCGCGTGTTCGCTCAATCCACACGCAAAATCGTCCGGCCGATCGCGGCGAGGCTGGCGAGCGCTGTGCCCTCAACCTCGCCGGCGATGGGATCACCAAAGACGCCATCCGACGCGGCGATGTGGTACTTGATCTCGATCTGCACGCCCCAACGGACCGTATCGATGCGAGTTTGCGGTTGCTGCCGAGTGAGGCGAAGCCGGTCACGCAATGGATGCCTGTGCGATTGCATCACGCCGCGGCAGAAGTTGCGGCGCGCCTGGTTCTGCTCGGCGACCGCCCCATTGCATCTGGCGAACAAGGGCGCATTCAGATTGTGCTCGATCGTCCGATCGCGGCAGCGGCGGGCGATCGCTTCGTGTTGCGCGATACTTCGGCGCAACGCACCATTGGCGGTGGTCGTTTTCTCGACCTGCGCGCGCCGACACGCAAACGCCGAACCGCGGAGCGAACGGCGCAACTCGATAGCCATGCAATCGAAAATCCCGAATCTGCACTCGTCGCCTTGTGTGAATGCGCTCCCTACTACGTTAATGTCACAACCTTTGTGCGCGACCGCGCCCTCGCAGCAAGCGACGCGGAACGTTTTGCAGCAGACCTCGGTCTACATTCTATTCCGGTGCAACGCTCGTGCTTTGCGCTCTCGTCTGCGCGTTGGCTTAAGCTTGAGCGTGGGGTCATCGGCACACTCACCGGGTTTCATGCTGGCAATCCCGACCTACCAGGCATGGGAATGGAGCGGCTACGGTTGCAACTGGAGCCACGATTGCCGGCGCCCATCTTTGCCGCGGCGCTGCAGGGTCTTTCGCGCGCGAAGAAACTGTCGCTTGATGGCGCTTGGGTTCGGCTGCTGGAACACGAGGTACGCCTCACTGGCGCCGAGGAGGCGCTATGGCTGCGTGTAAGGCCATGCATTGCCGGCGAACAGCGATTTCGTCCGCCGCGCGTTCGCGACATTTGCGCGATTACCGGCACCAGTGAGACCGATATTCGGCAACTCCTGAGATTGCTCAGCCGCATCGGTAAAGTCGACGAGGTAGCGCCCGATCATTTTTTTCTTCGCAGTGTGGTGGCCGAGATGGTGGAGATAGCTGCCGACACGGCGGCCAAATCCTCAGACGGTCAGTTCACCGCCGCCTCGTTTCGCGACCGGCTCGACAATGGCCGCAAGGTAGCAATCCAGATACTCGAATTCTTCGATCGTCATGGCGTGACGCTAAGGCGCGGCGATTTGCGTCGCATCAACAAGCACCGACTCAACCTGTTCCACCGCCCGCCGGATGAACAGTCCGAATGGTCGCAGCCTGGAAGGGAATCGTCCCCGGTGGGACGTCCGGACTTCAAATCCGGGAGGGGCCGCGAGCCGGTCTTTGGTGGGTTCGACTCCCACTCTCTTCCGCCAAATCGGTGATCGCCCAATGGCGCTAATATGCATCGTGGTAATTCCCGCGGCGCCGGAGGGCGAGGGGTTTTACCTGGAGCGCCTGCCTTGGAATGACCCGGATCGATCCGGCAGAAGTTACGTTATATCAATCCGATGCGCCGGCTCGGGAGCAACAAATTTTGCAGCCGGATTCCTATTCAGGGCGAGGAAAGGTATCGGATAACGAGAACGAGTTATCCTGATCACACCCAATCCAGCGAAGCTTGTCAGCCAAAGCGGCTCGCCAAGCCTTCAAAGAACGGCGACGAGAACGACTGGTTCTGTTTCAAAGGGAACTCAGCAAGATGCGTCGGACAAAAATTCGTCTTGCTCTCGCAATCCTTGCCGTGTTGGCCGGCATAGTCCTTACGGTCACGGATGTTCCCGCCGCAAGCCCGTCGATCGCGGTTGGGCCGCAGTACAACACGACCCACGTTTACGTTGCGCCCGAAGATTTCGACCGTTTCAGTGACGCTCTTGTCGCCACCTTCGGCGGGACCAAATCACAAACGAGTGTGATCAACGTCACGCCGACCCCCAGCGAGACAATGTGGCAGGGCGTGTTTACGCCGGTCGGCACCTTCTCGGTTTTCGGGTTCAAGACCCCGATCCCTTACCCGTTTGGCATCGAGCGAACCGGCTATTTGGTCTCCGATTTTGATGCTGCAATCGATATTCTGCCAAGGCCAATAACGCCGATATCGTGGTAGCACCATTTCCAGACCCGATCGGCCGTGATGCTATCATCGCTTGGCCGGGAGGCGTTTATATGCAGCTTTATTGGCACAAGACGCCGCCGAACTTCGCCAGTCTGCAAACCGTTCCGGAAAACCGAGTTTACGTCTCGCCAGATCGTGCCGATGAGTTTATCCGCGACTTTGGAGCTTTTGCGCAGGCGACGGTGATTTCCGATGACCACAAGGCGCCCGGCATCGAGATCGGAAGGCCCAATGAAGTGTATCGCCGCCTACGGATGGATTCGCAGTTTGGAAAAGTCACTGTGCTTGCTACCGACGGTCACCTCCCGTATCCCTACGGGCGCGAAATATCCGGGTATGACGTGGACGATCTATCCGATACCCTTATGAAGGCAAAAGCAGCCGGAGCGAGTGTTGTGATTGCGCCCTACAGCGTTGCTGGTCGCCGAGCGGCGATGGTGCAGTTCCCCGGCGGTTTTATCGCGGAAATTCACTCCGACAGTCAGAAGTAAAGGAGTGAGTGAAACTCCAAAGGCCGCATGCAGGCAGCGTTCGATGATGTCGGCTACGGGTCATTTTCGACCGATCTAGGATGTCTCCGCGGGGTCCGCTTTCCACCCGATCGCCACCGAATTGCCGCACTACGGCAAGTGACGTGACGGGCCATGTGTGGACGGCTCCAAGTTGGCAAGGAGAATCTTCACGTCGCAGGCTTGGTCGGTGCAGCCATGTGTTCGGCCTTTGAGTGCGGTTCACATGACCGCTGGCCATAATGCTCTCCGCGGATCAGGTCCCGGTCACTAACCCGCATTCGAGAATGCAATGGCCCAAGTGGGTTGTCCTGATCGCCGGATCGACCGGCTCTGCATTACGTGCTGTTCGCCCTCCCAACCTTCACATCACGCCATGGTGCTCGGCGCGATCTCGTCAGACCCTCAGCGAGGCTGGATAATTATATCGCTCGCCCCTAGCCATCATTGCCCAGGCCATTCGGGCGAGCTTGTTGGCAAGCGCGATGGCGGCGACTTTGGTCGGCCGTCGTGCCAGCAACGCTGCGACCCAGGGCCGATACTTGGTGCCGTGGATCTTGGCATAGCGAATGACGGCGAGTGCGCCGGCCACGAACAGGCTGCGCAGATAGCGATCCCCCTGTTTGCTGATACTGCCGAGCCTATCCCGACCCCCGCTCGAGTGCTGTTTGGGAACCAGCCCGATCCAGGCCGAGAAGTTGCGACCCGATCGGAAGGTTTTAGGATCGGCGACGCTCGCGACAAGGGCAGTGGCTAGCAGCGGACCGACGCCTGGGATGCAAATAAGGCGCTTGCTCGTTTGATTGGAGCGGTGCCATGCCATAATCATTCGATCAAAATCCAAGATCTGCTTTTTGAGACTGAGCAATTGGCTGCCCAGTGCGGCAAGACATGCGCGGACAACATCGGGCACCCGTTTGTCGCTCGGATCGGCGATGACCCGCAGTAGTTCCTCGATGCCTTTGCGCCCGACCGCTGCGGTGACGCCAAACTCGGCAAGGTGAGCCCGGATCGCATTGATCACCGAGGTCTGCTGCCGGATGAACAGATGGCGCGTGCGATGGAGCATCAGCCCGCTTTGTTGCTCGGGCGTCTTGACTGGCACAAACCGCATATTGGTTCTTGTGACCGCCTCACAGATGGCCTCTGCGTCGGCCGCATCGTTCTTCTGCCGTTTGACGTAAGGCTTGACGTAGGCCGGTGGCATCAACCGCACGGTATGGCCAAGTGCCTGCAGCTCGCGTGACCAATGGTGTGACGAGGCACAGGCCTCGATGCCGACCAGGCAGGGCTGCAGCTTCTCAAAGAACGCCAGGACGTAGCGACGCTTCAGCTGACGGCGGATGACCACTTTGCCATCGTTATCAACGCCGTGGACCTGAAATACCGACTTGGCAATGTCGAGACCGATTGTCGTGATCGTTTGCATGACTTGGCTCCTCCAAATCGTGGGGGCTTTAACAGCACCCACATCCATGGCACTCACGTGCCGGTGGAGGAGCCGTCCACAGCATCATTTCCGGACTCGTGCACCGCAACAAGGTCGGGGCAATTCAACGCGGTACTTCTGCTGTTTCGGCGTTCCACTTTTCTCAGCCGGCATAGAGCCTTGCGGATCAGAATGCATCGAAATATCGCAGTGCCCTATTCGGTGACGTCAGCTTGGTCCGACTCGCCAGTGACTTCCTCCCGGTATCGCGCAATCTCGGCGTCCTTGATATGCATGTAATAGTCCACGAAATGGTCACCAAAACCGGCCCGCAACGTGCTTACTTCAGGTGTACTTTCGTGCATATTTCAGGTGGCCTGGGACCCTACGTTGTGGATCGCCAGGAACGGGGACGAGACCTAGCGATGCGGATGCCGTCTGTGAATTTGCTCTGATGCTGCTCGGAGGGGATGACCGCTCCGCAGCACGACATCAAAGTTCGAGCAATGCAGGCGAGCGGTGCACTGCTTCGGTCCGGTAAGCTTTTCAAAGCGGCTTTTAGTTCGCGCCCGTCGCCGATTTGCGCAGCGTCAATCGGCGTCCGCTTCATGATGTGGCGACCGTCTCAAACTCGAATCCGCAGGCGTCGCTGGATACGTCGTTGCGGGCCGGGTCACGGTGCCGTGAGATTCGTTGCTTCCGAGGACTCTTTGATACGATAGCCCACGCCATACAGCGTCTCGATCATATTGAAGTCGACGTCGCTAGCCTTGAATTTCTTTCGCAACCGCTTGACGTGGCTATCGATGGTTCGGTCGTCGACATACACTTGGTCGTCGTAAGCAGCATCCATCAAGGCGTTGCGGCTTTTCACGACCCCAGGCCGAACTCACCAGCGCCTGCAGGATGAGAAATTCGGTGACTGTGAGAGCTACCGGCGCGTTTTTCCATGTGCAGGTGTGGCGCTCCGGATCCATACGCAATAATCCACGCTCCAAAACTACGTTCTGGGCATCCTTTAAAGTGGCGCTGTCCTTGGGTGCAGCGCGACGTAGTACGGCCTTGACCCTCTCGACCAGAAGACGTTGCGAAAACGGCTTACGGATGAAATCGTCGGCGCCCATTTTCAGTCCGAACAATTCGTCGATCTGCTCATCCTTCGAGGTGAGAAAGATCACCGGCAAGTCGGATTTTTGGCGTAATCGGCGCAGCGTCTCCATACCGTCCATGCGGGGCATCTTGATATCGAGGATGGCAAGGTCGGGTAGGGTAGTCTTGAAACCGTCGAGCGCAGAGACACCATCGGTGTAGGTCGTAACGCGGTAGCCTTCAAACTCGAGGGCGATAGACACCGAGGTCAGGATATTTTGGTCGTCGTCGACGAGAGCGATTTTCGTCATAGCGGCCTCTTCAAAACGATTCGGCCACAGCGTGATTAGCCCGGCCCAACCACCCCTTGAATGCGCAAGTAGGGGCGGAAGTGTGTCCAGTAAGGTATGAAACCCCGAAGTGTTTCAGTTTCGGAAATTTTCCCCTTTTCCTGCCATCGCGGTCCGGACTAACTGCTTGCCATCACACTTTGGCACTCACGCACTGCCAAAGCTCTGCAAGTTGATCGCCATCTTCTGCGACAGCGGCAGATTGCGCGCATGCGGCAGTCGAAATGAAAGGGATCAAGCCACTGCTTCCTTCTTAAACATTGTTGCGCCTTGCCTGACTAAATGTCTTTTGTCCTTACGTTCCCTTGGAGACGATTTGTCCTTGCTATGAGGGACCGCCATTGTGCCTATCAGAACGAGATTGCCAGTTTTGTCTTTGGCGTAACCGCGAAGGACTTTTCTCATGACGTGCACCTGTGCCGCTTAAAAGCTGTTCTGCGCAGGAGACCCGGCGCAGCCGCGAAGGGAAGTCAGGTGGCGAGTTCTAGCTGGTGCCGTTCATCGTCGGTCAATTTGACGATGACGGGGTCTTCCTCCGGGCAAACGAACTCGGGCGCGTCATCGTCGGGATCGCTGAGGATTAGATGAAGGAACGTTTTGCCTGCGCACTGTACGGCGAATCATCGATGCAATGGCGCCGACAGCTATTCCTTGCAGGAGGCGAGCGCGCAACTCGCCCTATAGAATTGCCAGGACTTGCATGGCTTTCGCCTTTCGATGAAAGGAATGTGGGCCGCACGCAGCGCACGAGGCAACTGAGGCGGGTGCGGATGGCACCCGAGCCGGCAACGGCCCTATTTGGAGTATTACTGTGCCTACCGACGGCACCAACGCTGCCAAAGTGACAAACGAAAATTTCGGTACTTTCTCGCTTTTGCGGCAGCTCTCGGGCCAGTCACTGACTTGCCTATATTATTTAATGTGGGGGCTAAAACATAAAGCACAATAGCAAGTTAGGAAATAAGCTCGTTATTCGACCACGAGTTTGCCGTAAAGTAAGAAGCAGGTGGCGATTTTGGACGGGCAGCACGTTGAATGTGGTACTGCGATTGAGGGAAGCCTTCAATGTGCCGTTGGATATGTCACAGCCTTTCAGCGGGAGCAGCGTCTGAATGAGTAAGAGCGGCGGCAGCGATTCGAAGAACTCGCTCTACTGCTCGTTCTGCGGCAAGAGCCAGCACGAGGTGCGCAAGCTCATTGCCGGGCCAACCGTCTTCATTTGCGACGAATGCGTCGAGCTTTGCCTGGACATCATCGGCGAGGAAAACAAGTCGTCGCTGACGAAATCGGGCGACAAGATTCCGACCCCGAAGGAGATCCGCAAGGTCCTCGACGACTACGTCATCGGCCAGGAGCACGCCAAGAAGGTGCTTTCGGTCGCGGTCCATAATCACTACAAGCGCCTAAAGCACCAGATCGATCACAAAGATGTGGAGCTGGCGAAGTCGAACATCCTTTTGATCGGCCCAACCGGCTCGGGCAAAACCTTGCTAGCGCAGACGCTGGCACGCGTTCTTGACGTTCCTTTCACAATCGCCGACGCGACAACGCTCACCGAAGCCGGTTACGTCGGCGAGGACGTCGAGAACATTATTCTCAAGCTGCTTCAGTCAGCCGACCACAACGTCGAGCGTGCGCAGCGCGGCATCGTCTACATCGATGAGATCGACAAGATCTCCCGCAAATCCGACAGCCCTTCGATCACCCGCGACGTTTCAGGCGAGGGCGTGCAGCAGGCGCTGCTCAAGCTCATGGAAGGCACGATTGCGAGCGTGCCACCGCAGGGCGGCCGCAAGCATCCGCAGCAGGAATTCCTGCAAGTCGACACCACAAATGTCCTGTTTGTGTGCGGCGGTGCGTTCACTGGCCTCGAGAAGATCATTTCGGCGCGCAGCCGACCGGGCTCGATCGGTTACGGCGCCAAGGTCATCGCGCCCGAGGATAGAAAGCAGGGCGAGATCTTTCGCGAGGTCGAACCTGAGGACCTGCTCAAATACGGCCTGATCCCTGAATTCGTCGGCCGGCTTCCGGTCATAGCGACGCTTGAGGATCTCGACGAGGCCTCACTCAAGCTCATTCTGACCCAGCCCAAGAACGCGCTGGTGAAGCAGTATCAGCGGTTGTTCGAAATGGAAGGGGTCGATCTGACTGTAGCGGCGGAAGCCCTCGGCGCCATCGCCAGGAAGGCGATCGATCGCAAGACCGGGGCGCGCGGGCTGCGCTCCATCATGGAGGCCACACTCCTTGACTCTATGTTCGACCTGCCAAGCCTCGAGGGCGTCAAGGAGATCGTGATCTCTCAGCAAGTCGTCGACGGCACCGCGCGACCGCTCTACATGTACACCGGTGGTGCGCGGGCGATTTAATGGCGGTTACGGCCGCGAGAAAGACTGACGGAATACGGTCGTGTGAGCGTGGATATCTGTCACATGGTGGCACTCAAGCCTCCATCTACGACAATCTGTTGTGCCGTGATGTAGGATGCCGCATCTGACGCAAGGAAGATGGCCGCCCCCGCGAGATCGTGCGGTTTTCCCCATCTACCAAGTGGTACTCTGCTGTTTATGCGTGCGACAAATGCCTCATCCTTCAAGAGAGCCGCTGTGAAGTCGGTCTCGAACCAACCGGGCGAAATAGCATTACACGTTATCCCATGCTCACCAAGTTCGGCGGCGAGAGAGCGAGTGATGCCAGCGAGTCCGCTCTTTGAAGCCGCATAGGCGTGAACCGTGCTTCTTCCCAAAATACCGACAATCGACGTTATAAATATAATTCGTCCATGCCTTTGGCTACGCATCGGCGCTGCCGCCTGTTGAGCTAAGAAAAAGCAAGCCTTCAGGTTGGTGGCGAGAACCTCATCCCAGGCTTCCGACGTCCAATCAGCGAGCGGCGCGGGATGGATTGTGCCGGCATTGGCGATCAAAATATCTAGACGATGATGATGGGCAACAATGCTTCGTATTGCGGCATCGGCGGCGCCTCGGTCCGTCACGTCGAACGCTGAAGTTTCGGCCTTGAGGCCGCGATCGCGCATTCTGTCAGCGGCGGCCTTTAGCGTGCTCGCGTTTCGGCCATTGAGTACGACGGTCGCGCCAACCTCTGCCAAAGCCTCGGCCATGGCGAGACCGAGGCCGCGTGACGCACCGGTGACGAGCGCCACTCGGTTGTTGAGATCAAAATAGCCGGGCATGCGTACACCATAGGAGGAAGACCCATTGATGCGGGCCATCTTGCTCCGGATCAAAGGACGAGCCGAAGCGGTCGGAACCTTGTTATGCGACTGCGGCCTTGCGAGTTGTCGTCTGTCGTACCTCGAATCCCTCGAGTTTGGGATGCTCCAGATAGAGTGGCCCAGTCGCATCGTTGCCGGCGCGCGCGTGCGCAGCGCGGAACTCCTCAGACTTGGTCCATGCCTCAAAGGCAGCTTTGGTCTGCCACACTGTATGGGAGGCATAGAGCGTATGGTCTTCGGCCTCGGGCCCTTTGAGCAGGTGGAACTCGACGAAACCCGGAACGCGATCGAGATATGACTCACGACTCATCCACACTTTCTCGAAAGCCCCTTCGGCACCTTTGTTCACCCGAAAACGATTCATGGCGATAAACATCGTCTTTTTCTCCAGATTACAAAGGTCTGATCGTCGTCAGCTACTTAATGCTCTTTTGGTTCCAACGAGTCTCTGTACTCTTGGAAAACCTTTAGATTGTCTTCAAGCACCCGCAGTGCTCCCTCGGCGTCCGCCGTGTCAAAGCCCGCTGCTCTTAGGCGTGCTATAAGGCCCTCTGTTCCCAGACAATCCGTTGTCCCTCCGCGACAAGCCGCCCAGCTTTGTTGAGAGGGTCATCGTCGGTCGACATACACGTACAAATTCAACTCAGGACAATGGGTTCACTGGTACCCCCGCAGGATCGCGCTCTTCTTCCTTTTTGAGCGCGCGCCAGGGACGTTCGCTGTGCCCCTGAATGCAGACGTATTGGTGTCTCGCAGCGAACGACGTTCAGTGCCGCAACCGGACGCCTAAATTGCAAGGGCCTTTGCGCGCGCTGCCGCCGAGAGGGCATCTCGGCTGACTTCCGAAAAATGAGACCCTTAACAGACATGGATGCAAATCGGACCGCAATCACAACATGCCATCGCTGACCGTGCACCTTAGCGACGCCGGCTAGGGTCATGATTAAATTTTGACTTATTGCGCCAGGCGCACGCTCGCGCATTGACCGTTGTCGCACCGTCCCTAGACTTTCCAAGACATTTCAGATGTGGCGGACCCGCCGGGCGGCCCTGCCAAACAGGGGGCAACGATGAAATTTGGGATGTTTTATCCGGTCGCCGTGGCCTCGGAAGCGGACCTCGGCAAAGGCTTGTGGGGACTAGACCGCGCCCGTTACGACCAGGCGATCCAGGAGCTTCGCGAGCAGGCGATTTGCGCCGACGAGACCGGCTGGACCTCGATGATGTTCGCGGAACATCACTTCGAGATTGAAGGTTATCACGTCACCCCCAACCCGCTGATGCTGAACGTCTATCTTGCGCAGCACACCAAGCGGCTGCGCCAGGGACAGATGGGACTGGTGCTGCCCAACTGGAATCCGCTGCGTCTGGCGGAGGACATTGCGATGGCTGACCACCTCACCGGTGGCCGGCTCGATATCGGATTGAGCCGCGGCTACCAGCCGCGCTCGGTTGGTGTGATGGGCCAGCACTTTCACGCTAATGCCGCCGGCACCGGCCGCCCCGAAATCGAAGCCGTCAACCGCCGGATTGTCGAAGAGTGGTTCGAGGTGATGCGCCGCTCTTGGACCGAAGATCTCTGGAACTATGAGGGCGAATTCATCTCCGTGCCGCCGAAAGGGCTTGAATGGAAGCATCCGATTTCGGCCCGCCTCAATGCCGGGGTCCGCGACGGTATCTTGACCCAGGTTGCGACCGTCCCGAAGCCAAAACAGCTGCCGTACCCGCCGCTGTTCACGACGCTCAGCCAAAGCCCCGAGACGCTGACGTGGTCGGCTCGCATCGGTGCCTCCGTCGTCACGCTCGCCGCCGACCTTGATATCGTCCGTTGGCTGTTTCAGACCTACGTCGATGAGGCGGCAAAGCATGGCCGGAAGCTTCGGTTCGGCGAATATTCGCCGCGCGGCGGCGTCGTCCTTTGCCGCAACGTAGCGGTCGGCAAGACGCATGAAGAAGCCATGGAGACCGCGCGGCAGGGTTCGGCGTTCTGGACTCACTGGCTCGGCGAGTTCGGCTTCTTCGAAGCCCTGCGGATGAAAGGCCAGGAGGGCCCAGTTCCCAAAACCTTCGAGCAAATGCTCAAGAGCGGGCTGCAAATCGTCGGCACTCCCGACACGGTGGGTGAGGAGATCCAGCGCCTCAAAGACACGCTTAATGTCGACTACATGATTTTCATCATGTACGCTGGAATGACCGAGCATAAGCGTATGCTGGAATCCATTCAGTTGTTTGGGGAGAAGGTCATTCCCAAGTTTGCCGATTCGAATGTCCCGGAAACTAAAATGGCGGCTGTTGGTGGATAGGCGAGACTGATGACCGATCGGCAGGCCGGCGACTTCGCGGAGATCCGCTCCGTCGGCCGCGCACTGGATCTTCTGGAAATCATGCAGCGTGCGGCGCCTGCTGGGATTCGCGTCTGCGATGCGGCGGCGTCTCTGGGAATCGATCCTGCAACCGCGTCCCGTCTGATGGCGACGTTGATGACGCGCGGTTACGCGAGCCGTATGCCCAACCGTCGCTATACCCTGGGTGCGCGGTCGTTACGGCTTGCTTCCGGATGGATCGACCGCTTGCTGCAGGTAGCGGACGCGCCCATGAGGCGCATCGCCGACGGCTGCGGCGAGACCGTGTACCTCCTGCAACTGGTCGGCAGCGAGGCGGTCACGTTGGCCCGGCTCATCGGCGGCCGGCGCGCCTTGGTCGAAGGCGAAATCGGGCCGAGCTATCCGCTGTGGGCAACAGCCGCCGGGCGGGCTCTCCTCGGCACGCTTCCGGCCGCGCAAGGATTGGCGCTGCTGCCGGCGGAACCATTCCCGGCCTTCACCCCAAGAACCAAGACGACATGGTCCGAAGTCTGCTCGGCGATGCAGGCCGGCCGCCGCAGCGGTATTCATGCCGAAGATGGTGAGATCGATTTGTTTCTGAGCTGTTACGCCACGCCGCTCCAGCACGGCGAAAGAGACGAGAAGCTGGCGCTCGCGGTCAGCTTTGAGGCTGGGCGCCCGGAGAGCGATCGCCGGCTCATCAGGCAAACGCTGCAACGCGAATGGCGGGAGTTCGCCTTGCACATTTGAACGGTGCACGCGACCCAGGCGCCAACGGGAAATGCGTTTGACCAGAGCGCGCGTTTCGTTCCGGTCCATCCTTCAAAGAAACCGATCGACCGACGTGCAAACCGCTTTTACGCTTGAACAGCTAGCGCAGCCGACGATTGCCGAAGCCGACGGCATCCTGAAAACCTGCGTCCATTACGGCTTCTGCACGGCGACCTGTCCGACCTACGTGCTGTTCCGTGATGAGAACGACTCGCCACGCGGGCGCATTGATCTCATTCGGGCGATGTTGGAGAAGGGCGGAACGCCGGACGCCAAGACGGTGCACCATCTCGACCGCTGTCTGTCGTGCCTATCCTGCGTGACGACGTGCGCGGTCAGTGTTGATTACACGCACCTGATCGATATCGCGCGCGCTCACATCGAGAACAATTATCGCCGTCCGCTCGGCGAGCGGATGCTGCGGCGGATGATCGCCGAACTGCTGCCGTATCCGCGGCGTTTTGGGTTTGCTGTGCGTCTGGCGCGGCTTGCCAATCCGCTCGCCGGTCTCCTATCGGCGCGAGCGCGCAATCTGATCGAGCTGGCGACCAGCTGGCCGGCCGCAGCCGAAATTCTCCGGCCAAGAATCTATCCGGCGCGGGGCAAGCGCAAGATGCGCGTGGCGTTGCTGCCAAGCTGCGCGCAACAGGTACTCGATCGCAATATCAACGCGGCGACCATCCGGCTGCTGCAGCGGCAGGGTTGCGAGGTCGTCGTTGCGGCGGGAGTCGGCTGCTGCGGCGCCCTGCCGTTGCACATGGGCCGCAAGATGCAGGGCAAGGCTTTGGCCGGCGCCAACATCGCCGCCTGGAGCGCGGAATTGCCGAACGGCCTGGATGCGATCGTCATCAATGCGTCGGGCTGCGGCACCACGGTGAAGGATTATGCGCACCTGGTCGGCGGCGAACAGGCGTGCCGTATCGGCGCGCTCGCGCGCGACATCACCGAGCTTCTCGCCGAGCTTGGCTTGTCACCCGGAAGCGCCGAGCCGTATCGCGTCGCCTATCACGATGCCTGCTCGCTGCAACACGGTCAGCGCGTGACCGCCCAACCGCGCAAGCTTCTGGCGCAAGCGGGTTTCAATGTCCTCGATGTGCCCGAGCGGCATTTCTGCTGCGGTTCTGCGGGCACCTACAATCTGTTGCAGCCGGATATTGCGATGGCTCTGGGCCAGCGCAAAGCCGCCCATATCGACAGCGTCGATCCCGACGTCATCGCCGCCGGAAATCTCGGCTGCATGGTGCAGATTTCGCGCTTTACGCAAGCCCCGGTCGTCCACACGGTCGAGTTGCTGGATTGGGGGACCGGCGGACCGATGCCGCCGGCCTTGCGGGCGCGGCCGTTGCGCAAACCGGCGGCGCGCGCCGCACAGGCAGCGCAAAGCAAAACAGCGTCCTCGCGACTGCCCGTCGACCCAAATCCTACCGCCGTCTGGTGACGCCCGCCCGCCGCATGACACAAAGAGGTCTTCCATGAGTGCGACCAATCTCGAAGCATTTTTCGCCGCCATTACCGGCGTGCTCGGAACGGACGGCGTCAATCGCTCCGAGGAAACGATCCGGCGTTATGGCGAGAACACCATGCCCGGTGGCGATCGGCCGCCGGCTGGTGTGGTCTATCCGGGCTCGACCGCCGACGTGCAACTGATCGTGCGTGCGGCCAACACGCACAAGGTGCCGCTCTATCCGATCAGCACCGGCAACAATATCGGGCTTGGCACCCGCTCGGCAGCGACGGCGGGGCAGGTCGTCGTCGACCTCGGCCGCAACATGAACCGCATCGTCGATATCGACGAGAAGCTTGCTTTCGCCGTCGTCGAACCGGGGGTGAGTTATCAGACGCTCTATGACGAATTGGTCCGCCGCGGCAACAAACTGATGCTCGACGTCACCTCAGGGCCGCCGCAGGGCGGCATGATTGGCAACGCCCTCGACAAGGGCGCCGGCTACTCGCCGTATTTCGACCATTTCGGGTTTTCCTGCGGGCTGGAGATCGTGCTCGGCACCGGCGAGGTGCTGCGCACCGGCGACGGTACGCTCGACGCCAAAGATCTGATCAACTGGCATACGTCGAAATACAGTTTCGGTCCGATCCTCGATGGTCTGTTCACCCAATCGAATTTCGGCATCGTCACCCGCATGGGCGTGTGGCTGTTGCCGCGTCCGCCGGCGGTACGCTCGTTCCATTTCACTTTTCCCGACGACGACGATCTGGAAACGATCATCGAGCTTTGCCGTCCGCTGAAATTGTCGAATTTCGTGCCGACTTTGTTTCGCGTCTCCAACGATCTCTATCTGTGCGGCTCGGAGGGCGAGAGTCCGGAATACCAAGCGAGCGGCGGCAAACGCTCGATCTCCGATGAGGGGCGCCGGCACTTGCGCGAACGCCACGGGCTCGGCGCCTGGAACGTTTCCGGCGCGTTCTACGGTCCGAGCGCCGCGGCAATGGAGCCGCAGATTCAGCGGGTCCGCGACATGTTCATGCAAAGCGGCAAGGCGAGCTACATTGCGCACGAGGATGCGGTGGCCATCCCGCCGCTACAAGTCGCGATCAACGCTTTTTCCGGTGTGCCGAGCATGGGCGAGCTTGGCCTGCTGAAGTGGCGGCCGGGCGGCGGCAATATCTGGTTCGCGCCCGGTACGCCGATGGACGGCCGCGTCGCCAACGCGTTTCAGGGACTGTGCCGGAAAATTTACGAAGAATTCGGCCTCGATTATACGGCGATGAATGTCTGCAGTGCCCGCTTCGCGCGCGGACTACATGTGATTACTTTCAATCGCGAGGACGCCGACGAGCGCCGGCGCGCGGACGCCTGCTATCGCAAGATGTCGCAGGAAGTCGCCGCTCGCGGCGTGTTCGTCGGACGCGCGCCGGTCGATTATCACGAATTCCACATGGCGCAGACGATCCCGGCCTTCCGTGGCGCCTGTTCCGGCATCAAGGCCGCACTCGATCCAAATGGCATCATCGCGCCTGGCCGCTACGGTATTGTCGAAACGACAGCACGCTAAGTGCCGCCGCAAACCGATCGTTGCTTTTGCGCCTAGCTGGTGTTCCGCACGGATGCAAAGTGAAGCGGTCGACGGCCGCTGACGCCGGTCGTTCGGTCGCTATTTCATTGGGCAATCTTTAGCGTAGGAGTCGCCGTAGTTGGTGAACACCTTTTTGACGATCTCCGTCTCATACCTGCCGTCCGGACGTTTGCCGACTTTCGTCAGATAGAAGTCCTGGATCGGGTAGTGGTTGTTATTGAATTTGAAGGCGCCGCGCACCGACGTGAACTCCGCCCTCTTGAGCGCGGCGCGCAGGGCATCAGCATCGGCCACGTTGTCTTTCGTCGTACGTAACGCACTATCGATCAGCATCGCCGCGTCGTAGGCCTGGAAAGCGTAGGTCGCCGGAACGGCGTTGTATTCCTTCAAATACGCTTCGACGAAAGCCCTATTCTGCGGGTTGTCGAGATCGGGTGCCCAATCGGAGCCAGCAAACATGCCCAGCGCCGCATCCTGCTGCGCCGGCAGCGTCAATTCATCGACGGTGAACGCCGAGAGAAACGTGATCTTGTCGGCGAGACCCGATTGCCGGAACTGCTTGACGAAACTCACGCCCATGCCTCCCGGCGTGAACGCGAAAATCGCATCCGGATTTGCCGCCGCGATCCGTGTCAGTTCAGCCGAATAGTCGAGCTGGCCGAGCGGCACGTAGATCTCATCGGCAACCTCGCCGGTAAATTTGTGCTTGAAACCGGCAGCCGCATCCTTGCCGGCCTGATAGTTCGGCACAATGATGACGACCTTCTTCATGCCGGACTCTTGCGCATATTGGCCGAGCACTTCGTGCACCTGATCGTTCTGATAAGACGTAACGAACAGATTCGGGTTGCAATCCTTGCCGGCGAAGCTCGACGTGCCGGCGTTGGGACTGATCAGAAAGACGTTCGCTTCGGTGACGGGCTTTACGATCGCGGCGAGGATGTTGGAGAATATTGGGCCGACGACAAAAGCCACTTTGTCGCGGCCAACGAACGCCTTGACCCTTGTGACGGCAACTTCAGGCTTCAGTTCGTCGTCGGCAACCAGGATATCCGCTTCGCGACCGCCGAGCTTGCCGCCAAGCGTCTTCACGGCAAGTTCAAAGCCGTTGCGCTGCTGCTGGCCGGGGACCGCTCCGGCTGCCGCCGACAGCGTGGTGATGATTCCGATCTTGAGCTTCTCCTCAGCGCTCGCCGAACCTGTGAGCACCATGGAGGTGGCAGCCACGGCGACCAACTGTGATAACAAGGTAACGCCTGCGCTCATCGGACTTCTCCGTTTGGTGCTCCGCCAAATCGTGGTGGCCGAGCGAAGGGCCTGTTCCTAACGACCAGACATTTTAGGAGTAAGATATTAACTTGTGAAGCTTTTTCAGGGTAGGCGGGGCAACCTGAAAACGCGCACCGCGTCACGCCACCGGCCGAGCGCTTGGCCATAGCGCTGGCGAGGCGGTAGGGCGGCCGATCATTTTGCCGCCGGCTTCCCTGGCTGCTGGATGCGAGTCAGCAGAAATGCCTTTTGCTCGCCCAAAAACTCAAACATCATCTTCTTATCTCTCGTCGACAGCACCGAGAAGAATTCGGCGATCCACGCGGCATTCGCCTTCGCCGCGGCGCGGAACAGCTTCCGGCCTTTCGGCGTGAGCCGGACCAAGGACGCGCGGCGGCTATGCGGGTCGGCGGCACGCTCGACCAAACCGTCGGCTTCCAACTCGTCGGTGAGGCCGGTGATGTTGCCGGTCGTCACCATCAGACGGTTGGAAATCTCTCCCATGCGAAGGCCGGCTTTCGTCGAGTCCAGCTGGGCCATGAGGTCAAAACGCGATAGGCTCATGCTGAAGGAGGCGCGCAACCGACGGCGCGCCTCGTTGGTCACGAGCTTGTGCACCGCCATCATCCGCAGCCACAACCGCAGATCCAGTTGATCGGTGAGCGCGGCGCGGGTTTCCAGGTCGTCGAGCGGCTCGCTCAGCGTGGCGTTGTTTCGCGCAAAATTCATCGTTGTTGTTCCAGGCTGCCACGCCGGACGCCCGCCCATTGGCCGGCTACTGCCGCCAGACCTCGCTGGCAACGTCGACGACCAGCTGCAGCTTGGCCCGTTCGTCCTCGAGAGTGAGCGGGCTGCCGGTCAGATTGGTGGCAAATCCGCATTGCGGGCTGATTCCAAGCTGGTCGAGCGGCGCGAATTTGGCAGCTTCATCGATCCGGCGCAACAACGCGGCTTTGTCCTCAAGCTCCGGAGTTTTACTGCTAACCAAGCCGAGCACGACCATTTTGCCCTTGGGCAGCAGTGCCAACGGCGAGAAATCACCGGCGCGCGGCGAATCATACTCGAGGAAAAATGCGTCGATGCCTGGTATATTGAAAATTCGATCTGCCACTCGACCATAACCGCCGGCTGCGAGCCAGCGTCCGCGGTAATTACCTCGGCATAGATGCATTGCAACGACCAAACCTTCGGGCTTATCGCGGACCGCGGCGGACAGTACCTCGATATATGCGTCGATAAGGCTGCCAGGGTCCTCTCCCAAACTTCGGATGCGGTCGTTGACGCTGGCATCTTCCATCATCGCCAACGGCACTTCGTCGAGCTGGACGAAGCGGCAACCCAGCTTCGCCAACTCAGTAAACTCCTGGCGATACACCGCGGCCAGATCGGAGAAGTACTCGGCCATGTCGGGGTAGGCCGCTGGATCGACGCGCTCGCGCCCACCAAGAAAGTTGACATAGGGAGGAGCGGGCAGGGTCACTTTGACGGGGCGGGACGTCAAAGCGTGCACGAACTTGAACTCTTCAGTTGTGATGCCGCGCGTGCGTTTGAGCCGGCCGGCCGTGTAGGGCGCATAGGCTTGAGCGGTATCGCCGGCTTCGTTTGAAAAAGTGAATGGTGTCGCCTTGACGGCCATGCCTTCGACGGTTTTTACGAAATGACTGAAAAACGCGCCGCGCCGAAATTCGCCGTCGGTAATTGCCGGCAGCCCGATATCTTCTTGAAAGCGGATGACTTCGCGGATGGCGCTGTCTTCAATTGCGGGCAGTTCACCGGTCGCCAAGGTCCCTTCACGCACTTTGTGCCGCGCGTCGATCAACGCGCGCGGACGCAATAGGCTGCCGATATGATCGGCGTGAAACGGCGGCGTGCAGTTCATTTCATCCTACCGGGTGTTTGACATCCGACCATCAGTTTAGATATAAATAGTTTAGTTGTAAATAATTCGAAGCGAGCGTCTCGCGCTTGATAACCCAAATCCGCCTGACGGGATCACTGGTTGATTGCGGTAGTTAGCCGGCTGATGTTGTGCGGTTGATCGCCATCCACTTCGAGATAATGATGGCGGCCGCATCGTGCACCAAGAATCGCTACGAGCCTATGAGCGTTGACCTGTCCACCGCCGCACTCGATCCGAGCGCCTTCGTCGATGATTTTGCCCGCCGCGGCCTCCCGTCTGCGGAGCTGTGGCCGGTTATCGATCAAGACGCGCTGGCGCGCCTCGGCTATCCTCGGCGCGTGAACGCTGCGGTCGAGCTGCTCGACCGTGCCGTGGCACAGGGACTGGGGTCCAGACCCTGCATACGGTCGGCAGGTGCGACCTTGAGCTACGCTGAGCTCCTCGACAATGCCAATCGCATTGCCGGCGTTCTGGTCAACGAGATGGGCCTTGTCTCGGGCAATCGGGTGCTGCTCCGTTCGGCCAACAATCCGATGTTGGCGGCCTGCTGGTTCGCGGTTCTCAAGGCAGGTGGCATCGCGGTGACGACCATGCCGCTGTTCCGGTCGCGCGAGCTCGTCCAGATTTGCAACAAAACGGAAGTTCAGTTCGCGCTATGCGACGCGCGTCTGGCGGATGAGCTCGAAGCCACGTTGCCGATCTGTCGAAGCCTCAAGCAGGTTCGCTACTTCAACTCCGACCATCGGCAAGGCCTGGAGCAACTGATGCGCGACCAGCCCGACGTTTTCGGCAATGCCGCGCCTTCGCATGACGACGTCGCGCTGATTGGCTTTACGTCCGGCACGACGGGGCCAGCCAAGGCAACCATGCATTTTCACCGCGACGTGCTGGCGATCTGCGACTGTTATCCTGCCGAGGTGCTGCGCTCGGGCGCTAACGACATCTTCGCCGGCAGCGCGCCGCTTGGCTTTACGTATGGTCTCGGCTCGCTGCTCTTGTTCCCGATGCGCCGCGGCAGCTCCACTGTTTTGCTCGAGCAGAGCAGCCCGGAAATTCTGTTGCAGGCGGTGCAGGATTTTGGCGTGACCACCTTGTTGATCGGACCGACGATGTATCGCGGCATGGCACCGCATACCGATCGTTTCAACCTGTCGACCCTTCACACCTGTTGCTCTGCCGGCGAGCACTTGCCGCTGGCGGTCTACCAGGAATGGTTGCGGCGAACGGGAATCCGCATACTCGACTTCATGGGCTCAACCGAAATGTTGCACGCGTTCATCGCCGTTCCGCGCGGGGATATTCGTCCGGGGTCGACCGGGATTGCGTTGCCCGGTTATCAGGTGAGGGTCGTCGATGAGTCGATGAATCCGGTGCCGCCGGGTACCGTCGGTCGTCTTGCGGTGCGTGGACCGATCGGCTGCCGCTATTTGAACGATCCCGATCGGCAAAAGGCTTATGTCGTCGATGGATGGAACTTGACCGGGGACGCCTTCCACGCGGACACGGACGGCTTTTTTTGGTACCATTCGCGCACCGACGACATGATCGTGAGCTCCGGCTACAACATCTCTGGCCAAGAGATCGAGGAGATTCTGCTCGAGCATCCAGACATAAGCGAGTGCGCGGTCGTTGGCGTGCCCGACTTGGCCCGCGGCCAAATCGTTAAGGCCTTCATCGTGCTTCGCGAAACTGCTCAGGGCGGCGACGATCTGTCACGCGCCATCCAGGATTTCGTCAAGAAGTCAGTTGCGCCGTACAAATATCCGCGTGCTGTCGAGTTCGTCAGTGAACTGCCGAAGACGCAGACCGGCAAAATCAACCGGGCCACACTGAGGGCGCGCGCCCGCGACACCGGACCCGCAAACATCAGAAACGCGGCCACCCCAACCAACAGCACCGAAAAGCGCGTGTCCCCCCGTTTCAGCGAATGAGTGCGGTACCGATTGACCCACAGATTCGGGATAACACAAACGGCCGAAAAACGGGCGTTTGCGCCAGGCGAAATTTCGAGGGCTTTCGAAACACGGCCTGACCATCAGATCGGCGCCGGTTAGCCGGGCGTTCGATTGCCAAAAATTAAGCTTCCGGCCACGTCGCGGCAATCCCGGCACCTCATATTAGGGCCGGTCTCGTTTGAGGCGATTGGCGAGTTGGACAAGTGTCATGTACTGCGAGCGGGCTAACAATTCCACACCTAAGCCGCCGCGCTCACCGCGCTGCTTTGGCTGCGGTCGGCCGATGCAAGCCGTTCGAAGAACGCCGCGTTTCGGTGGACTACCTGATCCGTATACTTTCGAATGCCGAGCGTGTGGCGTGTGGCACATCGAGGAAGGCGACGCAGCAGAGGGCCGGCTGGCCGCTCTCGGAGCGGTTCTGGCAGCTTAGCCACGGGGCGGCGCCTGGGCTTCGTCGCGCGCGATCCACGATGCCTAACCCGGCCGAGCATTGATGGTCCGGATTGTCCTCCACGGATCGTTGAACCGAACAACGCTATTCGCGAGACGGCGGAGACGCGGCCCCATTTAGCTGAGGATTAGTCGCGCTGGCCGCGGCGCGCTCAGCCTCTACGAGCCTGCGCTTCGTCGCCTGCCGACAAAGGCCGCCCCTTTTCATTTCGGCATGCTAACATATATTGGTGTTTTCGCTAACTCGGTTTGGAGCAGACAATGCCTAAAGGCACCGTGAAGTGGTTCAATTCGCAAAAAGGCTTCGGATTTATTCAGCCCCAGGGAGGCGGCAAGGACGTTTTCGTCCACATCTCGGCGGTCGAGCGAGCCGGGCTGAGCGGCCTTAATGAGGGGCAGGTCGTTGAATTTGAAGAAGTCTCGAGCAAGGGTAAAACGTCAGCTGAAAACCTGAAGGTTCAGCGCTAACTTTACTCGGGCTCTCGCCAGCCGATTACTGCGGCTTCGATCCTGCTGCCGGTTTCAATGCTTTTCCACACGCCATCGTCCCATCTGCACAGAAACGGAAGGACGTAGGTACCGACGTGATCTTCGCATAGGATTTCGTGCGGTTCGTCCGCCGGGGGCGATCCCTCATGAGCGAAGGCGTTTATGCGCTCTTGCCGCGTTGCCATTTGCGAAGGGCTGGATCAGTTGCCTTAGGGCAAATATTACGGAAGCCTTCGAAATTCTGCCGAGATGAACAACGACGCACCCACCGCGAAGCTGACCAAATATCAACTCGTGAACTTTTGGGGACGGCCATTACGGCGCACCCGCTGATACTGCTACGGGCGGCGGGCGCCGACAGCCGTACGAGATATCGGCCCCGGGGCCGCGATAGCTTCTTCGATGGCTCCGCGCCCTTTTCATCGCGTCGGACCCATCGTCGCCAAACGTCGTCACTTCCGGAAGGGTCCGGCACGTCACCAGGAGCGACCCATTGTCGTCTGGTTCGAGGTTGATGCGATAGGAGAGCGACATCGCAGGTTAGAATTCAGGGCCAATTATTTCATTATAGCACACTAGCCGCAATGGGCGGTGAAGGCGATGAACCGCGCCACCGCCGACAACCAGTCGGCGCAGAGCGAGGAGGAGGGCTTAGAGCCCACCAAGGAGTGGGTGAAAGACCTCGTCGACGAGATCATCGCCCAGGGATTTGCCTCGCCCGCTATCGAAGGAACGGGCAATTCAGACCCCAGGGTTTGCGAGTTCCTTGCAGTTTCGAGCGCAGAGCGTGCGGCGCTCTACAACCTTGAAACGTGTGCAGAGACGCACTGCCAGCGGCCATCTATCCAATGCCAGCTGTCGGTATATCTACCCGCCCCAGCCGAGCCGTCGGATTTGACGTAGCTAGTACGGGCATGAATGATGGCATGCGGCCCGAATAGCCGAATGAGAACATCGTGCTCGCGAATGTTCCTGACGGTCGAGCCCTTGCCTATCTGAGTCAGAAAAGCAGCGCGATCGACGATGTTTCCGTCTGGATTGGTGTTCAGGAAGTCTTCAGCGAGATTTGCGTCGAACCAGTTGACGTCGGCTTCATCGACGGAGCGCACATAGTTGCGATTGAGATCAGCAAGCGCTGCCCTGTGGAGAATTTCATCTGTCATCACACACCAGCTCGCAGAAGGTTTCGTTGGACGAACCCGGAGGCCGGACGATACGCCGTTAGGCATGAACAAAATAGCGGAGAACTGAGCACATTCCTTTCGTCGGAGACAATTAGCAGGGAATTTATGGGGGAGACGGGTTAGCATTGGACTGCGTCGCCCACCAGACGCAAGGAGGTTATTATGACGTCACCTCAGATCGTTTCAGCGCTTCTCCTCGCCGCGATTGCCACGCTCCCGCACGCAACGCGGGCCGCGTCACTTTGGCCGCAAAATGGGTCCTACGAAATCACGGCTCGGCTTGAACTGCCGCATCTTGAGCGTTGGAGCGTGGATAGAACGACGGTCGTGTGTTTGCCCGTATCTCGCGGCAACGACATTCCGGTTCCGGTTCTGAGCGCGAACAATCCATTTGCGAAATGCACCGCCGCTAATCTCATCATTGACGGTCCGAAGCTCGAATACGACATCGTTTGTCCGGAACGCGGGGCCGCCAAGGGTCACGCGGTCTATAAGCTTACCGCCGGGGCATTTTCCGGTCGCGTCGCAATGATTATGGGTGCGAAAAATATGACGATGACGGAAGTCCAACACGCCCGCCGGATCGGTGAATGCAGCCCGGAGGCGGCGGCACCCGCAACAGAGTTTTAAGAATTGGATTGAGCAAAACCGGCAAAAGATGCTCGGCCGGGCGTTAAAGTTAATGCTTAATCAAATCTAATGCCCGTTGTCGGCAATGGTTTTCGGGCGGCCGCACCATCGTTATAACTCTTGAAAATCGTTGAACAGGTTAACCGACTTTTGCTCGCCTGTTCCGGGTTATATCTGCAAAGGATCGCCAATGTCTCTTCGGCAAAGCGCCAGGTCAACGCGGCGATTCCTCGTCCATAGATTCATCGTGAACTACGGACGGTACATGAGCTACAGCAAGTGGATCGACCGAGTAAATCGCCGCCCGCTGTTTCACAGGTTCGCCGAAATGAATTTCAACGTCCCTAGTTTCCCGACCAGGGAGGCTATGTGGTCGTTCGTTGCGAGTTGACGCCCGATGGCAATCGACTATTTGGAATTTGGCGTGCATCAGGGCCACAGCATTTTCCACTTTGCCGGTGAAAATAAATCGAGCAATAGCAGGTTTTTTG
This sequence comes from uncultured Alphaproteobacteria bacterium, assembly GCA_963806465.1. Taxonomy (GTDB): domain Bacteria; phylum Pseudomonadota; class Alphaproteobacteria; order Rhizobiales; family Xanthobacteraceae; genus BOG-931. The sequence goes on along the minus strand of CAWDZD010000078.1, from coordinate 50,729 downwards.
GCTTTGATACCTTTACCGGTCTGCCGGAGGACTGGAATAGCGACTTTAGGCGCGGCCATTTCGATATGGCCGGAAAACCGCCGAGAACAGGCGACGCGCGCGTCGAATTTGTCGTCGGATCATTTCAGGAGACGTTGCCGAAATTCGTTGCCAATTTCAAAACCGACAATCCGATAATTGTCCACCTTGACTGCGACCTGTACTCTTCGGCGCTTTATTGTCTGACCAAACTCGATACGGCTTTGCCGCCCGGCACAATATTGATCTTTGACGAATTTGGCGATGTGCAGCACGAGTTTCGTGCCGTCCATGATTACCTTTCCAGTTATCGCCGTGAGGTCAGCGTGCTGTGTTCGCACGACGACTTTTTTGCGATTGCGGTCGAGCTCCAATAAATCGGAGAGTGCGGGGTCTTTATGCGGGCTCAAGCAATGCGAGCGCGGCTGCGGGGGCGCAATGACGTGCGGCCACTCGCATCTCAGGCGCCACGGCGATCAACTCGTCAATAGTGCAGCAGCTACAGCCCAATCGGCGAGCGACCTCGGCAATGAGTTCGTGGCCGATTCCGGCCGCAACTATCGGCATCGCGGCTGTCGAACTGCCGCCCGACAACACCAGCATCGCGGCGTCGGTGATCCTACGTATCTGCGATTCTGCAAACCATCGGGCGACTGGTTCCCAGGTTTCATCGTTGGCGTCCGATGCGTCACTGCCGAGCATGCGAGCCAGGCGCGCTTTCGACGCAGCGATCGTCTTATCGCGCCCGTCGGCAGTTGCCATCAGATCGGCGTCCGCCGGCAATGTGCCGAGAATGCGATGGATGTCGGCCATTGTTGCAAAGTTCTCATTGATCAGAGGCGTCCAAACGCCCCGCAGCGGCGCGCGGCCGGCCGTCGCCATGACAAAGCCGCGCACCAGGCCGGTATAGACCAGTTCCCCTGCGGCCAGCCGTTGCGCATCGGTGTAGCCGCGGGCCGCAACTTTTCCGCCGAGTATCGGCACGATGTCGGTGGTGGTTGATCCAAGATCGATCAACAGTGCGCTGCTGCGCAAGCGTGCGATTAGCGCCGCACATGCGTGCCAGTTGGCGGAAGCAATGTCCGCATAATATTTGCGCGCATCCGGCGGCCGGACGCACCCAGCCGCGCCAGCGTAGATCGATACGTCGTTGAGTTCACGTGCGGCTAGTGCGGAGAGATGTTCTACGCCTTCTATGCGTGAGGCGAAGGTGTCAGCCAGTTCGCCGGTCATCGTCACGATGTGCCGGTCGGCGCGGCCCATTTCCATTCGCGCTTGCGCGAATGCATGCAAGAGAGGTCCGGTTCCGGAACGCAGCGGAGAAGCGTATTGTGCGACCTTGGTTACACGGCCGTCTTCGGCGCGCGCTGCCTTGAGATGAACGCCGCCAATGTCCCACCCGATAACAGAATTCATATCGTCTCGTGCGCGCTAGTAAGCTGATATACGATGGCCATATTGTCGCGCGGCACGCAAGGTATTGGGCAGCATGGAGATTATTCCAGTACTGGATCTGAAAGAGAGAGTTGTCGTTCATGCCCGGATGGGCCAACGCGACAAATACCGTCCGATCCAGACGCCACTTTCGCCGACAAGCAAGCCGATCGACGTAGCCCGTGGCCTTCTGTCAATTTATCCGTTCACGACAGTCTATGTCGCAGATCTCGACGCGATCGCGCGCAGCGGAGACAACAATGCGACGCTGAAAGAGCTCAGGGACGAGTTTCCCGATATCACGTTCTGGGTTGACAGTGGCGTGACTGACTGGCCCAGCGCACGAGGTTGGCTCGACGCGGGCCTTGGCCATCTGGTGTTGGGTAGCGAGACGCAAGAGGACGTTGCTCTGCTCCGCGGGCTTTCTACAGACGATCGGATCATACTGTCCCTCGACTATAGGGGAGACGCGTTTGTCGGACCACAAGCGTTGCTGAGCGATGTCGATGCCTGGCCAAGTCGTATCATAGCCATGACGCTGGCGCGGGTCGGCAGCGCGATGGGCCCCGACTGGAATAGGCTTGCGGCAATCAAGAGCTGCCGACCGGATAAGCTCGTGTTTGCCGCCGGTGGTGTGCGCGACGCCGATGATCTGCTCGCGCTCGCGCGTCTGGGAGTTGCGGGCGCGCTCGTTGCCTCGTGTTTGCACAACGGCAAGCTTGCAGGCGCACAAATCGCGCGCCTGCAAGCGACCTAATTGCGTGCACCCACTCGCCGCGGGCAGCGAGCGACTGAAGGACTTCGAAATTATCGGTCGCCGGCTCTGCCTTTATGCCGCGAACGGATGCTTGACTTGATCGCGTTTGGCGACGACCTCCGCCGCCTTTGGCTCACCCTTGACAGCGCGGGCGATGGATTCTTTCACGGCGCGATAATTGTAGTCCTGAATCTTCTTGTCGTCGGCCGCTTCCCAGTGAATGAACACGCCGACACAGATGAAAATATTGTCGGCTTCGTCCTGAGGAATGACGCCTTCGGCCACGCTGTCGGCGACCGCCTTGGCGACCGCATGCTGCGCCGGACCGAACATCTGCACGGCCTGTTTGGCGCCTTTGATCGTCACCTTGTTGAACATGACGGTCGCCGGCTTACACAGCAGATTAGGCGCCACCACGGCGAGCAGTGACGTAAAGCCATCCTTGTTGTTGGTCAGGCAATTTGCGAACGCAGTCTCGGCCGCGCTGCCGCGCGGCCCCATGATGAGATCGATGTGGGCCACTTCGTTGCCGTCGCCGATGAGTGATTCACCGACGCAGAGCTGATTGATCTTTGCCATCGCGACTCCTCCCAAGGAATCAAACGCGTACCACAACGCCTTGCAGCGCTGGTCGCGCAGTTAAAATGTCTATCCTTGTTGTCAGCATCCGGCATGGATTTGCCGGACCGGTTAGCCAGATAGCTGCGGGACCTTGTCCCGCATCTTTTAGTCAACCACTGTTGCGGATGGACGGCAAGACACACTTAAGGCGGTGCGCAAACAATGTCGCCACGGTCAAGTCAGCACTGGTTCCCGGATTCACGCCATCGGCTTTTAACGCCGCATCCCACGCCAAAAGTTCCGGAAGAAGTACGGTGGGCTGGCCGGTCGCCTGTAGCGAGCACTGAAACACCGCTGCCCTTCGCTGGACTTCCTCGGCGGTGGCCGAACCGAACTTGCGCAAAATGTGGGTGTCCGGGAACGCTGCAAGAAAACCAAGATAAGTTGCGAGCGTCGCCCACTGTTGACCTGCGTATTGCCGCGTCCCGGTTTCGAACGCGGCTAGGCCGACATCGAACACATCCGCAAAATGCGTTGCATATTGCCTTGCGATGCGGTCACGGTCCGAGGCCTGCTGCATCGCCTGCAACAGACCGACCGTCGCCGATTCGAACACGTCGTGGCGCGCGCTCCGTCCAAGCCCGGCCGGCGCGGCCCGCGCAATGGCGTGAAACGCAAGGTCGGCGTCTTCGACATCGAGGCTCTCTAGCACGTTGACCAGCGCGGCGCGGAAATCGCGAGCTCTCGCCTCAGCAGCCGCGGCGAGTGGTGCGCAGAGCAAGATGATACCGAGGTTGGTATTGGCGCCAACGGCGGCGAAGGTCGCCTCGACGGCACCGAGGATCCGGGCGCCTATGCGCGCTCCGTCCGCCGATAATGGCGGTGCTGCCGCTTCGGCGCTGGCGATAAACTGGCCTGCCGCCATGCCGTGACCGCCGGCAAAAGCATGCACGTTGCCGGGTTTGGGCGCATCGAGTTCGGCAAGGCACGCCCATTTGAAAGCCGCGGCGATCAACTCCGCCCGCGCGGTCACGCCATCGCTCCGCGCAGCGGGCGTGCGGCGAGAGCGTCGGTAAGGGCCGCGACAAGGACGCCGGCGATGTTGAGGGATGTGACCTTCTGCAGCCCCGCCCAAGCAGGCATGCTATTGACTTCCAATACGGTCGGCTGGTGGTCGGCTCCGTACAGAATATCGACGCCGGCAAAATCCGCTCCCACTGCGGCTGCGGCCCTGGTCGCGAGCGCTGTCATTTCATCGTTGACCAGGGCCGCTATCGGTCGTCCGCCGCGCTTTACATTGGTTATCCAGTGGGCCGAGCTCCTCTGCATTGCCGCGACAACCCGCCCTTGCACGACAAGCAAGCGAAAATCATGGAAACCGTCGCGCTCGACGGCCATGAAGCGTTGCAGATAATAAACGCCCCCCGCTACCTCGTTGGCCCGCGGCAGATCATCCGCTTTCCGGATCAACCGCAGCCCGCGTCCCTGCGACCCGAATAAGGGCTTAAGAACCAAGGCCGAATTTGTGGTTTCTTTCTGTGCGATTGCCCGCGCCCGATCGTACGATTCGGTTGCCCAGGTCGGCGGCGTGGCGATGCCGGCGTGAGCGAGCAGAAAGCTGGTCATCGACTTGTCGACGCAACGCTCTATCGCGCGGGCGTCGTTCCACACCATCACGCCGCGCTCTCGCATGGCATGGAGTATGCCGAGGCGCAGCGTAACGGCTTCAAATGTTCCCCCTGACATCGAGCGAACGATAACCGCAGCCGGAAGATTCTCGCCGAAGCCATCGATCTGCATGCCGCTGGCGCCGCGCGCGGCAAATCCACACAGATGGAGGCGAATAGGCGCTGCACCAAAGCCGTGCGCCGCGAGTGCGACGGCAACTTGTCGCGCGTGCCAATCCATCCGGTCGACGACGAGACCGACGATCGGCTGCGAAGTACGACCGTCAACTCCAAAACGTTCAGGCGAAGGACGCATCGAGCAGATCCAGATCAATATCCCCCGATTGAAAGCTCTCGCCAGTTTCCAGCGCCGTGACGGTAACCTTTGCCGGACTAAACAGCATTGGATCGATGGCGTAAAAGTCACCCTTGACGGCTTTGAAAATCTCCGCAAACGGACGACCATAGTCGCGCGAAGCTTTGCTCGAAAGTTTGCCGGCGAGTGAGCGCGCCTCGCTCGCAGGGCCGGTAACGAACAAATGGACCTGTCCGGCAAAAATGATCGCATCGTTCGTTCGACCCATGGCCGTGACAAAGTCAGGGTGCGGGGGACACAATGGAGCAGCCCCAATGCCTTCGACCACTCGGTCGAGCGGGAAGTGTAATTCATGGATCTTATGAAGCGCGACTTCGAGCGAGCGCGCGACGATTTGGGTGCCGCCAGCCAGGCTCTGAGTCGGAGTGAAGATAATCGTAAGGCTCTCCGGCTCGACGCGGCAATCTCGTGCGACTTGGGTGACGACGTCTGGCGGCGGCGGCCCGTTGCTTTCGATCACCAGGATGGCGTTCGCGGCGGAGTCGGCGTAAGCCAACACTTCGAACAAAGGTTCGCGCCGTGCCAGCGCGCGGGCTGGCCCCGAGCCGAGCGCAAAAAACGAACTGCCGCCTTCCTGGGACGAGAGACGCCAGCCGGCATATTGACTGGCGAGACAGGCTATCACCGGTTGGGACGATTGCACGGTGATCGTCCACGGCCATCGCGGCGTCGACATCGACGGAGCAAGGCGCACCTCCGCCAGACCGCCAGCGCAGATTTCCGCGATGCGAAGCCCGGCGGCGATGCTGCCAAGTTCCCGTGCGCCGGAATCGATCAGTGTTTCACCCAGCTCGCCGCGACCGACGCCAATCCTCAACTCCGGAGCATCGGCAATGAGCCGCGCAACAAGCTTTGAGGCTCGCTCGTTCACACTGATGGCCGGCCGCCTGTTCATAAACTCCTCGCGCGCATCCACGTGAGAACGGCCTCGCGCCGTTTTTCGATAAGCGCCTTTGCACCAGCGACCGCCGGACCGCGAGCATGGACCGTGCATACCGGCCCACCGGCGTTGATCGTACTCCCTGCAAGAGGCCGATCTGTGGTCCAGTCTGGCCAATCCAGCGCGGGAACCGACAGGATGTCATCTTGCGCATAGACGATCTCGGCCGCAGTCGCCCCTCTAGGGTGGCGCAAGTCTCCGAGACGTCCGCCTGTGCATGCTGCAACATGCTGCGCGAACAGGGAATTGTCGGCGGTTTCGAAAATGTCGAGTGTGGCGCCGGGCCTTGGATTAATTTCCATCAGCCAAAAGCGTTCGCCGTCGACGAGAAAATCCATACTGTTGAGACCGACGAGCGACATGGCGGCCGTAATCCGATGCACGACCGCGGAAAGCAAGTCTGACATGCGCGGCGCCAAGCGTGCCGGTCGTACTGCGCCGCCATAGCGATACGGCTGATGCGGCGCTGGCGACGACCATTGCGCGCTATACCCAAGTATGGTGGCGCTCTTGCCGTCAGCCAGAAAAGAAGCCGCCACCGCCGTGCCGGAAACTTTTCGCTGATAGTAAACCTGACCGCGGATGTTGCTGAATTGGCTCGCCGATCTGATGTGAGTGCCGCCGGCGCCGCCCATGCGTTTGATCAGCCATCCGTCGGGCTTCGCTGGCTTCAAGAGCGAAATGTCGGGAAACGGAACGCCGAGGTCAGCGCAAAGGGACGAAAGGAATTGCGGATTTTTCGCTTTAGCGACGACTTCAGCGTCGTTGCCCAGGATCCGCCACCGCTTTGCAAGGGAGCGAAGCAGCTGCGTCCTGTCCTCGAATCCCGTTCCGCATACGACGCCGAAAGGTTTCTGTCCCCGGCTCAAAGTTTCTAAAGTCGTTATCAGGGCTTGGCCGTCAATTCCCGATGCAAGGTCGCCAGGAAGGCGCCGATGCGCGTGCGCCGCATTCAATGTGTCCTGGTCACCAAACATATCGGTCACTAGCGGTCGATAGCCGCCACGACGCGCCGATGAAGTAAGCGCGCGGGCGGAGATCGCAACGATGAGGACAGCGACGTCGTTATCCATTGAGTTCGCGCGCGAGCTCGAACGCGCCGCGAAAATCGAACTGCATGGGTTTGGTGGCCGAAATCATTCTCTGGAACAGACCGAATTCGGTTTGGTATTTGATATTGCCGATGGCTAACGGACCCAAGCCGAGCGTGCCGCTAGGCGTGAGCTCGCTGCCGCTTGCTTGCATTTCCAAGCCTTCGATGCCGGCAGGTGGGACCGCATTGACGTCGGCAGCGATCAACAGCTGCTTTGCAGCGGCGAGCTGCGCCGAACTCAGAACCTGGACGCCGGCACGACCGGCGCATAACGCCACCTCCGTCGCCGCGAGGATCGCCGATTTCTTGCCGTCATCACTGCCGTCAGCCACTTGGACATCGACATTGAACCGGGTCTTGATCTCCTTGGCGCTGTCGCCGACACGCTTGGTTCCGTCGTAGCCGACCAGCGTGACATCCGCGCCTTCCAGCGCGGCGATTACGCCTGCCGCATAACCGACGACGCCGGTGGCGCCGAACACCGCGGCCTTCAGCCCCTTGAGGGAGCGATCTTTCTTTTGCTTAAGGACTTTCTCCACGCACGCGACCATCGCCGCGGCCGTCGTGAACGAGCCGGCGGGGTCGGCGAAGAAGGAAATGCTGAACGGCGGCACCAACGCTTTCTTGGCTTTGGCCAGCATGTCGAGGGCGAGGCTTGCATTCTTGCCGCCGAAAAACATTCCGGTCCGAGCGCCGACCTTGGGCGGTCGCGAGAATATCGCGTCCTGCACCAGACCCGTGACCTCGTCGAGCGTCACGTCGTTGTACGTAAGAACCGCGTCGTAACCGGCGTCAAGCGCCATGTTTACGTCGAACGGGCTGGTGTGCTTGGTCGGAGTGAGCATGTGAAGGATATTCTTTTCCGCCATAGCCGCCTCACAAAGTTCCGCCGTTATTGCCCGACTTCACCCGCGTGCGCTTGAGCCACGATCTCCGCGCCGCAATTGAGCCCTTCGCAAACTCGAATGTCCAGACCTCGGCCATTGGGGTGACGCCGAGCGATCAGCGCAAGGCGGTCCGCCTCATCGGGGCTGGGCGCAAAGGCAAAGCCGGTAGGCCCCCATGAGCTTTGACCGATGCCGAATGCACCGGCCTCATCGAGAACAGTCAACACTGCGGCAACGTCGCGGCTCATGAAACGTGCCCCGCCTTGGACGGGGCCAAAATAGTCGCCAAGACGGAACTGCAGTTCCTTGACTGCGTCGCCGAAGTTCACGAGGTCTTGCTCCGCAAGCGACGGCAAAGCTTTCATCAGGATCAAACGACAAAGGTGAGCAGCATCGGCGTCGGACATTCGCGGCAGGGCGGCCATCGCGGCCCCTTCTTCGGGCCCGTGTATGCCCTGACATTGCGGGTCAAGAATCACCAATACGCGCCAATGACGGGGCAAGGGCAGATGGGCGATGATCGGAGCCGGTTTCAGTTCATGGCCGCGGCCGCCGTCAACGACCAAGCCGCCACGAGAGAACAGACCGATGCCGATCCCCGATCGAGCCCCCCGCCCGAGTCGTAGCGCGTCGCCTTCGATGTCGAGAGGCAAGTTGTGCAAACGGCGCAACCCCGCGGCGACCGCAAGCGCAAGCTGCGTGCCGGAACCAAGACCGGCGTGAGGTGGCACGACTTCGGAAATTCTTATGTTGTGTCCGTTGTGCAGTGCGAGACAGCGTTCCATTTTTTGTAAGTGATGCCGAACACGATCGGCCTCAGGGCCGGAGACGTTGCTGAACTTTGCTCTTTCAATTGTCAGAGTCGTGCCCAAGTCGCTGACCGCGAGGCCGATGCCGCCGAAGCGACGACCAAGCCCTCCATTGAGATCAAGAAAACCGAGATGCAGCCGCGCCGGAACTTTCACGGTAATGGCGACCGACTTGGAAACGCCATCGTGCAAGCGCAATCTCCTAAAATTGTTCAACTCGGCGGTTTTTCGAATGTAAAATACGGGTCTACAGTGCGTTATCCAAACTCGGTTGGCAATCGGGCCGAAAGTCAACGATCCTGCGAGAGGGCGTGCCTATGACCGAAACGAACACTGAGCGAACCTATTCAGATGAAGAGATTCAACAGCGCCTGAAGCGTGATCTGCCGCACTGGTATCTCGAAAACGGCTGGATACGCCGCAAATATCGGACCAGCAGCTGGAAAGGCACGCTCATGGTGATCAACACTGTTGGTCATCTGGCCGAGGCTGCGTGGCATCATCCTGACATCACCGCGTCCTACGCCTGGGTCGAGGTCCGGCTGCAAAATCACGCCGCCAAGGGCATTACGGACAAAGACTTTGAGCTGGCGAAAAAGATCGAGGACGTCATTCAATGGCAGCCGGGCAAAGACGGGGGGGCGCTGGAAGGTACGCCGGAGAAGGACCAGCGCTTCGCCTACCTAAAATACGACGGCTGATAAGCGGGCGGCGCTTGTTGGCATTCGATGGGGAATTGGGGCAATGGAGCACGCGTGGATCGCGGGCGAGCCGGCGAGGCTTGAGGCCGCAATTGCGGCGGCGGCTGAGCTCCTCGCCTCGAGCCGTCATCCTCTGATCGCCGGCCTCGGGACGGACGTCGCCGGCGCGCGCGCCGCGGTGACCCTCGCGGAACGTGTCGGCGCGGTGGTCGATCACATGCACGCGGACACGTTGTTGCGCAATCTCGATGTCATGCGTTCCTCGGGCGTGGTGCTGACCACACCCAATGAAGCGCAGGTGCGCGCCGATACCTTGCTCCTGGTCGGTCCCGGTCTTGACGGACCTTGGCCGGAATTGCCGCGGCGATTGTTTGGACCAGTGCAGACGAGCCAAGGCGACGCTAACGTCGCGCGTCGCATCTATTGCCTGTGCCCCGGACGCGGTTTGGCGATTTCGGCGTCCGGCAAAACGGCCGGCGTGGCCGTTGGAAAACAGCCGGCACAGTTACCGGCTCTCCTCGCTGCGTTACGCGCGCGCGTCGCCGGCCGGCCCATAGCGGTGACGCACGTTTCAACAAGGAAGCTCGACGAGATTGCGACCGATCTCAAGGGTGCGCGATACGGTGTGGCGATCTGGTCGGCCGCCGCGCTCGACGCGCTGACCATCGAGATGTTGTGCGGTTTGGTGGATGATTTGAACGCAACGACGCGCTTTGCCGGATTAGCGCTGGCGCCGGGCGACAACGCCGTGGGCGTCATGCAGACGTGCGCATGGGTGACGGGAATGCCGATGCGCAGCGGATTTGGGCGCGGATCTCCGCACCACGATCCCTGGCTGTTCGACGCCCGGCGTCTGGTCGCCAGCGGTGAAGCGGACTGTGTAGTTTGGATATCTGCTTATGGCGCCGCGCCTCCGGCATGGCGCAAGACGCCACCCATGATCGCGCTGACGGATGGCGAAGCGTGCTTTCAGACAGCGCCGCGCATTCACATCCGAGTTGGCTGTCCCGGCGTCGACCACGATGGTGTGGCGTATCTGCCGTCGATCGGTACTTTGGCGTTGGTCGAGGGAAAAGCGCCGAGCGAAGCGATCTCGGTCGCCGACGCTATAGCGCGCATCGCCGCAATCTTACCCGCTGCCGGAGTGAAAGCATGTTGACGCGCATTGCCGGCGGACGCGTTATTGATCCAGCCAACGGGCGTGACGAGGTCGGCGATGTCTGGATCCGCGACGGCAGAATTGTAGACGCTCCGCATGGCGCACGCCCCGATGCAACCTACGATGCGGCAGGCAAGATCGTCATGGCAGGCGCCATCGACATTCACTCCCACATCGCCGGTTGGAATGTTAACGCTGCCCGATTGTTGTTGCCCGAGCTTCATCACGCCGCCATACGGCGCGCACCACCGATATCCCTAGCATCCGCACAATGGTCGACGTTTGAGACCGGGTGCCTCTATGCCGCGATGGGTTTCACAACCGTCGTCGAACCGGCGGTATCTCCGCACCATGCCCTGCAGGCGCATCTGGAACTCGCGGACATACCGATCATCGACAAGGCAATCCTGACAGTGCTTGGCAATGACGATTTCATGCTCAACCTATTGCGTTCGAAGGAAAGCGCCGCGGCCATCGAAGGCTATGTCGCGTGGACACTCGCAATGTCCCGCGGACTAGGCATCAAAGTCGTCAACGCCGGCGGCGCGGCTGCCTTCAAGGACAATGTGCGCACATTTTCGTTCGACGATGTCGTGCCATCCTATGGCGTTTCGTCACGCGCAATCGTCAAGGCCCTGCAGCGCGCGGTGAATGCACTCGGCGTTCCGCATCCACTCCATGTTCATTGCAACAATCTCGGGCTTGCCGGGAACGCCGAGACGGCGCTGACGACGATCGCCGCCGCGGAAGATCTGCCGCTTCATCTCGCGCACCTGCAGTTCTACGGCTACGGCAAGGAAGGCGAACGCGGCTTCTCTTCGGCGGCGGCATCGCTCGCCGAAGCCGTCAACGCCACTCATAACGTGACCATCGACGTCGGCCAGGTCATGTTCGGCCAGACTGTGACCATTTCATCGGACGTGCTTCGCCAGTTCAATGCGCGCCACCAAGCCCATCCCAGAAAATGGCTGATTCTCGACGGCGATGCTAATGGCGGAGGCATCGTTCCTTACAACTACAGGCGGAGCGATTTCTACAACGCGATTTAGTGGGCGGTTGGCTTGGAATTGTTTCTGCTGATTGACACTCCTTGGCGGGTCTTTTTCACGACCGATCATCCAAACGGTGCGCATTTCACGACCTATCCGGAGATTTTTGCACTGCTGATGAGCCGGGATCTGCGGGCGCAATGGATGGCGGAACTGCCGCCGGCGGCGATTTCATTAACGACGCTGCCCTCGATCACGCGAGAATATTCGCTGGTTGAGATTGCCACCATGACCCGTGCCGCGCCGGCGAAGCTCCTCGGCTTGACCGACCGCGGACATCTTAAGGCGGGTGCCGTCGCCGATGTTGCGGTCTACGACAACGATGACAATCGCGCCAAGATGTTTCGCGCTGCAGCGTTGGTATTCAAGGACGGTGAGCTTGTCGTTCGTGACGGCAGCGTCATTCACTGCCGCTGGGGCCGTGCCCTGACCGTGAAGCCGGAGCGCGACCAGGCGATCGATCGTCGAATGCGGGCCTATTACGAAGATCGTTATGGGCTCGCGGTGGAGTTTCTGAAGGTTCCCGAGGAAGCGCTCGGGCGGCCCGAACCGTTCGAACTGGTGTCATGCGTGTCCTGACCGTAAAGGGCGTGCGGATCGACAACACGTTCGCCGAAGCCTTCGGCATGCGAGCGACCGGCATTACAATCACCGCTGATACGCCGCGATGGGCACGCCAGGCGGCGTCGACCATGACTGGCTTTGCCACTTCGGTGATCGGCTGCGGCTGCGAAGCCGGCATAGACCGCGAGCTTTCCGCGAAGGAAACCCCTGATGGGCGGCCAGGGGTGCGTGTGCTGCTGTTTGGAGTCTCGACCACCGAACTGCAAAAGCAGCTAACGACGCGCGTGGCGCAATGCGTGCTGACCAGCCCAGGGTCGGCCTGCTACGCCGGAATTGAGGGCGAAGAGGCGCTTAGGCTCGGCAATGCACTGCGATATTTTGGCGACGGCTGGCAGATCTCCAAGCGCTTTGGCGCGAAGCACTTCTGGCGCATTCCGGTCATGGACGGCGAATTCGTCTGCGAAGCGACAACCGCTTTGACGAAGAAAGCAGTTGGTGGCGGCAATCTTATCATCATTGGCCGCAGTTCAAAGGCAACGCGCGCTGCAGCGGAGGCGGCGGCGGCGGCGATCGCCGGCGTGCCGGACGTGATCGCTCCTTTTCCCGGCGGGATCGCGCGGTCGGGGTCCAAAGTCGGCTCCAAGTACAAGAACGTGCAGGCTTCGACCAATGATGCCTATTGCCCAACGCTGCGGGGCGCAGTGAAGACTTCGCTTGACGCAGATTTCGAACTCGGTTCTTGAGATCGTCATCGACGGGCTGACGTCCGACGCCGTTGCCGCGGCAATGCGCGCCGGTATTGCGGCGATCGTCAGGCTCGGCCCAAAGCGCGGCGCCAGTAGGATCAGCGCGGGGAACTACGGCGGTAAGCTCGGCCCGCACCATTACCATTTGCGGGACCTCTTACCATGAGGCCGCTGACTTTCACCGTACGAAATCGCCCCGATCAGCGGCTGGATTTGTCGCCGCTGGTGCCGCATCTTCTTTCAGGAAAGACCGTTGTGCAGATCGAGCGCGTCGAACTGCAAACCACACGCTATCGCGTCAGTGTCGGCGATGTATTCCGCGTTCGTATGGGCGATGCCGGACAAATTCGCATCGAAGGTGCCGGCGAACGGTTCGATCGTGTCGGCCAGGCCATGACCGTTGGTGAAGTCGTGGTTGACGGTGATGTTGGCATCCAGGCTGGGCGTTTAATGGCGGGCGGCCGACTCACCCTCCGCGGCAACACCGGCCCGTGGGCCGCTTCAGGCATGAAGGGCGGCGTGATCGAGATTCTCGGCGCGGCCGACGCTTATCTCGGCGGCCCGCTGGCCGGGGAAACAGCCGGCATGCGCGGCGGAATTGTCATCGTCCGTGGACAGGCCGGTGCACGCGCCGGCGATCGCATGCGGCGCGGGACGATCATTATCGAAGGTGAGGCCGGAGCCTACGCGGGTGGCCGAATGATCGCTGGCACGCTGATCGTCGGCGGCAAGGCAGGGCCGTTACCCGGGTTTCTCATGAAGCGCGGCACCATCGTCGTCGGCAATGGCTGCGCTGAAATGTCTCCGACGTTCGTGGACTGTGGGCACCATGAACTGCTGGCCATGCGTTTGTTGGCCGGGCTTACCCAACCCTACAGCAAAAGCAGCGCGGCATTGCTGCGACGGCCGCTGCAGCGTTTCGTCGGCGACATGGCGGTTGTCGGCAAAGGCGAGATATTTGTCGGGACGCGGAACTAAGCGCAAGCCCGTCCGATTGCATCGGAGCCACTTTCAGTGCAGCAGCAAGTAAGCTCGCTACCATCCCGGGAGTGACGTCATGGAGCTGATAGCGATCGTCATCACGGTTTGTACACTGTCGGACCCAACCCGCTGTGAAGAGCAGCGTATCGAGTTTAGCTCGCAGTTTTCGTTGCGGCAGTGCGTTATGAATGCTCAGCCCTATCTCGCCCAATGGATTGCCGAGCATCCGAAGTGGAGCATCAAGCGCTACCACTGTGAATATCCGCATACGAGAGAGAAGACCGATGCGCGCGGCGCAGCGCGCCAAGCGTGACGCCTTTCTCGACAAGATAGGCACTCGCCCGGTGGTCATGGGCATCCTCAATGTGACGCCGGATTCTTTTTCCGACGGCAGCCGTTTTATTGCCGCGGATGCGGCGCTGTCCCATGCGACGCAAATGTGGGAGGAGGGCGCGGATATCGTCGATATCGGCGGCGAGTTGACGCGGCCAGGGGCGCTGCCGGTTACCGAAGCCGAGGAGTTTGCCCGTATCCAATTCATTCTCGCCGAGCTCGGCAACCGCGAAATTCCGATTTCGATCGATACTTACAAAGCCAATATCGCTGTGCGCGCACTCGACCTCGGCGCTGTTGTCGTGAACGACGTCTGGGGCCTGCAGAAGGATCCGGCCATGGCCGATGCCGTTGCGGCAGCCGGAGCAGCGGTCGTGATCATGCATAATCGCGCCGAAAAAGACTCTACAATCGACATTATCGCCGATATCCGCCGCTTCTTTACGCACTCGCTAACGCTCGCGGACAAGGCCGGAATCCCCCGTACCCGCATTGTCCTTGATCCCGGAATTGCATTCGGAAAAACCGCGCGACAGAACGTCGAGGTGATCGTTCGGCTCCGCGAGCTCATGGATTTTGATTGCCCAATCCTGATTGGCGTCTCGCGAAAAGCCTTTCTCGGGTCATCGACCGAAGGCGCAATCGAAAGCACGCCGATTGGGACGATCGCTGCGAGCCTCGCAGCATGCGCCGCGGGCGCTTCACTTTTTCGTGTTCATGACGTGGCGGAGCATGTCGCCGCGCTCAAGGTTTTTCATGCCGTTTGGGGTGCACGAGGCAACCTCAGACGCTGATAGCCAAAGTGGTGCAAATTCGAAAAACGAAGGCGCGGGCTTACTTTGATAGGGAGACACGGATGCATGGAGCAGGAACGTGGCTGGGGTTGAGCGCCTTCTTGCTCACCATCGGCGCGGTGAGCCCGGTCGCGCGGGCTGACGATCTCAACGATTATCCGACCAGCGCTCGCGCCGACTATGTATTCGGATGCATGAAGGCAAACGGTGAGACCCAGCGTTCGCTCGAGCAGTGCTCCTGTTCGATTGATATTATCGCTGCGCTGCTATCCTACGACCGGTATGTCGCCGCAGAGACGGTGTTGAGGATGGCGCAGGTGCCGGGAAATCTCGGTGGGCAGTTTCGGTCGACTGAACAGGCGAGGACGGCCGTTGATGATCTGCGCCGCGCGCAAGCGGAAGCGGAAGTCCGCTGCTTCTGACCCGTCTTTGCGTTTGGCGGCACCGCAACTTCAAAGAAAAGCCGGAGATTGGTAATTCTCGCATACGCTGTTGCCCATATCGATGATCGTTAGCGCACGACAGCGTCAATGTTGGGATGATGCCCGTGGACACTTTGTAGGCGCGGGGCGGGGTGCGGTCAGCCCATCAAATGGGTCAGCGTTGCTGTCGTGACCGCGCTGAGCGCCGCGAACATGCATCCACAGTGCTTGGTTTGGTTGTCGACGGAATTTTTGATTGCGCACTTCGACAAAGATCGCGGCTGAAAAAAATTTGGAACAAATCCGGAGGTTGCGAATTGGCGAACGCGGGGGTATAGTCCCGCCGGTTTTCGACTTCAAGGACGCCAGTCGGTTAGGGACGGCTGACAATCCTTCGGAGACGGCTGACGGTCCTTCGCAGGCCCCAGCTTGCTCACGAGAGAAAAAGATTTCCTCGCGACCTGCTGCCGCCGTCGTGACACGCTGTCGGAAGCCAGTTCCCAAGCACGGGTCGGCGCCGTGAGGCCAGGCTTGCTTTGGGCTTGCTCGCATCGGTGCACCCCATACCGTCGCAGGGAGGACACACGATGCGTAATCTTTCGCGTACGCTCAGTATCTTAGGAGCGGTCTCCGCGCTCGCCGCGGGTACCGCTTATGCCAACGACGACCTCATCAAAATGTCGCAAAACCCAAACGACTGGGTGATGCCGTCGCGGACTTATGACGCCCAGCGCTACTCGCCGCTCAAGCAGATCAACACCGGGAATGTCGGCAAGATGCAGGTCGCGTGGACGTTCTCGACCGGCGTCTTGCGCGGTCACGAAGGTGCGCCGCTGGTCGTCGGCAATGTGATGTACGTCCACACGCCGTTTCCCAACAATGTATTCGCGCTCGATCTCGATCACGACGGGAAGATCCTCTGGAGGTATGAACCAAAGCAGGATCCGAACGTGATTCCGGTGATGTGCTGCGACACCGTCAATCGCGGCTTGTCGTACGCTGACGGAAAGATTTTCCTGCATCAGGCTGATACGACGCTGGTCGCACTCGACTCCAAGACCGGGCAAGTCGTGTGGTCGGTCAAGAACGGCGATGCATCAAAGGGCGAAACCGGCACCTCGGCGCCATTCGTGATCAAGGACAAGGTTCTGGTTGGCATTTCCGGCGGCGAGTTTGGCGTGCAATGCAGCGTTACCGCGTATGACCTCAAAGACGGCAAGCGGGTATGGCGTGCCTACTCGGAGGGACCGGATAGCGCAATTCTGGTCGATCCCGAGAAGACGACCGACCTCGGCAAGCCGGTAGGTAAGGACTCAAGCCTGAAGACCTGGGAAGGCGATCAGTGGAAGATCGGCGGCGGCTGCACCTGGGGGTGGATGGCCTATGATCCGCAGCTAAACCTCGTCTATTACGGCTCGGGTAACCCCTCGACTTGGAATCCCAGTCAGCGGCCGGGCGACAACAGGTGGTCGATGACCGTTTTTGCCCGTAACCCGGACAACGGCATGGCCAGATGGGTCTATCAGATGACGCCCCATGACCAATGGGACTATGACGGCGTCAATGAGATGATACTCACCGACCAGAGCATCAACGGCCGCGAGCGCAAGCTGTTGACGCATTTCGATCGCAACGGCCTGGGCTACACCCTCGATCGCGAGAACGGGGAGCTTCTGGTCGCGCAAAAGTTCGATCCGAGGGTCAACTGGACCACCGGCGTCGACATGAACAAGAACTCGGCGAACTACGGCCGCCCCACGGTCGTTTCGGAATATTCGACTGAGAAACCCGATGTAAACGTCACCAACATCTGCCCGGCAGCGCTCGGATCGAAAGACGAGCAGCCGGCGGCCTATTCGCCGGACACGCAACTGTTCTACGTGCCGACGAATCACGTCTGCATGGACTACGAGCCGTTCAAGGTGAGCTACACGGCCGGCCAGCCCTATGTCGGGGCGACGCTGTCGATGTATCCGCCCAAAGGCGAAACGAACATGGGTAACTTCATCGCCTGGGACGGTAAGACCGGAAAGATCGTCTGGTCCGATCCTGAGCAGTTCTCGGTGTGGTCAGGCGCACTCGCGACCGGCGGCGGCGTCGTGTTCTACGGCACGTTGGAAGGTTACCTGAAGGCGGTCGACGCCAAGACGGGCAAGGAACTCTACAAGTTCAAGACCCCGTCCGGCATCATCGGCAACGTCATGACCTACGAGCATGGCGGCAAACAATACGTCGCCGTGCTGTCAGGCGTTGGCGGCTGGGCTGGAATTGGGCTCGCGGCCGGCTTGACCGATCCGCACGCCGGTTTGGGCGCCGTCGGTGGCTATGCGGCGCTCAGCAACTACACCTCGCTCGGCGGTCAACTGACGGTGTTCGCATTGCCACAGTAATGCGAGCCCGAAACTGACGTCCAGATTCCTCCGGCGCATCATCACTGTGGTGCGCCGGAGTTGATATTCCCATCCTTCATGCACGGCGAGGAACCTGGCGGTGAAACCACGGCTCGGCGCGGCCGCGTTTGTTCTGGCCGTTGTATTGATTTCGATCGGAGCTGCGCTTGGCGATGGGTCAGGTGATCCGACCGCCGTCAAAAATGAGGATGGCAAGTATTTCGATAAAGACGGCAATCCGACCTACAACATCAGACCGGATGGCACCGTCGACTGGTACACGTATTCCGGCTTTCGCCGCTACCACTCGGAATGCCACGTCTGCCATGGGCCTGACGGCATGGGCTCGTCTTACGCGCCGGCGCTGAAGGACTCGCTGAAGACCTTAAGCTACGCGGACTTTGGCGGCCTTGTTGCAGGCGGCCGGAAAAACGTAAACACGGCCCAGGAAAACGTGATGCCGGCGTTCGGTAGCAACAAGAACGTGATGTGTTACCTCGATGACATCTTCGTCTATCTGCGAGCGCGCGCCAACGACGCTGTAGGCCGCGCGCGACCGGGAAAACACGAACAAAAGCCCGAGACCGCACAGAAGTGGGAAGACTCGTGCATGGGGGCGAGTTAGTAAGGTTGACGCCATGGCAAGCGCAAAAAGTCACAACTTGCTACCGTATGCGGCTGCATTATGCGCTGCATTTGCTGTGGCAGTCCCGGTAGCGTCGTTTGCACAAGGGCGTGGCGCCGCGGATGAGGGCCTCGAGCTCGTCGATCCCAATGTGTTGCGCGTCTGTGCCGATCCAAACAATCTCCCATTCTCAAACGAGAAGGGGGACGGCTTCGAAAACAAACTTGCGGAGTTGTTCGCCGGGAAACTCGGCAAGAAACTAGCCTATACCTTCTATCCGCAGGCGACCGGCTTCGTGCGCATGACGCTCGGATCGCACCGCTGCGACGTCATCATGGGCTATCCGCAGGGCGACGAGATGGTGCAGAGCACCAATCCCTATTATCAGACAGCTTACGCCTTGGTGACCAAGCGCGGCGGTCCACTCGAAAGCGTTGAGGTGTTGGGCGACCCGCGTCTGCAGGGCAAACGTATCGGTATCGTCGCCGGTACGCCGCCGGCGACCTATCTTGTCGCCCATGGGCTGATGGCCAAGGCCAAGTCTTATCCGTTGGTGGTCGATACACGGTTTGAATCCTCGGCCGCGTCAATGATGAAGGACCTTGCATCGGACGAGATTGATGCCGGCGTCCTGTGGGGACCGATAGCCGGCTACCGCGCTTTGCATGCGGAGCCGCCGATGCACGTCGAATTGCTCCTGAAAGACACCGGCGGACCGCATCTTGTCTATCGCATTACCATGGGTGTGCGTCCATCCGACCAAAACTGGAAGCGGCAGCTCAACAAGCTGATAGCGGAGAACCAACCCGCCATTGACAAACTGCTGCTCGATTTCGGCGTGCCGCTGCTTGACGCCAATGGTCAACCGCTGGTCGGTAATCCGTCGGCTCCGAGGCAATGATACTTGTTCCGGCACTGCGGCCAGCTTACTGGCGCTTGGAAAGCATCAGTTAAGAGTTTTGCGTATGGCGCGTCCGAGCGCGAAGAGGCGTTGTTCGATGGCGATCGGCGCCTCGCAGACGTAGCGGATCGTCTTGCGGCGGTCCTCGAAGATTCGTGTGCTCCATTCGACCTGACTCGCCAGCGCGTCGATCTTGGTCTGATCTTGCTCCGGTCTGTCCTGCAATTCATGCAATTCGGTCACATCCGATCTAATTTTATCGGCAAGGTCTCTTTGTTTACGCGTTACGCGCTCTATACCACTGATGATTTCGCCGCGTTGCTGACTTAAGTCGTCAAACAGACCGGCGAACAGCTTTTTTGCCTTGTCTTGCTTCTCGGCGTCGCTGCCGGTGACGAAGTCGGAAATGGCCTTTTCCGCGGCATCCAAAGGGGTACGCCGCGCCGCCAACCGGGTCACGAGATCCTTGATTTTAGGATCGTCTTGCCAGGCGTTGCCGACGTCGGCGATCGAAGGTCCGTCCCACATCGCCGCGACCGACATCTCAGGCACTTTCGGCTGCGCGCATGGCCAATCCGCGTCACGTCGATCGCCGGCGCGCGCCGGCAATTGCAGCGCCACTGCCGTCGTCAGAAAGACCAAAGCAAGTCGAAAGAATTTCATCCGTCCAAATCCGCCCGGTCGTTCAATGTTCGGAGATCGTAATGCCCCAAGGCAGCTGGCCGACCTGGATCGTGTTGACGACCTTGAGCGCGGCCACCTCGATGACCGATACGTCATTCGATACGCCGTTTGTGGTCAGGAGATATTTCTCATCAGGCGTGAATGCCATATGCCAGACCCGCTGGCCCACCAGAAGGTATTTCATGACTTGATGAGTCGTACCGTCGACGACAGCAATGTGGTTCGCGGGGCCCAGCGCCACGAATCCGGTTTTGCCATCGCGCGTAATGTTGATGCCGACCGGCTGGATCGGCTCCGGGCGCATCCCGGCGATCTTGAATTCGACTTTTTGCCTAACCTCATGCTTGGCCGGATCGATAATGCTCACCGTACCGCCGACCTCCGAAGAGACCCAAAGTTCAGAGCCATCCGGCTTGAACGTCGCGAAGCGTGGTCGCGCATCGACCAGAACGCTGGCCATGACCTTGCGCGTCGCGGTATCAATGAAATGCGCCATGTTTGTCGTCTCGGACGTGTTCACGAGGATCTTGCCGTCGGGGCTTATCCCCATTCCTTCAGGTTCGACGCCGACCTGGACGTCGCCAATCTGCACCCGGTGGCCGATGTCGATGATCGTTACCGTATTGTCGTCCTCGTTGGCGACGTAAAGCGTCTTGCCGTCGGGGTCCTCGACGAAAAGCTCCGGGTCCGGCCCGGATGGCAGCGTGCCGGCAATTTCATTGGTGCCGGTATCGATCATCTGGATCGTATCGTCGTCGCCGACCGCGACAAGAACGTATTTCTGATCCTTGGTCAGGGCGATACCGCGGGGCCGCTGCCCGACCTTTATCGTCTTTACGACCTCCCACTTGTTCGTGTCGATGACCGAGACCGTGTTGCTTCGCTCGTTGGAAACGTATGCCGTAAAGGCGCTGGCCTCGCCGTTGAAAACCATCAATAGGCACGCAGCCAGCATGAAGCGAGGCCATATCGGCTTGCTGCGCCGATTGCTTATTTGAGCCGGCATTTTGTCTCCGGGCGGTCGATGCCGAGGGTGTCGAGCTCCGAATACTGATGCAGAAAACCCTCCTGTGGCGAGACTGAAACGACGACCCGTCCATCGGTGAGCAGGATGGGCTGGCGGAGTTGGAGGTCCCAATCGCGCACCGTCAGCTTGCGGCCTTTGAACGCCGCCAGTGCAAAATCGGGTCCTTTGATGAAATCGAGTATTCTTTGGACGTCGGCCGATTGCACATGCTCGACGGCCTCGCCGATCATCCGCGCTGCTGTCCACGCTTGCATATCGAGGGCGGTCATGCGCCGCGAAAACGATCGCCGGAACCGATTTTGCAGTTGGATCGCGCCCCATTGATCGTGCGAGGCGTCCCAACTCGTGGGAATGAGGCCGGCCGAGCCTGCTACCGGCCGCGGCTCGCTGGTCCGGTAGGGGAGATATGGCGCAAACACCTGACTTTCGTCAGCCGCGATCAGCGCGTCATAGTCGGGCGCCGATTGAGTGAACAAAGGTATTTGGCTTTGGATTTGCACCAGGCCGCTGTCGGAGCGCCGGGCGCCGCCGGTGTCCTCGAACACGCGCTCCTGGATGATTTTGGCGCCGAAACGTCCGGCCGCCCGGCGCATCGCGGCGGCGTAAAGCTTGTCAGGGTCGTGGGAGCCGACGACCAATAACCATCGTCGCCACCGCTTCCAGACCAGGTACTGAGCGAGCGCATCGGCCAACATGAAACGCGACGGCGCTATATGGATTACATTGGCTCGACAATCTTCCTGCCGTAACCGATCGTCGCTGGCGCCGGCATTGAAAAAGATGAGACCGTGGTCACGTCCGGCGTCGGACACCTTGAGCAAAGTGTCGGCCGGGAGATCGGCGATGAAAAGCGAGATGCCGCGGCGGGCGAGCTGCATCGCGGCGGCAACCGGATCGTCCTGGGCCCGAAGGCGTATTGCCTCGACCGCGAACGATTGGTTGAGGAATTTGCCGGTCGTATTGTTGTCTTGGATCGCGAGCTGCGCGCCGGCGATGCCGTCATCGGCTGCGGGCTGCTCCACGAGCGAGATAGCTTCGGTTCGTTCCGAGCGACCGAGATACCCGACCGGAACGTTCGGTGCGTCGGCAGCCGGCGCGATTGGAATCGCGGAAAAAGCGAACAGCGCGACAAAAATGGCTCGGATCAAGCGTCCGCTCCGTTATGCCCCCTTGCTGCACTCCTTAAGGTGGTTGGAACTCTAACGCGTCTCACGTACTATCTAAAGGGCGCTGCCCGCTGGAGCGATAAAAAAATAGACGCAGAGGGTTGGAACGAAAAGGGCGTGAGATGGGTAACCGCTCGAAATGCCTCATCGCGTTGCTGCTGGCATTGGCGCTGACGAGTGCCCACGCGGCCGAGCCCAAGGTTGCCGTCTTCGATTTCGAATTCGCCGACACAAGTCTCGAAGGTGCGACAAACGGTCCGCGCGCCGACGAGCAAGCTCGCCTCGCTTGGCTGGGTCATGAATTGAGACGCCGCCTGACGCAATCGGGGCGGGCCGAAATTGTCGACATCGGTGGCGTGTCAGCACGTGCCCATGCCAGCAATCTGCGGGCCTGCGGTGGCTGCGACGCGGCGCTCGGCAATGAACTGGGAGCTAAGTATTCAATCACCGGATGGGTCCAAAAGGTTTCTAACCTCATTCTCAACGTGAATGTCGTCGTGCGCGACGTCGAGACCGGCAAGGTAGTTTCGGGCAAGAGCGTAGACATGCGCGGTAATACTGACAAATCCTGGTCCCGCGCGCTTGATTGGCTGGTCCGCAACTACCTCTTGGCGCCTCACGAGGGAGTTTTTTGATGACCCTCTTGCTTGCCAGTGTGACCGGCGCTGAGGAAGCTGAAATTGCTGTTCAGCACGGCGCTGACATCATCGATTTGAAGGAGGTCGGCACTGCTTTCGGAGCGGTAGCTCCAGAAGTGATCAGCGCGACGGTCAACTCGGTGGCGCGCCGAAGGCCGGTGAGCGCGGTCGCCGGCGAACTTGAAATGGCGCCGGCAATCGTAGCCCGAGCCGTCGCAGCCGTTGCCGACGCCGGCGCGGAGTATGTCAAAGTCGGACTGTATCCGGACCACAGGCGTGAGGATTGCATCCGCGCACTAATGTCCTTGGCACGCCGGGTACGGTTGATAGGGGTCATGTTCGCGGATTATGGCGCAGATGACGGCCTCATCGCGCTGATGGCGCAGAGCGGCTTTGCAGGCGTGATGATCGACACGGCCAGCAAGACCGATCGTCGCCTTCTCGATCATATGCACGTTGCCACGATCGGACGTTTCGTTACATCTGCGCGCAGCTACGGTCTCATGGCAGGGCTCGCAGGCTCGCTGGAGGCGCCGGACGTTCCGCGCCTATTGTTGACGTCCCCCGACGTTCTGGGATTTCGCCGTGCGCTGTGCAGCGACGGCGACCGCACCTCGAGCATCAGCGCCGCGGCGGTCGATGTCGTACGTGCTTTGATCCCGGCGGATTCACGCCTTGTCAGCGACCCGGCAAAGTTGGCTAAAGTCGATTATCGGCTTCTTGCGGCGCGCGGATACTCGCCCGGCAAGGACGAAGTTGAGACCGATCGAATTTTCGTGCGCGATTTCGTCTTGCCGGTCCGAATTGGCGCGTACGCCCACGAGCGCGACAAACCACAAAACGTTCGATTCAACGTTGACGTAAATGTGCTCCGCGCCGACCGGGCGGCGGTCGACATTCGCGACGTGTTTTCTTACGACCTTATCACCAACTCGATCCGAATGATCACTGCGGAGGAGCATATTGCGCTCGTCGAAACGCTTGCCGAACGCATCTCGGCGCTCCTATTGACTCATCCAAGAGTGACTGTCGTGACGGTTCGGGTCGAAAAGCTCGAAGTCGGCCCCGGCGGGACCGGCATCGAGATTGTTCGGCGCCGGATCGCCGATGTGGCCAAGGTCTATCAACTTTATCCGCCGGCCAGTGAAGCTGATCCGAAAATGGCAACATAGATGCGCAGCGTCGCCCCTGTTGTCGTCAAGCTCGGCGGCAGTTTTGCCTTCTCAGAGCAGCTGAGGAATTGGATCGAGGCTTTGGCCGCTTGCGGCGGTGAGGTGGTCATCGTGCCCGGAGGCGGTCCATTTGCCGACGCGGTGCGGCTTGCGCAAACCCGGATGGGGTTTGACGACCGAGCCGCCCATCAGATGGCATTACTTGCCATGGAGCAATACGGCCGCGCCCTGGCGAGCTTCAACAGCGCTTTATCGCCGGCGACTTCAGTGAGCGCGATCCGACAACATCTCGATGCAGATCGAGTTCCGGTGTGGATGCCGTCGTCTATGGTGTTGAGCGCGGATGTTGCGCAGTCATGGGAGGTCACTTCCGATAGCTTGGCAGCTTGGTTGGCCGCCAGGATCGGTGCCGATCGGGTGTTCCTTGTTAAGCACGCCAAAAACACATCCGCTCGTGCTGCTCTTAAAGACCTGATCGCGGCCGGAATAGTGGATGAGGCATTCGCGCTGTATCTGAAGGAGAGCGCAGCGGCGGCCTTTATATTGGGGCCGTCCGATCACGAGGCCGCTGTGTCTGCTATCCGCTCAGGGGCGACGGCCGGCATCCCGGTCGAGTAGCGTCGGGGCGATGTCAAGCGGTTGAGAAGTCAATGCGATGGCTAAGGTCAAGACGCCGCGTTGGGGATGGGCACTGACCGGATCAGGGCATTTCTTCAAGGAATGCCTTCGGATGGTTGGCGAGCTCAACGAAGTTGACCTGTTCGTCAGCAAAGCAGCGAGCGAAGTCGTGCGGATGTACCGGCAGGAGCTGAAGCTGCCGAAGAACGCCCGCGTCTTCCGCGATACGACGGCGAGCGCTGCGCCGGTGGGATTGTTTTATTACGGTGTCTATCACACGCTGATTTTGGCGCCGGCAACGTCCAATACGGTGGCAAAATGCGTGTTCGGAATTTCCGACACGCTGGTGACCAATGTCTTTGCCCAAGCGGGCAAATGCCGCGTTCCGGTGATTGTGTTCGCTTGTGATACGGCGCCAGAGCTTGAAACCGAAGCGCCCAAGGGCATGGTCAAGGTCTATCCGCGCGATATCGATCTGCAGAACACCGCCCGATTGAAATCGTTCGACGAAACCGACGTGGTTGAATCGCTTGAAGAGCTCGAAGCCGCTTTGGCGCGGCGCAATCGCGACCTGCATGACTGAACGTATCCTTTTCTTGACCGGGCATCTTGCCCGTCCGCGGCTGGAAAAGATCCTCGTCGAGAGTGGTGCTCTCGGATTCGAGTGGTCGGTACTCGACATCGGCGTCAAGGTTGCCGCGCTGATGACGGAAGCAATCATCATGCGCCGTCTGTCGCGGCCGCTTGATACGAGCCGGGTCATGGTGCCGGGTCGCTGCCGGGCCGATCTCGCGCGCCTGACCGCGGCCTTTGGGGTGCCGTTCGTTCGCGGTCCCGACGAATTGAAGGATTTGCCGGGATTTTTCGGCAAGCCGGGCCGCGCGGCAGACCTGTCGCACCACGACATGCGGATCTTTGCCGAGATCGTCGATGCGTCGGCGCTCAGCGTCGACACCATCGTCGCACGCGCTGCGTCGATGCGCGCCGCCGGGGCGGATGTGATCGACCTCGGCTGCCTGCCTGACACGCCATTTCCCCACCTTGAAGACGCCGTTCGTGAACTACGGGGAAATGGATACGTCGTCAGCATCGACTCAGCCAATACCGACGAATTGCGTCGCGGGGGCAAAGCCGGCGCCAAGTTCTTGCTCAGTCTGACCGAAGCGACTTTGGACCTCGCCAGCGAAACAGGTGCGGTGCCAATTCTGATACCCGCGACCCACGGCGACTTGGTTTCACTGTTGCGAGCCGCGGAAGCCGCCGACAAACGCGGAATTGACGCGCTTCTGGACGCGGTTCTCGATCCAATTCATTTCGGCTTCATGAGTTCGCTCGGCCGTTACGCGCAATTGCGGCAAAGACTGCCCACGGCCGCGATACTCATGGGCACCGGCAACCTGACGGAATTGACTGACGCGGATTCGGTCGGGGTAACGGCCGCACTACTCGGGATTTGCTCGGAACTTTTCATTCGCAATCTGCTGGTCGTTCAAGTCAGTCCGCACACGCGGCGGACCATCCAAGAGCACGACGCGGCTCGCCGCATCATGTTCGCGGCCAGGGAAGACTCGAGTCTGCCGAAGGACTACAGCAACGCTTTGCTCTCGCTGCATGACCGCAAACCGTTTCCTGATACGCCAAGCGAGATTGCCGAGCTTGCGGCGCAAGTGAAGGATGTGAATTTTCGCATCGAAATTGGCGAGGACGGCATTCATGTTTTCAATGGCAAAGGACATCACGTGGCGCAGGACGCCATGTCGCTATTCACCGTGCTCGGCGTCGAACGTGACGGACCGCACGCCTTCTATCTCGGCGCCGAACTGATGAAGGCCGAGATCGCCTGGCGCCTCGGCAAACGTTATGCGCAGGATTCGGCCCTCGATTGGGGCTGCGCGGTAGATCGCCCCGCTGACGATCTCACGCGGCTCGCTGAAACCGGGCACACTTTGCGCGCACGAAAGCCATAGCCGGATGCCGATGATACGGGAGACCATCGTTTCGACGATGAATGGGGCAGGGCAGGTTCATTTTGCCCCAATCGGCATCATCGCCGACAGCGACGGGTGGATCATTGCGCCATTCTACCCTTCGACCACGCTCGACAATTTACGCGAAGTGCCGTTCGCGGTCGCAAATTACAGCGATGACGTCCGCGTATTCGCGGGCTGCTTGACCGGGCGCGATCAGTGGCCAACCGCCGCTTGCAGCAGGATAGCGGTTCCTCGTCTTGATGGAGCGCTTGCACATGCCGAACTTGCCGTCGCGCGGACGACTGATGACGCGCTGCGGCCGCGGTTCCATTGCCGCGTGTTGTGCAAGGTTACCCATGCTCCGTTTCAAGGATTCAATCGCGCGCAGGCGGCAGTCATTGAGGCGGCAATTTTGGTGAGCCGCCTGCATATGCTGCCGCGCGAAAAGGTCGAGCAGGAGATCGCCTACCTGCAGATCGCGGTTAGCAAGACCGCCTCAGCCGCCGAAGAAGAGGCGTGGGCATGGCTGATGGAGCGAGTCCGCGGGTTTTACGCGGTTGCCGGCCGGCAACATGCGACATAAATCGCGACGCCGGCAGACGACAGCCGTCCACCGGCGTCAGGAGGGGCGGGAATATGTTGCAAAGGCCGCTAGAATTCAGCGGGCAGATAGCCGTTGATCTCAAGGCCGATGCAGACTTCGACAAGGATTGGGGTAGTCCAGGCCATGGGTTTCCTCCTTTGCGGCTGCGATTGAGGTGGACGGTTGGGCAACCGATACAACCTGTGTCGAACGAAATGCTTCGCAGGGATTTAACCACAACCGCCCGGTCGCCGAAAGGTTCCCTGCGACCATTTGCGAATTTCGAGGCGGGCGAAGCTACGCGACAATAGTCGGTCCAAGATGCAAAATCATGACGGCTGCTTTAGGGAATCGGTTCGATGGCTGAGCCAATCCCTCATCGGCGTACTGTTCGCCGTGGCCGCGACCGGCGCTTCCAGCGCTTTCGCGGCAGATGATATTCGCATCGCCACACTGAAGACGGGCACGCTGGCCTGGGAACTCGACACGCTTCGCGCCTACGGCCTCGACCGCGAGGCCGAACTCGCAATCGATACTACCGAGCTTGCGAGCACCGAGGCCGGGAAGATCGCGCTTAAGGGCGGCTCGGCCGACCTGATTGTGTCCGATTGGCTATGGGTCTCGCGCGAGCGCGCGCTCGGCGACGATCTTGTCTTCTATCCGTATTCGAGCGCGCTCGGTGCGGTGATGGTACCGGCCAATTCGCCGATCAAGGACGTCGCAGATCTGAAGGGCAAAAAGCTCGGTGTCGCCGGCGGGCCGCTCGACAAAAGCTGGATCTTGCTGCAGGCGCTGGCGCGGCGATCGGGCGTCGATCTCAAAAGGCAAGCTGCGATCGCCTATGGCGCGCCGCCGCTCCTGGCGCAAAAAGCGCTGCAGGGCGAAACCGATGCCACGCTGACTTTCTGGAATTTTAGCGCCGAACTCGAGGCCGAAGGCATGCGGCCGGCAATATCCATGCAAGATGTGGTCAGAGATCTCGGCGCCAGCGGTGCCGTGTCGATGGTCGGTTACGCGTTCAACGGCAGTTGGGCTCGACACCACGCCGCGCTGCTCGAGCGCTTCTTTGCGGCAACCCACAAGGCTGAAGAGATTCTTCGAAATTCGCCGGCGGAATGGCGGCGGCTGGCGCCGCGCATCGGGGCGACAAATCCGCGTGCGCTCGAGATGTATCGTCGGCGTTTTCTTGAAGGCATCCCGCAACGACCCTTGGCCGATGAGGTGGCCGACGCGCAAGCACTTTATCACGTGCTGGCTGAAGTCGGCGGTGCGGAGCTGGTCGGTCCGTCGCGCGATCTCGATCCGGGCACCTTTTTTAGCGCGGGGCGCAGCGAATGAATCTGGCGCTGCGGCTCGCCTCTGTCGCCTTGCTGTTGATGGTGTGGCTAGCGAGCGCACACTTCGTCGGAACGCGTCTTTTGCCGGCGCCGCAGACAGTTTGGCTCGCGATTGTGCAAGAAGCGCGGTCCGGTGCGCTGGCCTTCAATCTCGGGGTTACCCTTGCGCGCGTCGCCGCGGCATTCGCGATTGCCATGATACTCGGCACCGCGTTGGGGCTGGCCATGGGCCGCGCTCCTCTGTTTGACAAGCTCGCCGATCCCTGGCTGATCGTGCTGCTCAACCTTCCTGCGCTGGTGATCATCGTGCTCGCCTATGTTTGGGCAGGATTGACAGAGGCAGCCGCCATCGCCGCGGTGGCCCTTAACAAATTGCCGATTGCAACGGTCACCGTACGCGAAGGGGCGCGTGCGCTCGATCCGGCGCTAAACGAAATGGCGGTGGTGTTTCGCATGAGCGAGTTAGCGCGGCTGCGGCATGTCGTCCTGCCGCAGCTTGCGCCTTATCTCGCGGCAGCAGCGCGTTCCGGTCTTTCGCTGGTCTGGAAAATCGCGCTGATCGTCGAGTTGCTCGGCCGCCCAAACGGCGTTGGCTTCGAGATTGGTGTGGCGTTCCAATTATTCGACGTTACGCACATCCTGGCCTATGCTTTGGTCTTCGTCGCCGTAATGCTCGCCGTCGAAACGTTCCTGGTGCAGCCGCTTGAACGACATGTCTCGCGTTGGCGCGTCAGACCGGCTTGATGTCAATATCAAGCACAAATCCTATCGCGCCGCCTCCGGTGATTGCCGGCACGTCCTTGGGCAAATTTCGCTGGGCTTAAACAGTGGGGAAGTCGCGGCGCTGGTCGGTCCCTCGGGATGCGGCAAGACGACATTATTGCGCATCGTCGTCGGCCTGGATCACGATTTCGACGGCAGCGTGCAGTTGCCGGCATTTGGAAAGCTCGGTGTCGTTTTCCAAGAGCCGCGTCTCCTGCCATGGCGCACTGTCGAAGAAAATGTGAGGCTCGCGGCGCCGCAGGCGGACGACGTGACATTAGGCGCGCTATTCGTCACGCTCGGCATTGCCGAACATCGCCGCCACTACCCGGGCGAACTTTCGCTCGGCCTGGCGCGCCGCGTGGCTCTGGCGCGGGCGTTCGCCGTCAAACCGGATCTGCTGGTCCTGGACGAACCGTTTGTCTCGCTCGACGCCGCTCTTGCGGCGAGGATGCGAGCCGAACTCGTCGAGCTGGTTTCGCGCCAACCCGTGACCACACTTCTTGTGACGCACAGCATCGAGGAAGCCATCGAAATTGCCGATCGGGTCGTGCTGCTTTCGGCTCCGCCCGCACATCTGCTGGGCGACGTCCGGATTGCGAACCCGCGCCGTAACCGTACGGCGGAAGCAATTGCGGCTATCCGCAACGAGATCGAAAACAAGATCAACGCCGTGGACCAGCCGGCTGCGCGCTGCTAGTGCAAAATCGCCGCCGCAAGCGGCGGACTTGCGCGTTGCGATATCGACTTGAATGGCGGCGTGCATACGTCGGGCATGCCAGGCGCGCTCAGCGCTCGCAAGACGTCAGATCTTTCTCCTCGATCGAGAAGATCGCCCCCGCTTCAATCCTGACACCGCGAACAATACAGACCCGCCCTGTAACATCGGCGAGTTTCGCATCGTAGCTTCCCGGTGGCACGCCGGTGACGTGCAACCGCTCATCCGATTCAACGGCGCCGTCCTTGTCGTTCTTGCATTGATCAGGACCCCAATCTGGGGTGCCTGCCGGTGCCAAGCGAAGTTCCGTAATCGTGTTGCGGGTCAGGTTCCAAAATCGCGTTGGTCGGTTCTGCGCGATGGCTGTCGTCGCCGTCGCCGTGAGCGCGACCATGAGAAGCGACCGTAACAAGAGCCATCCCATGTTCTGTTCCGATCGGATAGGCCATTGATCATGACAGACGCTTCAGCGCGCGTGGGAGTTTGGCCAAGGCGCAGCGTCGAGGAGCACTATAAGCCAAATCTGTAGTTGATGCCGCCGCGGACGATGCTCTCGTTGAATTTGACGGCGATGTTAGGAATTAGAGGCGGCCCATTTGCGTTTGCGATTGCGCAATTGGTGGTGCACGACCCGTCGGCGAGGTCGACGAAAAGGTATTCGGCCTTAGCCGACCAATTTGAAGCGAGAGTAATCTCCACGCCGGCGCCAACGGTCCAGCCGGCTTCGGTCGCGCTGCTCACGGGATCGTTTGAGAAATTCGCTCGGACGTTACCAAAGGCAGCCCCGGCAGTGCCGTAGACAAGGAACCGATCGAATGCGTACCCCGCGCGGCCCCGAACGGTGCTGAGCCAACTGCTTGTTGTTAGACATCCTCCAGCGCAGACAGTGGAAGCTGTGATGGTGCCAAAGCCGCTTGCATCGGCCCAATCGGCATCGGCCTCGACGCCGAACACAAGCGATCCGACTTGATAGTTTGCGCCTGCCGTCCCGCCGAAGACGAAACCGGACGTGCCGAAATTGCCGGTAGAACTGGCGGTCACGCTATCGGTCCAATTGCTGCCGCCAAAACTGAAGCCGCCGTTGAGGCCGAGGTAGATGCCGGTCCAATTGACGGTAGACGCCGGTGTGCCGCGCCAGCCGACCGGCGGCGTTTTCGTGAGCACCGGCGGCGAGGCGTCAGCGAATGCTGCTCCGCCGGAAGGTAACCTGCCCTTCACGCCCAGATAGGCGGCGAAGGGGATGCCCGGAGTGAAGGTTCGCGGATCGGTCAGGTTCAAGTACGGAAATGAAGTGACGTCAAAGAATGTTCCGAAAACGTAGTAGTGTTGATCGAACAGATTGCGCACCAGCCCGAACACCTCGACATTCTCGGTAATCTTGTAGGAGGAATTCAGGTTCACGACCCAGTAGGGTGGCACCTTTGGGTTTTGATTTGATTCATCACCGACCAGCCATTGACTGCCGATGACGTTAAGGTCGGCGCCGACTTTCCAAGGCTTGGTTACCTGGTATTCAGCGCCAAGCTTGAATCGGAAGTTCGGAATGCCGGTTAGGTGATCGCCGGGAACGACAAAGATGTTGCCGTTGGCGTCGGCGAACGGATTGAACGGCGACTGCAGGGTCAAGGCGTTTTGGAAGGTGGCATCGACATAAGTATAGTTGGCGTAAATATTCCAGCCGTCCTGCTTGTAGGTCAGGTTGGCTTCGATCCCCTGACGCAGCGTGTTGCCGGCGTTTTGAAAGAATTCGTGTCCCGGGATCGGGCTCGAGATCGGAAGGATGTCGTTGGTATTGAGCGCGTGAAAACCGCCGACGGTCCAGTTCAGTAGTCCCTTGGCAATGTTGAACTGCCCCCGCAATCCGCCCTCGAAGGTATACGACACGACTTGCTGAAGATTGGGGTCGCCGACAAGGGAATTGTCGATCAAGCACGGCCGCACCGGATCCGAGCATGCCAATTCCAACGGCGTCGGCGCCCGATTAGCTTCGGCAAAATCGCCGTAGAGCGTCAAATTTGGCGTGAGCTTGTAGGTCGCGCCGATCATCGGATTGAAATGCGTGTAGGTGTGATTGCCAGTGAGCAAGGCATCGTTGCCGAGTGCGTCGGTCAGGTTGATCTGCGCAAAGTTGAAGCGGCCGCCGGCCGTGATCGACAGGCGCGAAGTGACGTCGAGCGTATCGGTCGCATAGAGGCCGGTATAGAGTGTCGCCGCGCCCAGCCCGACCGGCGCGACATCGCCCGACGGCTGGTTAATGAAGAGACCGAAGCCCTGCACGGTTGGAAACTGATTGGCGTTGACCGTTCCCAATTCACTCGTGCTGGAGAATTGCACGAGCCCGCGGTCGACGCTGAGACCTATGGTGAAGTTGTTCTCGTGCGCGAGCAGCTTTTCGGACGATGCCGCCTGCGCCGAGCCGCCGAAGCTGTTGGTCGTCGTCCAGGTGCGATCGATTTCGCCCAAGACGTTGGGAGAACCAAGCGGCCCCGAGTTCGGGACCGTCTGCCCCTTGGTTGTGGTCAGGTTGGACACCGTGCCGTCGAGGTTAGGAAAGCACAGCAATGTCGGATCGGGACACACCGTCGGGTCGTTCGATGCGTTTGTGCCGTTGCCGTCGACGTGGCTTTGCTGGAAATTGCGATAATAGGCGAGTGCCTGGTAAGTCCACGTATCGGTCGGTCTCCACGTCGCACTCGCGGTCAGGAACGCAAGCTGGTTCTGTGTGGTCTGTGGAATAGTATAGATGCTCGCCCAATCTTGGTTCAGCAACTGCACTGGAGTCGCCGCGGTAGCGCCGAAGTTATTGTTGGCGCCAGTGAAGGTGACATGAAATTCGGTGTCATCGCCGCGGGCGCCAAGATCGGCGTAAACGCGACGCAGCGACGACGGCGAGTTATTGCGCCAACCGGCATCGTCGATGGCGTCGGCTGTGATATAGCCGGACAGGTTTCCGACTTGACCACCGGCTTGAACGGACGCAACAGCGCGTCCATATGAGCCGCCGCTCACTTCACCTTCAATGGCGTGATAAGTGTAGCCATTTTTCATCTCGAACGCGAGCGCGCCGCCGGTCGCGTTGAGGCCGTAGACCGGATTGCTGGGGACCAGTGTCAGCCGATTGATCGCGCTTTGCGGGATCAGATCCCAATTGACGACATCACCGAAAACTTCGTTGATGCGAACCCCGTTCTGGTAGACGGCAATTCCTTGCGGCGTCCCAACGACTGGCGAGGCCGTATAACCCCGGTAGTTCAGGTCCAGCTGAAAATCGTTTCCGGTCTGGCTGCTGAGCGACACTCCAGGCAGAGCCCGGGCCAATGACTGCAAAAGATCGGGCGCCGTGGTGCCATCAAAAGCGGACGCTCCGACCGTCTGGACGTTCGATGGGATTTTGTCTTGATCCACCGCCCCAGGGACAGCTTTCGGCGCAGCCTCGGGCGCGGCAGCCGGGGTTGCTGCGCTCGCGGCCGCAGGAGCACGCTGGGGAACGCGCGGCGGCGCCACCGGAGTTGTCGCAATGACGCGAATCTCGGGAAGAGTCACCCCGGTCGCATCCGTACCAGGACTTGCGTTCTGCTGCGCCAGACTCTGTTGGGCTGCTGCGGCTCCGGGCGCCAGCGCGACGGCAAGCATTGCAGTTCGGGCGGCGGCGGCCCAAACCGCCGCCCCGAAGACGCCGCGATTGCTCCAATGCGCAACGCCACGCATACGCGATCGGCCCCCGACACGGGCAAATTGTGTCACGATTGAAATGGCAGGGTAAGGGAAGCTTGTCCCAGAACAGACCGGGAAGTTTTGGCAATCGGCGACGATCCGGGATCATCCGATCGGCGGATCAATGCGTCCCGGCAAGCAGATGCACGGCCGTGCGGATCAGTTCCGGCAGATTGCGGACCTCGAGCTTGTGCTTGAGCTGAAAGCTGAGGTTGACCACAGTCTTATAGCTGACGTTCAGTTCATCGGCGATGTGGCCGTAGGGCTTGCCTTTCGCTAACAGCGAAAGCGTTTGCAGCTCCCGCGGCGTCAGCTCGGCGAGAGGGTCTTGGCGCGCCGGCGTGCGCACCAGTGCGACTTGCACCGCCAGGTCGTGGCTCAAATAGACGCCACCAGCGGCCACGGCTTGGAACGCCTTCAAAAAGTCCTCTGGTGACGTGTCTTTGAGCACGTAGCCGCAAGCACCGGCCTCGAGCGCGCGAGCGATAATAATGGGGTCGCTATGCATGCTGAACACGACAATGCGCACCCGCGGGTCGTACGTCCTGATGCGGCGGATCAGCGGCAAGCCGTCCAACCCGCTGTCCTGCATCGCAAGATCGACGATGGCGACGTCGGGTCGATGGCGCCGGCACAGCTTGTATCCGGTGATGGCGTCACGCGCTTCGAGTATGACATCGACGCCGGCGTCCTCGAGCATGCGCCGACACCCCTGCAGCACGATTGGATGGTCGTCGATGACGAGGACGGTCGTCATGCCGTCACCACACCCGGTGCGCCCGATTTCGTCATGACGTACCCGGCTTCTGCAAGCGGCAGGGTCACTCGCACGCGGGTGCCGGCGCCGGTTTCGCTATCGATCGCATAGCATCCTGCCAAGCCCTCGACGCGTTCGCGCATGCCGCGCATGCCGAAGCCTGCGACCTTGCCGGGATAGATTCCGCAGCCGTCGTCGCCAACAGTCAACACAAGATTGTTCTCGGCTTTATCGTGCCTGAGCGCGACGGTCACGTTTCGCGCTTGAGCGTGGCGGACAGCGTTGGTCAGGCTTTCCTGGATGCAGCGATAAATCGTCAGATCGATCGAGTCGCCGTAGCTGGGTCGGAGGCCCTCGGCGCTGATGGAAAACGCAATCTGCGAATGTCGGCGACCGCAGTCGCGGACCAGCCGATCGATAAGTTCCGCGAGCGGCACATGACCCAGCGCCATCGGTCTCAGTCGCTCGAGCATGCTGCGGTTGATGGCCTGAAGATGATCGATGGTGGCGATGGTGTCGCGCAGGCGCTCCGCTATGCCCAGCTTGGCTTTCTCGGGCAATTCCGCCGCCACGCTTGCGATCGAACTGGCGTTGGCCTTCAACCCGAACAAGCAAGGCCCGACTTCGTCGTGCAATTCGAGCGCGGTGCGCCGCCGTTCGTCGTCTTGAGCGGTGACAAGCTGGCGGTTGAGCCGAAGGTTCTCCGTGCGCGCGGTCTCGAGCGCTCGGGCCAGCGCGTTGAAATGATCAGTAATCGCCGCTAACTCGCGCGCCTGCGGTTTCGGCATTCGCACGTCATAGCTTTGCCGCTTGAGGTCCGAGAGGCCGGCAGCGAGTATTGTCAATGGATCAAGCACGCGGCCGAACAGAATGTAGAGAATGCCAACCATGGCAACGTTGAGGAGCGCAACTGTCGCCGCCATCGCCACCACGTTGTCCCAGAACTCGGCGATTTCGTCGCCGGGTTCTCCGACGATCTGAACATCGCCGACTTTGACGCCGTTGATGACCACCGCGAGCTCATGGGACTCAATCGGCAGCGCGACCAACCTGGCAAACCATCCGGGCGCCAAAGCGCGGATGTTGCCAACGTCATCTGTCGGCAATGTTGCGCCGATGGGAATGCCCGAGGCGTCCCTGACCGCTATCCGCACGTGACGTATCGATCGCAACTGTACCGGCAAGTTCTCCAGGAACTGCTCTGCGGAAATTTGTTGATGGGCGAGCTGGACGGCGTCGCGGACGAGCGCCTCGGCCAGGCCCATGGACGCTGCTGTCTCAACGCGAGCTTGCGTGCGCGCCCGCAACACTGCGACGCTGCCGCCGACGATCAGCGCGACGATATCGATCAACACAAACACGACGAGCAGTTGCGCGCGCACCGACCGGCCGTGCCACAGACGGCGTAGCAGAGGGCCCCGTTGCGGTGCGGCAGGCTGCGCGCTTGTAACCGCGGACACAGGTTGCACGCTGTTCGGCTCCTCCCGTCCGGCCGTTATCAAGATCCGCCGTGTTGACGGCTGATGTTATCCGGTATCGCTTCGCGCTGTCACGGATCGCCGTCATGGTCGGAAGCGCCCCAAAATCAGGTCGTTAGGCACTGAGCTGCAGGGCCCAGTCGCCTCTGCCTTGGCGGTAGTGCTCTGATTCCAGGGAGAAATTTGATTTAGGCGGGCGTAAGTTCGGCTGCGGCGCCGGGCAGGCGAGGGTTCCTGGGCCAACCTCGTCGCCCGTCGCTGTCACGGTGGTGACAGCCCTGTTACGCCGCCAAGGGACGCGCTGGTGAATTTTGCTCCGGTCGTGTTGGCACCCGTGAAATCGGCGTCTGCTAGATCGGCACCGGCGAAGTCCGCATCGGAAAGGTCTGCTCCGGAGAAACGAGCACGTTGGAGCTTCGCGAACTCAAAATTGACGTGCGCCAGTTCCGCACCTTGGAAATTCGCGTCGGCCAGGTTAGCGCGACCGAAATCTGTCCGGATCAAGCCCATAGATTGATTGCGCATGTCGGCGGATGCCCGCAAACGAGAAAGGTTTGCACCGCGCATATCATCCAAGCTGAATCGCGCCGTCACTTTGGCGCCGGAGAGATTAGCACCCACGAACTTGGCAGCTTCCTCCGGTAACGTCTCCATTCCAGCCGAGACGACGAGCGTCTCGAGAACGGCACCAGAGAGATCGGCATGGGAAAAGTCGGCCCGCATGATCCAGGCGAGGTTGAGCCTTGCCCTCGGCAACTTGGCGCCGACGAGCTTCGCCCCCACAAGCTTGGTGTGGCGAAGATCGGCATCAGAGAGATCGGCGCCCGACAAGTCGACGGCGGAAAAATCGAGATCGTGGAGGTCCAAGCCGGCCAACGATCGGCCCGCAAAGCTCGGCCGTGTGGCGGCCGGCGCGGCGGCTAGCATGGATTGGACTTCATCGCGGGTGAAATCGGCACCGAAAGCGCCGGTTGTCACCAGCGTTAGCGAAAAAGCCCATAACATCCTCGACGCGAGGCGCATCGCCGTCCCTCGGCAACAACTCGGCAGCCAGCCGATTGAAAGCTGGGCCAAGCACATTATAAACCGATCAACATCTGTCCGCAGTCAGATCCTTTGATCACGCGCGGCGCCAAACCTGTTGTCAGTTGTAGTTTCGAATATTTCGTTCTTCACGAGCAACGCCGACCTCCAACCCCGCGGCTTTGTTGGGGATTCGCGCGGCCGGGCATCGAAGTCGGCTTGACGCGTCACCACCACCGTGCCCATTTCACGAGCAGTCGATTCCCGTCGGCATACCCCAGTACAAAATGTTGCTTGCCGTTGCTTAGGCACTCGCCGAGGGCCGCGCCGCATGTCGCGCCAGAAACTTGGCGCGCTTCTTGCTTAGGAAGGCGCTCGTGAGCCGTTTGTAGCGTTTTCCGAAAACAACCGCGACCAGGAGGTCGGTGGAAACAAGATGTTGACCGCCTTGATTTTGATCTGCTCGCTGACGTCCGTCACGGACGTCGGGGCATGCACGGAAGATAACGCCGTAGAGGTACTACGTAGTCCGGAAGCGTTCGCGAGCCCGGTTACATGTCTTATGCATGGCCAAGCTTACTTGGCCAATACTGCGATGGGGCGCGATTTGAGTGCCGACGAGGTGGTCAAAGTCATGTGCGTGCGGAGCAAGATCGGAGCGGCACCGGCGACGGAAAGAAGCAGCGCCGACGCAGCACGAGAAGTTTCCACGCCCCAATAGGGCGGGCAGAATTCTCAATTGTACAAGCATCCATTGGGTGATGCGATGCTGTCAGGCTTTCGAAATGTAACTAGTACCATCCGGCGATTTCGCGCTTCACTGCGATCATCAGCGCGCCGTTTGGTAGCTCACGGACACTCAGATCCTTGCCGGAATGTCGATGCAGATAGTCGTCAAGCGTCGCGCGGTCTTCGTCGGCGAGCGCTCCCAAACCGCGCAGGATGTTGAGGAAGCCGGGCTCTTGCGAAAAATAATGAATCTCGATCAATCGTGAGAGCGTTCCGGCTTCTTGAAGCATCACCCGAACGATATCGGTCGGATGAAGGGCCTCTTCGTCAGCGATTGGGTCAGGCCACGGCTGCGACATCGTCTCGGCTCGGTATGAAGGCACGCTGCGGCCCTCGGCGCACGAGCGCGGAACGTTGCTCAAGCCCACAGGCGGTTCGGATGCCGGCCAGAGCCGCGGGAGTTACGTCGATCAGCACCGCAATAAGCCATTCGTCGTCATGCACGTCCGGCATTCCGAGCGGTCGCACGCGCCAGCCGTATTTGTGGAACTTGGGCAGCCAGAACGTGTTCATGCACACGGAAATGCCGGACAACCCTTCTTCAAGCCCGTAATCGATCATCGAGGCGATGACGGTGCTGCCGATCTTGGACCCGGTGTGCTCCTCGCGGCGTTCGGGGACCACGAAGATGCGGGTCCATTCTGCGATGTCGGGCTGCCGCGGCACGCCGCGGATCGAAGCGAAACGTGCGAACACGTCGTTTATCAAGTGGGGCCCAGTCGTTGGGACGAGCCGCAGCCCGCCCACGACATGGCCGGCTTCCAAACCGAGCAGATACACGCTC
This sequence comes from uncultured Alphaproteobacteria bacterium, assembly GCA_963806465.1. GTDB lineage: Bacteria > Pseudomonadota > Alphaproteobacteria > Rhizobiales > Xanthobacteraceae > BOG-931. The sequence continues at coordinate 12,302 of CAWDZD010000078.1, read as the reverse complement.
TCCGGCCTGTCGAACTGATCGTACTCTCGATGGTCGTGGCGTGGCGTAAGACCCCGCCATTTCAGTTCCTCGACATAGATGCGGTGGCGTATGTGATGATGCTCGTCGAGCTCGCGCTCATAAAGGTGACGATTGGCGCTGGTGACGACGTGAACGTCGAGCATGGCCCATCCTTCCGCATGAGTTGGAAGCGATGCTCCACTGCGCGGTCGGCAAGGCGTATTCCTATTTCTAGGAGTTGACAGATCAGAGAGAAATTTCGCAGCGCCGCAGCGCGGCGACGACGGTGGCGACGCGATTGGGGGTGTCGTACTTGGCGGCGGCGGATTTCAGATGGGCGATAATCGTGGATTCGGCGACGCCCAGGATTTGAGAGATTTCCCACGCGGTCTTGCCGGCGGCGGTCCATTGCAGAACTTCCCGCTCGCGCTTGGTGAGAAGACGCGGCTGCGGAAATTTCTTCGGTAAACACAACTCGACGGCCTTCCCGTAGGCGTAAAGCGCCATAAGATGCAACGCCCGCCGCACTTGGCGCGCGGCCTCCACCTGCTCGCCTGCCATAGTCACGACCGCCTGGAAGCCTTCCGAAGAATGAATGGGCACGCAGAAGCCCTCGTTCATGCGGAAGTCAGTGGCGCGGTCCATGACCTCCTTGGCTTTGGGATTGGTCAGCGGATCGTAGGGCGCGTCGCGCCATACGAAGGGCGCCGTCGAGCGGAAACAATGCGCGACCACGGGATCGTTCTGTACGAGATTGAGCCGCGTGTAGGTTTCGGTCCAGCCCTTCGGCCACCCATTGAGCATCATAAGGGGATCGATGCGCTCACCGTGGTTCGGAAGGCCGGTTATAAGCCAAGCATGGAATCCATAACGCTTGAGTTCACCGTCAAACAGCTCAATGACGGTGCCCGGATCGGTGACGCGCTCGATCGCATCGACGAAGTCGAAAGCCGCCCGGCTTATTGTCAGCAGGTCATGCACGCGTTGCCCCAGCGCATGTCAGACACTCATCGGCGATCGTGCATCCGCGTTTTCGCTCGCAATGATCGCTTCGAGAAGATTGGCGACATGCCGGCGCACCTGCGGATTTCGCAAGCGAGCCAGAGCTATCGCGATACGGACGCCTTTCCTGGTGCTCAGCGCTTCACCGATCGCCGCTAGGCCCGCGGCCTCCTTTCCCCGTCGTCGATCCACCCCGTCGAAGAAGAAAGTCACCGGCACTTGTAGACTCTTGGCGATGGCGTGCAGGCGGCCGGTGCCGATGCGGTTGGTGCCCTTCTCGTATTTCTGGATTTGCTGAAAAGTCACGCCCACAGCCTGGCCCAGCGCTTGTTGGGAAACACGCCGCGCTATGCGCGCGGTCCGCACGCGACGGCCCACGTGCAGGTCGACGGCACTGGTTCTGCGACTGTCCACGACGTCGGAATGCCCAAAGAATGCATTATTTTACTGAACAACGTCCGATTGTTCAACCGCGTGAGGCGATAATCACCGGTTTTCGCGCGGGGATTGACTTCTCCGAAACAGCCGAAAACCTGTTGTTTTCCACCACAGCGGCTTTCGACGCTGTCCAGGCGCCAACTCAGACGTCGGTCGTTTTGGGCGACGTTCGCTTGATGCCCGCTGTCTTCAACGCACTGTTTCGAAGTCTTAAGCTTTAGTTATCCGCTTCTTTCGGATAACGTATTGGAAATACTAGCGTTATCGATGCTTCCGGATCTCGAAACTATCGGCGCACTAACGATCGAACGCGGCAAGTTGGCCGTGGAGCGCCGCGGCCGAACGCCCCCCTCCGAGCGGCCGATCGGAACGGACGAACCGGCAAGCCCCGTAGGGCCAGCGCGGGGCATTCGCGCTTGACTCCGTGGCTAGAGGACATAGCTTGGCGCGTAGGGTAATAAGCAAGACGGCAGGACGCTAAAAGCCGACCCCTCTCCGCGTAAAGCGGAGCGCCGCGCTCTTCAAACTTCAAAACTTGAAACTTAACAACGCGTGAGCGTGTGCGCCGTCGTGCGCCCGCTCGCTGATGCGTGGCGAGGAGAAGACAAATGATAATGGGACGAATGTTCCCGCGTGAAGAGATCAAGCAGATGATCGAATATCTGGCCGACAAATATCCAAAAGCGTTCTTTACGCAGCCGCACCTGAAACGGCCGCTGAAAAAGAACATCATCGACGATCTAGAAAAGGATCAGGTGCTCGATCAGGAGCGGCGTAACGCGGCGATCGGTTTCTATACCGCCGATTGGGCTTACGAGCGCGCGTTGCAGGTCGGCACCAAGCGCATCGATCTCAACGGCAAGGAAGTCGGTACAGTCACACAACTTGAGCAGAAAGAAGCGCTCGACCGGGTACGCATCAAGAAACAGGCGCAGCGTGACAAGCTCAACCCGATAGATGTCATGCGCGATCTGTACGACAATGGCCGAATATCAACCGACATGCTCAGAAAAGTTACCGCACCGCTACTTGAGATGAAATCGAAGACTGTAACCCCACCGCCGGCGGTAATGGACGGCACCGAACTAACAAAGCTGCGCGCGTTATGGGGCAGCATTGATGATCTACTCGCTAAAACCGAGGACAGCAGACTGCAAGCGGCGCTCACCGTGCCAGCGCTCAAGGTGTTCATCGCTGAAGCAGAGAAGTTCATCGCTGGCTTTGAAGGGGCGGAGTGTGGAGGGGGCAAAGTCTAACACAATCCAGGGGCCGCGGTCCGTTCACCGCGGCCCTTCCATCGCCGCGAGAGTGCCGGGCAACCTAGCCCTTTCATTTGCCGGGGACCGTGGTCCGGTGTCCGCGGACGGCCGGCCGCGAAACACGAACCCTAGGCCACGGCAAACGATTCCGTGGAGGCTCGCGTACCGACCGCGCCCTTTCCGCCGCGGGCTAGCCGGCGAAGGGGCGATGCCTCTGCTCACGCGCGACGAAGCGCGGCGCATAGTGGCCAACATCGTAAGCTGCCGGAGCTGCTGAAGGGGCCGTAACCGGCCGTATCGGCTACGCGTTCAGCAAATCAAGCGTTATTCGGGAGTCGCTGAGGTCGCGAGCCAGGCAGTCATACTTTGCCCAGTCCTTTGGGGTCATCGGAACCGACCGCCGGTTTCCAAGACGTGCGACGAGGCCGAAATAAGCCGAATATGTTCGCTCTCTTGGTCGGATTGAAACGGTAGCCCAAGCCGGCGTTGCATCCAGATCCGTAGCGAGTTTCGATACCTCCGCGAGGAGCATGGCTGTAATTTGGTCGGTGGTTTTGCCTTGGTTCTTTAATCGCTTGTTGAGAGCGTCGGGTATCAAGACCAGATTATAGGACTCGTTCAATCCTACATTACCCTGGCGCATTTCGTTCCTCGCCTTCACGCCTATGAAATATTAAATACCGCTTTTCGTCGCAAGCAGATCGCCAAATGGATAGTTGTGACGCCGAAGATTCAGATTCTCGATATTGGTATACCCATGATGCTCAAGTCGCTCCGCAACCAAATCTTCTCCAAGGCGACCGAGCTTAGTAATTCGTTCAAGCGTTAAAAGTGACATGGCAAGATCCAGATAAACTATGTATTTTACCCTTAATTCGCTAAAAGGTAGAGCGGTGTGTAGGGGAGCGCGCGAGCAAATCGGAGGCGTGTTTTGGGTCGACGCAGCCATACCGCCCGATGGGGAACAGAGACCAGCTCTATAGAACTAACAAAGATAGGCGTTGCTGAAGCGCATATACGCACTGCCGTGCGGCTATTCTTTGAAGGAGAAAATCCGGCGCCGGTGTACGCGCTCGCGAACGCGGCGCGTGAGATCGTCAGTACGATCGGCAATCAGGTTGTGCGATCGGTGGGAATGAACGTAGTACTGGCGATGGCGGGCGGTCCGGTCAGGGCGACGCGGCTGGTGCTGACGCCGCTGCACGTCGGCGCCAGCATCCGCATTAACGATTCGCTTCGTGAAGGCAGTTCGCGCTTCTATGCGGAGATCAAGCGCCTGCGCAGCATTTTCGATTTCGCGGCATCCGCCGCTGCTGTTTCTGCTGGACGAATTGCTTCAAGGCACGAATTCGAAGACCGCCGCATCGGGGCGGAGGGCGTCGTTCATGCTCTGCTGAAGCGTGGAGCGATCGGCCTGATCAGCACGCATGATCTTTCGCTCGACCGAAATCGGCAGCTCGCTGGACGGGCAATCTGCACAACGTCCATTTGCAGGACGAATCGAGAATGGAACGATGAAATTCGATTACACCTTGCGGGACGGCATGGTGACCAGGAGTAATGGCCTGGAACTGATGCGAGTTATCGGACTAGAGGTCTAGCTTCAGTTCGTGGCTCGGGTGAAGCGTCCGAAGTGCCGCTGGCATTTTGCGCTTCGATTTCGGTCCTCAGTTCCTGCCAGAGATGTTCCGGCACGGAGAGGAAGACGTTACAATCTCGGGATCGAACTGCCGACCGGCATGGCGCTCAATCTCACGCCGCCCGGAGGGAATCGATTGCGCCGCGCGATAAGGACGGTCCGAGGTCATGGCGTCGAAGGTGTCGGCGACGGCAAATATTCGCGCCCCCAGCGGAATCTGCTCGCCCCTCAGTCCGCGGGGATAGCCGCTGCCGTCATAGCGTTCCTGGTGGGAGTAGACGATCTCGGCGGCCTCCTGAAGAAACGGAATCTTGCGCAGCATCTGATATCCGAGGAAGGCGTGCTCGCGCATGATGGTCTGCTCCTCGGCGCTGAGCCGTCCGGGTTTGCGCAGGATCGCGTCAGGAATCGCCATCTTGCCGACATCGTGCAGAAATGCGCCGCGCGCGATGATGCGCACCCGGTCCTGCGGCAGTCCCATGGCGCGGGCAATGGCGATGGTGAAAGCGGTCACGCGCCTGGAGTGGCCTTCGGTCTCGGCGTCCTTCAGATCGAGCGCGTCGCCCAGCGCCTCGAGCGTGATGTCGTACGAGCGTTCCAGATCGGCCAGGGCCTTGCGCAGCATCTCGGTGCGGGCCGATACCAGCGACTCCAGCTTGGTCTGATAAGCCAGGTTCTCCAGCCTGAGCCGCCGGGTCTCCAGGCCCGCCGCACCATGGCCAGCAGCTGCTCCTTCTCGAACGGCTTCAGCAGGTAGTCGTACGCGCCGTTGCGGATTGCGGCCAGCGCGACGCTGATGTCGTGCACGGCGGTCACCATTACCACGGGAATCTCCGGGATAGTCCTGCTTCATCTGTGAGAGCAGGGTTAGGCCGTCCATGCCCTCCATGATCATATCGGAGAGCACAATCGAATACCCTCGTTGGACCGCAGCAGGGTAAGAGCATCGCGTCCTGAGGTTACCGGACGGCATTCGAAACCCGCCTGCGTCAGGATGGAGCACACCGCGTCCCGGATCGCGTTTCGTCGTCAACAACCAGGATACGTTGGTCCGCCATAGGTGAGGGTCTGTGTTAGTGATGCGGATTGTACTCACTTGATCGATGGAACGATTTTAGCTACACTTGCCGTGATTTGCACTGGAATCGTTTCACCGCTCAAACGTATCTAAGGCGCAGTTTGTGACGGCGCGCTCGGCAAAAGTTACATATTCGGCATCGGGGAATGTGGTATCGGGATGCCAAATCGTAGCAGCAGGTGACCCAAACAGTCCCCCGACATTGCGCATTGGGAATTACTGGATGCTGGAATCAGGTACGGCTCTCGTCGCCTGCCTCCAGCTTAGTTGTATTTTCAGCAACGTGACCTCAAGATCCACTAGCTTGATCAAGAGATGCAGCAGTTTGGGCACCGCGATTGCTTAGTACTAAGGTGTCGCGGATAGATGCAAGCGACAGCGACCGAAAATCCGAAGGAGATCAATATGACCCTCAGCATCAGGGAAGTAAAGATGAACGGTGTTGCTCAGTACGGACCTGCCCTTCTCGCATCTTCCCAGAACTAGAGATCTACAGCAAGGTCTATGAACAGAACCGTCACCGCGTATACTCCCTGGCGTTCTGGATGACTGACCATGAGCTGGCGGCCGAAGAGCTCATGACCCAGACCTTCTGCCGGGCGTTTGCAGCCAGCCAGGAACCGACCGCCGACGAGATCGATCGCGCCCTCATCAGCGAACTGCGCGAGTACATCTCCCTGGGGACATTGACCCTGGATTGTGCTCCCAGCGAACGAGTGCTCTCCGTGCGCCGCAATACTCATGCGGGTCGACCTGGAGCGCGCGGTGGTGCAGCTGCCGAATACCGAAAGAATGATTTTCCTGATGCACGATGTGGAGCGGTATGACCACACCCGCATCGCAAGTTTGCTTGGAATTTCGCTGCAGTCGTCCATCGAAGGGCCTGCATCAGGCGCGGTTGCGCATGCGCGAGCTGCTGACCAAGTAACCGATTTTTGTCGTATCGTAATCCCCTCTCTCGCCAGACTTAGCCCCTCGAAAGAGGGGCATTTTTTTGGCATCGAGATTGTGGTCTTCGACGCTACCGTTTCCGGCGACTGGCAGGCGCACGCAGAACGGACCCATCACAGCTTTGTGAATACAGGTGCTGACTCGACCTGCACGAATGCGGAGGTTAAAGTCGACCCCCTCGCCGCATCAGAAAAACAAGTTGCTTTCCGGAGCGAAGCAGCAGACAATTCGCAAGCCGCCGCGAGGCGAAACTCCAGCCGCATCCCATCGGAGGTTAGCTAGTGTTTAAGGCAGTTCGCTCCCGTGTTCTTACCATGCTTGGTTTCAGTTTGCTGTTTGCGGCTGTTGCCGTCGCAGCCACGAAAAGTCCCTCGGTGTCCATCACTCTGACTCCCAGCGTGCCCAGTCCAGCCATGCTAGGCACCCATCATCACCTGGACCGCGACCGTTACGGGCGGGCCGCCGGGAGATGTTTTCGACTACCAGTTCAGCGCAGCGCCGCAGGGCCGAATCAGATTGTCCGCGATTTCGATTTACCCAACTCCTTCGTATGGGCTCCCTGGCAGGTGGAAGGAAACTACAGCATTTCGGTTGTAGTCCGGGACACTACGACACATACGGTTTACCCGGCTGTGTCCGTGTCTTACGTGCTTAACCCCTGGGTCACCACTCCCGGAGCCGCCGTGGTGAATCCGACCAACCATCCGCTGGTGGCTCTGTTTAGCGCAGGCCCGTGTACGGTTGGCCATTCGATCCGGGTTCGTTTTCAAAACGCCGCGTCGGTGGCTTCCAGTATCACAAATACGGTGGCTTGCTCGAGCAAGAGCGCCAACTTCCTGGTGGCCGGCATGCTGCCCTCGGCGCACTACCTGATGCACTGGGAAGAGCTCTCTGGCGGGCAGTTAGTCAACTCCGGAACCCAGCAGTCCTTCGCGACCGGGCCGCTGCCCTTGACCTTTCCACCGGACGAGCACTTTACGGTAAACGTTCCGGCTACTCCGCACGACATCGCCTTTCCGGTGGTGCTGTTCCACCTGATCCCGGCCAAGGGGCAGACGTCCTACTTCTGGCCGACGGCAACCGATGTTGGCGGCCATGTCATCTGGTATTACCCCGGTCAATCCCTGGTCACCCGTATGCAGCCGGGCGGCTTCTTCTTCACCATGAATTTCACCGACATGACCGAGTACGATCTTGCCGGGAATGTTGTTCTGCACACCGACGCCGAGATACTCGAATGAGCAACTGGCGGCTAAAGGTTATCCCCAGATGACGTCGTTCAACGATCACGAGACCCGCGTGCTGCCGAATGGCAACATTCTCATCCTGGGCGGCCGCGACGAAACCTCCACGGCCTATCAGGGCGGAACGCCGGATAACCCGGTCGACATCATCGGCGACATGATTCTGGTGCTCGATCACAACATGCAGTTGCTTTGGGCGTGGGACTGTTCGCCCATCAGGACCTTTCCCGCGTGGCGACTCTGAATGATAAGTGCTTCCACGCCACCGGCGGTTGTCCTTTCTTCAATCCGAACTTCACGGTCGCCAACGATTGGACGCATGCCAACGCTCTGCAATACACGGCAGACGGAATATCGTGATCTCGGAACGCAGCCAGGATTGGGCGCTCAAGATCAACTATGCCAACGGATCGGGCGACGGTTCAGTGATATGGCGTATGGGCCCCTTTGGGGACTTCACCATCGTGAATCCTCCGGGCGGAGGCTGCGGCGATCCGAACGTCTTTCCCTGGTTCACCCATCAGCATGATCCGTCCTTCCAGACGCAGGGCGGCGCCTCGGAGATCATGACGGTGTTCGACGATGGCAACCTGCGAGTCCAGCAGTGCGGAGGGGGGAACAGCCGCGGCATGGTGCTCAACGTCAACGAGTCGGCCCGCCAGGTCTTCATCCAGACCCTTGCCGACCTGGGCCAGTACTCGCAGGCTGTAGGGGCCGCGCAGTTGCTCATCACCCCGGCGAATGGGATCTTTGCCAGCTTCGACAACGGCTTTCTGATTCAGCCGACGGCCGAAGCGCAGGTCAGTGAAACCGACCTGGCAGGGAACATCGTCTTCCAGATCCAGGTGAACGATTGGTCCTACCGGTCCTATCGCCAGCGGGATCTGTACACACCCACGGCACCGTGAGGTGTCGGTTGCTGACCTGAGAAAGCGGGCCCGCGCGGCCCGCTTTGTTTTGTTGCCTTGACGTGGCGCGGGCTTCACAGTTTGCTGAAGACTCCAAAACCGAAGGCTCGTCAGCCTTCAGGCCGCCTCGGGACGATAACAAAGGACTTAGGACGGCACGGCTGAAAGCGTATTTCAAAACTGCTCGATCTCGAGTTTTTCAGCAAACCGTTCAGCCGTTAACGGTCGCAACAGGGGAAGAAATCACATCGCGGATCGACGCGTTCTCCGGCGGTCGGCGGCAGACCGTAACGACCGTGTCCCGAATGTTAAAGCGACGCGAATCCGGTGAATGCGCAAACAAGCGACTTCTTACGGCACAAGTAGAAAACAGTGTTGCTTTCTGGTTGCTTTCAGCAGAGAATGCGAGGCACCGCCAGTCGTCCATCCAAGTCCAAACCAGCCGGAGGTTGCGAATGTTAAGGCTCGTTCGCTTTTGTGCTGCCGTCATGTTGGGATCGAGCTTACTTGTTGCCATAAATGTCTCCGCTGCTGTGAAACGTCCAACCGTTTCCATCACCCTAGATCCGAGCGTGCCGAGTCCTGCCCAATTAGGCACCTCGATTATTTGGGCGGCACTTGTCAAGCGCGGACCCCCGGGGGACAGCTACGACTTTCAATTCAGTGTCGCCCCGCCAAACGGACCGAATCAGATCGTACGAGACTTTGACGTGTTCGATTCGTTTGCCTGGGTCCCGTGGCAGGTGGAAGGCACCTACACAGTCACAGTCGTAGTCCGCGACATTTCACACAGTCCTTACGTCGTATACCCGCCGTGTCGGTGCAATACGTATTGAATCCGTGGGTAACGCAATCCGGTGGATCTGCGGTGCATCCTACCGCGCATCCCCTGGTAGCGCTGTTTAGTGCGGCCCGTGTGCGACCGGCGATTTTATCCGGGTGCGATTTTCCAAAGCCGCGAGCGTGGCTTCGATGACTACCAATTCGGTTGCCTGCTCCAGTAGCAGTGCCAACTTCCTGGTCGCCGGCATGCAGCCCGCGGCTCGATACGTGATGCACTGGGAGCAACTCGCCAACAATCAGGTGGTCAGCTCGGGGACGGATCAGGCGTTTACGACTGGACATCTTCCCGCAAATTTTCCGGCGGAACAATTTACGGCAAACGTACCGCCAACCCCGAGGGATTCGGCTTTTCCCGTAGTGCTCTTCCATCTGCTTGCATTCTGGCCGACTGCTACCGATGTCGCCGGGCATGTGATCTGGTATGTGCCTGACCCCGACTCTAGTTACTCGGATGCAGCCGGGCGGGAACTTCTTCACCATGACTTCCACTCAGCTGAACGGATACGATCTTGCGGGAAATTTGGTGCTGCGAACCAACTACAGCATCATGAATGAACAGCTCGCAGCCAAGGGCTATCCGCAGATGACTGGGTTTAATATTCACGAAACACGCGTGTTGCCTAACGGCAATATCCTGATTCTCGGCGGAAGAGACGAGACCTCTACCGTTTATCAGGGAGGCACCCCGGACAACCCCGTGGATATCGTTGGGGACATGATCCTGGTTCTGGATCACAACATGCAGTTGCTATGGGCCTGGGATTCGTTTTCGCACCAGGATCTCTCTCGTGTAGCCACCTTGAACGACAAATGCCAGCAAGGGGGCGGTGGCTGCGTCCCTTTTAATCCCAACTTCAGCGTAGCCAACGATTGGACTCACTCGAATTCGCTGCAATATACCGCCGACGGCAACCTTCTCATCTCCGAGCGCGCCCAGGATTGGGTGCTTAAGATCAATTATGCCAATGGCACGGGAGACGGCTCGGTGATATGGCGCTTGGGTCATGATGGCGACTTCACCATCATGAATCCCTTGCCGAATCCCTGCGGCGATCCCAACGTGTTCTCATGGTTCACGCACCAGCACGATGCCGCGTTTCAAAATCGATCCTCGGCACCGGAAATCCTTACCGTGTTCGATGACGGCAATCTGCGCGTCCAACAGTGCGGTGTCGGCGATAGCCGCGGGATGGTGCTGTACTTGACGGAACCGACCCGTAAGGTCTTCATTCAAACGGCGGCAGACCTGGGTGCGTATTCTCTCGCATACGGGAGTGCGCAGCTCCTGTCATCGCCTTACGGCACCTTCGCCAGTTTCGGTAATGGCCGACTACCCAATGCCGCGCAGGCGAGCGAAGTTGATTTGACTGGTCACAGCGTCTATCAGTTGCAGTCGAACGACAATGCTTACCGGATTTATCGGCAGCGCGACCTGTACACGCCGACGACGCCGTAAAGGACAAGACGATCGGCTTGAAGGTGAATGGAAGGAGCGGTGAGCCGCTCCCTTCTTTCTTGACGAGCCGAGCAGGCGTGTCGCCTTCGGGATTCTCCAGTTCGTCTTCCTCTTCGCGCTTCAAAGGACGAAGCAGAGGGAAGAGAATCACATCGCGGATCGAACGCGAATCGGTCAGCAGCATGGTCAGGCGATCGATGCCGATGCCTTCTCCGGCGGTCGGCGGCAATCCGTAGGACAGCGCGCGGATGTAATCCTCGTCCATCTGGTGAGCTTCTTCGTCGCCCCGGGCCCGTTCGCTGAGCTGCCCCTCGAAGCGGCGGCGCTGCTCCTCGGGATCGTTCAGCTCGCTGAAGGCGTTGCCGATTTCCAGGCCGCCGACGAAGATCTCGAAGCGCTCCACCCACTCGGCATTCTCTTCCGGCTCGCGCTTGTTCTTCGACAGCGGCGAGATAGCCAGCGGGAAGTCGTAGATGAACGTCGGCTGGATCAGGTGCGGTTCGGCGACGAACTCGAAGATCTCCGCGATGGTCTTGCCGTCGGGCGCAGCGGGATCGTACGGGATGTGGGGATTCGCCGCGTTGTAGCGGTGCACCATGGCCGCAATCTGCTCGGCGCTGGAGAAGTCCTCATCTCTGGCTTGTCGCCCGCATTCTCCGGCCAGAACTTGATGATTGCCTCGCGCATCGAGAGCCGCTGGGACTTTGCCGAAGTCAATCTCGTGACCGTTGAAGTGGCGACGCGTCGTGCCGTTCACGTCGCGCGCCACCTGCGCCAGCATCTCGGCGGTGAAGTCCATCATGTCGTGGTAGTCGGCGTAGGCCAGTAGAACTCCAGCATGGTGAACTCGGGATTGTGCTGGTCGAGATGCCTTCGTTGCGGAAGTTGCGATTGATCTCGTAGACGCGGTCCATGCCGCCGACCACCAGGCGCTTCAGATAGAGCTCGGGCGCAATGCGCAGGTAGAGATCGATGTCGAGCGTGTTGTGGTGCGTGATGAACGGCTTGGCCACCGCGCCGCCGGCGATGGGATGCATCATCGGCGTCTCGACCTCGATGAAGTCGTTGCTCGTCGAGGAAACGCCGCAGCGATTGCACGACCTTGGCGCGCTTGATGAAGACCTCGCGCACCTCGGGATTCATCGTCAGATCGACGTAACGGCGGCGGTAGCGCGTCTCGACATCCTGCAGGCCGTGCCACTTCTCGGGCAGCGGCAGCAGGTCCTTCACCAGGAATGTGAGCTCCGCGACGTGGACGATCAGCTCGTTGGTGCGCGTGCGGAACAGGTATCCCTTCACGCCGACGTAGTCGCCGATATCGAGCAGCTTGTAGAGCTGGAAGCCTTTTCGCCGACGTCGTCGAGGCGGACGTAAATCTGCAGCCGCTTGCCGCCCTGCTGCAGGTGCGCGAAGCCGGCCTTGCCCTGCACGCGGATCGACATGATGCGTCCGGCAACGCTCACCTCCACGCGCGGAGACTCCAG
>CAWDZD010000077.1:0-13340 GCA_963806465.1 uncultured Alphaproteobacteria bacterium | reverse complement strand
ACGCTGATCGTGCCGGCCTGCGGGTCGAAAGTACGGTGCAGCAGCGCCAGCGCCGTCGATTTGCCGCTGCCGGTCGGCCCGACCAGAGCGACGCGATCGCCGGGCAACGCGGTGAAGCGCAAATCCGCCACTGCGGCGCGCTTGCCGTCGTACGAGAACGAGACGTCGCTGAACTCGACCAGGCCGCGCAGGCGGCCCGGGTCGACCGCGTCCGGCCGGTCGCGCACCGCGGGCACCGTGTCGAGTACGGCGAAGAATTCGACGAGCTTCGGCGCGTCCATGAACAGCCGATTGGCGAAACCGACCACCTGCTCGAGCCGGCTGATCAGGAGCGTGGCGATCGCCATGAAGCTGACAATGGCGCCGACCGACGCCAGCCCGTTGAGTTTGAGATAGGTCCCGACCAGGAGGATCGTTAACAGCGTGATCGTGGTGGCCGTGCGGGTGAGCACCGCCGCCACCGCCCACCACGACAGCACTGGCATCTGCGCGCGCAACAACGAGTTGACCAGGCCCTTGAGCGCCGACACTTCGAGCTCGATGCGGGCGAAACTCTGTACCACGGCGACGTTGCCGAGCGTGTCGGCGGCAGTCTCGGCGAGATCCGAATAATGCCGCTCGACCTGGCGCTGCATCGATTTGGCGCGGCGCATGACCACCACCGTCAAGCCGGTAAAGGCGACACAGAGAGCCAACAGCGGCAGCGCCAGCCGCCAGTTGAGCACCAGCGTGGTCGGTAGCAGCACGGCGATGAACACGAAAGCGGCGAAATGCTCGCGGAAGAACGACACCCACAGCCACCACAGCGTATCGGTGCCGGTGAGCATGATTTTCAGCTGCCGGCCGGAATGCGCGCCGGCGTGGTAGGCGAGCGGCAGCTGCAGCACATGCTCGAAAAAATCCGCCAGCACCAGATTGCGGCGGCGGTGCGCCAGCCGGTCGGCGAACCACGCGACCAGCGCCGCCGCGATGATGATGAACAGGCCGAAGCCGAGCCAGGCGCCGATCAGCGGCGCAAGCGTGGTTGCCGCGGCCGCAACGCCGACCGGCAGCGTGCCGGATAACGCATCGATGATCTGGCCGAACAGCACCGGCTCGACGAATTGCGCCACCGCCAGCGCGATATTGGCGAGCGCCAGCGCGCCGGCGAGTTGCGCCTCGGGGGCGAGGAGATCGAGCACGCGCAGATAGATGCGCAGAAATGACATGATCGGTGCGACCCAAAACGCCACTAGTGCGGTGGATTTGAAGTTCCTAAGACCGCGCGGCAAACTCGGATAGGAACTTCAAATCCAAAACCGCACTAGAATTATAAATTTGCAAGTTTCCCTTTCGATTCCAAAGTTCGCAAAAGAACGTGCCGCAAACTCTCGCGAACTTTGGAATCGGGACACTTGTGCGTTGACGCCTCAACGATCTACGCCATGAGGGGCGTGATGTCAGCAGAGCTCGCGCAGGCTGGCGCGCACGGTATCGGGGCTGGCGCTCCGCAACAGCCGCTCGGCCTGCGCATGCGCCCGCTTCCAGATCCGCGCCGCGGCGGCAAGCACCGCCCGCCCGGCCGGCGTCAGGAGCAGCCGCCGGCTGCGTTTGTCCTCCCGATCGACCTTTACCTTGAGGAGCCCGCGGCGTGCGAGCGGCTTGAGATTGGCGGTCAGCGTGGTGCGGTCGAGCGCCAGCAGGTCGGCGACGGCGCCGATTGTCGGCGGCTCAGCGCGGTTGAGCGCTGTCAGCAGCGAAAACTGGCCTTGCGTCAGACCGACCGGCCGCAACGCGTCGTCGAAGCGGCGTGCCAGCGCCCGCGCCGCCCGTTGCACATGCAGGCACAGACACTGGTCGCGTACCTGATGGGTGAAAGCGTACGAAGCGCCCTCGCGGTTTGACATGCTGCAATTATGTTGATATCAACCCTTTTGTCAAGAGCGCGACCATGGTTCATGCCAATCGTTCGGTTGCGATAGTCGTTGACCACCAACAACATTCAAGGAGACTGGTATGCAGGTGGAGCCGTATCTGAACTTCGATGGCCGCTGCGAGGAGGCGCTGGACTTCTACAAAAATGCGGTCGGCGCCACGATCAAGATGCTCATGCGTTTCAAGGAGTCACCCGACCAATCCATGATCACGCCGGGCAGCGAGAACAAGGTCATGCATGCGGCCGTGCGGCTGGGCGATTTATTCGTGCTGATATCGGACGGCCGCTGCACCGGCAAGGCCAATTTCAACGGCATCGCGCTCGCGATTTCAACCAAGACGGAGGCCGAAGCCGACAAGGTTTTCAACGGTTTGGCCAATGGCGGCCAAGTGCAGATGCCGCTGACCAAGACGTTCTTTTCATCGAAGTTCGGCATGCTGGCCGATAAATTCGGTGTCGGCTGGATGGTCCTTGTGGCAAACTAAGCCCCGGCATCAGCAATCGCGGGGGTGTAAATGACGAGTGCCGGTGGTGTGGATTTTGCTATTTTCCGGATCCTCGGCGCCCCCCGCGACCGGGTCTGGCAAGTCCTGACCGAGCCTGATCACATGAAGGAATGGTGGACGCCCGCGACCTTCACCATGATCGCGATGGACATGGATTTTCGTCCCGGCGGTTTCCTCCACATGGGCATGCAGTCCGGCGAGGGCTACAAGATGTGGGGCAAATTCGTCTACCAGGAGATCGATCCGCCCGAGCGGCTGGTGTTCATCAACTCCTTTTCCAACAAGGCCGGCGAGATCACGCGCCATCCGATCGTGCCGACCTGGCCGCGGGAAACCAAGATCACTGTCAAGCTTGAGGACGAGCCTGGCGGCAAGACCAGGCTCAATGTCCGCTGGTCGCCGCACAACGCGACCGAAGCGGAGCAAAAGACGTTCGACGTCTCCCATGTCGGCATGCAGGCGACCTGGGGCGGTACCTTCGACCGGCTCGCCGCCTATCTGGAGCGGACGGGCTAGGGCACCGCGGACGGTCGCGTCGCCATCACGGGAACACACCATGCCGACAGTCACGCGCAGGATCACACCGTTTCTTTGGTTCGATACGCAGGCCGAGGAAGCGGCAAAATTCTACACTTCGATATTCGACAATTCGCAGATCAAGCAGGTCCACCGCTACGGCAAAGCCGGTCATGAGAGCCATGGCATGCAAGCCGGCTCCGTCATGACCGTCGAGTTCGAGATCGAGGGGCAGCCATTGGTCGCGCTCAATGGCGGGCCGCACTACAAATTCACCGAAGCATTCTCGCTGCAGGTGAGCTGTGCTGACCAGGACGAGATCGACTATTTCTGGAGCAAGCTTTCGGCAGGCGGCGAAGAGAGCCGTTGCGGTTGGCTCAAGGACAAATACGGCCTGTCCTGGCAAATCGTGCCGGCGGTGCTGCCGCAATTGTTGATGGACGCTGACCGCACCAAATCCGAGCGCGCGATGGGCGCGCTGATGCAGATGAAGAAGTTCGACATCGCGGCGTTGCAGCGGGCGTATTCCGGACAGGCGTAATTCGTCATTGTTCGCCATGCCCAGCCTTGTACCGGGCATCCACGACTTAAAACGAAACCACAGCAAAGACCTGGATGGCCGGGACAGGCCCGGCCACGACGCAGCATCATTTATTGGCGAAATCGCTCTTGACTAGCGATGCTCAATTTCGTATTTAACCGGCCCGTTATTTAACTGGTTCGTTAAATGAATCTCGACGCCACTTTCTCGGCCTTGGCCGATCCGACCCGCCGCGCCATCCTGGCGCGGCTCGCGCGCGGCGAAACCACGGTGCAGGATCTGGCGGAGCCGTTCGCCATGAGCCTGCCCGCCATCTCCAGGCATCTGAAAGTGCTGGAGCGCGCCGGCCTGATCGCGCGCTCACGTGAAGCGCAATGGCGACCCTGCCGGATCGAGCCGCGGGCGCTCAAGGACGTCGACGACTGGCTCGATCGCTATCGGCGCTTCTTCGACGAGAGCTTCGACCGCCTCGATGTTTATCTGAAGACGCTGCAAGCCAAAGATCCGAAAGCCAAACGACCGAAAGCCGAGCTGGGTGAGAAGGAGAGTAAACATGGCCGGAAGAAGTAGCCTCGACCTTACGAGCGACCCGCGATCGATCATCGGGGTGCGCGAATTCGACGCGCCGCGCGAACTGGTGTTCGCCGCCTGGACCGATCCGAAGCATTTGGCGCACTGGTGGGGACCGAACGGCTTCACCCACACGACCATGAGCTTCGATCTGCGGCCCGGCGGCGTCTGGCGCTTCGTCATGCACGGCCCTGATGGCCGCGACTATCAGAACCGCATCACTTTCGAAGAGATCGTGCCGCCCAAGCGCATCGTTTATCGCCATGGCGGCGGCGACGACGTCGAACCGGTGCACTTCAAACAGACCGTCATCTTCGAAGACATCGGCGGTCGCACGCGCATCACCTGCCGCAGCGACTTCCCGTCGGCCACCGAGCGCGGCCGCCTGATCAAGGAATACCGCGCCGACACCGGCCTCGAACAGCATCTGGCGCGGCTCGACAACTATGTCTCGAGCAGCGCCAACCATCGACGCGACAACGAACGGCCGCACGCCGCAACAAAGGGGCAACACGCATGAGTGCCGCCGCGCAAATATGTCACCCGGCCACCGGGCGTGAATTTTCCATCACGCGTATGTTCGACGCGCCGCGCGAGCTGGTGTGGCAATGCTTTACCGCGCCCAACCATATGAAGGAATGGTGGGGCCCCAAGGGCTCGACCATCGTCGCCTCGACCATGGATTTGCGTGTCGGCGGGACCTATCACGGCGCCATGCGCGATCCCGACGGGCGCGTCATGTGGGCAAAATTCGTCTATCGCGAGATCGTCGCGCCCGAACGGCTTGTCTGGGAGCACTCGTTTTCCGATGAAGCCGGTGGTCTCACCCGCCATCCGCTAAGCCCGACCTGGCCCCTCAAGCTGCTCACGACCGTGACGTTCGAAGAGACGCCGGAGGGCAAAACCAAGCTGACGCTGCGCTGGTCGCCACTCAACGCCGATGAGGAAGAGCGAAAGACTTTCGACGCGGCTCACGACTCGATGCGCGGCGGCTGGGCCGGCAGTTTCGATCAACTTGCGGCTTATCTGCCTCGCGCCAAGGTGGCGAGCTGACGAGGATATTAGTCGCCGCGCCGCAAAATCGCGTCGTCGATTTACCGCTCCGCAGCCGGCGGCAGATATGACGCATCGAAGGCTGCGCCGACCTTGTCCTTCGCCTTGAAGCGATAGGTGAGCGCCAGTTGCTCGATCGCGGCGGCGAAGCGGTCGGGTTCGACGCCGCCGAAGCCGTTGGCCTTGACCGCCGGCGTGACGATGTTGTCGCGGATCGCCATGCGCAGGCGCTCGAGCTCGACGTCCTTGCTGAGTTTTTCGTTGTGGCGAAGCAAGGCTTCGATCGCGCTCGCCGGATCGCGCACGGCCTCCTTCAAGGCCCGCACATAAGCGCGCAAGAATGCCCGCACCGCGTCGGGTTTTTGCGCGGCGAAATTCGGCGCGACCATGATGGCGTCGCCGTAGAGCACGACACCATAGTCCGCCATCGGCAGAACGGCGAGATCGTCGGATGGCACGCCGCTCGCTTTAAGATCGACATACGAGATGAACGAGAAGCCGGTAATGGCGTCGATCTCGCCGGCGGCCAGCATCGGCTGACAGACCGGCGAGCCGAGGTGCTCCACAGCCACCTTGGCGGCGTCGATGCCGGCGACGCTCGAGAAAGTCGGCCATACCGCGAACGTCGGATCGGTGGCTGATGCGCCAAGCTTCCTGCCCTGCAGGTCGCGCGGCGCGGCGACGCCGCGGCTTTTGCGCGCGATGATGGCGTATGGGGGCTTGTCAAACACCGTGAACACCGCCTTGATCGGCGTGCCGGTGGCGTCGCGAAATTTGATCAGCAGGTTGAGGTCGGAGACCGCCAAATCCGACTTAGCCGAAGCCAGCCGGTCGAAGACCTCGGCCGAGCCGCCAGCCGCCACATCGATGGTGACGTCGAGCCCTTCGTCCTTGAAGGTGCCCTGATCGACGGCAAGGAAGAACGGCGCCATCGTTCCATCGATCTTGCGATCGAGCGTAAGATGAAGCGCAGTGCCGGCTTGAGCCGGCATGGTGCCGGCAAGCGCAACGAGGCATAGCAAGGCGGCGGCGAAGCGGCTTGGCCGCAGGCGCCTGACACTCACGAGGAACGTGACAATCGCCATGTTTGCGACCATCGCCATGCCCAATCCCTACTTCCGTCCTTCAATCGTGACGACTCGCGTCCACGGCCTCCGGCGGCGGCCCAATGCGGAGCTTGCAGCTACACCGTGCAAGCTGCGGGCCAACCGAGCGACGTGGCGACTTTATGCATCAGCGATGCTGAGCCGGCGATGAACAACTTTGCCGCAACCCCGCCGCCCTCAAGCCTGCCGACTTTCCAGGCACCCTACGCGCCGCCCGACGAAGAATTAGCGGCCGGCTTTCTCGCCGGCGCTACACGCGAGAACGCGGCCGAAAGCCGCATCGATGCGCGCGCTCGCGATCTGGTCGAGGCGATCCGCGCCAAGGCCGGCGGCCTCGGCGATATCGAAGACTTCCTGCACGCTTACTCGCTGTCTACCAAGGAAGGCTTGGCGCTGATGGTGCTGGCTGAGGCGCTGCTGCGCGTGCCGGACGCCGCGACTGCCGATCGGCTGATCGAGGACAAGCTTGCCGCCGGCCGCTGGCTCGACGGCGATATCAAGTCGACGGCGCTGTTGGTTTCGGCCTCGGCGTGGACGCTCGGCGTCGCCGCCCGCATCATTCATCCGGGCGAAACGCCGGACACGATTCTTGACGCCGTTGTCAAACGGCTTGGGCTGCCGGCGCTGCGCACCGCGACCCGCCAAGCGATGCGGCTGATCGGCTCGCATTTCGTGCTCGGCCAGACCATCGACGAAGCGCTTACGCGCGCCCGCGGCCACGCCGAATTGCGCTACTCGTTCGACATGCTTGGCGAAGGCGCGCGCACCAATGCGGACGCGCAGGGCTATTTCGACGCCTATGCCAACGCCATCGATGCCATCGGCAACAGCGCCGGCAACGCGATGTGGCCGGCGCGACCGGGAATTTCGGTCAAGCTCACCGCGTTGCATCCGCGCTTCGAGGCGGTTTCACGCGAGCGGGTGCTGGCGGAATTGCCGCCGCGCATTCTCGAACTGGCTCGGCTGGCCAAAAAGTACGAACTCGGCTTCACCGTCGATGCCGAAGAAGCCGATCGGCTCGAATTGTCGCTCGACGTCGTCGGCGCCGTGCTCGGCGACCCGTCGCTGCGCGGTTTCGAAGGCTTCGGGCTTGCAGTGCAGGCCTATCAGAAGCGCGCGCTCGCCGTGATCGACTGGGTCGAAACAGCAGCCACGGCGTTCGGCAGCCGGCTGACGGTCCGCCTCGTCAAAGGCGCGTACTGGGACACCGAGATCAAGCGCGCGCAGGAGCGCGGTCTGCCCGACTATCCGGTGTTTACCCGCAAGGCCATGACTGATCTCTGCTACATGGCTTGCGTCAAGAAACTCCTCGCCGCGCGCGGACGCATCTTCCCGCAATTCGCCACTCACAACGCTCTGACGGTCGCCAGCGTGATCGAGGATGCGGGCGGCGGCGGCTATGAGTTTCAGCGCCTGCACGGCATGGGCGAAGCGCTTTATGAAGCGCTGTTGCGCGAATTGCCGGACGCCGCCTGCCGCGTCTATGCGCCGGTCGGCGGCTACCGCGACCTCCTCGCCTATCTGGTGCGCCGGCTTCTGGAGAACGGCGCCAATTCCTCGTTCGTCTCGGTCGCCGCCGATCCGAACGTGCCGATCGAGCAAATTCTGCGCCGGCCGCAAAGCGCGATCGCGAACCCGCGCGATGCCCGCAACAAGAAAATCCCGCTGCCGCGCGATCTCTATCGTCCGGAGCGGCAAAATTCGTCCGGCATCGAGTTCGGCGACCGCTCAAGCCTCGAAGCGTTGCTCGCCGAGGTACGCGCCGGCACGCATGCCACCAATGAGGCTGCGCCGCTGGTTGACGGCATCGCCCTTATTGGCGCCGAGCGGCCGGTCACCTCGCCGATCGACGGCCGCGCCATCGGCGTCGTGCGCGAGGGCGACGACGCGATCGTGCGGACGGCGATGGCGGCGGCCGACGCCGGCTTTCCAGCCTGGGCGGCGACGCCATGCGAACAGCGCGCGGCGGTACTCGCACGCGCCGCGGACCTCCTTGAAAGCCATCGGGGCGAACTCCTGGCGCTTTTGCAAAGCGAGGGCGGCAAGACACTCGATGACGCCGTCGCCGAAGTTCGCGAGGCGGTCGACTATTGCCGCTATTACGCCGCGCAGGCGCGCGGCAGCCTCAGCGCGGAAGCACTGCCCGGGCCGACCGGCGAAAGCAACGTGTTGCGCTATCGCGGCCGCGGCGTGTTTGTCTGCATCAGCCCGTGGAATTTTCCGCTGGCGATCTTCCTCGGCCAGGTGAGCGCCGCACTCGTTGCCGGCAACTCGGTCGTGGCGAAGCCCGCCGAACAGACGCCGCTCGTTGCCGCGCGCGCCGTGGCGCTCTTCCACCAAGCCGGCGTGCCGGCGACCGCGCTCCATCTCGTGCCCGGCGACGGCACGGTCGGTGCCGCTCTGGTCGCCGAGCCGCGCACCGCCGGCGTCTGCTTCACCGGCTCGACCGAAGTCGGCCGCGCCATCAATCGATCGCTCGCCGCCAAAAACGGACCGATCGTGCCGTTGATTGCCGAGACCGGCGGCATCAATGCCATGATCGTCGACGCCACCGCGTTGCCGGAACAGGTGATCGACGACGTGATCACGTCGGCGTTCCGCTCGACCGGTCAGCGCTGCTCAGCGCTGCGGCTATTGTGCCTGCAAGACGACATCGCCGAACGGACGCTGGACATGCTGATCGGCGCGGCACGCGAACTGAAAATCGGCGATCCGCGCGATCCGGCCACCCACATCGGTCCGGTGATCGATGCCGACGCCAGGCAAAAACTCGAAAGCTGGATCGCGGAGATGGACCATGCCGGCCGCGTCCGCTTCCGCGCCGATCGTCCAGAGGATTTGCCCGTCGGCGGCACCTATGTGGCGCCGGCCATCATCGAGCTCGATCGCGCCCGCGAGATCAAAGAAGAAGTATTCGGCCCGGTGCTGCATTTCGTGCGCTGGCGCGCCGAGGAACTCGATGTGCTGCTCGATGACATCGCGGCGAACGGCACGGCGCTGACGCTCGGCGTCCATTCACGCATCGATCTGACGGTCGAGCGTATCGCCGCGCGCCTCGCCAATGGCAACGCCTATGTCAATCGCAGCATGATCGGCGCCGTGGTCGGCACCCAGCCGTTCGGCGGCACGCATTTGTCGGGAACCGGACCGAAGGCCGGCGGCCCGAATTATCTGCGCCGCTTCGCCGCCGAGCAGGTCGTCACCGTCAATACCGCCGCTGCCGGCGGCAATGCAGGGCTGTTGGCCCAAGACGACTGACGAGACGGCCAAAAAAGCCGGCTGAGTACGCCGGCCAAACCGGCCGAATGACCAAAACAGCAAATACGTCCGAAGCTTGGCAGCGTTGGCCTAACTTTAACACAATTGCGACGATATCGCGCTATTGGTAGCGCCATGGCAAATTCGATCAACAAGCTTTACCTCTCAGTGCTCGCTTGCCGGCACGACGATCCGTCGACGTCGCGCACCGCGCGGCTGCTGCGCTCCGGCCGCAGCAAGATGGCGAAGAAGCTCGCCGAAGAGGCGGTTGAAGTCGTGATCGACGCCATGCACGGCGACCGCGACGCCGTGGTCAAGGAAAGCGCCGACCTGCTCTACAATCTCGTGGTCTTATGGGTTTCGTCGGGCATACGCCCCGAAGACGTCTGGAAGGAAATGGATCGCCGCGAGCGGCTCCTCGGCATCGCCGAGAAGGTGCCGAAGAAAGTGTCCGACCACAACGCGCGCCGCACCGTCATCGCGCTCGAAATCCCGCCGCTTGCGCAAGCGCCGCTGAGCCTTTTGTCATTCCGGAAGCCGCGCAAGCGGCTATCCGGAATCCATAACCACCCATCTGTGCAGAACTCATACTGATCGTGGTTATGGATTCCGGGCTCGCGCCTGCCGGCGCGCCCCGGAATGACGCGCGACGGATGGACAAGCAATCATCGCGCCGCTAAGCAAGCGCCCCATGCTCCGCCGCCTTTATGATTGGTGCGTCGACGCCGCCAGTAAACCTCATGCCGCGTGGATCATGGGCGCGGTGTCGTTCGCCGAGAGCTCGTTCTTCCCAATACCGCCGGACATTATGTTGATTCCAATGTCGCTGGCGCGGCCGGACCGCGCCTACTACTTCGCCATGATCTCAACGCTGGCATCGGTCGCGGGCGGGCTTCTTGGCTATTTCATCGGCGCCGTGCTTTACGACACCGCTGGCCAATGGCTCATCAACTTTTATGGCTTGGGCGGGAAAGTCGAAACATTTCGTACGGGGTACGCGCAATATGGCGCGCTCATTATTTTGCTCAAAGGGTTGACGCCGATCCCTTACAAGCTCGTCACCATCACGTCCGGCTTTGCCGGCTTCAATTTCGGCTTGTTCATCGTGCTGTCGCTGATCACGCGCGGAGCGCGATTTTTTGTCGAGGCATTTTTGCTCAACCGCTACGGCGCCCGCGCCCGCACCATCATCGAGAAAAGGCTCGGACTATGGACCGGCCTTGCCGCGGTCGGCGTGGTGATTGGCTTTATCGTCGTGGTTCGCGTATTCTAGGAAAATGATCCCGAAAAGGCGGGCTTTCGGACTTGATCCGGATCAAAAGCCGGGTTTCGGACACGATCATGCTCTAACAAATCCTCGAATCGATTAGCTGAATTGTTCGATTTGGTTCAGTTCTCAAGTGCGCAAACGTGAGCTGACCATGGCCGGGGCGGCGAAACAAACAAAGCTTCACAGCATCGCTGTCGCGGCGCTGGTCGCGGCATCATTGGCTCTGGTGGCGACCGCCGCCGGTGACGCGCGCGCGCAGGATCGCAATAACCTCCCTGACGGTCAGGCGCCAAATGCCACCGCGCCGGCGCAAGCGGCGCCGCAACCGCCGGCACCCGCCGCCGCCGCGCCGCCACCGGATCAAGCCAACCGGCCGGGCTTTCTGCATCAACTGAAGGTTTGGTGGGACGGTTCGATCGCGCTGTTTGACGTCAAGAGCAAAGAAGCACGGGTCGGCGCCGACGATGCCAGCAAAAAACCCGACGACACCGTCAGAGGGTCGGCCGACACTGCCAAGGACGCGGCCAAGGACGCGACCAAGGACGCGACCAAGAGCGCGGCGACGGCGACGGGCGACGCGATGAAAAACGCCGTCGAGGCCACCAAGGGCGCGGCAGCGACGGCGACCGGCGCCGCGACCGATGCGATGAAAGGCGCCGTGGAAGTAACCAAGAACGCCGCCACCGCGATCGTGCGGCTGCCAAACACCCGGGTGGTCGAGTTGCGCGAGACCTGCGCGCGGGCGCCCAACGGCGGCTCCGATTGCGCCGCGGCGGCGGCGAACGGCTGCCGCGCCAAAGGTTTCAGCGGCGGCAATCCTCTCGACACCCGCACAGCGGAGAAATGCGATCCGAAGCCGCCGCAGCCAGGTCAGATGCCGGGCGTGCGCTGCGCATCAGAAACGGTCGTCATCCGCGCCGTCTGCCAGTAAGCTTATTGAGCCCGCCACCAAAGGAGTTGTTCGCGGCCATGATGTCCGAAGCCGATCGCCATAAGGCCGCCGATACGCTGTTGACCGCGGAAAAAACCCGCAAGCAGGCGGTGCAGCTGTCCAAGACCTGGCCCGATATCACGATCGAGGACGCCTACGCGATCTCGACCGAGGTCGCCAAACGCAAGATCGCCGCCGGCGCCACGCTCATCGGCCACAAGGTCGGGCTCACCTCGAAAGCGATGCAGCGCTCCTCGCAGATCGACGAGCCCGACTACGGTCATCTGCTCGATTATATGATGGTGCCCGATGGCGGCCGCGTGCCGCATGAGAACTACTGCCTGCCGCGCGTCGAGATCGAGCTCGCCTTCATCCTCGGCAAGCCGCTCAAAGGCCCGGGCGTGCAACTGCACGACGTGCTGCGCGCGACCGACTACGTCGTGCCGGCGATCGAGATCGTCGATGCGCGGCTCCAGGACCAACGCAAGATTTTCGACACCGTGTCGGACAATGGCGCCGCCGCCGGCATTGTCATCGGCGGCCGGCCGGTCGGGCCGCTCGACGTCGACCTGCGCTGGGTCGGCGGCATCATGTATCGCAACTCGGAGATCGAGGAGACCGGCGTCGCCGCCGGCGTGCTCGGCCATCCGGCGCTCGGCGTCGCCTGGCTCGCCAACAAGCTCGGCGCCCACGGCGTGACGCTCGAGCCCGGCCATCTCGTTCTCGCCGGCTCGTTCACCCGCGTGGTGCACGCCAAGAAGGGCGACACGCTGCACGCCGATTTCGGCGCGCTCGGCGGCATCGCCCTACAGTTTGTTTGATCCTCGTCATTCCGGGGCGCCGCAAAGCGGCGAACCCGGAATCCATATTCGCTGACCTGTGGTTATGGATTCCGGGCTCCTCGCTGCGCTCGGCCCCGGAATGACGAAAGTCGCGCGGTCGCCTTGCGCATTCCTCACCGCAGCGCGATCATGCCCGCCGAGGGGTGGCGCGTAGCGAAGCTGCGGGTCGGACGTGTTGCGGACGAATGTGCAGCGCTGGCTTTTGCTCGCCGCGGCGTTGGTGTTGCCGGCGACGCTGTTGCATGCGGCACTGCCGACCGCGCCGGACATTTCCGGGCCGGCGTCATTCACCGGCCAGCTTCTGATCGCCGCGCCGGATCTGCGCCAGCCGGAATTCGATCACACCGTCATTCTGTTGGCCCAGCATAGCCGCGACGGCGCGCTCGGCATCGTCATCAACCGGCCGGTCAAGCAGCGCCCGATCGCCGAATTGCTCAAGGCGTTCGGCGCCGACGCTGAAGGCGTCAGCGGCGACGTCGGCGTTTTTCTCGGCGGCCCGGTCGATCCGGCGATCGGCTTTGTGCTGCACAGCGCCGAATACAGCCGGCCCGATACGCTCGATATCGACGGCCGCGTGGCGCTGACCATCGGGCCCGACGTCATTCGCGACATCGGTCTCGGCAAGGGGCCGGAGAAGAGCCTGGTCGCCTTCGGCTATGCCGGCTGGGGAGCGTCGCAGCTCGACGACGAGCTGGCGCACGGCGTGTGGATAACCACGCCGGAGGACCCGGCGCTGGTGTTCGACGACGACCGCGCGAAAGTCTGGGCCGACGCCATGGCGCGGCATAAGACCGGGCGGTGAACAGCACCAAGCGTAGGCTCGTCATGGCCG
>CAWDZD010000076.1:0-289526 GCA_963806465.1 uncultured Alphaproteobacteria bacterium | reverse complement strand
TCGCTTGGGCGAGCTTCGCCAGCGCGATGCCGTCGATCGGCCCGGGCATGCGGACGTCGGTGAACAACAAATGCACCGGAAGGGAACTTTCCAGAATGGCGATGGCTTCGTCGGCATTCGAGGCTTCGAGCACTTGCAGGCCCTGGCCGCGTAGCTCGTCGGCGACCATCAGTCGAATAAGCACCTCGTCTTCGACCAGCAGGACAGTTGGTGTTTCCAGAGCAGTCGCGACCTGAACAGCCAACATAGCAGCCCTCGTCTCTCACGCGCCCGCACTCGGCCGAACGTGGCAGTCCATGGAACCGCAAGCGCCTCCCAGCGAGCAATCCGTCACCCGCGGGAAACAACGCCGGTTCGGCCGGGGCGTTCCTCATTTGCGTTGAGCAGCAAGGAAAAAAGCTTGTGATCTACGCTAGTGATCTAAATGTCGCGGACGCCTTAATGGCGCGTCCGGCCGAAACGGCGCGGGCCAGTATCGGTGACGCCAAGATGGGTTTCGAGCGCCACGCGATCGTTCAGCAGCGTCGCGCTGTCGGCGGCATGAACGACGGAACCCCGCTCGATAATGATTGCGTGATCGGTGACGCCGAGAATTTTCTTGGCGTTTTGCTCGACCAGGATAGCCGACATGCCTTCGTCGCGAATGATGCGCCGGAGCGCCTTCAGCAATTCCTCGACGACGATCGGCGCCAATCCCTCGAGCGGCTCATCCAGCAGCATGACGCGCGGGTTGAGCACCAGCGCGCGGGCGACCGCGAGCATCTGTTGCTCGCCGCCGGACAATTGATTGCCGAGATTTTGCCGCCGTTCGTTCAGCCGCGGGAACATGGCGTAGACCTTATCCGTGGTCCACCGGCCCGGCCGTGCGATCGCGGTGAGATTTTCGTGAACGGTGAGCGATTTGAAGATGTTGCGCTCCTGCGGCACCCAACCGACGCCGGCATGCGCGCGCTGATCGGGGCGCAGCTTCGTCATGTCGCGGCCGTCGAGCGCGATCGTGCCGGAGAAATAACGGGTGACGCCGACGATGGTGTTGATCAGCGTCGTCTTGCCCATGCCGTTGCGGCCGAGGAGCGCGAGCGCCTCGCCCTCGGCCAGCGACAGCGAGATGCCGGAGAGGACCACGGCTTCGCCGTAGCCCGCCGACAGCTGCTCGATGCGCAACAGATCAGGCATCGAGTTCCTCGCCGAGATAGACCGCCTTGACCCGCGGATCGCGCGCCACGTCCTCAGGCGCGCCGTCAAGGAGAAGACCGCCATTGACCAGAACGGAAATGCGATCAGCGAACGAGAACACCAG
The DNA here is from genome assembly GCA_963806465.1 of uncultured Alphaproteobacteria bacterium. GTDB lineage: Bacteria > Pseudomonadota > Alphaproteobacteria > Rhizobiales > Xanthobacteraceae > BOG-931. Next base: position 288,226 of record CAWDZD010000076.1, on the reverse strand, counting down.
ATCCATGTCGTGTTCGATCAGGAGCACGGTGACGTCCGCCGGCAGCTCGCCGATGGTGGCAAGAAGCTCCTGCCGCTCCGCATCGGGTACGCCGGCGGCCGGCTCGTCGAGCAACAGCAGCTTCGGCCGGCAAGCGAAGGCCAGCGCGATCTCCAGGAGGCGCTGCTTGCCATAAGGCAAGATCACGGTGCGCTCTTGCATGACGTCGGTAAGCCGAAACCGCTCGAGGATGTCGACGATCTCGTCGGTCACCGCCGATTTGCTGCCGACGAGCCGCCACCAGTCGCTGCCGAGACCGAGACGTTCGGAGACGGCGAGCCCGACGGTTTCGAGCGGCGTCAGATCGAGGAACAGCTGGTTGATTTGGAACGTGCGCGCCATGCCGAGCTGCACCCGCTGATGCGGGCGCAGCGCGGTGACGTCCTGACCGGCGAGCAAGATGCTGCCCGCGGTCGCCCGCAGCACACCGGTGAGCAGGTTGATCACCGTCGTCTTGCCGGCGCCGTTCGGCCCGATCAGCGCATGCCGCGCGCCTTGCTCGATCGACAATGAAACGTCGTGCACCGCGACGATGCCGCCAAAGCGCTTTTCCAATCCGAGCGTTTGCAGGATCGGCATCGATCAATTCCCCTTGCGCGCGGCATCGCCGACCGCCGCCGGCCGCGTCAGGAGCTGCTTGCCGAAGCGGTAGATCGCGGCGCGCAACGCCGCAGTCCATTGCTCGATGCGCTCGCGGCCGATCAGCACGATCACGACCAGCACGGACCCGATCCAGAACTGCCAGTATTGCGGTGTCAGGCTCGCGATCCAGTCCTGCAGGAATTTGTAGATCACGGCGCCGATCAGGCCGCCATAGAGATAGCCGGTGCCCCCGATGATCAACACCAGGAGCAGATCGGCCGAGCGCTCGAACGAGAAGACGTCGAGCGAGCAGAATGACGTGGTCTGGGTCAACAGCGCGCCGGCCATGCCGGCAAAGCCGGCGGACACCGTGTAGATCGCGATCAGCCGGCGATTGACCGGAATGCCGATCGCCGAGGCGCGCAGCGGATTGCCCTTGAGCGAGCGCAGCGACAGGCCGAACGGCGAATAGACAATGCGCCGGGCGACTAGAAAACAGAGGAACAGGACAATGAGGCAATAGATGTAGCCGTTGTGGCCGTACATATCGAAGCGGAACAGGCCGAGTACCGGTCCAATGTCGATGCCTTGGAGCCCATCGGCACCGCCGGTGATGTTGGAAAATCGGTTGGCCAGCTCGCCGAGCATCAGCGCCACGCCCATCGTGACCATCAGCCGGGTCAGGTCGGAGCCGCGCAATACCAGAAAGCTCGTGACGAATCCCAGCGCCGCCGCGACCAGCGCTGCACAGATCAGCGAAACGACCGGCTCGTTGATCAAGCCATGTTGCGCGACGATGCCCGAGAAATATCCGGCCACGCCGAAAAACGCCGCCTGCCCTAGTGAGATGATACCGGCATAGCCGAGGATCAGATCGAGCGAGAGCGCAAACAGCGCCAGGATCGCGGCATCTTTCATGATCAGATACTTGCCGGGAAACAGCCAGATGGTGGCGAAGGCGAACACCCAGAAAGCGATCTCGAGCGGCGACCAGCGCGCGCGGCGCGCAAGATATGTTGAGACTTCGTTGGTGGCGACAGCCATCGCGTTCACCGGGCCGCGCTGCGGGCGAACAGGCCCTGCGGCCGCCAGATCAGAACCACGATCATGATCGTGTAGATGACGAAGGCGCCGAGTTTGGGCATGTAATATTTGCCGGCGACGTCGGCGATGCCGAGCAGGATCGAGGCGAGGAACGGTCCGGTGATGCTGGTGGTGCCGCCGACCGTCACCACAATCAAAAAATAGATCAGATATTTGAGCGGGAAGGTCGGATCGAGGCCGAGAATCTCGGCGCCGAGCGCGCCGCCCAAGCCGGCAAGTCCGGAGCCGAAGGCGAAGGTGATGCCGAAAACCGCGCCGACATTGATGCCGAGCCCGCGCGCCACCCGCCGATCGTCGACCGCCGCGCGCAAGCGGCTGCCGAAGCGGGTCTTGGCGATCAATAGCTGCAAGGCGATGGTGAGGAGACCGCAGATCAGGATGATCAGCAGCCGGTATTTGCTCATGCCGACGCCGAAGACATTGAATTGGCCCTGCAAGGCTTCCGGGATGATGACGAATTGTTGCGACGACCCCATTACATAGTCGACGGCCGCGACCGACATGAAGACGAGCCCGATGGTGAACAGCACCTGATCGAGATGGCTTCTGGCATAGACATGGACATAGAGCGTGCGCTCCAAGAGGCCGCCGAGCGCCGCCGTCGCCAGGAACGCGATCGGCAGCCCGAGCGCGAACGGCACGCCCAACCGATTGACCAGGATCACCGTGCAATAGCCGCCGGCCATGGCGAAGGCGCCATGCGCCAGATTGATGAAATTCATCAGCCCGAGCGTGACGGAAAGGCCGCATGCCAAAACAAACAGCAGCATGCCGTAGGCGATGCCATCGAACAGGATGGTCAGCATGGTCCGCCAATCATTCGATCATCTTTCCGGAAGCCGCGAAGGGGACCTCCGGAATCCATAACCACAGTCCTCACCATTATTCCATGGTCCGTGGCGATAGAATCCGAGCGCCCATTTGCGCGCGCCCAGAATGCCCGTCCCTCCCCGCAAGCGGGAAGGGTTAGAGTAGGAAGCTTTTACTTTTGCTCGGCGGCAGCGGCTTTCACCGGATCCTTCACCGCCGGAAAGGTGGCGAATTCGACGTTATAGAGCTCGCCGTTCTTCTTCTCGACCTTGCGGATATAGATGTTCTGAATGATGTCGCGGGTCTGCGGATCGATCGAGATCGGGCCGCGCGGCGATTCCCAGGCCATGCCCTTCATGGCGTTGATCAGCGCGTCGCCGTCGGTCTTGCCGCCGGTCTTTTTCAGCGCCTCGTAGATCAGGTGCATGCCGTCATAGCCGCCGACCGCCATGAAGTTCGGCCGCATGCCGTCATTCGCCTTCTTGAAGGCGGCGACGAATTCCTTGTTGAGCGGCGAATTGTGATCCGCCGAGTACATATGCGCGGTGACGGTGCCGATTACTGCGTCCCCCATGCCGTTGATCAGATCGTCATCCATGACGTCACCGGGGCCGATGATCTTGATGCCGGCCTTGTCGAGGCCGCGCTCGACGAACTGTTTGACGAAGGTGCCGCCCTGCCCGGACGGTACGAACACGAAGTTCGCGTCGGGCTTTTGGTCAGCGGCACGCTGCAGGAACGGCGCGAAATCGGGATTGGCCAGCGGGAAGCGGATCGATTCCAGCACCTCGCCGCCCTTTTTCCTGAATTCGGCGATGAACGACTTTTCCGCGTCGACGCCCGGCGCGTAGTCGGAGATCATGGTCACGACCTTCTTGATGCCGTTGTCGGCCGCCCAGTCGGCCATCGGCACGGTCGATTGCGCCAGCGTGAAGCTGGTGCGGGCGATGTAGGGCGATTTCTCGGTGATGATCGAGGTGCCTGCCGCGGTGACGATTTCCGGCGTCTTGGACTCGGTCGCGAGCGGCGCGACCGAGAGCGCCGCCGGCGTGACACCGAAGCCGGCGACAAAGTTGACTTTGTCGTTGACGATCAATTCCTGGGCGATGCGCTTGGTGTTGTCCGGGACCGCGCCATCATCGCGGATGATGAGCTCGATCTTCTTGCCGGCGACCGTGTCGCCATGTTGCGCCATGTAAAGCTTGATGCCGGCAGCCTCTTGCTTGCCGGTCGACTGTTGCTGTCCGGTCATCGGCAGGATGAAGCCGATCTTGATCGTATCCTCGGCGAAAGCGGCGTTCGCCGCCGACAGGCCGAGCGCGACCGCGGCTGCAACAACAAAAGACTGACGCACCATAGTTTCCTCCCAAAACGCAACAATCGAGCGCCGTCATGACGCCCTTGGCACTTTCGGGCAGGCATTGCCATTCCGGGCGGCCGTTGTCCAGATCACAGGTTGTCCCAGGACCGGCGATCCCTCGCACGGCTGCCTGATTTGATACCGGGATTAGGGGACCAGTCCCCACATTGTACTCAGCGCGGCCCCGACTAGGGCTCACCGATTGGTCTGCTTTTGGCCCACAGTACGAAGATGACGAGCCCCGCAAGATAGACGGCGAAGAACGCCGGAGGGACGACCCAGGAAAACCAAGGAAGGTGAAACGAAGGTCGCGTAAAAAAGAGGTAAACGACGCTGCCAATGGCGTAAAGCTGGTACGCAAGGCCAACGGCGCAGAGCACCAAACCGAACGGGCGCGCCGCCGATGAGCGTTGAAATACCAAGATGCCCGCGACCAAGCCGGCAACGATAAAAGCGGCCGGCACGCCAATGGCTTGAATGACAAAGAACGGACTGCGGTACAGCACCGATGAAGCGTGTGCCGAACTTAATGTGAAAAGGGTCAACAGCAGGAAGCCGACTCTGATCAGGGCCTGAACGATTAACAAGACCGCCGCGACCTGCACCGACGCCGGCAGCACCTCACCCAAGCTACCAGAGTGCGGGACTTCTCCGCCCGTCATTACGACCCCACGCTGCCTATCCGGACACCGACCTTCACCATTATCTTAATCGAAAAACGGCGCCTGGAATCAGAAAGATGGGCGATGTCCTCACGGCGACGGCCGGCGCGAAAGCGAAAGGCCCCGGACTGGCCCGGGGCCTTTTTACCCGTTGTGCTGCGCGACCGCCGTTGACAGTTACTGCACCGTCTCGCCATGCAGCGCCAGATCGAGCCCTTCACGCTCGACGTCCTCGCTGACACGAAGCCCGATGACCATGTCGACGATCTTGAGGATGATCAGCGACACGATCACGTCGTAGCCGAACACCACCGCTACGCCGACGATCTGGTTGAGCACCTGGTGGGCGTTGCCTTCGATCAGGCCGGCGGTGCCGCCATAGGCCGCGACCGCGAACACGCCGGTTAGAATGGCGCCAGTGGCGCCGCCGACGGCATGCACGCCGAACGCATCGAGCGCATCGTCATAGCCGAAGAAGTGCTTGAGGCCGGTGACGCCCCAATAGCAGACGATGCCGGCGGCGATGCCGATGACGAACGCCCCCATCGGGCCGACAAAGCCGGAGGCCGGCGTGATGGCGACGAGACCGGCGACGGCGCCGGAGCAGATGCCGATCACCGTCGGCTTGCCGCGCATGATCCACTCGACGATCATCCAGGTGAAGCCGGCGGTCGCCGTGGCGGTGTGGGTGACCAGCATCGCCATGCCGGCCTGCATGCCGGCGGATACTGCCGAACCGGCATTGAAGCCGAACCAGCCGACCCACAGCAGCGAGGCGCCGATCAGGGTGTAGACCATATTGTGCGGCGGCGCCGTGTCCTTGCGCTTGCCGACCATCAGCGCCGCCATCAGGCCGGCGGTGCCTGAATTGACATGCACCACGGTGCCGCCGGCGAAATCGAGCACCTTGATCCAGCCGGCGAAGTTGCCTTTGTCGTCGACATTGGCAGCGCTGAAAATTCCGTCCGGTCCCCATACAGAATGCGCGACCGGCGAATAAACGAAGATCGCCCACAGGCCGATGAACCACAGCATCGCCGAGAACTTCATACGCTCGGCGAACGAGCCGGCGATCAGCGCCGCAGTGATGATCGCAAAGGTCAGCTGGAACATCGAGTAGACGGATTTGGGAATTGTCGGCGCCAGCGGATTTGGATTGCCGATATTCTTGGAAAAGTCGCTCACAATGCCCTGCAGGAAAGCGCGATCAAACCCACCGATGAACCAGGAGCCGCTGCGGAACGCGAGGCTGTAGGTAAAGAACAGCCAGAGAATGCTGATCAAGCAGGTGATGGCAAAGCTCGTCATCACCGTATCGCCGACATTCTTTTTGCGCACCATGCCGCCGTAGAAGAGGGCGAGGCCCGGGATGGTCATCATCAGCACGATGGCCATCGAGGTCAGCATCCAGGCGGTGTCGCCCGAATTGGGCGTGCAATTGGTTAGGATCTTGGCGTCGCAAGCCGGCGGCGCCGCCGCGGCTGCAGCATCGGCGGCCGGCGTATCAGCGTAAGAGACGTTGAATGTCGGCGCGCTCAAGAGGATCGCCAGCACAAACGCTGCGGCGAGAGCGAGCAGGCCCGCACGCGAGAGTTTTTTCAAGGTCATGGTTTCACTCCTGTCTCGTATCGATCGAGGTGCGGGTTGCTAAAGGGCTGCGGCGTCGGTTTCGCCGGTGCGGATGCGGACCGCGTGGTCGATGCCGAACACAAATATCTTGCCGTCGCCAATCTGCCCGGTCTTGGCGGCGATGCTGATCGTCTCGATGACTTTATCCACCTGCGTGGCCGCACAGGCGATTTCGAGCTTGATCTTCGGCAGGAAGCTCACCGCGTATTCGGCGCCGCGATAGATTTCGGTGTGGCCCTTCTGACGGCCGTAACCCTTCACCTCGGTGACAGTCAGCCCCTGCACGCCAATCTTGGTCAGCGCGTCGCGGACCTCGTCGAGCTTGAATGGCTTGATGATGGCCATGACGATTTTCATTGATTCAATCTCCCCGTCCCCCTTGCGCGCTGTACCGACTGGGCGGACTAAACTTGCGATGGCCGCGGTTGGAATCGTGCCCCTGGGCGCGGCTCGGCATTGGGGTTGGCAATCAAGGGCCGTGCCAGTTCCGCCACATTCGCTCTAATGCGTTGGCAATCCATCGCCATTTGAGCGCCGCCGGGACTTGGTGGCAGCCGGCAATAAGACAGCTGTCACCGTCCCGCCCAAACATCGGACAGTCTGCATAATAACTAGGCTTTCGGCTATTATTTCGGGGCGAAGCGCCGATTTTAGCCTTGGGTGCCGCGCGATCAGAGCGCGTCGGCGTCGGTCTCGCCAGTGCGGATGCGCACCGCCTGCTCAATCGGCGCGACAAAGATTTTGCCGTCGCCGATTTGGCCGGTCTTGGCCGCGGTACCGATGGCTTCGACCGCTTTGTCAGCCAGTTCCGACGCCACGGCGACCTCGATCCGGACTTTGGGCAGGAAGTTCACCGCGTACTCAGCGCCGCGGTAGATCTCCATGTGGCCCTTTTGCCGGCCGTAGCCTTTGACCTCGGTCACGGTCATGCCGTGAACGCCGATCGCGGTGAGGGCGTCGCGCACCTCCTCCAGCTTGAACGGCTTGATGACGGCGATGACGAGCTTCATAGAGTGGTCCTTGGGGTGGTCCTGGCCGGTCTCGAAACGCGGGTCCTGGTATTAGGCCCAGCAAACTATTTCTGGCGCGCGACAAGCGCGGGATTCGACGATATCGGCATCTCGCCGGGGAATTAAGCTATTTCTATCGGTCGCTTCAATTTGGCTCGGGACGCCGCTGCCGCAACAGACCCTCCTGCGCGACCGAGGCGACCAGAACGCCATCGCTGGAGAAGATCGAGCCACGTGAAAAACCTCGGGACCCGCCGAGATTGGGGCTGTCCTGAACGTATAACAGCCACTCATCGGCGCGAAATGGCCGGTGAAACCACAATGAATGGTCCAAACTCGCCGCCATGATGTCCTCGTGGAACACCGTCTTGCCGATCGGCATCAGCGCCGTATCGAGCAAGGTCATATCCGACGCATAGGCCAGCACGCATTGATGGATCGCCGGCTCATCGGGCAGGCGGCCGGTGGCGCGGATCCAGAGGTGAAAGCTGCCGCCGTCGATCCTCTCACCCAGATAACGGCCGTACTCGACCGGACGGAGCTCGATCGGTCGCTCCCGCTCATAGTAGCGCCGCACCGGATCGGGCATCCGCGGCAATATCTTGCTTCGGATCTCCTCTTCGCTCGGCAATTCGTCGGGCTTCGGCACATCGGGCATTTTGAGCTGATGCGTCAGCCCTTGCTCGGTGACGTGGAACGAGACCGACATCGAATAGATCGCGCGCCCATGCTGGATCGCGTTCACCCGCCGCGTGGTGAAGCTTCGGCCGTCGCGGATGCGATCGACCTCGTAGATGATTGGCACCTTGGGATCGCCGCCAAGCAGGAAATAAGCGTGCAGCGAATGCGGCGGCCGCTCTGTCACGTCTTCGACCGTGCGGCAGGCGGCCACCAGCGCCTGGCCGATCACCTGGCCGCCAAACACACGCTGCCAGCGCGCTTGCGGCGAGCGGCCGCGGAACAGGTTCACCTCCAGCGGCTCGAGATCGAGAATAGAAAGGACGTCCTGAATGGCTGAGGACATGCATGCGTTCCAATCTATGTCCCGGCGAGAAATGGCGTTTTTGCCGCGGTCACGGCGATGCCCAGGCTTGCCGGGCGATGCTATGCTGCCGAAGCCAAACGGTCCAGGAAACGTCCGAGGAATCGACGCATCATGAGCGACGAGCAGGTCGACATGCTGATCGCCGGCGGCGGCTTTGCGGGGCTGACGCTGGCGATCGCGCTCCGCCAAGGCTTGGGGTCTCAAGGCTTGGGGCCTTCGGTGTCCGTTACCGTCGCCGATCCGACGCTCGGCAAGAGCCACGCCGACGATGAGCGCGCATCCGCCATCGTCGCGGCGGCGCGCCGCTTGTTCGAAACGCTCGGCGTCTGGCAGGGCGTCGCCGGTGAGGCGCAGCCGATCCTCGACATGGTGGTGACAGACAGCCGGGTCGACGACGCCGTGCGTCCGGTGTTCCTCACCTTTGCCGGCGACGTCGAGCCCGGCGAGCCGTTCGCGCATATGATCGAGAACCGAATTCTTGATCCCAGCTTTGGAAGCGAAGGCGCGTGAAGCCGGCGTCGCGCTGCGCGCCAGCGCCGTGACAACGGTCAGCTACGACGGCGAGCGAGCCGCCGTGGCGCTTGCCGACGGCTCGACACTCAAAGCGCGGCTTCTCGTTGCCGCCGACGGCGCGCGCTCCTCGATCCGCGAGCAGGCCGGCATTGCCGTGCGCGGCTGGGAGTACGGACAGTCGGCCATTGTGACCACGGTCGGCCACGAACGCGACCATGAGGGCCGCGCGGTCGAGCATTTTCTGCCCGGCGGACCGTTCGCCATCCTTCCGCTCACGGGGCGCCGGTCGTCGATCGTATGGACCGAAACCACCGACGACGCGGAGCGCATCATGGCGCTGGCGGACGACGCCTTCCATGCCGAGCTGGAACAGCGGTTCAAGTTGCATCTCGGCGAGATCAGGACGGTCGGCGCGCGGCGCGTTCATCCGCTCGGCTTTTTCATCGCCCGGTCGTTCATCGCCGAGCGCATCGCGCTGGTCGGAGACGCCGCCCATGTCATCCACCCGATTGCCGGCCAAGGGTTGAATATGGGGCTGCGCGATAGCGCGGCATTGGCGGAAGTGCTGGTCGATGCGGCACGACTGGGCCTCGACCCCGGCGCGGCCGACGTGCTCGAGCGCTATCAGCGCTGGCGGCGGTTCGACACCATGACCATGGGGCTCGCGACCGACGGGCTCAACCGGCTATTCTCGAACCGCTCCGCCGCTTTGCGCGTCGTTCGCGATATCGGCCTCGGCTTGGTCGACCGTGTGCCAAATCTCAAGCGGCTGTTTATCCGCGAAGCAGCCGGACTGGTCGGCGACGTACCGAAATTGCTGCGCGGTAAGTCATTGTAAAAATTTATCTTTTGCCTTCCTATCAAACGATGCGTGGCGCCACCAGAACAAAAATGCTGCGCGGTAAGAGTTTGGAATAACTTGCTTTTTGGCATATAGGTTAGGCGCCTGCAGGGCAAGAATTTGCAGCAATGAGCTTTGATCGCATCGCCGTCATTGGGGCCGGCGCTTGGGGAACGGCGCTGGCCCTGACTTGCGTCCGCGCCGGGCGGAATGTCACGCTGTGGGAGCCCGATCCGGCGACCGCGCGAAAGCTCGCGGCGAACCGCGAAAGCCCGTTCCTGCCCGGTGTGCGGATCGATGAGCGGATTACGCTTGCCGCGAATCTCGGCGAAGCCGCCGGAGCGCCGGCCATCATCCTGGTCGTACCCGCGCAGGCGGTCCGCACGGTCTCTACGTCTCTTGCGCCATTGATTGCCGCGGGCACGCCGGTCGTCGTCTGCGCCAAAGGCATCGAGCAGGGCACGGAAAAATTCATGACCGAGGTGGTGGCCGAATGCGCGCCGAGCGCGACGCCCGCTATCCTGTCCGGGCCGAGTTTTGCCGCCGACGTCGCCCGCGGCCTGCCGACAGCGGTCACGCTGGCGGCCAACGATGAGAAGCTTGCGGCGGAACTTGCCCGGGCGCTCGGTTCAGCGGGCTTTCGCCCCTATCATTCGACCGACGTGCGCGGCGTCGAGATCGGCGGCGCGGCCAAGAACGTGCTGGCGATCGCTGCCGGCGCCGTCGCCGGCCGCGGCCTCGGCGCCAGCGCACAGGCGGCCCTGACCACCCGCGGCTTCGCCGAGCTGGTGCGTTTCGGGCGGGCTTATGGCGCCAAGCCGGAAACGATGATGGGCCTGTCCGGTCTGGGCGATCTGCTCCTGACCTGCTCGAGTCCGCAATCGCGCAATTTCAGCTTCGGCGTTAATCTCGGCCGCGGGCAGAAGCCGGAAGCGATACATGGCGGCCTCGCCGAAGGCGTGTTCACCGCGCCGGTGCTGTTGGCGATGGCGCGCGAGCGCGCCGTCGACATGCCGATCGCGGCGGCGGTTGCCGCTTTGCTCGACGGGACGATGAGCGTGGACCAGGCGATCGAGTCGTTGCTGACGCGGCCGTTGAAAGCGGAGGGATAGCCTCGCTCATCGTCATGGCCGGGCTTGTCCCGGCCATCTCGATTTGATTGCGCCGAGGCCGTTGAATCGGGATGCCCGGCACAAGGCCGGGCATGACGGCGCCCCTCGCGGGCAGAGGTGGTTGAACCCGCGTTGACACCCTCCCCCATCGGCTTACATTAAAAGCGTTCCGAGGGGAGCTCCGGGAGGAGCTGAGAGACCGCGACGCGGAAAACCCTTTGAACCTGATCCGGGTCATGCCGGCGAAGGGACAGGAATACCTTCCAGTGCCAGCACGCCCCGCGACAGCATTGTCACAACGAAAGAGCGCGCCGCCGTTCGCGCGCCGGGAGAACACATTATGCAGCCCGCTCGTTTCATCGCGAAACTTATCGGACCGCTCTATCTTGCCATCGGCGTCGGCATCCTGCTGAACGGCTCGTTCTATTCCGGCCTGGTCGCCGAGGCGGTGAAGAGCCCGACGCTGATCTACTTTTCCGGATTGCTGGCGCTGGTCCCCGGCCTCGCCATCATCAACGTGCACACCGGCTGGCGCGGCTGGCCGGTCATCGTCACCATCATCGGCTGGCTCCTTGTGATCGGCGGCGTGATCCGGCTGGTGCTGCCGGCGACGACGGCGACAATCGCCGGCGATATCTATTCCAACGCGGCGACGCTACTGATCGTTTCCATCATCCTGATCGTCGTCGGCGCCTTTCTGACGGTGATGGGATACCGGTCGAGCAAATAATGGTGAGGCTAAAGGAGTAAAAATCGTGAACAAACACCTCGCCGAATCCGATCTGGCCACGCCGAAGGTCACGACCGGCCCGATCACCGGCTCGCGCAAGATCTTTTCGCAGCCCGACGCCGCGCCCGACCTGAAAGTGCCGCTGCGCGAGGTCGCGCTTGATGCGTCGTCCGGCGAGCCGCCGGTGCCGATCTACGATCCGTCGGGGCCCTATACCGATCCCGAGACCGTGATCGACGTCGAGCGCGGCTTGCCGCGCGGGCGCACCGCCTGGGTGCGCGAACGCGGCGGCGTCGAGGAATACCAAGGCCGCGCCATCAAGCCGGTCGATAACGGCAATGTCAGCGGCAAGCATCTGGCGCGGAGTTTTGCCAATACGCCAAAGCCGCTGCGGGCGATCACACCCTCCCCCCAACCGGGTCGCGCGGACGCGCGCCCGGTTGGGGGAGGGGAAAAGCCCCTCACCCAACTGGAATGGGCCCGCGCCGGAATCATCACCAAGGAAATGATCTACATCGCCGAGCGCGAAAATCTCGGCCGCAAGATTATGCTGGAAGGCGCGCAGGCAGCGCACGACGACGGCGAGAGCTTCGGCGCCTCCGTGCCGCTCTTCATCACGCCGGAATTCGTGCGCTCAGAAGTGGCGCGCGGCCGCGCCATTATTCCCTCGAACATCAATCACGGCGAACTCGAGCCGATGATCATCGGCCGCAACTTCCTCACCAAGATCAACGCCAATATCGGCAACTCCGCCGTCACCTCCTCGGTCGAGGAGGAAGTGGAGAAGATGGTGTGGGCGATCCGCTGGGGCGCCGACACGGTGATGGACCTCTCCACCGGCCGCAACATCCACAACACCCGCGAATGGATTTTGCGCAATTCGCCGGTTCCGATCGGCACCGTGCCGATCTATCAGGCGCTGGAGAAGGTCGACGGCGATCCGGTCAAGCTCGACTGGGAATGCTACAAGGACACGCTGATCGAGCAGTGCGAGCAGGGCGTCGATTATTTCACCATCCATGCCGGCGTGCGGCTCGCTTACATCCATCTCACCGCCAACCGCGTCACCGGCATCGTCTCGCGCGGCGGCTCGATCATGGCGAAGTGGTGCCTGGCGCATCACAGGGAGAGCTTCCTCTACGAGCGCTTCGACGAGATTCTGCGATCTGATGCGCAAATACGACGTCAGCTTCTCGCTCGGCGACGGCCTGCGCCCCGGCTCAATCCGGGACGCCAACGACCGCGCCCAATTCGCCGAGCTGGAAACGCTCGGCGAGCTCACCAAGATCGCCTGGGCCAAGGGCTGCCAGGTGATGATCGAAGGCCCCGGGCACGTGCCGCTGCACAAGATCAAGATCAATGTCGACAAGCAGCTCAAGGAATGCGGCGAGGCGCCGTTCTATACGCTTGGCCCGCTCGTCACCGACATTGCGCCGGGCTACGACCACATCACCTCGGCGATCGGCGCTGCGATGATCGGCTGGTTCGGCACGGCCATGCTCTGCTACGTCACGCCGAAGGAGCATCTCGGCCTCCCCGACCGCAACGACGTCAAGGACGGCGTCATCGCCTACAAGATCGCCGCCCACGCCGCCGACCTCGCCAAGGGCCACCCGGCGGCGCAGCTCCGCGACGACGCGCTGTCGCGCGCGCGCTTCGACTTCCGCTGGTTCGACCAGTTCAACCTGTCGCTCGATCCCGACACCGCGCGCGAATATCACGACGAGACGCTGCCCAAAGAGGCGCACAAGGTGGCGCACTTCTGCTCCATGTGCGGCCCGAAATTCTGCTCGATGAAAATCACGCAGGACGTGCGGGATTATGCGGCGACGCTGAACGATCAGCAGCAGGGCATGGCCCAGATGAGCCAGAAGTTTTTGGACTTGGGCGCCAAAGTTTATGTCGAGGCGGAGAAAGTGAAGGAGAGCAATAGGGTTCTCTAGCGAGAAGACGGCCCGCCATGATCAAGATTAATCCTCGAAAGATTGAGGGCGCAGGTCAGTTCGCTCAGCAGGTCCAGGAGACGAGCAGAAATGGAATCCGTTGAGACGACTCGATCCCGTTATCGTCCGAAAGAGATTCTCACGCTGTTTGTCGGCGAATCTGCCCCTTCGGGTGGGACGTTCTTCTACTACGACAACTCCCAATTGGCGCGATACATGAAGCGCGCAATGGAGGCAGGCGGTTTAGAGGTAGGCAATGATTTTCTTGGACGCTTCAAAGCGTATGGGTGGTATCTCGACGACCTTGTGCTGACGCCCGTGAATAATCTGAAAGGACCACAGCGCACGAAAAAATGTAGGGATGCGCAAGACAGTCTTGCGCTCAGAATTGCGGAATATCGTCCAATGGCGATTGTGTCGGTACTCCTTGGCATCAAAGGCATTGTGGAAGCCGCTGCAATCGCCTCCGGTACAAACGCTCGTCTGTTTGCCACGCCCTTTGCTGGTAACGGACATCAATCGCGTTTCCACAGTGAATTGCTCCGGATACTTCCGGACCTTCCCCGAGCGTCACTCTAAGCGCCAGACGCTGGGTCATCACGCACACCGCCTACGTCCACCCGAGTTGAACGTCCATTCGCAGAGCCCCCATGTCCGACGAGCAGCAAGCGTAGCCCGGGTTGGGCGGAGCGAAACCCGGGGTGAGCCTCACGGCAGGTTCCCGGATTCGCTGCCGCTCAATCCGGGCTACGCTCGCGGGCAACGAGGAAATGTTTCATGAGTGAAACCACTCAACCCGGTGCGGCGATCCCGCCTGACGATCCGAACCGGAAACTGTCCGTCGTCGAGCCGGACGATCCTGCGCTGCGCCACGTCGCCGTCGTCGGCGGCACCTACACGATCTTGCTCAGCGGAAAGGATACCGCCGGGCGCTATTGCCTGATCGATATGCTGGTGCCGCCGGGCGGCGGGCCCGGACCGCACCGGCACGATTTCGAGGAAATGTTCACGCTTCTCGAAGGCGAGATCGAATTCACCTTTCGCGGCGAGAAATCGGTGATCAAGACCGGGATGACCGTGAACATTCCGGCGAACGCGCCTCACTTCTTCAGGAACACCGCCGCCAAAACAGCGCGCCTGCTCTGCATGTGCGCGCCGGCCGGACAGGAGGAGTTCTTCATGCTGGTCGGCACGGCCTTGAACAGCCGCACCAGCCCGGCGCCAAAACTCAGCCAGGAGGAGATGCAGGCGTTCGGCAAGAAGGCCGCAGCGCTCGCGCCCCGGTTCCACACCGAGTTGTTGAGGCCGTAACTGTCGCGCGCCGTTTACTTCGGCAGCTTGTGCGCAAGAATTTCGAGCTTGAGAATTTCCGGCGGCTTGGCGAACAGGTCGCCGGCCTTGACCTTCTCCATCAAGGCAGCCGCCACTTTGCCGTTGAGGTGCGCGTTGCGCCCGGCCTCGTCATCGAAAGTGTCGAAGATGGCGAAGCGGGACGGTGCTTCCTGAATGGCGAACCAGGAGACGGTGCCTGGCTCGGCGTTGACCAAGGGCACGGCGGAGCGCAGAAAATCCGCGACTTCCTTCTCCTTGCCGGGCTTCGCCTGCAGCGGAACATAAAGCGCCAATTTCGACATCGGCTTTCTCCTGCTTGAAATGGCATCGGGGACGAACGTCCGCATCCTGCCATGACGATCGGCGGAAAAACCGCCGGTCACGCAGCTTTGTTGCCTCGCTTCGACTTGGTCACGTAGCTTTGTTGCGGGTGCAAAGAGCTGGGTCCCCGCCTTCGCGGGGACGAGCGGAAGCAAGCGAGCGTAACCCGCCTTGAGCACGGCGAAACCCGGGACGGCCTCGCGGTCGATTCCCGGATTTCGCTCTCGCTCAATCCGGGCTACTTCTCTCGGCGCGCAGATTCGAACACTCTAGCGGAGCGAGCGTTGCAGGGAAGAACCGCCATAGTGAGCAGAGCCATTCAACGCGGCGCCCTGGGCGGCATCGCCACCATCATCGGGGCTGCCGCCGCGATGCTTGCGGTCGCCACTCTCCCTTCCGCCAGCGCCCAGACCCCCGACACCGCCAAGCACATGATCGAAGGCGTGCGCAATGTACGCTATTGCGAGCTCATCCCGGTGGTGCGCCGCGGCCTGCATCTCACCGCCACCGTCTACAACACGCTCGGGCTCAACGATTGCCCGGCTGCGGTCTGGGACAAGATCACCGAAGCGGCGATGAGGAAGCGCTTCGGTGCGCTCAAGGTGATGCTCAACGGCCCGCGCCATTTCGTCATGGATGCGATCGCCGCCGAAGGCGACACCGCCGCCGGCAAGACCGTCGAGGCCGGCGGGCTATCGCTCACCGCCCGGGCCACCATCGACGTCGGCCTGTTCGATCTGCGGTCGCGGCCCTATCGCGAGCGCACCATCGCGCGCGAGACGCGCTATGTGTTCAAGGCCGGCAAGCCGGTGTTCCTTTTGGTGCGGAGCGACGGCGCGCGTTACGCCATGCAGTCCTATGCGCAGATCATCGACAAGTCGCTGTCCTATGCCGACCTGCCGACGCTCGGCGCTCGCCTCAAGCTGCCGGCCGGCTGGCGCTACGAGACCATGACGCCCGACGCCGATCTCATGCTCGGCGCGCAAGGCAAGGCGACCGTCGTGCAGGACGATCTGCAAAGCACCTATCAGAAGCTCGATTGAGTCATCTGCATCCGCCCCCGCGAAGTGAAACGTAGCGGGGGAGGGGGACCATGCGAAGCATGGTGGAGGGGGCATGCTGAGGCGCAGTCTTGCTCAGCGCTACTCGTCCGCGCCGCGCCCCTCCCACCGCGCCAACGCGCGGTCCCCCTCCCCGCTACGCGGGGCGGGACAAAGAGATTGCCCATAATCGTCCAACCGCCGCCGTGTGCTAGGAACGCGGCCTAAGGCAAACCATGCGCTACCCAAGCTACACCGAGACCGTGCGGCACGCGCCGGTGATGCTCACCGACGGCGGCATCGAGACCCGCCTGATCTACCAGGATCATCTCAACCTACCCGACTTTGCGTCGTTTCTGCCGCTGTTCGATACGTCCGCGCGCCCGATGATCGCGGCGCTTTATCGCAGCTATCTCGATATCGCCAGCGACACCGGATTGCCGATGCAGATCGGCACCCCGACCTGGCGGGCGCACCCGGAAGGGTTGGCGCGGCAAGGTTTCACCGCTGCTGACGATCTTCACCGGGTCAATGCCGCCGCCGTCGCGCTGTTGCGGGACTTGCGGCAGGAAAGCGCGCTGGGCGGCCTCGTCTTCATCGCCGGCGTCATCGGGCCGCGCCACGATGGCTATGATCCGGCGAGCGCACCGGAAGCGAGCGAAGCCCGCGACTATCACGGCCCGCAAGCCGCGTGTCTTGCCAAGCTCGGCGTCGACTTATTGTACGCACCGACCTTCGCCAGCGCCGCCGAATTGCACGGCGTCGCCGCGGCGATGGCGGCAACCGGTCTGCCCTACGCACTGGCTCCGGTGATCGACGCCGACGGCGCGCTGCTCGACGGCATGCCGCTCGTCGACGCGATCCGCCACATCGACGCCGAGGTCACGCCGCGGCCGCTGCACTACCTGATCGGCTGTGTGCACCCGACGACGTTTCGCGCGGCGCGCCAGCACCTGCGCATACTGCCGGGCGACGTCGCCGGCCGCGTGATTGGGCTCAAGGCAAACGCATCGAACTTGCCGCCGGATCAACTGGACAAGCTCGATCATCTGGAGGAAGGCCATCCGGAACGCTTCGCCGAGCTGATGCTCGATTTGCGCCGCGACTACGGGTTGCGCCTGCTCGGCGGCTGCTGCGGCACCGACGATCGCCACATCCGCGCCATCGCAAGCCGGGTGGCGGCGGAATTGAGCGAACGCGGCCCGGGATAGCCGGGGCTGAGCCAACAGGTCCAGCCCGAAGTGGCCGGCCCGATGACAAGCTCCGCGAAACCCGGGGCGGCCTCGCGGTCGATTCCCGGATTTCGCGTTGCTCAATCCGGGCTACGGGGTGGCGTCACCCGTTACGGCCTTCCTTCGCTTGTCCGTCCAGAAAGTCCGACAGGCTGCCGCCGCTGCCCCTTTTCTTGCTTTTCCGGTTCGGCCCGGCGGGCGCAGGCTTCGGCGCGGCGGCGTCGCGTTCCAGCCGCAGCGCCTTGAGCCGCTCGGTCTTAGCGCGCAAAGCCGCGGCGGTGGCCTCATAGTCGGACGTCACCCGCTGTGCAGTTTGTGCACGCTGCAGCTTGGCGAACTTGACGTTCGCCTCGTGCCTTTTGGTTTTATCAGCCATTTCGCCGTCCTTTTTGATGAATTGAAAAACCGGCGCCCGCTTTTCCGGGTCATGTTTTGGGCCATGGGATATCAGCCGCGGGACAGATTAGCGAACCTAATCGGCCGAATAGGCGGCCACGGCGCGGCGGACTGGGGCTTCGGTTAACCCCTCCGCCTTTACCTCGCTGGGCGCGATCGCATTCTGCGGAGCTTGCCGGCGCCCCGGCTATGGCGGCCAGAGTGGAAACCGACCGGGAGAGCGACCATGGCCGGAAACCGAATTCAGCAAGCGTAGGGTGGGCCAAGGCGCAACGCGCCGTGCCCATGTCCCGAGTTTCCGGCAGGCTTCGCGCGGGCTTCGCGGAGCTTGTCATCGGGCCGGCCACTTCGGGCCGGGACCCGTTGGCTCAGCCCACCTTGCAAAGTCGTCGCCGCCCGACGAGGGGTTTCGCTTCCGCTCGAGCCATCCTACAAGCAGCCTGCACGGTTACGGGATAATGGTACGACATGACAAAACGCCTGCTCACCTTATGCGTACTTCTCGCCGTCGCCGGCGCGGCATTCGGTGCGCGCGGCGACGACGCCACGCCGAAGGGCCATCCGAGCATCGCGCAAATTCAAAAAGGCGGCGGCTGCGCGCCGAAGGACAATACCGCCCGCATCCTCAAGAGCGCCAATCCGCTCGATTTCGCGTCGAACTGGAGCGGCAGCAATTACGTCGGCACCGGCTGGACTTTCATGCCGAACCGCTCCGTCGTGACCGAGTTGGACGGCGGCATCTTTCTGCAAGGCGATCTGCTGTCGTCGCGGGGCGGCGTCGTCGACAAGAGCGTCTTCATCCTGTTCAACGAATGGCAGTGCGGGGCCTGAGTTCGCTGCCGCTCAATCCGGACTACACGCTCGAGGTTGAAGCGGCTCACCGAATCGTTATCCGTCATCCTGAGGTGCGAACGAAGTGAGCCTCGAAGGATGCACGGCCCGGGCCGTCGCCCTTCGAGGCGCGCTTTCAGCGCGCGCCTCAGGATGACGGATCGCACTTAGCGATTGCCGACAACCGCTCCTCGGAGTTGCTTTCATGCCTGACGCCCTCGACCTTCTCAAAACCCGGCGCTCGTTCAAGGCGGTCGAGCTGTCACCTCCCGGCCCGTCGGCGGCCGAGATCGACACGCTCATCACCGTCGCCTCGCGGGTGCCGGATCACGGCAAGCTCGCGCCGTGGCGCTTCATCGTGTTCGAGGGCGACGCGCGACGCGCCGCGGGCGAAGCGATCGCGTTGGCCTTCCGCGCCAAATATCCGGACGCCAAGCCGGAGCAGGTCGAGGCCGAGCGCGAACGGCTGACGCGCGCGCCGCTCGTCATCGCCGTGGTCAGCCGCGCGGCGCCGCACGCGAAGATTCCCGAATGGGAGCAGGTGCTGTCCTCGGGCGCCGCCGCCATGAACCTCGTCACCGCGGCGCATGCGCTCGGCTACGGCGCCAACTGGATCACGGAATGGTACGCCTATGGCCGCGCCGTGCTCGACGCGCTCGGCCTCGCTCCGCACGAGCGCATTGCCGGCTTCATTCACATCGGCCGGCCGCCCGGCCCGCCCGAAGATCGCCCGCGGCCGCCGCTTGCCGAGATCGCGACCCGCTTCAACGGAGCTCTGCGAACCGTTAGTTAGATAGCGCGCACGCCCGGTTCGTTCCCTTACGAATCCGTTGCGCCAATGCTCTTGCTTCGGCGACATCGTTCGCCGAAACTCGAATACAAGGGTTGGCGCATAACGGCTCCATCACGATCGGCTCTGATACGATGTTGCAGTCGATCACGATAGCCAGCGGTTCGTCCACGATCTGCCGCGTGAGCTGGCAGATGCGCTCTTCGATGTCCTTAGCAAAGCACACCTCGACATAAGGATGAGGATATTCGCGCACTTCTCCGGTCTGCGGAATCCGGACTGAGGTCGTGGCCCACGCATCGACCCGCTGAACTGCGCTGACCGGGATATCGACGCGGCCCTTAGGATGAACCAATGACAAAGCGATGTCGTCCGCATCGGCGCAAGCCGGGCCCAACATCGTGGCTGCCGTCGTCATCATTGCGATTAAGGGTGTGAATTTCATGTGCTGCCCCGCCACTACGCGGCCGCCGCTCGCCGAGATCGCGACCCGCTTTCCGCCCAAAGGAACGTAACCTGTATTGGCAGATTAGCCGCAGACGTAATCCGCTGCGTCACAGGAACGATGGCGGATTACGCTTCGCTGGGCCGCCCCACGCGCTACTTCGCTTTGAGCTGATCCGCCGATTTCAGGATGATCTCGGGCCTGCCTTGATAGAGCTGCACTGGGCCGCTGATAACCACGGTCTTGCCGTCAAGCGTGCTCGCGTTCGGAAACTTGGTAGCGTCGCTGGCGAAGATCACCGCGGTGAAATCGTTATCCGGATAGCGGCCGCCGACCTCGATGAACGTCACGCCAGAACGGCCGGTGTGCACATCGGTGATGGCGGCTTCCACCGTCACCGTTTGTCCGGCGTGCGCTTTGACGTCGGCCGGGCTGATTGTTTCCGCGCGCGCCGGCACTACCGCCAAGACAATTGCCGTCAGAACAAAGCCGAGAGCCGGGATGAGTGTTCGCATTTTCAGTCCTCCTGCTATAACAACAAATGAGAACATAACAGGAACTCAAATCAGAGGCAACGATAAATTGCGAGCAATTGCCGCATCAAGAAGCCAGAACTTTTGACAAGCGAAGCCCCCTCCCCTCGCCGCCCTATGATGGGTTTCGCTTTCGCTCAACCCATCCTACACAGGCGTTCGTTCTCTCCAGCCGTCCCCACTCCCGCCTGCCCGAAAGTCCGCATCAATGTCCGAGCAACTACAAATCGATCCCGCAACGACCGACGAACGCGCGGTCTATCGCCTGCTGATCGGCTCGGTGGTGCCGCGGCCGATCGGCTGGGCGTCGACGGTGAGCGCAACCGGCGTCGCGAACCTGGCGCCGTTCTCGTTCTTCACCGTGGTGTGCGTTTCGCCGCCGATGATCTCGCTGACCATCATGCGCAAGGGCGACGGCAGCGAGAAGCATACGCTCAAGAACGCGCGTGCGAGCGGCGCCTTCTGCTTCAACGTGGTGACGCGGCCGGTGTGGCAGGAGATGGTCGATTCCGCCAACGGCTTTCCCGAGGACGATTTCGAATTCGCCGAGACCGGCCTGACGCCGATCCCGGGCGTCAAGGTCAACGCGCCACGCGTCAAGAAGGCGCCGATCCATTTCGAGTGCAAGCTTGAGCGCGTCCTCGAGCTCGGGCCGAAGCGCCAAGCGCTGCTGATCGGCGAAGTGGTCCTCATCCACGTCGATCCCGAGGTGATGACAGGCGGCTATATCGACATGCGCAAGCTCGACCCGGTCGGCCGCCTCAACGGCTTCTTCTATGCGACGCTCGGCGAAATCTTGGAGCGGCAATTCAACGACGGCGGCGCGCGCTGACCGTAGCCTGGGTTAAGCCAACGGGTCCGGCCCGAAGTGGCCGGCCCGATGACGAGCTCCGCGAAACCCAGGGCGGAGTCTCGCGGCCGCTCCCGGATTTCGCTCGCGCTCAATCCGGGCTACTTACTCCGCGCAGATTTCGATCATGCCCTGATTGCCCCACACCGCGCACGGGCCGATCTCGAAACTGTATTGGCCGGCCGCGGGCAGGATGGTGTCGAGCTGGCCGTTCTCGCCGTTGGCGAAGAAGCCGCCGGGGCCGCTGATCGAGATCTGCCAGGTGCCGGTCGTCACCCATTCCTGCTTGCCGTCGGAATTGTAGAACTGGCCGATCGCGGCGGCGGTGACGTGCTGGCGGGCGCCGAACGCACCGGTGAAGGTGGTGCCGCCGCCGACATGCTGCCAGCACACCGCGCCCGATTGGAAGCGGATCGGGACGACGACCGGCCGGTTGCAGCCGGCCCAGCTGGACAACGGAACGGCGCAAAACACCAAAGCCAAAGCCGGCAGCAGCGAACGACGGATGGCGCGCATCGCAACGTCTCCCCGTGAGCGATCGGAGCGGCAAGCTTCGCCCGCCGGCGGCGACAATTCAATGCACTGTTTTCGTCATTGCCGGACTTGATCCGGCAATCCATGCGGAGCGCTGGCTTTGCGAGATTTGCCGCAACGATTTGCTTTGCGGCACTTCTACATAGACTACCGGGTCATAGGCGAGCGAAGCGACGCCGTTCTTCGAACGGCTATGCCCGGTGGTGACGATCAGGAGGTGCGGTCGCGATGCAGCCCGGCACTCAGAACGAAACGCCGATGCGCCGTCCCTTTTGCCAGACCAGCCGGCAGGATTTCTTGACGCCGCCGTGGTTGAGGATGAAGCGCTTCGGGATCGTCGCGGTGCCATGCACCTCGATGCAGGCGCCGCCGGCGCTGAGGTCGACGATGTTGCAGGCCGTCGTCGGGGTTTTCACATCGACAAAGATCGTGCCCGCCCTGCCCGATGCGGTGGGCCGAACGCGGTGGAACCGTCTATGTTCCGAGTTATCCATCGATCGCTACAAGAGACACCGTGTTCGAGACTATCATAACTTGAAGCCGGCGGGCTTGACGCCCCGTCAGCCAAGCCGGCGATTTATCGTCTACGCTAAATCGACGGTTTATTTGGCGGACCGATCAGGGTGAAGGGCGCGTTAAATTGACGTGTCGTTCACGTCCGTTACGCTGCCAAGAATGGAATCGGAAAAATGCGGTCGATGAGCACTACACTTTCATTCGCCATCGGCTTGCTCGCCGCCGCGGCCGGTGCTGTGCTGGCCGCCCGCGCAGAGGAGCCAAGCATGCAGTTCTACAATTCCCCGGGAGCGACCGCCGCCAAATTGCCGTTCAGCCAGGCGGTGCGCGTCGGCGACGTGCTTTATCTCTCGGGCGCGCTTGGCAATGTGCCGGGGACGCGCCAAGTCGTAGCCGGCGGCATCGAAGCCGAAACCAGGCAGACCATGGAGAATATCGCCGCGGTGCTCAAAGCCAACGGCTTGAGCTTCGACGACGTCTTCAAGTGCACGGTGATGCTGGCCGACATGGCGAAGTGGGAAGACTTCAACAAAGTCTACGTCACCTATTTCAAGCCCGATCGCCTGCCGGCGCGCTCGGCCTTTGGCGCCAGCGGCCTGGCGCTCGGCGCCCAGGTCGAACTCGAGTGCATGGCGTACGCGGGGAAAAGTGATTTGCGGATTCGCTGACGCTCAATTCAGGCTACACCCATCGCCACAATGATCACGCTCTACTCCTATCCGCCCCTGTTCGGCGTCGCCGACAACAACGGCTACGGGCTGAAGGTTTTCGCCTTCCTCAAGCTCGCCCATGTGCCGTTCGCGCATGAGCACATTTTCGACGCGTCGAAGGCGCCGCGCGGGCAATTGCCCTACCTGGTCGACGACGGCGACACCATCGGCGACAGCGAGACCATCATCGCGCACCTTATCCGCAAGTACCGGCTGACCATCGATGCGGCGCTCGACGCGCGGCAGCGCGACTTAAGCCTGCTCATCACCCGCATGCTCGACGATCTCTATTGGGTGATGTCGTACTCGCGCTGGAAGGACGACCGCTATTGGCCGGCATTCCGCGACGCCTTCATGCGCGAGCATCCGAGCCTCACCGCGGAAGGCATGCAACAGGCCCGCGATTACAATGCGCAGCGCTACCATTTCCAGGGCATCGGCCGCTACCCGCCGGACGCCGCCTATGCACGCGGCCTGGCCGATCTCAAGGTCCTGGCCGATCTCGTGCCGGCCGACGGCTATGTCCACGGGCCGGCCCCGACCAGCATCGACGCCGGCATCTACGGCTTCATCGCCAACATCTACTTCTACGACATCGACACGCCGCTCAAGCAGTTCGTCGCGGCGCGGAAAAATCTGGTGCGCCATTGCACCGAAATCCACGGCATGGTGCGATAATTCGTAGGGTGGGCTAAGGCGCGACGCGCCGTGCCCACATCGTGAATTTTCGAACGCCCTGCGTGGGCTTCGCTTCGCTCAGCCCACCCTACGATGCGCTCGTTTCACCGCACCGCCGCCTCACGCTCGCGCTGACAGCGGTTGCGGGCGATGGTCAAACCGCCATCGAGATCAGCGGCGATCGCGACCGGCAGCATGCAATCGGGCGAGCCGTCGCGGGTGCGGTAGACCGCGGCGCAATAACCTTGCGGCATGTTCGATTTGGCGAGGCAGCTGGCGCGGTCCTCGACCACCTTGTCGGCGATGCGCTTGCACTCGGCCGCCCACGAGGTGTCGTGGGTGACGCCGGCGCCGCTCAGGCAGGTCTGATAGCGGCTCTCCGCCGCGACTTTCGCAGTGGCGCGGCGCTGTTCCAGTTCGTGTTGCCCGGCTTCGTGGCGCACTTGCGCGGCCCGCACCTGCGCATAGGCCCGGGTTTCGTCCTCTACGCGCTGCTGCGCCAGCGCGGCGTCGCGCTCCGGCACATAGATCGCGCGATAATAACCGGCGCCGGACGACGCCAGCGCGACCGAGGCGATAACGCCGAGTCTCAGAAGAGCGTGGATCCTCGCCGTCAATGCGAATCTCCCGACACGCTGCACCCGGGCCATTTCGGCGCATTTTGGTAAACAATCGCTTGCCAGCCGCCGCGCGGCCGCCGCCACACCCTTTACCTGCGGCGTAATTGAGCCGCCTCGCCTGCGGGCGCAAAGCTTCCCGTCAACGCCACACGTCGCGCCTTGCATCGCGTTCCGCTTCGCCGCCGGCGCATGCATCGAGCCCGACCAACCCGACGAGGAGTGTCATGCATCGACGCGAGCTTTTGACCACTTTCGCCACCGCCGGCGCCACCGCTGCCGCGACCATGGCGGCGGGCGAGCCGACCTTGGCCGCAGCGCTTGCTTTGGTCGGCCGCACCAACGCCGAAGACGCAGGCATCTCGTCCGTGCCGCTGCTGTCGACCGGCACCACCGTGCTTGGCGAGCCGCTGCATTACCCGACCAACGGACCTGCGCACGTGACTGCCGCGATCATCACGCTCGCGCCAGGCGCCAGGACCGTCCTGCATAAACACGGCGTGCCGCTGTTCGGCTACATCCTCGAAGGCGAGATCACCGTCGATTACGGCGACCGCGGCAAGCGCACTACCGGGCGGGCGAAGCGCTCATGGAAACGATGGACGTGCCGCATTTCGGCGCCGATGCCGGCAGCACCCCGGTGCGCATCCTCACCGTGTATATGGGCGCCGAAGGCGCGCCGGCCGATGTCATTCCGGCAAAGCCGTGAAGGCCCGCAGGCTGGGTTGAGCGCTTGCGACACCCATCGCCCATTCGCGTCACATGTACTTGTCGTCCCGCTCCAGCAGCTCGACCGACACGCCTTGCGGCCCGCGCAGGAAGCAGACGCGCAGGCCGGCGCGGATGGTGCGCGGCTCCATGGTGAATTCCACGCCTTTGGCTTTCAGCTCTGCCGCCACCGCATCGATGCCGCTTACTGTCAGCCCGAAATGATCGAGCCCCTGATAGGGCGTCACCGGCGGCGGATTGACTTTGTCGGCCGCGCCGACCGGCATGATGAAGACATCGGCGCCGCCGAGCTTCAAATCGATGCGCGTCTTGCCCTCGACGACCGAGCGGATCACCTGCGCGCCCAGCATGCGCTCGAACCACGCCGCCGTCGCCTCCGGATCTGGGCTGCGCAAATGGATATGATCCCATTGATAGTGCGGCATGGCGTTCGGCATCGGCGGTGTCTCCCGTTTTCAAGAAGCTAGAGCATGATCCGGAAAAGTGGAAACGGGTTGAACGATTATGCGCCAGCAAAAAATTGGGCGGCGCGCTACGCAACATCGTGCGCGGATGCGGCAACCAACGGTCATCGTCAGACTAGGCTACTTCCCCGCCACCTTCCGCAGCGCCGCGTTGATGCGCTCCTGCCAACCCGGCCCGTCCTCCTGAAAGAAGTCGAGCACGTCACGATCGATGCGCAGTGACACCAGTTCCTTGACGCCGGGTGGTGCCGTTGGTTTGGGCGGCAATTCCGGCGGCGGCTTGGTGGTGGCCGCCTTGAAGGCGCTCTCGGCGGCGCTGCGCGGATCGGTTGGTCGCCGGCTCATGCGGCGATGTTATAGCAGATGATGATGGACATGCCACCGAATCGGTTATTAAAGGCAGAATGGGAAAGTCAACGCGCACGCCTGTCCTGGCTGCCGGCGGCATCGTCATCCGCAACGGCGGCAAACCTTTGGTCGCGATCGTCCAGCGCCGCCGGGACAATGCCTGGGTGCTCCCCAAGGGCAAGCTCAAGCCGAATGAAAAGCCGATCGCTGCGGCGCGGCGCGAAGCGATCGAGGAGACCGGCGCCGACGTGCGCGTGCACGAATTCCTTGGCGTCATTTCCTATGTCGGCGGCAGCGGTCCGAAGATCGCACATTTCTGGCGCATGCAGGCGATCGGCGGCCCGGCCGGCAAGCCGATGGACGACATCAAAGCGGTGGAATGGCTGCCGTTGACGGCAGCGGTCGAGCGCTTGAGCCTGCCGCACGAGCAGTTCTTCCTGCGCAATGTCGGCCGCAAGGCGCTCAACAGAACACAAAGGAAAACCCGGCGCCGGCCGCCGATGGAGGAGGCCGTCGTGCCCGTGGCCGAGGTGGTGCCGGCGATCAGAATGCCGATCGCCGAGCCAGCGCCGGTGGCCGCTGAAGCTGCGCCACCGCCCGCGCCGCCACCGGCTCACCGTGCCGCCGTGCCGCGGGTCAAGCTTGTCAAGCCGCAGCCGCGCTGGGAGGTGCTCACGCGGTTGACGCGGCGCTGGCAGGTCGCCGTCGGGCGGACGCGGCGGGTCGGTTGACCTGCCGTAAACGGGTCCGCGATCTCGTCAGCCTTTCGTCATACGCGCTACATACCCGCCGCGTGAACTCAGCGCGCGGAATCACAGCGACAACTCTCGCAACAACGAGGTCCTCATGCCAGCCAAGCGCTACCGCTTCGAGCCGCCCGGCGGCGGACTGAGCTACGACTGGACGCGCGACCACACCTACGTCAAGGTCGCCGCCGCCGACACCGGCGGCGCCTATGCGCTGATGGAAGACAATCTCAAGCGCGAATTCGCGCTCGGCCTGCATCTGCACCGCCAGCACGCCGAGACTTTTTATATCCTCGACGGCGTCGTGAATTTTCATTTCGATGGCGAATGGATGGCGGCGGAGCCGGGCGCCTGCGTGCACATTCCGCCCGGCGTGCCGCACGCGCTCGATCTGCCGGCCGGCGGCACCGCGCGCTGCTTGATGATTTTCCAGCCCGCGGGTTTCGATCAATTCCTCGCCGAGCTCGCCGGTTTGAGCGCGCAGCAATTGGCTGACGACCGGCTGATGGACGCGCTGAACGAGAAATACGACATCATCAATCTCGGCGACGTGCCGCCGCACTGAGCATGATCCGGAAAAGTGGCAGCCGGTTTTCCGAAAAGATCATGCTCCACCCAAAAAGTCGCGCAGCGGCGCGACGCACTGTGCAGAAAACGGGTGGGATTACGGCGTTGCCTGGTCCATTTGTCCTTCGAAAGCCAACGGAGGATCAATCATGCACTTTCGCATTCGCGGTCTGCCGGCGGAGCAATTCGCGCCGCTGTTCACATTGTCGGACGACGAGCTTGCGCAACAAAGCGCGGTGCGCCGGATCGCCGACGCACGCAATGCCGGCTATCCGTGCCGTGTCGGTCTCACCAATTCAAAGCCCGGCGACGAGCTTATTCTGGTCAACTACGAACACCATCCGGTCGAACTCGCCCTACCGAATGCGGTTCGCGATCTTCGTGCGCAAAGGCGACGAAACGTACGATGCCGTCGATACGGTGCCGGAGCAGTTGCGCAAACGCACGCTCGCGGTGCGCGCCTTCGGCGCCGACGCCATGATGATCGGTTTCGAGCTGGTCGAGGGCGAAAAACTCGAAAGCGCGATCGAGCGGCTGTTGGCCGACCCGCGTGCGGCTTACCTGCACGTTCACTTCGCCGCGCCCGGCTGCTATGCCGCCCGCGTCGATCGAGCCTAGGCACTGAGGCAGTTTACTAGCCTTTCGGCCTCGGGGCCGGCGCGGTGCGTCGGCCGCGCAGCCAGAGCCCGCAGGCGACGATCAAGGACAGCGCGGCCACGACCGCGGCGAGATTCTCGACCGAGCGCAACAGAAACGCCGATCCAAGCGCCCACAGCGATGTCGGGTCCTGGTCCCACGACACCGGCGTCACATCGAAGAAGAAGGCGCGCCGCAAACCAAAAGCGACGCCGAATACGATCAGCGCCAGAACGAACAACTTGAGCATGGCGCGGATCGACATTGGGCCATCTCGGGGCTGTCTCGCGGTCGGCTGCGACCATAACATACGATCGAATTGACAGCCCCGCGACGGGACGCGGCACGCCTTCGTGCGTGCCCGTTTCGCCGCCGGTGTTGCTCAATATCCGCTTGAATAAACTTGCGAAAATCGCCTGCAAACGCAGCGCTCGATTTGACCCTTCGTTAAGGCCCCGCGGTCACGTTTTGCCGCGGGGAGCGCGAGGTCCCGCATGCTGCAGATCGTCTAGACCAGCACCGCCAGTCACGAATTTTCGGCAGCCGACATAGAGCGGCTATTGGCCGGCGCGCGGGCGCGCAACAAGGCGATCGGCGTCACCGGCATGCTACTCTTCCATGACGGCACTTTCCTGCAGGCGCTCGAAGGCGAGCAGCGCGCCGTCAACGAGGTGTTCGCCAGCGTCCAGAGCGATGCCCGTCATCGCGATATTGCGGTGCTGCATCGCGGTCCGGGCTTTGAGCAACGCGTGTTCGGCGATTGGCCGCTGGGCTTTGCCGACTTCGGCGGCGCCGCTGATCTCCTGCGCGGCTTCATGAGCCTCAACGCACGCGCGCGGATCAAGGATCTCGATCGTGCGCGCGCTATGGCGCTCCTAGCCGCCTGCGGTGGCGAGGACATCATTAAGGCCGTTGGGGGCTGAACCGGAACCTCGCTTACGCCCGCTGGATTGAATATGATGCGCTGAGGGCAGGTGAGAACATGGTACACGTGACATACAAAGTGGTCCGCCACGACGCTGGTTGGGCTTATACGGTGAACGGCGTTTTTTCCGAGAGCTTCCCGACTCACGCCGAAGCGCTCGATGCCGCGCGCCGTGCCGCCGCCGAGCAGCGTGTGCCCGGGCAGACCGAAGGCATCGAGTACGAGGATGAGCGCGGCAATTGGCACCGCGAGGTCTCGTCCGGAACCGACCGGCCGGACACTGATGTCGAGGATACGGCGTAGCACCTTCCTCTGAGCGCGATCTCTTCCAGTCGCCGTCCGCCTCGGATCAAATCCGGGGCCGGCGTTTGTCGATCACCACCATGGACGGCCAAAATAGTGGCAACGGTACGGGCCGACCACGAGGGTGCGATAGCATTTGACGACGCCGTGGCGGGTAGGATGTCCGACAAAAGCTTGGCGCAGTGGCGAGGCTGCGGTTGCGGCTTGCTGTACGGCCGTTGCATCGGCCGGAACGGCGCCCGCGCGGGACACGCCGACGAGCCCGAGCGCGGCAAGGCTGGCAGCAAATAGTAACAACCTTCGCATGGATGTCTCCCACATATCCCATCGGCAAACGAACGAGCCGACATCCGGTTCCACAACGCGTTGCGGCAAAACGACTTATTCGTCCGGCCGTTGCTCGCCGAACGCCTCAAGACGCAACGGCAGCGCGCCGCCAAGCCAGGCGGCGTGCGCGGTATGATCGCGATAATCGTTGCCGGTCTCGGGATGAAGCAGAACGGTCAAGCCGTCGCGGTTGAGCATCAGCCACGGCAGAAACGCGGCCAGCATGTCGCTCGCAAAGGCGATCTGATACATCGATTGCGTGTGCGGCCCGACCAGTTCGTCGTGCCAGCGGCCGAGCCTGGCATCCGGAAATTCCATGGCGACCCGCTCGCGCAGACGCGCGGCGCGGCCACGCGTGTTTTGTGGATCGTAATAAATGTGGGCGTGATATTCGCTGATTTTGCGTGGCTTGCTCGCAGCCGCAACCTCGGCTGCTTTTTTCGATGACTTTCTCGCCAGCCCATTCTTCTTGGGCGCGTTTTTGTTGGCCGCCGCGTTCATTGGAATTTTCTTCGGCGTTTTCTTGAGCATCTGATCGATCTTATCAATACGAATAATCGAGAATATCGCCGTCGAAAATTGTCGCGCCGATGTTGGCATCCATTTCCTGGATCATTTCGCTGGCGACGGACGGCTTGCCCGGACCGATCGCCGTCGGCGCCAGCGGCGGCGGCGACGCCAGATCCTGATAGCTTTTCATGGCAAGTTCGTCGCCGACAAAGACGCATTTGCAAAAATCGGGATCGGCATAGAGGTAATACCGCCGACCGTTCTTGCTGCGGGCTACGAACGTGCGCGGCGGCAATTGCCGCAGGCGTTCGAGCTGAGCCTGTGTGTTTGCCGGCCGCATGACGAAGCCCATGTCTTCGAGCTTCATATCACGGCCTTCCTGGCTGGCGTCGGCGCCGCCGGATAGGCCGAAGATCAGAAAAGCAAAAATACGTGCCTGGTGCGCCAACATTCCTAAGCCTCATGGATTCGGTGCTTGGTTACGGACCTAGCCGAAGAGCGTTCTGCATCACGTTCTATGGCTGCATCGCGGGCTGGCGGCGGTGATAGAGGCCGGCCAGCAACACGGCGAGGATGCCGGTGAGAAAGATCCCGTCGAACGTTCCGGCGCCGCCGATCGAGGCGACCGGCGCGCCGAGGCCCGCGACTTTATCGAGGTTGGTGAGATCGGCGCCGATCAGCGTGCCCATGCTGCCGGAGATATAAGCGAGCGGTGCGGCATTGGCGCGCGACAGCAATAACGAAACAATGGCGGTGACGATGGCGGGAAAGAAGATCGGCACGGCGATGCCGACGCCGGGCACCGGATCGGCGAGCCAATGCAGGATAACCGCGACAATCGCCGTGGCGATCACGCCCAGCATCCACAATTGCCGCGCCACGAGCAGATAAATCGACATGATGGTCGGGATGACGGCGCCGCCGACATTGATGGCGATCACGGTGCCCGGCAAATTCTGCACCACCGGCACCACATATTGCATGCCGAAGAATTCGATCACCTTGTCGGACTGAACCTGCTCCGGCGGCAGCACCGCCACCGGGATATTGAAATAAGAGCCGATCAGTGAGCCGATCAGAAGCAGCATGGCGGTCTGCGGGCTGACGCCTAGGCTCAAATAGGCATGGCGCAGCGCGCCCAACACGAGGAGCACCACCACGAGGCCAACAAACAGACCGATAAGGATCGTGAAGAAGCCCGGCGCCAGCGGCAGATAGTGAAATTGGCTCAGTTGCATTGGCGCGGCTCCAAATATTGGGCTAAGGGGAAATTAGTCCGCTCGACGTGAAGTTCCTAGAGCGCACATTGATCGTGCTCTGGGGGGGACGGCGGGCAGAGGGGGCAGATGACGGAAGCTGCGCCGGTACACGAGGTTCCGCCCCGATGGGTGCCGGCGCTGTTGAGTTTTGTCGCCGGCTATGTCGACAGCTATACCTTCCTGGCGCTGTTCGGGCTGTTTGTCGCCCAGGTGACGGGAAGCTTTGTCACCGCTGGCGCCCAGTTCGTGGTCCACGACATCGGCATTGCCGGCAAGATGCTCGCCGTCCTGGCCTTTCTAATCGCGGCGGCATTGACCGCCGCGTTGATCGGGCTCGCCCGCGACCTCGGGCGTGATGCCATGCCATGGATGCTGGCGTTGGAGGCGCTGCTGCTCGGACTGTTCTGCATCCTCATGCTCGCCGGGCCGCCGGCGACCGGTGCCGACGACTGGCCCGGCATCATCGCCGGCGTGTTCGCAGCAATGGCGATGGGCACGCAGAGCGTCGTGGTGCGGCTTTTGATGCGCGGCATCCCGCAGACCAACGTCATGACCGGCAACATGACGCAGCTCGGCATCGAGACGACCGAGCTGTTCTGGGTCTGGCGGCGATGTGCGCGCGACCCCGGCAGCAGCGCCGACGCGCGCGATTTTATCGCGGTGCGCGCGCGGCTATCCGTGGTCCTTTCGATTACAGTCGGGTTTGTTCTCGGTGCCGGGTGCGGCGCCGTAGCTTACGCGACCATCAAGCTCATCGGTGTGCCGCTCGCCGTCCTTCTGGTCGTCGCGCTGACGCTGTGGGCGGTGCGCCGCGAGCGCGCGGTCTGAACTGCCGCGCATCCTTCGGCTGCGGCGGCATGGCGACGAGACCGACGCTATCCAAACAACTCCGCCACCGCGCGATAGGCCTGGTCGATCGCCGAATCCGTATAGGCCGCGGCGCCGGCGTCGGAATTGGCGATGGTGATGCGGCCGAAGCGCGCCCGGCCGATGACATGCGGCTCCTGGCCGGGCGGCCAATCCGGATCGAACAGCGGGTTATATTCGTAGGCGTAGCCGTGCGGCCAGCGGTTGACGGTGATGGCGGTGACGTCGCGCGCCGCGTCGAAACCGCCGGGGCCGAGGGTGCGCATCAGCTGGTCGCGAATATTCTGCTCGAAAGTCGCAAAGCTCGTCTTGAGAATATCGAGCCGGCCGGCACGATGCTGATCGCGCTCCGGCAAGCCCGGCTGCACCGGCACGCGCACCATATGGAGAAGCACCGGCTCATCCGGCGAGCGTACGCTCCGGTAACCGCCGATATCGACAACCTGGTTCAGCGACAGCGAGGAAAAATACGAGCCCGGCGCGTGGACATGCGCAATGCCCAGAGCCTTGAACGGCCGCCAGTTACGCAACGCGACGCTGGTATAGATCAGCGGAATCTTCGACGCATAATGCAGCGCCGCTTTTTGCGGCTCGGGCAAATCCGGGCAGAGATAAGGAACAATCATATTGTAGCAGGCCAGCACGCAGGCCTTGGCGCGCACTGACGCGAGCACACCACTGCGCGCGTAGACGACCTCCACCTCGGTCGGGGCAGCCGGATCGCCGATATTGCGGGCGCGCACCACGGTCGCATTGAGCCGGATGCGGACGTCCGATTGCGGACGGTCGAGCCGGGAATAATCGAGGCGCGCAGTGGCAATATCTTCGGCGCCCTTGCCCGGCACGCTCTCGGGAATGAGATTGCGCACCAGAAGCCGCGCGATCGAGGCATTGCCGTCGGGAAAATGAAACGTGTAGGAGCCGCCGTCGGCGTAGCCTGAGGCGGTGTAGCCCATATGCGGCGCCGCGCCGGGTTCGAGATTGAGTCCTTGGAAGCCGGGCAAGTCGAAGGCCCAAACGTCGAGTGCGGAGACCGCATCGATGCCGACGCCCCATTCGCCGTGGGTGCGCGCCTGATAGAACGCGATCACCGCGGGATCGACCTTGACGACATTGAGCAAATAGTCGCGATAGCTCATCCGCGACAGGCGCGATTTCTTTTCGGCGGACGACAGGCCGGGAAGGTAGTCGATCGTCTCTTCCTGGATCCGCGCAATGTCGCTCCTTGCTTTGAGCGGTAAAGGCGACGAGGCCAGCAGCTCTTTCCACTTGGCACCCGGAGTCGCTACCACGAGCTTGTCGGCACCGAACGTCTCGCGGTCGAAGAAGACGCCGCGTGCCAGGCCCAGCGCGGAATAGAAATTCGGGTCGGCGCACTTTTTGGTCAGCGCCACCGGATCGACGCCGAGCGTTTTCAGGAGGCCGTCGGCGACGGCGCTGTAGGGCCGCGGGCTGTCGATCGACAAGGTGCCGCCATTCATCAGCTCCAGCCGCCCGTCAGGCGAGAATTCGTTGCGCTTGGCGTGACCGCCAAGATCGTCGTGATTGTCGAGAATGAGGATGCGGGCGGCTGGATTTCTGGCGCGATAAAAATGCGCCGCCGCAAGCCCGCTGATGCCGCCGCCGACGACCACCAGATCGTAGTCCTCGCCGGTCGCGGTGACTGCGCCGGCCTTCGGCCAGAAGTCGGCATCGCGCAACGCGTGGGCGGTCTCGAAACTGCCCGGATGATTGCCGCGCAGCCCGGTCAGCGCCGGCGGATAATATCCGGCCGCATCCTGCGCCGCCTCTTCCGCAAGCGCAGCCGCGACCAATTCGGGCAGCAATGCGCCAGCTACCACGCCGCCCACAGCGATGGCGATGCCGTCGAGAAAGTCGCGCCGGGTGATAGAGCGTTCCATGCCGGAAACTTGGTTGGCATCACTGAGCTTCGCAATACGTCGCGACGACAGTCCGTCCCGCGCATCAGGCGAGCGGCCGGCCGAATATCCTTCAAATCAATACGGATCGCTCGCTTCCAAAATCTCCTGGCCCATCAGCAGACAAGAGCCCTTGATCTGTGTGTAGATCAGCCGCATCCGGTAGGTCGCCTTGTAGATATGGCCGGTGACTTCAAGCACGTCGAAGCGGCCGTTGCCTTTGAGCGCCTTGATCGATGGCAATACTTTGACATTCTGCTCGACGTCGACCGGTTCACCGGCCTCGACACTGCCGTGGAAGCGAAGGAGCAGCGCCGCCTTGGCAATCGCATCGGCCGAACAGACGTGGCTCTGTGCCCGCGCCGCGGCCGTGGCGAGGAGCAAAGCGACAACGGCGACGGCCAGCTGCGCAGCGATCGCAAAGCGACTCGGCATATGGCAAAACCTCGCGATGGTGTGGGGCCCGGCGGGCTCAATGGGAGAAACGTGACGGATCGGCCCGGCGCAGTTAGAAATATGACGGTTCCAGAGGAACGTCCATGCGCGCCATCTTGGCCACCGCGATGCTTGGTCTATCGCTCAGCGCCGCGCACGCGCAGACCGTCGAACGCATCGACATCACCGAGTACGGCATCTACACGACAGACACTGCCGCGACCACGGCCGCGCCCGGAACCGCGACCGGCAAGATCGACCAGGTGTCGAACATCAAGCTCGTGCAATCGACTACCACGATCCCGGCCCGACAGGGCATCGAATTCGGATTTCGCTACAAGATCATCGGGCAACCGGCTGCGGCGCCGCCACCTCAGGCCGGCACAACGATCCTTGGCGTGCAAATCGGGTCGCAGCCCACACCGCCGCCGGTGGCTGCGGTGAACCTGAAATACGTCACCCACATTCCGAAGCCCGGCATGCGCAATCCCGAAACCGGCAACGTGACGCTGACCAACGTGTTCTATCAGGAGCACAAAGTCGGCGAGGAGCTGTACCGACTGTATCGTCTGATCGATCGCTGGGAGATCGTACCGGGCATCTGGACGCTGGAAATCTGGGATGGCGAGCGCAAACTGTTGAGCCAGGATTTTCTGCTCAAGAAGTAAATACGATGAGCTTTGCTTCGACCTTACAGCGACTGCGCAGCTCGCTGGCCAAATCCGCCGGCACCGTCGTGTTCGGCATGGAAGACGGCACCGTCTCCATCTTCGGCTTGATCTTCGGCGTTGCGGCGACGACCTCGAACACCGCGACGGTGGTGATCGCCGGCGCCTCGGGAGCCGTGGCTGCGGCGGTATCGATGATGGCCGGCGCCTATCTCGAGGTGGAGACCACCCGCGACGCCATGGCGGCGAGGCGGGCGCTGGTGCAATCCGATCTGACGGCGCAGTCCGACGCGATTGCCGCTTCGCTGCCGAGCCGGCTTGCTGCCGCCGGTCTGACCGAGGAACAATCGGCCGCGCTCACTGGCGCAGTGGCGCACGATCCCGCGGCGTTATCCGGGCTCTATCTGGCGCTCGAAGCAGCGCCCGAGGTTCCGCCGGGCCCGTGGGAGCAGGCGCTGTGGATGCTGCTGGCCGACTTTGCCGCGGCGGCCGTGCCGATCGTGCCGTTCGTCTTGTTTTCGGTGGCGCAGGCGCGCGTCGTTTCCGGCATCGTCACGCTGCTCCTCCTGATCGGTCTCGGCGTCGGCCGCGCGCGCATTGCCAAGCGCGACACGCTGCGCACCGTGATCGAGACCGTCGCCATCGGCATCGCCGCAGCGTTGGCCGGCGTCGGCATCAGCCTTCTGGTCGACCGCGGCTTTGGCGGCTAAAAAGGCGCCAAGGCGCAGCGGAAGGAAGCGATATGGATCACCTTAAACGCGTCGCGGATGAGTTTGCGCGGCAGGCGCAAAATTTCGACACTTGGGCGGCCAAGGCCGACGATCCCGGCCGCTTCGGCGCGGCACTCGGCGACGCGCGGCGCGGCAAGTTGCTCGACGTCGCTTGCGGGCCGGGCGTGGTCACCGTCGAGCTGGCACCGGACGCCGGCGCGGTCGTGGCGTTCGACGCCACCGAGCCAATGCTGGAAAAGGCGAAAGCGCGCTGCGCCAAAGCGGCCCTCACCAACGTCGCGTTTCGGTCCGGCGACGCGGAGAGCTTGCCGTTCAATGACGGGGAATTCGATGGCGTGGTCACGCGGCTGGCAATTCATCATTTTGCCAATCCGCAGCGCGCGCTCGACCAAATGTTCCGGGTGCTGCGCCCTGGCGGCACCGCCGTGATCGTCGACGTGGTTTCGTCGGAAAACGACAGCGAATCGAAATTGTACAACGCGATCGAGCGGCTGCGCGATCCGTCGCACGTTCGCATGCTGCCGGCGTCGCAACTGGACGACGGGATCAGCCGAGCCGGCTTTGGCATCGCCGAGCACGCGACCTGGGACATGGACCGCGAGCTCGAAGAATGGCTGGCCATTGTCGACGATCCGGCCCGCGTCGAACCGATCCGAACGGTCATCCGCACGCTCGCGGAGGCGGGCTGCACCGCGGGGGTTGGCTTATCGGTCAAAGACGGCCGCGTCGTGTTTTTTCACCGCTGGCGGCTCGTCAAAGCAACAAAACCCCGCGGCGCGCACTGAACACAGAGCTTATTCTAACGCGCGATGTCGTAACCGACGGTGATGTGCACAGCGAGCGTGTCCTCGCCGGCGGAGATCGGCGGCGGCCCGCCCGGTGCAAGGGCCGCGCGCGGCATTGCCACCTTTGGCATCGGCGCAAACGACGCATCCTCGGTCACCCAGGCGACGCCGCCGAGGCTTAAACCTCCGGCGCGCGCGTAGACTTCGGCCTTGCGCCGCGCATCGGCCATCGCCGCCTCGCGCGCCCGGTCGAGCGTCTTGGTGGTATCGGAGTGCAGGAATTCCACGCTGCCGGCATCGGTCGCACCGGCGGTGATGAGCTTGTCAAGTACGTCGCCGACCTTGTCGATCTGCCGGATGGTGACGCTGACTTGGTTGGAGACGGCAAAGCCGGTGAGCCGCTGTTCGGTGTTGGGCGCCGGCGCCGCATAGACCGGCAGAACCGAAAACCGCGATGTCTGGATGTCCTTTGTTTCGATGCCGGCGCCGGTCAGCGCCACCATGATCGCCGCCATGGCTTTGGCGTTGGCGTCGGCCGCTTCCTTGGCGGTCTTGGCGCGGCTGGTCACGCCGCTCCTGATTCGGGCGTAATCCGGCGCCACGCTGATGCTGCCATCGCCGGCCACGATGATGCGCGCCTCCGGCGCGGGTTTTGCCTCCTGCGCTTGTGCGGCGGAGGCCGCGGCAAAAACCGCGGCAGCCAACAGGACGCCGGACGGCAGCAACACACGCGCGGCGCGATGCGCCGCAGTCATCCCATTGGTCATTGGCCATCTCCCCGAGTTATTTCTGCAGATGCTCGTCGAAGAACGCGGCGGTTTCGACAAAGTGCTCCTTGCTCTCCGGTGCATTGGCATCGAACAAATACTGGGCGTGCGACAACCCTTCGAACACCAGCAGATCGGCGACGACGCCCGCCTCGCGGAGCTTGCGATGCACCCGCACGGTGTTGCTGAGAAACAGATCGCGCGTGCCGGTGGTCAGGATCGTCGGCGGAAAGCCTTTCAGGTCGCCATAGACCGGCGACAGCATCGGGTCCTTGAGGTCATGGCCGTTGGCATAGAGCGTGGCCGCATCGCCGAGCCAGCCGTCGTTGCTGACCAGAACGTCATCGACCATTTCGTTGGTGAAGTAAGTGTCGCCGGTCTTGGTCATGTCGG
Source organism: uncultured Alphaproteobacteria bacterium (assembly GCA_963806465.1). Taxonomy (GTDB): domain Bacteria; phylum Pseudomonadota; class Alphaproteobacteria; order Rhizobiales; family Xanthobacteraceae; genus BOG-931. Next base: position 250,642 of record CAWDZD010000076.1, on the reverse strand, counting down.
ACCACGGCGTGCCCGGAGCGATCGCGCCCGGCAGCGGCAAGCCTTCCGCTTTGGCGCGCAACACCATGGCGAGCGTCATGCCGCCGCCGGTCGAGGTGCCGAAGATGCCGATCTTCTTGGCATCGGTGGTCTTCACGACCTCCTTGTAGACCGCCATCGCGTCATCCATCGCGGCCGGATAAGGAAAATCGGGCGGCATGCGATAGTCGACCGAGATCACTTTGAAGCGGCCGTGACCGGCCATCAGCAGCGCTTCCGGCAGACCGGCCTCGCCCGGGCCGAACACATAGCCGCCGCCATGGACGTGGATCAGGAGGCGATTGCGGTTGGCTTCCGGCATGTCGCCCGGCGTGACAATGAACGCCTTGACGCCGCCGATCACGGTCGGCTCGACCTTGAGATCCAACTTTTCGCGCAGCGCCGCAACCACTTTCAGGCTCATGGCGGTGCGCTCGGCGATAAAGTCCTTCCAATCCTGCGCTGACTTCGGATGCCGGTTCCACCATGGCGGCAGCGGCGCCGCGATCATCGTCTGCAACGCCGGGCTGGCCGTGTCCGGCACCGGCACGGCATGAGCAGGAATCTCACGGGTGTTTTCGAGCGCACTGCCTGAGCCGGTGGCAAATATTGCCGCAATAATCAGCATGCCCAGCGTCGCGATTTTCTTCATGGCTTGTCCTCCCGATAGTGATTTTGTTTCGAACGATAACCGCCTCACGCCAAGTCAGTAAGACTGTACGGCTTGTCCCGACTGCTGCGACAGGAACGCCATCTCGGGCACCTGATTACGGTGATCAGATGGCGTGGTGATTACATCGCGTCGCCTTATGCTCACTTGTGATTTCCGTCGGGCTTGACCGGCCAATCGATCCTCCGGCAAAGATGATGGCCGGACAGGGCGTTGCCGGTCCGCAACAAGAACAGGGCATGGTCCGGGAAAGTGGAGGCCGGTTTTCCGGTAGGATCATGCTCCGCTAAAAAGGGAGATCGCCAATGCCCGACGCCGTCATTGTGTCCACCGCCCGCACCCCGATCGGCAAAGCCTATCGCGGCGCGTTCAACATGACCCATGGCGCCGATCTCGGCGGCCATGTGGTCCAGCATGCGGTGAAGCGGGCCGGCGTCGAGCCGGCCGAAGTCGAAGACGTCATCCTCGGCTGCGCGCTGCCGGAGCGCGCCACCGGCCAGAACATCGCCCGGCAGGCGGCGATCCGCGCGGGCTTGCCGGTCACCGTAGCGGGCATGACGGTGAACCGCTTCTGCAGCTCGGGCCTGCAGGCGATTGCGCTCGCGGCGCAGCGCATCATCGCCGGCGAGGCGTCCGTCATCGCGCGCCGGCGGGCTCGAATGCATCAGCCTGGTCCAGGACGGCAAGAGCATGCCCGTCAACGACGAATGGATCGTCGAGCACAAGCCCGCGATCTACATGCCGATGATCGACACCGCCGACACCGTGGCGGAACGTTATAAGGTGAGCCGCGAGGCGCAGGACGGCTACGCGCTGGAAAGCCAGCGCCGCACCGCGACCGCGCAGCAGGCCAAGCGGTTCGGCGACGAGATCGTGGCGCTGCCGACCACCAAGAAGATCGTCGACAAGGACACCAAGGCCGAGAGCTTCGAGCAGGTGACGCTGTTAAGCGATGAGGGCAATCGCCCCGACACCACGCTGGAAGGGCTCGCCGCCCTCAAGCCGGTGCGCGAAGGCAAATGGATCACCGCCGGCAATGCCAGCCAGTTGTCCGACGGTGCGTCGGCCTGCGTGGTGATGGACGCCAAGACGGCCGAGCGCAAAGGGCTCAAACCGCTGGGCACGTTCCGCGGCTTCGCCGTGGCGGGCTGCGAGCCCGACGAAATGGGCATCGGCCCGGTGTTCGCGGTGCCGAAGCTGTTGGCGCGCGCCGGACTGAAGATCGACGACATCGATCTGTGGGAATTGAACGAGGCGTTCGCGAGCCAGGTGCTTTATTGCCGTGACCGGCTCGGCATTCCGCAGGAGCGGCTCAATGTCGACGGCGGCGCCATCTCGATCGGCCATCCCTACGGCATGAGCGGCGCGCGCATGACCGGCCACGCGCTGATCGAAGGCCGTCGGCGCGGCGCCAAGCTTGCGGTCGTCACCATGTGCATCGGCGGCGGCATGGGCGCCGCCGGGCTGTTCGAGATCAATTAGGGTATGTTGGAAGTGTCAAGTTTCTAACGTTCTCCGTCACCCTGAGGTGGCCGCGAAGCGGCCCTCGAAGGGCGACGGCCCGGGCCGTGCATCCTTCGAGGCTCGCTGCGCTCGCACCTCAGGATGACGGGAAACACTGGTAAGGAGCAGCTAATGGACCTTCGCTTCACGCCGGAAGAGAACGCGTTCCGCACCGATGTGCGCGGCTTTATGAGAGAGAACCTGCCGTCATCGATCCGCAGGAAGATGATCGAAGGCGAACGCCTCGGCAAAGAGGACCTCGTCACCTGGCAGCGCATCCTCAATGCCAAAGGCTGGGCGGTGCCGCACTGGCCGAAGCAATGGGGCGGCACCGGCTGGGGACCGGTCGAGATTTATCTGTTCCGCGACGAGATGCAGCAGACGCCGGCGCCGGAGCCGCTGCCGTTCGGCGTCAACATGCTCGGGCCGGTACTGATCGCGTTCGGCAACGAAACACAGAAGCAGCAATTCCTGCCGCGCATCGCCAATCTCGACGATTGGTGGTGCCAGGGCTTTTCCGAGCCCGGCGCCGGCTCCGATCTGGCGTCGCTAAAAACCGCGGCCAAGCGCGACGGCGACCATTATGTCGTCAACGGCCAGAAAACCTGGACGACGCTGGCGCAATTCGCCGACTGGATATTCGCCCTGGTGCGAACCGATCCGGCGGCGAAGAAGCAGGAAGGTATCTCGTTCCTGTTGATCGACATGAAGACGCCGGGCATCACCGTGCGCCCGATCCAGACCATCGATGGCGGCCACGAGGTCAACGAGGTGTTCTTCGACGACGTCAAGGTGCCGGCGGAGAATCTGGTCGGCGAGGAGAACAAGGGCTGGAACTACGCCAAGTTCCTGCTCGGCAACGAGCGCACCGGCATTGCCCGCATCGGCATCTCCAAGTCGCGCATCCGCCGGCTCAAAGAGCTGGCCGCGCTCGAGCAATCCGGCGGCAAGCCGCTGCTCGCCGACGAGCGCTTTCGCGCCAAGATCGCCGCCGTCGAGATCGAGCTCAAGGCGCTGGAAATGACCCAGCTTCGCGTCGTCGCCGCTGAACGCACGCGAGGCGCCAGCGACAAGCCCGACCCGGCTTCGTCGATACTGAAGATCAAAGGCTCGGAGATTCAGCAGGCCATCACCGAATTGCTGCTCGAAGTGGTCGGCCCATACGCCTTACCCGATCAGGTACCGCACGACGACAGCGAGCGCTGGAACGAGCCGCCGGTCGGCCCCGACTGGGGCGGCACGCTGGCGCCGCAATATTTCAACTACCGCAAGACCTCGATCTATGGCGGCTCGAACGAGATTCAGAAGCAGATCATCGCCAAGGCGATCCTGGGGTTGTGATGTCGCGTCATTCCGGGGCGCCGCGAAGCGGTGAGCCCGGAATCCATATTCACGGCCGGTGGTTATCGATTCCGGGTTCCTCGCTTCGCTCGGCCCCGGAATGACCGAGCAGAGTTGTTAGGACCTGAAAAATGGATTTCGAGCTGACCGAAGAGCAGCAATTGTTGCGGCATAGTGTCGAGCGCTATCTGGCCGACCATTATCGGTTTGAATTGCGCAAGCGCTATGCGGTCGAGCCGCGCGGCTGGAGCCTGATCATCTGGAAACAATACGCTGACCTCGGCCTCCTCGGCCTGCCGTTTGCCGAAGACTACGGCGGATCAGGCGGCGGGCCGGTCGAGACCATGATCGTCATGGAACAGATCGGCCGCGCGCTGGTGCTCGAGCCGTATCTCGCCACCGTGGTGCTCGGCGGCGGCTTCATCCGGCTTGGCGGCAGCAAGGCCATGCAAGCCGAGATACTGCCGAAAATCTCAGCCGGCGAGCTCAGCCTGGCCCTCGCCCACGCCGAACGGCAGGCGCGCTACGACCTCGCCAATGTCGCAACCACGGCGCGCCGCGACGGCAGCGGCTTTGTGCTCGACGGCGCCAAGACTTTGGTCCTGCACGGCGATACCGCGGAAAAGTTCGTCGTCTCGGCGCGGCTGTCCGGCGCGCAGACCGACCGCGATGGTTTGGCCCTGTTCGTCATCGACGCCACCGCGCCCGGCGTCTCGGTGCGCGGCTATCCGACCGTCGACGGCTTGCGCGCCGCCGAGGTGACGCTGAGCCACGTGCGCGCCGATGCCTCGGCCGCCATCGGCGAGCCCGGCGCGGCGTTCCCGCTGATCGAGCGCGTCGCCGACAACGCGATCGCGGCGCTGTGCGCCGAAGCGGTCGGCGCCATGGCGGCGATGCACGAAACCACCGTCGATTATATGAAGACGCGCAAGCAATTCGGCGTCACCATCGGCAGCTTCCAGGCCTTGCAGCATCGCGCCGCGGAAATGCTGATCGCGGTCGAGCAGGCGCGCAGCATGGCGATGCTCGCGACCGTGATGGCGGCCGAGGACGATGCCCGTGAGCGGCGCGCCGCCATTTCGGCGGCCAAGGTGCAGATCGGCCGCTCCGGCCGCTTTGTCGGCCAGCAGGCGATCCAGATCCATGGCGGCATCGGCATGACCATGGAGACCAAGGTCGGCCATTACTTCAAGCGCGTCACCACTATCGACGCCACCTTCGGCGACGCCGATTATCATCTCGGCCTGGTCGCCGCCGGCGGCGGGTTGATTTAGCGTCCGTCATGCCCGGCTTTATGCCGGGCATCCCGATTGTTAGGCGCCGGACGTGACTTAGCGAGATGGCCGGGACGAGGCCGGCCATGACGCACTTGAGACGACCTAGCCCGGCCGCGTCTTGTTGGTCCCTTCGCCTGCCCCGGTCAGCTCGACGATCAGATGGTCGCGATGCTCGCGGCCATATTCGTCGATCACGCGCACGGCGATGCAGTGGGTGCCGGCTTCGAGGTCGCCGGGCAGCCGCGCCGACCAGATATGCGATGACGGCTCGGCCTTGACCCACGGCTTTTTGGTCGCCTCGTTGCGGGCGAACACCTCCTCGACGAACGGATCGGGCCGGGTGACCCGTGCCATTTTCGCCGGCGAACGTTCGCCGACGCGGTACTCGACCGCGGTGCGCGGACCGCCGTCGAAGAAATTGACGATCAGGTCGGTGGCGAAGGCATTTTCCCGCGGCAGCGGCGAGCCGAGCAATTCGCCCATGCGGTATTCGGCGTAGAGTTCCTTGCGGGCGCGGTGGAATTGCGAGTCGAGCACGATGCGCATCTGCCGCGCGCTCGGCTCATTGGCCGGCATAAACCGGGTCGAATAGCCCGATCCGTCGATCGACAGAATATGGAAGCCGTTCGGGCTGCCATCGCGGCTGTCGGCGACCGCAATGCCGCGATGGTCGTATGGACCGCTCCACCACGAGCCGGATACCGCGGTGAGCACATGATGATGATGCGGCGCTGACCCGCCAAAGCCATCGTCAGCGCCGAGATAATGATGTTCGGTGGTATGGGTGTGGCCGGCGAGACTGAGTGTGTTCGGCCGGCCGGCGAACAGCTTCAAGAACTCGGCGCGGTCGGCGGTGTTGGTCGAAGGGTCGTTGCCGTCGAGATAATTGCGCAGCGGAATGTGCATGCCGGTGACAACGAGCTTGTCGGCCGGAAATTCCCTGAGCACGTTGGCGATGAAGGAGAGCTGGCGCTCGCCGATGCGGCCCTCGAACTTGCCGGCGCCGCGCGGGCGCGCCACATCGGGGCCGAGATAATCGACATTGTCGAGCATCAAAAACAGCGCGCCGCCGTACTCGAAAGCGTAATAGTTCGGACCGAACACCCGCTTGAAGGTCTCGCGCGAATATTTCGCGCCCGGCGCCTCGTAATTGAGATCGTGGTTGCCGCCGATATTGTACCAGGGCAGCCCGATCTTGCCGATGATGCGATTCAAGCGCGGATAGAGCGACAGATCATCAAACATGATGTCGCCGAAAGTCATGCCGAACGCCGCCTTGGCGCCGATCACTCCGCTGACCACGTCGTCGCGGATGAAATCGACTTCGACCGCGCTTTCGGGCTGCGGATCGGTGAACAGGAGCACGTCGAATTTTTGCGGCTCATCGACTTTCTTGAGCGCAAAGTCGACCGCGTCCGGCAGCGGCCCGGTCGGCTCGAGGCCGCGATAGCGCAGATTGAGGGTTTGCGGCGAGCCTGCAGGCTGATGAATGTAATAGAACCGCGGCAGCATGTCGTCGTCTACCGGGACCGCATAGCCGGCCGGCTTGATGACAAAGACGATGCTCTCGTCGTCGATCGGCAGCGTGTAGCGCCCGGCGGCATCGGTCTTGACCACCTCGCGGCCGTTCGACACCAGCACGCCGGGGATGCCCGCAAGCACGCCGGGAGAGCCCGGATCGTTGGCTTGGCGGCGCCCGCTGCCGAAGCGATGTTCGTAAACCGTGCCGGAGACTGTGCCGGCACCGACGGCCGCGAGCGCCTGGCCGAATGGCGTCGCCGCCGCGGCGATGGCAGCGGCGGCGCCGTAGGTCACGACATCGCGGCGCGAGAGCCCAAGATCATTATTTGCCGCACCATCGCCAAAGCTGGTCATGGCTCATTCCTCCAATCGCCGATGCGGCATAGGCGATGGAGCTGACTGGATTATGACCGGCCCCACCCTGTCCCTCCCCCGAGGCGGTCGAACAAAATAAAACGGGGCGGCCTTTGTGCCGCCCCGCTCCGATCGGTCCCCGAAGTCTTAACGAATCCAGTCTTGCCGGATCAGGCCGGCTCCGGTTGCGGCGCCAGCACCGGATAGTCGGTGTAGCCCTTGGCGCCTGGCGTATAGAACGTGTTCATGTCGGGTGCGTTGAGCGGTGCGCCGGCTTTCCACCGCTCGACCAGATCCGGATTGGCGAGCAACGGCCGCCCGACCGCAATCAGGTCGGCCTTGCCGGCAGCCAGATCGCTTTCGGCGCGGGCAGCATCATAACCGCCGGACAGAATGAGCGCACCCTTGAACACCTTGCGGTAGGTATCCTTGATCGATTGCGGCACCACCGGTGCGCCCATGGGCGAATGATCGACCAGATGGACGTACAGCAAGCCCGCGGCGTTGAGCTCGCGCGCCAAATACGCGTAGTCCGCCTCCTCCTCGGGATAAGGAGGCATGTCGTTGAACACGCCGAACGGCGACAGGCGGATGCCGACTTTGTCCTTGCCGATCGCCGCGGTCGTCGCCTTGACGACGTCGAGCACGAAGCGCGCCCGGTTCTCGACCGAACCGCCATACGCATCAGTGCGCTTGTTGGAAGTCGGGCGGAAGAACTGCTCGAGCAGATAGCCATTGGCGCCGTGCAGCTCGATGCCGTCGAAGCCCGCCGCGACGGCGTTCTTTGCCGCCTGCACGTACTCGCCGATCGCGGTCTTGATGTCGGCCTCGGTCATCGCTTTCGGCGTGGCGTTCGGCTTCGGGCCTTCCTGGTCGGTGTACATCTCGCCGGCGGCGGCGATCGCCGACGGCGCCAGAACGACCGCGCCGGCCGGCAGATTGTTTGGATGCGTGACGCGCCCGGTGTGCATCAGCTGCACGAAAATCTTGGCGCCCTTGGCATGCGCGGCGGCCGTCACCGGCTTCCAGCCTTCGACCTGGGCGGCAGAGAAGATGCCGGGGATGCGCGGATAGCCGAGGCCGTTCGGCGACGGCGACGTTCCCTCGGTGATGATCAGCCCCGCCGACGTCGCGCGCTGTTTGTAATATTCGACAGCCAGTTCGCCCGGCACATTGCCCAGCGACCGGCTTCGGGTCATCGGCGACATGACCAGATGATTCTTCAGTGTGAGCGGACCCAACGTCGTCGGCGAGTACAATAGTGACATCGATTATCCTCCGATCTGAAACCCCGGCATTGATGCACCGCACATGGGAGGACACGTCGATGCTCGCAAGCGCAACATTCGATCGAGCGCCGGGGCTGTGCGACGTGACGCCGCCTATAACCAATTGACAAAATAATCGCTGCGACAAGCGTGCCAGGGCGAGAATGTTCTTCTTTATTTTGCGCGGCGGCGCCGCGTGCGCACCGATATGCATGGCTGCAATCTATTTTTGTCAGTACCCTTGGTGTGACTACGATCGCAACCGGCGCGCGGCCACGCGAAGTGATGTTCGCGCCGCGAAAATAGTGAAATGTGTTTTCGTCAGTACCCCTGATGTAACCGGGCTCGCTTCATCTAACCGCATGCGCGACGACTCGTACGGATTCTTTTTCAGATGCGCGCGCATGCAAACGACCGCGCAACGATACCGGATTATTGGTCAGCAAATCCTAATCATTAAGAAATCGTGAAACAGTGATGCTTATTTGCAACAGCGTCCGACAAAATACTCAAACACGCATTGTTTGCTCGCGCCGCTAGGAAGTTCTTTAGCGGCGGACTCTAAACCGTGCGCGTACGCATAAAGGGGGACGTATCCATGCGCACGCGTTGTGTACTTCTGATCGCTGCCGCGGGCTTGAGCCTCGCGTTCGCCAAGTCGGCTTCTGCCGCCGACCTTTCATTGCCGCAGGTCTACAAGGCGCCTCCGCCGGCGTACTTCAGCTGGACCGGTTGGTATATCGGTGTCAACGGCGGCTGGGGCTGGGGCACGACCAGCCATAGCGTGACGGCCGGCGTCACCGGACTTCCGGCTCTGACGACCGGCAACTTCAACACCAGCGGCGGCCTCGCCGGTGGCACGGTTGGGTACAATTACCAGTTCAACTGGTTCCTGGTCGGCGCCGAGGCCGATCTGGACTGGTCAAATATTCGCGGCACTTTCAACGGCGCCGTGCCCATCCCGGGCGGCACCGCCGGGTTCTCCTTGAGCTCGCAGCTGCAATGGCTGGAAACAACGCGGGTGCGCGCCGGATTTGTGTGGGACCACGCGCTGATCTACGGCACCGCCGGCGCCGCGATGGGCGGCCTCAATGCCACGGCCAATGCCTCGGCCGCGGCAAGCGGCATCGGCGCAGCCGTCACCGCCTCCGACACGCAGACCCGGTTCGGCTGGACCGCCGGTGGCGGCGTCGAATACGCCTTCACCAACTATCTGAGCGGCAAGGTCGAATACATCTATGTCGATCTCGGCTCGCAAAATCAGATCGTGATCGACAACGTGAAGTTCAAAACCAACATCGTGCGCGCCGGTTTGAACCTGCACTTCTAAGCGCGCCAGCGTAACAACCAACTTCCAACCCGCCGGCGGCTCGCCGGCGGGTTTTTTGCTGCCTACTCGTCGCGCCGCAAAATGATGCTGAGATTGTTGGCCGGCATCGGCACCGTCTCGGTCAGCGTCATCTTGTGACGCGCGCCGAGTTCGCGCACGTCGCCGAGATCGCGGATGCCCCATTCGGGATTTTGCTGGCGCAAATAGCCGTCGAACTCCGCATTGCTCGCCGCCGTATGCTTGCCGTCAATCTTGTACGGGCCGTAAAGATAAAGCACGCCGCCGGGGCGCAGCGCGCGCGCGGCGCCGGCCATGAGGCCCTGGCTCGCCGCCCATGGCGAAATGTGGATCATGTTGTTGCAGACCACCGCATTGACGCGCTTGACCGGCCAGGCTTCCGCCATGACGTCGAGACGCACCGGCGCCAGGAGATTCGGCACGCCGGCCCCGGCGCGGAACGCCGCAATGCTGGCCAGCGCCTTGGCATCGATATCGCTTGGCAGCCAGGAGACCGACGGCAACGCCTTGGCAAAAAACGCCGCGTGCTCGCCGCTGCCGCTGGCGATTTCCAGCACCAACGCACGTGCCGGCAACAACCGCTTGAGCACCGCCAGGATCGGCTCGCGGTTGCGCGCCACGTGCGGGTGATGAAGTTTCGGATCGGAAGTTACGATCATTGCCGCCATTCTGTCTTTTCGCGCTCCTTTCGAAAGGCCCGGCTCTCATGCCGGGCATTTGGCTTAGGCTGGCACAACGCGTTGCTAATCGGAATGGCCAGGTCAAGTCGGGCTGCGACGGCGCCCTTACATCGGCGGCGTCATCCCGTCCTTGCCGTAATTGATGCGCGCCGCCTGCAGGGTGCCGTCCGGCTGCTTCTTTGCGGCGGCAACGAAGATTTTCGTACCCGGCTTGAGGTCGGCCTTATCGCCCGGATTGTAGGTGACGATCACGGTCTGCGGCGTGACAATGATCTTCTTCTCGCCGGTCTTGTATTTGAGCGTCAGCGTCTGCCCGTCGACGCTGGCCACACTCTCTTCGACATTGGCGTTGGTCATGGTCGAGTCGGCCTGCAGATCCCACGGATAATGGCCCTCGCCGGTACCGCGCATCGCTTCCGGGAAGATGTGCACCTCGATCGCCTTCTGGCTGCCGTCCGGCTGCGGCATGCCGGTCGAGCCGACGAACAGACCCGGCTTGATATCGGCGAGCGACGCCTTGACGAGCGCGACCACGATGCCGCTATCCATCAGTGTGACTTTCAGCTCGGCGCCGTCGCGCCCCTTCACCACATAGATCGGACCCTCCAGGCGCTCGATCGTGCCGCGCACGCGGACGGTATCCTGCGCGCCGGCCGCGGAACCAAACGCCGCGAGGGCCAACGCCGCCAAACCGAGCGTGAGTGCTTTCGCCTTCATTTATTCCTCCCGGATGTGAGGCTTGCCCGGATAGCGTAGCCCGGATTCCGCGCCGGCGAAATCCGGGCAGGTGACGAGGTTAATTCAACTTCGCGGCAGTGTTCCTATTGCTTCCGGCGGCGTTTTGGCGCGGCGGTTCGTTTTTGGCCGGGCGCGTGGCAATGCGATCAAGGCCATCCGGCAAGCGGGAAAATACTTCGGCATGAACCGAAACATCGCAAGAGCCGCGCGCGCTACGTTGGCCTCACACGCGTTCGCAACGGGCACCAACCATGCGCCACAATACCGATGCCGAAATCCGCCATGTCTACGAGCGCTGGCACCAGACAGTCGTCGGCCGCGATCTCGATGGCCTCATCGCGTTGTACGCGGCGGACGCCATCCTTGAAACGCCGTTGATCCTGGCGACCTTGCCCGACCGGACCGAGGGAATCCTGCAGGGCAGGTCCGCGATCAGGTCGTTCTTCGAAGCCGGATTTCGCAAACTCGGCAACGATCTCGGCCGCTGGTACCGGACCGGGACGTTCTTTTCCAACGGCCGGCAACTGACCTGGGAGTATCCGCGGGCGACGCCGCAGGGCGATCAGGTCGACCTGGTCGAAGTGATGGATATCGACAACGGTCTCATCGCCCATCACCGGGTCTATTGGGGATGGGTCGGCTTCAAGGTGCTCATGGCGGCGAAGAACAAGCCGGCTTCGTAGCGCCCGCCGGCGTTGCGCCGGGCGAAGCGGCGTTCAAGCCGCGGCGGCGCGAAACAGCGGATCGTCAAGCAGCTGCGGGCCAACCGAGAAGACGTTGCCGATGTAGGAGGCTTCGGCATCGAACACGATCGGCGTGCCGGCATGGCCGGGGTGCGCCGGCTGGAAATGGCGAAAGCCGCATTCGCCCAGCAGCGCCGCCATCTGCTGCATGGCGCGCCGCCCCAAGCCTTCGGCGAACGCGGTGCCGCATTCCCACACGATCAGCGCGATGCGGCCGGCCGCCAGCAAGGACTGGGCGCCGATAATGACATTCGGCTCGAAGCCCTCGGCATCGATCTTGAGGATGATCCGCCGATGCCCGTATCTGCCGAGATCGGCGAGCGCGCCGTCGAGTGTGACGACCGCAATCCAGTTGGCCGGCCCCCGCCCCGCCGGCGCCAGGCCGACGCCGCGGATGCTGTGGCCCATCGTCGTGTTGGACACAAGCGGAGCCAATTCGTTCTTGTTGCCGCAGCCGGCGCAGATCACGGTGACGGCATTCGATATTCCGTTGCGCCGGACATTCTCGGTCAGCGTCGACGCATTCACCAAATCCGGCTCGAAGGCGACGACGGCAACGTCGCCGGCCGGATGGGTCGCGGCCTGTAGCGTGAAAAAGCCGAAGTGCGCGCCGACATCGACGAACAGGTCACCGCGCCGCAATAGCCGCTCGATAAGGTCGCGGGTCGGCGGCTCGTAGCCGGCATTGGCCTCGTTGACGATCAGGTGCTGGGCACCGACGTCGGTCGCGAGGCTGGCGAGGAAATGCAGATGAAAGCGCGGCGAGCGGTCGGGACGCTTGAGCGACGACGGCAAGATCGCCCAACCATTGACGGTTTTCAGGCTGATCGTTTCGTCGGGATTCATGTCGCTGTTTTTCTTTCCTTTGAGCGCGAATCAGCCGCCGGGAAGATTATATCGGTAGCGCACCGGCGCTGACGAATAGCGCCGAGCGGCACCAGCGCCGGAGGGGGCAATGCATTGACCGGCAAAGCCTTTCATGTCAGGTGCCGGGCCCTAAATATTCAGAAACGGACCCTGTTGGGCTTCTAGAGACGGCGGTCGCCGAGGCGAGATGACGGAACAAAGCGCCAATGACCCGGAGATTAAGGAGGTCTTCGCCTGGTTTGGGCGGGCTATTTATATGGCGAATGTCGTTGAAGTAGAGCTTGCGCATACTTTGCTGCAAATAGACTTCATGACGAAAGTGCGTGACAACTTTGTGCGTAGCAAAGCTAAGAACTTCGATCGAAAAAAATATGAGAGGGATTTTGACAATTTTCTGAAGGAGCAATTCTCGAAAACTATGGGTGATCTGAAAAAAGAAGTAGCCAAAGTTTCTGACTTTGACGAAAAGCTCAAGGAGCGCATTTCGGCAGCAACAACGCGCAGAAACTTCCTGGCTCACTACTATTGGCGAGAAAGAAATGAGCGTTTGATAACGGAAGACGGCCGCAAGGAAATGATCGATGAGCTGTCGCGCGATGTCTGCGTTTTCGAGAGGCTTGCACACGACATTCTTGAAGCTACGAAGCCAGTTCGCAAGAAATTGGGCATAAGGGAGGCGACACTCAACGCACTTGTCGAAAAGCGCTTGGCCGACGTTATGGGGGGATTGCACTTAGAACCTCAAGACGGCGCCCCTATTGAGTCGTCGGCGCAGCCGCGAGTGCATTCCGGATCAAAGAATCTCGAACGCTACAACGCCGCCGCGGCGGAGGCCCGCTGGCAGAAGGTCTGGGACGAGCGCGGCATCTTCGCGACGCCGAACGAGTTCTCGCGGCCGAAATACTACGTGCTGGAGATGTTCCCCTATCCGTCGGGGCGCATCCATATGGGGCACGTGCGCAACTACACCATGGGCGACGTGGTGGCGCGGTTCAAGCGGGCGACGGGCTTTGCCGTGCTGCATCCGATGGGCTGGGATGCCTTCGGCATGCCGGCCGAGAACGCCGCCATGGAGCGCAAGGTCCATCCGAAGAAATGGACCTACGAGAATATCGAGGCGATGAAAGCGCAGCTCAAATCCATGGGGCTGTCGCTTGACTGGAGCCGCGAGATCGCGACTTGCGATCCGGCCTACTACAAGCATCAGCAGAGGATGTTCCTCGATTTCATGCGCGCCGGCCTGGTCGAGCGTAAGCTTTCGAAGGTGAACTGGGACCCGGTCGATCAGACCGTGCTGGCGAATGAGCAGGTGATCGACGGCCGCGGCTGGCGCTCGAACGCCCTGGTCGAGCAGCGTGAGCTGTCCCAGTGGTTCTTCAAGATCACGAACTACGCGCAGGAATTGCTCGACGCCATCGAGGGGCTGGACCGCTGGCCGGAAAAAGTGCGGCTGATGCAGAAGAACTGGATCGGCCGCTCGGAAGGCTTGCTGGTGCGCTTCGCGCTCGACCCCAAGACAGCGCCGAACGGTGAGAGCGAGCTGGAAGTCTTCACCACCCGGCCGGACACGTTGTTCGGCGCCAAGTTCATGGCGATCGCGCCCGATCATCCCCTTGCCGCCGCTGCGGCCAAGAACAATCCGAAGCTCGCCGCCTTCATCGAAGAATGCCGGCATCGCGGCACGGCGCTCGCCGAAATCGAAACCGCCGAGAAGCTCGGATTCGACACCGGCATGCGCGCTCGCCACCCGTTCGACCGGAGCTGGGCGCTGCCGGTCTATGTGGCGAATTTCATTTTGATGGACTACGGCACCGGCGCCATCTTCGGCTGCCCGGCGCACGATCAACGCGACCTCGATTTCGTCAACAAATACGGGCTCGGCAATACGCCGGTGGTTTGTCCGCCCGAAGTCGATCCGAAGACCTTTGTCATCACCGACACCGCCTACGACGGTGACGGCCGCATGATCAATTCGCGCTTCCTCGACGGCATGACGACAACCGAGGCGAAAGAAGAAGTCGCCCGGCGGTTGGAAAAAGAGAGCGCCGGCAATCGCCCAGTGGCGAAGCGCCAGGTGAATTTCCGCCTGCGCGACTGGGGCATCTCGCGGCAGCGTTATTGGGGCTGCCCGATCCCGGTGATTCATTGCCAAACCTGCGGCATCGTGCCGGTACCGGAACAGGATCTGCCGGTCACGCTGCCGGAGGACGTGACGTTCGACCGGCCCGGCAATCCGCTCGACCATCATCCGACCTGGAAGCACGTCAAGTGCCCGCAATGCGGCGCCCCGGCGACGCGCGAAACCGACACGATGGATACCTTCGTCGACTCGTCGTGGTATTTCGAGCGCTTCACCGATCCATGGATCACGACCGCGCCGACCGATCCGCCGATGGTCGACGCCTGGATGCCGGTCGACCAATATATCGGCGGCATTGAGCACGCGATCCTGCATCTGCTCTACAGCCGCTTCTTCACCAGGGCGATGAAGAAGACCAAGCATGTCGGTCTCGACGAGCCGTTCGCCGGATTGTTCACCCAAGGCATGGTGGTCCACGAGACTTATCAACGGACGAACGGTGAGTGGGTCACGCCGGCCGAGGTGAAAATCGAAGCCGACGGCGACAGCCGCCGCGCCACGCTGATCGCGACCGGCGAGCCGGTGACGATCGGTCCAATCGAGAAGATGTCGAAGTCAACGCGCAACACGGTTGATCCGAACGATATCATCAGTGACTACGGCGCCGACGTCGCGCGCTGGTTCATGCTCTCGGATTCGCCGCCCGAGCGCGACGTCGAATGGACCGAGCGCGGCGTGCAGGGCGTCGCCCGCTTTGTGCAGCGGCTGTGGCGGCTGGTCGGCGAAGCCGCCGACATCGCCAAGTCGGCGCCGGCCGGGCGGCCGTCTCAATTCTCGGCGGCGGCGACCACGTTGCGCAAGGCGACGCACGCGGCTCTGGCGAAAGTCACCGATGACATCGAAAAGCTGCACTTTAACGTTTGTGTCGCCGCAATCTACGAATTCACTAATGCGCTCAGTGGGGTAATCGGGGAGATCGACGAGCACGATGGGGCCAATCTGGGTAACGCTTCCGACCTGGCCTGGGCCATTCGCGAAGCGGTTAACGTTCTTGTGCAACTGTTCCACCCGATGATGCCGCACCTCGCCGAGGAATGCTGGGCTGTGCTCGGCCACAAGACGCTGGTCGCCGAAGCGGCCTGGCCCGCGGTCGAGCGCGCACTGTTGATCGAAGACACGATGACGCTGCCGGTGCAGGTCAACGGCAAGAAGCGTGACGAAGTCACGGTCGCGCGCAACGCCACCAATGCCGAAATCGAGGCTGCCGTATTGGCGCTCGATGCGGTAAAAAAGGCGCTGGACGGCAAGGCACCGAAGAAGGTGATCATCGTGCCGCAACGGATCGTCAATGTGGTGGCGTGAGCTTAAGCTCAAGCGCCGGCTGGCGGGGCCGCTCCGGCTCGCGGTGGTGCTGGTCGCGGGCGGGTTGACGGCCGGCTGTTGGCAGCCGCTTTACGGCTCGTCCAAGGTCCCGGGCGGCGAAGGCGTGCAAGACAAGTTCGCCTCGGTGGACATCCCGCCGATCGTCGCCCCCAAGGGGACGCCGTTCGAGCGCGTCGCGGTCGGCATGTTCAACGCGTTGCAGTTCGATCTGCATAACGGCCAGACGGTATTCGCGCCGGCCTATAAGCTCACCGTCATCGTCTCGACATCGCAGTTTACCTCCTACCTCGATCCCGTCACCGGACGGCCAAACTCCTCGATCGAGTGGGTGGTCGCCAGTTATCAGCTGATCGAGCTGACAACCGGCAAGATGGTGCTCAACGACATTGCCTATGCCCATGTCAGCTACGACATCCCCGGTTCGCAGCAGCGCTTCGCCGGGCAGCGGGCGCGGCGCGACGCCGAGGATCGCGCCATCGTGGTCGCGGCCGACGCGGTCAGGAACCGGCTGGCGTCGTATTTCGTGGCTGGGACTTAGGCTGCTCATCGGCCGTCATGCGCGGACTTGACCCGCGTTCCGATTGAGCAGGCAATCCGAGCAACCATAACCGAGGTGGCTGGAACAAGTCCGGCCATGACGCCCCATGACCGCATTGCGAGCTTCCGACGTCGATGCCTTTCTGGCGCGCCCCGATCCGGCGCGGCCGGTGGTGCTGGTGTTCGGTCCCGATGCCGGCCTGGTCAGCGAGCGTGTCAACGCGCTGATCAAAGCCTCGGTCGATGACGTCAACGATCCGTTCTCGCTGGTGCGGCTCGAGGCCGAGGAACTGTCCGCCAATCCGGCGCGCCTGGTCGAAGAGGCGCAGACCATCCCGCTGTTCGGCGGCCGCCGCGCGGTGTGGGCGAAAGCCGGCAGCCGCAATATCGCGCCGGCGGTCGAAGCGGTGCTGGCGCTGCCGACCAGCGAATGCCGCGTCGCGATCGAGGCCGGCGATCTGCGCCGCAATGCGCCGCTGCGCGTGGTTTGCGAGCGCGCCAAGAACGCGGCGGCGTTGCCGTGCTATGCCGACACCGAACGCGATCTGGCGCGGCTGATCGACACCGAGATGCGCGCCGCGGAGCTGGTGCTCAAACCCGACGCCCGCGCCATGCTCATTCCGCTGCTTGGCGGCGATCGCGCCGCCTCGCGCAACGAGCTGCGGAAGCTCGCGCTCTATGCCCGCGGCCGCGGCGAGATCGACGTCGACGATGTCACCGCGGTGGTCTCCGATGCCTCGGCCTTGGCGCTCGACGATCTGGTCGATACCGCGTTCGCCGGCCGGCCGGCCGATCTCGAAGCACAGCTCGCCAAGGTGCGCGCCGCGGGAAGCCCGGTCGGCTCGATCTTCTTTGCCGCGCAGCGCCAGCTGGCACAGCTGCACCGGTGGCGTACCGCGATCGAGGCCGGCGCCTCTTTCTCGATCAACTCGCTGCAGCCGCCGCTGCATTTCCGCCGCAAGAATTTGGTCGAGGTGGCGCTCAAGCAATGGAACGCCGCGCGGCTCGCCGCTGCCATGGCTGAACTCGCGGACGCCGTGTTGGCTTCGCGCAAGACACCGGCGCTCGCCGACACCATCGCCGAGCGGGCGCTGCTGTCGCTCGCGGTGAGAGCGCGCCGGGCGGCGGCCTAAACTCGTCATTGCGAGCGAAGCGAAGCAATCCAGCTTCCGCTTCCTATGGATTGCCTCGTCGCCACAGCCCGTCGAAGACGGGCGTGAACGCCCTATTGCCTCGCAATGACGTCATGAGGCAATCGTCTTACGTCGGATTCTCCAGACTGAACATCTGCGTGTCGTCGTCGTAGGCGAAGGCTTCGGCGTAGCGGGCCCAGGCGGTGACCGAACGCAGCGTCTCTTCTGAGTCCTCGGTACTCATGTGGTCTTCCAGTTCGTCGAAGAAGCGGCTCTTCGGCGCCACATGATTGGTCCGTTCCTGCAAGATGCGGCGGATATGGGCGGCGAGCGGCACGTAGGCCAGAAGCTGCTTCTGGAAGATCTTCTTGCGGTCGTCGGTGCCGGCGTCGACGTATTGCTTGCCGAGGTCGGTGAGCTTGATGTCGCCGCCTTCGATCTCGGCGAGATGCAGCATCTGCAGCGCGTCGGCGACCGGGAACAGATCGTCGCCTTCCAAATGCTGCTCCTCGGCAAAGACCGGAAGGTCGGCCTTGCCGTTATATTCGCCGGCCAGCGTTTCCAGAACGCCGGACAACAGATTGGCGGAGACCCGCGGCAGCCTGGTGTCGATCGATGTCGCCACCGTTCCCGCCGCGGTGCCGATTTTCGGCGGCGTCGCCGTACGCGCCGTCATCGCCACGTAGATTTTCTCGACCAGGTCGCGGAATTGCGGATCGAGGCGATTGCGCGGCTGCTTCAGATCGACGGCGATCTCGCGAATGATGCGGCCGGGATTGGACGAGAACAACAGGATGCGGTCGCACATCAAAACCGCTTCCTCGATATTGTGGGTCACCAGGATGACACCCTTGATCGGCAGCTTGCCGTCGCCCCACAGCTCGAGGAAATCGGTGCGCAGCGTCTCCGCCGTGAGCACGTCGAGCGCCGAGAACGGCTCGTCCATCAACAGGATATTCGGATGAACGACCAGCGCGCGGGCGAAGCCGACGCGCTGGCGCATGCCGCCGGAGAGCTCGCGCGGATAGGCGGATTCGTAGCCGTCTAGGCCGATCAGATCGATCGCCGCCAGTGCGCGCTTGCGGATTTCCACTTCGGGAAGGCCGAGCGCCTCGAGCCCGAGCTGGACGTTTTCCAGGACCGTCAGCCAGGGAAACAGCGCGAACGACTGGAACACCATGGCGATGCCGGGCGCCGGACCGAGCACCGGCTGGCCGAGATAGGTGATGGTGCCGGGCGACGACGGCATCAGGCCGGCGATCGAGCGCAGCAGCGTCGATTTGCCCGATCCGGTGCGGCCCAGAAGCCCGACGATCTGGCCTTCGACCAGCTTGAGCTCGATGCCGTCGAGCACCAGAAGCTCGCCGCCGTCGGCACGCGGAAAAGTCTGACGCAGCCCATGGATGTCGAGAAGGGCGTTACTGCTCATGATGCGGCCTCAACCGATCCGGAACTTGCGTTCCGCGTAAAGATAAAGTGGGCGCCAGAACGTGCGATTGATGAGCACGACGAACAAACTCATCACCGCGATGCCGAGCACGATGCGATGGAAATCGCCCGCCTCGGTCTGCTCGGCAATATAGGCGCCGAGTCCGTAGGCGCGCAGATGCTCGTCGCCCCAGGATGCGACCTCGGCGACGATGCTGGCATTCCACGAGCCGCCCGAGGCGGTGATGGCGCCGGTGACGTAGTACGGCAGCACCGCGGGTAGCGCGATGCGCCGCCACCACAACAAGCCGCGGACATGGAAATTGGCGCCGGCGGCGCGCAACTCGGCCGGTATCGCCGAGGCGCCGGCAACGACATTGAACAAAATGTACCACTGGGTGCCGAGGATCATCAGCGGGCTCAGCCAGATATTCGGATCGAGCTTGAGCACGACAATCGCCGACACCGCGATCGGGAACAGCAGATTGGCCGGAAAGGCGGCGAGGAATTGCGCCACCGGCTGGACCAAATTGGCGACCCGCGGCCGCGTGCCGACCCAAACGCCGATCGGCACCCAGACGACGCTGGCGAGCGCGATCAGGACGATGATGCGGCTTAGCGTGGCAAGTCCGAGCAGTACCGCCGTAGCGATGTCCGAAGCAGTAATGTCGCGGACGACAAACTCGGCGACCTGCCATAACGCCACCGCCGTGAGCACGGTGACGATCGCAACCCATTGAAACGTGACCCAGCCGTGCATTTTTTCCGGCGCGCGTTTCGCCGGCTCGGCGTCCTTCGACCAGCGCGCGACCAGTAAGCGCCGCCACGTTGACGCAAACGGCTGGGTAAGCCGATCGACCAGCCGGGAGCGGCGCAGCACCTGGAGCACCCAGGATTCCGGCGGCATCACGCCGGGCTCCTGCTCGAAGCGGAAGCGATCGGCCCACGCCACCAGCGGCCGGAACAGGACCTGGTCGTAGAGCAGGATCACGATCAGCATGGTGAGGATCGCGTAGCCGACCGCGGCCAGGTTGCGCTGCTCGATGGCGAGCGCGATGTAGGAGCCGACGCCCGGCAGTGTGATCGTGGTGTTGCCGACGCTGATCGCCTCGGATGCGACCACAAAGAACCAGCTCCCGGACATCGACATCATCATGTTCCAGATCAGCTGCGGCATCGCGAACGGAACGTCGAGACGCCAGAAGCTCATCCACGGGCTCAGCCGGAAGTTTCGCGTCGCTTCCACCAATTCGGTCGGCACCGTGCGCAGCGACTGATAGAAGCTGAACGCCATGTTCCAGGCTTGGCTGGTGAAAATCGCGAAAATCGCGGCGAACTCGGCGCCCAGCACGCGCCCGGGCGCGAGCGCCATGAAGAACACAACGGTGATCGAGATGAAGCCGAGGATCGGCACCGACTGGAGTATGTCGAGCAACGGAACCAACAGCCGTTCGGCGCGGCGGCTCTTGGCCGCAAGCGTCGCGTAAGTGAAAGTGAAGATCAGCGACAGCACCATGGCGATGAGCATGCGCAAGGTGGTCCGCGCGGCATATTCGGGGAGGTTGCTGGGATCGAGCGATACCGGCCGAATCCGCAACTCGGACAATGGTTGGAGCAGATGCCGACTGGCCTCGGCCAGGAACACCAGGAGGCCGAGGATCAACAGCACGGCAAGCACGTCCCAGCGCGTAAAGAAGCGCCCGCCGACGGAAATAGGCACATTCAGGCGCATATCCGCGATGCCCAATCCAAGGTGATGTCATAAAGCCTGGCGTCACACGGTCTGCTATCGCGCGCAGCTGTGTCACACCGTCGTCACGGAAATCGCTGGCCCCGATCCCCTGGCCAAGGCCACGAACTACGGCCCCGAACTATGGCCGCGAACTTGCCACGATCCCATAACACCGGCGCGGCCTTGTTCAAACATTATTACGCCCATTACCTGCGAGGTAATTGGAAGGCGGTGCAGGTCCGGGCTAGGCTTTTGCCCATGCTCAATCGCACGCAGGCGGTCGGTGGATTGTTGCGCGAATGGCGGCAGCGCCGGCGGCTCTCGCAGCTCGATCTGGCCTGCGATGCCGGGATTTCGACGCGGCATCTGAGCTTCGTCGAAACCGGCCGGGCTCATCCAAGCCGCGACATGTTGCTGCATCTTTCCGAGCAGCTCGACGTGCCGGTGCGCGAGCGCAACGTACTGTTGGTCGCCGCCGGCTATGCGCCGATTTTCCCGGAGCGCCCGCTGGCTGATCCCGCATTGACCAATTCATTGGTCACCAAACTGGTGACTGATGTAAGTGTTTGTGTATGCGTATCAGCACGCATACCCAAGCCCATAAAGCCCCTCCGGGGCGGCACAACGCCGCTCCCGGCCTCTACCTGATAGTCAGCCAGGACGGGCAAAGCCGTCGGTGGGCTTTCAGATACACCAAGCCGTCAACACGTCGCGTAACCGAGCTTGGCCTCGGTAGCGCAGCCCTGCTGACACTAACCGAGGCACGTGAAAAGGCCCATGACTACAGACGCGCTGTGGCCAGAGGCAAAGACCCGGTTGAAGCCAAGCGCGAGCAACGCCGCGCACAGATAACCTTCGCGGAGACGGCGAGTGCATACATCGCCGTCAAACAACCGGGATGGCGGAGCAAAAGTCATTACAACACCATGAGGTTCTTGTTGGGCACTTATGCTTCGTCGCTCGCGACGAAGCATGTCAGTGTAATCACTGCTGATGATGTGGAAGCGGTTGTCAGGCCGCTATGGCAGCGGTCACTAACGCAAGGCAAGCGGACCCTTATAGCCATCTGCCAAGTATTTGACTATGCGATCGCCATGGGCTGTCGCACTGCCAACAATCCTGCGGATTGGCGGATTATGAAATATCGATTTCCAGAGACTGCACGTGTGCAACATCTCACCGCCATGGACTATCCACAGATCCCAAACTTTGTGAAGCGACTACATAGTAGACAAGAACATGGCACGGCCCTCAGCCCTTATGTGATTGAATTTTTGGTACTGACGGCGTGTAGGGCGAATGAAGTATGCCGAATGAAATGGGCAGAAGTAAACTTCGACACCAAAATTTGGACATTGCCAGGAGGGCGAACTAAGTCAGGCCGAGAGCATCGCGTACCGTTATCAGATCGCGCAATCACATTGTTGGCTCGGCAACGCCAAACCAGTCGCGGTGACTACGTGTGGTCTAACCGTAAGAACGCTCCGATCGACGGCAAGGCGCTCTACCTCTATCTAACAAGGTATCTGAGAGTGCCAGTCACGATCCATGGATTTAGGTCTAGTTTTCGCACGTGGGCCGGCGACACAACGCATTTTCCCCGTGACCATATCGAAGAATGTTTGTCTCATGCTGTCGGTAGCGCGACTGAAAGAGCTTACTGGCGTGGAGATGCCCTCGAAAAGCGCCGCCCGATTATGGATGCTTGGGCCGCCTTCCTTGGTAACCATAAGGCCATAACTCTCTAATTTCATTGCCATTTTGGCCTTTTCTGAATAGGGTTGAATTGTGAAGAAACACAACCCCAAGGAGACTTCCAATGAAGCTACCTGCGAAGCCCACCGAACAGCCGAAGGCACTCGCCACGCTGGTGAGCATCGTCGATTTGGCCATCACGTTTAGATTTCCAGAAAAGACGCCATCGCTATCAGATGTCGCGCGCTTGGTCGGCGCATCGTCTCGTGTGCTGCACATCCGCGATTTAGACGAGCGAATTTCTGTCGAGAATGCCTGCGTGATGGAGATCGCTAAGAAGCGAAGTTTGGTGAACTGATAACACCAGCGTTACTTCAACAAGAAAGCACCGCGTTCACGGCGCGGTGCTTTTTGTTTGAACAAGGCCAACAACAACCCGGTGCGCCGTTAAAATGACTCCTGAACTCTTTGCCGTGAACGCTGGTGCGTTTTTGGGGCTGGCCGCTACTTGGCACCGGGCGCGCGGCGCGCGCACTAGTGGCGCTTACAAAGACCCATCAAACAAATAACACTGCTGAATTAACCTCTGTTGGGTGAAACCGAGGTTGCCCGACTATTGCCCGGAGTGTGAGACAGGACCGGGGCCCTTCTTTTCAACCACGATCTGGCGTCAGGCCCAAGGTGAACATCAATTAGGATGTACTCATAAATCCGGCTCAATGTCCGCTTCGCTCCGAAAGCGACCGAAATGGTGCGTTGCCGTGAAATGACGCGAAGGGCCAGCAACAGACTCGTCCACTGCAGCCTATTCGATCGCCTGATCGGCCTGCGCCATCAGCGACGGCGGCACGGTCAGACCAAGAGCCTTAGCGGTCTTGAAATTGATCGCCAATTCGTACTTGGTGGGTGCCTGCACCGGCAGGTCGGCCGCCTTCTCGCCTTTGAGGATGCGGTCAACGTAGCCCGCGGCGCGCCGAAATTGATCGGTCGTATCAGGTCCGTAGGAGATCAGGCCGCCGCTGGTAACGAAGTAGCGAAAAGGGTAGACCGCAGGCAACCGGTACCGGGCCGCAAGCAGGATTATTAGTTCGCGATGGACGACCGCCCCCGGACTCGCCGTTATGATGAGGCCGCCGTTCGACCCGCGTGCGAATGCTGCGACGGCGCGATCGATCTCGCCAGCGTCGTGCACGTCAATCGGGCTCAACTCCACCCCGAATGATTGCGGCGCCATCGCCTGGATAACGGCGAACTGGCCGATCCCGGCGGCGAGTGCGGGATCGCGAAAGACGGCGATTCGCGTTAGGTTGGGCGAAATCTCTTTGAACAGTTCAAGCCATTTTCCGCTTAGGCTGTATTCGAACAGCGTAAATCCCGTGGCGTTGCCGCCTGGACGCGCCAAGCCCGCGACGAAGCCGGCGCCGACCGGGTCGATGACATTCACGAACACGATCGGCACTGTACGCGTTGCTTGTTGTAATGCTGCGAGGCTCGCACTGGAAGCTGCCAGGATGACATCCGGCGCGAGCGCCACCAATTCCGCCGCGGATGTGCGATAGCGGTCGGCATCGGCCGCACCCCAACGGTAATCGACCCGCATGTTGCGGCCGTCCGTCCAGCCCAATTCCTGCAGCCGCTGCACGAAGACGGCGAGGCGAGTTTGTCCTTCCGTGTCGTCGGCGGCCCGGCTCTCAAGCACGCCGACGCGACGCACCCGGTCGGCCTGTTGCGCGCGCGCCGCGCGCGGCCCGGCGACTGCCGCGCCGCCAAGAAGGGTGATGAATTCGCGCCGCCGCATGTGCCCTCAGAATACGCCTTGTCGAATGGCGAGAGCGTAGCACTTTGTGACCGAGCTGCGAGGGTGAAATGGCACCCACAGCCCTTGGACGCTGATCGGCGAATGTCGCCTTCGGGTCATTTTCGACGGATCCAGCCCGTTTGGGCTGCCGGTCGACTTCCGCTTGGCCCCAAAAGCGGACCTGAGGCAGTGAGAAGCAGAAGGCGCGTTGAGATCAGCCAGAGGGCTGTGATTCAAACTCCCAAACTGGGAGCTTCGAATCATGCGCTATGAATTCACCGACTAACGTCGATCGCGATTTGTGAGTACGCGCCCAGGCGTTTTTAGGTGCGCCCCCGGCCCGGTTGCTCCAGGCGCTGGCGGAATGACCCAGAGAAAATCTAGTACGGCCGGCACCATACGATTTGGCAACCAGTTCCCCCGCCGCGGTGTATGCACCGACGCAGTGAAATTGACTGCGCCCTTTCAAGTATGATGCCGAAGGCGGTGCCCGATGCTCCGTTAGGAGCGCTGGCCAGGCAGTGGTATGCTGATGCAGACGTTGAAACCGCTGTGGCGATTGCCACCCCAACAAATGCCGCCACGAAAAAACGACTCATTGATTGCCTCCCTTATGCACGAAATTTTAGATTATATCCAGATGCTGGGTGAAGGTCATTGAACGTATTTATGCGGCAACTTTTCGAATTGCGTTCATCAGATTTTCGTCCTTGCGGCCCCTGCAATACTTTTCAACTTTCTTCTTGTTGCTCGCGAATGTTCCAAAATCAACCACGGGCATGTTTCGCCCAGCATTGTAGTAACCGCTCATCCATGCGGCAAACCATTCCCGTCGATCGACCGGCGCCCCAGCGGGTGGGCCTTTCGGGCCTCCGAGAAGGCAGGATAAGACGTAGGCGGACTGTGCTTCCAAACTCGCCCTTTTTTCGTCATGGTACTCTGAATACGCTCCGGTTTGGGGAAAGGTCGGGGGCGATTCCATGTCAGCATTCGCGGCCGATATTGCCGGGTACAGCCGACGGTACACCGACGCTGGTTCGACACGGCAATGGGCTCGTTCAATCGGGCTGGCCGCCGCAGTCGGCATCGTTTACTTCCTGGCGGCACGGCTAAGCCTTCTACTTATCACCAAGCCCGACGGCGTGGCCGTGTTTTGGCCGGCTTCCGGCGTTGCTGCCGGTGTCCTCATTGCGCTTGGACCGCGTGCGCGCTTGCCGGTCGCCGCTGGCGCGATGGTCGCGACCATTGTTGCCAATTTAATGGGCGACCGGACTCTTTTGAGCGCCGTGGTCTTCGGCCTGTGCAACGCGGGCGAGGCATTGCTGACAGCGTGGCTGATCGAGCGTTACTTCGGACGGGGTTTCAATCTCGACAAGCTAAGCCACGTGCTTGGAATGCTGGTGGCAGCTATCGTTGCGACCGCGGTCTCGGGAATTGGCGGGACTGCAGGGTTCCTGTACTTTCACAGTTCGAATGCGCCGATTCTGACTATTTGGCAGCACTGGTTCGCTTCCGATGCCCTTGGAATCATCACGGTTGCACCGCTAATCATTGAGTTCGCTTGGGCCGCACGGCAGCCGCCATCGCGACGCGGGTATATGGAAGGCGTCGCCGCACTCGCGGCGCTAGTCATCCTGAATGGGTTCGTCATTTTTCTGCCGCAGGGACTTTGGGGGACTGTCGTCCCGGTTGCTCTCCTGTTTCCAATGCTGTTGTGGCTGGCGGCCCGCTGCCATCCGGTCTTTGCAGCGACGGCTGCCTTCATCGGTGCCCTTACAATCGTTTTGACGACAACATTCGGCATCGGCTTTTTCGGCGACGCCAGCTTCCCGATCTCCGAGCGCATTCTGAGCGCTCAGGCAAGCATCTTGGCCTCGTCGCTCTGCATATTCGTACTTGCTGCGTTGTTTGCCGAACGTCGTCTGCACGAGTCTGAGCTCGCGGCGAGCGGCACGCGGCTGCACGAGGCGCTGACGGAATTGCGGCTGCTGTACGAAAACGCTCCGATCGGGCTTGCGTTTCTCACTCCCGATTGCCGCTACCAGCAAATCAACCGCCGCCTGACGGAAATCTGCGGGCTTTCAATCGCCGATCATATCGGCAAGTCAGTGCGAAATACCGTCCCGCAGGTTGCGGATCAGGTTGAGTTGCTCGTCCAGGCGATTTTGACGACCGGGGAGCCGATCACGGGCGTAGAGGTCAATGGCCAACGACCGGACGGGAGTAACGCAGAGCGCGTTTGGATTACCTACTGGCATCCGCTAAAGGCTGAAGATGGCGCTATTCTCGGCATCAATGTCGCTGCTGAGGAAATTACCGAGCAAAAACGCGCCAAGTCGGCGTTGCAACTTGCGAACGAATCCCTGGAGGCTCGCACACTCGAACTTACCAGTTCTTTGGAAGAATTGCGGGATGCGCAAGATCGTCTCGTTCAGACCAAGAAGCTCGCATCACTTGGCCAACTGACCGCCGGCATCGCACACGAGATCAAAAACCCGCTTAATTTCGTCAATAATTTCTCAAGCCTCTCAATTGAGCTGGCCGTTGAATTGCAGGAAGCCATTAAATTCCAAGAGTTCAACGATGAGAAGCGCACTGAAATTCATGATCTGCTCAACATGTTACAGGGCAACCTTGGCAAAATCGTGCAGCACGGCAAGCGTGCGGACTCGATCGTGAAGAATATGCTTCTGCATTCGCGCCAGATTTCAGGAGAGCACCGGTCTGTCGATCTTAACGCACTCGTGGAGGAAAGCCTCAATCTCGCCTATCACGGGGCACGCGCAGAGAAGGGAGACTTCAATATCGCCCTGGAGCGTTCCTTTGACCCGGCCACTGGCGAGGTCAATCTGCTTCCGCAGGAGTTCACGCGGGTGCTGCTCAACCTGATCTCAAACAGCTTCTACTCCACGACACAGCGCAAGGCGGAAGCGAATGGAGGCAGCTACGAGCCCATTCTAACTGCCTCGACTAAGAATCTCGGCGACAGCGTCGAGATCAGGATCCGCGACAACGGCACCGGCATGCCGCCCGAGGTGAAGGAGAAGATGTTCAATCCGTTCTTTACAACCAAGCCCGCCGGCGAAGGAACTGGACTGGGCCTATCCATCAGTCACGACATCATCGTCAAGCAACATGGCGGGTCCATAGAGGTTGACACTAAGCCAGGCGACTTTGCCGAATTCAGGATTGTTCTGCCGCGCGGGGGAGCGTCCCTCATCAAGTCGGGAGAACGCACCAGCCACTAACCGCCAGCGTCGTGTCGTCCAAGGACAGAATTGCCCCGTTAAGTCTTCCCGATTTTGTTGCAGTGCATGTGCGACGCAAAATTACAAATCCGTTTCACGCTCCGCTTAAGAGTATCAGCCACCACCTAGTTTGAAGATATGAGTCTGCCTTGATGAGTTGAGTTTGCCTTGATGAGTTGAGTTTGCCTTGATGAGTGCGGAGATGAGCGGATTTCACCGCGCGAAGAAAAGCGCCTTCCTTGGCGGGTTTTAGACATTAGTAGCAGTAGCGCCCAATCTTGCTTCGGAGCGGCCGCTTTTGTTACGTCATGTAAAAGAAGACTTCCGGACCACTGTTGAGTCTGATACGGACAAGACGGAACGTTGGAGTGTGCTCCAAGCTTCTTTGCCTCCGTGCGCCAAAATCCTGATTGGCAAAACACAAAAAGGGAGAAACTTATGAAAAAGATGAATTTGGTCACAGCAACGCTCGTCGGAGCCTCCGTGGGCCATTAGCCGCCATTGAGTCCTGCGATCGAAATACGTCGCGCGACGCTCGACCACCGTTACTTGCACCTGTTGGCTCAATGTCATTTGTGTGCCAAACTGAGTCAGGGTCCCAAGGTTAATGGTCGTCTCCGGGAGAAATGCCGCCATGAGTAGATCGAAGCTTAGGGTGCGCAGAAGGGCCTCGACCGCGTGGATCGGAACCGCGATTGTCTGCCTCGCGTCGACGCAAGTTCTGGCCCAACAGGGCTCGCTGTTGCCTTTTTTCAAGCCGACGATGGAAGACGTTGCTCCGGGCGTCGATCACGGTAATTCGGATAAGCGTCTTCCGGAAGATCTTCAGCGGCAGGCGGTGTTTTATCGCTCTCAACACCCTGCTGGAACCATTGTCATCGAAACCAGCGAACGTCACCTGTACCTGATTGAGAGTGAGACGCGCGCGTTACGTTATGGCATCGGGGTCGGCCGCGACGGCTTCACCTGGGCTGGCCTGTTGCAAATAACCCGCAAGACTGAGTGGCCGGATTGGCATCCGCCTCCGGAAATGATTGCGCGCCAGCCTTATCTGCCCCGCTTTATGGCAGGGGGCCCTGGTAATCCGCTGGGCGCTCGCGCGATGCATCTGGGAAACACCGTTTACCGCATCCATGGCACCAACGCGCCGGAGACTATCGGCCAGGCAGTTTCGTCCGGCTGTTTTCGTCTAGTGAATGACGACGTCGCTGACCTCTATGGCCGCGTGCCCGTCGGCACCCGTGTCATCGTGCGGCAGAATTAAACCCGGCGACGAGGTCTGCTTTCCTAATATTTGCTGGGGTTTCGTGGCGCTGTGGCTTCGCTTCAGTCATGGGTTGGCGAGCCCGGATAACGAAGCACCCTGTAGCACGCTGTCGCAAGGCCGCTGATCGTGGGTCTATTGCGTAGCCCCGGAAAGTTGATCGAGGTTTTGCGCGTCAGTCGCCGCTTGAATCATGCGCCCGTCCATGCCGAACGAAATCGCCAAGTGAACCGGCGAGTTATTTCCACCCCACTGTAAAATAGTGTTGTTTCCGATGTTCGATGTACTGCTCGGCGGTCCAAGCTTTGCGATAGCGTCGTCCCGGGTCGATATGCCAGGAACAAGCTCTGTAATCCTATAAAGATTTGGAGAAGTAGCTGTCGTGCAAGCCGTCGACAAAAGTGCTCCTAAGAAAAGGAGGCGGCTTAGATCAACCATTGCGTGCCGATGCCGGCAAACCGATCACCAAACAAAACGCGAGCCCTCTGTTGCTGGGAAATAACGCGAGGGCTCGCCAGAGGAATGAATACTACCTAGGAGGTTTTTTGCTCAACACCTGTTCCCCGACCCCAAAATAATTCTCAGCACCCGAGTGAGGCGCGGGCAAGGCTCGGCTAGGGAAACACTGAGGCGAGAGAACCCCGAGCGCGGTTCTCGCCCGGGTTCCTCCTCGAAATAGACGTAGGCCAGCGCCTGCCCGTTGGCCCGTTGTGATCGCGCACGATGAAGCAGGGTTTCTTCTGCGGTGCGGCGGGAAGCGGCGTGGTGAGGGCATGGAGCGATTTAACAAGCGGCGCTCAATCAGGCGGAAATCAGCAGGAGAACGCAAATTGATCTGCGTCAAATGCAGGACCGCAGTAGGCGGTTAGATGCCGTTATTAGGCCAGCCCGGGCGGCCCCCATCCCCCGACACCCCGCTGCCCAGCTTAGAAGCCTAAGCTAAGGCAAACTCCGGAACCCCAAGCACGCGCGTAGACTGCTTGGGGTTCTTTTTTATGGCAGGGCCGAGTTTCACCAGCGGTCTTCGGTATACGTTAAATAGATACGGCGCGCCTTCTCGCTCACGTCCCAATGACCTTGCCGCGTGGCTGCGCGCGCCCCCGACCTGGATAGCGTTGCCGCGTCAATTCTAACTGCTCACTTGCATGACGAAGCTGCTCTTTGATCTTTGCTGGATCAGCCGTCTTGGCGATGTCCTGGAAAGACGGTTCGACGCTGATGCTAGGCAACGGCCCAGAACCATGAATAGTACGAAACTGAACACGCTTAGGCTTGTGCAAGATTATTCCTCAGGGCCTACGATCACCGTCGTCGCAGGTTCTTCAAAATGACGGGACGTGCTGCTGGATGGTTGCGGGGGAACGCTATCTTGGCTGACAGGCCCACGTGAAGGACTAGATCGCGCTCCGGGCGACATCGGCTGACCAGATCCGACCTTGCTTCCTTTGATGCTGACGGGACTGCATATCTCTCGTTCGGCCATAATCATGCTCCTAACAAACAAACGAGACCAATAAATTGTAGCACTGTGGTCCGTGCGAAGCTATTTGTTGTTTGTTTGGAAGCAAATAAGCGAAGAAAAATGAATTGGAGAACATTTGTTGGTTATTGCGAAGTCTTTTAGGTGGCCGCCGGTGCGCGTAAAGTTGGCCGCTATAGGGGCGTAGCGGGGTTACCGCGCAAAGAGGGTACGCAGCGGCTTTTGTGGCGCTGGGTATCATGCGGTAGGGCTAGTACGGGCGCGGTAAAGATGCCCCCGGCCTCTGGCCACGATAGGCACAACCAAGGCCGGGGCTTGAGCGCAGATCAGTCTTTCATACCTTCACGCCCATTACGAATGCGACCTCATAGGACGGAGGCCCGATCCCAGGCAGAGGAGGCAAGGTCCTGGGGCCGGGTGTGAGCACGGGCGAGATACTGTGAGAGACCCGTGCGTGGATGGCTGCATTAATTGGGAAAAGTGCAGCCGAAGATCATCGCAGAAAACGCCCAGATGCATCGACAGCGCCCTGCGACGTTCTGAAAGAGATTACTTTTCTGCCAGGACGGCCCATGAACCGGCAGAAATTATCTTGTCCGATGAAGCGATGTTCTTTGTAACCAGTCCGGGGATCAACCGTTGTGATCTCACGAAACTCGCCGTAGGGCACGGTTGATGGATCTAACCTTTGCTTCCTAACCTCGCCCACAAGAAGCGATGCATAATTTCTGAGAAGGTCCGGGTCGTCAGGAAGGCCGCGATAATTCACGCGATAATATTTGTTGTTCTCCGGGAGGTAAGCGCGCTTGAGCGTGCGACAAGTTTCGCGGACATAGTCTGCAGTGCTTTGACCCAAGACGGGCGGTGATGCACGCACACCGACATCGTGTAATTGCTCGTCAAAAAAGGATTGCCACTTGACAATTTGCTCACCGGCCGTGGGCCGTTCAGTCACCATTGTTGCCATTATTCGTCTCCGATTGTTTGCCATCTAATCCTGCCCCGACAGCGGGCGGGGCTGAAGGGTGTCCATCAATGAAAGGTCTAGCTCTGGAGGAGCCACGGGAGACTTGATGCGCAGAAACTCGCCGCGCGGGTCTTGATCTTCCTTGGGCTCGGTCTCGGATGGCTCAACTGGAGATGCACCAGCTATGCTGTCGCCCTCCAGTTCCAATGTCGGTTCTGGTAGATCACCCGGATCATCGCTTTGTTCACCAGGAGGGAGGAAAGGCGGTTGTTGTTCATGTTGGTCAGCTTTGATCTTCTCCAGACGGTCCTGTTCGACAGCCATGCGGCCCATCAAGGCAGAAGCGCCGGCGCCGAACGCCTCAGCGTCGGCTTTGAATGCAGCCTTCTCAGCAGCGAATGCCATCTTATCGGCCATGAGAGCTTTCTCACGTGCAGCGAGATCATCGAGCCGTGATTGAGCATTGATGGCATCGTTGCGCACCCGCTCGTAGTCCTTCATCTCACCAGTGAGGTTCGCATTCACGTGCCAACGCGGAAGCAGACCCCATTTGCTGTCAATTAGCTCGTATGGATCGCTGCCTTCATAGCTGCGTGTGTGAGGAAACTGTGGAGCGGTGCTCATGGGACTGCGTCCTAATCCAAATACTTAGCGAGACGTATTTCGCCGGTGAGGGTGTAGAGCTGCGCAATGCGCTGACTGAGGGCAGCGGCCCCGGTTTGCCAAATTGCGTCCAGTAGAGATGGCAGGACACTCAGCAGTGAGCTGATTGACGGCGGGTTGGTCGGTGGACTTAATGGAAGTGGGGTTGTCAGGCATGGCTCAGGGGCCTTGGTTGAAGATGTCGAAGATTGAGGGGCATCAATGTCGTCTCAATATTTTAGGAGAACGAGCTCTGGCCGACTGTTCGGGGGCCTTATTAGGAGAGGTTCTCGTTTGACTGTTGATTTCTGTTGTCTCCATCTGGCCCTCCTGCGACTGACCCATCAGCCGTGGCCCTTGACCGACATGAACTTGAGATCACCGACACCAAGCTCATTACTCCGCATGAGACCATCAACCACGGACATGAACTCCCGCTGCTCATGCTCAGGCAACGCATTGAAATACGCATGCTGCTCAGCACTGAAGTCTTCCCATTGCTTGTGCATCATCGCAGCGAAGAACACGTCATCGATCGCCCGGAAAGCGGACACAGATTTAACCTCAGCAATCGCCCGCGCCGCATGAATACGATCAGCTAACGAAACAGATTGATCGTGCAAAACCGCGTGCAGGAACTGCACTGCACTAAGGTCAGGGTTGTCATAAGCGTGGGCCATGATCCCTGGGCCTTGGTTGACATACGCCGCTGTATCAGCGTGGTGTCATGATGCGAAAGTGACTGGTATTGGCTCAGTTTCTTATTGATGCTCCCACAGAACTTACGAGCAGACTTACGGGTCATTGGCCTCGGATCGGACTGAATCGGTCAAGGCCGCAGGCCCGGCATGATCGATCACCTTGCCATTCGTGTAGCCACTAAGCCGAGGCATGGTGATGTTCGTTCCGGGCAAATCGGCCATGCCACCAGTGATGTGAATGACTTGCTCTTTCACACCGCCCTGGACCGTGATTTTTAGTTGATGGTCTTCACCCGCGCGCTTGGAATCAATAATGGTCTTGACGATCTGGGTGGTTTCGAGTGCGGATTGGGAATTGATCTCACCAGCGCCAAGGCGCACGGCGATGGAGTTGAGGAATTGCTCAGCTTCCTCGATGGATTGGAAAATTGGGACTATGATTGGTTCTGGAACGAATTGCGGTGCAGCTACAGAACCGCACTTGGAATATTTGTACGGCAAGAGCGCAGTCGCGGCTTGAGCACGAAGCTCGTCTGGCTTTTCTTTGTTAGAAACGATGGAATTCAGATAACGAGCAGGATCTATATTATTTGGGTCACCGTCAAGTTCAGCCCAGAGTGCTTCCGATCGTTTGTTCCGGCTTCCTGGTGGACGGCCGTTGGGATTACCGACTTGTCCCGGTTGAAATCCCATTACCTCACGTTTGTTTATTATGTTACAGATTGATTTTGCACGACAATGGGTGCGAGAGTCCGAGTGGCCGCGGGATCAAACAATGCTCTGACGCCGCAGCCGGTAGGTTCTCCCACTTGCAGATAGGTCCGCTGGACGATCTGCTTGATGCGCCTGGGTTGTTGAACATTGTCAAGATCGGACCGTCGCATGACTGATGTCGTAATTATATCACATGGCACAAAATACTGATAATAGGCCGCCCCGGATTTGTAGAAGTCATGCTAGCGTCGCACCAGAAAAGCCTTGAGCCAGCAAATCCGGCGGTAATGATCGGAGGATGGCCTACGGCCGGGCGCGGGGGGGACCAATGAAGATAAGGGGAATATGCTGTGTCTTCGCGATAGCATTGTTCGCCGCGTTGGCAGTTCTACCGAAATCCGCCGATGCGCAAGATTTGCTCAGTGGCCATATAGGAGTTGCTACTCCTATCGTAACCTTCACGGGCTCGAACGGAACCTCGAACACAACAACCATCGGCAATAATTTCATCATCGCATTTCCGTTCGGCGTCGGCGTGCAGCCTCAGGGTTCGCCAGTGGTTTTTGATTTTGAATTCGTGCCCCAAGTCAATCCCTCCACTCGCTCTGACACCCTGCTCGTCAACCCGGGCGTGGTTCTGCCTTTGCAATATGGCTGGGCCGTTGGGATGCGGGCCTCATTCGAGATCGATCAGAACTCTGTTGGTTTTACACCGCTCGTGCACAAGAACTTCCCGTTATTTCCGGGCTCAAGATTCAGTTGGTTTCTGGAAGGCGACTTCCCGGTGCGGTTCCTTCGGCTACCAAATGGGGCCGACGCCACCTCTGTGGGCTTCGTCCTGCATACAGGTTTGGCGTTCTGAACGTATCCTCACGGCGTTCGCTGGCCATGTCGCGCGCGGGATCAATTTCACTTGAAAATTACAAGTTCTGTGTGACAGAAACTGCGCCGCAAATCTTACGCTAACTATTCCACGATGCAAGCGCGGGTGAATCCTCCAACAGCAACACCGCCACGTTGAGCAAGTCAACACGAACAGCACCCAAATTCATTGCACATGGCCCGTGTGCAATGCTTTAAGCTTAAAATGTAACAACGCCGCTTGTGCATCGTGTGCACTGATACAAAAAGCGTAACAGCCCCAATGCCTTATATTGCGCACACCGCCATGTGCAGCACGAGCAACGAGTGCAAAAACACATGCACGCACACACCCAACCCAAGGGGGTGTGCAGCATGTGCACTGATTGCCCTGCCTGTTTTTTCTTGGAAGGACCTACTCAAGATACACCCAATCAGCCATATCGGCGGTGTCATCTTTGTTTTTCTTCGTCGTAATTAGTCCCACCGCTACCAATTCCTTCCACGATCGGTTGAAGGCCATGTCGTGGCGTTTGCCTTCCTTGTGTCTTCGACTGAATTCGTTGTAGGCGTCTATCTTCTGGACACAGCGTATGTCCGGCGTGCTATGGAATAGCGTCCGAGTTTCTCCGCTGCGTATGATCACATCTCGAATGCACTGCAAAAGCAGTCTGGCATTTCCATTTAGTGACTTAGTGTCACTTACGTTATTCCATTCATCCCAACGCACATAAGCCGTCGTCTGACCATCCTCCAATGTAGTTCCCACTATTTGAAAAGTGATCTGATCATCGCCTTTTTCGCCCTTGACCTTGATGGCATGGAAGGTGCGGGTTGCTCCGCCATTGGATTTTAGTTCAACGTAAACATCAACACTGCTTGGTTTGTCACTGCTACCCCGCGCGCCCAGCTCTTCGTTTTTGCCCATGTGATCTAGGGCCAGGACGAAGCATTTGGTTCGGACCGAAATACCTTCCATAACCTGGATCATGTTATTGACCTCGACAGCGTCGTTTTCGCTTTTCTTGTAACCCGCTGACTTTATCATTGTGTCAAAGGCGATAAGAACCAAGGGCAAACCAAACTCTGCCTTGGCAGCTCGCTCTGCCTGCCTAGCGATTTGCATCACCGCCGCTTCGCCCCCGTTCGATAATAGTTTGGGTACGCTGGCGATTTGAACATAGATGGGCTGCTCATCTGGATCGCAGCCGAGAGCTCTCACTGCTGCACGAATGCGTTTGTCAACCTCTCGTTCGCCTTCAGCCGCGAGCCAGAGCACCGCGCCCCTGCGCAGCACCGGCCGACCGGCGAATGCGCAGCCAGTAGCGACGCTGGCAGTCAGAGACATGGCAACAAAAGTTTTTCCTCCAAGATATTTTGAAACTATGGTTCCAGTGCCAACTTCATGGAACAGTCCATCTATTAAAAAGGCGACAGCCGGTACTTCGCCCTTGCCCACGCGTCTTATGAGCAATTGCTCCCCCGGTTTGAGCCACGGCTCATCGTCACTACCTTGCCGTGTTTGCTCTCCCTCATCAGGGGTTTGGGGCTGCTCCTGCTGGGGCTGCTCCTGCTGCGGCTGCTCCTGCTGGGGCTGCTCCTGCTGCGGCTGCTCCTGCTGCGGCTGCTCCTGCCGGCTGCTCCTGCTGTAACGGCTCTGCCTCCGCTTTTGCCCTCTTCACTTCCTCTTCCAGCAGCAGTTCTATTACGTCATCGTGCAGCCGCGGGTTCATAAAGTAACGTTCGTGCACCTCCTGCATGGCCCTGAACGACTCTTCACCGTCCAAGGGCTTTTTCATTCCAGCATCTACGGCCCGCTCTACTTTGGATCGCACTTCATCTTCGGACCATTCCCAGTCTGGTTGATAATCCACCATCTGTAGTCCAGCTTCCACTAGCAGGCTGTTGAAGAAGTGGGTCGCGGTTTGGCTGATTGAGTGATTCACTTTCTCCGAAACGATTCGGAGGTTAGGTGATGCGGGGTGGGGATAAGCGGACTGGCGAGCTTTTCAGCTACGTCGACCTTGAGAAGCGGGTTCGGTCGGATCATCCGCTGAGAGCGATCAGAGGGCTTGTGAACGAGGCGCTGGTCGCGCTGGAGCACGAATTCTTCGCGCTTTATGCGCCGATCGGGCGGCCGTCGATCCCGCCGGAGAAGCTGCTGCGAGCGATGCTGTTGCAGGCGTTCTATTCAATCCGGTCGGAACGGCAGCTGATGGAGCGGCTGGAGTATGATCTGCTATTCCGCTGGTTCGTCGGAATCGGGGTCGATGCTGCCGTGTGGGACCATTCGGTGTTCTCAAAGAACCGTGACCGGCTGCTCGAAGGGAATATCGCCGCAAGGTTCCTGGCGGCGGTTCTGGATCAGCCGCGGGTGAAGAAGCTGCTATCCACCGAGCACTTCACGGTCGACGGGACGCTGATCGAAGCGTGGGCTTCGTTGAAGAGCTTTAAGCCACGGGACGGATCGGACGAGCCGCCGGCCGGTGGCGGGCGCAATACCGAAGCCGATTTCCACGGCAAGAAGCGGTCGAACGAGACGCATGTCTCGACGACGGATCCCGATGCACGGCTCTACCGCAAGGGGCCGGGCAAGGAAGCCAAGCTCTGCTTCATCGGCCATGGCTTGATGGAGAACCGCCATGGCCTTCTGGTTGATGCTTGCCTGACGCCGGCTGACGGCCATGCCGAGCGGGTAGCGGCGTTCGCCATGATCGAACCGCGCGCCGACCGACCGCGCGCGATCACGCTCGGTGCCGACAAGGCCTACGACGCGGAAGACTTCGTCAATGAGCTGCGCTCGATGACAGTGACACCGCATGTGGCGCAGAACACCAGCGGCCGAAGTTCGGCGATCGACGCACGCACGACGCGGCACGGCGGCTATGCCGTCAGTCAGCGCGTCCGCAAGCGCATCGAAGAGGCGTTCGGCTGGATCAAGACGGTGGCCAGGCAGGAGAAGACGAAGTTCCGCGGTCGCGGCCGCGTCGGGTGGGCCTTCGCCTTCGCTGCCGCCGCCTACAATCTGGTGCGATTGCCGAAGCTCATCGCGGAAAATGGTTGATGGCAAAGCTTCCCGCCTTCGCCAAGGCTTTTGCCGCTCGCTGGCGTATCGTCGAGACAGGCTTCGCATGCGATGGTGCCTGACTTCTTCAACGGCCTGCTAGAGCGACGATGGTCGCCTCGCGCTCTAACAGTCCGCCACCGACGAAGCGTCCTATCTGGAAAGAACGATCGTTTAATGTAGCTTCCTGAGTGCCATCCGGGGCCGTCTCTATTGCTTCGCAGGCGCTCGCCAGGATGGCGTTGCCGTATGGTGATAAGCCCTGGAACGCCTTGGCGTCGGCTGAAGACTCTAGGTTCGAGGTTTTGCGCAGGGCAACCTCGGCCCATTCGGGCGTCGGCGGCAACGGCGTATCTGGGTCTGTGAGCCAGCGGTAGCCGGATTGAGGTCCGCTTGGGATTATGACGTAGCCACCATCTGTCCTGGTATCGACACCAAGTGCAATCTTATCTCTAGTATTCTGGAAGTCGCGGCCCGTCGCGTCGGCGTAAATATGATTCCCTCCTGTGGCTGTCGCCACGCGAGGAGCTTCAAACTCTTCAGGTTTGCAGAGTTGAAACTTCTCAAATTCCCTTATTCCGTTCTTGCCACGTTTCATGTCCAAGTCGATAACAACAATATCTTCTGGCAACGCATATCCCCACAGCGCGCCTGGATATTGCTTGGCCCACGCTCTTATTGTTACCTCGTTAGTCGTGGCGTCTTTGAAGCCGTGATCTGTTAGCGGCTGTTTCTTTCCATTACAGGGGAATATTTTCCAGCCCCGCTCAATCGCCTTGAGCCCTGCATCTAAAAAATCAGAACCGCCAAATTCATCAAACAAACAATCAGCGTTATCTTGCTGTTGCTTCCCTCCGCCATTTGTTGTATATTGTTGGTGACGATTTATGTCGTCGCTTGACATAGGGAGCTATCCTTTTCCTTGCCTCCTGTTGACTTGTTGGGCGCTGGCATCATCGTCGTCATCGGACTTAAACACATAGAGCCGCAGGGCCGCACTGCCTCATCACCAGCGCGGCCCTTTTTATTCGGCTGCTTCCACTGTTCCTCCCGGCACCACCGCCGGTTCGGCGACAGACTCGATGGTCGATTGCCTTGCGAGCCTGAATTTTTCTGGCTCAAACAAAACAAAATCACCGGCCTTCAAGTCGTTGTCACGAACGAACTCGTACGGGAGCGGGAGATATAGACTGTTGCCTTGTCTTCGGATGCGGACATACTTGCTCATACCAGTAATGGTAGCACTATTGTTGGTTTTTGACCAGCAAATACTATCGGTTGATGAGCAAAAGGCCATCGCTCTACTGTATAGAACGACGGCCCCCGACTAATTTTTAAGCTGGCGAGCTACGCCACCGGAAACTGGCGAATTTGTAAGTCCGGCGGAATAGGCGCGCCCTTCGCCATTTGTTTCATAAAGAAGAGAATACCAGCCGCTGCGCATTGATCGCGCACGAAGCGCGCCCATTGGGGATCCATATCGCGGCAGTCCGCGTGACGACCTTGTTCACCGGCGACGATCACCCACACGCGCGGTCCTAGTGCGAGGAAGTCGGCCGGAAGTTTCACCGGTCCGAGCATGGGCGCGATCGACACAGAGACCATCCAACCCGTGTCGGCTAACGCGCGCGTGTCCGCCCATCGCTCATCAAACTCTTTTTGCCTTTCGGCACTGAAGCCGAGCCACATCTTCGGTAACCAACGGTGCACCGTGGCCGGTGATTGCGTCGCGAAATATTCCGCCATGCGTCGCGTGCGTTTGGTGAGCAAAAGTCCGATGTGGTCGGACATAGCGATTGTCGCACACACCCGGTCGATAATTTCGGCGTCTCGCCCTTCGTGAAACAGGTCGCTCATATCGCCAACGAAAATCAACGATGGCTGACCTGGGCCTAGCTTCGGATGCTTCGCACCGCGCCAGCGAAGCGGCCACGCCCACAAGCGATGGCCCTCCGGTGCGACCGTAAGCTTGCCGTTGAAAATGCGCCGTTTGCCCTTCACGATGGTAACACCATCATGTACCCGCGCTGAACCGGCGAAGGGCCATGTTTTGGTACCGGCTTCCTGTGCCGCGTAGCAGAGCGCACACCCGGGGGACGCCAGGGAGCAGCCGCCCACGGGATTCCAGGTGACATCCCACCACCGGTGATAGCCGCGCGCGGGCATCTAAGCCGCCACTTGGGCTCTTGTCTCTTCCGCTTCAGCGCGGCGTATCGGCTTCGTCCCGAATTGCTCCACTTCCTCCCCTATTAATTCTGCCAGACGATTGGCGAGGTTGAACAGTGCGCGACCGCCTCCTCGCACGTACATCAACATACGGGGCTCGACCGCTTGCAGTAGGGTGTCTAGTTGCTCATGCGTGCACTCGTCGACAACGCCAGCCGCGCGGCTGACTTCGTTGGCGAGGGCGACAAGGTCCTTGAACCATTTGCGGCTATCCTTTAGCCACTCGTTCTCTTGATCCTGCTTTTGCTTCTCTCCCGACGCGCGCTTATGGTCGCGCATCTTGTCGTGCGCTTCGCGTTTGGTAATGTTTGGATTGTCACGAATTATTTGCTCGCGCTCCGGATGCGTCGCTAGCTCCCTGAGCACCGCATATGAGGGAGAATTTGGCCCCGGGGCCAATTTTCCCTCCCACGACCGATACACGGTTCGATAACGGTCAAGCGTGCACTTGGCGACGCCAATCTCCGCGGCCAATTTCGCCTGGGTGCGGTCTTTGTACTTTGGCTCGATCTGGTCGGCCAGTTCACCGAGCCG
The DNA here is from genome assembly GCA_963806465.1 of uncultured Alphaproteobacteria bacterium. Lineage (GTDB taxonomy): Bacteria > Pseudomonadota > Alphaproteobacteria > Rhizobiales > Xanthobacteraceae > BOG-931. Next base: position 210,827 of record CAWDZD010000076.1, on the reverse strand, counting down.
GAGCCAGCCGCGTTCGGCGGCCTCGACCTTTGCGACAATTTCCTTGCCCTCGGCGACGGCGTCGTCGTACGGGATGGTTTCGGTCGGCAACGCGCTGGTGTCGGTTGCAACCTGCTTACGAGCTCGCGGCATTTATTGACCTCCTAGAATATGGCCGGTGCGATGTCGTCGCGCTTCCAGGGGCGCGATGCTGGTAGTAGCGTGCATAGGTTTGGGGGAAAGATCGCCTGTGCCAGATAAGCTATCTGGCCCGGGTAATTTTCTTGCGGGGCTTTTTCTCGCGGCGAGGTAGGTTTTTCTTGCGGGGTTTTTTCTTGCGACGAAGTAGGGGGTTCTTGCTCACAATTTCTTCAGCATTTTCTTCGGGAATACCTAAATAGTGAGCGGCGATTTCCGCATCGGTATACCCCTCCCCTTGCCCACGAAGGCGGTATCGCCGCGTCTTGTAGTGCTTTCGCCAAATTTGCTTAATTAAGGACACTATCACCCAGCTTAGATTGGCCAGGGGCGGATATTCTTTTTGGCCTTTTTTTAGCGGCCTTCGCTGAATGAAATCTGCGAATTCGTGGCCTAGCAGATGGGACACCAACTGCTTCAGTTTGGTAACGTCACCGCTTATCGCTTCCGCCAAGGTTCTATATTTTAGTAACTGCAATTTTTCGGCATCTAAGTCCTTGGGAATTTCAAATTTAGTTGGCGGAGAGACGATAAGGTCAAGTTGGTCACATACCCAGTCGCGGTATGCGTCCTTATCGCGCTGGTTCCGTGGATGCCGAGGCGGCAAACCTGACATCGGGCTGATTTTCGCCGGCACCGCCATTCCTTGCGCCTAGCGCCCCAGGATAAGCTTGTTCTCTGTGCCGCGCCAGAATGCCGTGCGCCCCGTAATTTTGATGCAAGTGCAGGTGCGGCATTTGGACTCATCGTGGACAATCTGTAAGTCCTGTCGTAAGTGCCCATCCGGCCGGCGCGGCCTTGTTCAAACATTATTACGCCCATTACCTGCGAGGTAATTGGAAGGCGGTGCACGTCCGGGCTAGGCTTGCTTCATGCTCAATCGCACGCATGCGGTCGGTGGATTGTTGCGCGAATGGCGGCAGCGCCGGCGGCTCTCGCAGCTCGATCTCGCCTGCGATGCCGGGATTTCGACCCGGCATCTGAGCTTCGTCGAAACCGGCCGGGCTCATCCAAGCCGCGATATGTTGCTGCATCTTTCCGAGCAGCTCGACGTGCCGGTGCGCGAGCGCAACGTACTATTGGTCGCCGCCGGCTATGCGCCGATTTTCCCGGAGCGCCCGCTGGCTGATCCGGCCCTGACGACGGCCCGCGCCGCAATCGATCTGGTGCTGGAGCGGCAGAAGCCATATCCGGCCTTTGCGCTCGACCGGCACTGGGGCATCGTCGCCAGCAACGCGGCGCTACCGGACATGTATGATGGCGTCACCCCCGATCTCTTGGAGCCACCGGTCAACGCCATGCGGCTGTCGCTGCATCCGCAAGGGCTGGCGTCGAAAATTGTCAACCTCGCCGAATGGCGCGCGCATCTATTGCACCGCCTGCGCCATCAGGTCGAGATCACCGCCGATCGAACCTTGATGGATCTGCTGCGCGAGGTGAACGACTATCCGGCGCCGGCCGGAAAGCAGGCGCAGGTCACGAACGTCGAACACGACATCGCGATTCCGTTCCGGATCAGGACCACTTCCGGTGTGCTGTCCTTTTTCAGCATGACGACCGTGTTCGGCACGCCGGTCGACGTGATGCTGTCCGAACTGGCGCTCGAATTATTCTTCCCGGCCGACGACGACACTGCCGTGGCCGTGCAGCGCATGGCAGAAAGCGCCAAGCCGGCGAACTAGCGCACGATCCGATCAAGCCGCACCGCCTTCCGCTCATTCCCGCGCAAGCGGGAATCCGAGGGCGGGTACAAAGGAGCTGGGTCCCCGCCTTCCGCCTTCGCGGGGACGAGCGGATCGGATCATCCTTTGCACCGCCATTCTTTACCTGCCGCGTAATCGCTTTCGCTCTTCGCACGAGCAAGATTGGTGCACGGCCGACAAGCGGCCGGTGAGCCAATATGAGGAGAAGTCAAATGGCGAATGTCAACGAAACCGTCGTCCGTTATCTCGCGGCCTGGAATGAACGCGATCCGAAACGTCGCCGCGATCTGGTCGCCGAGACCTGGATCGAGGATGGCAGCTACATCGATGCGCATCGGCAAGGCAACGGCCATGCCGCCATCGATGCGATGCTGGCGGCGACGCAGGCGCAATTTTCCGGCTACCGCCTGAACCTGGTCAGCGGCATCGAAGCGCACAATGGTTTTGTGCGCTTTTCCTGGGCGGCCGGCGGCACCAAGGAAGCGCCGCTCTATCTCGGCGGCACCGATTTCGCCACGCTCGCAAACGACGGCCGCATCAAGACCGTGGCGGGATTTGTCGACGCCTCGCCGGCGATGTGAAGCCGAAGTCAGGCGACTACCCGATGGCACTGCCCGCGCGCGTGCGGGCGGTGCCGATTTTTTTGTGTGGTCATTCAAGATCAGTTGCGACGACGAGGCCAAGGTCACATAACCAAAACCGCGTAACTTGCCGTACCGGGCTCGAAGGGGCGTCTTTGGTCAACACCCTGAACGAACAGACGATCGCGTTACCGCCGGCGCTGCAAGCCAAGGTCGATGCAGCGCGCGCCGCGTGGATTGCGCAGGAAAATACCCGCCGGCTGTGGAGCAAAGACGCGGCGCTCTGGACCGGTGGCGATGAAGGCCGCTGGCTCGGCTGGCTCGATATCGTCGATCGCGAACTGCGTGATGTCGCGGCGCTGGAGGATTTCGGCCGGGCGCTACGTGTCGAGCATTTCACCGATGTGCTGTTGTTGGGCATGGGCGGATCGAGCCTCGGCCCCGACGTTTTGGCCAATAGCTTGGGATCCGCTGCCGGGCATCCCAAATTGCACGTGCTCGACTCCACCGATCCCGAGCAGGTGCGCCGCTTCGAGAACAGCGTCGACCTTGCGCATACGCTGTTCATCATCGCCAGCAAGTCCGGCACAACGCTCCAGCCGAGTGTACTGATGGATTATTTTTTTGCCAGAGCTACCGCCGCGATTGGCGACGCAGCGGCACACCGCTTCGTCGCCATCACCGATCCGCCTTCGCAGCTGCAAAAGACCGCCGAGGCGAAAGGCTTTCGCCGCGTCTTTCTTGGCGTTGCGAGCATCGGCGGCCGTTACTCGGTGCTTTCCAAATTTGGCTTGGTGCCGCTCGTGGCAATGGGCCAAGACCCGCGCGCCTTTCTGGAGACCGCCGGCATAATGGCGCGAGCATGCGGTCCGCAAACACCGCCTGCGGATAATCCCGGTGTCGCGCTCGGCTTGACCATCGGCGTTCTCGCCGGCAGCGGGCGCGACAAGCTCACGCTGATCGCCTCGCCGTCGATTGTTCCGTTCGGCGCCTGGGTCGAGCAATTGGTGGCGGAATCGACCGGCAAAAACGGCCGCGGGGTCATCCCCATCGCCGACGAGCCGCTCGGCGACACGGCCGCCTATGGCAACGATCGGCTGTTCGTCTATCTGCGCGACGACGCGCATCCCGACCCGGCGCAGGATCGGGCGATCCAGGCGCTCACGCAGGCGGGCCATCCGGCCGTGCGCATCGCGCTCAAGTCGCCCATGCTGCTCGCGCAGGAATTCTTCCGCTTCGAGATGGCGACCGCAGTGGCGGGCGCGGTCCTCGGCATCAACCCGTTCGACCAGCCCGACGTCGAAGCGAGCAAGATCGCAACGCGGCAACTGACGGAGGCGTTCGAGAAAACCGGCGCGTTGCCGATAGATCCGCCGGTGTTCGAAGCAGATGGCATCGCTCTCTATGCGGATGCGGACAACGCACAAAAGCTGCGAAAGCTCGGCGCCGCGTCGACGCTGGAAAGCTGGTTCAAGGCGCATTTGGCACGGCTTGCGGCTGGCGATTATTTCGCGTTCCTCGCGTACCTCGACGCCACCTACGCGCACGTCAAAATGCTGCAGAGTTTGCGGGCGAAAATTCGCGACCGCAGGCAAGTCGCGACCTGCCTGCAATTCGGCCCGCGCTTTCTGCACTCGACCGGCCAAGCCCATAAAGGCGGGCCGAATACCGGCGTATTTCTGCAAATCACCGCCCAGCCGGCGGCTGATCTCGCAATCCCGGGACGCAAAGCGAGCTTCGGCGTGATCGAGGCGGCGCAAGCGGCCGGCGACTTCCGGGTGCTCGGCGTGCGCGGCCGGCGGGCCTTGCACGCGCACATCGCGCAGGACGTGGACGCCGGCATCGCCGCCGTCGCCAAGGCGATCCGGCTTGCCCTGAAGTAAGCGGCGGACGCGTTATTGCGAGACGAGTTGGCGAAGCCGCGCGTAGAGCGACGGCACTTTCTGCGTCGCCGCCGCCTGCGACGGGTTGGAGATCAACCGCCAGCCAAAGGGGATGCGCTCGTACAACAGGATGGTGAGCCAGCTCAGGATGACGGTGGCGCAGAACACGATCACGCCTTTGACCAAGGCAAACAGGGCGATGCCGAGCAGGGCATATTGCAGCCAGATCACAAAGTTGTAGTGCACGAGGTAAAGGCTGTAGGCATTGGTCGACAGGCTATCGAGCGGCGTCGACGGCATCGTGCCGAAACGCAGACTCGAGGCGATGACAAAGAAACATCCGGCGGCGCAAGCCAGCACGAAACAAAAATCGGCGGCGGTTTCGATCAAGAGCGGCGCTCCGCCGTCCAAGGTCAAGGACGTCACGCCCATCCATAGAAACAGCGAACCGAGCGCCGCGGCGAGCCACAGCATCCAGCGCCGCCCAAGCGCGCCCTCGGCGGCGACCAGCCCAACGTCGATGCCGGCGGCGCCGATGCCGACGCCGGCGAAAAAGTAGACGCCGTAGAGCAGCGGGCGGCACCACTGCACGGACAGCACTCCGGAATTGGACCAAGCCCATGGCGTGAAGGCCAGCGCCATCGGCACGTAGGCGATCGCGGAAATCGCGATCAACCATGAGAAAAAGATCACCGGGCGTTCGCCGGCGGTGGCACACCAGCGGCCCAAGGTGCTGACCGCGTTGGGCGCGACCCAGTTGAGCGCGACCACCACGAAATTAAGCGCGAGCAACTGCCACAGAAACCACAGCTGGCCGTTCGGCAGGAACGGCAGCGCGATAAAGTGCTGCAAATAGACGCTGACGCTCGGATTGCCGCCGGTCGCCAGATAAGCCGGATAAAAAGCGATCGGCATAAGGACCAGCAGGCCGAACACATACGGCAATCCAAGTCGACGCAAGCGATCGCGGACAAAGCCCCAGCGGCGCTTGCGCTGCAGGCTCGGCCATACGAACAGGCCCGACAAAAAGAACATCAGCGACATCAGGAAGACGTCTTGCCAGGCGCAAAACAGATCGAAGCCAAAGAAGCGATGACTGTCGAGGATCGGAAACGCGCGCCACTGGTAGGGCGGATCGTCAAAACTCACGGTGCTCTGTGGAATCCATTGCACGTAGGCCAGCGCCGAATGGAAGGCGAGGACAATCAGAATGACGACCGCACGCAGGTTGTGCAGCGCGCGGCTCGAGCGCGACACGGCACGCGGCGTGGCACTAGAGTGCAGCATCAAAGTCTTTTGCCCCAACCCCGTAACCTTAAGGCTTCCCTAACCGGTTTTGATCCCAATAGCTGGCACAATCATCGGAATCTCGGGCGGCGGTGGCAAGGGCGAAAATGCGGCCATCCGCCGCTTTTTGGGCGGGCCGGCACGCGGAAACGTCGTCAAATCACCGCATTAGGCAACGAATAGCGCCGCGATCGGCGGCAATGCTCTGGTTCTTGTGGCGTAAATGAAGGGAGAAGCCAATTGGCAATGCAGTGGACAAAGCGGGTTATGGCAGGGCTCGTGGTTCTTTTGGCCGCCATCGCGCCGGCCGCGGCGGAGCCGACGGTCGCCGGGCTGTGGCAGAAGGTCGATGACGCGACCGGAAAGTCGGTCATCTGGTTTTTGTTCGTTGAGAACAACGGCAGCTACGAGGGCGTCGCCGCCAAGCTGTTTGCGCGGCCGGAAGACGGCCCGATGTCGCCGGTCTGCACGGTCTGCCGCGATGACCGCAAGAATGCGCCGATCCTCGGGCTGCCGATCATCCGCGACATGAAGCGCACCGGGCTGAAATACGAGAACGGCAACATTCTCGATCCGCGCGACGGTCACATCTACAGCGCGATGATGACGGTGAGCCCCGACGGTCAGTCGCTGACCGTGCGCGGCTATCTCGGTTTCGAATTTCTTGGCCGCAACGAAGTCTGGTACCGCCTGCCGGACAGCGCCATGAAACAACTCGATCCGACGATCGTCGGCAAGTACCTGTCGGACCAGGTGACGACGACGTCGGCGCTGCGGCGTGCGCACGGCAGCGCCAAGGCGGCGAACTGAAATTCGCGAACGGACTGTCGGAAAGACGAGCGCCGCGCGATCTGCGCGGCGCTTGCTTTTTCGTAGGCCTTCCCGTCCGACTTCCGACGGCGGACTTATCGTTCTGAATGATGCATTCAGGGCAGGTTCATCGCGAACAAATTATCCCACTTGCGGCGCTCTGTCGGTCTCTGACGATCGACCCGGATCGCCACTCGAGGCTCGGGGGCGTGCAACGGGAGCTTTTGCGTTCCATGCGCCTGCAAGACTCCGTCCGCCGGACCCCAATCCTTCTCGCCTTGGCCTGTTTGTTGGCGTTGCCCCCGACGTCCGCTTTTGCGGCCGCAGCGCCGGAGCATGGTCCGATCGAAGCTATCTCTTCGGCCGACCCCGGCGCATCGTGCCGCCGCGATCCCCCGCAACAGAATGATTCCGAGGCTGTCGACGAGTCCGAGCGGCTGGCCTCGTCGAAGAACCCGTGCGCCGTCGCCGACGACAATCTCGCGCGCGATGAGGCGGAGATTCTGAGGCCGAAGCAGCCGGCGGCTGCCGCGCCCCAGGACACGTGGGATCACAAATCGAGACCTCAGTTCCTTGAGGCGATCCTTCGGCGGTTCGAACTTCAACCGGCCGAACTGACCGTTATCAACCGCACAGGCTTTGCCGTGCCCGCGCGCCTCGAGGTCCCCAGTTACACTCACGGCTACCACGAGATCTTTCAGTCGCAGCTGCCGGTCTATGTCACAGCCGACTCGATCTTCCATGCCATCTTTGCGTCGCACCAAACGGTCGTCGGGCGGCTCGAGAGCCTGCGGCTGTCGCCCATGCTTTCGCACGCGCTCGATGAAATGCACTGTGCTCTCCTCACCGCCGCGCCCGATTATCCGACCGAGGTCGTGCGCGATCTCGATCTTTACCTCCTCGTGGCGCGCCGGCTGATCGCCGACCCCGACGCCGATGCGGACCCGCCGCACAGCGCGTTCGCCGATGACGCAGTGGAGCGCGAAGCCGACGAACTGGTCGCGAAGGCGATGGCGGCGAGCGAGCTTGCGACGGTGACGCTGTTCGGTCGGCCGCGACTCATCGACTTTACGCAGTACGAGCCTCGCGGCCACTACGCTGACAAGGAAGCCTTGCAGCGTTACTTCCGCGCCGCGATGTGGGCCTCGCGCTTAGAGTTCAATCTTGTTTCTCGCTCGTCGAGAAGTTCCGAGCCGGGCCCGGCACCCGATCCGCGCGAAACCCCGCGCGAGGCGATCGCGGCGCTCGCGCTCGCCGATCTCGCGGCCCGCAGTGGTGCCGCGAAATCCATCGCCGATCTGGACGCGGCGTGGGGCGCTCTCGCGGGGCCCCGCGAGGACGTGTCGATCGCGCAGCTCGCCGAGCTTCGCGTGCAGGTCGGCTCGCTCACCGATGCCAACGCGTTTGAAAAGCTCAAGGCCGCCATCGGTGATCGGTTTCATCGCACGACGCGCCTCCATCCGATGCCCGAGGGTTCGCGCGAACTGCCCGCGATCGCTACGCTGATCGGCCCGCGCATTGTCGCCGACGCGGGCGCACTGACGCTCTTGGTCAACAGCTCGGTCCCCGATCGGCACTGGCCGGATGTCGCGGACGTCGCCTACACGTTCGGGCTCGATCGCGCGAAGACCTATCTCGCCAAGGATCTCGCCGCGTTTCCGACGCTCAACAGTCAGCTCGAGGCGGCACGGGCGCAGATGGCCAATACCCCGGTAGGCGACGATCTCTACTGCGCTTGGTTGGCAGCGATCCGCGCTCTCGCGAAAGCGCCGGTCGGGACGCTGCCGTCATTCCTAAACGGCGAGGTCGGCGAGGACCTGCGCCTGAACACGATCGCGGCCGCCTACGGCCAGCTCAAGCACAATTACGTGCTGGTGGCAGGGCAGCCCTACGCAGATTTTGGCTGCGAAATCCCCGACGGTTATGTCGAGCCGGTGCCGGCCGCCTACGAAGCGCTCATCGCGTATGCGGCGCGCGGCGCCAAGCTCGCCGCGCTCCTTGATCCGGAGCAGGGCACCGGAGTTCGCGCGCATTTCGCGCGCGTCGGCCAGGTGTTGCGCGTGCTCCGCGCGATCGTCGACGACGAGCTCGCCGGCCGCGCGTTGACTGTCGCCGAGCGCCGCTGGCTCGGCATGGTCGCCGAGCTCAGCCTCGACCTTGGCGCCCAAACTACCGGCTATCCGCCGATGTATACCGGCTGGTACTTCGATCTGTTCCTCGACCGGCAGGCCGATGGCATGCGCGGCGTCGATTACATCGCCGACTATTTCACATCGCAAGAAGGCGTGGCCTATGTCGGTGCGACGGCACCGCGGCTCGGGATTTTCGTGGTCGACACCGGCGGCCCGCCGCGCGCGTTCGTCGGCCCGGTCGCCCGCGCCTATGAAGTCCACGGCCCGCTCAGCGCACGCTACACCGACGAGACGGCGCGAACGCTCGCCCAACGCGACGAGCCATGGGCGGCAGGCTACACAATCCCCGCGGCGGCGCCGCCGTCCTCCCTCCAGCTCCGCTACGACGCGGAGGCTCGGCGGTTCGTGCTGACCTCGGATCGCGCGCTGGGCCGAGCGACGATCAAAGCGCTCGACCATCATCACGTCGCGGTCGAAACCGTGCGCACGATCGTGAGAAAAGGCGAGACCCGGGTCGCCATCAAGAAGAAGCGCATCGCCGGGGTCTCCGTCCGGGTTGGCGAATTTCGCGACTTCGTGGCCGCGGACGCATATGGCGGCATCCGAGGCCAATGGGGAACGCCGCCGCCCCAGCAATAGCCAAGCTCGCGAAAGACGAGACTGCGCCTTAGTCGCCGCCGATGCCGTACTCGCAGCCGGGCGCCGCGTATCGATAACGGGCGACACCATAGGCGTCGTGCGCGATGACCGGATGGCAGTGGATCAGCCACCGCCGCTCGCGTGTAGCGGCTTGTGCTTTGTCCGCCTCGCCGAGAGTTTCAGGAACAGGTCGGATATAAGGATCGCCGGGGAAGCCCCATTGCGCCATGCAATTGAGGCTCCTGAATCCGCCGATGCAGCTTAGCCCGCCGACACCCGCGGCGTGAGCCGATCCCAGCGTGGTCGCCGACAGGCCGATCACCACGCCGACACGCGCCAACGACCGGGCCAAGACCTTTGCCAAGCCCTTTGCGGCAGGACGATTGGTTAACACCGCTCTCTCCCTGCGAGCGCGTTCCGATTGCAGACAACCGGACTTCACGCTGTTTTGACGCCGCCGGCGGCTCTTCGAAAGCGATTCTTCCGCTTTCGACACCGGCGCGGCGCATCAATCAGGGGTGAGCAAGGCGGGTGCCAACGGAACTGGCTCGTTTTGGCACAGCCGTTACAAACGGGTGTTAACCATTACCAGAACGCGACCAACGCGGCCTTGAGCCGCCGCCACGCGCGTTCGTTCGCCGGCAAGCCGAAGCGCAGCCAATTCGGCTGGTCGGGAAAAGCCCGCAGCCAAATCCCGGCATGCCCTAAGTGCTGGAACAGCGCATTCGCCGCCGGCGTCTGCACCAGCCGGAACAGGCTCGTGCCGCCGATGACGGTGAGCGCCAGGCCGGAAAGAATTTCGTCGAGCCTCTGCGCGGCGTCGTCGAGCCGCCGGCGCGTTCGCTCGATCCAGACTGTGTCTGCCAAAGCTTGCGTTCCGACGGCGAGCGCCGGGCCGGACACGGCCCACGGCCCGAGCGTAGCGCGAAGCCGCGCGGCGAGCGGCGGCGCCGTGAGCGCAAAACCGAGCCGCAGCCCGGCGAGTCCGAAGAATTTGCCGAACGAGCGCAGCACGACGACATTGCCGCAAGCGACGTCGGCGGCGAGGCTCATCTCGCGCGGCCCGACGTCCATGAATGCCTCGTCGACGACGAGGACGCCGTTGCGGCGGCGCAGTTCCTTGGCCAGTGCCAGCAGATCGCTGCGGGCAAACACCTTGCCGTCCGGATTGTTCGGGTTGCCAACGATGACGAGAGTGGCGTCGCCGCACTCCTCGAGGCCATGCATCGCACTGACGGTGTGTCCCGCGAGTAATGCGGCCCGAGCGTGTTCGGGATATCCCCGTGCCAACACTGCCGCACCTCCCGGCGGCGCCAAGCCGGCGACCAGCGGCAGCAAAATCTGCGTGCCGGGCGCCGGCACGACGTGTTCCGCCGAAGTCGCGCCATAGGCGCGCGCGGCCGCCTGCGCGAGTTCGCTTAAGGATTCGGCATCGGGCAAGCGCGCCAGTTGCGCCGCCGAAAATCGCCGTACCGGATAGGGATTGGGATTGATCCCGGTCGACAGGTCGACGAAAGGTTCGACCGCGCCGGGGAACAGGCGCCGGGCGGCGCCGAGATCGCCGCCGTGCAATAGCGGTTCGTCATCGCCGCTCGAGAGGCTCATGTCGGTCGCGCTCGCACTCGTCGCCATGCTGATCGAGCTTTGCTTCGGTTATCCGGACCGCTTGCAGCACGCGATCGGACATCCGGTGAGCTGGATCGGCCGCCTGATTGCGCTGCTGGACCGCTCGCTCAATCGCGAGACCGCCGGACCGCAGGCGCGGCGCGCCGCTGGAATTGTTACCGTGCTGGTCGTGCTGGTGAGCGTTGGCGCAATCGCGCTCGCGATACAGCACGCACTGTTACGGGTGCCGTTCGGAATTGTCGCTGTGGGTGTCCTCGCCAGCACGCTGGTGGCGCAAAGAAGCCTGCATCGGCATGTCGCCGATGTTGCAACGGCGCTGGAAAAAGACGGCGTTGCGGCCGGCCGCGCGGCAGTCGCACACATCGTCGGCCGCGACACCGACAGCCTCGATGCCGCCGGCATTGCGCGCGCCGCCATCGAGAGCCTGGCGGAGAACTTCTCCGATGCGATCGTGGCGCCGGTTTTCTGGATGGTCATTGGCGGGCTCCCTGGCGCCGCACTCTACAAGGCGATCAACACCGCCGACAGTATGATCGGCCATCGCACACAGCGCTATGCGGCCTTCGGCTGGGCCGCGGCGCGGCTCGACGATTTGGTCAACCTGCCGGCCTCACGCCTTTGCGCGCTTCTCCTCATCGCCGCCGCCGCGCTGACAAAGGACGCTTCCGCCGCCGACGCGTGGCGCGCGGTGCGCCGCGATGCCGCGCGCCACCGCTCGCCCAATGCCGGTTATCCCGAGGCAGCGATCGCCGGGGCGCTCGGCCTAGCGCTCGCCGGACCGCGCTCGTACAGCGGCGTGCTGGTCGACGACGCCGCGATGGGACACGGCCGGCCCGAAGCCGACGCCACCGACATTCGCCGCGCGCTCGCGCTCTACCGCCTGGCCGACGCGATCCTGATCGCGCTCCTCGGCATCGGAACGATCCTGCTTATTGCGCTAGCGTGAGCAGGCCATCCAGATCCAGATGCGCAGCGAGATGTGCCGCGAGTGCATCCAGCGTCCGTTCGACCAAATCATCATAAGCGACGCTTGCCGTGCCGCCCAAACGCGCCAGCCAAGCCGCGCGCTGCCGGTCGTCGGCGAACAGGCCGTGCACATAGGTGCCGGCCACCCGCCCGTCGGCCGATACCGCGCCCTCCGGCGAACCGTCGGCGAGCCGCGCCAATGGGCGTGCGCAATCGGGCCCGGTGGTCACGCCCATATGCATCTCATAGCCGGCAAACGGCGCGCCATCTTTTGACGTGCCGCTGACGGCTTCGAGACGCTTGTCAGCCGAAAGCGTTGTCACAACGTCAAGGAGACCCAACCCTTCGACCGTTGCAGGAGGTCCTTCCACGCCGCCCGGATCGGCAATCGTGCGGCCGAGCATCTGATAACCGCCGCACAGGCCGAGGATCATGCCGCCGCGGCGGCGATGGGCGGCAATGTCGATATCGAATCCGGCGGCGCGCAGCGCGGTCATATCGGCGATGGTGGCTTTCGAGCCCGGCAGCACGATCAGATCGGCGTCGCCGGGCAAAGCCGCGCCGGGACGCACGCGGATGAGTTCGACACTGGCTTCCGCATCGAGCGGATCGAGGTCGTCGAAATTGGCGATGTGCGGCAGGATCGGCACGGCGATGCGCACGCGGGCGTTCGGCTTGGCGCGCGGGCGCTGTTCAAGCGCCAGCGCGTCTTCCGCCGGCAAGAGGCGCGCTTCGGCAAAATACGGAATGAGGCCGAGCGCCCGCCATCCGGTCGCTTGCGCGATCTGTTCCATGCCGGCGGCGAACAACGCCGGATCGCCGCGGAATTTGTTGACGACGAAACCGCGGATCAGCGCCGCATCGTCGGGCGCCAGCACGGCTTTGGTGCCGACCAGGCTTGCAATCACGCCGCCGCGGTCGATGTCGCCGATCAGCACGACCGGCACGTCAGCGGCGCGGGCAAATCCCATATTGGCGATGTCGTTCGCCCGCAGATTGATTTCGGCCACACTGCCGGCGCCCTCGACGAGGACGATATCGGCCTCGCTGCGCAGCCGCTGATAGCTTTCGAGAACATAAGGCAGGAGGTCGCGCTTCAGGTGCTGATAGGCGGCAGCCTTGGCGCTCCCAAAGACCCGCCCCTGCACCACGATCTGGGCGCCGATTTCGCTCTGTGGTTTCAACAGCACCGGATTCATGTGCACGCTTGGCGGCACACGGGCGGCGCGCGCCTGCAGGGCTTGCGCGCGCCCGATTTCGCCGCCGTCCGCCGTCACCGCCGCGTTGTTCGACATGTTCTGCGGCTTGAACGGCCGCACAATGAGCCCGCGCTGGGTGAAGGCGCGGGCAAGCCCGGCGACCATTAGGGATTTGCCGACGTCCGAGCCGGTGCCGGCAAACATGAGCGCGCGCGCCGGCATGTTTTCAGAACTCGATGCCCGGCTGCGCCTTCACGCCGGCGGCGAAGTGATGCTTGACCAGCGTCATCTCGGTGACGAGATCGGCGGCGGCAATAAGCTCCGGCTTGGCGTTGCGGCCGGTGACGACGACATGCAAGCCGGGCCGGCGCGCGGAGAGCGCCGCGACCACGGCGTGCAGGTCCAGATAGTCGTAGCGCAACGCAATATTGAGCTCATCGAGAATAATGAGCTTGAAGCTTGGATCGTCCATCAGCTCGCGCGCTTTGGCCCAGGCGCGTTCGGCGGCGGTGACGTCACGCGCGCGGTCCTGTGTCTCCCAAGTAAATCCTTCGCCCATAGTGTGCCAGACGATCTGATCGGCGAACTTTGCCAGCGCATCGCGCTCGGCGGTGTGCCAGGCGCCCTTGATGAATTGCACCACGCCGATGCGTTCGCCGCGGCCGAGCATGCGCAGCGCCAGGCCGAAGGCCGCCGTCGATTTTCCCTTGCCGGCGCCGGTATGCACAATCAAAAGACCCTTCTCGATCGTCTTGCCGGCAACTTCGGCGTCCTGCACCGCTTTGCGCTTGGCCATCTTGGCGCGATGGCGCTCGGCTTCCGCCTGGTCGATCGGCTCGTTCATAGCGTCCCTTTCACCGCAAGCGGCAAACCTGCGACCATCAAGACCACGCGATCGGCGCGCGCCGCCATGCGCTGGTTGAGCATGCCCTGCATATCGCGAAAACGCCGGCCGAGCGGAAATTCCGGCACGATGCCGAGACCAACCTCGTTGGCGACCAGAACGACCGGCGCAGCGGCCGCCGTCAGCGCCGCCTCGAGCTTCTCGATTTCCTGCTCGACGTCCATCTCGGCCAGCATGAGGTTCGAGAGCCAGAGCGTCAGACAATCGACCAGCACCGGCCCGCCGGCACCGGTCGCCAGCGCCGCCTGCAGATCGCGCGGCGCCTCGACCGTGCGCCAATGGGCGCCGCGGCGTTTGCGATGCGTCCTGATGCGCGCGATCATTTCATGATCACCGGCTTCGGCCGTCGCCACATAGGTCCAGGGTGGCAGCTGCGCCGCGATCAAGCCTTCGGCGTAGCGGCTCTTGCCGGAGCGGGCGCCGCCGATGACCAAGGTGAGTTTCGGCACGCTGGACATGACTTAATACAACGCGACCTACAAAGCGACATGCAAGCGGACGCAAAACCCGCCCCGCCAGATTGACAGGCCGGCCCGCCGAAATCTATCACTAGGACATCGACGGTCCCTCGCGAGAGGGTGAATAGGGAATGCGGTGCGGGACGAAAGTTCCAAATCCGCAGCTGCCCCCGCAACTGTGAGCGGGAAGTCTCGTCCAAATAAGCCACTGGAGGCCTTTAATTGCCTCCGGGAAGGCGGGCGAGGCGCCGATCCGCGAGCCAGGAGACCTGCCGTCGTCCGAGTTGACGCGACAAACATCGGTCGGGGTGTACCGGTGGATCTGAAAGACTTTAGACCCTGGTGGGTCTTCCTAAGTCTTTTGGTCCTCGCTCGCGCCGGCGGCAAGGTACGCGAGGACTAACCGTGTTCAGTTTCCTGAAAAAAGCGGTCGATGACGCGTCGTCGGAGCAACGCGCCAAGATTTCCGCGATCTATTTGTTGTTGCTGGCCATCAACGGCGTGACCTGGGCCTGGGCGGTCATCGCACTCGCCGACCAGCCGGCGCTCCTTGGCACCGCGATACTCGCTTACGTGCTCGGTTTGCGGCACGCGGTTGACGCCGATCATATCGCCGCCATCGACAATGTCGTGCGCAAGCTGATGCAGGAAGGCAAGCGGCCGGTGTCGGTCGGTTTGTTCTTCTCGCTCGGCCATTCGCTCGCCGTTGCGCTCGCGGTCGCCGCGATTGCCGGCCTGGCATTCGCGCTGCAGGGCCGCCTGCATCCCTTCAAGGTGGTCGGCAGCATCATCGGCACCGGCACGTCGGCGTTTTTTCTGCTAGCGATCGCGGTGATCAATCTCGTCATTCTGCGCGGCGTCTGGCAGAGCTTTCGCCGGGCACGCCGCGGCGAGCCGGTCGCCGAGCACGAGCTTGACCTTCTGCTCTCCGGCCGCGGTTTTCTGGCCCGCATTTTCCGGCCGCTGTTCCGCATGGTGTCGCGGAGCTGGCACATGCTGCCGGTCGGCTTTCTGTTCGGTCTCGGCTTCGATACCGCAACCGAAATCACCCTCTTCACCGTCGCGGCGAGCCAGGCGTCCGGCGGCATGAGCTTCGGCACGGTCATGATCTTCCCGGCGCTGTTCACCGCCGGCATGACGCTCCTCGACACCACCGACAGCGTGCTGATGGTCGGCGCTTACGGCTGGGCGTTCCTCAATCCGATCCGCAAGATTTGGTACAATCTGACGATCACCGCCATCTCGGTGGTCGTGGCGCTGATGATCGGCGGCGTCGAAGCGCTGAGCCTCGTCGCCGGCAAGCTCGGCCTCGAAGGCTCGTTCTGGAACGTGGTTGGCGACGTCAATGCGGGCCTCGCCAATTTCGGCTATCTCGTCGTCGGCGTCTTCATCGCCAGCTGGGCGATCTCCTATCTGATCTATCGCTGGCAGCGGCTCGACCGGCCGCTCGCCGAGCCGTCGGCCGCGCCATGACCGACGCTCCGATCATCTATGTCTGCACCACCTGCCGCCCCGCCGGCGAGCCGGACAGCGCGGTGCGGCCAGGCGCGATCCTCGCCGCGGCGACCGCGCAGGCGGCCGCCGGCACCGAAGTCGAGGTGCGGCCGATGCGCTGCCTCGGCAATTGTTCGCGCGGCGCCAGCGCCGCGCTGCGCTCCAACGGCTCGTGGACCTACGTGTTCGGCGGCCTCGACGTGACCTGCGCCGAGGCCCTGGTCCAAGGCGCGCGCATGCTGGCCCGCGCCGCCGACGGCATTCTGCCCTGGCGTGGCCGCCCGGAACGGCTCAAGCGCGGCTTGATCGCGCGCATTCCGCCGATCGGATTTGTGGAGATCGACCCATGAACGATTCGCTCGCGCGCGTGCCTTGCACGATCGTCACCGGCTTTCTCGGCGCCGGCAAGACCACGCTGATCCGCCACGTCATCGCCAATGCGCAAGGCCGCCGCCTCGCGGTCATCGTCAACGAGTTCGGCGACGTCGGCATCGACGGCGAGATCCTCAAAGGCTGCGGCAACGCCGCCTGCCCGGAGGAGAATATCGTCGAGCTGGCCAACGGCTGCCTGTGCTGCACCGTGGCCGACGAATTCGTGCCGGCGCTCGATGCAATTCTGGCTCGCGACGGCGTCGAGCATATCGTCATCGAGACCTCGGGGCTGGCTTTGCCCAAGCCGCTGGTGCAGGCGTTCCACTGGCCGGCGATCAAGAGCCGCGTCACCGTCGACGGCGTCGTGGTCGTGGTCGACGGTGCGGCTTTGGCCGACGGCCGCGTCGCCCATGACCTCAAGGCGCTGGCGGAGCAGCGCACCGCCGACACCGCGCTCACCCACGACGACCCGATCGAGGAAGTCTTCGAGGACCAGATCGCCTGCGCCGACCTGGTCGTGCTCAACAAGAGCGATCTCATCGACGCCGCCGGCGTTGCGCGCGCGCAAGCCGCCATCGCGCAAGCGCTGCCGCGCAGCGTCAAGGTGATCACCGTCGCCGGCGGCAAGGTCGATCAGAAATTGTTGCTCGGGCTTGGCGTCGGCACCGAGGACGATATCGACAATCGCCACACGCGGCACGACGACGAGGAAGAGCACGACCACGAAGACTTCGATTCCTTCGTCGTGCCGCTGGGCGAAATCGCCGACCCGTCCGCGCTTGCCGCACGCGTCACCGTGCTCGCCGAGAAATTCGACGTGCTCCGCGTCAAGGGCTTTGCCGCCGTCGCCGACAAACCGCTGCGTCTGCTGGTACAGGCGGTCGGGCCGCGAGTGACGCATCAATACGATCGGCCCTGGGCCAAGAACGAAGCGCGGGCGGGCCGGCTGGTGGTGATCGGACTGAAGGGCCTCGATCGCGCGGCGATCACGCACGCGCTCGCTGGATGAGGCGGGTTTAGGCCATGCATCTGCTGGCAACGACCGCGACCAATCTCGACGACATTGTCGAGGCCGTCGACCTTGGCCAGCCGCCGGGCGACATCGCGATCTTGTCGTTCGCCGACAGCGATCTCACCGGGCTTGCCGCCGCATGGGAGGCGGAGCGGGCATTATTGCCGAGCATCCGGCTGGCGCATCTGCGCGATCTCCGCCATCCGATGTCGGTCGATCTGTGGATCGATCGCGTCGGCGCCCATGCGAAAGTGATTGTCGTCCGCCTGCTCGGTGGGCTTGATTGGTGGAAATACGGCATCGAGCGGCTCTCGGCACTGGCGCGCGAACGCGGCATCGCACTCGCCGTCTTGCCGGGCGAGGACCGCGACGACGCGCGGCTTGCGGCAGCGTCGACATTGCCGGCAACGGAACTCGACACACTGCTTTTGTACTTCCGCGAGGGCGGCGGCGAAAACCTGCGCGCGTTGCTGCGGCGGCTCGCCGCCCATGCCGGCTTCGCTCTCGAAACGCGCGCACCGAAACCCGTGCCGCGCCATGCCGGCTATCTGCCGGGCGAAGGTGCGGTCGATCTCGACCGGCTGGTGGCTTCGCTGGCGCGCGGCAAAGCGGTCGTACCGATCATCTTCTATCGGGCGCTCCTCCTCGCTTCCGATACGGCGCCGATCGATGCGCTGTGCGCGGCGCTCGCCGCGCGCGGCCTGGCGGCGGCTCCGCTGGTCGTGACCAGTTTGAAGGGCAGCGAGGCGGCGGCCTTTCTCCACGACGCTTTGGCGCGACTTCGGCCTGCCGTCATTGTCACCATGACCGCGTTTGCGGCCGGCGGTGCTGGCGAGCCGACGCCGCTCGACGCGTGCGATGTCCCGGTACTCCAAGTCGTCAGCGCCACGACCCGGCGCGCTGCGTGGCGCGAGAGTGCACGCGGCCTCGGCGCCGCCGATCTTGCCATGCACATCGTGCTGCCGGAGCTTGACGGTCGCATCCTGGCGGGCGCCCTAGCGTTCAAGGATCCGCTGCCGGCGCAGCAAGGCCTCGCCTTCACCGCGCTGGCAAGCCGCCCCGAGCCGGATCGCGTCGACACGGTCGCGGCTCGCATCGCGGCTTTGGTGCGCCTGCGCGCACTGCCGCGCGCCAAGCGCACCATCGCGGTGCTGATGCCGGATTATCCCGGCGCACCGGGGCGCACCGGCTATGCCGTCGGCCTCGATGTACCGGCGAGCGTGATCGCGCTGCTCGATGATCTAGCGGCGGCCGGTTACACCATCGCGCAGTCGCCGCGTGATGTAAGTACGCTCTTGGCGGCGCTGGCCTCCGGCGCCGATGATGCCACGCTCACGCTGCCGCGATACCAAGCTCTGCTGGCGCGCCTGCCGCCCGCCGCTGTCGCACGCTTGCACGAGATTTGGGGAAACGCGGCCGACGATCCCGATGTCCATGACGGCGCGTTCCGCTTCCGCGCGCAAAAGTTCGGCAACGTGATCGTCGCCTTGCCGCCCGATCGCGGCCGCGCGGCGGAGCGGCGTGCCGATTATCACGATCCGTCGCTGCCGCCGCGCCACGCGCTCGTAGCATTCGGGCTCTGGCTGCGGCACGCCCAGCAAGTCGACGCGATCGTCCATATGGGGGCGCACGGCACGCTGGAATGGCTGCCCGGCAAAGCGGTCGCGCTGACGGCCGAATGCTTTCCGGAAATTGTCACCGGACCGCTGCCGGTCATTTATCCCTTCATCGTCAGCAATCCGGGCGAAGCCGCGCAGGCCAAGCGCCGGATCGCCGCCGTGACCATCGGCCATCTGCCGCCGCCGCTCGCCGCCGGTCCGCTCACCGGCGACGCCCGCGAACTGGAACGCCTGATCGACGAATATGCCCAAGCCGACGGGCTTGACCACCGCCGCCGCGAGCGGTTGGCGAAGCTGATCGTCGACACTGCGCAGCGCGCCGGCTTGGCGCGCGAGGCCGGCGCCGACGCGCCCGACGACGCGCTGCGCCGGATCGATGCCTGGCTGTGCGACCTCAAGGACCTCGCCGTCAAAGACGGCCTGCACATTTACGGCCGCGCGCCCGCCGGCACGCACGACCCGCAATGGTCGGCGAGTGCCGATGCCGAGCGCGCGGCGCTGATCGCAGCGCTCGACGGCCGCCGCGTCGCGCCGGGCCCGGCCGGCGCCCCGACGCGCGGGCGACGCGACGTGCTGCCGACCGGCCGCAATCTCTTCACCGCCGATCCGCGCAACCTGCCGACGCCGACCGCCATGGACCTCGGCCGGCTCGCTGCCGACGAGATTTTGCGCGCGCATTTGCAGGCCCACGGCGAGCCGCCGCGCGCCGTCGTGATCGATCTTTGGGGCAGCGCCACGTTGCGCACCGGCGGCGAAGAGATCGGGCAAGGTTTGGCGCTCATCGGCTGCCGGCCGATCTGGGATCACGCCAGCGGCCGCGTGACCGGTGTCGAAGTTCTGCCGACCGCCGCGATCGGGCGCGGGCGGGTCGACGTCACCTGGCGTATCTCCGGACTATTCCGCGATCTTTTCCCGGCGCAGATTGCGCTCATCGATGCCGCAGTGCAGGCGGTCGCCGCCCGCGACGAAGCTGACGATGAAAATCCGCTGGCGTGCGCACGGCGCGCGGGCGGTTCGGCAAGGCTTGATCGCATCTTCGGCACCGCGCCGGGCGCCTACGGCTCCGGCATCGAGGACCTGCTCGGCCGCGACGCCGGCACCGAAACCATCGGCGCCGCGTATCTTGCGGCGACGTCGCACAGTTATGGTGGCGCTGCTGGCGACGGCCGCGATGTCTCTGGTGCGTTCGCAGAACGCGTCGCCGGCGCCGATCTTCTCGTGCATCCAAGTGACGATCCCGGCCGCGACCTGCTGGAAGGCGCCGAGGACGTGGCCTTTGTTGGCGGCTTTGCCGCGGCGGCAAAAATGCTCGGCCGCGCCGTCGATCTTGTGATGTTGGACGTGACCGATCCGCAGCGTCCGCGCGCCCGAACGCTCTCCGCCGCTTTGGCGCGCATCGTGCGGGCCCGCGCGGTCAATCCGCGCTTCATCGCCGGCCAGATGCGGCACGGCTATCGGGGCGCCGCCGAGTTTGCCGAGACCGTGGATCGTCTGGTCGCCTTTGCCGAAACGACCGACGCGGTCGCCAGCGAATTGTTCGACCTCCTGCATGAAGCCTACGTCGCCGATCCCAACGTGCAGGAATTTCTGTTACGCGAAAATCCGCAAGCGGCGGCGGCGATCGTTGACCGTCTCGACGCCGCGCGGCGGCGCGGTTTCTGGCACCCGCGCCGCAACGATATCGACGCCGGCCTTGCGGCGTTGCGCTGCTTTCCCTCCCCCCTTGTGGGGGAGGGTAGGCAGGGGGGTCGGGAGGTAGTGTGATGACGTCGACGCTTGCGCTTAACCTCCCGACCCCCACCCCAAACCCCTCCCCACACGGGGGAGGGGAACTACGTCGCGGCGCCTGCCCCGGCCTGTCGGCGCCGATGCCAACCGGCGATGGATTGTTGGTGCGGCTGTTGCCAGTCGGCACGATTCCACTCGACGCCTTCCGCCGGCTGTGCGCGGCGGCCTGCGAGCATGGCAACGGCATCGTTGAAATCACCGCGCGCGGCAGCATTCAGATCCGGGGGCTGAGCGCGGCGTCGGCGCCGCGCTTCGCTGATGCCATCGCCTGGCTCAACATCGCGGCCGACGACGGCATTCCGGTTCTCGGCAGCGCGCTCGCCGGACTCGATGCGGACGAGATTTTGGACGCCAGCAGGCTCGCCGCCGCGCTGCGCCAGGCATTGAGCAAAACCTCGCTCGCGGCGCGGCTTGCGCCGAAAGTTTCCGTCGCGATCGATGGCGGCGGCGTGCTGGGCCTCGGCCGCCTTGCGGCTGATGTGCGGCTCTCCGCCACCTCGGTACGTGACGGCGCGGTCCTCCGCATCAGCGTTGGCGGCGATGACGCGAGCGCGACCGGCTTGCGCCGTCGCGCCGCAAGACGGCATCGACGCCGCCGTGCGATTGCTGGAGGTCATCGCCCGCGGCGGCCGATCCGCGCGGGCGCGTGATATGATCGCAGCGAATGGAATCGCCGCGTTCCGCGGCGCCGTCGCCGATTTGCTGATCTCGGATGCGTCGCCAGGCAAATCGTCCAATACCGGCGAGCCAATTGGCACGCATCGCTTGCGCGAAGGAGAGCTCGCTCTCGGCATTGGGCTCCCCTTCGGCCATGCCGACGCGGTTACGCTCGAACGATTGGCCGAAGCTGCGCACGCGCTGGGCGCGATCGGCCTGCGCGCCGCGCCAGGACGGGCGTTGATGATCATCGGCCTGGCGGACGAAGGCACTCCCCGCCTCGCCGCCACGGCCGAAAGTCTCGGCTTCATCATCCGCGCCGACGATCCGCGCCGCCACGTTATCGCCTGCGCTGGCGTGCCGATCTGCTCCTCGGCGCACATCGCCGCCCGCACCATCGCGCGGCAGATCGCAGCGATCGCCGCGCCGCATCTCGGGCCGGAATTCGATATTCACATTTCCGGCTGCGCCAAAGGCTGCGCCCACGCCAGGGCAGCAGCGCTCACCGTCGTCGGCACGCCGCAAGGGTGCGCGCTGATCGCCAACGGCCCGGTGCGCGACAGTCCCTTCGCGACCGTCGCTAACGACGAACTGCCGGCGGCGATCGAGCAATACGTGCGCGCCAGACACCGCGAGAGCAGTCATGTCTGAGCGCGCCTATCTGCGTGACGGCGCGGCGATCTATGAGCGCTCGTTCGCCATCATCCGCGCCGAGACCGATCTGTCGCGCTTCTCCGCCGAACAAGCCGAGATCGCGGTGCGCATGATCCATGCCTGCGGCGCCGTCGAGGCGGCGCAGCACATCGTGTTCGGCGAAAACCTCGTCGCCGTCGCGCGGGGCGCGCTCGCCGCCGGTGCGCCGATCCTCTGCGACGCCGAGATGGTGGCGCACGGCGTCACGCGGACGCGCTTGCCGGCGCGCAACGAGGTGATCTGCACGCTCAACGATCCCCGCGTGCCTGATCTCGCCAAGCAGCTCGACACCACGCGCTCGGCGGCGGCGCTCGATCTGTGGCGCGATCGTCTCGCCGGCGCCGTGGTCGCGATCGGCAACGCGCCGACCGCGCTGTTCCGGCTGCTCGATTTGATCGACGCCGGCGCGCCGAAGCCAGCGGCGATCCTCGGCATCCCGGTCGGCTTCGTTGGCGCTGCAGAATCCAAGGACGCGCTCGCCGCCGATCCGCGCGGCGTGCCGTTCCTGATCGTGCGCGGGCGCATCGGCGGCAGCGCCATGACCGCCGCCGCCGTCAACGCTTTGGCGAGGCCCGGGCTATGAGCGCGGGAAAGCTCATCGGCGTCGGCGTCGGGCCCGGCGATCCGGAACTGATGACGCTCAAGGCGATGCGCGCGCTCCGCGAAGCCGACGTGATCGCCCATTTCGCCAAGGCCGGCAACGCCAGCCACGCACGCGCGATCGCGGCGCCGCACATGTGTCCCGACGTCACCGAGTTGCCGCTGCTCTATCCAGTGACGACCGAGCTGCCGAAATGCAGCGACGGCTACCGCGACGCGCTGCGCGATTTCTACGACGAGGCCGCAGTGAAAATCGCCGCGCAGCTTGAGGCCGGGCGGGCGGTGGCGGTGATCTGCGAGGGCGACCCGCTGTTCTACGGCTCGTACATGCATCTGCACGCGCGGCTGGCGTCGCGCTTTCCGACCGAGATCGTCGCCGGCGTCACCGGCATGTCGGGCTGCTGGTCGGCGGCCGGCATGCCGATCGCGCAGGGCGACGACGTCTTCACCGTGCTGCCCGCGACGCTGCCGGAAGACGAACTGGCGCGGCGCCTTCGCGACGCCGACGCCGCGGTGGTGATGAAGGTCGGGCGGCACCTGCCGAAGCTGCGCCGCGCGCTCCAAACCAGCGGGCGGCTGGCGCGCGCCATCTATGTCGAACGCGGCACCATGGCCGACGCAAAAATGATTCCGCTCGCCGCCAAGCCGGGCGACGATGCGCCCTACTTCGCCGTCGTGCTGGTGCCCGGCTGGGAGCGCCGGCCGTGAGCGGGCATCTCGCCGTGGTCGGACTGGGACCGGGCGACGCTCGCTGTCTCACGCCTGAGGCGGACGAGGCGCTGGCCGCCGCGCGGGCGCTTTATGGCTATGGGCCCTATCTCGACCGCGTGCCGGCGAGACCAAATCAGACCCGGCATGCCACCGACAATCGCGAGGAACGCGCCCGCGCCGCCACAGCGCTCGCGCACGCGGCGCAAGGCGCGCACGTCGTCATCGTCTCCGGCGGCGATCCCGGCGTATTCGCCATGGCGGCTGCGGTCTGCGAGGAGATCGAAGCCGGGCCGGAAAGCTTCCGCGCGCTCGATGTCGTCATCGTTCCCGGCATCACCGCGATGCTCGCGGTCGCGGCGCGGATCGGCGCGCCGCTCGGTCACGATTTCTGCGCGCTGTCGCTGTCGGACAATCTCAAGCCGTGGAATCTCGTCGAGCGGCGGCTCAATGCCGCCGCCGGCGCCGGTTTTGTCATCGCACTTTACAATCCGGTATCGCGGGCGCGGCCGTGGCAATTCGGCGCCGCGATCGAGCTGCTGCGGCGCCATCTGCCACCGTCAACGCCGGTCGTTTTCGGCCGCGCCGTGACAAGGCCCGGCGAGGAAATCAACGTCACCACGCTCGACCGCGCCGACGCTTCGCACGCCGATATGGCGACGCTGGTCATTGTCGGCTCGCGCGAAACCCGCGTCGTCACCCGCCCGGGAAAGCCGCCGCTGGTCTACACGCCCCGCGCCGTCGTCGAGGTGAACGCATGATAGAGCCACGCGATCGCGTCCTCGATGGTCGCGACCGTTGGCGCGTCGGGCGCGGGCGGCCGGCGCAGCATGATCACAGTGACGCCAAGCGAGCGAGCGGCGGCAATCTTGCCATAGGTGGCGCTGCCGCCGCTGTTCTTGGCGATCACGCCGTCGACGCGATGTTCGGCCATCAGCGCGCGGTCATCGGCCTCCGCGAACGGTCCGCGCCCGGTCAGATAAACCACATGCGGCAGCGGCAATGGCGGATCGACCGGATCGACGCTGCGGATCAGATAATGATGCTGCGGCGCATCGGCGAACGGCGCGAGCTCATTGCGGCCGAGCGTGACGAACACCCGGCGCGGCGGCTCGCCCAGCGCACGCGCCGCTGCCGGCACGTCATTGACCTCGACCCAGCGGTCGCCTTCAACGGCGGTCCAGGGCGGCCGCTGCAACATCACGAACGGCACGCCAGTCTTCCGCCCAGCCACGAGCGCGTTCGCCGAGATACCGCTGGCATAAGGATGCGTCGCGTCGATCAGCACGTCGATGCGCTCGCCCGACAGATAATCCGCCAAGCCCGCGGCGCCGCCAAAGCCGCCGCTGCGGACCGGAACCGGCTGGCGCGCGGGCGAAGCGGTCCGGCCGGCGAGCGACAGCGTCACGTCGAGGTCGCGGCGGCCGGCCAATCGTTCCGCCAGCAGGCGCGCTTCGGTCGTGCCGCCGAGAATGAGGATGCGTTTCATGTCGCTCCCTGAAGCGATCGAGCGCGACACTGCCGCATCGCCGCGCTGGCTGTCCATTGTCGGCATCGGCGAGGACGGCGTCGACGGCTTAAGCGCCGCGGCACGCGGACTGGTCAGCGCGGCGGAGATCGTGTTCGGCGGCAAGCGCCATCTCGGCCTTGCCGCTCCGCTCATTCGCGGCGCGGCGCGGCCGTGGCCAAGTCCGTTCGATGGCGCTGCCGCAGAAGTCGGCAATCATCGCGGCCGGCAGGTCTGCGTATTGGCGTCAGGCGATCCTTTTCATTACGGCGTCGGCGCGGTGTTGGCCCGAACGATCGATGCGAACGAGATGATCGTCGTGCCGGCGCCGTCGGCCTTCAGCCTTGCGGCAGCGCGGCTCGGCTGGTCGTTGGCAGAGACGACGCTTCTTTCCGTACACGGCCGCAATCTCGATCTCATTCGTCCGCATCTGCAGCCGGGAGCGTGTATTCTTGCACTGACATCCGACGGCGACGGACCGGCGGCGCTGGCGCGGCTTCTTGCGGACTCCGGTTTCGGCAGTTCGCAGCTGACTGTGCTCGAAGCGCTTGGCGGAGCGCGCGAGCGCATCCGCACGACGACGGCGGCCGCGTTCGATCTCGGCGCGATTGACGCGCTCAACACGCTGGCGATCGAGGTTTCGGCCGCGGCCGGCGCGCGCGTGATCAGCCGCAACACCGGCCTCGCCGATGATCTGTTCGAGCATGACGGCCAGATCACCAAGCGCGAAGTCCGCGCCGTGACTTTGTCGTCGCTTTCGCCGCGGCGCGGCGAATTGCTGTGGGACATCGGCGCCGGCTCAGGCTCGGTGGCGATCGAATGGATGCTGGCCGACCCACTTGTCATGCGGGCGATCGCGGTCGAGGAGCGCACCGACCGCGCCGCGCGCATCCACCGCAACGCCGCCGCCTTCGGCGTGCCGGGGCTTGATATCGTCCAAGGATCGGCGCCCGAAGCGCTCGCAAATCTGCCGCCGCCGCATGCCGTTTTTGTCGGCGGCGGCGCCGGCGCGCCGGGCGTGCTCGACACGGCGAGTGCGGCGCTGCGCGCCGCCGGCCGGCTGGTGGTCAATGCGGTCACACTCGAGACCGAGGCGCAGCTGCTCGCCCGTCACGCGGCGCTCGGTGGCGAATTGATCCGCATCGCCATCTCGCGCGCCGGCGCGGTCGGCCGCAAGACCGGCTGGCGCGCGGCACTGCCGGTCACGCAATGGGTTTGGACGAAACCATGATCGCCGCCGGGGTCGGATGCAGACGCGGCGCGTCGGCGCCCGACATCGAAGCGGCGATCCGGGCCGCGCTGGCGCGCGCGAATATCGCGGCGGACGCGCTCGATGTGATCGCCACCATCGAAGCCAAGCGCACCGAGCCCGGCATCTCGGCCGCGGCCGAGACATTCGGCGTTTCGGTTGTCATCGTGCCCGAACACGAACTCGCGCTGGCCAGCGATCGCATCGAAACACATTCAGACCGCGTGCTGACGCTTGCGGGCGTCGGCTCGGTCGCCGAGGCCGCCGCGCTCGCCGCGGCGGGCCCCTCGGCCAGGTTGATCACGCCGCGCCTCGCCATCGGCCCGGCGACCTGCGCGATTGCTGCTTCAGCGCTGGTCTCGGGAGCGGCGCGATGACCGTACATTTTATCGGCGCTGGACCGGGCGCAGCCGATTTGATCACCGTGCGTGGCCGCGATCTGATCGCGCGCTGTCCGGTCTGCCTCTATGCCGGCTCGATCGTGCCGCGCGAGCTGCTCAGCCATTGCCCGCCGGGCGCACGCATTATCGACACCGCGCCGCTCTCGCTCGACAACATCGAGGCCGAGTTCGTCGCGGCGCATGCTGCCGGCCACGACGTGGCCCGGCTTCAATCCGGCGATCTCTCGATCTATTCGGCGCTCGCCGAGCAACTGCGGCGGCTTAACCGCCGCGGCATCCCTTACACGCTCACACCCGGCGTGCCGGCGTTCGCCGCCGCTGCCGCCGCCTTGCAGTGCGAATTGACGGTGCCGGAGGTCGCACAGAGCGTTGTGCTGACCCGCATCGGCGGCCGCGCCTCCCGCATGCCGGAGAACGAAAAGCTCGCGACTTTTGCAGCGAGCGGCGCGACGCTTGCCGTCCATCTTGCCATTGCCGGCATCGACGCGATCGTGAAAGAGCTGACGCCGTTCTATGGCGCGGCGTGCCCGGCAGCCGTGGTCGCGCAGGCGAGCACGTCCGACGAGCGAATCCTGCGCGGCACGCTTGCCGATATCGGTGCGAAAGTGGCTGCGGCGCGTATCGAACGCACGGCCCTCATTCTGGTCGGCCCGGCGCTGGCGGCGGAAAATTTCCGCGACAGCGCGCTCTACGATGCCGATTATCGCCGCCGGTTCCGCGGAGGCGCCGCATGAGCATGCGCCTAATCAGATGCAACCGGCGCGCGTCCAACCAAAACGCCATCGCGATCAAACACGACGATCTCGATGGCGATACCGCGGCCGGCAACGATGCGCTCGGCCGTCGCCCTCGCCGCACGCGCGACTTCGTCGCCGAGCGCAACGCCCTCGGCTTGCGCCAGCGCGAAAACCTCCGCGGCGTTGTTGGCCGCGACGATGCGCGCGCCGAGCTCGGCGGAGCCGCCGGCGGCTTGCGCAAATTGCGCCAGCAGCGCGTGATCTACCGCCCCGCGCTTGGAATGCAGATCGGTGAGGCCCTGCGCCAGCTTCGACATCTTGCCGACACCGCCGGCGATGGTGACGCGCGGCAGCGGATGGGCGCGCACGTATTTCAGCATGCCGCCAACGAAATCGCCCATGTCGATCAGCGCGATCTCGGGCAGCGCATAGAGCTTTTGCACCGCCGTTTCGGAAGCCGCCCCGGTCGCGCCGGCGATGTGGGTAAGCCCGGCGGCCCGCGCCACGTCGATGCCGCGGTGGATCGAATGGATCCAGGCCGAGCAGGAATACGGCACGACGATGCCGGTGGTGCCGAGGATCGACAGGCCCCCGACAATCCCGAGCCTGCCGTTGAGCGTCTTGGCGGCGAGCGCCGCGCCGCCTGGAATGGCGATCTCGATCTCGGCGTCGGCCGCTCTGCCGTTGGTGGTGGCGACTTCGGCGATGGCGTCACGCATCATGCGCCGCGGCACCGGGTTGATCGCCGGCTCGCCCGGCGGCAGCGGAAGCCCGGGCCGCGTCACGGTGCCGACGCCTTCGCCAGCGCGAAACGTCACGCCGGCGCCGGGCGCGCCGAGCCGCACCGTCGCGACGACAAGCGCGCCGTGGGTAACGTCGGGATCGTCGCCGGCGTCTTTGATGACACCGGCGCTCGCCACGTCCCCGTCGCGCCGTGTCATGGCGAGCGCAAAGCTCGGCCGTTCGCCGCGCGGCAAGGTAACTTCGACGGGATCGGGAAATTCCCCGGTGATCAGCGCCGCGAACGCCGCCTTCGCCGCCGCCGCCGCACAAGTGCCGGTGGTCCACCCCCGGCGCAATGGCCGTTCCTGCCGCTCCATGCCGCATCCTTTAGTCCCGCGCGCCGCATGCGTCACCACGGGAGCGCGCCGCCATGACGGCGTGGGACAAGCTGGCGACGCGGCGCGACGGCGTGCCGGTCCTGATGCCCGGCCATGTCTGGCTCGCGGGAGCGGGTCCCGGCGATCCCGGCCTGCTGACGCTCGATGCGCTTGCCGGCCTCCAACAGGCCGACATAGTCGTTCACGACGCGCT
This sequence comes from uncultured Alphaproteobacteria bacterium, assembly GCA_963806465.1. Taxonomy (GTDB): domain Bacteria; phylum Pseudomonadota; class Alphaproteobacteria; order Rhizobiales; family Xanthobacteraceae; genus BOG-931. Next base: position 182,311 of record CAWDZD010000076.1, on the reverse strand, counting down.
GGTCGATCGCCGCGTGCTGGCGCTGGCGTCGCAGCAGGCGCGGCTGGAATTCGCCGGCAAGCGCGGCGGCAAGCCGTCGGCGCTGCAGGCCGATATCACCCAGCGGCTGATCGCGCTGGCGCGCGGCGGACATCGGGTGCTGAGGCTCAAAGGCGGCGATCCGTTCGTGTTCGGGCGTGGCGGCGAAGAGGCGATGGCGCTCGCGGCGGCCAGCATCCCCTTCCGCGTGATCCCCGGCGTCACCGCCGGCCTCGCGGCGCTGGCGGCGGCCTCGATCCCGGCGACACTGCGCGGCCTCAACCGCGCCGTCATCTTCGCGGCCGGCCACGGCGCCGACGAGGATTTCGATTGGGCGCCGCTGGCGCGCGCCGGTCAGCCGATCGTTCTCTACATGGTGATGCACAATCTGGATCGGATTGCCGACGCCTTGATGGCGGCGGGGCTTAAGCCGCAAACACCTGCCGCCGTCATCGCGTCGGCGGCGACCCCAAAAGAGCGCGTGCTGATTTCGATGCTGCAGAGGCTCGCAGCCGACGCGCGCGAGCAAAAATTCGAGCCGCCGGCGATCGTGGTGATCGGCGAAATTGTCAAAATGCGCGAACAATTGCGCGTCGAAGCCGCATCGGTTCCGCAGGTACCGAAGTGAGCGCACGCGGCCTCATCATCGCCGCGTCGCATTCCGGCGCCGGCAAGACCACGGTGACGCTGGCACTGCTGGCAGCGTTGCGGCGGCGCGGGCTGGTCGTGGACGCGGCCAAGGCCGGGCCGGATTACATCGATCCGGCATTCCATGCCGCCGCCACCGGCTCGGCCAGCATCAATCTCGATAGCTGGGCGATGTCGAACACGTTGCTCGATGCGCTGGCCGCGCAAGCCGCCGATGGCGCCGACATTGTCGTCATCGAAGGGGTGATGGGCCTGTTCGACGGCGCGGCCGAGGCCGGAGCGCACGGTCGGCATGGCGCGACCGCCGACCTCGCCGCGCATTTCGGATTGCCGGTCGTGCTCGTGCTGGACGTGGCGCGACAGGCGCAGTCGGCCGCAGCGACCGTGCGGGGTTTTTGTTCGCACGATCCGGGCGTCCGCATCGCCGGTGTCATCCTCAATCGGATCGCGAGCGAGCGCCACCGCGCGCTGGTCGCCGACGCCATCGCCCGGCTCGATGTTCCAATCCTCGGCGCGCTGCCGCGCGAGGCCGCGCTCAATTTGCCGGAGCGTCATCTCGGGCTCGTTCAGGCCGGTGAGCACGCCGACCTCGCGGCTTTGTTTGATCGCCTGGCGGAAATCGCTGAGCGCTATTGCGATCTCGAGGCCATCGTCGCTCATGCTGGCGTGTTCAACATCGTGCCGAGCGCAAACGGACCTTTGGCGTTGCCGCCGCCGGGGCAGCGGATCGCGCTCGCCCGCGACCAAGCGTTCAGTTTCGTCTATCCGCATGTGATCGATGCGTGGCGCAAGGCCGGCGCCGAGATCCTACCGTTTTCGCCGCTTGCCGATGACGCTCCTCCGCCCGACGCCGACAGCTGCTGGCTGCCGGGCGGCTATCCGGAGCTGCACGTGGAAACGCTCGCCGCCGCGCGAAAGTTCGCCGCCGGCCTGCGAAGCTTCGCCGCGACCCGGCCGGTGCATGGCGAGTGCGGTGGCTACATGGTGCTGGGCGAAAGCCTGGAAGACGCCGCCGGCCGGCGTCATGCGATGACCGGATTGCTCGGTCATGCGACCAGCTTCGCCAAGCGCAAGCTGCATCTCGGCTACCGCACCGCGCGGCTGCTCGCGTCGGGCGCGCTGGGCAAGAGCGGCACGCTCATCCGTGGCCATGAATTCCACTACGCGTCGTTGACATCTGCCGGCGACGACGAACCGTTTGCACAGATCGCCGACGGCGCAGGCAAAGCGTCGCCGGAAACCGGCGGCCGGCGCGGCCGCGTCACCGGCACATTCTTCCACGCCATTGCCGCCGACGACGGACAAGCCGAAGTATCGGCCGCGCGCTTCGTGCACGCATAAATCGCCGCTCGATTTCGGCTTTCGGGGTAACACCGGACATGGAGCCGGCGTGGTCGAATGACCGAGCTGACCCTTAGCGGCCATGTCGCCGCGCGGCGCGCGGCTTCGCCGCTCGGGCGCATAAATGCACGAAGAGAAGCAATGCGCCCGCCCGGACGCTAAATCAGACTACTAGAAAGTCTCCGACCTTGATCGCAAAAGAAATCCGGAACCTCTTCTGCAACGAAGTGGCCCTCTATCTTCCGCGATCACCGCGGTAAGATTGGCGGCCCGTTTGCGCAGACCGTCACAATTCGGACACGGATATGCGGGGCCAATAAAGCTATCTCCTACAGAGTCCGAAACCTTATTTCTTCCAAGACCTAGACTTGATCAAAATCCAAAAGATCATCAAATGTGAAACAACTACTAAGGGACCGTAAAACGTATAGATATACCAAATGGTACCCAGGTTGAAACTCGGCAAATTCACCTGCAAGACGCTGCGTAATGCGTTTAGCAGGTCCGCGAAACCCCACGTGTTGGTCACCCACACCAGAGGAACGGCAAACCGCCAGTTGGCCCGCAAAGCAAATATGGAAGCGAAGGCTAGCGCCGCCTCTAAGAGATCACCGTATGCAGTACTAGAAAGGAACTCTCTGGGCAGTTTCGGATCGATCATACCCGAAACCAATAGGGTCATTCCCACGTAGCGTGGCACATGCACGAAGAGCAGCAGAGTTAGAGCGGAATTACGAGAAAGTGTGGTTAAGTACGGCCGCACGTACCACACCGCGATGATGCCGAAGACGAAAACACTCGTAAGAATCTGCATCCAGAATATTGAGACACTATTCATCGATGTCATCGCTCCCGTTTGCCGCACATCCGCAGCGATCCTGAATCCAGAGCGCATCACATCTGGACATTCATTCTGTTTGCACCCGACCGAGGTGCGAACGCAGCGTTCCGCGGCACTGTTCCTACCAAAGCTAAACCGCACGACCGTCCCGAAGCCACCCCGCGCGAAACGCTCGTACTAGCGGGTCATCGTCTCGGTCGCCCTGCCATCCTGGGTCGCCGAGATGCGCGTCATCGGCGCGGCAGAGAGGCGGTTCTTCACGGTATGGCCGTTTATAACGATCGGCGCGAAAAGCGCGCTGGTGTCGATGTCCATCGCCCAGACCTCCAGAAGCATAAATCGGGCGCTTTCAGCGCAAAAGCGACGGATCATTGCTTCGGGGGCATGAGGACGGCGGGACCATCCAATCATGAAGCCAACCGCGAGGAGGCCAAGCGTTCGCTCTTGGGAAAGCGTCAATCCGCCAGGCCGAGAGGAGAATTTAGGAATTTGATAATGGCCGGCCAGAGACGCGACAACCTCGTTGGCGACGGCTTTGACATCGAGCGCTTCGGTCAGTGCCGCCATGCATGGATACTATCCGAAGTCTTGGAGGGCGCAAACGGTTACAAGTCCGCATCACGAGCACATGTCCGTTCCTGATGCTGTGGACGGCTCCTCCACCGGCACGTGAGTGCCATGGATGTGGGTGCTGTTAAAGCCCCCACGATTCGGAGGAGCCAAGTCATGCAAACGATCACGACAATCGGTCTCGACATTGCCAAGTCGGTATTTCAGGTCCACGGCGTTGATAACGATGGCAAAGTGGTCATCTGCCGTCAGCTGAAGCGTCGCTACGTCCTGGCGTTCTTTGAGAAGCTGCAGCCCTGCCTGGTCGGCATCGAGGCCTGTGCCTCGTCACACCATTGGTCACGCGAGCTGCAGGCACTTGGCCATACCGTGCGGTTGATGCCACCGGCCTACGTCAAGCCTTACGTCAAACGGCAGAAGAACGATGCGGCCGACGCAGAGGCCATCTGTGAGGCGGTCACAAGAACCAATATGCGGTTTGTGCCAGTCAAGACGCCCGAGCAACAAAGCGGGCTGATGCTCCATCGCACGCGCCATCTGTTCATCCGGCAGCAGACCTCGGTGATCAATGCGATCCGGGCTCACCTTGCCGAGTTTGGCGTCACCGCAGCGGTCGGGCGCAAAGGCATCGAGGAACTACTGCGGGTCATCGCCGATCCGAGCGACAAACGGGTGCCCGATGTTGTCCGCGCATGTCTTGCCGCACTGGGCAGCCAATTGCTCAGTCTCAAAAAGCAGATCTTGGATTTTGATCGAATGATTATGGCATGGCACCGCTCCAATCAAACGAGCAAGCGCCTTATTTGCATCCCAGGCGTCGGTCCGCTGCTAGCCACTGCCCTTGTCGCGAGCGTCGCCGATCCTAAAACCTTCCGATCGGGTCGCAACTTCTCGGCCTGGATCGGGCTGGTTCCCAAACAGCACTCAAGCGGGGGTCGGGATAGGCTCGGCAGTATCAGCAAACAGGGGGATCGCTATCTGCGCAGCCTGTTCGTGGCCGGCGCACTCGCCGTCATTCGCTATGCCAAGATCCACGGCACCAAGTATCGGCCCTGGGTCGCAGCGTTGCTGGCACGACGGCCGACCAAAGTCGCCGCCATCGCGCTTGCCAACAAGCTCGCCCGAATGGCCTGGGCAATGATGGCTAGGGGCGAGCGATATAATTATCCAGCCTCGCTGAGGGTCTGACGAGATCGCGCCGAGCACCATGGCGTGATGTGAAGGTTGGGAGGGCGAACAGCACGTAATGCAGAGCCGGTCGATCCGGCGATCAGGACAACCCACTTGGGCCATTGCATTCTCGAATGCGGGTTAGTGACCGGGACCTGATCCGCGGAGAGCATTATGGCCAGCGGTCATGTGAACCGCACTCAAAGGCCGAACACATGGCTGCACCGACCAAGCCTGCGACGTGAAGATTTTCCTTGCCAACTTGGAGCCGTCCACACATGGCCCATCGCGACCAATTTCTCATTAGGACCTGACGTCTGCTTTTGGGGTGAAGCGGAAGTGGGCCGGGCGCAGTGTTCGCTGCCTCGGTCGAAAATGACCCAGAACGGACCCACCTGCGTCACGTCGCCGCCTACAGTAAAGGCTCGTTCAGACGGAAAAACGCCGAGGCTCATCCCTCCGGCACCTCTGCCTTTCGGAGGCCCTCGAGGACGCGGTCGCGCTGTGCGAGGTAAATCGGATTGTCGCTCAATGCGGCACCGCGGAAGCGGCGGATGGTGAAGCTCGGATCAAGCGCCAATCCGGCCTGAGCGGCTGCGCGCGCCTCATCCAATCGGCCGAGGAGGCCCAGGGCGGCGGCGAGAAAGAAATGCGCGAGAGGATAATTTCGGTTGTCCTGGATGGACCGGCGGTGCCCAGCGACAGCTTCCTCATCCCTCCCGAGATGCAGCATGGCAGCGGCGGCGTTGTTCATCCAATTATAGGCCATAACGTCTCGTGGACTAAGGCGCAGCGCTTCAAGGGCATGGGCTTCGGCTTCCTCGGCGCGGCCAAGCGCGATTTTTGCGAGGCCGATCATGTGGTGGGCGCCGGCCAGGTTTTGATCCAGGGCCAGCGCATGCTCACATTCGGCAATGCCCTGTGGCACCCGGTTGGAGAGAATGAGGGCAGAGCCCAACCTGAGATGGGCGAGGGCATGGTTCGGCGCGAGGGAGAGCGCCTTCGTCGCCGCTGCCTCCGCCGCGGCGAGGCGCGGTGCCGGGTCGTCGGTCATCCCGGTGGCGGCGACCCGCAGGTCGCCGTACGCCTCGCTCACCAATGCCTCGACATTGTTGGGATCGAGCGCCAGGGCGCGTTCGAAAAAGCCCCGCGCTTGCGCAAAATTCTCGGGGGTCGCCCCCTTATTCAAGCAAGCCCTCCCTTGAAAATAGAGGTCCATCGAATCGGGACGCAACGACTGTTCTGCGCGCCGCGCCTCCGCCTCCACCAATTGGGTTCCCAACCGATTCGCCAGCCGAGCGACGATCTCGTCCTGCATGTCGAAGAGGTCGGCCACGGGCTTGTCGAAGCGCTCGGCCCAGAGGTGATTGCCGGTTTCGGCGTCGATGAACTGGACGTTGACGCGCATGCGGCTACCGCCGCGCTGCACTGAGCCTTCGAGTACGTAGCGCACGCCGAGCTCGTGGCCGATTTTCTTCACGTCGAAAGGCTTACCCTTGTAGGTGAAGGCCGTGTTGCGCGCGATCACGAACGAGCCGGAGATCCGCGACAAATCCGTCGTGAGGCTCTCGGTCACGCCGTCGACGAAATACTCCTGATCGGGATCGCCGCCGATGTTCGCGAAGGGAAGCACAACGATCGAGAGGTGAGGCGGCGCAGTCCTCTGCACTTCTGCCGACGCCGCGTCGCCTGGGGGAGAGGCGGAAGGTCCGCGGGGGTCGATGCTGTAGACCCGTACCGGTCGGGCGATGTTTTTGAGCTGCGTTTCGCCGAGATCGGTAAACGACGCCTGCACTTTGTCGCGCACCTGCTCATAGGCCGCGCTCGAAAGACATATGGCGCCTGGCTTGGCGATGCCTTCAAGCCGCGCCGCGATATTGACGCCATCGCCCATTAGGTCGCCATCGCTTTCGACCACTACATCGCCCAAATGAATGCCGGTACGGAACTCGATGCGACGCTCGGGAGGGAGGCCCGCATTGCGCTCGACCATGCCGTCCTGCACCTCGATGGCGCATCGTACGGCATCGACCAGGCTGCGGAACTCAACGAGGACGCCATCGCCAGTGCGCTTCACGACTCGGCCGCGATGCACGTCGATCGCGGGGTCGATCAGGTCGCTACGCAACGCCCGGAGCCGCGCCAACGTGCGCTCCTCGTGGGCGCCCGCGAGCCGCGAATAGCCCACAACATCCGCGGCGAGGATCGCCGAGAGCTTGCGCACGACGCCTTCAGATGCCACGCCGGCTCCCCCGGTCGATGAACGTCGATTATATCATCGCTCGCCTTCTAGGGGAACTCGGGCGCAACGGTCGCGACCTACTCTCGATTTCGAGTCTCCTCTTGGCCCTTAGCGTTGTTCGCGGCGCCGCCACGTCGTGTCCGAGATTGAGTATGAACGGACGTGACTAGGACATCGCGTTTCGATTGCGATTGACTCGAGCAGTAATTTCGCGGTCGGGCGTTGTACAGTGCGGTTAGGGGTCGGGCGAGCCGCAACGATTTTTGGCAGCCGCAATCGATGGTGCGGCGTCAGCAATTTAATGCTCGCTCGTTATTATTGATCCCCTCATGATCGATTTATCTGCTTGAATGTCCGCGATGGCCCGTTTGATCACCCAAAGCCGAGGACAAGTCTCATGATCACCCGCTCTACTCGTCTCGTCGGATACTTAGTCGTGTTTCTGGTCCTAGGCACCGGCGTATCGCTCGCAGCATCGGGTCCGGCCAAGGTCGCAGCCGCGAATCCCGCCCCCGTCGCATTCTGTCCCACGGATCCGAGTTTTGCTCATCGACGAACTATTTACATATCAACTCATGACCGGATCGCTCTGCACTGTCGCTGCTGCGGAACAGACGAAAATGGCCACTGTAACCATCAATGTTGCGACTAGCATGCGCCGCCGATACCCCTTGGTCAGCGCTGCAGCAGCGCGACGGTGCCGAGGCCGCCGTCGGAGCAAATACTGACAATGGCGCGGCTGCCTTCCGGCATCGCCGCGAGCTCCTTCACCGCCTGAGACAAAATCCGCGCGCCGGTGGCGGCGAACGGATGGCCGAGCGCAACGCTGCCGCCGTTCGGATTCATGCGCTCGCGTGGGAAGGTGCCGAAGGTGTTTTCGACGCCGGCCTTGGCGCGCACGAAGTCCTTATCCTGCAGCGCCTTGATGTGGCACAGCACCTGCGCGGAGAACGCTTCGTGAATTTCCCATAACGCAATGTCGTCGTACGTCAGGCCATGGCGCGCCAGCAATCGCGGAATGGCGGACACCGGCGCCATCAACAAACCTTCGTGGAAAATGTCGACCGCCGCGATTTCGAAATCGACAAGCCGCACCCGCGGCAGCGCCGCCGGCAAACGCGCAACACCTTCGTCGGTCGCGACCCAGATCGCGGCGGCGCCGTCGGTCAGCGGCGAAGAGTTGCCGGCGGTGAGCGTGCCGCGGCCGCTTACGCGATCGAATACCGGCTTGAGCTTGCCGAGCTTTTCCATCGACGTGTCGCGGCGCGGGAAATGGTCCTTGTCGACGCCGTCGAGCGAAACGATCAAATCGGCGAAGAAGCCGCGATCCTGCGCCGCGATCGCGCGTTGATGGCCTTCGAGCGCCAGCTCGTCCTGTTCGCGGCGGCCGATATTCCAGTCCTTGGCCATGTCTTCGGTATGTTCGCCCATGCTGCGGCCGGTGACGCGGTTCTTCACCTGTGGCACGAACAGCCGAATGTCCGAGGGGCGGAGCCGGCGCAGCACGCTCAGACGATCGGCCGCGCTCCGCGCCTGAAACAAGCGGCGTAGCCAGACGGAAAAATTCTGCCCGAGGCCGATCTGCACGCGGCTCATGCTTTCGACGCCGCCGACCATCGCCAGCGCCGCGCGCCGCCGCGCCAGGATACCGGTCGCTTCGAACACACCGGCCATGCTGGTGGAGCATTGCATGATGGTGGTGAAGGTCGGCACGTGCGGATCAAGCTTGGCTTCGAGCCACACCTCGCGCGCCAGATTGGCGTAGGCGAGGTTGACAACCACCGAGCCCCAGACCCCGAAGTCGATCGGGCCGGTTGCCAGCCGCGCCATGGCTTGAACGACCGGCACCGACAAGCCGAGCGAGTCGCGATCAGCGAACGGTCCGTCGACGCCGACGAACGGCGTGCGCAAGCCGGCGATCAGCCAGAGCGTTTGTGCGTCGTCGTCAGGCATGGGCGCGAACGATCTCCTCTTCGACGTCGCGCAGCTTATCCTTGCCGAAGAAGATTTCGTCGCCGACAAAGAAGGTCGGGCTGCCGAAGGTGCCGCGCGCTACCGAGGCTTCGGTGTTCTTCAGCAAGCGATCCTTGACCTCCGGCTCCTGGGTGCGCGCCAGCACCGCCGGACCGTCCAATCCCGCCTCATTCAACGCCGCGCCGACCACCGCCGGATCGTCCATCTTCTTCGGCTCGCCCCACATCGCCTTGAAGACTTCATCGACATAGCGCTGGAACACGCCTTCGAATTGCGCCGCGACGGCGCCGCGCATGATCAGGAGCGTGTTGACCGGGAAGAACGGATTCCAGGTGAAATGCTTGATGTCGTAACGGCGGACGAAGCGCCGCATTTCCAGCTGTTCATATTCGAGCCGGTTTTTAATGCCCGCCATTTTTTCGGCGGGCGAGCGGTTGTTGGTCAACTTGAACACGCCGCCGAGCAGGATCGGCACGTATTCGAACTTGGCGCCGGTCCGCCGCTCGACGTCCGGAATCAGCAAGTGCGCCAGATAGGCATTCGGGCTGCCGAAGTCGAAATGAAACTCGACCTTTTGCAAGTCCTTTTGCATGTCACCACACCTCGCGATACGGCCGCACATCGAGCTCGAACGTCCAGGCATCGCGCGGCTGCCGGTAGAGCTGCCAATAGGCCTCGGCGATCGAGGTCGGATTCATCAGCTGGTCCGGCTGCAGATTCTCCAACGCCTCGGCGCCACCATGCTGTTTGATGCGCTCGCGCACGAACGCCGTATCGACCCCGGCATCGATGATCAGATGGGCGACGTGAATGTTCTTCGGCCCAAGCTCGCGAGCCATGCTCTGCGCGACGGCGCGCAGGCCGTGCTTGGCGCTGGCGAAGGCCGCGTAACCGATGCCGCCGCGCACGCTCGCGGTGGCGCCGGTGAAGAAGATGCAGCCCTGGCCGCGCGGCAGCATCAGGCGCGCGGCCTCACGGCCGGTGAGAAACCCCGCATAGCAACCGAGCTCCCAGACTTTGCGGAACACCCGCTCGGTGGTGTCCAGCAACGGGAAATTGACGTTGCCGCCGACATTGAAGACGCAGACTTCGAGCGGCGCATGCGCGTCGGCGGCGGCGAGGAACGCGGTGATGTCGTCTTCCTTGCGGGCATCGAGGCCGCGGGCAACGATCTCACCGCCTTTGGCTTCGATATCGGCGACCAGTGGCGCAAGCTTGTCGGCGTTGCGCCGGCCGGCGAAGATCGTGAACCCCTCGACGGCGAATTTCTTGGCGATCGCCGCGCCGATGAAGTCGCCGGCGCCGACCACCGCGGCCGTGGCGTTTCGCTTGGCCAAACCCGTCCTCCCGGTTTCTTGTCGCCTCAGGCGGCCCTAGCGTCGTGCATTGCGCCGGGTTCGTCCAGTGGCGAAGCGTGACCGAGCCTCGCTTGCCAATTGCGCAAGCAGCCGCCACGATAGCTGAATGCCGGGCGAAAAAGATCACATTGTTGCCGAAACGGCAGCGCGCATTTTTGTCGATCTCGCCGATCCTCAAACCGTCAACCGGGCGAACAACGGCGCCTGGAAGGAGCCGCTCTGGCAGACGCTCAGCGACGCCGGGCTGACGCTGGCATGGGTTCCGGAAAACTTGGGCGGCGCCGGCGCAAGTCTGGCGGAAGGTTTTGCCATTGTCGGCGTTGCCGGACGCTTTGCGCTCGCGGTACCGCTGGCGGAAACGCTCGCCGCAGGGTGGCTGTTGGCGCAAGCGGGTCTCGAAGCGCCCACGGCACCGATGACGGTCGCCCCGGCCCGGCCGAATGATCGCATCACGATCGGCGCCGACGGGGTGCTGAGCGGCCGCGCGACCGCTGTGCCGTTCGGGCGAGATTGCGCGCACATTGCAGTGCTCGCCGACGACGGCAAGCGAAAGCGCATTGCGCTGGTCGACGTCAAAGACTGCCGGCTGAATGAAGGGCAGAACCTTGCCGGCGATGCCGCCGACACTGTTACGTTCGATCGTATCAAGCCCACGCACACCGCACCGGCGCCGGACGGCTTCGATACGACGTCTCTGCTCTTGATGGGCGCGGCCATCCGCAGTGTCCAGACCGCAGGCGCGCTCGAAGCGATCCTGTCGCTCACGGTCGCGTATGCCAACGAGCGCGTCGCCTTCGAGCGACCGATCGGCAAATTTCAGGCCGTGCAGCAAAACCTGGCGCGGCTCGCCGGTGAAGTCGCCGCCGCACTCGCGGTCTCCAGTTCGGCGGCCGACGCCATCACGCAGACCGACACATTCGACGAAGCGGTGTTTCTGGAAGCAGCGTCCGCCAAGATCCGCACCGCCGAAGCCGCGGCGGAAGGCTCGGCGATCGCGCACCAGGTATTCGGCGCCATCGGCTTTACGCAGGAGCACATCTTGCATCGCTTTACGCTGCGGCTCCTCGCCTGGCGCGACGATTTCGGCAACGAAAGTTATTGGGCGGCGGAGCTTGGCCGCCGCGTCGCGGGCCGCGGCGCCGACGAGTTCTGGCCTTTGGTGGCCTCGCGATGAGTGCGAGCCTCAGTTTCGATCCGGTCCGCTTGCCGGCGCAGTGCGAGACGTTGCGCGCCGAAGTGCGCGCGTTTCTGGCCCAGGAAATTTCCGCCGGCACGTTCGATCCGCATCATCCGGGGCACGGCGATTTCTACAATCGCGATTTCAGCCGCCGCGTCGGCGCCAAGGGCTGGATCGGCATGACCTGGCCGAAGCCCTATGGCGGACACGAGCGCAGCCAATTGGAGCGCTACGTGGTGACCGAAGAGTTTCGCGTTGCCAACGCACCGGCGAACTTTCATTTCGTCGCCGACCGGCAGAGCGGACCAATCCTCCTGAAATACGCACCCGAGCACATCAAAATGGAAATTCTGCCGCGCATCTGCCGCGGCGAATTGTGCTTCGCCATCGGCATGAGCGAGCCCGGCTCGGGCTCCGACCTGTTCGCCGCCAAGACCAAGGCGACCAAGGCCGACGGCGGCTGGCGCATCAATGGCAGCAAGGTCTGGACCACCAGCGCGCAGATCGCCGGCTACATGATCGCGCTGTTCCGCACTTCGCCGTCGACCAAAGAGAACCGCCGCCACGGCTTGACGCAATTCCTGGTGAACATGAAAGCCCCGGGCATCACCGTGAATCCGATCTATCAGATGACCGGGAAGCCGGGCTTCAACGAAGTGGTGTTCGCCGATGCGTTCGTGCCGGACGATCACGTGCTCGGTGAGATCGACGGCGCCTGGAAACAGGCGACCAGCGAGCTCGCCTATGAACGCAGCGGCCCGGAGCGTTTTCTTGATACTTTCTACGTGTTGCCGGAGCTGATCCGCGCGCTCGGCCCGGAGCCCGATCTGCGCGGCGCCGAAGGGCTCGGCCGGCTGGTGGCGCAGCTGCATACCTTGCGGCGGATGTCGGTGTCGGTCGCCGGCATGCTGCAAGCCGGCAAGGAGCCGGTGGTCGAAGGCTCGATCGTCAAAGACCTCGGCACCGCGTGGGAGCAGAAACTGCCGGCCCGCGTCCGCGAACTCGCGGCCTTCCTCAAGCCTGAACTTTTGAACCATACCGCGCTTGAGGATCAGCTCGCCTACGCCACGGTGATCGCGCCCAAGCTTACCATCCAGGGCGGCACCACCGAAATTCTGCGCGGCATCATCGCCCGCGGCCTCGGCCTGCGCTGACCGGTACGGTAAACCGTGGCGGATATCAGCAAATTGCTGTGGCCCAATTCGGTGGCGGTGGTCGGCGCCTCCTCGGACACCCACGGCCTGCGCGGGCGGCTCCTCGAAATCATGCGCAGCCACCCGTTTGCCGGCCAGATCTATCCGGTGAGCCGCAGCGCCGCGGAAGTGCAGGGCCTAAAAGCCTACCCGTCGGTCGAAGCGCTGCCGCAGCCGGTCGATCTCGCGCTATTGATCGTTCCGGCGCAATACGTGCCGGCAGAGCTCGAGCGCTGCGGCCGCGCCGGCGTCCGCGCCGCCGTCATTCTCAGCTCCGGCTTTGCCGAGGAAGGCGAGACCGGCCGGCGCATGCAGGATGAGATCATCGCCATCGCGCGCCGCCACGACATGGCGGTCACCGGGCCGAACACCGAAGGCTTTTCCAACATCGCTGCCTCGCTGTGCGCGAACTTCAGCCCCGCGTCGGACCAGAGCGCCGGGCCGCTGACGCCGAAACAGCCGCTTGGCCGCGGCCAGATATCGGTGATCTCACAAAGCGGCGGTCTCGGATTTGCCTTTCTGGATCGCGCTCGGCCGCGCGGCTTCACGTTTCGCTACATCGTCACCACCGGCAACGAGGCCGTGCTCGAAGCATCCGACTTCATCGACTACATGCTCGACGAGGGCGAGACCGCGGTGTTTTTGCTGCTGATCGAAGCCGTCAAGACGCCGGAAAAATTCAAGCGCGTCGCGGCGAAGGCGCTGAAGGCCGGCAAGCCGCTGATCGTCGGCAAGATCGGCCAGACCGCGCCCGGTTCACGCGCCGTCGCTTCGCACACCGCGGCGCTTGCCGGCGCCACGGCCGCCTACCGCGCGATTTTCGAGCATTATGGAATGATCGAAGGACGCGACTACGACGACATGCTCGACTTTGCCGCGGGCTTTCTCGCTTGCGGCGACCGTTTGCCACGAGGAAACCGCGTCGGCATCTGCACCGCGTCCGGCGGCGCCGGAATTTGGATGGCCGACGCTTGCGCCGCCGCCGGACTAGACGTGCCGGTGCTCGATGAGGCGACGCGCGCGGCGCTCGACGTTCATCTGCCGTCCTACGCCACGTCGCAGAACCCGGTCGATTCCACCGCGCAGGGCGTGCAGAAGCTCGGTTACGCGCAGTTCGCCCAGCTGGTGGCCGGCTCGCCGGCGATCGACAGTGTCGTCGTCGTGATCACCGCGCGCCGCTCGGCATTTCTCGAGGCCGATCTGCCGAAGCTGAAGAGCCTGGCGCGAGACTCCGACAAGCCGGTCTTGATGTGGACCTACACGTTGCCATCCGAACGCACGATCGAGATTCTCAACGAGACCGGCTATCCGCTATTCACCGGCGCGCCTGGCTGTGCGCGCACGCTCCGTGCGCTGGCCGACTATCGTGCCAAGCGCGAGCGCGTACTGCGTCCGATCGAAACGGTGCCGGCGGCGGCGAACCGGGCGAGAAGTCGCCGCGGCGCTTGCGGATTCGCCTTCGGTGCTGTGCGAATACCGGGCGCGTTCGCTGCTCGGCGCTTACGGCATCGGCGCTGACAATGCGGGTCGGCTCGCACATTCCGCTGATGAGGCCATTGCCGCCGCGCAGGCGATCGGTCGCCCCGTGGCACTGAAGGTGCAATCCGCCGGTATACCGCACAAGACCGAAGCCGGCGCCGTCGCTCTCGATATCGCCGGAGCGGACATGGTGCGCACGGCTTATGACAAGCTACTCGCCGCCGCCCGGCGATACGCGCCGGCCGCGCCGATCGATGGCGTCCTGGTGCAGCCGATGGCATCGCCGGGACGCGAAGTCATTCTCGGCGTGACCCGTGACCCGACCTGGGGACTGTTGCTGATGATTGGCCTTGGCGGCGTTCTGGTCGAGGCGCTGGGTGACGTGGTGATGGCGCCAATACCGCTCGACCACGTCACCGCACGCGCGCTGCTTGGCCGGCTCAAGGGCGCGCAGATCTTCGCATCGTTTCGCGGCCTGCCGCCGGCCGACATCGACGCGCTGGCGGAATTGATGGTCCGGCTGTCGCATTTCGCCGCCGATCATGCCGACGACATCGACGCCATCGATCTCAACCCGGTCATCGTCCACCCGCGGGGCGAAGGTGTTTCCGTGGTGGATGCGCTGATACTCAAACGTGACCGGGAGCCCGCGCAACGCCGCGGCGCGGCCGAATAGCCATAAGGGAATTCCATCATGGGGCCTTTCAAGGACATCGGCGTGGAGAAGACCGGGCATGTGGCGCTGGTCGAGATCAGACGGCCGCCGCATAATTTTTTTGACGTCGCGCTGATCAGAGAACTCGCCTCGGCTTTTGAGGGGCTCGACGATGACGCCAGCTGCCGTGCTCTGGTATTGGCAGCGCAGGGCAAGGCGTTCTGCGCCGGCGCCAATTTCGGCGACGATGACCGCGACGGCAGCGCGCTGCTCGGCGGACCGACGCCGGGCGCGGCGCATCTCTACATCGAAGGCAACCGGCTGTTTCGCACCAAGAAGCCCATCGTCGCCGCGGTTCACGGCGCCGCGGTCGGCGGCGGCTTGGGCCTGGCGATGGTCGCCGACTTTCGCGTCACCTGCGCGCAGGCGCGTTTCTCCGCCAACTTCACCCGGCTCGGCTTTCATCCGGGATTCGGATTGACGGTCACGCTGCCGGCGGTCATCGGTCCGACCAAGGCGGCGTTGCTGTTCTATACCAGCCGCCGCGTCTCAGGCGACGAAGCCTTCGACATAGGCCTCGCCGATCTCGTCGTGCCGCAAGATCAGGTGCGCGCGGCGGCGCTTTCGCTCGCGGCTGAGATCGCCGAGAACTCGCCGCTCGGGCTGATGGCGACGCGGGCCACGCTGCGCGGCAATCTCGCCGATCGCGTGCGCGCGGCGACCGAACACGAGCTTGCCGAGCAGACGCGGCTGCGCAAGACCGACGACTTCAAGGAAGGCGTCAAGGCGATGGCAGAACGGCGCGTTCCGAGTTTCACCGGCCAGTGAATCGTTTTCACCGGCGGGCGGTGCGTCGGATGTAGTATTGGACCAAACAATCGGTGGGAGAGGACGTCGGCGATGGCAGTCAGGATCGAGAAGAACGGACCGGTATGGACGGTGATCCACGACCGGCCGGAAGCGCGCAATGCGATGGACCCGGCAAGCGCCGACGCGCTCACCGCGGCGTTTCTCGAATTCGACGCCGACAAGGACGCCTCGGTCGCGGTGTTCTATGGCGCCGGCGGCGCATTCTGCGCCGGCTGGGATCTCAAATATGTCAGCACGCTCAATGCGGCGCATCCGCTTGGCGAGCTCGACATCCCAACCGCCGGGCGGCGCGGCAACGGCGGCGAAATTCCACGCGGACCGCTCGGGCCGTCACGGCTGGAACTGGACAAGCCGGTAATCGCCGCCATCGAAGGCCCGGCCGTTGCGGGCGGCATGGAGCTTGGGCTGTGGTGCGATTTCCGCGTCATGGCGAAAGACTCCTATTTCGGCGTCTATTGCCGCCGCTGGGGGGTGCCGCTGATCGACGGCGGCACGGTGCGGCTGCCGCGCATCGTCGGCCAGGGCCGCGCGCTCGAGATCATTCTCACCGGCCGGAAAGTGCCGGCGGAAGAGTGCCTGAGCATCGGCTTGTGTGAGTACCTGACGCCGAAAGGCGGCGCCCGGCAAAAGGCCGAGGAACTAGCGCAGGAGATCGCGCGCTTTCCGCAGGTCTGCGTGCGCGCTGACCGGCGCTCCGCGATCAAGAGCCACGGGCTACCGGTGCGCGACGCGCTGATCCAGGAATGGTACAATGGCCGTCAAGCGCTGATCGAAGACGGCGTCGCGGGCGCCGCCCGCTTCGAGGGCGGTCTTGGCCGCCACGGCGATTTCGCCAAAATCCGATAATCAAGGCTCGACGATCAGGATTCGATTGTCGCCGTTCACAACACCTTCAGCTGCATCGCGCGGCCGTCGCGCCATTGTCACAATTGACAATGCCAGGTTGCAGAGCCGCGCGGATTTGCCGGCGTTTTGCGACCGAAGCCGCGGCGCTTATGCATAACTTTGTACTAACAAGCTGTCGCGCAATTCGTTAATGCCGCAAACCTAAAAGAAACAGACCATTCACATTTACTTGGTGGAGAGACCTTTAAGTCATAGTGCGGCGTGCAATTTCAGCCAGTCACGCCCGCCGACGGTAGAGAGTAATGAGCTCCGCGCACCGGACTCGCCAACCGCACGAAGCGCTGCCGCCGGAGATTTATCTTCCGCTGGTCGATTCGCTTTTTCAGGACGCCCGCAGTCTCGTTACCGGGAGCATTGTTCTCACGCTCTCCATTCTCATCACCTACTGGAAAACCAGCAACGTCCTGCTGCTGTGCTGCGCGTTGGCATTCCTCGCCGTCGCTTGTGCGCGCGGTCTGTTCATGCGTGCTTACGCCCGCGCCCGTTCGGAGGTCACAACTTGTGAAGTAGCCCGGCGATGGGAAAACCGCTACGTCGCTGGCGCTTCGACGTCGATGGCATTGCTCGGCCTGTGGTGCTTCATCGCGTTCGCCTTCACGGACGATGCATTCGCCAACCTCATTAGCTTTTCGATGACGATTGCCTATGCGATGGGCATCTTCGGGCGGAATTACGGGAATTCACGGTTCGTTATCGTCCAGATCCTGTGCGCGTGGGTGCCCATGACGCTCGCCCTCGTGCTGTATGGGAACGTCTATCACTGGCTGTTCGCCGGCCTCCTCATTCCATTCTTTCTCACACTGAAGCTGATTGCGGAACGATTGCGGGGCACTTTGCTTGACGCCGTCATAAGCTCGCGCGACATGTCGCTGCTGGCCAAACGGTTCGACACCGCGATCAACAACATGCCGCACGGCCTGTGCATGTTCGATTCCAAGTGTCGCATCGTTGTCTCGAACAGCAAGCTGAAACAGCAGATGGGACTGGCGGCGGAGCTCGATTTGAAAGGCATGAGCGCGCGCGGCCTGGTCGATAGTACCGTCGCGGCCGGGCTGCTGTCGGAGCCCGGCGCGCAGAGCATGATCGACTATCTGGAGGCGCGCTTGTCCGGCCGGGATAACACCACCTTCGGCACGGACCTGTCGAACGGACGAACGCTCGAATTCACCGTGCAGCCGATGGAGAGTGGCGGCATGGTGGTCCTGGTCGAGGACGTCACCGAACGCAAGATCGCCGAAGCCAAGATCAAGCATCTGGCGCGTTTCGACGCCTTGACCGGTCTGCCCAACCGCACGGTGCTGCGCGACCGCATGGAACGGGCGCTCGCCGAATGGCGGATCGACAATATGTGCGCCATCCATTTCATCGACCTGGACCAATTCAAGCAGGTCAACGACACGCTGGGCCACACCCGCGGCGACATGCTGTTGGAGGCGGTCGCAGAGCGGCTGAAGAATACCATCCGGGATGCCGACGTCATCTCGCGGTTCGGCGGCGACGAGTTCGTCATTCTGCAGGCGCCGATCCGGTCGATCGAACAGGGCGAAGCGCTGGCGACCCGCGTGCTCAACGCGCTCGCCGGCACCTACGATCTGGACGGGCACAAGGTCGTCGTCACCACCAGCATCGGCATCGCCTTGGCCAAAAGCCGCATCGATCCCGAGCAGCTGTTGCGCAACGCCGACATCGCGCTCTATCAAGCGAAAGCGGACGGCCGCGGCACCTGGCGCTGGTTCGAATCCAAGATGGAAGCCAGCGCCCAGGCGCGCCGCGCGCTCGAACTGGATCTGCGCAGCGCCACCGAGAGCGAAGCGTTCGATCTGTACTATCAGCCGATCTTCAATCTCAAAACCAGGCGGATCGAAAGCTGCGAGGCACTGCTGCGCTGGCCGCACCATGAACGCGGCATGGTGTCGCCGGCGGAATTCATTCCGGTCGCCGAGGAAATGGGCCTGATCGTCGAGATCGGCAACCAGGCTCTCTACAAGGCCTGCCTCGAATGCCGCCGCTGGCCGGGCGAGACCGCGGTCGCGGTCAACCTGTCGCCGATTCAATTCGATCGCTCGAATATCCCGGCTCTGGTCCGTGAAACGCTGGCCGCGACCAACCTGCCGGCACACCGGCTCGAGATCGAGATAACGGAAACGACGCTATTGCAGAACACGCGGCGAACCCGCGCCGATCTGCAGCAGCTCGCCGAAATCGGGGTGAAAATCTCCTTGGATGATTTCGGCACCGCCTATTCGAGCCTGAGCTATCTGCACAGCTTTCCGTTTCACAAGGTCAAGATCGACCAATCGTTCCTGCAGGACCTCAACGATGATGAGCGCCGCATCACGCTGCTGCGCGGCATGACCCGGCTGAGCGCCCAATTGGGGCTGCGGGTCGTGGTCGAAGGCGTCGAGACGCAGCAGCAGCTCGAATTGCTTGCCAGTGAAGACAGCATCGACGAGGTCCAGGGCTATTTGTTGTGCAGACCGATGCCGGCGGCCGACTTGCGCAGGCTATTGTACGCGACCTATGTGGCCCCGCCGCAATCGTCGTGGCCTGCGAAAGTCCGCAGCGACGCCGCTTAGGCGGAACTCTGCAATCCAAGCCTCAACGGAACTCGGCGAGCGACGGACGCGTTGCATTTTTGCGTGTTGCATTTTTGCGTGTTGCATTTTTGCGTGTTGCATTTTTGCAACCCCAGGTTAACCCTAACAATCAGCAAAATTGTCATCCCGTTAATGGGGTGTTAACATAGTTTTTGCTGGGCGTTGCGGCGTCGATAGTGAGGCGGCTTATGACATCGGTATTGGCGGGTTCTCGGCAATCCCCTCTGCCCAGCTCGACTACCCCACGCCCAGAACACAGTTTCGCCGATAGCGTTTCGCGGCTTCTGGACCGAATTGACTGGCGGCGAGCCGATACCGCCGATGAGCGCGAGGCGATCTCGCGCCTGCGCTACGCAGCGTACCTGCGGGAGGGCGCGATTTCGCCAAATGCAAGCGCGACATTTGCCGATCAGGACGACTATTCGGAAAACGCCTATTTATTCGGTTTGTATATCGACGGCGTGTTGGCGAGTTCGATACGCATGCACGTGGCTTCTCGAGAACACCCCGATTTTCCTTCACTTCATGCATTTCCTGACGTTCTGCAGAGTTACCTCGACGCCGGAAATGTCATTGTCGATACCACCCGCTTTGTCACTGACGAGACTTCTATCTCGACGATATCGCGCTCTGCCTTACGTCACGGTGCGGGTGAGCTGGATGACGTCCACGCATTTCAAGGCTGATTACACGCTCGCCGCAGTGCGGGCCGAGCATCAGGCATTCTATCGGCGGACTTTCGGTCATTATTTGGTTTGTGAACCGCGCCCCTACCCGCAGCTTGAAAAGCCAATCTCTCTTATGGCGGTGCACTATCCCAGTGCCGCCGAAGACGTGTTTCGCCGCTATCCGTTCTTCCGTTCGACTTTCTTCGAAAGGCGAATGATGTTCGAGCGACAGGCCGCCCCAGGCATTCAGCCGAACCACGACACAGCGGACGGCAATGAGCCATCGTCCGGGCAGGGAAACATATCCCCTTTTCGTGAACGCGGCAGCCGCTGTTTGACCGGATAGTTGGCGCTTTCGCGGCCTTTTTTGCCGTCATCAGCGTTGCTGACCGGCAGGCGAGCGCGTTTGCGGCCGGCCGATTTTTGTGGGATCGGCCGCAAACGGTTAGCAGACGCTAAATCAGCGCAATAAAATTGTGCTAATCGGCTTCAGCCCGTGTTTCAAAGCACTGCCTTAAGGTTCATTGCGCGCGACTTTGCGCGCAAGGGGCGATGCCGATGAGCCATTATGGTGCAGCGCAGAATCGGGACGAGCAAAGATCGCTGCTCGGCGCGCAAGCCGTCGCCTGCCCGAAATGTCATGCACATTTCGCGTTCAGCCGAAGCCACGAGCCCTTCATCGATGCTTGCGGATTCGAGAGCTATGCTCTCGAATGTCATCAATGCGGCGCGTCGTTGGCCGGCATCGTCGACCCGTTTGACGACACGCTGCTGATCTCGGAACTGGCGGCCTGACGCGGCGCCGCGCGCTTTGCGTCCGGCGCGCCTGGGTCTGTTCTAACTTTATCAATGGCCGGCGAGCGCATCCTTGATGCACTTCTGCACTGCCTTGTGCTGGGCCCACCACGACATTTCGTGATACCGCGCGTGTTCCTTGACCTCGGCCTTGCAGTTGGCTTTGGCCTGCTTGGCCGCGTCGGCATCGGCCGCGGCCGCCGCAGGCGTGAGAGTAGCGCCATTCACGAAGATAAAAGTGGCGAAGATGCCGGCAGACAACGCGGCGATGAATCGCGACATGGCGATATGTCCTTCCTGAAAATGAGCGGCTCGAACGTGGCGTCGCCCCCGCGACGCAAAACGAAGTATCGGAAATCCTCTTGCGCCGTCAAGCGAACCAGCCGAAACGCTACTGCCGCGCAAACCGCCCACGATCGTGCGGCGCCGAAAAATTCAATTCCGGTCCGAGCGGCACGATGCGTGTCGGGTTGATCGCCGTCATGCTCATATAATAGTGCCGCTTGATGTGATCCATGTTGACGGTGTCGGCAACGCCGGGCGTCTGATAAAGCTCGCGCAGATAATTCGACAGGTTCGGGTAGTCGATGATGCGGCGCAGATTGCATTTGAAGTGGCCGTGATAGACCGCGTCAAAACGGACCAACGTCGTGAACAGCCGCCAATCGGCTTCGGTCAGTCTCGCGCCGACCAGATAGCGTTGCCGGGAGAGAATATCTTCGATCCAGTCCAGCGCCGCAAACACCACCCGGCAGCCCTCTTCGTAGGCGCTTTGCACGGTGGCGAAGCCGGCGCGATAGACCCCGATATTGACGTCGTTGTAGACGCGGGCGTTGATGCGGTCGATTTCGGCGCGCAGTTCCGGCGGATAATAGTCGGCGCGGTCGTTGGTCAAGGCCGCGAACGACGAGTTGAGCATGCGGATGATTTCCGGCGACTTGTTGTTGACGATGGTGCGCCGCTCCTTGTCCCACAACACCGGCACCGAGACCCGGCCGGTATAATGCGCATCGGCCAACAGATAGATCTCGCCCAGTCGGTTCTTGCCGTTGACCGTGTCGGCAATCGTGCCCGGGCTTGAGCCGAATTCCCAACCCTGCTCGCCCATCACCGGATCGAGGATCGAGATCGAGATCACGCTCTCGAGCTCTTTGAGCTTGCGGAAAATCACGGTGCGATGCGCGTACGGGCAGGCCAGCGACACGTAGAGATGATAGCGTCCGCGTTCGGCGGCAAAGCCGCCCTCGCCCGACGGCCCGGCGCTGCCGTCCGGCGTTACCCAATTGCGGAACACCGGCTCGGCCGGCACGAACCGGCCGCCATCGGCGGAGCTATCGTACCATTCGCTGTGCCACACTCCGTCGACAAATACGCCGTGCGCCATGTGCATCGCTCCCTCGCAAGCATGCGGTTAGTCTAGCGCAGATGACGGCGTCAGCGATATGCGCCATCATTTGTGGGACACGGCCCGTCGCGGCGCCGTCCATACACGCGAGAGTGACGATGATTGAGCGGTACAGCGATCACGCCGCGAACGAGCGGACCTTCCTGGCCTGGGTTCGCACCGCGATCGCGGTCATGGCATTCGGCTTCCTGGTCGAGCGCTTCGATCTGTTCCTGGAAATCGCCGGCCAAACGCTCGACCGGCGCACGCTGTCACTAGGCGGACATCTGGCTGGAGACATTGCCGGCTTGATCCTGATGGGGCTTGGCGGCATCACGATCATCGTCGCGCTGGTGCGGTTTCGCAAAACCTCCAAGGAGATCGACAGCGCCGAGGTGCTGCCGGGATCCGGCGATCGGCTGGACGTGGGGTTGGCCACGCTGCTTGTCATCCTCGGGACCGCCCTGTTCGTCTACCTGTCCTACACGGTGGTCAGCAATTTCAAATAAGCGCCAGGCGCGTTACTGCCCTATCACCAATACTTCGGGAGGAAATCGTGAAGGCGGCTTTCATCGAACAATTTGGCGGACCGGACGTCATCAAATACGGCGACCTGCCGGACCCGGTCGCCGGACCCGGCCAAGTCGTCGTCGACGTCGTGGCGGCGAGCGTCAACGGCGCCGATTGGCGTGTACGCGCCGGTCTCTATGCCGAGACCAAGTTTCCGCTGGTGCTGGGGCGGGATTTTTCCGGCACGGTGGCGGCGTTGGGCGCGGGCGTCGACGATCTTGAAGTCGGCGACGCCGTGTTCGGCGTGCTGGAAGCCGGCCGCGAAGGCGCCTATGCCGAAAAGGTCGCGATCACCGCCGCGATCGTCGCCAAGAAGCCTGCCGCGCTGTCGCATACCGACGCCGCGGCGCTGGCGCTGACCGGCATCACCGCGCTGATCTCGATCGAGACGACGTTGAAGCTTCAGCGCGGCGAAACCATCCTCATTCAAGGCGGCGCCGGCGGCGTTGCCAGCATCGCCATCCAGATCGCCAAGCATATCGGCGCGCGCGTCATCACCACCACCAGCGGCGCGAACATCGACTATGTGCGTCGCCTCGGCGCCGATCAGGTCATCGATTATAGCGCCCAAGACTTCACCCGCGTGGTCAGCGGCTGCGACGCGGTGTTCGACACTGTCGGCGGCGACGTGGCGCAGAAATCGTTCTCGGTGCTGCGGCCCGGCGGCCGCGGCGCGTTCATCGCCTCCGGCATGCAGGCGCCGAAGCCAGAGCGCGACGATGTTACAGCGCTGCGGCCGGCGGTGGGCCGCGCCCGCGCTCCGCTCGAGCGCATCGCCGAACTTGTTGCCGAGGGCGCCGTGCACCCACCCGAGATTAAGCTGTTCCCTTTATCGCGAGCTGCCGAAGCGCATCGCGTCAGCGAAAGCCGACACTTCCGCGGCAAGCTCATCCTGCAGGTGCGCTAGAGTGCAACGAACGTCGTCATTGCGAGGAGCATAGCGGCGAAGCAATCCAGCGCCACGAGCCCGTGCATTGCTTCGCTCCGCTCGCAATGACGAGGCCGCCTGAAGTCATCCTGACAACAAACATGGGGAGGAATGAATGTCGCAACGCCTCGACGGCTACGGCGTTTTGATCACCGGCGGCAGCACCGGGCTCGGGCTGTCGCATGCTCGCGTCCTCGGCGGCCGCGGCGCCAGAGTGGCGATCACCGACTTCAAGCAGGACAATCTCGATCAGGCGGCGGCCGAACTCAAACGCAGCGGTGTCGAGGCGCTTTGCCTCAAAGCCGACAATCGCGTGGTCGGCGACGTCAAGGCCGCGGCGGCCAAGGCCGAGGCCGAATTCGGCAAGATCGACGTGCTGGTCAACAATGCCGGCATCAGCGGCATGATGGCCCATCTCGAGGACGTCGACGAGGCGTCCTTCGACAGTCTGTTCGATACCCACGTCAAGGGCGCATTCTTCGCCACACAGGCCGTCGTGCCCGGCATGAAGAAGCGCAAATTCGGCCGCATCATCAATACCGGCTCGACCTTCAACATGACCGGCTCGCACGCCATGAGCCACTATACCGGCGCCAAGGGCGCGCTGACCGCACTGGCGCGCGCCTGGGCGCTCGAGTTCGCGCCGTTTGGCATCACCGTGAACACGGTCTCGCCGGGCTTCACCGACACGCCGATGACGCGGGGCGACGTCACGCCGGAAATATTTCAGGCGATCATCGCCAGCATGGCGCTCAAGCGTCAGGTGTTGCCGGAGGAGGTGTCGTACGCGGTGGCGTGGCTCGCCAGCCGCGAAGCCGACGCGATGACCGGGCAGAATATCAGCCCCAATTGCGGCCAAGCCATCGTCGGCATCTGATCGTCGGCATTTGCACGGCTGGAGCTAAATGACGTTGGGTTGGCGGTTAGAGCATTTTTGGGCCAAGGGGCACGATCAACTGCCCGTGCCGTCGATCAACCGCCTGAGCGCGAGCCCAGAAGCCTTGACCTCGGCGGAGGTGCGGCCGCGGATCAAGCCACCGTCGATCACGATGTCCTCGCCGTTGATGAACGAAGACTTCGTCACTCGCGAGGAAGACAGCGGCGGCGGCCACGTCTTCCGGCAGCCCGGGGCGCGGAATGGGCTGGAACATGGCAAGCCCGGGTAGAACCCGCTCGACCGAGGCCTCCGCCGCCGCCGAGTCGAGACCCATGGCCTTGCCGAAAATGCCGGTCGCGATGCCACCGGGAGAAATCGAGTTGACCCGCACATTGTCTTCGCCCAGTTCGACGGCGGCACAGCGTGTGGCATGCAACAGCGCCGCTTTGGCCGCGCTGTAGGAAAGCGAGCCAAAGCCGACGCGGTGCCCGCCGATGGAAGCGACGTTGATCATGCTGCCGCTGCGCTGCCGGCGCATGGTCGCGGCGGCATGTTTCATATGAGCGATCGCGCCGCGAAGATGAACCGCAATCATCCCATCGAAGACTTCTAGCGGTAATTTCTCGATCCTGGTGTAAGGCGAGCCCATGCCTGCATTGTTCACGAGGATATCGAGCCGGCCGTAAGGGCCCAGCGCCGCGTTGATCGTGCGCACGGCGTCCTCTTCGCGTGCAACGTCGGCCTCAATGAACGTAGCGCCGGTCGCGGCCGCCACTTCGGCGCCAAGTTCCGCACGGCGCCCGCTGAACACCACACGCGCGCCTTGCTCGACAAAGCGCTCGACGATGCTGCGCCCTATCCCGCTGGTGCCGCCGGTCACCACCGCGACCTTGTTCTTCAATCGCATGTTTCACCCGAACGCACTCGTGGAATGGAACCGGCCGGCGCGCAGGCGCCGTCAAACGGAAGCAAGCGCGCCGGCGCGCGAGCCGAAACGCTCGGCAAGCAAAAACTTCTGCACTTTGTTGGTAGCGGTGCGTGGCAGGGGCGAAGTTTCGACGAAAAACGCCTTGGGTACTTTGAACCTGGCGAGGTGTTGATGGCAAAAGGCTTCGAGCTGCTCGACGGCCAAATTGGCGTGGTGCGGAACCACGACGCAGACCACCCGCTCGCCCCACAAATCGTCCGGCAAGCCGAACACTGCGCATTCGGCCACTCCGCCATGGCGCAGGACGATTTCCTCGACTTCGGCCGTATAGACGTTCTGCCCGCCCGTGATGATCACATCCTTCTTGCGGCCGCGGATGAAGAGATATCCTTCCTCATCCAGACAACCCAGATCGCCGGTGTGGACCCAGCCATCGCGAAAGGTTTCGGCCGATTTCTCTGGATTGCCGAAATAAGCGAGCGCGCCGAGCGGGGTACGCCCGAGTATTTCGCCAACTTGGTTCGGACCTACGTCGCGACCGTCGTCATTCGCGATCCGCACCTGCGAAAAGGCGATCGGCTTGCCGACCGAGTTGGGTCGCCAATTGCGATCCTCGGGGGTGCTAAGGACCAAGGGGCCCATCTCGTTCATGCCGTAAAACTCGTAGATGTCTCGGCAGAGCGTCGTCATTGTCTGTTCGCGAATGCTCGCCGGAAGGCTGGCGCCGGCGAAAATGATGCCGCGCAGCGACTTGAGGTCGTGAGGCGTTG
Organism: uncultured Alphaproteobacteria bacterium; assembly: GCA_963806465.1. Classification (GTDB taxonomy): domain Bacteria; phylum Pseudomonadota; class Alphaproteobacteria; order Rhizobiales; family Xanthobacteraceae; genus BOG-931. The sequence continues at coordinate 156,352 of CAWDZD010000076.1, read as the reverse complement.
ACGCCTGCGCTGACAACATCATCGCCGCCATGGTCGGCACCACGTTGAGGATCGTGACGCCCTCCGCTTCGATCAGCCGTAGCACTTCGGCGGGCTCGAAATTCGTCAGCACGTTCGGCAAGCCGTACATCACCGAGCCGATGATCCAGGCCGCGCCGACGCGGCCATGGATCGGAAACACCGTCATCACGACATCGAGATGAACTCATGTCAATCGCCTGCATGAATGGGTAGAGCGTCGCATTGTTGTAATGCGAAAGAATGTATGCCTTGGGCGCCCCGGTGGTGCCGGAAGTCAGATTGAAGTAGAACGCATCCTCCTCCTCGATCTCGATCGCGGGCGGGATGGCCGGCGCGGCCGCCAGCAGCTCTTCGTAATCGCGCCCGATCATATTGCCGTCGCCGCCGATGCGCACGATGGGATCGAGATTAGGCACTGCCTCGAGCAGGCTACCGGCGAGCGCCGCAAAGCGCCCTTCGTAGATGAGCGCCTTAGGCGGCATGTCGCGCAATAAATTCTTCAGCTCTGGTGCGGTGAGGCGATAGTTGAGTGGAAGTCCTACCATCCCGGTGCGCGCCAAAGCGAAATAGATGTCGGCCATCTCGGCGCGGTTCGAAACAAGAAAAGCGACGATGTCACCCTGTTGGCGGCCACGGTTCAACAGCGCCTGCGCCAACCGATTGGTGCGGGCGTCGACGTCGGCGAAGGTGAAACGTCGGCCGGTTGAAGAGCAGTAGAACGCAAGAGAATCGGGATAGCGCACCGCGGTCGTGGCGAGTATGTTGCCGACAACCATGTTGCCGAGCGCACGTCGTGCCATCATGCCCCTCCCTCAGCCGATCGTAGACCGGTCAGCATGGCAGAATTCGGCGAATTCCGGGAGTCAGCAGCCGGTTTTCGCAACCGAAAACTATCTAGCGCCAATAGCCCAAAAACCAAGCCCGCCGCGTCGAGGGCATCAATCGCACAGCGGGCTCGTTTTGCTACGCCAAGACGTGTGTGGGCGGCGGCCTATTCCGGCATGTTGCCGCCTTTACGTTTACACTCGGCTCTGAACTTCTTGCGCTCCTTGCCGTGCAGGTTTTTGGCATTGGCCAGATCGCTGCACTTTTTCGAGATGGCCTTCTTCTCCGGACTCATTTGCGTTTTCGGCGCAGGTGCCGGCGCTGGCTGATCTTGTTGTGCCCAAGCCGGTCCCAACCCGATTGCGAGCGACAACACTATTGCCGCAACGACAGATGTTTTCGTCATCATATTCTCCTCACGTGTGGTTTGGGCGCGGCCCGAATCTATCAGGCCTGCGCTTCAAGCAGTAGCCCGATTGCGGCAAATCACACAGCCAATATTTCCTGAAAGATTGTTCATGCGATTCTTCGATGCGATCGTTGCCGCACCAGCAACCTTCCGCTTGGCGTCGGCAGCCGCCGCAGGCCTTGCGCCGGGATTCGTGTGCGCCTTTTACAACTTCGGGAGTTCCACCGCGGGCTGGCAGACAAGTCCGGCCGTACCTAGATGACGGCCAGTCGGAGGCAACCAAGTGTTCGCCCAACCCCAAACCAGCGGCAGTGTTCCATGTCTCCTTTGTCTCTTGTGCTCAACATCTTGTGGATGATTTTCGGCGGCGTCTGGATGGCCGTCGGCTGGCTGGTCGCGGCCGTGATCATGGCGATCACGATCATCGGCATCCCGTGGGCGCGGGCGGCCTTCAACATTGCCTCCTACGCGCTATTGCCGTTCGGCCGACGGGCGGTGTCGCGCGCCGAATATCTGCGGCGCGACGACGTCGGCACCGGGGCGCTCGGCTTTCTTGGCAACGTCGTCTGGCTGGTGCTTGCCGGCTGGTGGCTGGCGCTCGGCCATCTCTTCACCGCGATCGTGCTGGCCGTGACCATCATCGGCATTCCATTTGCTTGGGCGCATTTGAAGCTCGCCGGCATCGCGCTGTGGCCGATCGGCAAGATGATTGTCGATGCCGACGACGTGCCGCTGCGTTATCAGCATCCGCAGCAGGGCCGCGCGTGAGACGCCGTAATCCATAACGTCCGCGATCGCCATCGCCGGCGGCACCGCGCAGCAATCGGAAATTGCAACGGAGTGATTTCATGAACAGCCATCACTTTCATGCCGTCGTCTGGATCGATCACCACGAAGCCCGCGTCTTCCATTTCAGCCCGACCGACGTCGACAAGCTGGTCTTGCACCCGGATCATCCGACCCGGCACATTCACCACAAAGCCAACTCGATCGGCAGCGGCCATGCCGCTGAAGATCACGCCTTTCTCCATGCCGTAGCGCAGTCGATCGCGGATGCCGGGGCGGTACTGATCACCGGGCCGGCCAACGCCAAGACCGAGCTCGTCAAGCACATCAGCCAGCACGATCCGCAAGTGATCAAGAAGATCGTCGCCGTCGAGACCGTCGATCATCCAAGCGACGGAGAGCTCGTCGCCCACGCCCGACATTATTTCAAAGCGGAAGACCGGATGTTGCCGCAAGAGGGCTGAGTGGCGACTAAAGGGGGGGAAATAATGGACAAGGACAAAGCCAAAGCCTTTGCCGACAAGGTCTTTGTCGACATGGCCGGCGCCATGACCGCCGGCATGGGCTATGTCGGCGTCAAGACCGGATTATTTCGTGTTATGGCCAGCAAAGGACCGATGCGGGCCGACGACGTCGCGCGCCAAGCCGAGCTTGTCCCCCGTTATGTCGAGGAATGGCTCAAGGGCATGACCACCGCCGGGTATCTCGACTACGATTCCGCGGCGCAAACCTACGCCTTCCCCGACGAGCACGCATTCATGCTTGCGTCTGAAGGGACCGATCATTTCATGGGCGGCCTGTTCAGCATGGTGCCGGTGCTGATGCGCATTGCGCCGGACGTCGCCACCGCATTCGAGCGTGGCGGCGGCGTCGCGTTCGAGAAATTCGGCGCCGATGGCGTCAATGGCCTCGACGTGATGAATCGCGGACAATACGAGCAGCGGCTGACCAGCTATTGGCTCAAGGCGTTGCCCGACGTGAAAGCGCGGCTGGAAGCCGGCGGCCGCGCGCTCGACGTCGGTTGCGGTGCCGGCCGGGTGTCAGTGGCGCTGGCCAAGGCCTTTCCCAAGGCGACCGTCGTCGGCCTCGATCCCGATCGCGAGTCGATCCGCCAGGCGCAAGCCGCCGCCGCCGAAGCCGGACTGTCCGGACGGGTCTCTTTCGTCGCCGCCAATACCGGCAATCTCGACGGCGGCGAGGGCTTCGACCTGATCACCGCCTGCGACTGCATCCACGACTTTGCCGCGCCGCAACTCACGCTCAAACAGATACGCACGCTGCTCAAGCCGGACGGCACGCTGTTCATCGTCGAGCCCCGCGCCGCCGATAAGCTCGAAGACAACATCAACCCGATCGCCACCATGCTCTACGGCTTCAGCATCTTCCACTGCATGACCCAGTCGCTGGCGCAGGGCGGACCCGGACTGGGCACCTGCATGGGCCCGGCGCGCACCGAGGCGCTGCTGCGCGACGCCGGCTTCCACGGCTTTCAGCAACTCGACATCAAGAGCCCGACCAACTTGTTCTACGCCGCACGCGCGTAGCAGTAATTGAATCTGGCCCGCGGCGTGGTTATGTCGCGGATGGGCAGGCCGTCCGGCCTGCTGGAGCATGATCCCGAAAAGTGGATACCGGTTTTCGGAAGATCATGCTCCTAACATTCGGGAGAAACGCTGCGTTTGCAGGCTTTATCAGTCCGGCATCGCGCCGCGGACGATTTGGCCAACATCCATTCGCACGACAAAGGAGCATTCCATGACGTCATCCATGTCTGCCGCCTCTATCTCGGCTTTCGAAATCGGCCTCAATGCGCTGTCCGTCATCCTCGACAAGGCGGAGGCTTTCGCCGCCTCAAAGAAGATCGACGCCGCGGTGCTGCTGCGCTCCCGGCTGGCGCCGGACATGTTCGACCTGACCCGCCAGGTGCAGACAGTGACCGATCAGGCGAGACGGGGCGCCGCGCGGCTCGCCGGCGTCGAGCCGCCGAGCGTGCCGGATACCGAGACCACGATCGATCAGCTTAAGGCGCGCCTCGCCTCAACCGTCGCTTATCTCAAGACCCTCGATCGAAAGCAGATCGACGCCTCAGTCGACCGCGACGTCAAGTTTCCGCTCGGCCCCGGAATTACTGGCCAGATGAAGGGCGAGGACTATCTCAACCACTTCGTGCTGCCGAATTTCTATTTTCATCTGACGGCCGCCTACGCCATCCTGCGCCACTGCGGGCTCGACGTCGGCAAGCGCGACTTCATCGGTGCGATCCCCATCAAGGTCGCCTGACCCGCACGGGCGTGTACCCGTTCAGCCGATGTGCGCTCTCGAGTCGCTCTACGGGTAGAACTTGTAGGCAATGCCGGCGGTCGCGGTGTGGGTGCGCACGCGCAGGTCGTCGGCCGTATCGATCGGAGAGCAGCCGAAAGTGGCTGTGCCGCCGGGGGCGGGTATGGTGATACTCGGGCTCGCGCAACTGCGGATGTCGGTGAAGCGGACGGTGCCAAAATCGGCATACCGGTACTCGGCTCGCAAGAACCAGTTCGACCACAGTCTGGCCTCGCCGCCGGCGCCGACGGTGAAGCCGAGCTTCGTTATCGAATCCGTAATGCCGGCCGGCGTGAGCAGGCCGGGCGTGCAACTCCCGGCCATGACAAAGGGCACTGTGTAAATCGAAGTATCGCAGGTCGACGTCTGCTCGATACGCATCCATGCTGGACCCGCGGCCCCATAGATCAGAAATGACGGATTGACCAGATAACCGATCCGGCCGCGCAAGCTTGCATCCCACGTTGTCCGGACGCTGAATGTATTGTTCGCCGTGCCGTCGGAGGAAGTGATGTTTGTCGATCCCGATGGCGTCGATGATCATTCCCTGCCTGCTCATTGTGGGAGAACTTGATCCGCGCCTCGTGCATGTGCGGCAATGCGCATCCGACCTTCCGAACGCGACATTTATTAGTTTGCCGGAGTGCGATCATGCCGCTTTTGCCGTCCGCGGCGAACGTGTGATCCCCCATTCTAAGGCTTTCCTGTCAAAGGTCCACAGCTGACGCAAAGCGTTTGTAGTCTTACGTTCGCGCGTCGCAGTTCATCTGCTCGCCGCAGCGACCCGATGTTCGCCACTAGGCGCATTCGCTTCCGGTTTTGGCTCATCGCGACACTTACCGCTGTGCGAATAAATGTCAGCTGTTGGGGGAAGAGCGGAAGTCGCTGGCGTAAGCTAGAAACTACGTGATTGACCCTTGGCGTCGTTCGCGGCGCCGCAACACCATGTCTGAGATTGAGGGATAAGTGGACATAACGCGGACATCGCTAAACGGGCGTTCTTGACCCAGAGCCGGGCTTGATCAAGACCGTAACTCATGCAGTCGTAGCGTGGGACGTGACAGCTTCGATCGTTGGTAGGCGAATATCTCGCGCGCGATCGACGAGGAAAAAGGCCGCCACAATGCCAATCGCCGCGCCGAACATCACGTAGAACGACGGCGCGATCGGTGAGCCGGTTGCCTGGATCAACCACGTTACGAAGAACTGCGCGAAGCCGCCGAAAATCATGACGGCCAGATTGTAGGCGATGCCAAGCCCGGTTGAACGTGCCCGGGCCGGAAACTGCTCCGCGACTGCCGTCGACATTGGACCAAATAAAACTCCGAGTAAGCAGCAGAGCACTATTTGTACGGTCACCAAACTGCCGAAAGAGGGATTGTCATGGACCCAATAAAATAGCGGATATACGAGGACGAGATAAAGAGTTAGCGCGGCGATTATGATCGGCTTGCGGCCAATGCGGTCGGACAGTGCCCCAGAAAGCGGCGTCAACACGATCATGCACGCGAGGCTGATCGACTGGGCAACGAAGGCCTTGTCCAACGGCAAATGCAGTTGCGTGCGTGCGAAAGTCGGCATGTAAAGCAGGATGACGTAGAACGAGATAGTTCCCGAGGTGACGATACCCATACACACCATCACTTCTTTAACATGCGTGGCTAACGTCGTTCCGGAACTTTGTTTAACGGTCGTTCCTCCGCGTGCCTCAAGGAACGCCTCGGTTTCTTGCAGATGACGGCGAATGAAGAGCCCAACCGGACCTATGACAAGCCCAAGCAGAAATGGGACCCGCCAGCCCCAGCTGTCGAGGGTTTCAGCCGCGAGGCTCCGCGTTAAAAGCGCCCCCAAAAGTGCACCGATAAGCACAGCCAAGCCCTGGCCGACCATCTGCCAGGAGCCGTAAAAACCGCGTCGATGGGCCGGAGCACTTTCGATAAGGAAGCTTGTTGCACTCGCAAACTCACCGCCGGTAGCAAACCCCTGCAACAAGCGCGCCAGCACAATGATCAAAGGCGCCCCCACACCAATGGCCGCATAGGTCGGCGCAAAGCCGATCATCGCGATTGCCGCCGTCATCAAGACGATGATCAAAAGCAAAGCGGCTTTTCTGCCTTTGTGATCGGCATAAAGCCCGAGCAGGATGCCGCCGACCGGACGCATGAAAAAGCCGACACCGAATGTCGCTGTGGTCAGCAACAATGAAGCATATTGACTTTCGGCCGGAAAAAACAGCCGAGCGATAACGACCGTTAGGAAGCCGAAGATAATGAAATCGTACCATTCGAGGGCATTTCCGATCACGGCTGCGGCGACCTGGAGCGGCTTCGGAGTGGAATAGTTGATAGGCATGGAGCATCCCTCTTGAATTGCCGACGCAGCGGTATTGGCGCTCCTTGAATGCGGGGAGCCGACGGCGCCAACAAAAGGATTTAAGTTGATTTCGGTTGCTCGCCCGCCGACGCCACTCTCGCTGCCTGTTCGCTTCAGGGACTTCGGCACGTCCATGCCGGCAGCTCCGATTTATTATAACTACATCGATCCGCGCCCCCGCGTAAGAGGGGCCTGTCGATTTGTCTGGTAGTGGCCGATCGCTATCGTGCCGAAGTATCAGACGAATGTTCGGGGTGAACCGGACATGACGCGGACATGGCGAAAGCGACGTGATTGGCCCATCTCGGACTTCGCGCGATGTCCGCTCGTTGGTCGCTATATGGCGGATAGCAGATATTTATCCGACCTTGCTGGAACACTAGGTTTGGCCATTGCGGACCTCGCACCGCGTGTGCTGCGCTGTCTTCGGCCGCCCGTGACCTTTCTTTGACCTGCTGAGACACGTTAGACAGTGACTGCGTCCGCCACCACGCAGTCGGAGATAGCCGAGATGAAGCCGCTGCTGCATGTCGAAGTTTGATAGAGACATTACCGGCCGCGCCGCCAACGGCCGCTCTGGTTGCAATGCGTACAGGATGCGGCGCATTGCGCCAAAGCGCTCGGCACATTGACCGGCGCTGATGAACGCGGTGAAGGTTCGCGAGTATGCTTCCAACGGTGACGCTAAGCCCGATCGACACACTGCCGGCCGACGGCTTTTCCGGCGCGCTCGCCGGCCGGGTCTGGCGGGCGGATGTCGAGGGTCCGTCGGTGGTCGCAATCCGCGCCGACGGCGTGTTCGACGTCACCGCGAGCTTTCCGACCATGCGCGATCTATGCGAAGCCGGCGATCCGGCCGGCAGCCTCAAGCGCACGTCCGGCGAGCGCATCGGGACGCTCGCAGAAATTCTCGCCAACACGCCGCCGACCGGGCGCGACGCCGGCAAGCCGTGGCTCTTGGCGCCGATCGATCTGCAAGCCATCAAGGCCGCGGGCGTGACCTTTGCAGTGTCGATGATCGAGCGCGTGATCGAAGAGCGCGCCCGCGGCAATCCGCAAGCGGCTGACGGCATTCGCCGGGACATTCTCCGCCTCGCCGGCATTGGCGACCTCGAGCAGTTGCGGCCAGGCTCCAAGGAGGCAGCGACGCTCAAACAAGCGCTGATCGCGCAAGGCATGTGGAGCCAATATTTGGAAGTCGGCATCGGGCCGGATGCCGAAATTTTCTCCAAGGCCCAACCGATGGCGGCCGTCGGCACCGGCATGGACGCCGGATTTCATCCGATGTCGACGTGGAACAATCCCGAGCCGGAAGTGGTGCTTGCGGTCGCTTCCGATGGGCGCATCGTCGGCGCGACGTTGGGCAACGACATCAACCTGCGCGACGTCGAAGGCCGCTCGGCTTTATTGCTGTCCAAGGCCAAGGACAACAATGCCAGTTGCGCCGTCGGCCCCTTTTTGCGGTTTTTCGACACGAATTTTTCGCTCGACACTCTGTGCTCAACCACCGTGAGCTTGACTGTCGTCGGTCCGGACGGCTTTCGCCTCGACGATGTCTCGCACATGAATCGGATCAGCCGAAATCCGCTCGACCTGGTCGGTCAATTGATCGGGCCGCACCATTATTATCCCGACGGCGCCGTGCTGTTTCTCGGCACGCTGTTTGCGCCGACCAAGGACCGCGATGCGCCTGGGCAGGGTTTCACCCACAAGGTCGGCGACATTGTCACTGTCGCTGCCCCCGAGCTTGGCAGCCTCGTCAACCGCATGCGGCATTGTCAGGACTGTGAGCCGTGGCGCTTTGGCACCAGCCATCTCATGCGCAATCTGGCACACAGAGGCTTGTTGTAAGAGGATCGGTGCGTCGGCGCACTGGATTTGCGGTAGTTTTGATCGCTCCAAGTGTGACATTGAGGATCAGTCGGCCTTCTTATGCTCCAGACGTTGCGGCTTCATCCGGACTCGGCCTGCTCTGCCGTCAATCGCATAGAGGTGGATGTTGCCCGGCCACGGGCATGCTGCTTGACGTTGGCCTATCGGGTGACCGGCAGGATCGACGATCTGGCGCTGCCAGCGCCGGCCATAGCCGCACGGACCGACGATCTCTGGCGGCGCACCTGCTTCGAGGCCTTCATCCGAAGTTCGCCTGGCGCGGCGTATTACGAATTCAACTTCGCGCCGTCGACGCAATGGGCGGCCTATGGATTTGCCGGCTATCGAAACGGCAAGCGCGAGGCGAGCGAGGTCAAGCCGCCTCTGATCACGGTCGAAGCCAGCTCGGAACGCTACCTCCTGCAAGCGTCGCTGGAATTGGATCGGATCTTGCCGCCTATTGGCGGCAGAGGAGACGGAGCGGACGCGCCGTGGCGTCTCGGGCTCTCGGCGGTGATCGAAGAGGCCAATGGCAATCAATCATTTTGGGCCTTGGCGCATCCACCCGGAAAGCCGGATTTCCATCATCCCGATTGTTGGGTACTCGAGGTTGGCTGATCGGCAGACCATGAAATTTGGCATTGATCGCGTCATCGCAGAACCCGCCTTGCGCGCGCCGCTCCGCAACAGGCGCCTTGCACTGCTTGCGCATCCTGCCTCGGTCACTGCGGACCTGCGGCACTCGCTCGATGCCTTGGCTGCGTGCAACGACATCGAGCTTGTTGCGGCGTTCGGTCCGCAACATGGCCTGCGCGGCGACAAGCAAGACAACATGATCGAGTCGCCGAATTTCAACGATCCGATCCATCATATCCCGGTTTTTAGTTTGTATGGCGAAGTCCGCAGGCCGACAGACGAGATGATGGATGCGTGTGACGTGATTCTCGTCGATCTGCAGGATTTGGGCTGCCGGATTTATACGTTCATCACGACGCTTCGCTACATTCTTGAAGCGGCGTCGAGACTGCAGAAAGCGGTATGGGTGCTCGATCGACCCAATCCGGTTGGTCGACCGGTCGAAGGCCTGGCGCTGCGACCCGGCTGGCAAAGCTTCGTCGGCGCCGGCCCGCTGCCGATGCGCCATGGGCTGACGCTCGGGGAGTTGGGCTCGTGGTTCATCAAAACGCTCAAGCTTGATGTCGAGTATCGCGTCATCGAGATGCAGGGCTGGCAACCTGATGCCGCGCCCGGGTTCGGCTGGCCTCTTGGCGAGCGGACGTGGATTAATCCCAGTCCCAATGCCCCAAATTTGTGGATGGCGCGCGCCTATGCGGGAACGGTCATGGTCGAGGGCACGACGCTATCGGAAGGCCGTGGTACGACGCGGCCGCTGGAACTGTTCGGCGCTCCCGATATCGATGCGCGCTCGGTCATCCAGGAGATGGCTGCACTCGCGCCGCAATGGCTGCATGGTTGCCGCTTGCGCCAGTGCTGGTTCGAACCGACGTTCCACAAGCACGTCGGCAAGCTGTGCAGCGGCGTTCAAATCCACACCGAGGATCGCGGCTATGCTCACGAAGCGTTCAAGCCTTGGCGTATCCAGGCACTCGCCTTCAAAGCGATCCGCCGCCTGTATCCGGATTATCCGCTATGGCGGGATTTCGCCTATGAATACGAGCACGGCAAGCGCGCCATCGATGTGATCAACGGCGGCCCGTTGCTGCGCGAATGGGTGGACGATCGCTCGGCCACGCCACAAGACCTCGATGCGTTGGCTCTGCCGGATGAACGGGCCTGGCTGAGCGAGCGCCAAGGCGTGCTGCATTACTGAAGCGGCCTGTGTGTCGCGACGTTGCGGCTCGGTCTTTATCAATTCTGCTTGCCGGCGCCGCTCCCCGCCGCGCGGATCTGCTCCAGCAGGCGTTGGTGGAATTCGGGTGTCTTGGTTCGAAACGGGACTTCCAGGCGCGCGGTGGCGCTCTCGCTGAGCATCAGATTGTACGGAGCGCCGGCCGTGTCGCCGGTGATGCGGAAGTCCGTCCGGTAGCAAACGATCGGCTTGCCCTTGGCGAAGGCGTAGCCGCACTCCCAGGCGGTGCCGCTGTCGGGATCGGCGCCGTCCATGCAGGCAACGACCATATCGGCTGCGTCCAAGGCTTCGACGTCCATAGTGAAGATCGCCCGTGCCGTGTTGCTGCGCGGCTCATGTTCCTGCGGCAGCCAAACCTCGAAACCCTCGCTTTCGAGGAAGCGGGCCAGGTCGACATTGAAACGTTGTTCCGCCAGCGTGAACAGCGGACCGGCCAGATAGATTTTGGTCATGATCATCTCCTAAAGCGTCATACGCGGGCTTGACCCGCGTATCCATGCTGAGACGCGGCGCGTGCAATGTTGGCCGCAATGTCTCAGAGCCGAGGGTCAGCGCCGGGTCCTAGGCGAGCGAAGCGTCGAACGACTATGCCCGGCAATGACGGAACGCTGCCCCGGATTTCGCTGCCGCTCAATCCGGGCTACGGTTCGCGCGGAGGCCCATCCCCGTGGACCCTGAATTCATCCGCGAGCTGTTCGCGCCGTTCGGGCCGGTGACCGTCAGGCGGATGTTCGGCGGCGGTGGTATCTACTGCGGCGGTCAAATGTTCGCGCTCCTGTTCGACGGCGCGATCTTCCTCAAGGTCGACGACACCAGCATTCCGGATTTCGAGCGTGAAGGCGGCCAGCCATTCGTCTATACCCGAGCCAAAAGCGCTCACCGCGTCGGCCGCGCGTCGCTGTCCTATTGGCGGCTGCCGGAGCGGCTTTATGACGATCCCGACGAGCTTGCCGTGTGGGCTCATCGCGCGCTCGCCATCGCCCAGCGCAAGACGGCAAGGCCGCGCCCGCTGCCGAAACGAGCGCGGTCAAAAAAGCGCGCGAGGCGGGCTTGAATGGAAACAATGAGCTTTACCTCGCCGCGCGCGTTCCGTGCCTGGCTTGCAAAGAACCACCGCAGCTCGGAGGGTATTTGGCTCCGCATCTACAAAAAGGATACCGGCGTCACCACGGTGACCTACGCCGAGGCGCTGGACCAGGCTCTGTGCTACGGCTGGATCGACGGCCAAAAACAGCCCAGCGACCAGCAATCGTGGCTGCAGAAATTCACGCCGCGTCGGCCGAATAGCGGCTGGTCCAAGAACAACACCAAGCACGCCGAACGCCTGATCAAGTCCGGGGCAATGACCGCGGCCGGCCTGAAAGAAGTGGAAGGCGCCAAGGCCGACGGCCGCTGGCAAACCGCTTATGATGCCTTCGGCAGCGGCGTGGTGCCGGACGATTTCCTCAAGGAACTCGGGCGCAACAAGAAGGCCAAGGCATTCTTCGCGACGCTCAACAAGACGAACCTGTATTCCATCGTCTACCGCCTGCAGACGGCAAAGAAGCCGGAAACCAGAGCCAAGCGGATGCAGGCGATCATCGCCAAGTTAGCCCGCGGCGAAAAGTTTCACTGAGCCGGATCCCGAAAAAGCCGGCCCTCGAACTTGATCCGAAGGTTGGTACCGGTTTTCGGAAAAGATCATGTTCCAACGCAAAATCTAGACCATGATCCGATTAAACTTGATCGGATCATGGCCTGAGCGAGTTCTGCAGGTCGCTGATTGGACCCATAAGAGACGTGTCGCGTTAGAGAACGGTGGTTCACCGATGGACCAGCACCGGGATCTTGCAATGCGTAAGGACCTTGACCGTCTCGCTGCCGAGCACGATCGCAGACATGCCGTGGCGGCCGTGCGAGGCCATGACGATTAGGTCGCAAGCTTTCGACCCTGCGGTATCGATGATCGCTTGGTAGGGATGCTCATGCTCGACCTGGACCATCTCGCACGCGACGCCTGCTGCTTGTGCCGCGTGGGCGACGGCGCCAAGGGTCTTGTCGGCATGGTTCTGCATGCGTGCTTTGTACTGAGCCGGCGTATCCTCGATCATTTGCGCGTCGGTCGTGAACGTATGAAATGGCGGCAACACCGTAAGCGCAGTGACTTTGGCGCCAATCCGCTTAGCCAAAGCGATGCCGTGCTGCACGGCTTTTGCGGCCAGTTCCGACCCGTCGGTTGGTATCAGGATGGCAGTATACATCGCCCGCACCTTGAATACGGCCTTTAGCGTCAACCCAAGCAAATCAATCACAATTTGCATGAATCAATTTGACGCACATCAATTTCTCCCTGGGCGGGCACGTTCAAATGGTGCTTATTTCAGATGTCGAATTCGACTGAATTCGCCAGGTGGACAATATGACGGGGAGACATCATCTTCCCGGCGCTGCTGGCCGCCAATGGTCGCTTGAATAAGTCCGGCCCGACAGCCCCGACAGCAATAAAGGCCGTCCTTGCTCGTGAGGGGCGCCGGGTGGCCAAGGTCCGCTCCGGTAGGACGTAGTGCTCCGGTAGGACGTAGTAATGTCCTATCGGCATTTTCGTTTAGCGTCGTGCAACGTTCGGAGGTTGAACCATGTCAAGCCGTATGCCGCCGGTGCCGCCTGCCAATCGCAGCAACAAAGGTCCGAAGAGGACTCCGGAAGTGCCGAAAGACAAGAAGTTGGTGAAGCACGAACATCATGCCAACTCCGCGGAAGAAGGCGATGCCGCCAATATCAAGCAGAACACCACGAACGAGGGTTACTTCCGCGGCCGGCGGGAATCCTAATCGTGTATCGTTTTCTCGAAGGCACAGCAGCCCAATATATGACGCGTGCCGTAACGACCGTAACACGCCAAACAACGATGCGTGAGCTGGAGGCATTATTCGAGAAACACGATTTCAACTCTTTCCCCGTAGTGGAAAAAGAAAAGATGTTGGGGATCGTTACAAAATTCGATTTTCTTCGGGCCTTTGCCTTCACCACCGGTCAGATGGTGCCCCATTACGACGATCTGATGCGACGGCCGGTTGCTGAAATGATGACCGAAGCCGTCGTTCACGTGGAACCGGCAGCGCCGTTGACACGAGTTCTCCAGTTGATGGTCAGCCTTAAGAGCCGCAGCTTGCCGGTTATCGGGCCCGATCACCAATTGGTGGGAATGATCTCTCGCGAGGACGTGATGCGCGCACTCAAAGAGGCGACACGGGAAGATAACGTGTAAGATTTGGTCTCCGTTGCAGGGCGCTTCGGCGAGTCTTTCGGTCGCTTGTGGTTTGGGACTCGAACGCGAGCGTCATCGAGCAAATGCAGAGCTTCAGTCCACACTCTTTAGCGGCGCACGCCGTCGCAGTAGTGGCACGATTTGGCGCGATTACAAGGAAGCGTGAGGACTGGCAGCGCGAGAAACCGGGCAAGCCACTGGGTGTGTTCCTGGCCGCCAGCCTCGACCTTCAAGTGGCGATCCCAATCGCAATGATCAATCCCACTAAATCCAATAGCGATAATACCTCTTAACGGCCGCTCGGTTTAGCTCGAAACGATCGCCAATCGAGTCTTACGGTAATGGTACCTTCATTAACAACCATGGCCGAACTCGAATGCGCAAGCGTTTGATGCCGGCAGGCGCTTGAACTGCGGCGGGCTGGACGATGTGACCGATTTGTCACGTGGTGCGAACCGCTATCGGATCAGCCGAAGCGCCTTGCAGTCTTGAGCCATCCTTCACGCCGGACTACATAGCAGCAAGGCTCCCTGGTGAGAAAGATGCGGCCATGGAAACTAAGATCGACGAGATCGGCACAGGCATATATCGCCTTTCCATCTTCGCGCCGGAAGTCGCCGCACCCGCAGGTCTTACCTTTAATCACTTCCTGATCATCGGTGATGAAGCGCTGTTGTTTCACTGCGGGCTGCGAAAAATGTTCCCTTTGGTTTCCGCTGCGGTTGCCACAATCATGCCCGTGAAACAGTTGCGCTGGCTTGGTTTTGGACACGTTGAGGCAGATGAATGCGGTTCGATGAATGAATGGCTGGCGGCGGCGCCGGCGGCCCAACTTGCACATGGAATGCTGTGCTGCCGTGTTTCTGTGAACGACCTGGCTGATCGGCCGCCGCGGGCGCTGTCCGACGGTGAAGTTATTGACATCGGAGGCAAGCGTCTTCGCTACATTGATACGCCGCATGTCCCACACGGCTGGGATGCCGGTGTCATGTTTGAGGAGACGACGCAAACGTTGTTGTGCGGAGATTTATTTACGCGGGTCGGAAACGGCCCAGCACTCGTCACCGACGATATCGTCGAACCCTCGATCGTGACGGAAGATTTATTTCACTACACCAGTCTCGGACCAACTACTGGGGCTACTATACGCAAACTGGTCGACACCAAACCTAAGGTATTAGCCGCCATGCACGGCCCGTCATTTTCCGGTGATGGAGCCGCTGCGCTCAAGACTTTAGGTGATCACTACGACACGCGGCTGCGAGCGATGCTCGCGGCCTAACCGATTGAACTCACACGGGCGATGTGGCGCCAATCCTTGGCTGATGTCGCTGATTGGCGGAAAAGCAGACGTCGCCCGGACGGTTCTGCATGTCGCTGATTGACCCACCTGCGACAGACCGAGCGGGTGACTCAGCGCGCGTTGTTTCGCCGCCGCAGTCGGCGTAAAATATTTTTGCGAAAGTGCAGTGGGTAATCAGAGAGAAGCTTTCTATTTCACGAGTGAACCGCCCGCTTATAGCTGCGACTGCAGCTGATCGGAGGCGAACGATGAATAGACATGCAAGTTTGATACTCGCGTTGCCAACAACTCTTCTCCTGCTGAATACGGCAATTGCCCAACAGATAATCAAGGACAAACCGACACCCAGCCGCGCCGAAGGGGCGCCGCTCAGCTATGCGTATGGGCGGGATTACTCGACATCCGATGTAACCAAGGTCGTCGTCATCGGCAGTGGGACGCCGGCGGGCGACCCTCATCACCAAGGAATTTCCACCGCAGTTATCGTCAACGGGCAGCCTTACATTTTCGACTGTGGCCCAGGCTTTTGGCGAAACTCGCAAGTGAGCACTCCGGCGTACGGTGGCAAGATCGCTGCCCTCGAACCGAAGAATCTAACCCGCCTCTTTCTCACCCATTTGCACTTTGACCACACCGAAGGCCTGGCGGAATTCATGCTCGCGCCCTGGATCCATTATCGTGAAGGGCCGCTTCAGGTCTACGGACCGCCGGGTACCGAGGGCGTGGTTCAACACCTCACTGAGGCCTACACGAAAGACATCGATCTGCAGATGTTTGGCCTGGAACAGCTCAATGCCACGGGCTACGTTATAAAGGCGAAAGACGTGCTGCCCGGCGAGGTCTACAAGGACAATAATGTCCGGATCACCGCCTACCAGAACCATCATGGCACTTGGGATTATTCGTATGCATACCGCGTCGTCACTTCCAGACCGGATGGAAGCGTGGACCGGACGATTGTCTTGAGCGGCGACACATCACTCTTCGATGGTATGGAAGAGGTCTACGCCGGTGCCGATATTCTGTTCCACGAGGCGTATAGCTTCGATCCCAAGAGCAACCCGCACGACGCCAAGGCGCCGGTGAGCGTGTCGTACATGAATGCATTTCATACTTCGACGGAACAGCTGGCAGGCGTTCTCAAGAAAGTGAATCCCAAAGTCACCGTGCTGTATCACTACGTAACATTCACGCCCTGGAATGCGACCGACCAGGAGCGAGGTGTCAAGGAGATCAAGTCGTACGGTTACAACGGTCTTGTGATTCAGTCACAGGACGCAGACATCTTCTAGCGGCGCCGAGCCAAAGCGTGCGGATCAGTGGGGCATCTGGCCGATGCGAAAGCGCGCAGTGGCGGCCCTGATCATTGCGGCCCTCTGGAGTAGCCAATCCCCGGCACAGTCAGGTGCGCCGATCAGCGACACCGAATTGTCCAAGGAAACTGAGAACCCGGTAACCCGCTACATCACGCTGCCTCTGCGCTATGAAGCGGATATCTGGGATGGTGCAAACAGGACGACCAAGCACGTCTTCGAAATCGATCAGGCGGTGGTGCCATTCCGTTTGAACGACGACTGGTCGCTGATCACCCGGACAAAGCTCCCGGCGGAAGTGCTGCCACCGAAGAACCTCGGCGATCCTTGGGTCGACGGCCTTTCCAACGGATATACGACTTTCTTTTTGTCGCCGGAGCACGGTACCGGCTTTTTCTGGGGGGCCGGTCCGGTGCTCTATTATCCGACGGCAACGAACTCCGCGCTCGGCGTCAACAAATGGGGCTTGGGGCCGTCAGTGGCATTCCTGCACAAGGATGCGAGCCCGTGGGATTTCGGCGCGGTCGTCAACAACATTTGGTCCTTTGGCGGCGGGCCCACCAGTGACAGTACCAACGAGCTACTGATCAATCCGATCATCAGCTATCATTTCGCGGACGGATGGGCGCTAGGCTCGTCGCCGAATATCACGGCGAACTGGATCGCGAGCGGGGGCAAGTGGACCGTCCCGCTTGGCGGCGGCCTCAGTAAGATCGTTCACCTGGGCGAACAGCCGATAAAACTGGAGCTCGACGCCTATTACAACGCGATCCGGCCAACAGCTGACAAGGATACGTGGGTGTTGCAGGCCACGCTGACTTTTATCTTTTCAGAAAAACGGCCGCCCAGCCCTCTCGTGAGGAAAGAACCGTAGGCACTCGGCTCGGCGACTTCTGCTCATGGCCCAACTCGGACCTGTCGGGCACGTCTGTTCATGGTCGCGATGCGGGAAAGCGGAACATTGAAGCAAGCAGCGCGCCATTCCCGATTTATCGGTACACGGCGTACGCAATGGAGGTATAATCGCCGCGCAGTTTTACACATAACGGCCGTTCTCGCGTAACCGTCCTGAAGGAGCCTAATTCTGATCTTCGTGACTGAGCAGCTAACAATCGGGAGTGTGCAGCATGTCCAGCATGACAGGTTCCCCAAGATCGCTCGCAGATGTAACGCTCGAACCGCTCCGCGCCAAATCGGGCTGGATCGTCGCCCTGGGCGCTGTCTATGTCATCGCCGGCATTATTGCGCTGGGCAGCGTCGTCACGGCGACCAAAGTCAGCGTCTTTGTCGTCGGCATCATGATGGTGATTGCCGGCGTCGCCGAGATCGTCAACGCGTTCCAGATCAAAACCTGGGGCAGGTTCCTGTTCTGGCTGCTGCTCGGCGCCCTCTACGTCGTTGCCGGATTCCTGACGTTCGAGAATCCGTATCTCGCCGCGGCGATCCTGACGCTGTTCCTCGGCGTCGCGCTCATCGTGTCGGGCGTTACGCGTATTTTTCTCGCGTTCGGCATGCAGGCGGCGATGCCGTGGGTTTTGGTGCTGGTGTCCGGCGTCATCACGCTGCTGCTTGGCCTCATCATTGTGGCGCATTGGCCGGTCGCCAGCCTTTACGTGCTTGGCATCTTCCTTGGCGTCGATCTGGTGCTGGCGGGCGCGAGTTGGATCGGTATCGGACTTGGCCTGAGAAGGCTGGTTTAGAGCATGATCCGGAAAAAGCCTGCCCCGGACCCGATCCGGGGTGGATTCCGGTTTTCCGAAAAGATCATGCTCCGCTAAAAAGACAAGCACGCGAGTAGCGGCGGACGAGATTGCCTCATCCGCCGCGCGCTCGACCACGGGGGCCGCTATGCGCTGGGTCTATTTGATCATTGTCATCGTGTTCGTGGCCGCTTTGGTCGTATTCGGCGTCCAGAACCTGCAAACAGCCACGATGTCGTTCCTCGGCTTCAGCGTCAGCGCGCCTTTGGTCGTTCTCGCCGTGGTCTTTTACGTGGGCGGCGCCGTCACCGGCGGCAGCTTGTACGCGTTGCTGCGCAAATCGGTGCGTGAATCCAGAGGAAGCGGGTCCGCCCGTTAGAGCATGATCCCGAAAAGTGGAAACCGGTTTTCGGAAGAGATCATGCTTCAGGGTAATATCTAGACCATGATCCGATTCAACTTGATCGGATCATGGTCTTGCGGCCAGCGCCGCTGATGCAACCGACCGGCGACCCGCCGCTCCTTGATCCGCGCCGCGGCGACGCCGAGGATGACGCCTCCAGTCCGAAACAACGATCGCTGCTGGCGATCGCCGGCAGCCTGCTTGCCGAAATCAGCCTGCCGAAGCTCCTGTTCGCCTGGACCTTTTCGATCCTGCTGCCGGCTTTGCTGCTCGGCCTGGCGCCGCTGATCGCCACCGCTTGGCTGCTGAAAGTCTCACGCGCCGCCGCGCAAATAACCGGATTCGGCACGGTTTTTGTCCTTTTGGCCGTCGTCGCCCTGGGATGGATCGGATGGCGGCCGCTGTTGCGGGTGGCCGAGATCAATTTCTGGTCGCTTAATGCGCTGGCGATCCAGCCGGTCTATGCGTTCTGCCGCGAGGCGCTGCGCTATGGGACCGAGCGCATGCTCAGTGCCGATGCCGGCGCTCCGGCGCGCGCACGTTTGCGTGCGATCAGCTCGGCCGCGGCCGCCATCATCGTGTGCCTCATCGCCTTGCTGATCGCCGCCGCCGTCTGGCCCGCATCGCGTTGGGTCGGTACGGCAGGCGATCTGTTGGATGTGCGCGGCCTCATCCTGCCGACGCTGGCCAACGCCGTGGTCGTGGTCTGCACCTACCTTGCCGTCGCCTCCCTGGTCTGGGGCTTTGCCGATGCGCTGATGGACCAGCCGACCGATCTCGGCGCTTTCGATGCCGCCTCCGGCGGCCCGACCTGGCGGGTCGCGCATCTGTCGGACATTCACCTCGTCGGCGAGCAATACGGCTTTCGCATCGAAAGCGGGCGCCGCGGGCCGCGCGGCAATAACCGCTTCACGCGCATCCTGCAGCGCATCGCGGCCATCCATCAAACAAGCCCGCTCGACATCGTGCTGATCTCTGGCGACATGACCGACGCCGGTCTTTCCGTCGAATGGGCGGCATTCCTCGATGCGGTGGAAGCGCATCCGGCGCTGGCCGAGCGCATGCTCATCCTTCCCGGCAACCACGACCTCAACATTGTCGATCGTCTCAACCCGGCACGGCTCGATCTGCCGTTCAGCCCGATCAAGCGCCTGCGGCAGATGCGAGCGCTGTCGGCGATCGCCGCCATGCAGGGCGAGCGGGTTTTGGTGGCCGATCCAGCCTCAGGCAAGTTTGGCCGCACGCTGGCGCAAGCGCTGGCGCCGCATCGAAAGCGGATCGCTGAATTCGGCGATATCGGCGGCGCGCGGCGCTCGAGCGGCCTCGGCTGTCTTTGGGACGATCAGTTTCCGATGATCTTGCCGCCCGCCCAGGCCGACGGTCTCGGCATTGCCATCCTCAATTCCAATGCCGAAACCCATTTCTCGTTCACCAATGCGCTCGGAATAGTTTCCACCGAGCAGGCCCGCAGGCTCGCTATCGCGGTCGAGCAATTTCCCCGCGCGCATTGGATCATCGCGCTGCATCATCATCTGGTGGAATACCCCTTGTCGGTCGCGGCGTTCTCCGAGCGCATCGGCACCGCGCTGATCAACGGCTCCTGGTTCATCCGCAAGATCAAGTCGATCGCGCCGCGGGCGATCGTCATGCACGGCCACCGTCACATCGACTGGATCGGAACCTGCGGCAAGCTTCGGATCGTCTCGGCGCCGTCGCCGGTCATGGGCGCGACCGACGAAGCCCCGACCTATTTTCTCATCCACACGCTGACGACCGGGCCGAATGGACGAATTTGTTTGCTGCCGCCGGAACGCATCGACATCGCCGGCGCGGGTGCGGTCGGCTGAACCACGTTACGATTTTGCGGGTTCGGCCTCGGTCGGCACCGGCCCGCCGAGCAGATCAGCGAGCCAGCGGCTTGACGGAGCCTGCTCGCTGAACGTCAGAATGGCGAGCGCGATCGGCACGCCGATGAAGGTGCCGAACAGGCCCCACAGGAATGTCCAGAAGAAGATCGCGAACAACACGACGAACGGCGAAATCGCCAGCACGTTTCCGGACAGGCGCGGCTCGACATAGCAGCCGATCACGAACTGGATGATGTTGAGGCAGATGAAAGTGCCGATCACCGCCTGCCAGGTATCGAACTGGGTCATCGCCACCAGCGTCGGGAACAGCGTGGCGATAAACGGACCGAGGAACGGGATATAGTTCAGCGCGAAAGCGATCACGCCCCACTCGGCGGCGAATTGCAGCCCGGTGGCTAGTGCGAACAGCGCGACGAACAGGCCGGTGAGAACGCTCATCTGCGTGCGCACGATCATGTATTTTCGAAACTTGACCGCCGTCGCGGCGCTGCCCTGCAGCAGCACGCGGGCGACGTCGCGATTGCCGAGCGCCTGGATTTTCCGGCGGATGTCGTCGACTTCGAGAAGGCCGAGGATCACGTACGTCAAAGTGACGAGCCAGAAGGCCAGCGTCGAATTGATGCGGCCGGTGACGCGTTGCGCCTTGCGTAACAGCCAGCCGACGTTGAAGTGCTCGGCCCACAGCCCGGCGACCGAGACGCCATGGCCGTCGAGCCAGGTTACGAGGCTGCTGTAGAGCGCCTGATATCGCCCGGCGTCGTTCATCACCGCGCGCCCGACCCGGCCGAAGCCCCACACCACCAGCGACGCGAAGGCAAGCCCGACGGCGACGACGACGATCAGCGTGATCGCCAGCGCGATCAGCATCGGCAGCCGCGACTGCAACCACTCCTGCAGCGGCCACACGATGGCGATAATGAACAACGCCAGCACCAGCGGCGCGAACACGCTTGACGCCTGATAGGCGGCAAACGACACGGCCACCGCAGCCAGGATCGTTAGCGCGACTTTTGTTCCGGAATTGGCGGCGGTCATCAGTTCGGCTCCGCTCGTCCAGCGCCATCGACTCGCAGGATTGTTTTCCTCAAAAACCCGGCGTCGTTGCAACACGCCGATAACTCGCCCAGGATACGAGAGGTACCTGCCGCACGCTATCCGCATCTGCGTCAGTATTGTCGAGAGTCGCGGGGGTGACGTTGGTTGGTCCGGGAACGCCGGCGTGGCGCCTTGCGCTCGCTGCGGCATTGTTTTTTGTCGCGGCGTGGGTGTTGCTTTCAACCGCCGCGTTCGCCGGCTCGGCACGAGACTATCTCAACGCACCGGTCGACGCCTGGCTGGTCAATTATAATTCCGGCTATTCGACTTCCATCACCTCGGAAGACGGCACCGACATATCGTCGCGCAGGCGTTCGAAATCAGGGCAGCCCGATTCACAGACAATACGTCTTTCTCTGCGACAATTCTGGTGAACCGGAGTGCTTGCCAGCGGTTGATCTAGCCGAGTGCGCGCCACGCGCCGGCGTCCAAACGGGAGTGCAACGAAGCCGAACCGAATAGTCGAACACAATCAC
This sequence comes from uncultured Alphaproteobacteria bacterium, assembly GCA_963806465.1. Taxonomy (GTDB): domain Bacteria; phylum Pseudomonadota; class Alphaproteobacteria; order Rhizobiales; family Xanthobacteraceae; genus BOG-931. Next base: position 134,472 of record CAWDZD010000076.1, on the reverse strand, counting down.
AATCATCACCAAGCCGGAGGAAGCGATGGAACGGAAGGACCTGGAACGTCGAACCGTCCTGAAGGCAGGCGCGGCGGCATTCGGCATGATGGGAAGCGGCGCATCCGCCGCCATGATTGGCCGTGTCGAGCAAGCCAACGCCGACGCCGCGCAGCCGCCCCTGCCGGAACAGATGCTGACCGCGGTGGCGCGGTTTCGCGCGGCCATTCCGGCCAATTTCGATCCGGATTATGTCGAGCACGCTATCATCCCGTTTTTCCTCACCAGCTTCTACGAGGGCGAGCGGCCGATGCTGCCGATGATCGACGTCAATTTCAGCAAAGAGAATGCGCTGCCCTACGATCTTTGGGGCCTGATTTATCACGATTGGAAGCCGACCCCGGAGGAAGGCGTGACGGTTTTCCTGCAGGGTCTCGAGAAGCGAGGCGACAACAACCTCCGCAAGCGAATCTACTTCTCCGGCGTCACGCCTGATCTCTACAAGCCGGTATACGCCGCCAAAGTCGCGGCCTTCTTCGACAAGCTTTTGGATCAGCAGTTCGCCAACCGGCCGTTCATGCGGCATTACCTCGACTATTACTTCGACCTCTATTGGGATCTTCACCTCGGCGTCACCGGCGACGACATCCCGTTCGAAGTGCGCCAGATCGGCGAGGCGTTCAACACCGTGCTGGCGTATCGCAACCCGCTGCTGCCGATCGTCCACGACAATTACATGAAGGTGCGCGAGCTGCTCGATCTGCTGAAGTCATGGATCGACGAGCGCATCGGCGACATCCAGTCCGGCAAGGCCAAGAACCCGGAAAAGACCATGGCCTGGTACTGGCTCAAGAACGCCGGCGACGGCAGTCATTTCAGCAAGAAGGACGTGGTGTTCGAGTGTTTCCACAATTTCGTGGCGCTCAGCCAATGGGGCAACACGATTTTCGGCATCATGTCGCGGCTTGCCGAAGACGGCGGCGATCCAGGTGTGCGGGCAGCGTTTCAGAAGACGATGAGCGGTAATTTCGACAATGCCGCCGGCGCGCCGTTCACGCCGCTGGAATTGCTGGTCATGGAATTGTTCCGCGTGATCTCGCCGAACGGCGGCAGCATCTCGGTGATCCGCGATGCGAGAAACAGCGCATACGGCGCGTCGCCGCAGCAAAAGTTCGGCGTGCCACTGGAGCGGCACAGCTATGTCAGCACGCCGCATACCTCGACCAGCCTCGACCCGGTGCACTGGAAAGACCCGAACGTGTTCGATCCGCAACGCTATCTGCGCGTCCCGACCAGCGCCCAGATCAACGACGACAAATGCCGGCAGATCGGGCTGGCGCGGTGTCCGTTCGACATCACCAGCTTCGAGGTGAAAGACGGCCGCAAGGCCAACATCACCAACAGCGGGTTCGGTACGGTGTTCGGCGTTATCGACGGCGCGGCCCATCCGGTTTGCGACTATGCCGGTTTCGCGCCATTCGGTTTCGGCTACCGGCGGTGTCCGGGCGAGCAACTGACCATTCAGGTGTTCGAGGATTTTCTCCGCAAGGTCTGGCGCGACAAGATTGTGTTCCGTAAGCTCAATCAGGCCAATCCGGGCCACGTGCCGATCGGACCGGGCGCCGTGATCCAGGACGATCTCGGATTCACCCGATCGACTTAAGTGTTAGGCTAGCGCCTTGGCGGGACAGGCCCGATGCGATGGACCGGTGAGCCGCTGCTGATCGACCTGGCGCTGCAGGGCGGCGGCTCGCACGGCGCGTTCACCTGGGGCGTGTTGGATCGCCTCCTGGAGGAGCCGTGGCTGCACATCGCCGCCATCTCCGGCACGTCGGCGGGCGCCATGAACGCGGCCGTGCTCGCCGATGGCTGGACTGAGGGCGGCGCCGAAGGCGCGAGCGCCGCGCTCGATGCATACTGGCAGAAGGTGTCGCGCGCTGCGGCTTTCAGTCCGCTGCAACGCTCGCCGCTCGATCGCCTGATGGGCCGCTGGACGTTCGACACCTCGCCGGTCTATGTCGCCATGGATTTGATGTCGCGGTTGCTGTCGCCCTACGATCTCAATCCATTCGACCTCAATCCGCTGCGCGCGATTCTCGCCGAGAGCATCGATTTCGAGCGCCTGTCACGCTCGCCGATCAAGATTTTTGTCACCGCGACCAATGTGCGGACCGGCCGCGGCCGGATTTTCCGTAACGCCGAGATCACCGCCGACGTCCTGCTCGCTTCGGCTTGCTTGCCGACCATGTTCCGCGCCGTCGAGATCGACGGCGAGCCGTATTGGGACGGCGGCTACGCCGGCAATCCGACCATCACGCCGCTGGTCCGTGAGAGCGATGCGCATGATACGATCCTGGTGCAGATCAACCCGCGCGAACGGCCGGAAACGCCGCGCTCGGCCGCCGACATCCTCAACCGGATCAACGAGATTTCGTTCAACTCGCCGCTGATGAAGGAACTGCGCATGATCGCGCTGTTGCGTCAGGTAGCCGATCCGGGAACCGGCGAAGGCGCGCGCTGGGCGCAGATGCGCACCCACCGGATCGCGACCGACATGCTGGCGCAATTCGGCGCCTCTTCGAAGCTCAATGCCGAACGCGAATTCGTCACGCTCTTACGCACCGAGGGCCGCCGCGCCGCGAGCCAGTTCCTGCACGCCAGCGCCGGCGACCTCGGCAAGCGCTCGACCATCGATCTCGATGTGCTGGTGGCGGAGTGCTGATACGCTCATGTCCTGTGACCGAGACGTCATTCCGGATGCCGCGAAGCGGCAGTCCGGAATCCATAGCCACCGCCGCTCAAGCATGAACTCAGAGCCGATGGGCGTGACCTGCGGTTATGGATTGCGGGCTCGCCACTTCGTGGCGCCCCGGAATGACCGCACATCGAGGTAGAGGCATTTAGATGGGCCTGCTCGGCATCCTGGTCGGCCTCGGCCTTTTGATCTGGCTCGCGTTCCGCGGCTGGAGCGTGCTGTTGCTCGCGCCCGCCGCCGCTTTGGTCGCGGCTTTGTTCGGCGGCCAGCCGCTCCTTGCCAACTGGACGCAGACTTTCATGGGCAGCGCCGCTAGTTTCCTGGCGCAGTTCTTCCCGCTGTTTCTGCTCGGCGCCGTGTTCGGCAAGCTGATGGACGATAGCGGCTCGGTCACCGCCGTCGCCGGCTATATGACCGAGCGCCTCGGCAAAGGCCGCGCCGTGCTGGCCGTCGTGCTCGCCGGCGCGATCGTCACTTATGGCGGCGTCAGCCTGTTCGTCGCCTTCTTTGTGCTGGCGCCGATGGCGCAGGCGCTGTTCCGCGCGGCGGCGATTCCCGCGCGGCTGATGCCGGCGGCGATCGCGCTCGGCACCTCGACCTTCACCATGTCGGCGTTGCCGGGCACGCCGTCGATCCAGAACGCGATCCCGATGCCGTTCTTCGGCACCACGCCGTTTGCCGCGCCCGGCCTCGGCGTTATCGCCGCGATGATCATGCTTGGCTTCGGGCTGTGGTGGCTGTCGCGCGCCGAAGCCAAGGCGCGCCGCAAGGGCGAAGGCTATGGCGCGGAAACGCCGGTGCAAGCCGACGCCGCAGCGGACGATGAACTGGTGCGCGAGCGCGCCACCACCGCGCGTGAGTTCGATCCGGCGGAGATTCATCGCGGACAGCACGGCGACTCTGCGCCATCCATCGCGGTAGCGGCCCTGCCCCTCCTTGTCGTGGTCGTGGTCAATCTGCTGATGTCTTTTTTGGTGCTGCGGCGTCTCGATTTCTCATTTCTCGCCGAAGCGCGCTGGGGCGGGACGTCGATCACCGCGGTGGCCGGCGTCTGGTCGGTGGTGGTCGCGCTTGCCGCCGCCATCACGACGGTGATCATCTTCAACCGCGGCCGCCTGCCGTCGCTGCGCCAAAGCATGGACTCCGGAGCGAACGCGTCAGTGCTGCCGGCAGTCAGCGTCGCGAGCCTGGTCGGCTTCGGCGCCGTGGTCGCGGCGTTGCCTGCGTTCGCCGTGGTGCGCGACTGGGTACTCGGGATCGAAGGCGGACCTTTGGTCTCGCTTGCGGCAGCCACCAACGTGCTGGCGGCGCTGACTGGCTCCGCCTCCGGCGGCTTGACCATCGCGCTCGACGCGCTCGGCGAGACCTACATGCAGATCGCGGCGCAAACCGGCCTTAGTCCGGCGCTGATGCACCGCGTCGCCGTAATCGGCTCCGGCACGCTCGATATCCTGCCGCATAACGGCGCGGTGGTGACGTTGCTGGCGGTCTGCGGCATGACCCATCGCGACAGTTATTTCGATATCGTCATGGTCGGGATCGTCGGCGCCGTGCTGGCGCTAGTCGCGGTTATCGTCCTCGGCTCGGTGTTTGGATCGTTCTAAAGCGTGATGATTTTAGTTTACGTTGCGCCTATCTCGTCATTGCGAGCGAAGCGAAGCAATCCAGTGCGGCGCCGCAAATTCTGGATTGCTTCGTCGCCATAGCCCGTTGAAGACGGGCGTGAACGCCCTAATGGCTCCTCGCAATGACGAATTGGTGAATCAGCATCACGCTCTGAGGAGTAGAAATGCCCGACGATCTAACCGCCGACGAGATACGCGAGCTCCTCGAACTCACGCCCAACGCCACTTGCGGCTTTGTGCTCCCGACCTATCACACCAAGCAAGCCATCGCCCCGGGCGGATTGCCGGCGCCATTCGCCGACGGCCGGCCGCTCGGCTCGGCGCTTTATTTCATGGTGACGCCGATCGCGCCGGTGCGGCTGCATCGCATCCGCAACGACCAGCTCTACCATTATTATCTCGGCGATCCGATCGAGCTGTTTCTGCTGCACGAAGACGGCAGCACCGAACGCATCATGGTCGGACCGGACCTGCACGCCGGCCAGCGCGTCCAGCAACTGATCCCCGGCAACACCTTTCACACCGCCCGCGTCATCGGCCGCCGCCGCTGGTTCCTCGGCGCCAGCACCGCGTGGCCGGGCGTGACGCCCGCCGACGTCGAGATCGGCAACCTCGACGCGCTGGCGGCAAAATATCCGGCAGTCGCCGGCGATCTCCGCGCCATCGCCGCGTCGGTACAGACAGTCGCTTAGGACGGATTAGGAGATCCGCCTTATGCTTGAGCGGGCTCAGACGTCGCATTTTGATTAGCGCAGCGCCGAAGATGGCATCCCAATTGAAATTTCTGACCGCGAAGCCTCTAGGCCGTTCGCCTAAGGGGCGCTGCTTCTGCCTTTTGCAGAGCTTTACCCAGCAACTGGGCCACTTCCTGTGTTGCTTCAAGACAACGCCTGGAATGCGCTGTCATTTGAATAAAAGCGTGCGACAGGTCCGGGTTTGTCGCCCACGACGGTAATATCGTTACCGTCCTTAGCTTCTGACAAGGTGTGGACATCGCGGAATGTCTTCCAGCAGGACCAAATCGCTTTCGGAAGCCCGGCATGGCTCTTCGCGTTCATGGCCGTGATGTCACGGTTGATCGAGTAGTAAACGCCCTGCGGCAGAGGCACCATACAAACAGCAGGACGCCTGCCGTGTCCACATAACCGCCGGACACATTTTCGACGCCCGCGCGGGTGAATAACGGCATCTCGGCTTCGGGGTAGATCGGCATCTGCAGCGCCAGCTTCGGACCGTTTTCATCTCGCAGCTTGAGACAGACCGTGCAGGTGATGTTGCCGCCGGCCTAGTTTCCCCCAATCCGATGCGCTTGGGATCGACTCCGCGCTCGGAGGCATGCTCGAAGAGCCAGCGAGCTACAAATTCATCTCCTCGATTTGGGTCGGCCACTGTCTCGGGGGCCAATTTGTAATCACGCTATGAACTGCGCTGATTGTCTCGGAGTAATCAGCCGCATTGCGTGTAACTGAACCAGCGTACCGTCAATGAAGCTGCCGCTTTTACCGTTGAGCTCGTCGCCCATACCAGTCCCCACTTGACGATGATCATCAGTGCACCGGAAGATTGCCGTGACGCCCATCCAATACGAGGTGTTCAATCCTGCCGCCATGAGTGTTTGTCCTTTCGACTGGATTGGCAGTCATCCACTCAGCTGCACGATGGTTTGTGCACTCCGAGCACTGGCCCGGTTTTCGAAAGGCAGCGACCTCGGGATCCTTGGTGCCGCTGTTCCCTTCGGCGGGAATGGATTTAGCATCGAAGATTGGCATTGCTTGTCTCCTGCGTCATTCGCCGCAATAGCTGATAGGTCGTTTGCAGCGCTCACCCTCAATGCTCACCCTCAAGCCACCTGTCATCTGACTGGCGATGGCAAGCAGGGATTCCACGACGCCCGGCTGTGGGTCTTTACTTATGCTGGTCATAATTAGCGGATAGGGTATGAGCCGGGCCCCTTTCGCCTCGATCTAACCGCTGCTCGCCGCGCCGCACCTCGCGGTAAGGGGCCTCGGTCTTCAGTTCGCGCCTCGAGCTGCCGGTCAGCATTTACAATCAGTATGCTGCCTGACGGATTGTGTGGAAAGCTTGGAAGACAGGTGCGGAAAGTATGAAAGATCGGTCACATTTTATGAAAAAATAGCTCGTATTACCGTCAGACACCTATCGTCGCCAACAACGACTGTCTCCGAGAAATATCGAGCGCCACGCGCTCAGCGCTCCGTGTTACGATTTCAAGAAGCGGGCAGGTCAGGCGTCCAACTGAGACCCTTCGAATGACAAACTTCGTTCTGCGCCTGGCGCTCTTGGCCGGCGCGATCGGCCTGGTGTGTTTGGTCGACGAAGCGCAGGCCTTCAAGCGGCGGCCCACCGGCTGCGATTGGATCGGAGGTGATTTCGCCGACCCGGCCACGAGCATTTTCCGTCGGGGTGGCTGCCACGGCGGCGGCGGCCATCGCCGTCTTGCCAGGCCGGTTCAACAACCTGACGAGCCGCCGAAATTGCTCGATCGATTTGAGGTACGCGCGCCGGTCAATTACGGCGCCAACACACGTAAGTCGATTGGCGCGGGGATCGAGCGTTTTGAAATCGTCGGCGGCACCGTGGCGTACGGTCTGGACGGCGGCGGGCGGCTATGGCGCTTCGCTCTTGGCGGTAACGACTCGGCGAAGGTCGCGCAATCCGTCAGTCAATTTCGCGTCACGGAGGCAGGGCAGCTCTTTGTGCTGGCAACGGATGGCACGCTGTGGCGGGCCGAGGGCGATGGGTCTCAAGCGACTTTGCTCGATCACACGGTCGGCGACTTCCAGCCGATTGGAGATCTTGTCTATATCGCCGGGACGGACAAGCGGCTGTGGCGGTTGCATGCCGACGGCAAAGGCCGTGATTTGGTCGACGAGAATGTCGCTGCATTTCAAGCGATAAATTCCACCGTCGTGTTCGTTCTCCGAACGGACGGAGCGCTATGGCGCGAGACCGGAGACTTTCGTAATCGCGTCAAGGTCGGGCAACCTATTGCCGCGTTCGAATATGTCGCGGACGGCGATACCGCCTATGTTTTGACGCCCGGTCACATCTTGTGGCGCCAAAATGCAAAGGATACGCCCCGACAGGTCGACCATGACGTCGCGGCTTTTCACCCGGTGGATGGCAATGTTGTTTATGTCCTCGCGACCGACGGAAGGCTCTGGCAGGAACTGGAGGATCGCTCGCAAGCGGCGCTGGTAGAAGGCGATCTGGCGGTAAAATTGGGCGCCGGGGCCTTTCAGTTTGTCAGCAAAGGCGATGTCGAGGGGCAAGTCGTCTATATGCTGGACCGCAAACACGAATTGTGGGCCGAGACCATGCCGTCGGCGCGGAGCCGCGGCACAGTGCACTCGCCTTAAAGTGCACCTGACACGGTCAGGTCGAAGGCGAACGGGATTTGCTGCAACGCCGCGCACGGACGCAATGCGCCAAATGGCGGCATCGTGCGCATTCATTCGATCACCTCGTCAGCGGTCGAGAGTAGCTTGTCTGGAACCGTCAGACCAAGCGCCTTCGCGGTCTTTAGGTTGATGACGAACTCGAATGTCGTTGACAACTCGACCGGAAGCTCGGCCGGGTTGGCGCCGCGAAAAATTTTATCCTCTATACGCCGCCCGCCGGAAAAGGGCTGGGATGCTCGGCCCGTAAGCCATTAGTCCTCCGGCCTCGGCGACCTCCCTCTCCGCAAACAGCGCCGGCAGGCGGGACGCTACCGCAAACGCAACGATGCGTGGATGTTGATTGAAGAACATCGCGGTCTGCAACACAAACAACGCTTGAGCATGCGACTGGCTGATGGCGGCAAACGCGCTGTCGAATTTGTCCGGCGTCGACGCCTCTGCGACATGAAGTTCAACACCGAGTGATTGTGCCGCGATTTGCGCTTCCTTGAGTTGGTAGACCTGGCCTAGGTTTGACGGATTCATCAGAATGGCTACACGTTTGAGACCGGGAACCATTTCGGTCAGCAGTTGCAGCCGCCTGCCGGTCAGGTCGCCAGTCAGGATGCTCATTCCGGTAACATTGCCGCCGGGTCTGCTGAAACTGGCCACCAGTCCGTTCGTAACCGCATCGCCGCTTGCGGCCATGACGATCGGTATGGTCAGCGTGGCGTTCTTCGCGGCGCGGGCCGACGGCGTGTATCCGTCACGATCGCGTCCACGCGCAACTGAACGAGCTTCGCAGCAGATTCGCCAACAGCTCCTCTTTGCCATCGGCGAAACGCCGCTCAAAGATGACGTTCTGGCCCTCAACCCACCCCGCTTCCTGCAGGGCCTTGACGAAACCGTCCAAAAGCCGCGTGCTTTTGCGGCTTGCGCGCTCGGTTGCATGAGGACACCGAGGCGGCGCGCTGTCGGCGTGTGCTGCTCCGCGCGCGCGCCGAGAGGCCAAGCCGTGGCGCCACCGAGAAATACAACGAAGTCGCGCCGTCTCATGCCTCCCTCGACGCTCTGGACACAGGATTTGCGAACTAACTTAGCAGACGGCAATCGCTTCTGGCACTTGGGGGTGGGTGATTGTCCGATGTCTCAATCGGGTCATTTTGACCCAGACGAGCCAGCAGGAAAATCCCTCCATGTCGGCTGTGCCCCCGAAGCGGAAGTAAAACAGTGTACTGCATCAACCGTGATGGGTCTTTGTGGATCGATGATATCGATTTATCCGCAAAGACCGTGCGCCACCAAATAGCTACAGCGGCGGGTCTTCCTCGTCCTCCCGCTTCAACGTGATCGCCGCCTCTTCGAGATCGAGCTCGCGCTCGATGCGGCGGCGGGCTTCGTCGGTGATCTGGCCCTGTTGCAGCAGCCGGTAGATGTATTGGCGCTCGGCGTTGATCAGCTCGGCGCGCAGCGCCAGCGCCGCCGCGATAGCCTCCTTGCCGCCGGCATCGCGCGGCAATTGCCGGGCGCGACCTTCTTGCCGCGCTTGCAGGAGGCCAAGCACATTGGGCTCGGTGTCGCCGTCGGCGGCGAGCCGCTCGAGCTCGCCCTCCGCCACTTTCAGTGTTTGCAGCCGCGCTTTCAGCTCGGCCTCGTTGTCGCGCCGGCGCTCCTCGTCGGCGTCGCGCGGCAAGGCCAGCCAGCGCACGACCGACGGCAGCACGAGGCCTTCGCCGATCAGCGTCACGACGATGACGCCGAAGGTGACAAACAGAATCAGATCGCGGTCCGGGAACGGCGCACCGGCGCTCGTGGTCAGCGGCAGCGCCAGCGCCGCGGCCAGCGAGACGACGCCGCGCACGCCGGTGAAGCCGAGCATGAACAGAAATCGCCAAGTCGGCATCGGATCGCGGCGCGCCAGCGACCGACTGAGCCAACGCGGCAGATAGGCCGCCGGATAGACCCAGATCAGGCGCACAAAGACGACGACGGCGACGGTGAGCGGCACCGCCAGCGCCAGCTGGTGCAGCAAAGCTGAATCGCTCCGGTCCATCAGCGTGCGCAATTGCATGCCGGTGACCAGGAACAACAACCCTTCGAGCAGATAAATCAGCAGGTCCCAGAAGAAGATGCCCTGCAGCCGCGTCGCCGCCGGAATCAGCAGCGGCCCGTTCCAGCTCACATAGAGGCCGGCGGCGACGGCCGACAACACGCCCGAGCCGCCAAGGTGCTGCGGCACCAGGAAGGCGAGGTAGGGCGTCATCAACGATAGCGTGATCTCGACGCGCGGATCGCCCGCCCAGCGCCGCAGCCGCAAGCTCGCCCAGCCGACGGCGATGCCGTAGGCGATCTCGCCGATGACGATCAGGGCGAATTCGCCCACGGCGGTGCCGAACGAGAACAGCCCGGTGCCGACCGCGGCGACGGCGAAGCGATAAAGGATCAAAGCGGTGGCGTCGTTGGCGAGGCCCTCGCCCTCGAGCACGACGATCAGCCGGCGCGGCAGACCGAGGCGGCGGACGACGGCCAGCGGCGCGACCGCGTCGGTCGGCGACACGATGGCGCCGAGCACGAAGCCGACCGCCAACGGCATGCCGAGCAGATAATGTCCCGCGACCGCGACCGCCGTGGCGGTGAAGATGACCAGGCCGAAAGCAAACAGCGCGATCGGGCGCAGGTTGAACTTGAATTCGCGCCAGCTCATGGCGACGCCGGCCGAATAGATCAGCGGCGGCAGGATGCCGAGCAGCACCAGTTCCGGCGCCAGCTCGATGCGCGGCAGCCCGGGGATCAGCGCCAGCGCGATGCCGGCGACCACCAGCAGGATCGACGGCGCGATGTCGAGCCGGCGGGCGACGACGGCAACGACCACCAGGACGGCGAGGAGGAGCAGGATGGTCTGAAGGGTCGCTGCCATGGAGTTGCGCCGTCATTCCGGGGCGCGGCTGAAAAGCCGCGAGCCCGGAATCCATAACCACAGATTATGCGGGATGGGTACTGCGTTCATTCCGGAACATCCGTGGCTATGGATTCCGGACTGCCGCTTCGCGGCATCCGGAATGACAATTCACAAAAAGCTCTGCGGGTCGACGTCGATGTCGAGCTTGATCGAGCCCTTGGGCTTCGGCCCGGCGGCAAGCCATTCACGCAGATAAGCCGAAAGATCGAAGCCGCGCGGCGCCTTGACGAGCAATCGCAGCCGGTGCCGGCCGCGCACCAGAGCGAGCGGTGCGTCGGCGGGGCCGAGCACGCGCACGTCATCAAGCGGCGGCGCCGCGCGCGCCAGCGCCCGCGCAAAGCTTTGGGTGTCGTGGCGGTCCTCGCCGGAGACGACGAGGCTGGCAAGCCTTCCGAACGGCGGATATCCCGCGCGCTGGCGCGCTTCGATCTCGGCGTCGTAGAACGCCTCGCGGTCCTGCGCGATCAGCGCGCGCATGACCGGGTGCTCGGGCTGATGGGTCTGCAGAAGCCCGCGGCCGATGCCGGCATCGCGGCCGGCGCGGCCGACCACCTGATGCAGCAGCTGAAAGGTGCGCTCGGCGGCGCGCGGGTCGCCGTTGCTCAAGCCGAGATCGGCGTCGACGATGCCGACCAGATTGAGCTTCGGGAAATGATGGCCCTTGGCGACCAATTGCGTGCCGATGACGATGTCGAAGCGGCCGGCGGCGACGTCGTCGAGCTCTTCGCGCAGCCGCTCGACGGTGGCGACGAGATCGGACGACAACACCAGCACCCGCGCCGCCGGAAACAGCGCGCGCACTTCTTCCTCCAGGCGCTCGACGCCGGGGCCGATGGCGGCGAACGAATTCGCCGCCTGGCAATGCGGGCATTGCGGGGGATACGGCATGCCGAAGCCGCAATGGTGACAGACCAGCTGCTTGCGGAAGCGGTGATCGACCAGCCAGGCGTCGCAGTTCGGACAGGAGAAGCGAAAGCCGCAAGCCCGGCACAGCGTCAGCGGCGCATAGCCACGGCGATTGAGGAAGAACAACGCCTGCTCGCCGCGCTCGATCGCGGTTTGCACCGCGCCGGCGAGCGTCGGCGAAATGAAGCGGCCGGGCGGCGGCCGCTCGCGGCGCAGATCGATCGCCTCGACCGCCGGCATGCGCGCGCCGCCGAAACGCTCGGGCAAAGCCAGCCGCCGGTAGCGGCCGCGCCGCGCATTGACTTCGGTCTCCAGCGACGGCGTCGCCGACGACAGCACCACCGGGATGCCGGCGATGTGGCCGCGCACCACCGCCATGTCGCGGGCGTGATAATACACGCCATCTTCCTGTTTGTAAGCCTGGTCGTGCTCCTCGTCGACGATGATGAGGCCGAGATCGGCGTAGGGCAGAAACAGCGCCGAGCGCGCGCCAACGACGACGGCCACTTGGCCGTCGGCGACTGCCTTCCAGGTGCGCGCGCGGCGGCGCGGCGTCAGCTCCGAATGCCATTCCGCCGGCCGCACGCCGAACCGCGCGGCGAAGCGGTCGAGGAATTGCGCGGTCAGAGCGATCTCCGGCATCAGGATCAGGCTTTGCCGCCCGGCGCGGATCGTGTCGGCCACCGCCTCGAAATAGACTTCGGTCTTGCCCGAGCCGGTGACGCCGTCGAGCAGCGTCACCGCATAGCCGCCCTGGGCGACGGTTGCTTTCAGCACCGTGGCGGCGGCGGCTTGATCGGCGGTGAAATCCGTGACGGCGAAATCCGGATCGGGCTTTTCCGCCACCGGCTCCGGCGGCAGCACGATCGTTTCGAGCGTGCCCTCGTCGATCAGGCCGTCGATCACGCCGGCGCTGACTGAAGCTTCGCGCGCCGCCTCGCTTTTGCCGCGCACCATGCCGTCGGCAAGAAGCGCGAGCACGCGTTCGCGGGCAACGGTCTTGCGCTGCGGCGGCGAACCGGCGAGCCGCACGCCGACGCGCTCGCGCGGGCTGCCCAGATGCTCGCCCATGCGCAGGCACATGCGCAGCACCATGCCGCGGGAGCTAAGCGTATAGTTCGCCACCCATTCGACGAAGCTGCGCAATTCCGGGCGCAGCGGCGGCAGTTCGAGTTTTTCCTCGACGTCCTTGAGCCGGTTGTCGAGCCGCGGATTGGGCTTGGGGTTCTCCGCCCAGACCACCGCGGTCGCCTCGCGGGCGCCGAGCGGCACGCTGACGATGTCGCCCGGCGCAAGCGTCAGCGTCTCGGGCACCCGGTACGAATAGGCCCGGTCGAGCGCCACCGGCACGAGGACATCGACAACACGTTTGGCCATAAGGAAGGTTGTCCCGATTCCCCGTAGTTTAGGAAGGGGAAAGGCCTTGGATTTAATCTGTGAACATGGCTTCGCATACCCCCCGCTCATTCCCGCGCAGGCGGGAATCCAGTTCGGACGACAAGACGAAAAGCTGGGTCCCCGCTGGAGTTTACCCCCGACCTGATCGGGGGCGGGGGACGAGCGGCTCGAAGAGCGCCCTCACCAAAGTCGCCGCTGAGGTCGAGAACTGGCTCGCCCATCTCGGCAACGAGAGGCGCTATTCGCCAAAGACGCTCGAAGCCTATCGGCGCGACGTCGAGCAGTTCCTCGAATTTCTCACCGGACATCTCGGCGGCACGCCGTCCCTGAAAGACCTCGCGGCGCTCAAGCCGGCTGACGTGCGCGCGTTTTTGGCGGCGCGGCGCGCAGTCGGGATCGGCAGCCGCTCGCTGATGCGCACGCTTGCCGGCGTGCGCGGTTTCGCCCGCTATCTCGAACGCAACGGCAAGGGCAAGGTCGGCGCGCTCGCCGCGGTGCGGACGCCCAAGATCGGCAAGACCTTGCCGCGGCCGCTATCCGTCACGGCGGCGCGGCGCGTTGGCGACGCCGAGCTTCTGGCCGGCGAAGCCACCGCGCCCTGGGTGCATGCGCGCGACGCCGCGGTGTTGGCGCTCCTCTATGGCAGCGGCTTGCGCATCTCCGAGGCGCTCGGTTTGAAGCGCGCCGATTTCGGGACCGGCGGGCGCGATGCCATCACCGTGACGGGAAAAGGCCGCAGGCAGCGCATGGTGCCGGTGTTGCCGCAAGTGCAAAAACTCGTCGCCGATTATGTCGCGCTCTGCCCCTACGATTTGCCGCCGGACGGTCCGCTGTTTGTCGGCGCCAAGCGCGGCCCCAAGGGTGGGCCATTGTCGGCGCGGGTCGTGCAGCTTTCGATGGCGCGGCTGCGCGGCGCGCTCGGCCTTCCCGAGACGGCGACGCCGCATGCGCTGCGGCATTCCTTCGCCACGCACCTTCTGGCCCGCGGTGGCGACCTGCGCGCCATCCAGGAATTGCTCGGCCACGCTTCGCTCGCGACCACGCAGATCTATACCGAGGTCGACGCCGAGCGGCTGATCGAAGCCTATCGCAACGCCCATCCGCGCGCGTAGCTAGGATTTGTGATATTAGCTGCCGATCGTTGACCGTCATCCTGAGGTGCGAGCGTAGCGAGCCTCGAAGGATGCACGGCCGTGGCGCAGGGGCCGTCGCCCCAACCGAATCGGCTTGTCCGATTTCGGCATATCTAAGGGGCCAAGTCGGCTTGGCCGACTTGGCTGGGCCGCTACGCGGCCACCTCAGGGTGACGGAAAGAGGGGGCACCAATCATGCCGGAAGCACAGGAAACGATGGAGCACGCGGTTCACGCCGAACACGCCGCGCACTCCAACAGAAAAATCGCGATGGTGATCGCCGTGCTGGCGCTGTTTCTGTCGTTCTCCGAGACACTGGGCAAGAGCGCGCAGACCGAGTCCATCGATGCCAATGTCAAAGCATCGGATGCCTGGGCTTTCTTCCAGGCCAAGGACATTCGCAAGACCACGGTGCTGACGGCGGCCGACCAGACGGCGGTGCTCGCTGCGGGCTTCAGCGACCCAGCGGCAAAGGCCGCGGCCGACAAGCAAATCGAAACCTGGCGCAAAACCGCCGAGCGTTATGAGTTCCGACCCGAAAAACGGCAACGGACGCAAGGAGCTCGCGGAACGCGCCAAGGAAGAGGAAGGCAAACGCGATCTTTCGCTGGCGCGATATCATCATTATGAGCTTTCGTCGGCGGCGTTCCAGATCGGCATCGTGCTCGCCTCCGCGGCGGTGATCACCGAGATGGTGGGGCTTGCCTGGTTCGCCGGCCTCCTCGGAGCCGGCGGGCTCGTTTTGTTGGGCCTCGGGCTGTTCGCCCCGCATTTCCTGCCGCTGGCATAAGCTCAAGGGCAGCGATGGTTTCGCGCGGCAAGGCGGAGAAGAAGGCGGCGCGGAGCGAGCGGCTGTCGGCGGCCTTGCGCGAGAACCTCAAGCGCCGCAAGGCGCAGGCCCGCGGCCGGGCGGAAAGCCACGACGTGGAAGCAAATGAGTCACCATCGCCGGCAAATCCCGGGAACGAACAGCAAAGTCCCGACTTTCGCCGTAATCGGAGCCGCGATTAAGTGGTTGGCCCCGGTTAGGGGTTAAGGGGGCATCATGGACCGTATCCGCATCCTCGGCGGCCGGCGGCTCGACGGGACGATCCCGATCTCGGGCGCGAAAAACGCCACACTGCCGCTGATGATCGCTAGCCTCCTGACCGATCAGACGCTGACGCTCGACAACGTGCCGCGCCTCGCCGACGTGGCGCTATTGCAGCGCATCCTCGGCAACCACGGCGTCGACATCATGGTCGGCGGCAAGCGCGCCGGCGAAACCGCCGACGACGGCCAGACGCTGCACATTTCCGCCGCCTCTATCGTCGACACCACCGCGCCCTACGATCTGGTGTCGCGCATGCGCGCAAGCTTCTGGGTGCTGGCGCCGCTGGTCGCGCGCATGGGGCAAGCGCGGGTGTCGCTGCCCGGCGGCTGCGCCATCGGCACGCGCCCGGTCGATCTTTTGATCATGGCGATGGAGCGGCTCGGCGCCAAGATCGACATCGACGCCGGCTATGTGGTGGCGAGCGCGCCGCGCGGCCTCAAGGGCGCCGAGATCGTATTCCCCAAGGTTACCGTCGGCGGCACCCACACCGCGATAATGGCGGCCTCGCTCGCCAATGGCACGACCGTGATCGAGAACGCGGCGCGCGAGCCGGAGATCGCCGACGTCGCCGATTGCCTCAACAAGATGGGCGCGCGGATCTCCGGCGCCGGCACCGAGCGGATCATCGTCGAAGGCGTCGCCACGCTCCACGGCGCGCGCCATAGCGTCTTGCCCGACCGCATCGAGACCGGCACCTACGCGATGGCCGTCGCCATGGCCGGCGGCGATATCCTGCTGCAGAACGCGCGCCCGGAATTGCTGCAGGCCGCGCTCGACGTGGTGCAAGCGACCGGCGTCACGGTCACGCCGACCAACCAGGGCATCCGCATTGCGCGCAACGGCGCGCATCTGGCGCCGGTCGAAGTCACGACGGCGCCGTTCCCGGCTTTCCCCACCGACCTGCAGGCGCAGCTCATGGCGCTGATGACGCGGGCGCGCGGCACCTCGCACATTGTCGAGACCGTGTTCGAGAACCGCTTCATGCACGTCCAGGAATTGGTGCGGCTCGGCGCGCGCATCAATCTCGAAGGCGAGCGCGCCACCATCGAAGGCGTCGACCGCCTCAAGGGCGCGCCGGTGATGGCGACCGATCTGCGCGCGTCGGTTTCGCTCGTCATCGCCGCGCTCGCCGCCGAAGGCGAAACCATCGTCAACCGCGTCTACCACCTCGACCGCGGCTTCGAGCGGCTGGAGCACAAGCTCGCCCGCTGCGGCGCCGCCATCGAGCGGCTGTCGGGGTAGACCTCACCGAAGGGCACGGCGGGAAGGCTGGAGTGTGGAGGACCACGGTCGCCCGCTCGCCCAATTTGTGCCACCCCAGATTGTCAAGGCCGCTTCGTGTATACTCAAATGTTAAATGTCGAGTTGAGCTAGCATTTTCATTAGTCACGGCAATCCAGAGGATAACGGGGTTGCCGGATGGCTTGCTGCTCGCCTAGTCGGTGCGGGTTACCGGGTTTGGATCGACCTTTGGCACGAAAAAGGCCACCCGACATGGGAAGAGATCGAGGAGGAGATACGAAATCGGTCCGAACGGGTCATTGCTCTCGTATCAAAACCCGGAGTCAAAAAGCCTGGATTTAAAGATGAGATAAATGCGGCGTCCGGTGTCGCGCGAGACCTTGATGAGCAAGGCTTTATAATACCGATTAGGTTGGACGACATCTCGTTTAGAACTGAGGTGCCCATCCAATTAGCTAGACTAAATTTCATTGATGGGAACGAGTCAGGTTGGGATGGCATATTGGCTGTGCTGCTTGAGCAGCTGCAAAAGGATAAGGTTCAAAAGCTAGCTGCGGATTTGGCAGTACTCTACGAAACTTGGCTTGCTAGGCGAAAAGCTGGGACAGAATTTATCTCGAAAAATCCAGAGAGAATTCTGAGCAACTGGTATCGAGTAAAATCATTCCCCGAGCGCATCTATTTCTATTCGTCGGATTTATTGTCGGCCAGTTGGGAGGCCGCCGCCCAAGCACTTAAATTTCCCAAAAGGTTTGAGGGCGGAATCCTCTGTACGTTTGTGACGATTTAAGACGTTCGCATGAGTTTGCCACTCGGAATCAAAGTCAAGCGCATAAAGGAAATCGAAACAGAAGCGTTTCTTTCGGGGTGTGCAGCTTCGCCATTGTTTCCCGATCGTTCCGATGCATTGCGGGCAATGGTCGATTTGCTGAGACAAGGGTTCGCTAATTTGGCGGCTGATCGAGGATTGGTGACGCACGAGCTATCAAATCGACTCTGCTGGTTTCCAAAGTACTCTTTGCTTAAAGACGAGCGCGCCAAATTTGATGTTCGCGGCTTCTCTGGTTCGCGAAAGCTTGTCGGTAGGCACAAGGACTTCTTTTGGCACTACGCAGCATCGCTGGATGTAGCGTGGACGCCTCCGATTAGGATTACAATTTCAGGGCACGTGGTTTTTAGCACTGACGGTGAGAAGCTTATTGGCAACGCCAGAATAGCCGCAAAACTTCGTAGACAAGCGGTCAAAAGTAAGCGCAACGCTTGGTGGCGAGATGTGATGTTGGCTTATGTCGCGTTTATCTCGGCAGGCAAGGACGCCATCGGTCCGCCGATGGGGGGAGATAGGGAAATTTCGGTTTTCTCCACGCCGATTGAATTCTCGAGTCCGTTAAAATTGGAATTTGACGCGGACCCGTCGGGATCTGATGCTCCAATTGATGACGATTTGCTGGATGATGATGAGGAATATCTGGAAGACGACGACATCGACGATGCAGCAGATCAGGAATGAAGATGACTGGACGACCGCGTCGCAAGAAAGATGAGACGGCGTTTAGATTAGATGTGCTCGACGAGCCGAAGGTCTTGGTTGGTCACAATCAGATTTTCGCGCACCCACGGGACGGGCTCTTTTTGGCTGGCCCGCTAGCGGCTGCCGGGCAACCAAAAGAGATCGCACTCGGGGCCATAGGCACCACTATCGGTCTCGAACTCTTTCGTCAGTTTTGCGTGAAGGTGAGGGGATTTATAGCCCCTCGGCCTGCGAAGAGGCCCGGTCCCGGACTTCAACGCCAAGCATGGCCCGGATTTAAGGCCGCATTTTCCTGCGACTGGCCAGAACAGCCTCTAGCTCGAGTCACAGTTTCACGGGAAGCTTTGGAAAGCGCCGTCCGCGCTATGTTTCATCACGAAGCCATTTATGACGTCGCAACGCTGCTGGAGCAGTCGATCAGCAACTATCTAACACAAAATGAATTTGATCCGAAGGTGTGGTTCTTAGTCATTCCGGACGACACCTATCTTTATGGCAGAACGGAAAAACAACCACCGAAGAAAGAGCGGCACAGGGGAAAACTGACATTCAACGAAGCAACGGGCCGTCAAATACTTCGTGAAGGCGCCCTTTTGCCTGAAGACTTCGAAAGTGCACAGATTTTTCGGTTTCGCCCTGATCTTCACAACCAGCTTAAGGCGAGATTGCTGCAGGGGCATCGAAGTCCGATCGTTCAATTCATTCGAGAGAAGACTCTACGTCACTTTTTAGCAGAAAACGACAGTTGGGAGGCGCGCCATGCTTCCGATCCAACTGAAGTTGCCTGGAATTTGTGTACTTCAGTCTTCTATAAGGCGAGCGGTCGACCGTGGCAGCTTCATTCAATTCGACCCGGGGTTTGCTACGTTGGAATCGTTTTTAAAAAGGATCAAACGGAGTCTGATCCCGAAAATGCGTGCTGCGCAGCTCAAATGTTCTTGGATTCTGGTGACGGCGTCGTATTCAAGGGGACAGACGGACCGTACTATTCGCCCACCACCAAGGAATTTCATCTGACCAAAGATCGTGCCGCCGAGCTAATCCGCACCGTAATTAAATCTTACAGAGAGAACCATAAGGACGAACCTCCACAAGAATTATTCATTCACGGCCGCACCAGATTTGATGACATCGAATACGAAGGATTTAAAATCGGCGCCGGGGATGCAACATCCGTAGTTGCAATACGAATACGAGATGATCGCGGACCGAAGCTCTTTCGACTTGGCGAATATCCAGTGCTGCGCGGCACCGTGCTCTACATTTCAAAAAGGAACGGATATCTATGGACGAGGGGTACGGTTGCCGATTTAAGAACGTACATCGGCAGCGAAGTGCCAAATCCGCTTCACGTCGAGATTGTTCAAGGTGAGTGTGAACTCACCACCGTTATGAGAGACGTGATGGCGCTTACGAAAGTCAATTTCAACGGTTGTATGTTCGCCGATGGAATGCCCGTAACGCTTCGGTTTGCTGATGCCGTTGGCGAAATCCTGACGGCAGCTCCTTTACAACCCGGCTCTCCCTGGGCCTTCAAACACTATATCTAGACATTCTCGCCAACGCTCGATTCCACGCCCCGAGGCGATTTGCGCGCCGGCTTGAACCGCCCAACCGTCGGGCGCGGCGCTGATCACCGTCATCCTGAGCAGCGAACTCGGCGGCACCACATCCCGCCCGGCGCTGGTGGATCGCTCGCTCCGCCGTCCGCTTCGCAGCGCCACCCGGTTTGGCTAGCACGCGGTGCAGGTTCCAAGCCGAACCGTTGATGCCGGAACGCACTATGAGAATGACACCACCTGTGACCGGTATCACGGCATGGTTTCACCGCCATGGCACGGTCAATCCAATTTGCTGCTCCACAGGACAGTAGGCGCGAAAGGAGTGCAGCGATGGTCGATGCTGATTGGATCACAAAGGGTACAACCCTCCTGAGCGCCGATTGGAAAGCTTTTGACGGAGAGATCGTAGGCCTGGTGCTTGTCGTCGGGGCCGTGTTGGCGCCGGTCTATCTGATACTCCAGGTATGGTCCGGTTATGCGTGGACCGGCCGCTGGCGTATCGTGGCGCTCGTTCCGTTGGCCGGACTGGTGGTCTTTACGTGTTTCAATCTCCGGGCGCCGGTCAACATCACTGATCCGCTCGCGGCTTTGATGTTGTTTGCTCCGCTAGGCTCCGTCTACCTCGCGATTGCGGGCACCGCACGGGTTATTTTTCGTACCAATGGTGCTGGCGCGGGGGCAGGAACCGCGGTGGCCAGATAGCGGCCAGCCGCGCTAGTCTCCTTCCGCTCGTCCCCGCGAAAGGAACCGGGGACCCGGCGCGCTCACCGTAAGTTCAAAGGCGGTGACCGGTTCCAGGTGATCCGCGTTCGTAAACGGGTGCGAGCTATCCGATCAGAAAATGCAATATGGATCGCGTCGCCATTTCGATGGAATGGACGTACTTGCCATCCAGATAAAAATAATCGAAGGCCGCCAGAGCGACCAACGTTATCGCCACTTCGCGGAACATGGGCCGCAATGTGGCAGGCGACCGCTTGAAATCCTGTCACCTACGACCGGACGAAATTAGTAAAGGCTGGGCAAAAATCGCGTCAAAACGCGATCAAGCGCCGTAGCGCCGTAGGGTGGGCTAAGGCGCGAAGCGCCGTGCCCACGTGCAACTGTTCAGCTTGTGTGTCCGCGTGGGCTTCGCGGAGCCTGTCATCGGGGGCGGCCACTTCGGGCCGGGCCCGTTGGCTCAGCCCTACATCGGTCTGCGCGTCGCCCCGGAATGACGTCGCGGCACCGGTGACCGCCTCTTGACAGCTGTCCCATTTAAAGTAACATACGGTGACGAATCCCGCTCACGTACCAGGACGCCAGCCGGTCACGCCGGCCGGCGGAGCGAGAGCGGTTCCCGCGGGTCGAGGCTCGTCACCTTGGCTCCCGGGCGGCTTCGGGAAGACGTCCGGCCGGCACTATGACCGGTCTGCGGCCATGCCGCTGGACTGGGACAGGCGGGGGCGGGTAACGCCAGCTCTTTAGCCGCGTCCCAGGAAGAACGTTTCTGGAGCTGAGCGGTGGCGTTCGTTCGCTGCCGCAAGTGCCGTGGTGGGACGCCGACAGGCGAGCGGCCCCGCTGGGGTCGCGACCGCATCCCGAAGGATGCGGACGGAAGGAATACGCGTCTATCGGCGTCTCGCCGTCCTGATTTATTCGAACATGATCCGGAAAAGTGGAATCCGGTTTTCCGAAAAGATCATGCCCCACTAAAGGCTGAACGTGATCTGCAGGAAGCCGGAATCCACCGCCGGCGCCTCATGACGGGATCAGGTTCGGCTTCTTGCGCGTCGTACCGGCAAAACTCGAACGCACATGCGTCGCGAGAACGCTTTCGCTTGTCCGCCACCGCACGAAGTGCGGGGGAGGGGGACCATGCGAAGCATGGTGGAGGGGCATGCAGCGTTGAGGCGTGCCGCTAGGCCGAGGCCCCTCCCACCGCCCTTCGGGCGGTCCCCCCTCCCCGCTTCGCGGGGCGGGAAAATATTGGTGGCACTGACATGCCATCACCCACAACAAGCACTCTGACGAGCGAAAATTCCTCAAACGCCGCTCGGCCGAGCAAGGCCTGGCGGAGGTCGATGCCGCGCACCTCGCCACCCACCGGCTTTATTGCGAGACGCTGAAATTCTGGCGGCGCTGTGGGCTCGCAACCTGTCATCGGCATCGCCGCCGGCCGCTGCCGCGCCAACTCGCCGTGGCTCGCCATGGCGATGATGAAGAACGCCAACAGATGGGCGCCGAGATTGAGGAACAGATAGTCGGTATCGCTGAACGGCAACAGCGCCACGATGCCGGCGATTGCAAACGGCTGGGCGATCAGCACCCAGCGATGCGGCACGAGCGGACGCGACTGGAATACCAGCACGAAGGTCAAGAGGTAGAGCGAAAGCGGAATGACCCAGAGCAACGGCGCCGACGCGATGTCGGTCGAGATGTAAGCCGTCACCGCCACCAACAGTCCGGACGGAATCGCAGCCAGGAATGCCCAGCGGCCAAGCGTGCGCCAGGTCGGCGCCGGCGTCGCCGGCGCGTCGTCGCGCGCGGCCACTCCGGCGCCCGCGGACGAGCGCAGCAACAGCACGCCGCACACAGCGATCAGCGCGAACAGCAGCCAATATCCGCCGCTCCACAAACGGATGTGCTGGCGCAGCGACAGCGCCGGCTCGAGAATGAACGGATAGGACAACAGCGCCAGGAAGCTGCCGACATTGGAGGCGGCGTAGAGGAAGTATGGGTCTTTGCCGGCCGGATGTCCGGTGCGCACGAACCACGCCTGCAGCAGCGGATTATTGGCAGCGAGCGCGAAGAACGGCAGCCCGATCGAGACCGCGAACAGTCCGATCAGCCACAGCGCCGCCCAAGTGCCTGGCGGATCGCCGAAGCCCTGCGCGATCGACAATGGCAGCGTCAGTCCGGCGGCGACGAGGAGCGCAATATGGATCGCGACCGCAACCGGCGGGCGCACGGTTCGCATCAGCACATGGGCGAAGGCGTAGCCGGCGAGCAGCATGGTCTGGAAAAACACCATGGCCACCGACCACACCGATGGCGAGCCGCCAAGCCGCGGCAACACCATGCGGGTGAACATCGGCTGCACCGCAAACAGCAGGAGCGCACTGACGAATATCGCCGCGGTGAAGATCGCCAGCACCAGGGTCCAATACGGCGCGGACGCCCTGGATTGCTGCGGCGCTGAATGGCTTAGATCCCCATGCCGGCACGCGAATGCGGGAGGTAAGGGGAAGAGAACTCCGCATGGAGCACAATGCCAGACAAAGAAGCAACACGTCCGCCGACGCTCGATGCCGGGCGCAACGCGTCCGCGCGGCGCCGGGCGTGCAAAACGCGGCGGCATCGCCTATGTGTAGGAACGAAAACGCTTAAAACGAGAAGAATTCGGAGGATTGCATGTCGTCTGCCCCGATCTCGCTGGTCGACCGTGCCGGGCTCGACCGGCCGCGGCTTGCCAGGATCATCTCCCGCAGTCTCGAAGGAGCCGACGACGGGGAACTGTTCCTCGAATACCGCCAGGCCGAAATGCTGGTGTTCGACAATGGCCGGCTCAAGCAGGCGACCTACGACACCTCGCAGGGTTTTGGCTTGCGCGCCGTCAAAGACGAGGCCGTCGGCTATGCTCACGCGTCCGACGTATCCGAGGAGGTGATTGCGCGGGCCGCCGACGCCGTGCGCGCGGTCAAGGGCGGATATTCCGGCCACTATGCCGCTCCACCGCCGCGCACCAACGCCAAGCTCTATGGCGAGGACAGCCCCCTCGCCTCGCCGGCCTTCGAGACCAAGGCGCGGCTTCTGGAGACGATCGATGCTTATGTCCGCGCCAAGGACCCGCGCGTCCGTCAGGTCTCCGTCAGCCTCGGCGCCACCTGGCAGGCCGTGGAGGTGGTGCGCGGCGACGGCGAGACCTATCGCGATGTCCGCCCGCTGGTCCGGGTCAATGTCTCGGTCGTAGTCGGCGACGGCGACCGGCAGGAAACCGGCAGCGCCGGTTATGGCGGCCGCGAGGGCTATGAACGTTTCATCGTCACCGATAAGTGGCAGCAGGCCGCCGACAGCGCGGTGCGCCAGGCGCTGACCAATCTCGAAGCCGTGCCGGCGCCGGCCGGCGAGATGGACGTGGTGCTCGGCCCCGGTTGGCCCGGCGTGATGCTGCACGAGGCCATCGGCCACGGACTCGAAGGCGACTTCAATCGCAAGAAGACCTCGGCATTCGCCGGGCTGATGGGGCAGCGCGTTGCGGCGAACGGCGTCACCGTGGTCGACGACGGCACCATGGCGCGCCGCCGCGGCTCGCTGTCGATCGACGACGAAGGCACGCCGACCAACCGCACAGTGCTGATTGAGGACGGCATTCTGGTCGGCTACATGCAGGATCGCCAGAACGCACGCCTGATGGGCATGAAGCCGACCGGCAACGGCCGCCGCGAAAGCTTCGCGCACGTACCGATGCCGCGCATGACCAATACTTACATGCTCGCCGGCACGCGCGATCCGGACGAGATCATCGCATCGGTCAAGAACGGCATTTACGCCGTGCATTTCGGCGGCGGCCAGGTCGACATCACCTCCGGCAAATACGTGTTCGAATGCACCGAGGCGTATCGCATCGAGGACGGCGAGCGCGGCGCGCCGATCAAGGGCGCGATGCTGATCGGCAATGGACCGACCGACCTCAGTCGCATCTCCATGATCGGCAACGATCTGGCGCTCGACGACGGCATCGGCACCTGCGGCAAGAACGGCCAGGGCGTCCCGGTCGGCGTCGGCCAGCCGACGCTGCGCATCGATCGCATCACCGTCGGCGGCACGGGGTAATCAAATTATCCTCCCCCGCGTGCGGGGGAGGTGGCGCGCGAAAGCGCGCCGGTAGGGGCAAGTGTCGGCGTGCTCTGAGCAAGCCAATCCCCTCCGCCAATTTTGGTAAATAAGGATCACGCAACTCGCGTTGGAGGTGTCTTTGATGCGTCGCTGGACCAGTCCTGTGATCGATGCGGCAGCGATCTTTTTGGTCGTCATGGCGGCAAAGACCGCGATCGCCGAACCGTATTACGTTCCATCCGGCTCGATGGAGCCGACGCTGCAGATCGGCGACGAGTTGCTGGCCACCAAATATCCGTACGGCTATAGCGCCGCCTCGCTGCCGTCTTTCATCAATCTTCCCGACACCCAGCGAGTTCTGGGCGCGCTGCCGCAGCGCGGCGACATCGTCGTGTTCCGCTGGCCGGGCGACCGATCGGAAATCTGGGTGAAACGGGTAATCGGGCTTCCGGGCGACCGCATCGCCATGCGCAACGGACATTTATGGATCAATGGCGCTGCGGTTGCGCTCAAGGCTGACGGCATCGATCAAGCCGAAGCGGATGACGGCTCGTACCAGCCGATCGGACGCTTCATCGAGACGCTTCCGGGAAATCGCAGCCATCCCATCTTCAAGCGCGCCGGCATCGGTGCGTTCGACAACATGGCGGAAATCGTGGTGCCGCCGGACCACCTGTTTGTCATGGGCGACAACCGCGACAATTCAGCGGATAGCCGGATCGCGGTCGACGCCGGCGGCGTCGGGCTACTGCCGGTCAGCGACTTGGTGGGACGGGTCGAAGCCCTGGTCGGATCGTGGGACCTTGCGGTCAGACGGCAGCCGCTCTGGAGATGGCCGGCGGGGCTTCGTCTGTCGCGCTTCTTTACCAGCGTTCAGTAACGCCAGCGCGGCTTCGTTCTGCGCGCATTATCGCACCACGCCGGAAATGCAGCATGGCCGGCGGTGCGGTGGCTTGATGGTCTCTTTGAGATAGCAACGCGGCGCCGTCGAGCCGTAGCCCGGCCGCCGGTAGGTCCAGGCGCGGCAGCGTGAATCAGCCTGGCAGGCAGCGGCGCAGGCTTTGCCGTCCGGGTCGTCCGCGAGTTCGAACGAACGGTAATCGCCGCCGGCGCGGTCGATCGAATATTCGAACGGGCCGAGCAACGGCTCGATCACGCGACCGCCGCGCACGCCGGACACGCAGCAATTCGCCTGCGCCCGCGGCACCACGTCGCGCTTGAGCCAGCACATGGCCGGTTCGCCAGACGTCGACGGATAGGAGAAACTCCACGACCGGCAGCCTTTGTCCTGCTCGCAACGCGCGGCGCAGACCGCCGGATCGCCATTGGCGACCGGAGCGCTCGCATAGTCGCCGCCCGGACGATCGAAGCCGGACTGTGCCGCAAGCTGTGCCATGCCGGCCGCACCAACAGCAGCGCAAAGGAGGGCAGCAAAGCCCATGGTGCGTACGCGCATGCGCCGCCTTGCGCTCGCTCGCCACGTCCCCCCGGCTCACAGAAAAGCGCGCTTGGGCGCGAAATGCCACAACAATTTTCGTTAGAGCCGTTTAATAGCCTCAACAAATGTTCGCCGAATTGTCTCAAATGTCGGCTGGCGGCTCGCGATCGAGCTCCTGCCGAACGGCCGCCGGTGACACGTGCAACCAAGGTCTGTTCAGCTGCGGAAGTGCTTGGACAATTTCAGGCCCTGCGCCTGATAATTCGAGCCGATGCCGCTGCCGTAAAGCTGGTCCGGCTTAGCCAACATTTTTTCATAGACCAGCCGGCCGACGATCTGGCCGTGTTCGAGGATGAACGGCACTTCCCGCGAGCGCACTTCCAGAACCGCGCGCGCGCCAAGGCCGCCGGCTCCGGCATAACCGAAGCCGGGATCAAAGAAGCCGGCATAGTGGACGCGGAATTCGCCGACCAGCGGATCGAACGGCACCATCTCCGCGGCGTAATCCGGCGGCACCTGCACGGCCTCGAGCGAAGCCAGGATATAGAACTCGTCGGGATCGAGGATCAGGCTCTGATCGACGCGCGCCCTGATCGGCTCCCAGAAATCGGCGACGTCATACGCGGCGCGGCGCTCGACCTCGATGACGGCAGTATGGCGTTTGGCGCGATAGCCGACGATGCCGGCACCGTTTCCGGTTGCACTGCCGGCAAGATCGACGCTCACCGCGACGCCTTCGCCCATCACCGCTTCGGCGCGGTCGACCAGCCGCTCGCGCACATGGAGCGTGCGCAACGCTTCGGCGCCGAGCGCAGCGTCGCCGTGACGAAAGCGGATCTGCGACAGGCGCGAGCCTTGGCGCACCAGCACCGGGAAAGTCTTCGGGCTGATCTCGGCGTAGAGTGGTCCGCGGTAACCGCCTTCGACACGATCGAAGCCGCGCGTTTCGTCGGCGATGACGCGCGTGAAAACGTCGAGGCGCCCGGTCGAGCTTTTCGGATTGGTCGACGCCGCAATGTCGGCCGGCAGCGCCAAGCTCTCGATCAGCGGCACGATATAGACGCAGCCGGTTTCCAGCACCGCGCCGTCGGTGAGCGCGAACTCGTGAAGCTTCAATTCGGCGATGCGGCGTGCGACGGCCGTGCCTGGACCGGGCAGAAAACTCGCTCGCACGCGATAGGCGACAGCGCCGAGCCGCAGGTCGAGGCTCGCCGGCTGGATTTGATCCGGTGCGAACGGGCGAGCGGCCGGAATTCCGCCCTGCTCCGCCAGCGCGGCAATCAGGCGATCGGGAAGAATGCCCTTGTCCGAGGGCGTAAAGGAGAGCGGCACGTCAGCACCAGGTTGTCGGCCGCACACCGCGGCATCAAATGTCGCGGCGATCTAACCCGATGGCCGGCTTGACGGAAAGTCGGCCACGGCGTAAGAGCCTGCTTATCCCGTGGTCATTTGAGCCGGCCGGCTTGCAAGCCACGTAAAACAACTTGCTAAAAGGCCGGGGACGCGTGAGCCCGGCCCGAGGATTTGTCCTCCCGGCCGGGTTTTTGTTTTTGGCCGATGAGGAGGGCCTTAAGCCAAATGTCCGCGTCCCAGCGAGATCGCTACCGCCCCGAAACCCGTTTGGTCCATTCCGGAACGCTGCGCTCGCCGTTCGGCGAGACCTCCGAAGCGCTATTTCTCACTCAAGGCTACGTCTACGACAACTCGGCGCAGGCCGAGCGCCGCTTCAAGAACGAAGAGCCCGGCTTTCAATATTCGCGCTTCGCCAATCCGACGGTGGCGATGTTCGAGGAGCGCATGGCGGCGTTCGAAGGGGCCGATGCCGCGCGCGCGACGGCAACCGGCATGGCCGCGGTCACGCTGGCGCTGACCGGCCAGCTCAAAGCCGGCGATCATGTCGTGGCCGCAAGGGCGCTGTTCGGCTCATGTCGATATATTGTTGAAGACTACCTGCCGCGTTACGGCGTCGCCTCGACACTTGTCGACGGCACCGATCTCAATCAATGGCGCGACGCGGTGCGTCCGAATACCCGGACGTTCTTTCTCGAGACGCCGACCAATCCGACGCTGGAAGTGATCGACATCGAGGCGGTCGCGCAAATCGCCCACGAGGCTGGCGCGACCGTCGTCGTCGACAACGTGTTCGCCACGCCGATCTTTCAATCGCCGCTCGCGCTCGGCGCCGACTGCGTGGTCTATTCGGCGACCAAGCATATCGATGGCCAAGGCCGCTGCCTCGGCGGCATCATCCTGGCGTCGGAGCAGTTCATCCAGAAATATGTTCACGTGCTGTTGCGGCAGACCGGACCGTCGCTGTCGCCGTTCAATGCCTGGGTCATGCTCAAGGGCCTAGAAACGCTGCCGGTGCGGGTGCGGCGGCAGACCGACAGCGCGGCGACGCTCGCGGTCGCCTTAGCCGACCATCCCAAGATCGTGCGGTTGATCTATCCCGGCCGGCCCGACCATCCGCAGGCCAAGGTGGTACAGAAGCAGATGCGCGGCGGCTCGACGCTGGTCGCGTTCGAGATCAAGGGCGGCAAGAAAGCTGCGTTTCGCTTTCAGGATACGCTCAAGCTGATCCGCATCAGCAACAATCTCGGCGACGCCAAGAGCCTCATCACCCATCCGGCGACGACGACGCATCAGCGTCTCGCGCCAGAGCAGCGTGCCGAGCTCGGCATCGGCGACGGGCTCGTTCGCCTATCCGTCGGGCTCGAACATCCCGACGACATTGTCGAAGACGTGCTGACGGCACTTGAGGCGGTGTAAGTCGCTTCAGTGCGGGGCGCGCGCGGACGCGATCGGCCGCGTTGCCGCCTCGCTAATCGCGGCGGCGAGGAGCTTGGCGACGCAGGCATAGCTCCAATCGTTCATGTGCAACTGATCCGGCGCCACGAACGCATCGAACGGAATATGCCGGACCTCGTGCCAGTTGCGCATCAGAGCGAAGCGGCCGAACAGATCGACATTCTCCTGTTTGGCCGCGAACGCGATCTGATCTTCCATGCCCTCGGTCTCGGGCTTGGCGAGAACCTTGGGCGCGTACTGCATGTCCATCAGCACGACGTCGGCGCCCGCTTCCTTGAGTTGCTCGATGCCTTCATGCAGCAGCGCGGCATGCGGCCTGAGCGGATGATCGCGCAGCACGGAATTGGTGCCGACCTGCCACAGTACGAGGTCCGGATGCGCGGCGATGACGTCGGTCTCGAACCGCGCCAGCATTTGTTCCGTCTGTTCGCCGTTGACGCCGCGGTTGACCACCGTGATGTCGCGGCCGGGAAAGCGCTGCTTGAGCTCCTCGGCCAGACGGCTCGGATAGCTCGCCGCGCGTGAGCTCGCGCCTGCGCCGGCGGTCGAGGAGGAGCCGATCGCGACGATGACAAGCGGCCCGCCGCCGGCAAGACGCCGCGCTGTGTGACGCAGCGGTTGTGCAAAGCGCGCAAAACCGGCAGGACCGCCGCAAGCAGGCGCCGGAACAGGTGGCCGCGCAACCGCGATGGCCGCCGCTGATGCGGCGGGATGTGCGCCGAGCATCTGTGCGCGCACCGGCGTCGCCAGCGCAGCCAAGGCCACGGCCGCGCACACGAGATAACCGGCACAATATTTGTTGTTAGCTGACATCAACGCGTTGTTTGCAGTTTGGCAGCGTCCAGGTGGGCGGCATTAATAACCTGAGTAGCCAGCGCCCGACCAATGCATTCATGAACACGACGGGCCATAGCATATCCGGTGGTTGCCGCATAGAGGTCGAACGTACCCTCGTCGCTCCAGTAGTGCATGATCGCCAGGCGATCGAACAAATCCACGCTGCGCTGCTCGGCCACCCAACGCATGACGTCGGCGTAAGGGGTGACGCCGAGCATGGATTCGGTGCGCGGGCTGTATTGCATGTTCATCATAATCACGTCGGCGCGCGCGGCGGCGATGGCATCGAGCCCCTGGTCGAGGCTGTTGCGGAAATCATCGGGCTCGACGCCGCGCAACGCATCGACGGTGCCGGCTTGCCAGATCACCAAAGCCGGATGGTCTTCAGTCACGATTTTTGGCAAGGCGGCCGCCATATCCGCGGTCGTCTGCTCCACCGGAACGTGGGCGGTGACCTTGATTTCGGTGCCCGGCAACCGCTGCCGAAGCACCTGCTCGAGTTGCGCAGGGTAGGCGAAGCGCGCCCCGTCCGGGCCGGACAGCGCCGAAGAACGCGAGCCGACCACGCTGATGTCCAGTCGATGATGATCGTTAATTGCGGCGCTGACGCGCTGCAGATCGTTCCCCGCTGGGAGCAGCCGCTCCGGCACTTCGCAGTCCGGCGGCGCCGACTCTGCTGCGGCGGCGCCGCCCGCCAGCGTGATCGCGGCCAAAACCGCTAGGATGATCGTCATGCCTCGCCTCCCGCGAGGTCGGCGTCTCGGGATTTGACGCGCGATACGGGGCTTCGCCCTTCTATCCCCTTGTACCACGATACCAGGTTGGCGGTAGCAATCATGACGATAATGCCTAACGCGCTGATTGCGGTTTGCGTGAGCGGTCCGCCGGAGGTTTCGGCGATAACGAATTGGCCGGCAAAGGCCAGAAACACCCCAAGGCAGAAGATTTCCAGCGAATGCTGGCCGCAGACGATGGCGGGCCAGAGTATGGGAGATTTCAGGGCCGGCCAATCGCGCGGGACGAAGCGAACCGTCACCGCCGCCAGCGCCAAAAAATGCGCGAACCGCAGGACGTCCAGGTTGGTCTTGTCGATCGGATACATCCATTCCGTGAGCCAGCCCGGCACGAACCGGTCGAGCCCCTCGAATTGCCAGGTCAGCGTGATGAAGAAGGCGAACAACAGATAGACGATCGCCACGGCGAGGACGGCGCGTGAGCGCAGCACGCCGGCAAGCCGCCGCGCGCCGCCGAGTGCGCACCAGGCGCCGAACACAAACAGCAATTGCCAGGCGAATGGATTGAAGAACCAGACGCCGTTCGGATAAGCCGGCAGATTCCAATCAAGCTTCCACACCAAGGCGTAGACGACGGCTGATCCGCCAAGCGCCACATTCGGGCTGCGCAGCAGCAGAAACAGCATCGGCGGAAACAACAGCAACAGCACGATATAGAGCGGCAACACATCCATGTTGACCGGCTTGAACTTCAACAGCAACGCCTGAAAGATGGTGATGTCGGGTTGCTTGAGGAAATCCAGAATCTTCATTTCCTCGGCATAGAGCGGGTTGTCGAAGGTTGAGGCGACATAGGCGATCTCCGCCATGAAGATTGTGAACAGAAAAATATGCGCCACGTAGATCTGCCAGGCGCGGCGCAAGATGCGGGCGCTCGCCAGCACAAAGCCGCGCTCGTGCATGGTTCGGCCATAGACGAAAGCCGCGGTATAACCGGAAATGAAAATGAAGATTTCGGTGGCGTCGCTGAAGCCGTAATTGCGGATCGTGAACCAGTTGACGATGTTTTCCGGGATGTGGTCGAGGAAGATCAGCCACAGAGCCAGGCCGCGGAATAAATCGAGCCGCAGATCGCGCTCGCTCGTGGCCGATTGAGGCGGGGAAGCCATCGCCATGGAATTTGCAACCATTATCCGGCTGCGGCGCAGCCAATCCCGGATTCCGCCCCGGACTAATCTAATGCTCCGATTCCGGCGTCCGCAAGCAATTGTGGCGGCCGCACCATAAACTTGACGGCCGGCGGAACTTGAGGACGACGACGACGCGGTTATTGCAAGTTGGGGCGCAACGCGATTCACTGTTACACGAATTGAACATGCGGCGGCCACAAACCGGCCTGCGCGCCGGTTCCGGAACATCATCGGCAACTGACCTGCGCTACGCCAGGATTTGCAGCATGTATCGCGCTGTCACCCATAACATCGAGGTCGTGGTGACCCCCCGCTTCGTCGCCGACCGTTCGTCGCCGGATAACAACTATTTCTTCTGGGCCTATACCATCGCCATCACCAACAAGAGCGACGATACCGTGCAGCTGAAAACGCGGCATTGGCGCATCACCGACGCCAGCGGCCGCCGCCAGGAAGTGCGCGGCGCCGGCGTCGTCGGCGAAGAGCCGGTGCTCAAGGCCGGAGAGTTGTTCGAATATACCAGCGGCGTGCCGCTGCAAACGCCGTCCGGATTCATGTTCGGCACCTATGGCATGGTCGGCGCGAACGGCGAGCATTTCGACATCGAGATTCCGGCCTTTTCGCTCGATTCCGGCGACAGCAAGCGGACGCTGAATTGATGGAATTTCCTGGTCCCGCACGGCGGCATTGACCTCTTGGCCCAAATAGAACAAAATAAGAACGAATGTGCATCTTCGCCGAGAAGCGCGGACTGAGCCAATGCAAAAATCCGGCAGCGCCGATTTGCCGCTCCACAACGGGCATGTGCCGAAATGGCTGGCCGACCGCATGACGCGGCTTGGCGCGGTCATGACCGAGGCCATCGTCCACCACTACGGGCGCGACGAATTTCTGCGCCGGCTGGCCCATCCATTCTGGTTTCAATCGTTCGGCGCGGTGATGGGAATGGATTGGCATTCGTCCGGCATCACCACCAGCGTACTCGGCGCGCTCAAACGCGGGCTGACGCCGCTCAGCCACGAACTCGGACTTCACGTCTGCGGCGGGCGGGGCAATCATTCGCGCCTGACGCCGCGGGAGCTAACGGCGATCGGCGATCGCATCGGCTTTGACGGCGGCGAACTTGCGACCGCAAGCCGTCTCGTCGCCAAAGTCGACAGTGCCGCCGTGCAGGATGGCTTCGATCTTTATCTGCACGGTTTCGTGGTGACCGACGACGGCCGCTGGGTCGTCGTTCAGCAGGGCATGAACGGCGAGCGCAAACAAGCGCGCCGCTATCACTGGCTATCGGAAGGCCTGAAGAGTTTTGTCGACGAGCCGCACGCCGCCATTGAAGGCCCGAGCCAGGGCAACATCATCAATCTCACCGATCGGCGGGCTGAGAATTCGCGGCGCAAGCAGATCGAGCTCCTCGGCACGCTCGGCCCTGACGGCATCGCGCGCGAAGTTGCTGCCCTCATTCCATCCGGTCAAGAACCGCCGGAACAGGCGACACTGCCGCATCTCATCATGCCCGCTCATCACGATGTGCGGGCGAGCGACGTTCATCTCAAGCGCCTGCGCGGCAATCTCGCGGCCGCAGCCGACCGCGGACCGGTCGACTTTCCCGACTTATTGCTGACGCCGGGCGTCGGCGCCCGCACCGTGCAAGCCCTCGCATTGGTGGCCGAAGTGGTCCACGGCGAGCCTTGCCGGTTCAGCGATCCGGCGCGTTTTTCGCTGGCGCATGGCGGCAAGGACCGGCATCCGTTTCCGGTTCCGCTCAAGGTCTATGACGAGACCATTCGCGTGCTGCGAGGCGCGGTCGCCAAAGCCAGGCTCGACCGACAGGACACGCTGTTTGCGCTACGGAAGCTCGATCAGGAATCGCGGCGGCTGGAGCGTGCGGCGACTGGCCGGAGTCTGGAAGAGCTGGTCGCCACCGAGTTCGAGCGCTCGCACGAATATGGCGGCCGCAGCGTATTTGGCTTTGAGCCGCCGCCGGCGGACGCCGATCAGGCGTTGGGCAGAGCCGGATCGGCGGCCGCGATTTCGGCCGGCGCGAACACGTAGGTCGAGCTGCAAAATTCGCAGGTGACGGTGATCTTGCCGTCCTCGACCATGTCGTCGCGGTCTTGCTGCGGAAAGCTCTGCAGCATGGTTTCGACGCTTTGGCGCGAGCAGGAGCATTGCGCCTGCACCGGCGCGTCGCGGAAGACGCGCACGCCGCGCTCGTGGAATAGGCGATAGGCAAGCCGCTCGCTCGACAGCGCCGGGTCGATCAGCTCAATATCGTCGACGGTCTCGACCAGCGAACGGCCTTCGACCCAAGCGTCGTCCTCGGGCTGGACATGGGATTCCGTCCCTGGCGGTGCATCTCCGGGATGCAGATCGGCCTGGCGTGCGCGCTCCGGCGACTTGGGCAGAAACTGCAGCAGAATGCCGCCGGCGCGCCAACGCCGGCGCGCACCGCCGTTTTCGCCGCCGCGAAATTCCTCGGCCACGGCGAGCCGCACGCGGGTCGGAATCTGCTCGGAGCGTACAAAGTATTCGTGGGCGGCCGCTTCCAGGTCCTGCCCTTCAAGCGGCACGAGTCCCTGATAGCGGCTCATGTCCGGGCCCTGATCGATGGTCATGGCAAGATGGCCACGGCCTAGAAGTTGCCCCGGCTTGTCTTCGCCGGCGGCGATGGCCGCGGCGACCCGCTCGGCGTCAAAGCGCGCGCAGGCGCGCACCTTGCCGGGCGAGGTGAAGTCGACCACCAGCATGCGCACCGGGCCGTCGCTCTGGGTTTGCAGAATGAAACGGCCCTCGAACTTCAAGGCGGAGCCCAACATGACGGTGAGCACGATCGCTTCGCCGACGAGCTTGGCGATCGGCAGCGGATAGTCGTGGCCGCTCAGGATGGCATCGACCGCCGGCCCGAGCCGCACGATGCGGCCGCGCAGATCGAGCGCGCTGACCTCGAAAGGCAGGATGGTGTCATCGACGCCGGTTTGCGCCGGCGCCCGAACCGGGATGGCCAGATTGGGATTGTTCATCGCAAACAATATAGGCGGCGAGGCGGAAATTGTGAGCCCTCTTGTTGCTCGCCTGGTCTTTCTCGATTTTGCGTTGGAGCATGATCTTTTCCGAAAACCGGCTTCCACTTTTCGGGATCATGCTCTACCGCGCGTCCGCCAGGCACCAGGTCAAAATCCCTTTTTGGGCATGCAGCCGGTTCTCGGCCTCGTCGAACACCACGGAATGCGGTCCATCCATGACCTCATCGGTCACTTCTTCGCCGCGATGGGCGGGGAGGCAATGCATGAAGATCGCGTCCGGCTTGGCCCGCGCCATCAGCCGGGCGTTGACCTGATAGCGCTTGAGCAGGTTGTGCCGGCGCGCGCCGTTGCGATCGCCCATGGAGACCCAGGTGTCGGTGACGACGCAGTCGGCGCCCTTGACCGCTTCCTCCGGATCGGTGCCGAGCACGATCGCGGCGCCGGAGGCTTTGATCCAATCGACCAGCGGCTTCTTCGGCGCCAGTTCCGGCGGCGTGGCGACACGCAAGCGGAATGAGAAACGCTCGGCGGCATGCATCCATGAGGCGAGCACGTTGTTGGTGTCGCCGGACCAGGCCACAGTGCGGCCGCGGATCGGACCGCGATGTTCCTCGAAGGTCATGACGTCGGCCATCAATTGGCACGGATGGGACCGCCGCGTCAGGCCGTTGATTACCGGCACCGTGGCGTAGCGCGCAAGCTCGATCACGGCCTGCGGATCGAGCGCGCGAATGACGATGGCGTCGACATAGCGCGACAGCACCCGCGCCGTGTCGGCGATGGTTTCGCCGCGGCCGAGCTGCATTTCGTCGGCGGTCAGCATGATGCTATCGCCGCCGAGCTGGCGCATGGCGACTTCAAAGGAAACCCGCGTGCGGGTCGACGGCCGCTCGAAGATCATCGCCAGGGTTTTGCCGGCAAGCAGACGTTCGTTGCGCGGACGCTTGGCCTTCATGGCGCGCGCCAGATCGATCATCTTGCGCAGGTCCACGGCCGGCACGTCGATCAGGTCGAGGAAGTGACGGACCGTCGTCATCGGGCCGCCGTCTCCTTCAGAGGGCCTCCATGCGCTTGGCTGAGCCGCGCGCAGGCGCGGTCGAGGCGTCGGATGCCTTCGGCGATTTCCTGCTCGTTGATAATAAGCGGCGGCAACAACCGCACGACATTATCCCCAGCCGCCACCGTAATCATATTTTCGGCGCGCATCGCGTCGACCAGATCGCCGACCGGCACCGCCGCGCGCAGGCCGACCAGCAGGCCTTCACCGCGGACCTCGGCGATGATCGACGGATGTCGGTCCTTGATCTCCGCCAACCGCTGCTTGAACAGCAGCGCGATCCGCCGTACCCGCTCGAGAAAGCCAGGTTCGAGCATGACGTCGAGCACCGCGTTGGCGGCGCTCATTGCCAGCGGGTTGCCGCCAAAAGTCGAGCCATGGGTGCCGGCCGTCATGCCCTTGGCGGCCTCGCGCGTCGCCAGGCAAGCGCCGACCGGGAAGCCGCCGCCGAGCGCCTTGGCGAGCGCCATGATGTCCGGTTCGACGCCGACGCGCTGATGGGCGAACAATTCGCCGGTGCGACCCATGCCGCTCTGCACTTCATCGAACAGCAGCAGCAGCCCGTTTTGGTCGCACAGTTCGCGCAAAGCCCGCAGGAACGGCGGCTCGACCACGCGCACGCCGCCTTCGCCCATGATCGGCTCGGTGAGGATCGCGGCGGTTTCCGGCGTGATCGCCGCTTTGGTGGCTTCGAAATCGCCGAACGGCACCTGATCGAAGCCTTGGACAACCGGGCCAAAACCGTCGAGATATTTTTTCTGTCCGCCGGCGGCGAGCGTCGCCAGCGTGCGGCCGTGGAACGCACCTTCGAAAGTAATGGTACGATAGCGTTCCGGCGCGCCATTGGCGGCGTGAAATTTGCGCGCCATTTTGATGGTGCATTCCATCGCCTCAGCGCCGGAATTGCAGAAGAACACCACGTCGGCAAAGCTTGCGTCGCACAGCCGCTGCGCGACGCGCTCGGCTTCGGGCGCCTGGTAAAGGTTGGAAACGTGCCAGAGCTTGTTCGCCTGCTCGGTCACCGCGGCAACAAGATGCGGATGGGCGTGCCCGAGCGCATTGACGGCGACGCCGGAGGTAAAATCTAAATAGCGCTCGCCGTTGGTCGCAAACAGCCACACGCCCTCGCCTCGCTCAAAAGCAAGGTCGACGCGCGCGTAGGTCGGCAACAGATGCGATGTCACGGTTCAAGTCCGCACGGTGCGCAGCATCACTACGCGGCCGAAACGAAATGTGCCGCCTCTCCGGGCGGCACGATCTGAGCATTTTATTTGCGCCGGAGTTATCGGTCAACACGTTAAAGATAAGCGCGATCTCCTCGGTTGTCCCCATACTCGTCCACATTGGGCAGGAATGTGTGGACGCGCACAGTCCGACTCTTGCGCCCGACTCGCGCCATATTGTAGGCTTTTGATTGTCAAGTACGACATCTCGTGCGGCGGACAGTTCCTCGAAAGCGTCGGTCTTGCGTTACGTGTTGGGCGACAACGATCGCCCGGCTTGGTGGTGGATTCCGCCAAGACCGGGTTGGCAGATTGCACGCGCATTTCTTTGAGGAGGATTGGGCATGTCGTGGACTGACGAGCGGGTCGAGTTGCTGAAAAAACTGTGGTCCGACGGGCTATCCGCCAGTCAGATTGCGGCCGAACTCGGCGGCATCACCCGCAATGCGGTCATCGGCAAAGTGCATCGGCTCGGACTGTCGGGCCGCGCCAAGAGCGCGTCGAGCGCCTCGCCGCGCCCGCGCAAGGCGCGGACGTCCACGCACATGCTGCGGATCGGACGCGGCTCGATCCGCGGCAATACCGCGCTGGCGCACGCCTACGAGATCGAAGCCGAGGCGACGCCGGAGCTGATCGAGAACATCATTCCGATCGGACAGCGCCGCACGATCCTGGAATTGACGGAGCAGACTTGTCGGTGGCCGATCGGCGATCCGGGCAGCACTGAATTCTTCTTTTGCGGCGGCAATACCATCACCGGCCTGCCCTATTGCGCCTACCACTCCCGCGTCGCTTACCAGCCGGCGGCCGATCGCCGGCGCGACCGAAGGCCGGCACGATAGAGCCGGAGCCGATCATCCTTCGCTGCCAGCCATAAGCGCGCCGTTGGCGCGCCTATTCAGCTCGCCTTGCCGAAGCGATCGTCGAGCGAATAGCCCGCACCGCGCACCGTGCGGATCGGGTCGGCGCCGTGGCCGCGGTTGAGCGCCTTGCGCAAGCGGCCGACATGCACATCGACCGTGCGTTCATCGATATAGACGTCGCTGCCCCACACGCCGTCGAGTAGCTGCTCGCGCGAAAACACCCGGCCGGGGCGCTCCATCAGGAATTCGAGCAGGCGGAATTCGGTCGGCCCGAGGTCGACCGGCCGGCTTGAGCGCGACACGCGCTTCTTCTCGCGGTCGAGTTCGAGATCGCCGATCATCAGCACCGTGGCAACCCGTTCCGGACTGGCGCGGCGCAGCAACCCCCGAATGCGGGCCAACAGCTCTGGCACCGAGAACGGCTTGACCAGGTAGTCGTCGGCGCCGGTCGCCAGCCCGCGCACGCGCTCGCTTTCCTCGCCGCGAGCCGTGAGCATGATGATCGGCAGCGATTGCGTCTGCGGCCGCGCCCGCAGCCGCCGGCAAAGCTCGATGCCGGAGAGCCCGGGCAGCATCCAGTCGAGGACGATCAGATCAGGCGCGGTTTCGCGCAGCCGCGTATCAGCCTCGTCGCCGCGCGCGACGGCATCGACCTCGTAGCCCTCGGCCTCGAGATTGTAGCGCAATAACGTGGTCAACGGTTCTTCGTCTTCTACGATCAGGATGTTGGCACCCATCCCAGTCTCCTATTCATTTCTGCAGCAGGGCTGCGCCAAAGCTGGTGGTGTCTCCCTTCGGGCGCTGGTCGGTGATCGGGCGACCCTCAATCATGTAATACACGGTTTCTGCGATGTTGGTGGCATGATCGCCAATGCGCTCGATGTCCTTCGCACAAAACATCAGATGCATACAGAACGTGATGTTACGCGGATCCTCCATCATGTACGTCAACAACTCGCGGAACAACGATACACAAAGGGCGTCGACTTCCTCGTCGCCGTTCCACACCACCAAGGCCGTGGCGAGGTCATGACTGGCATAGGCGTCGAGCACCTGTTTGAGCTGAGTTGAGACCAGCGAGGCCATGTGATCGACGCCGCGGATCAGCCGTTGCGGGTGCAGATCCAGATCCAGGGCGACGACGCGCTTGCCGATATGCTTGGCGTGATCGCCGATCCGCTCCAGGTCGTTGCACACGCGCATGGCGCCGATGATCTCGCGCAGGTCGACGGCCATCGGCTGACGGCGGGCGATGGTCAGGATCGCCTTCTCCTCGATCTCATGCTGCATCGCGTCGATGGCCGGATCGGTGGCGATCACCTGCTCGGCGAGATCGGTGTCGCGCTCGACCAGCGCGCGGGTGGCGTCGGCGATCTGCCGCTCGGCCATGCCGCCCATCTCGGCGACCTTGCGGGTGATCTCCTGCAGATCGGCGTCGAACGCCTTGGTCGTATGGTCCACTCTGGTGATGTCGGTCATGGCGGTCACCCGAAGCGGCCGGTGATGTAGTCCTGCGTGCGCTGATCATGCGGCGCGGTGAACATCCTGCTGGTAGTATCGAACTCGATCAGCTCGCCCAGATACATGAAGGCGGTGAATTCGGACACGCGTGCCGCTTGCTGCATGTTATGAGTTACAATCACGATGGTATAATCGTCCGTTAATTCGTCGATCAGTTCCTCGATCTTGGCGGTGGAAATCGGATCGAGCGCCGAGCACGGTTCGTCGAACAGGATGACTTCCGGCCGCACCGCGACGGTACGCGCGATGCACAGCCGCTGTTGCTGGCCGCCGGAAAGGCTTAGGCCGTTGGTGCCGAGCTTGTCCTTGACCTCTTCCCACAGCGCCGCGCGCCGCAGCGACGTTTCCACGCGCCCGTCCAGTTCGGATTTGGACAGACGCTCATACAGCCTGATGCCAAACGCGATGTTTTCGTAGATCGTCATCGGGAACGGCGTCGGTTTCTGGAACACCATGCCGATGCGTGCGCGCAGCAAATTGAGGTCCTGTTTCGGCGAGAGAATGTTGGTGCCGTCAAGAATGACGTCCCCGGTGGCGCGCTGGTTCGGATAAAGGTCGTACATGCGGTTGAGTACCCGCAGCAAGGTCGACTTGCCACAGCCCGACGGGCCGATGAAGGCGGTCACCTTATGCTCGTAGAGCGGCAGGCTGATGGATTTTAGCGCCCGCGCGTCGCCATAGAAGAAGTCCAGGTCGCGGATCGTGATCTTCTCGACCAGGCCAGACCGGTCGCTTGGGCTGACGGAAACCGAGGGAACGGCAACTGAAGTTACGCTCATGGCTGTTTACCCGATGAAACAAGGCTGCGGGCGGTAACACTCAACGTCAGAACCGCCAAGGTGATGATCAGGGCGCCGGTCCAGGCCAGCGATTGCCAGTCCTTGTAGGGACTGAGCGCAAACTGGAAAATAACGGCCGGCAGGCTTGCCATCGGCGCGTTGAGGTTGGTGCTCCAGAACTGATTGTTCAGCGACGTGAAAAGGAGCGGCGCGGTTTCGCCACTGATGCGGGCGACCGCCAGCAGGACGCCGGTGACCATGCCGGCGCGCGCCGCGCGGTAGCAGATTCGTGTGATCGACATCGAACGCGGCAATCCGATCGAAGTCGCGGCCTCGCGCAGCGCGTTGGGAACCAGCATCAGCATGTCCTCGGTCGTGCGCACCACGACCGGAATCACAATGACAGCGAGCGCTACGCCACCGGCCCAGCCGGAGAAATGGCCCATCGGCGCGACCATCACTTCGTAGATGAACAATCCAATCACGATCGACGGTGCGCTCAACAGGATGTCGTTGATGAAACGGACGACGCTGGTCAGCCGGGAATGGCGGCCATACTCGGCCATATAGGTGCCGGCCAGCACGCCGATCGGAGTACCGATGCCAACGGCCAAAACGGTCAGCATGAGGCTACCGACAATCGGATTGAGCAGTCCGCCGCTGGAGCCCGGCGGCGGCGTCATTTGCGTGAAGACGGCGAGCGACAACCCGCCGAACCCGTGCCACAGCAAAGTACCGAGGATCAGAACCAGCCAGCCAAGGCCGAACGCCGTCGCCGCAAACGCCAAGCCCACTGCGACAACGTTGTTCCGGCGGCGAGCGGCGTAGCGAGAAGCCATAAGATTTATCCGATCCGGCGGTCGATGCGCAGCAGCAGGTAACGGGCGGCGGCAAGCACAATCAATGTAATCACGAACAGGATCAATCCCAGCCCGATTAACGCCGACGTGTAGAGATCGCCGACCGCTTCGGTGAATTCATTGGCGATCGTCGCGGAGATCGTGGTGCCGGGCGCCAGCAACGACGCAGAAATCCGGTGCGCGTTGCCGATGACAAAAGTGATGGCCATCGTCTCCCCGAGCGCGCGGCCGAGGCCGAGCATGACGCCGCCGATCACGCCGACCCTCGCATAAGGCAGCACAACGTAACGCACGACCTCCCAGGTCGTGCAGCCGACGCCATACGCCGCTTCCTTGAGCACTGGCGGGACCGCCTCAAAGACATCGCGTGAGATCGATGTGACAAACGGCAACACCATGATGGCCAGGATCAGCCCCGCCGTCAGCATGCCGATGCCGTAGGGCGGCCCGGCAAACAGCGGCGCGATGATCGGCACGTTGCCCAGCGTGTTGATGAGGAAAGGTTGCAGCGTGTCCTGCAAAAACGGAGCGAAGACGAAAAGTCCCCAAATTCCGTAGATGATGCTCGGGATGCCGGCGAGCAACTCGATGGCGATGCCAATCGGCCGGCGCAGCCATTGCGGGCAAAGCTCGGTGAGAAAGAACGCGATCATCAGCCCAATCGGGACCGCGATTAGCATGGCGATGAACGAGGTAATTATCGTGCCGTAGATAGGCGCGAGCGCCCCGAATTTCTCGGTGACCGGATTCCAACGTTCGGTCGTCAGAAACTCGAAGCCGAAAGCCCTGAAAGCCGGCAGCGAGCCAGCAATCAATGAAATGATCACACCAGTAAGGAGCAACAGTACGCCGACGGCCGCAGCACGGGTGGTGTGACGGAAGGCGAGATCACCAAGGCGGAGCCGATCAAGGACGCTGGCGCGCGTCCCCATCTCGACGGAGACCATCGCCCCCTCTTGCAGCGCTACGTCAACCACGGATCGCCTCCGGGCCGGGTCCATCCAGCGGCTCCATCGACATCGAGGGGCCGCCCACTCAAACGATCCAACGGCCGCCGCGCAATATACTCACGCGACAGGAAGGTTAAAGACAAGGCCGGGGGCACTGCGCAACCGCGATAAGCGCCCGCCACTTTGCATCGAAACTAGTGCGCCATCGCGGTGTAGAGCGGCTTGCCGCCTGCGTCGGTGATTTCTTTGGCCCACATGCTCTCGATCTGATCAACGACCTTTTTCGGCATCGGAACGTAATCGAGCGACTCGGCCATCTTGTCGCCTTTGGCGTAAGCCCAGGCAAAGAACTTCAGGGCTTCGGCGGCCGCTGCCGGGTCCTGCGGCTGCTTGTAGATGAGAATAAACGTCGCGCCCGCGATGGGCCAGGAGGCAGCGCCCGCCTGGTTGGTAAGGATGACGTAGAAGCCGTCAGACTTTTCCCAGTCCGCGTAGGCGGCAGCGGCCTGGAAGGAGGCGGCATCGGGAACAACGGTCTTACCGTCCTGATTGATCATGGCGACCGTCGTCATGCCGTTCTGTTTCGCATACGCGTATTCTACGTAGCCGATCGAGCCCTTGGTCTGGGTCACGTTATTGGAAACGCCTTCGTTGCCTTTGGCCCCGATGCCCGCGGGCCATTCTACCGACGTATTGGCGCCGACGTCGGACTTCCACTTCGCACTCACCTTCGACAGATAGTCCGTCCAAATAAACGTCGTGCCCGAACCGTCTGACCGGTGAACCACAACGATTGCCTGCGAGGGAAGCGCGGCACTCGGGTTAAGCTTTTTGATCGCGGGATCGTCCCACTTGGTTATCTCGCCAAGGAAGATTTTTGCCAAGGTGTCGCCGTCGAGCTTCAATTCATTGGCTTTGATGCCCTCGAGATTGACGACCGGTACGTCACCGCCAACCACAGTGGGGAATTGAACCAGATTCCACTTCTTCAATTCCGCAGGTTGGAGCGGCATATCGGAGGCGCCAAATGTCACAGTTTTGTTTTGGATTTGTTTGATGCCTCCGCCAGAGCCGATCGATTGGTAGTTGAGCCCGACGCCGGTCTCTTTCTTGTATGTGTCCGCCCATTTGGCGTAGATCGGGTAAGGGAATGTCGCGCCAGCGCCGGAAAGCTCGACGGCGGCGGCGGGAAACACCGTCGCGGCTAAAAAGCCGGCGACAGCGATGGATCTGAGATGGTTCACTGGATGCTCCTGTCAGCGGAATTTCGGGCGACGCGAGCCTTCGACCCACGCCGGCTTTCGATCCCGTTCGGGACCTTTCTTCCTGTTTGACGCCTTTAGGCAACGCGCTGCAGCGACGATCAATCGATCAAAGCGGACCCGCAGCTGCGGATGGCTTAGTTCCGGCACGTCACCGTTCTATGAGCCCAGCATGACGGTTAGATGACACGTTAGAGCTTTGATCTTACGTAAGTTTTTCCGCTGTCTCGGTTTTGACCATGGGGAGATAAACGGTGAAGGTCGCGCCCGCGCCGGGCATGCTTTCGATCAAAAGCCGGCCGTGGTGACGATTGAGCACGTGTTTCACCAGCGCCAGCCCCAGGCCGGTTCCACCTTGCGCGCGGCTCTCGCGCACGTCGACCCGATAGAACCGCTCAGTCAAACGCGGCAAGTGTTCCGGAGCGATGCCGGGCCCGTAGTCGCGCACGCTGACCCGCGCCTCCGCCTCGCCGTCGGGCGACTCGCCTTGTGTCAGCGTGATGTCGACGCGCTTGCCGGCGGCGCCGTATTTGAGCGCGTTCTCGACTAGATTTTCGAATACCCGAACGAGTTCATCGCGATCGCCGGGAACGCGCAATGCCTTGGCGGCGTCGACATGGACGATCACGCCGCGGTCACGCGCCAACGTTTCCAAGCCGTCGGCGACCTGGCGAACGATCGGACCAAGGTCAACCGGCGTGTCGGGACGGCGGTGCGCATTGAGCTCGATGCGCGACAGCGACAACAGATCGTCGATCAGCCGCGCCATGCGGCTCGCCTGCTCTTGCATGATGGCAAGGAAGCGCTCGCGGGCTTTGGCGTCGTCCCGTGCCGATCCTTGCAAAGTGTCGATAAAGCCGGAAAGCGCCGCCAGCGGCGTGCGCAGTTCGTGGCTGGCGTTGGCGACGAAATCAGCCCGCATCTCTTCGACCCGCCGCAGCGGCGTCAGATCGTGAAACGTCATCAGCACCAGGTCGGGCTTGTTCAATTTCGGCTCGCGCCGCACCGGCTTGACGATCATTTCAAACCAGCGGTCGAGCGGTACGCGCTCGGAATATTCGACCCGCTGCTCGTCGCCGCTGGCATAGGCGCGGTTAATTGCCTCAATCAATTCGGGCATGCGCAGCGCCAGCGACACCGGCTCGCCCTGGCGCAAAGCCGGCGCCAGCGAACGCGCGCGTTCATTGAGCGTCAGCACGCGCCCGTTGCGATCGAGCGCAATGACCGGGTCGGGCAATCCGGCGACGACCGCCTCAAGGCGCTCGCCTGCGCGCTCGGCGACGGCAACCGGCCGCACCAGTCGGCTCGCCTCCTCGGTGGCGCGATTGGCAAGTAAAACGACCGTCGCCAGGATCGCGAAACCGATAATGGCGTATCCGGGCGTCAGCGCCCCGAGAGCCACCAATCCGGCGAACACGATCGCCGCGGCGACGATAACCACCCGCTTACCGCGCCATTTGCTGCTACCCGGCGCGAAGCGAACTTCATTCAAGCTCATCAACAAGCCCTTCGGGCAAGCTCTATGGCAGGCGCTGATGCCAAGCTCTCGGGTTTATCCTCGCCGGTTACGCGCCCGGATCAAGCCATGTCGGATTTTTCTTGCACCAACCCGCTGACTGCACTCACCGGCGTCGCCGACGGTCGCGCAACGCCCCGCGCCGCGCGGCCGTGCAGGACCTCGCGCGTTCCGAGGATCAACAGCGAGAGCGCGAACGGGATGATGTAGTACAGCAGGCGAAACAGCA
Organism: uncultured Alphaproteobacteria bacterium; assembly: GCA_963806465.1. Lineage (GTDB taxonomy): Bacteria > Pseudomonadota > Alphaproteobacteria > Rhizobiales > Xanthobacteraceae > BOG-931. Next base: position 89,780 of record CAWDZD010000076.1, on the reverse strand, counting down.
ACAGCCCGGCGAGCAGGTCTTCCTTGTCGAACTCCCACAGTGCCACCATCATCGTCGCGTCGAACACGCCGAGACCGCCGGGAGCGTGACTGGCAAACCCCAACAGCGTTGCGGTAACGAAGATGACGGCCACCGGAATAAAGCCGAGATGCGGCTCGTCGGGCACCAGCATGTACATGGCCATCGCGCAGAACGACAGATCGAGGATGCCGATCACGATCTGAACCAGCGTCAGCGGTCCGCCGGGCAAGGACACTTTCCAACCATCGCGGCCGACGACGCGCGGTTTGACCCAAACCCAGGCAATGTAAGCCGCGAGCAGCATCAGAATTAAGATCGCCACGATGCGATTGAGCCAAATCGGCAGGTGATCGATGTCGCTCGCCTGCTGCGGCGCATAGAAAACGCCGAGACCGAGCATCGCGGCATTGCCGAGCCAGAAGGTCAGTCCGGCGACGAAGCAAATCTTGGTGACTTCGATGACGCTCAGCCCCCACGCCGAATAGATGCGGTAACGCACCGCGCCCCCGGAAAAGACGCTGGCGCCGACGTTGTGGCCGACCGCGTAACTGGTGAAGCTGCCGAGCGCGGCTGAGCGATACGGCACCTCGTAGCGGCCGATGGTGCGCAGCGCGAACAGATCGTAAAACGTCAGCGTCAGATAGGCGGCGGCGACAAACAATCCGGCAATCAGTAGCGTCCGCCAATCGGTTGCTTCCAGCGCGTCGACCAGTTCGTCGAGGTCGATATCGCGCAGGATGTGGTAGAGCACGATCGCGGCAATGGTGATGATGGTGATGCTGAGCACCACGCCCAATCGACTGAAGCCGATCTTTTGATTGAAGAAGTGTGCGGCGGCGCGCAAACCCTTCAGCATTCCGCGCTCCAATACCGCTGTTCGTGCATCGATCGACCTGTCCTGCCCACCCCGGAAATGGCGCATTTTAGCAGATGCGAAGAGGTGGCACGAGTATTGGGGCAAATGTCTGTCGCGGCGCGCTGTTTGGCGACACGTCGCAAGGGATGAGGACCGCGACCGCCTTCGTGCCGCGCACGGTCGTGGAGATGCCTTAACGGCGCTGCGAGCGCCGTTAAGATTGGATGGTATGGACGTTCATGCGTTGACAGTCCCCCATGCGACGGCCTGCGGCGGGCGGGTGCCGACGCTGAGAATTTGCTCTGCACGCTTTCATGCCCGCCTTCTATTGGGGCAGCGCGCTCTCGATCAACGGCGCGTCTCGTGTGCGGCGCGACCGGCTCCAGCAGTACAATTTGGCGATGCCAGAGCTGGAATGCGTAATGCGCTCGGTTGTCACAAAACCGTCATGCGGCTAAATCCGCGGCGCCGGCGTCACGGCCTGTGGAGGGCGGCGCTCTTGCATCGGGCCCCCATTTTACACAGCGCACGGCGGCCTTTCTCGCGCCTCGATGAAGTGGCAAGCGGCCCAGTTCGGAAACTCACGATCGCCACAGCCAGCGGCCGAGCACGACCGCCGCAAGCATCCCGGCGAACTGCGCGACTATGAAGGCGACGACGCCCGCCGGAGCAATGCCGGCGAAAGTGTCGGACAGCGAGCGCGCGATCGTCACGGCCGGATTGGCAAAAGATGTAGAGGCGGTGAACCAATAGGCCGAGGTGATATAAAGTCCGACCGCGTAGGGGACGGCTGAGGGTGTCCGCGCGACGCAGCCCAGGATCGTAACAAGCAGCCCAAACGTCGCGACAAGTTCCGCGAGCCACTGTCCTGCACCCGTTCGAGCGTTCACGGACACCTGCCACACCGGCAGTTCAAACATGAGATGCGCGATCCAAACGCCGATCAGGCCGCCGATGATCTGCGCCACGATGTAGACTGCCGCATCCGGCCACGATAATTTGCGCCGCAGCGCAAACGCGACGCTGACCGCCGGATTGAAGTGCGCACCAGAAAGCGGCCCGAAGGTCAAGATCAGTACGGTCAGGATCGCGCCCGTGGGCAGCGTGTTGCAGAGCAACGCGAGCGCGCCGTTGCCGCCGGCAAGCCGTTGCGCCATGATTCCCGATCCGACGACCGCCGCGAGCAGAAACGCGGTGCCCAGCAACTCCGCGAGAAGACGCTGCGGAAGAGAAACAGACTTTTCGTTCATTCAGCTGCTTTCGACGGATCAGGCGCTCTGTCCTGGTTCTTGCCGATGGCATTCAGTTGTTTCTGCAATGTAAGTGCGTCGAGAGATTTCATCGGCAAGCTGACGAAGATGTTGATACGGTTGGTGAGCATGCGCATGGTATCAGCAAACGCATAGCGCATTTCCGGCTCGCTGCCGATCGTGGCGGCAGGATCGGGCAAACCCCAGTGGGCTGTCATCGGTTGTCCCGGCCACACCGGACAGGTCTCTGCGGCGGCGTCATCGCAGAGCGTAAAGGCAAAATCGAGCTTCGGCGCGTTGGGGCCGGTGAACTCGGTCCAGCTTTTCGAGCGAACGTTGCTGACGTCGTAGTGCAACCGCTTCAACAGATCCATGGCGTAGGAATGCACGCGGCCCTTGGGTTGGCTGCCGGCCGAGAACGCGCGAAATCGCCCCTGTCCGGCGCGATTAAGGACAGCTTCCGCCATGATCGACCGTGCCGAATTACCGGTGCAGATAAACAAAACGTTGAACACCTTGTTCGCGACCGCTTCATCCATGTTTGCGTCCTCCTGGCGTCGGCTGGTTGCGATCGACGCGGTTATGAAATACAAATCCCGCCACTGTCGACCACCAGCTCGCCATGCTCTTTCCTGAACTCGCCGCGCTGGGAACCGGAAGCAAATCGAGCACGGTTTCCGAAGGCCGGCACAACTTGACGCCGAGCGGCGTCACCACGATCGGCCGGTTGATAAGAATTGGATGCGCCATCATGGCGTCGAGCAGCCGATCGTCCGTCATCGAGGGATCGTCCAGCCCAAGCTCGTGATAGGGCGTACCTGTCACGCGGATCAGGTCGCGAACCGAGATGCCCATGCGGGCAATCAGCGATTGCAATAACGCGCGGCTCGGCGGGCATTTCAGATATTCGATCACGTGCGGCTCGATGCCAGCGTTGCGGATGAGCCCGAGCACATTGCGCGACGTGCCGCACTCGGGATTGTGATAAATGATGACGTCGATCATTCGCGCGCTCTCGTTGCGTCGTCGGACAAAACTGACGACGTCAGCCTTTAGCCGATCGGTGCTGGTCGATGCTATGTTTCGCGAACCCTACGGCCATCGTCAGGATGGCGCCCGCCGCGAACCCGCCAAATCCTTGCAGCAGCCATTGCGTGACCAGGTCGGCGCCTTGCTGCACCTGGCCGGTCGAGTCGACCACCGTTGCGACCAGGGTTTGTAGGAAATAGCCGCTAAACGCTCCGCCGACGGCCCCCGCGATCGTATGCCCAACCACTCCGAAAGAGTGTTCCTTCGCAGCGGCCGAGATGGCATGCGCACCGATAATGCCGGCCACGATCTCGATGACGAGATTGGTGACAGTCCAGGTCATCGCATCGTCTTGCTTTTGCGCTTCTTCTTTGGCTGCGGAGCGGGACCGCAGCCGCATTCCGCTTCCTGCGCCTGGCCCGGCAGGCCACATAGTTCGGGGCGGCCGTCGCAACAATCCGTGACCAGGAAAGCAATGAGGGCGCGCGTACCTGCGGGATCGGCGCGATAGGTGATGCTTCGACCCTCGCGCGTACCGTTCACCAGCCCCGCGCGAGCGAGAATGGCGACGTGCGTGGAAAGCGTGTTGTGCGGACAGCCGACCGCCGCGGCGAGGGCGCCGGCCGAAAGTCCGTCCGGCTCCTTGCGCACCAGCAAGCGGAATATCGACAACCGCGTCGGCTGCCCGAGCGCCGCCAGCGCCGCCAGCGCGTGCGGCGCATCCATCGCTCCGCCACGGACATCGGGACCGAGATGGCCGACGACGGCCAATGCGCGAACGTTCATGAGCCCTCCGAACCTGCCATCGGAACTCAGCCTATCGCCGGATTGTCACAAAATAATTACATAGTTCTGGAATTCTCGACATGTTGACGTTTAACAGTTCGATAGGGAGGGATCAACATGCGTCTGACGGTCCTGCGGCCGGGCGCCATAGCGTTAGCCCTGAATGTTGCTGTCGCAACCGCTGCAATCGCGCTGGATCAAAGCCTTCCCGCCTATCGTCCCGTCGATCCGCTCGCGGGTCACTTCAAATCGGTCGGCTCCGATACGCTTGGCCACGAAACTGCGCTGTGGGCCAACGCTTTCGAGAAGCTTTATCCCGATGTCAAAATAGACGTCAAGTCGAAGGGCTCGGCGACGGCGCCGCCGGCACTGCTCGACGGTGTTTCGCAGTTCGGTCCGATGTCGCGGCCGATGACGGCAGAGGAGACCAGCGCGTTCGAAGCCAAATATGGCTACAAGGTTTCGCGCTTCCGCGTCGCAGTCGACGCGCTGGCAGTTTATGTCAATAAGGACAATCCGATCCCCTGTCTTAACTCTTCCGCAGGTGAGTGGAATCTTCGCGTCAACGATCAAGGCCCCCGGCGGCGCCAACGTCAGGACCTGGGGCGAACTCGGCCTGACCGGCGATTGGGCAAAGCAGCCGATCTTCGCTCTACAGCCGCAATACTATTTCCGGAACTTACGAGTATTTCCGAGAAACGGCGCTCTACGGCGGAGACTACAAGCCGGAGGTCAAACTGCTGCCCGGCTCGGAGGCCGTCGTTGAAAGCGTCGCCGGCGATAAGTTCGGCATCGGCTATTCCGGTATCGGCTACAAGACCAATGGCGTTCGCGCCGTGCCTCTGGCTGCCTACTACGGCGCGAAATGCTACGAGGCTTCGGCCGAAACGGCGTTCGCCAGCAAATATCCGATCGCGCGATACCTTTATGTGTATCTGAACAAGAAGCCGGACCAGCCGCTCGACCCGCTTCGCGCCGAGTTCATCAAATTCATTCTCTCCAAAGACGGGCAAGAGCAAACCGAGAAAGGCGGCTTTTACCCGATCACCAACGAGGTTCGCGAAAGCGAATTGAAGAAATTTGGGATCTCCAACGAGTCGCAATAATCGCGCGCCTTTGGCAGTGCGATCCCGTCCAACTCGGGCTGAATGGCCACTACGCCTCGACGCCACGCGTTTTGCGGCGGCGCGTCAGATTGGAACACCAAAAATCGGTAATTCCAAAGAATAGCGCGGGAAAGCAACCGGAATAAATCGGCTGTTTGTCATCGGCGGTAGTGATGCGGGGATCAGCGCGGCGCTTCGAGCGCGCGAACTCGCACCCGGATGGCAAGTCACGGTCGCGGTCGCCGACCGTTACCCGAACTTCAGCATTTGCGGCATTCCTTATTTCCTCAGCCAGGAAGTACCCAAGCAGAAAATCTTGCGCACCGCAAAGCCGTCGACATCCAGTCCATCGGCGTTGAGTTGCTTTTGAACCATCGGGTCGAGGGCATCGATCCGTCAGCGCGTTTGCGTAGTCACCCGAAACACAGCCGGCGACGAAGTCCGAGCTCAGCTACGACAAGCTGGTGGTCGCGACCGGAGCCAGTTCGATCCGCCCCCCGCTCGCAGGCCTGGACTTGCCCGGCGTGTTCTTGTTGCGCTGGATGGGCGACACCTTCGCCTTCGAGAACTATCTAACGTCGAGGTTGCCGAAACACGTGACCATCGTGGGCGGCGGTTATATCGGCCTTGAAATGGCGGAGGCCCTAACTCGTCGTGGTATTCTCGGTCGCCATCGTTGAAATGACGCGCAGTGTCATGACAACGATCGATTCTGATCTTGGAAAGATTGTCGGCGCCGAGTTGGAGCGAAACGGCGTGCTGCGTGATCACCAGTCAGCCAATTTCGTCAATCGCGGCGGACGGCGATAAGTTACGCATTGAAGGCGACGGCAATTTCACTTGCTGCGGCTGACATGATCCTAGTTGCGGTCGGTGCACGACCGGAAACCGAAAATTGCCTTGGCAGCGGGTGTTGCATCAGGCTTTAAGGGTGCTCTCCAAGTAAATCAGCGCATGGAGACTCAAGGTGCGCGATATCTTTGCCGCCGGCGATTGCGCCGAGACTTGGCATCGGATCACGCAATCGAATGCCTATCTGCCGCTTGGCACCACGGCGCACAAGCAAGGGCGGGTTGCTGGCGAGAACGCAGTCGGCGGCAACCGGATTTTGAAGGCAGTCTTGGTACGCAATCAGTGCGGCTGTTCGATTATGTGGTGGCGCGAACCGGCTTTCATGACCGCGACGCGGCGAATGCCGGCTTTGACTCCGGTTTCGGTCGATTCCATGGTCTGGGACCACAAGGTCCATTATCCCGGCGCCAAAGAGATGACGATCCGCGTAACCGGCGACCGCGGGACGGGCCGACTTTTGGGTGCGCAAATCATCGGCCATTTCGGCACCGAAGTCTCCAAGCGAATTGACATCTTCGCCGCTGCTATCCATCACGGCATGAATGTCGAGCAAGTCAACGACTTTGATTTGAGTTACACTCCGCCGCTTAGCAGCCCGTGGGATCCCGTCCAGATCGCCGCACAGGCCTGGACGATCCGCCAGAAGGCGGCGTGATCCAGGGAGCCTTGCTTGTCTCAACACTGTGTCGAGAATTCTCGACATGGTGTTGGAGTGAGACGAGATGACAGTTTGGGCACAACTGTGCTCAGTCAAGTCGCTTGGAATGTCGGGAACATGTCCCTCGTCCTGCGGCTCTTTGATGTCGAGCGTTCTTTCAAGAACGCCAAGCCGGGAGGAAAGCATGGGAACGCACTGCGATAAGCTTGTGGATTCGGGCCGTCGCAAATTTCTGACCGGCGGCAGCGTAGCGGCGGTGAGCGCCGCAGCTGCAACGGTCATGGCACCGCGGGCGAAGGCCGAGCCAGCCGCGGCGGGCGTCATCCATCCCTCAAACCGGCTCGGGAATGTACGTGATCTTAAAGTCAACGACCCGCTGAGTGTCGCTTATCCCGACGCAGACGCACCAGGCGTCCTCATCAAACTCGGCACGCGCGTTGCATCCGGCGTTGGCCCGGATGGCGACATCGTTGGTTTCTCTACGGTTTGTCCGCATAAGGGATTCCCGCTCGCGTACGACAAGAGCGACAAAACGCTGAATTGCGCAGGTCACTATTCTCGCTTCGATGTCGAGGCAGGCGGTCAGCAAACCTGGGGCCACGCAACGCAAAACCTCCCGCAGTACGTACTGCGCGTCGACAGCAACGGCGACATCTACGCCGAGGGTGTCGACGAGCTTCTGTACGGCCGGCTGTCCAACGTTCTCTAGGGGAGGAACCAATGACCTTCAAACGTCACATCGACCGCCTTCCGATCATTCCCAAGGACGCGAAGGAATTCAACGTTGTCTGCCACTATTGCATCGTCGGCTGCGGTTACAAAGCCTATACGTGGCCGAACAACAAGCAGGGCGGCGCCGCGCCAGATCAGAATGAGTTCGGAGTCGATCTGGGGAAACAGCAGGCGGCAGAGACCGTCGCTTGGTATGCCCCGTCGATGTACAATATCGTTCAACAGAACGGCGAAGACGTGCATATCGTCATCAAGCCCGACCAGAATTGCGTAGTGAATTCCGGCCTCGGGTCGGTGCGCGGCGCCCGGATAGCGGAAATGAGCTACTCGCGCGCACGCAATACCCAGCTCCAGCGTCTGACAGACCCGATGGTGTGGCGCTATGGGCAGATGCAGCCAACTAGTTGGGACGACGCGCTTGATCTGGTTGCGCGCGTCACAGTCGGCGTGATCAACCAAATGGGCGAGGATGGGCTGTTCGTCTCGGCTTATGACCACGGCGGTGCCGGCGGCGGCTATGAGAACACCTGGGGTACCGGAAAGCTTTATTTCGGCGCCATGAAGGTGAAGAACATCCGCATCCACAATCGGCCGGCCTACAATTCGGAGGTCCATGCTACCCGCGACATGGGCGTAGGTGAACTGAACAATTGTTACGAGGACGCCGAACTCGCCGACACGATCGTCGCTGTCGGGACAAACGCGCTAGAAACGCAGACCAATTATTTCCTGAACCATTGGGTGCCGAACTTGCGCGGCACCTCAATTGAAAAGAAGAAGGCTGAATTCGGCTCGGAGCCAGTTGAGCAGGCTCGCATCGTCATCGTCGATCCCCGCCGCACGGTGACCGTGAACGCCTGCGAGGTGGAAGCGGGCAAGGACCGCGTGATGCACCTTGCAATCAATTCCGGCACCGATCTCGCCCTATTCAACGGTTGGCTCACATACATCGCGGACAAAGGCTGGACCGATAACGCTTTCATCGCGGCCTCGACCAAGGACTTGGACAAAGCGCTTGCTGCCAACAAGACGAGCCTTGAGGAGGCGGCCCGGATCACCGGCCTAAGTGTTGATCAGATTCGCCAATCCGCCGAGTGGATCGCACAGCCCACAGCTGGGCGGCGCCCGCCGACGCACCATGTTCGCTTACTAGAAGGCCTGATCTGGGGCAACGACAACTATCGCACCAACCGCGCGCTCGTGAACGTAGCCCTTGCCCCCGGCAATATCGGCCCACCCGGCGGCGGCTGCGTGCGCATGGGCGGTCATCAGGAAGGCTATTCCCGACCCTCTGATGCTCATGTCGGCCGCCCCGCGGCTTATGTCGACCAGCTTCTTATTAGCGGTAAAGGCGGCGTGCATCACATCTGGGGCTGCGATCACTACAAGACCACGCTCAACGCCTTCAAGTTCAAGCAGGCCTACAAGAAGCGCACCGATCTCGTAAAGGACGCCATGCTTACGGTGCCCTATGGCGACCGTGACGCCATGGTGAAAGCCATTTTAGATGCGATCAAACAGGGCGGTCTCTTTGCCGTCGATGTCGACATCGTGCCTACGAAGATCGGAGAAGCCTGCCACGCGTGGCTGCCAGTGGCTACCTCCGGTGAAGCCAATCTCACATCCATGAACGGCGAGCGGCGCATGCGGCTCACCGAGCGTTACATGGACCCACCCGGACAAGCCATGGTCGACTGCCTGATCGCGGCGCGCATCGCCAACAACATGGAGCGCGTGCTGCGCGAGCAGAGTAAGGCCAAGTACGCCGACCAGTTCAAGAGCTTCTACTGTAAGACGGAAGAAGACGCCTTCATGGACAGCTATCACAACCACGAGAAGGGCGGCGCAGTTCGTCACCTACGATCGTCTGCGAGCGATGAGCACTAATGGCTTCCAGGAGCCGCGTCGGTTATGGCCGCACCGTGCCAAGGTCGGTTAAGATCATTGGAACGAAGCGCCTCTATGCCGACGGCAAGTTCAACGAAAGACGGTAAAGCCACCTTTATGGAAACCAAGTGGCGTGGTCTGGAGGCGCCCGGAAAGGAAGCGGAGAAGAACAAGTGGCCATACCTTGTCAACAACGGCCGCACCAACATCGTCTGGCAGAACGCCTACCTCGACCAGGACAACGAGTTCGTGATGGATCGAATGCCTTACCCGCTGTATCCAGATGAACCCGCAATATATGGCCGACGTCAAAGTGAACGCCGGCGATTTAGTTGAAGTGTACAACGATAACGGATCGACGCAGGCGATGGTCTATCCGACTGCTACAGCGCGACGGAAAGAAACGTTCATGCTGTTCGCCAATCCGAATGGTGTGCAAGGGAATGTGGTTTCGCCAGGAGTCAACGAACTTATCATCCCTAACTACAAGCAGACCTGAGCTGCGATTTGCAAGCTATCCGATGCCCCGCAAAACGCGCGGCAGTTGAGCTTCAAGTCATTGTAATACGCCCCCGGATAGCTGACCGCGGCGGCGCTTTGCAGGATATGTCGGCATCGTGAGACAGTCGATGACTGTTATTGGCGGCATTCCGATCCCATCGACGTCGCCGCTTTTTCTTATGATCGTCGGCGTTCACGTCATGCTGGGGACCGCATGCGCGGTCACCGGCATCCTGGCGATGATGAGTGTTAAAGGCGCGGGCGACACTCAAATTTCGGAACGATCTATTACTGGTGCTTATCGGGAATCTTTGTCACCGCGCTCGGCCTGTCGGCGGTTCGATGGGGCGACGACTATCATTTGGCCATTCTTGGTACCCTGTCTTTTGGCGCCGCATACGTCGGACTGCAAGCCGTCGGGAAGCGCTGGCGAAATTGGCCCTCCTTTCATCTTTCGGCGATGGGCGCCTCGTACATCCTGCTGTTGACGGCATTCTATGTGGACAACGGAAAGAACCTGCCGTTGTGGCGTGAGCTGCCGCAAATTGCATACTGGCTTCTGCCGGCGATCATCGGCGCGCCAATAATCTTATACGTGCTGCGAACGCATCCTCTGGTGCGTGCGCACCACCGTGCGGAATTTACCGGATCACAAATGGATTCGCGGACCCGAACCGAACACGCAGCTTAACGGGACCTTAACAACATGATGAAAAAGTGAGGTCAGCTTTGCGCGCTGCCAGCATGGGGGGCCATGGTTCTGAAGAAGCTTTCGCTGAAGGCGAAGTCCTCCATCGCTGCCGCCGCGTTGTTCGTGCTCGGCGTCTGTTCGGCCGGGACAATCGCCTATGTTTCGATCAGCCGGGTGCTTGAGGAGTGCGCCGGCGTACAACGTGGCCGCGGCCACTAGGGAAGGCACGGACGCTCTTTCGGATATCGATCGGCGGATGAACACCTACGCCGAATTGTTCGCCCGGCGGCCGGACGTCGTCGCCGTGGTCGAGCAGAATGATGCCGGAGCGTTGGAGAAGTTCGCCGTTGCCGAGTTTGACGCCTTGCACGCATCAGACCCGAGTGTTGCTTCGCTGGAGTTCACCGATGCCAAGGGCGTGGTGCTCATGCGCGGGCATAATCCCGCAAAAAAAGGCGACGACAAGAGCAAGCAGCCGCAGATCAGGGAAGCGCTCGCAGGCAGACCTTCCGGAGGCCTGACAGTCTCCGCGACTTCGGGGGAAGCGGCCGAGGATGGGGTGCGTCCGCTGACTAACCAAGGCACGTTGTCGGTACGGTGAAGGTCGGCGCCTACTTCCGTCAGGACACCGCGGCTGAACTCGAGCGCAAGACAGGCCTGGACGTCGCGTTCGTGCTACGCGCAAGCTGACGGCCACTACTCTCGGAAATGATGCGCGCTTGGAAATTCCCGCCGACGTCCTTGCTGCCGCGAAGACGAGCGTCGCCGCCTGGCCGTCTGTCGAGGTCAAGGGACGCCACTTCATGGCCGATGTTGCTATTCGTCCGAGCGATGTCGGCGAAGGCATGGCGGTCGTGTTCATGGCAGACCGCTCGGTGATAACCCATGCCCGAAACGAATTTTTGTCGTGGCTGGCCGCCGCCGGCGCGCTGATGCTTGTCGTACTGCTTCCCGTTATCGTCTTTGTCGCCTACCGATCGACCCAGCGGATACACGCTCTTGCCGGCACCATCCGGCAGATTGCCGGCGCGCATGTTGAGGTCCAGGTCCCCGCACAGGACGATCAAGACGAGATCGGCGATATGGCCCGAGCCGTCTGTGTGCTTCGAAGCGCCGCAAGCGAGAAGGCACGTTTTGAGAGAGAAGCCGCAGAACTCGAGAAAGAGGCCGCTCAACATCGAGCGGGCGCCGAGAGTGAGCGGCTTCGGAACGAGCAGGAGCGGCACCAGGCCATTGAACGCGAGCGAACGTTGGTCGCCAACTCGATCGGCTCCTGGCTGGCCAAGCTGGCCGCAATGGATCTCACCTGCCGCATGACCGACGACATGCCGGAGGCCTATCGAAAACTGCAGACGGACTTCAACGCGGCGCTTGAGTTGCTCGATCAGGCCCTGCAAAGCGTCAGAAGCAGTTCGAAGGTCATCCATTTCGGGAGCCAGGAGATTGCCGGCGTCGCCGATGATCTGTCGCGCCGCACGGAGCAACAGGCAGGCAACTTGGAGCACGCTGCGGTGGCGCTCGATCAAATCACCGCTACCGTCAAGAAATCCGCTGACAATGCCAACCGAGCGCGAGAGGTCGTTGCCAAGACGACCGGCGATGCGAAGAAAAGCACAGAGATCGTTCGCAGCGCGGTCGGCGCGATGGCAGAGATCGAAAAGTCATCGCAGCAGATCGGGCAAATCATCAGCGTCATCGACGAGTCGCGAAGTCAGAGCAACCTGCTCGCGCTCAACGCGGCCGTCGAGGCCGCCCGCGCCGGTGAAGCCGGCCGTGGCTTCGCGGTCGTCGCGTCCGAGGTCCGCAGCCTGGCGCAGCGCTCCGCCGCCGCCGCCAAGGAGATCAACGGCCTGATTTCGGCTTCGAGCACGCAGGTCAATCACGGCGTGACTTCTCGTCAATCAGACCGGCACATCGCTCGAACGGATTTCGTACAGGTGCACGAGATAAACGCTGTCGTGTCTGAAATCGCCGACGGAGCCAGACAGCAGTCGACGGAACTAGAGGATATAAACGCCACGATGGGCCGGATGGATCAGACCACGCGCCAGAACGCCGCGATGGTGGAAGAATTGACCACCGCAAGCCATTCGCTTGCCAGCGAAATCGAGCAGCTATCGCACCTCATCGATCGCTTTCAGGTCGGCGGGAGCGCAACTGAGGCAAAACGGTACGAACGTCCGACGCGCGAGTTGCTCAGCGCCAAAGCAAGCTTGAAGGGCCATACCCGCCGGACCAAGCCGAGCGTCGGCTTGGTAAGTGCGTGACCTCCGGAATTAGTCGGCCATTGTCTGGCTCTCGGCCAAGGAACAGCCGCCATCCGATGCTCCGCCAAACGTCCGGCAGCTGAGCTTCAAGTCATTGGAATACGCCCCGGATAGTCGCCTCCTAGAGGGCGTTTTTCTTGAGCCCCTTTTTAGTCAGGTAACGCTGCGACCTGTGGCGGGAACGCGGCGTAGCCCTTCAGGCAGTTGTGCCCAGAGCACGACCATAAGAAACACATTGGATAGCGCGAGTGCGGCGAGCAAGACCAGCGTCCAGGAAGCGCCGCCGTATTGGAATGCCAGCCCTCCAATGAAGGGGGAAACCGCCATCGCGATCATCAGTGGAAGAGCCAATCGTCCCATCAAGACCGGAAATCGCTCTGGCCCGAACAGCGCTAATGGAACCGTGCCGCGAGCGATCGAACCGATGCCGTTGCCTGCTCCGTATAATGCAATCGTGATGGCCACCAGCGGAAAACCTGCCAGTAGCATCGTCGCCGCGACCGCGACCAGAACGACCGAGGCGACCATCGTCCAGATCGGGCTATAGCGCCGGCCGGCGAGCATCTCTACGAACCTTGCCCCGACCTGAGAGGGACCGACGATCATTCCAATGCCCACTGACATGGATAGGTCGAGCCCTCGGGCCTGCAACAAGGGCAGCAGAAGCGTGCCCATCATCGAGAGAATCGCCGAACCAATCGTGATGATGGCCGCCAGAATAATGAAAATCCTGACCTCGTGGAGATCGAGTTCGATTTGCGCGCGTTTGGTGGCCGCGGTCACGGCCGCGGCTCGCGGCAAGCACACAAGGTGGATCGGAAGCGCAATCGCTATTTGGATGGCAGCATAGGCGATGCACGCGCCGCGCCATCCGAAATGATCGACCAGCAATGCGCTAAGCGGCCAGCACACCGTACTGGCGAAGCCTCCGAATAACGTGATGCTGGTGATGGCGTTACGAGATTGCGATCCGTAAATGCTTGCAACTGTGGAGAATGCTGCATCATACAGACAGACCAGTACCCATGCCCGCCCCAATGACCACCCAGGCCGCAAGATAGGCAGCGATGGTCGGTGCCGTACCGAGCCCGAAAAGCCCGGCACCAAGCAGCACAGCGCTAACAGCAAGCACGGGTTTTCCGCCCCGATGGCCGATCAAGCGCCCAACGCGCGGAGAGATAAATCCCGCGATAAGAAGGCCCACCGAGACGCCGCCGACAATGAAGTCATAAGACCAACGGGTGTCGTGGGCGATGAATGGCGCGAGCACACCGAGCAAATAGAAGGTTGATCCCCACGCAAGGATTTGCGTGATGCCCAGCGCGATCACTACAACGGTCTTTCGCGGCAGCGCTGCTTTTGCGGTCGCCGGCACAGCAATCACAACGTAAATGCCTCCCGCAAGGGCGCCCGTGCCGTCATGAGAGCCATTGCGCCGTCGCGCCCTGCGAGGTGGTGTCGTTAGGTGACGCCGCGCTCCGTGACCGGAGCGGTTGCCCCGGGTGCAACCAACGGCGCGCAACACGCCTTGGTGTGCGCGACACGCGCTACGCGCTCGCCGGTACCATCTCCGTAGTCGATCGATTCGCCGGTCGTGTGGAACGTCTCCCAGGAAATCCCAGCAGGATCGTCGATCCAAGATTTCTCCGACTTAGCATAGCAGCACGACGTCGCCCCTTGCTCAATGACTGCCCCTCCGGCCTTGCCTAGGCGCGCGTAGACCTCATGCAGCTCGGCTTTGTTCTCGACTTGGATGCCAAGATGGTCGAGGCCGGGCTGGCGGCCCCGCGTGGAGATCGCGAAATTTACGCGTGGGTCATCAAGCATCCATTTGGCATAGTCGGGCTTCACTACGGTCGGCTTCGCGTCGAACAGTGCGGAGTAAAAACCGATCGACTGAGTAAGGTCTTCAACAGCGACGTGAACGTGCAGGCGCTTCATGGCAGATGCTCCTTAGACAATTGGCAAGGGTTGGAAGCCGATCTGGCCCATCATGGTTTCAAAATACTCCCGCACCTTGGGCGGGAAACGAAGACCCTTCACTACCGCCACCGATCGAAGTAGCGGCAATACGCGAATATCATCGCGTGAGAGTTTACCGTTGATCGCCGAGGGCCGTTCGATCAACCGGTCGAGTTCTTCAAGATCGGGCATCAGCCGATTGATGTAATGACGAGTGTTGGCGCGAAGCTCGACAAAGTCGCCATAGGCCTTGCGCTTACGGAGGTTGTAGTGATCGTGCGCGGCGATGGTTGTGAATTCAGGCAAGCCGAGCAGAGGATAACGCGGCATGGTCAGCGGGCCGGTTTTGGCGACAACCCCGTCGGCCCAGGCAGCGATTTCGCTGCGCTCAGGCCCGGTCAAAATGGGCTCGCCGAGGCTGTCGACATAGGAGACCATATCCATGCTTTCCAGCATCGATTGGCCGCAGTCCTTGACGAAAATGGGAATGACACGTTTGCCTACGAGACCAATCATCGTGTCCGAATTGTCGTCGAGAACGACCGTCTCCTGTAGATGGAGTCGTTTGAGCGCGGCCGTCATCCGAACCCGGAAGCAGAGAGAGCAATGCTCAAACAAATAGAGCCTCATCCTACGCGCTCCTTCTTACGTGAGGACCTCAGAGGGCGCTCTTCCCGCGCGCGCACGCGACGCTGGCGCGCCGGCGCAGCAGTTTTCGGTCAAGTAAGAGAGCAAGCCGTTCATCGCCTCGTAACGTGTAGTGTAGATCATGGAACGGCCTTCACGCCGCACGGTCACGAGGCCTGCCTGCCTCAGGCGGTCGAAGTGAAAGGTGAGCGTATTGGGCGCAAGCTTCAGTGCGTTGGCGACCGTGCCGGCCGGCATTCCGTCTGGCCCGGCCTGCACAAGCAAACGATACACGTCGAGACGATTGTCCTGGGCGAGTGCGGCAAGGGCCGCGATGGCGTCTGATCTTTCCATATTTCAACGAGTACAGAAATGATACCCTCGAGTTAAGAGACATTTCGAGGAATGCTGGAATGGCGCTATTGTTTGAATGATGGCCCTCGATCACCCAGGTGATTGGGCCAAACCCCAGATTAGCAAACCGACAACGCTCGCACCCATTCCGACACCAAGCGCTGGCCACTCCTGCGATCCAGGTGTTTCGTTAGTGAGATGTACGCCGCTGTTCTCGAAGAAGTTCGTTCTGTTCCCGCAACATGACGATGATCTGATTTTTTGCGACTGTAATTTTGGCAAAACGGACATCACTAGTTCGGGCGGCGCGCCTTCGTTTTGCGATTTCCCGCTGGCGGCCTCGAAACAGATTGAAGCCGCGGCCCCTGCGCGCGTAACGGTCGACTGATCGGGTTTGGGGTTTCAGCAAACGACCGAACCCGGCGAGTTTCCGGGCGGCGCCGCTGGGGTCGATTCCAGATTTTGGTCTACCACGGGGCGCATCAGCCTTCCAAAGCACCTGCGGCGGACACCTCATTAAGGCCGGTGGATTGTGACTGCAAGGGATGCGTCTGCAACCAGAGTGCCCGCGCAGTCAGCGTCGGATCGATGCCGGTGCCCTTCCACCACAATACTTCATCGCCATGACGATGAACCTCTCGGTGGTGGCCCCTGCATAGAGCGACGACCCACTCATCGCTGACCTTTCGCCCAAGCGCGCGGTGTTGTGCGAAACGTAGATGATGGGGATCCGCGGGTATGCGGCCGCAGACTAAGCACGGCTGCTTCGCTACGAATCTCAGGTGATCTTTATCGCGAATGCGTCGCGGCTCGGAATGGAGAAGTTCGCTCTTATCGATCGCTTCGGCGCCAAAGCTTCGGGTGGAGGCAAGCAGCGAGGCGGGCTCCTCTTCATCATCTGCTCGGGGTTGCCCAGCGTCGGCGCCCTCGCCTTGGTTTGCAGTTTCGGCTCCACCTGTGTCCGTAGGCGCCGGCCGAGCAGCCAGCTTTGCAAGCCTGACCTCGAATTCCTCCTCCAATAGCCGCGCATCCGCGACATCCAACGTATTCTTAGCTGGAAGAATTCGGCGAGCCCACACCGCGGCACGCTCGGGTGACTCAATCTCGTTGAGCTCACTCAAAAGCCGGTCCCGCAACACCGCTGAGAGTTTGCGTCTCAGCCCGGTATTGGCGGGAGTAAAGCTTGGGGCCGCCTCGCGCTGGGATTGCTTTTGCGCGAAATGTCTTTTGCCGCCGTCCGGTCGGGTCCGCCCGTTAACGACTTGGGTCGCGGTTTCAGGATCTTCACCCTTAGGCGCATGGAGATCCGGCGCATCGAGATCATCCTCTCCGGCAATTCCAACTAATGCGAAAAGCGCATATCGCCGCGCGTAGGTGAGCGCGGCCCCCATACGCTTCGGGCTGGCCATCTCTTCGAGCGAGCAAACCGGCCAATCCGATGAAATCCATTCTCCGGAAGAATGGGCCAGCACTGTCTTCAGATTGATGATGCCCGCGGTCTGATCGAGCGAGGTCGTCTGAACGGTCGCAATTTCATGCCGGCCTAAGGTCTTGCGGACGATGTCCAGGCCGCTCGAAAGCGGCGCATAACGGAAGATCTGCTCGGCGGTCCCATCGTCTGACCGGATAGAGGCGACCATCGACTTCTCTGGGTTGATGAGCTCCACCTGCGCCCGCGCGAGGGCAGCAGCAAGGCTACCAACGGACCCGCTAGACTGTTGCATGGCTATCCTCGTCCTTGAGGAGCTCAAACGTGATAGCCCCAGACTTCGACCGCTTGGCGCGCACCCCGTGTCCAATCGCTTGCAGCGCGTCCTCCGGCACGAGGCTCTTCAATTCGGACTTGGCCCGTTCATGTTGAAGAAAGGCCGGGTGGGTCAGTGCGAACGCTCCGGCAAATTCCGCCCAAGCGTTGGAGCCACTCATATCGACAATACGGACGGCTTCTACGCGTGGCTTTGGCGGGTCGATGCCGAACAGGCTCGGAGGCTCACCGTTTTCCACGCAGCGCCAGAACTTGCGCTCGGCTGTAACTATCAGGTGCTGGTACAGCGGATCGGCATGGGTCTTGACTTCCAACCACTTCCCGCCCCCAGTTATCACCGACAGAACCGCACCGCGGGCCGCGACGACCCAAATGTTATGTTGAAGTTGCGGAGCGTATTTTGCGACCGCGGACTCTTCTGAAAATGACCAGGGCAGCATAAATTTCGCCTCAAAGACTGCCCCGCTGCTTTCGACCCGTCCGTCGAGCGTTGCCGCCATCCAGTGTAGTGCTGGATGCCGGATCCGCCGCTGAACGTCGACGACGACCTGCCCGGAATTGGCCTCGTACCAACGCCGATTCAGGTCTTCAGTGACCTGGCCAAGCTGCACCAACAGATTGGTGGATAGATCCGCCGGCTCGGCCTCCCCACGCTTTTCCCGCCAAAGCCGGAGTAGAGCCGCCTCGTCATCGCCCATGATGATCCGGGCGTCGGAGCCGCCAACAAAATGTCTGCGATTGCTGCGCCCAGGCCCCACACTAGGCGCGGACGCGGCAAACTCAGGGGCGTTATCCTCCCCTTCCCTGCTGTCATTGCCGGCTGGCCGGCCGGGTCTTGTGGATGCTTTCTCACTCGCGTCTGGGAAGGGGACGCGAACTAGGTTAGGCACGAGATCAGCCTTGGCCATCGGTACCTCCGTGGCTTGGGTTAGAGCCGGTGGGAAGTAGCCGCTTCCCATCGGCTCGCTTGGGGTTCTGGTATTACCAAAACATGGCAAAACCGTCAAACAAAAAGGTATTACCGAAACGGCCCGGCCGCCCACCAACGGGGCGCCAGCCCATGCTGGCTCTGCGCTTAGCCCCTTCATTAAGAGTCGCCATCGATAGGTGGTCGAAGCAGCAGGGGGGCATACCTTCGCGATCCGAAGCAATCCGCCGTCTCCTGGACTTTGCGTTGAGGCCTTTAAACGAAAAGGGCGAAAGAACGACCAACGCCGCACGTGCATCATTTGTGTCCTTTGGCACTAAAAATGACACACGGCATGGCGCGGGTCAAGAAAGAAAGGGTTTAACCAGCTTTCAAATCAGAGCCGCCAGAGCAATTCTGGGATGGAGCGCTGAAGACCTTGCGCGGGAGTCTTCCGTGAGCCTGCGCACAATCCGGCGCGCTGAGCTCACCGACTTTCATACGAAAATGACGGCTCCAAACGACCTATCGGTACGTCGAGCGCTAGAAGCCGCCGGCGTCGAGTTCATCGACGAAAACGGCGGTGGTCCCGGGGTGAGGCTCCGGAGGCGGCGGCAGAAAAAGGGCTAAACCGCCCGATCACCGAAACACCGCCGCCGCAAAGGCTCCAATTGATTTACTCGATTGCTGCATGGCTGCCCCTCCCCGCCACCGGTTCGAAGTTGATGGCGCCGGATTTTGGAACGCTTAGTGCGAACGCCGTGGCCGATCGCCTCCTTGGCGTCCTCCGGCATCAGGCCTTTTAGTTCGATTTTGGCTTTCTCGTGCTCGAGAAAAGCAACGCGGGTCGAGCGGAATACGCCGGCAAACTCGGCCCGGGAATTGGACGCGCCCATGTCAACGACCCGCACCGCCTCGATCCGTGGGCGCGGCGGCTCCACAGCCGTCAACAGGTGATGCTGGTAGAGCGGATCGGCACATATGCTGAGCTCGACCCATTTGCCGCCACCGGAGATAATCGAGAGCACCGCCTGCTTGGCATTGGTGATCCAGACGTTGTGCTGCAATCACTCTTACTCGATCTTCTGAAGCAGCTCGCGCGATTGCTGTATGAGCTCGCCCAACTGCCGGCGTTCCGCAATGGCTTCGCGCGTATAAAGGCCATGCTTGAGCGCGTTTCGATTGCCGCGTGGCGCGCCAGAGCCAGGCGCACCTCCGTGCATCCGACAACGTCCTTTACCGCGCACCGCCGGGGATTTGCACGACCCACCCGAGCGCGTTTTAGCGCCGCAGCGCGGACTGGAAAGCATCGGGACAGTATTACGCGGATGGTTGGCAGTCATCTTTTTTGGCTTCGCCGTAGGGGAACCGGCGCGCGCTGTGCTTTGCCGACAGTCTCCATCGCAGATTGCCCCGCAGCGGCCAGCTTAGGCGTTAGACGATCATGCTCCTTCGACACCACCCTGCGACGTGGGGGCGTCGAGTTCATCGACGAGAGCGGTGGAGGTCCGGGCGCAAGTTGCGAAAGGCGCCAACACAAAGAAGGGCTAGGACCCCTTTAGCTCAGACGACAATGTCGCGACCTCAGCGCGAGCACACACCGTATTGTCGATGGCAAACCTCCGTCGGCTGCAGGAACAAATGTCCTTCAAGCCAACCGCGGAAATCCGGTTTTTGCAAAACGAAGCCATTCTGGATTAGCGGCCGTCTCGATTCGCCGGGCGGCGTGCAACACTGCCCATCCGCTCCGGGGAAGGGCAAGTGCAGCCGCGACCACGGAAAACATCACGCCTTGTTGGTAGGTCCAATACTCGTCCTGCCCACCCGACGCAGACCGCCCCACCTAGCAGATGTCGCGCGGGCGCGCGAGTGCGCCCGCACAAGGCCAGCGCAAACGCGCGCTTTTACGACGGCGCGCCGGGCCAAATATCGGCAGCGATATTAACACCATGAAGTGGCACGATTGGGATAGCGCCCATCTGACGCATGCGGGCACCTTTGCGGTTGACGAAAGGCCTGGGGCCCGCTTGTTTCGCCGCGAAGTTTGAAGGGAGAGTATTTGCCAATGACCAGGACCAAACCGCCGTTTCGCGCCGACGTTGTCGGCAGCCTGCTGCGTACCGCCGCCTTGAAGGAAGCGCGGGCGAAACGCGAAAAAGGCGAGATCAGCGGGCCAGCGCTCAAGGAGGTCGAAGACCGCGAGATCGAGAACGTCATCAAAAAGCAGGAAGACGTCGGGCTAAAAGTGGCAACCGACGGGGAATTCCGCCGCTCCTGGTGGCATTTCGATTTTTTCGGCATGCTCGATGGCGTCGAAATCCACGAAGTCGACCATGGCATCCAGTTCCAGGGCG
This sequence comes from uncultured Alphaproteobacteria bacterium, assembly GCA_963806465.1. Classification (GTDB taxonomy): domain Bacteria; phylum Pseudomonadota; class Alphaproteobacteria; order Rhizobiales; family Xanthobacteraceae; genus BOG-931. The sequence goes on along the minus strand of CAWDZD010000076.1, from coordinate 69,175 downwards.
TCCAGACCAAACACCGCACCCCACGCATTAAAGGCAAGCTTGGTTTTTCCAGCCATCCGATGCTGGATCACTTCAAGTTCCTGAAAGCGCACGCCCGCGCCGTGCCGAAAATGACCATACCGAGTCCGGCGATTCTGCACTTCCGCCTCGAGACCGACGCGCTGCTCACCAAGGAATACCCCGATCGCGACGCCATCTTTGACGACCTGGCCAAGACCTACCGGCAGGCGATCCGCGCATTCTATGACGTCGGCTGCCGCTATCTGCAATTCGATGACACCGCCTGGGCCTATTTGTGCTCGCAGGCGGAACTGAAAAAGGCGCGCGAGCGCGGGCTCAAGGCCGAGCATCTGGCGCAGGATTATGCTCGCATCATCAACCAGGCGCTCGACGGCAAGCCCGCCGACATGGTGGTCACGACCCACATTTGCCGCGGCAATTTTCGCTCGACCTGGATTTCCGAGGGCGGTTACGAACCGGTCGCCGAGGTCCTGCTCGGCCAATTGAACTATGACGGCTATTTCCTAGAATACGATACGTCGCGGGCCGGCGGTTTCGAGCCGCTGCGCTTCTTGCCGAAGGGCAACAAGATCGTGGTGCTCGGTCTGATCACCACCAAATCCGGCAAGCTGGAAAAAAAGGACGACGTCAAACGCCGCATCGAGGAAGCGACCAAATATGCCGGGCTTGATCAGCTTTGCTTGTCGCCGCAATGCGGCTTTGCCTCAACGGAAGAAGGCAATGTGCTGGCCGAAGAAGAGCAATGGGCGAAGCTGCGAATGGTCGTCGAGCTCGCCGATGAGGTCTGGGGCTGACGCAAGATGATACAGCCCCTGCGGCTAGGAATTAAAACGTGCAAAGGCCGCGATCAAAGGATGACAAAGCCGAGACAGTAAATTAATACGTTCCATGACGGCCCTGGGAGGTTGTGTAGGAAAGGGGCAACAGATGTCATCCACCGAACATGCGATGCCGGACGCGAACCGGCTCTATATCGGCGAAGGAGTCACCATCAAGGGCGAGATTTCGGTACCCGACACCTTGGTGGTATGCGGGGCACTGGAAGGCGACGTCACGGTCGGCAATCTGGTGGTCGGCGAAACCGGCGTGATCAAGGGCAGGATCACCGTTGCCGAGAACGCCGAGATTTCCGGCAAAGTCTTCGAGAAGCTGGACGTCAAGTGCCTGTTGATCTTGCGCTCGACCGGCCGGGTCGATGGCAATATCAGCTACGGCCTTCTTCAGATCGAACAAGGCGCCAGCATCGCCGGCGGGCTCTCTTCCACCGATTATCGGCCCGAGCAGCAAAAGACGCCGAAGCTCGACCTCTATCCGCGGGACCGCGACCAGAAGTCGCCGAAGCAGGAGGGGACTCGGGCCGGAAAGCAGGCTGGCTTGTCGTCAGTTGAGCCGCTGGCGCCGCCCGCGGCACCCGCCGCCGGCCAATAAATCTATTTCCACGAGGGCTGACCGCCGGCGCTTCCAAGCGGCTGCGGTTCCACGCCCTGGATTTTCTTAGCGGGCGGCGCATTACGCCGCCCGCTAAGCTGCTTTCCGGGACATCAAGGTCCGCTCGCTCAGCCGTTTGTGCACGTGCACCATCAGGCTCATCGCGAATAGCGGCGTCGCCAGATTGACGATCGGAACCAAGACGAAGGCCGCGATCAGCAGGCCCGCCATGTAGACCGTGCCGCCGTTGCGCTTACGCAGGGCCCTGGCATCGGCCGGCGCATGAAAGCGCATCGCGGCGAGATCAAAATAGATGCGCCCAAGGAGCCACGCGGTCGCCAGGAAGAAAATCACGGCCCCGAAACCGGCAAACAACAAAAGTACCGTCGCGGCAATGTAGACGACGACCGCCAGCAGCGCCGTCCGCACCCCCTCGGAAAGTGCGAGCCATAGCGGCAACGCGACGCCTGGCTGATCGGATGGGTAATTCTCCCGCTCGACCTCGTCCGCAATCTCGTCGGCAAAGAAGCTCGCGACAAACGAGGTAACTGCCGGCATCAAAAAAATGCTGCCGACGACGATGCCCAACCCCGCCGCCACCGAGAGCAGCCAGGCGAGCACCGTTGCCGGCGTATGGGCATGCGACCCGAGGCCGGTTTCGACGGCGGCGCTGCCGGCGCCCAAAAGCCACATGATCAGCCGATTGAGCGCGATCCCGACAACGACAATGAGGGCCAGCGCCAGACCGATGGATTTCCACAACACCGCGCGCAGCGGCGGTGAAAGCATCTGACTGAGCGCTCTGGCGGCATCGTCGAGCATGAAACCCTCCGCACGACAGGCAGAGGTAAAGACGCGGCGCGGCGAGCACAAGGTGCCGTCAGGCCGCGATCGTGCCGGCCGGCCGGTTTGTCGCAGCGGCGGCTCCGGCGAGCGCAAGCTCCGCCGCCTCGACGGTTTGCGCATTCGCCCAATGGAGCGCCTTGTAGTCGAAGCCTCTGGCGATGGTCGGCTTCACGACGTTGAAATAGGGCGAGATGTCGAAGTCACGCGGGCAGTAGAGCGACGAGTGGCGGATCTCCAGAATCTGCTCGAGCGCTTGGCGGCTGCGCGTCAGCGTGATCTTCGGCAGGATCGGATACTGGACGGTGCCGAACGCATCGGCGATCAGCGCCGAGCAGATCAGCCGCGACGGATCGCCCGAGCCGAGCGCGATCAATCGCCGGCGCCAGCGCTGCGGCACCGGCAGCGGAAACAGATAGCGCAACAGGTCGATGATGTTCTTCAGATCGTAGGCGAAACCGATGCGCGCCAAGGCATAGGTGCATACCGTCGTGCAATCGTCTTCCGTCAGCCCGACCGGCCGGCAGATCCGGGTGTGGAACTGAAAATACTTCGACAGCGGCGCGGAGACCACGCCTTCGCCGACATTAGCCTCGACCAGCACGTGGGGCTCGCCGCCTTCGGTCAAGCAGCCGTCGATCTCCCCGACATAAAGCGCCGAATGCGACCAAGTCGACTGGGTCAGGTATTTGACGACGCCGGAAATATTGTTGTTGCCTTCGACCAGAAGCACGTCGCCGGGCTGCAGGGAGTGGCGTAACGCGTCCGGATCGCTCGGCGTGAACGGCTCGTAGCCGTTGACCGGCTTCTCCAAGTAGCGGGCGATGAGCCGCCCGATGCCGTCGAGCATCCTGCTCACGTCGGTCTCCCCAACAATTCGCGCGCTTCCGACACGTCTTCTTGTGCTGATCTTAATCGACGGGCATTGCGATTTGGTTCACGCGATGGCAGCGGCTTTTGACGCAATCTCAACCATGCCGTTTGCGAAGCGCGCGGCGTTCGGGCAATCTGTGAAAGCTACAAGCATTTGGAAACCATGCCGCGACTGAGCCGCCGCTTGTTCCTCGCTGCCTCAGCCGCGCTTGCGGCACGCCCCGCGGCCGGCGCCGTCACGCCCGGGACTGCCGTCTATGACGTTGTCATCGTCGGTGCCGGCGCCGCCGGGATCGCCGCAGCGCGCAAGATCGCGGCTGCCGGCCGCAAGTTCGTGCTGATCGAAGCCGCCGATCACGTTGGCGGCCGCTGCATCACCGACACGCGCACGTTCGGCGTGCCATACGATCGCGGCGCCCACTGGATTCACGTTCCCGATTTCAACCCGGTGACCAAGCTCACGGCGCGGCGCGGACTAGAAGTCTATCCGGCGCCGGCGAGCCAGAAAGTGCGGATCGGCCGGCGCTACGCTCGCGAAGGCGAGTTGGAAGATTTTCTGGCGCTGCAAGTGCGCGCCGATCGCGGCATCGCCGACGCGGCGCGCAAGGGCGACGTGGCGTGTGCCCAGGCGCTGCCCAACGACCTCGGTGATTGGCGGCCGGCCATCGAATTCGTGCTGGGACCGTTCGGCTGCGGCAAGGAGCTGGCGCAGGTGTCGGCAGTGGATTTCGCCAAATCCATTGAGCGGAACGCCGACGCGTTTTGCCGCCAGGGCTTCGGCGCGCTGATCGCCGGCTTCGCCGAAGGGATCGCCGTCAAACTGTCGACGCCGGCGACCTTAATCGACACGCGCCGTGATGTGCTGGTGGAAACGTCAAAAGGTACGATCTCGGGGCACACCGCCATCGTCACTGTGTCGACCAACGTGATCACGTCGGGCGCCGTCAAGTTCACGCCCGAACTGCCGAAGCGGCAACTCGACGCGTTCGCCAAACTCTCGCTCGGCAGTTACGACCACATTGCGCTTGAGCTCTCTGGCAATCCGCTGGGCTTCGAAAGCGACGACCTGGTGTTTGAGAAATCGGCCGATACGCACACCGCGGCCATTCTGGCGAATGTCGCAGGCACGCCGCTTTGTCTGATCGAGGTCGCCGGCACGTTCGGCCGGGAGTTGGCGTCGCAGGGCGAAGCGGCCATGGTCAATTTTGCCGCCGACTGGCTGGCCGGCCTTTATGGCGCCGATCTGAAGAAAGCGATCAAACGCTCGCATGCGACGCGCTGGAACAACGAGCCATGGGCGCTCGGCGCCTTCTCGGCCGCGGCGCCTGGCGGTCAGGGCGCGCGCCGCATTCTCATGGAGCCGCTGCAGAATTCAGTTTGGTTTGCCGGTGAAGCCGTTCACGAGACCATGTGGGGCACGGTGGGCGGCGCCTGGGAATCGGGCGAGCGCGCCGCCGACGCGGTGCTGCGCCGGCTGGGACCGGTCAAGGAGCCGCCGCCGGAGGCGAGCGTCTCGACGAAACGAAAGCCGCCGCCGCGGAAACTCTAGGCCGCGCCAGGCGTCATGGGCGACTGTTGATCGCGCCAAAGCTCGCTAACTGCCATCTGTTCCTTGATTTATTATCGCGAAGGAGAGGGTCATGAACGTTCGCTTTCAGAAGACTGCTCGCGGAGAGGTCGCAATCCTTCCGCGCAAAGAATACGAAAAACTAGCGGCTAAAGCTGCGGAGGCGGACGAGGATGCGGGCACGGCCCGCCTGGTGGCTCGCGCACGCGCTGGGGTCGCCGCTGGCGGCTCCTTGTTGCCGAAGCACGTGGTTGAGCGCTTAGCCAAAGGTGAGAATGCGGTACGTGTGCTGCGCGAGTGGCGCGACATGACGCAGCTCTATCTGTCCTTCAAAACCAGTCTCAGCCAGGGCTACATATCCGATGTCGAAACTGGTCGGCGAAAAGGAACGGCGGCCGCGCTCCGTCGTATCGCCGTTCTGCTTAAAGTACCACTCGATCTTCTTGTCTCGGACTGATGCGATTCCAATTGCACATCGTCGCCACTGTTCACGCGCGCAGCACGCCGCCGGTGCGCTTGCCGACTTCGCCGACGATTTTTGCCGCCAGCGCCTCGATCTCCTGGTCGGTCATGGTCCGCTCGCGGGGCTGAATGGTAACGGCGATGGCGATCGACTTCTTGCCAGGGTCGATGCCGGGACCTTCATAAACGTCGAACACGGTGACGCCGGCGATCAACTTGCGGTCAACGGCTTGCGCCGCACGCACGATATCGGCTGCTTTGACATTGCGCTCGACGACGAAAGCAAAGTCGCGATCGACCGGCTGGAACGGCGACAGCTCGAGCGCGGACTTGGCGCGCGTCGGCTTTGCCTTCGGCTCGGGAATGCGCTCCAGAATGACTTCGAATGCGACCAACGGGCCTTCGGCGCCCAGCTGTTCGAGCGCGCGCGGATGCAACTCGCCGAAATGACCGAGTACGTTTTGCGGGCCGATCTGGATCGTGCCCGAGCGGCCCGGATGAAACCAGGCTGGGCCGCCCGGCACCACCTGCAATGCCGAAGCCGGTGCCCCAGACGCCGTCAGAACAGCGAGCGCGTCGCTCTTGACGTCAAACGCATCGACCTCGCCGTCGCGCTTCGACCAATGGCGGCCGAAGCCGGATGGCTTGGCCAACGCCCGCCGGACGCCGGCGGCAGCGGTGAACTGATCCTGCGGCTGATCACCGCGGAACACCGCCCCAACTTCAAACAGCCCGACATCGGCGAAACCGCGATCCGCGTTCTTTTGCGCGGCGGTGACGAGACCTGGAATCAGGCTTGGCCGCATGTCGGACAGCTCGGCCGCAATCGGATTGGCCAGCGCCAGCTCCGGCTTGCCGCCACCGAACAGCTCGGCCTGCGATTTGGCGATGAACGACCACGTCACCGCCTCGATCAAGTTGCGCGCGCCGAGCGCCCGCTTGGCCTTGCGCGTGCGCACCTGGATCGGCGTCAGAACCGGCTTGCGTGGCGCCTCGCCGCGCTCGAACGGCGTCAGCGGCACGCGGTCGACGCCGACGATGCGCACGATTTCTTCGACCACGTCGGCTTTGTTCTTCACGTCGGGACGCCATGACGGCACGGCGATCTTCGCCCGCTCACCCTGACCGGCGACAAAAAAGCCAAGGCGCTCGAGCACGCGACGCGTTTCCGATAACGCCACAGTCATTCCGGCGAGGCGCTTGAGCTCGGACAGTGGAAAATCGATGACGGTCTCGGGCACACTCACGCCGCCGGCGACGGTAGTCTCTGACGGCGTGCCGCCGCACAGCTCCAGCACCATCTGGGTCGCGAGCTCCAGCCCAGGCAGCATGAAAGCCGGATCGACACCGCGCTCGAAGCGGTAACGGGCGTCGGAGTTGATGCCGAGCTTGCGGCCGGTCTGGGCGATGTTGAGCTCGTTCCACAGCGCCGACTCGATCAGCACGTCGGTCGTCGTCTCCGAGCAGCCGGTTTTTTCGCCGCCCATCACGCCGGAGAGCGACTCGACGCCGTCCTCGTCGGCGATAACGCACACCGTATCGTCGAGCGTATAGGTCTTGCCGTCGAGCGCGCGCAGCGTTTCGCCGGCACGCGCCCGCCGCACGGCGATTTCGCCGCGCACTTTGGCGGCGTCGAACACATGCAACGGCCGGCCGCGGTCAAACGTGATGAAGTTGGTGATATCGACCAGCGCATTGATCGGACGAAGCCCGATCGCGATCAGCCTTTTCTGCAGCCAAGCCGGCGATGGACCGTTCTTGACGCCGCGCACCAGGCGAAGCGCAAAGGCCGGACACAATTCCGGCGCGTCGATCTTCACGGCGACCGGGCAGGGAAATTCGCCCTTGATCGCCTTGATGCCAGTATCCTTGAACTTGCCCATGTCAGCGGCCGCAAGGTCGCGGGCGATGCCGTGCACGGCCGTGCAATCGGCGCGATTGGGCGTCAAATTGATCTCGATGACCGGGTCGTCGAGGCCGGCCCATTGCGCATAATTGGCGCCGACCGGCGCATCGTCCGGCAGATCGATAATGCCTTCGTGATCGTTCGAGATTTGCAGCTCGAATTCGGACACCAGCATGCCGCGGCTTTCGACGTCGCGGATTTTGCCGACCCCGAGCGTCGTGTTCTTGCCGGGAATGAACGCGCCCGGCGGCGCGAACACGCCCTTCATGCCGGCGCGGGCATTGGGCGCACCGCAAACCACCTGAATCGGCTTGCCGTCGCCGGTATCCACCATGCAGACGCGGAGCCGGTCAGCGTTCGGATGCTGCTTGGCCTCGGTAACGCGGGCGATGACGAACGGCGCAAAGATTTTGGCTTTGTCCTCGATGCGCTCGACTTCAAGGCCAATCATAGTGAGGCGATCGGCGATCTCGCCGAGCGAGTGATCAGTGTCGAGATGCTCCTTGAGCCAACCGAAGGTGAATTTCATCATCGGCGGGTCTCCGCGCGCGGTCGCGCCGGCATCACGAGCTCAGTCCTCCGGCCAGCGTCGGCCAGTCGAGCGGACGGAAGCCATAGTGCGAGAGCCAGCGGACATCGGCCTCGAAGAAGGCGCGCAGGTCCGGCATGCCGTATTTGAGCATGGCGATGCGGTCGATCCCCATGCCCCAGGCAAAACCCTGAAATTCGTCGGGATCAAGCCCGCAATTCTTCAGCACGTTGGGATGCACCATGCCGCATCCCAAAATCTCCATCCAATCGTCGCCTTCGCCGAAACGGATTTCGCCTTTGTCGCGCCGGCATTGAATGTCGACTTCGAGCGACGGCTCGGTGAACGGAAAAAACGACGGGCGAAAGCGCATGCCGACGCGGTCGACTTCGAAGAACGCCTTGCAGAACTCGTGCAGAACCCATTTCAGGTGGCCAAGGTGCGAGCCTTTGTCGATGACGAGCCCTTCGACCTGATGGAACATGGGGGTATGGGTCTGATCGCTGTCGCCGCGATAGGTCCGGCCGGGAATGATGACGCGGATCGGCGGCTTTTGGCTCAGCATGGTGCGCACCTGCACCGGCGAAGTGTGGGTGCGTAAAAGCAGGCGCGAGCCGTCCGGCTTCGGATTGAAGAAGAACGTATCGTGCATATCGCGCGCCGGATGGTTCTCAGGAAAATTGAGCTTGGTAAAGTTGTAGTCCTCGGTCTCGATGTCGGGTCCTTCGGCGACGGCGAAGCCCATGTCGGCGAAAATCGCCGTCAATTCGTCGATCACCTGCGTGATCGGATGGACGCGGCCGATCTCGGCCGAGGCTTCACGCACCGGCAATGTCACGTCGATGCTTTCGGTATTCAACCGCGCTTCTAACGCAGCGCTCTTGAACGTTTCGCGGCGCGCGGCGAGCGCGGCATTGACGCGATCTTTCAATCCGTTGATCAGCGGCCCTTTGGTCTTGCGCTCCTCCGACGCCATGGCGCCCAGCGTCTTGAGGAGCGCCGTGATCGAGCCGTTCTTGCCGAGAGCCGAAACACGCACGGCCTCAAGCGCCGCTTCGTCGCTGGCGGCGGCCACCTCGACAAGGATGTTTTGTTCAAGTTGTGCAGTCTCGGACATGGTCACAACAAATCGGGCATGAACGGCAGGTCGGTGTCTGACGGCCGCCCGCCGGCCTGTGTCAGCATGCAATGGACCTGACCGCGATGATGGGTCTGGTGGTTGAACATGTGCGCAACCATCAGCCAGCGCGGCCGGGTCAGCTCGCGCTTAAGGGCGCCGGAATAATAGGTGAGATCGACGTTGAGCCAAGACGGCTCGAGCGCATCGGCCCAGTCGACGATCGCGCCGTCGAAGCGGGCGCGTTCGTCTTTGAGCTCCTTCCAGTCAGGGTAAAGCGAGCTCGATTCAGGGATGCCGACCGACGGCCTCGGCACGTCAGTGAATCGGCTCATCTGCATACGGTCGGCCCACAACAGATGGCTGAGCGTCTGATGGATCGAGCCGAAAAAGGCGCCGCGTTCGCACCGGCGTTCGTCGTCGGACAGCGTGTCGGCGACGCCGTAGAGATTTTGGTTCTGCCAGCGATTATAGCGCGCCATGCGCTGCACATAGGCGCCGTCGATCATGACACCCTCTCACACTGCGAGCGCCGACTTTGCCTGGCCGACGATCGCCTCGAAAGCAGCCGGCTCGCGGATCGCGAGGTCTGAGAGGACCTTGCGGTCGACCACGATGCCCGCCTTGCTCAGGCCGGCAATGAAGCGGCTGTAATTGAGCCCGAACGGACGTACCGCGGCGTTGAGCCGCTGGATCCACAAGGCGCGGAACGTGCGCTTGCGGCGCTTGCGGTCGCGGAAAGCGTATTGGTTGGCCTTCTCCACCGCCTGCTTGGCGATGCGGATGGTGTTTTTGCGCCGCCCGTAATAGCCCTTGGCGGCCTTGAGAACCTTCTTGTGCTTGGCATGAGCGGTGACGCCGCGTTTGACGCGTGCCATGGCTGATCTCCTTCAGGAATCGCGAAAACTGGGAACGGGATAACGGGCCGCGAGCGGCCGGCCATCAACCATTCGGCAAAAAGTATTTCTTGATGTTGTCGCCGTCGGTCTTGAACAGCACGTTGGTGCCGCGAAGCTGACGAATCTGCTTCTTGCTGCGTTTGATCATGCCGTGGCGTTTGCCTGACTGGGCATAGAGGACTTTCCCCGTGCCAGTCACCTTGAAGCGCTTTTTGGCGCCCGATTTGGTCTTGATCTTGGGCATTTGGCTCTCCTTGGCTCGCGAGCGCGAGCGCCCGGCAGGCCGAAAATGCTCGTTCATGAGCGATGTGTGCTTGGAGCACGCCGCCGCCACGGCAGCCCTTACCAGCCGGGCGGCGGGAGGGCGGCGTTATGGCAGAGGACGCCCAAAATGGCAAATGCAGCAGTGATGGCGGCAAGCCGGCCGCCGACCTCCCGAGTGACGGCGTTGCAGGCGCCTTACGAAAGCTCGGAAATCAACTTGTGCGTTTCCGCCTCGGTCCACCCTCGCACGGTGCGCGAACGCACATTTCCCTGCATACCGGCCGCCATGGCGTACTTGGCGACGTTGTCGTAATGCGGCGCCTCGGCAACAACCAGGATATCGAACTCGCCCGAGGTGAGAAAAATGTGTTTCAGCTCGACCCCGAATTTTTTGCCTAAGTCGCGAGCCGCCTGCACGCGCTTGGGCGTGTCCTTGAGCGAGCGGATGCCCTGATCGGTCCAGGTCAGCATGACGATGAATGTGGCCATGGTCGTCTCCTCTCTCCGTGGAATTATCCCCGTTGCCGGGGAACGCAATTCTTCCGGAAGCCAATGCATCCGCCAGGAGCGGCCTCAGCACGGCGCGAGGACCATGAATTTTTGGCGCCGATCCTCGGCGCCGGCGTTGGCGCGGCTTAGCGCGGCGCCAGCACCATCACCACCTGGCGGCCTTCGAAGCGCGGTTCCTGCTCGATCTTTGCGATCTTGGCGGTGTCGCCTTTCACCCGGTCGAGCAGCTTGTAGCCAAGCTCCTGGTGCGCCATTTCGCGGCCGCGGAACCGCAGCGTGACCTTGACCTTGTCGCCTTCCTCGAAAAACCGCTGGATCGAGCGCATCTTCACTTCGTAGTCGTGATCGTCGATCATTGGCCGCAGCTTGATCTCCTTGATCTCGACGACCTTCTGCTTCTTGCGCGCTTCGGCGGCTTTCTTCTGCGCCTGATATTTGTATTTGCCGAAGTCGAGAATTTTGCAGACTGGCGGGACCGAATTGGGCGCGATCTCGACCAGATCGAGCCCGGCCTCTTGCGCCATCGCCAGTGCGGCGTTGATCTCTGTGACGCCTTTGTTGGCGCCGTCTTTGTCGATGAGTTGGACCTCGCGGACGCGGATCTCCTCGTTGATGCGCGGGCCCTCCTTGGCGGCGGGCTGCGCGGTTCTGATTGGGCGACGAATGGTTCTTCTCTCCTATGTCGTTGCAACGGGCCGTTCGCGTCCTGCACGGACCACGATAGCAATTGTCCGCGACGCTGATCGGCGAGGGCTGAAGATTGGGAGTTTTTGCGGCCAAGTCAACGACAATGCGGCGCGATCCCTTGCATCCGGGCAGGTTTTGCGGCGAAAGATGACGCCGCATCGGCTTGCTCGCCGGGATCCCCGCCCTCGCCCAGACCGCAGTCATGAATGATAACGGCCTGAAATTCCTGGACATTGGCACGGGCGGCGTACACCGCCGGATCGCGGTGCGCGTGCAGGCGGGCGCAACACCGGGGCTGTTCTGGCTGTCGGGCTACAAATCCGACATGAAGGGTACCAAAGCCGAAGCGCTGGCGCGCTGGGGGGCGCAGACCGGGCGTGCCTGCGTGCGTTTCGACTATTCGGGCCATGGCGAATCCAGCGGCGCCTTCACCGATGGCACGATCGGCCGCTGGCTCGCCGACGCGCTTGCCGTATTCGATGCCTATGGCCACGGTCCGCAAATCCTGGTCGGCTCGTCGATGGGCGGCTGGCTGGCGCTGCTGATGGTTCGTGCCTTGCGGCAGCGCAGCCAACCGCCGCCGGCCTCGATTGCCGGCCTGGTGCTCATCGCGCCCGCTGTCGACTTCACCGAGGAGTTGATGTGGAAACGATTCACGCCGGCGATCCGCGAGGAGCTTGACCAAACCGGCGTCTGGCAGCGGCCGTCGGAATATTCGCCGGAGCCCTATCTGGTCACGCGGCAGCTGATCGAAGAAGGGCGCAATCACCTGCTGCTCAGCGGCATGATCGAAACCGGGTGTCCCGTGCGCATCCTTCAGGGCGTCGAAGATCCGGATGTGCCGTGGCGGCATGCGGTCGAACTGGTTTCGCGGTTGGCCAGCGACGATGTCGTGCTGACGCTGGTCAAGGATGGCGATCACCGTCTGTCGCGGCCCGAGGATATCGAGCGGCTGATCCGCGCCGTAGCTGAGCTCTAGCCAGCTTTCGCCTGCTCGGCGGCCTCGAAGGCGACGCCGAGCTTATCGTCGGTTCGCCAGATGACGCGGCACCACCGGCGGGTACGGCCGTGCTCGAAGGTCAGATCGAAGGTCTCGGGCACGCCGAACGTGGTCGCGAGCTTGAGGCAGGCGCCGGCGTTGGTGAGGTTTTCGACCGTGCAACAAATAACCGGCGAGGACCGCGGCACAATAATCTTGGCATTGCGCCGCACGCGCGTGCGCTTGAGGACTCTGCGATCTCGGGTTTTGACAGCGGTGTCGATCATGACCTCGGCCTGCCCGCTTGCGTGCGTTCGAAATCCGAACGCCCGAGCAGGTAGCATATAGCCGCCAAATCTTACAAATGGTCGAACGGGCACGCAGAAAGGCAGTTAACGGGGCGGAACCATCCGCCCCGTCGTTTGTGTAGGCCGCCGATCGGTGTGGCGAACGTTACGCTTTTTCGCCGTCGACGCTGAGCGCGCCGGCACCAGCCGAAAAGATGTAAAGGAAGCCGCCGGCCAGCGCCAAGTTCTTGTAGAAATGGGTCATGTTGGCCGTGTCCCCGACCGGCAAGTGCACGCCGAAACCCGTGATCAAGCAGAATATCGCGAGCGCAAGCGCAACCCAACGGGTCTGGAAACCGACCAGGATCATCAAGCCGCCGACGATCTCGATGATAATGACGATCCAGGCCATAACATCCGGGATCGGTATGTTGACGCTCTTGAAATACGCCGCCGTGCCGGCTGGACCAAATACGAATAGCTTCGTGTAGCCCGCCCAAATAAACAGGCTGGACATAAAGAGCCGGCCAAGCGGCTTCGCGTACGTTGTCAGACCATCCATGGTGTAACCCCCCAGCTGTCCCGGCGCGTCCCAGCGCCGATGATTAATCAGACTAACAGTCGGCTCGAATGGCGACAATCACAAACACGGCAACGCCGGTGCACAAAGGTTCCGGTATCACGCGTGATACCACCCTCGCCGCACCTCGCGAGCGCAAACGATGCGGGCCGTCAGCTCAGAAAGCGCTGCACCGCGTCGACCGCTTCGCGTTTCTCGTCGAGGACAAGGTGACCGGCACCTTTGAAAGTCTGGAATTCCGCCTTGGGGATGCGCTGGCGCCAGAATTCGGCATTCTGCACCGGCAGGAGCTTGTCGTCTTCGCCCCATACCAAGAGCGTCGGCATGGTCAAGCGGTGCATATAGCGCGGTAGTTTGGTGTCGTAGGGATGCTCCCACAACAGCCGCGCTAGCGTGCCGCCTTCGCGATAGCGCGCCCCCATGAAGTCGAGATCCTTCGGATCCTCCGGCAGGAATGGTTTGATCACGTCGAAGTTGGAGACCAGCAACGACGGAATCTTTTCCGGAGGGAGCAGGAAAAAATCGCCCTTGGGACGCTCCTTGCCGCGCAAGCCCGCGGGGCCGACCAGAACGAGCCGCTCTATGCGGTGGCCATGTTCGACAGCAAAGTTCGCAGCAAGCCAGCCGCCGAGCGAGAACCCGACCAGATGGAACTTGTCGAGGCCGAGCGCATCGAACAGATCGAGATAGTGCATGACATAGTCGTGGATTTCCGTCATCGCCGGATCGTCGTCGGCTTCGCCAAAGCCGGGATGCATTGGGACGATGACGCGGAATTTTTGCGTCCACGGCACGGCGAAGTTGATGCCGTGCCAAATGCCGGCGCCGTGAAGGAACACCAGCGGCGGTCCGCTCCCGGCCGTGAGCACGATCGTTTTCACGCCGTTGATGGTGTGCGTTTCGCGCTTGAATTGGGGAGGAAAGGCTGTCGCGGTCATCGGTACACTCTCACTATTCGGCGGCGACGCGGCGTTCGGTCGAGGCACGGGCGCGCATGCGCGGGATCACGTCCTGGCCAATGTTGGTGAGGTTCTTCACCACTTTCCAATGCGGCATGTTGCCGATGGCGCCGAGGATGTTGAAGTGGTCGGTCCCGACCCGCTCGCCCCATTCCTGCAGTTTCTCGACGACCTGATCAGCCGTGCCAACCGCGACGAAGAACGATTTGTTGACGTTTTCGAAACTGAAAGCGCCATGCAGCTTGTCGGCGAGCGCGGCGCGTTTCTTCAGTTCGACGACCGAGAGATAGCCGGGCGGCGCCAGGAATGTCGGCGTCGTGCGCAGTGCGTCTTCGAAGAAGAAGCGGATGTGCGGAATTGCCTCTTCCTCAGCCTTTTCCTGCGTCTCGGCGACGTAGGTGATGACCTGCAGCGGCAGCTGATCGGGCCGGATGTGGTGGCCGTGTTCGGCAGCGAGCCGGCGCAGCGTCTGATTGAGCTCTTGCGCGCGCTGCTTGGTGACGAACACCGACGAGTAGCCGAAGCCGAGCTTGGCGGCGAGATCGATGGTTTCCTGGCTTCCGGTGCCGACGATGTAGCACGGCGGATGCGGCTTCTGATAAGGCCGCGGCCATGGATTGAGGTAGCGGTACGTGTAGAAGTCGCCGTAATAGGTGGTCGGGCCGTCCTGCGTCCAGGCCTGCAGGATAATGTCGATCGATTCACGATGGCGCTCACGCGCGTTCGACGGATTGATCGGATTGGCCCAGTACTCCATGCCGGTGCCGAGCGGAAACGCCACTTCGAGGCGACCCTGCGACATGACGTCGAGCATGGCGTATTCTTCCGCCAGCCGGTTCGGATATTCCAGATTCGGCGGCGTGCCCCATACGCAAATCTTGGCGTTCTTGATTTGCGGAATGATCGCGGCGGCGATCAAATTCGGCGCCGCCATCATGCTATAGGCGGTGTTGTGGTGCTCGTTGACGACGACGGCGTCGAAGCCGACCTTGTCGGCCATCACCAGCTCGGCAAGGTAACGCTGATAAAGCGCGTAGCCTTTTTTGGCGTCGTAATATTTGTTTGGAAAATCCACCCAGGTCGAGTGGTATTCCTTGTGATTTTCCGGCAGATGCACATACGGCATAAAGTGCATGAAGTCGAACCGGACGCTCATCGGGGCCTCCCTTGGCGATACCGCGCTAGCGGTCGCTCAGATGTTGTGCATCTAACCAGCCGGTGCTTCGCGTCTGGCGCGAACAGCTATCCGTTGCAGGTCAGCGATTTGTGCGAGTCATACCCGCTCCGCTGCAGGCATGCAAACCAACCGCGACCGATATTTTTGCGTGCGCGCCCTTTAATTTTACAAACAGCGCCCACTCCCATTTCCGCGGGCTTGCGGCGAAACTCAAGTGCGCGGCCCCGCGCGCACGCTGCGCGGCGACACGCCAAACTCTTTCTTGAAAGACGTAGCGAAGAAACTTTGATTGAGAAAACCGTTACGGTTGGCAATCTCGGCAATCGATTGTTGGTAAAGCCGTTGGTCGGAAAGATCCCGCCGCGCACGCTCAAGCCGCGCCGCACGGATGTGCGCGCTCACCGATTTTTCCGATGACTCGAAGACTTTGTGCAGATAGCGCGTCGACACGCCGATGGCCGCAGCCACCCGGGCCGGATCGAGCGTCGGATCGCTGATCCAGCGATCGATATAGGCCAGCGCTCGCTTGCGAATCGCGGCGCGGGCCAATGACGGTCCTTCCGGCATATCCGCCGGCGCCGCTTCGAATGCAATCGCCAGAATGTCCAATATCTGCGCGGCCAGAAGGGCCGCGTCCTGTTCGCCAACGTCGCTGGCGTTTTCGACCAGCGACGCAATCATGTCGGCGGCAATGCGCCCCATGCCGGGACCGATCGGCCGCGCCACCGCGCAATGCGAATGAATATCCTTAAAGCGCGATCGGAGGACGACCTCGGGAGCCTTCAAAAAGAACGTGTCGGTCAAGGTCGCATGCTTGAGGACGTAAGGCGAGGCCAAGTCCACCAAAGAACAGCTACTGGAATCGAGCAGCGCCTCGCGGCCGAATTGCTCGATGGTCAACGGCCCTTTTTTGGCGAACAAAAACACGCAGCTTTGGCTTACGTCTCTGGCAATGTGATGCCGCTTGCGGCTGGCAATCTCGTAGTCCGCGATCACGTGGGTCAGGTCGAGACCATCGAGCAGGCATTGCGTGATCACGCCCTCGAATTCCGGCGGACGGCGAAGCTCCATGTCCAGCGAGGCGTACAATTGACTGATGACCGCCTCCCAAGCGCGCCGCTTGTCGCCATCGAACCATCGGCTGCTATAGACGGCATTCATGGGCCCTCCGCGGAGGTTCTTTGGGGTTCGCAAGCGTCGGTCGCTGACCGCAAAGCGTTCAAAAGCGCTGCCGTCGAATTATAGGCGTTCCGACTTCCTTTGCGCTAGGCGCGTCTCCCCGCAATCAAAGCGATGTTCGAAAAGCGAACTGGCTGCTGAGAGGCTCGATCCGCCCACGGCATATGCGGCAGGGTGGCAACGGCCCACGTATCCGACCGCCGCGGGCAACGTGAAAAAGCTTCCCCGGGATATTCGTCCGGTCGGCGCAGTGAGCGATCAAATGAGCGGTGTGACGTTATTGTCGACGCCGAGCAGCGCCTTGCCATAGACCTCATAGCCGATCGGCGGCAGGACCACGGCGTGCCGCGACGCCACCGCTGCGTCACGCCAGATGCGCTGCAGCGGGCTAACATCGGCGAAGCCGCCGGAGCCATGGGCGAACATCAGCTTGTCGATGGCTTGGGTGATCTTTTCGACCACATAGCCGGTGTCGGCGCGCACCCGCGCGCGGGTCAGCATATCCGGATAGACGCCGCTCGCCGCCGCCGCGTCGACATCATCGGCGGCGCGATAAGCGTGGAAATGCGCCGTATCGATCATCATTGCCGCCTCGGCGAGCTGCAACTGGAAGCCGACCGAATCCTTCTGCTTTTCGAAGAACGTATAGGCAATCGTCCGCGTTGCCGCCTTTTCTCGCACGAAATTAAGCGCGGCGCGGCCGAGGCCGAGAATCGGTCCTACCAGAATGATCGCGAGAATGGCGACGAATGGGGAGCGGTAGAATGCCTCTTGGCTGCGCATTTCCGTCGGATAGTCGCCTTCGATCGCGCGCGGCACCGAGAGCACGCGGTGGTGAGGAACGAAAGCGTCGTTGGCTTTCAGGGAAATGCTGCCGCTCGACTTCATGCCGGCGACGAACCAGGTATCGACGCGCTCAAGGTCGGCCATCGGGAATAGCGCTAGTCCCTGGTCGATGGCCTCGCCGGCATCGTTGACGATCGGCATGCCGAGCACCGCCCATTGCGCATGCCAGCCGCCGGAATTGTAGTGCCACTGTCCGGTGACCCGGTACCCGCCGTCGACCTGCTTGACCGTCGCGGTCGGATTGAGCACGCCGGAGACGCAGGCATCGGGATCGGCGCTAAACACCTCATCCTGCGCCTTGACGGGAAAGAGGCTCGTCAGCCAGCAGCAGATATTGTTGAGGTTGACGACCCAGGCAGTGCCGCCGTCGGCTTCCGCGATTGCGGAGCTCACATCCAGCATGGCCCGGGTGTTCATTTCCCAGCCGCCGTAGCGCTTCGGCGTACACACTTTCATTAGGCCGGCTTTTGCTACGGCTTCGATCGCCTCGTCGGTCACGCGCCGATCGCTCTCGCCGATCGGGCCGTTCTTGCGAAGGAGCGGTCCGAGTTCGCGGGCTCGCGTGACGAGCTCCTGAGCCGACGGCGCAGCAACGCTGCGGACGCTAGCGACCTTGTTCATTTGCCAATCTCCTCCCGACGCTACGTTTGTTCCTGGCGTTTTTATCTTTCCTGTACCGCGACTTGACGTTGCGCATCGCGCAGCGGCGGCGAAGTCGCGAGAATGTCCGAGGTTCGTGTCAAATGCTCATCGATCAACCGGCAAGCGAGATCGGCGTCGCGCGCCAGGCACGCATCCAGGATGTTCTTGTGCTCACCGTCGACGTCGCGATTTTCGCGAGCCAGCACATACGACAGTTGCCGATAACGTTCACTCTGAGCGTACAGCATCGCACGCAGATTGAGTGTCCAGCGGCTGTCGCAAGCCGCGGCGAGCGCGGCGTGAAACGTGGTATGCGCGGCCACCCAAGCCTCGTTGATGCGTGCGGCGCCGTCAGGGGCGACGATCGGAATGCGATGCAGGCGATGATACGCCGCGACAATGGAGGTCTCCCACTCGACATCGCCATGGGCGATAGCCGAGCGAAGGCACATCTGTTCAATCGCGATACGTATCCGCGTCAGATCCTTCAGCTCGGCTATTGAGACCGGCGCCACCGAATATCCCTTCTGCGCCGTGGCCACGGTCCACTTTTCCGCCGAGAGCCGCGACATCGCCTCGCGAACCGCGCCTGGGCTCGTGCCGAGCCGGGAGGCGACATCGCTGATGGTAACCTTGGCGCCCGGTGCCAGCCGGCAATCGAGGATTTCGGCCAACAAGGCCTCATAGACCTGGTCGGCCTGCGTTGCCGCACGATCGATGCTGGCGAGCTTGTTCATCCCGCCCATCATGCGACATGGTGACTACGGGAGCAAGGAAAAATTATTTTTCGTTGACAAAAATATTTTATCGAGGATTGAATCCGCTGACTTGGCAAAGTTGGCCAACGCCTTAGGCTATCGGCTGAGGCGAAAGCAGCGAGGGCGCGCGCCATGACAGCGATCCACGGTTACATCAAGCCGAGCCGCCGCCCGGGCGAACTTGGCATTCATTCGGTCGACCATTTCCACTTTGCAGTGCCGGATCTTGCCGTCGCGCAGAATTTCTATTCCGAGTTCGGCCTCGATGTCGGAGAGCGCGGCAACTGTCTGACGCTTGCCACCTTCGAGCAACGGCACGTCTGGGGCACGATCGGCGAGGGACCGCGCAAGAGATTGGGCTACGTGTCGTTCGGCGCGTTCGAGGACGACATCGATCATTTCTCGCGCCGTCTGCAGGAGATGGGCATCAAGCGTCTCGACCCGCCGCCGGGCATCGAGTCAAACGGCCTGTGGTTCCGCGATCACAACGGCGTTCTGCTCGAGATCAAGGTCGCGGCGAAATCGTCGCCGGAGGAGAAAACCCACTTCGGTCACAAGGAGGTCGGGCCCGGTCAACGCGGGGCGCCGTTCCGCAGCACCATGCCGCGCACCCGGCCGCGGCGCCTCTCGCACGTTCTGATGTTCACCGCCGACGTAGCCAAGGCGATCGAGTTCTACACCCGCGTGCTCGGCATGCGTTTATCCGATCATTCCAGCGACAATATCGCGTTTATGCACGGCATCCACGGTAGCGATCATCACATGATCGCGTTCGCGCGCTCCAACGCGCCCGGCCATCATCACTTCAGCTGGGACGTCGGATCGGTCGACGAGATCGGCGCCGGCGCCATGCACATGCTGGACAAAGGCTTCGCCAAAGGCTGGGGCTTGGGCCGGCACGTGCTCGGCTCGAACTATTTCCATTACGTCCAGGATCCGTGGGGCAGCTTCAGCGAATATTCCGCCGACATCGACTATATCCCGGCGACCTGCGACTGGGCGGCCGGCGGTCATCCACCTGACGATTCCTTCTATGCCTGGGGCCCGAACGTACCGGAGGATTTCGTCCACAATTACGAGGCCTGAGCGGCTGCTGCGGCGATCTCCAAACGGTCTACGTCTGGCCAGCTGCGGCATGACAGAAACAGCCGGTGACCCGCATCCTGGGTCATTGCACCCCGTATCCCGGGTGGGCCGTATGTAGTATACGGACGGACAACCTGTCAGCGGCAGGTCCGCAACGGGTATTGTGTGAGGCAAGCCCAAGTCTGAAGTGGGCAGCCCACGAAACCAGGGAGGGAAGGCACCAATGCAGAGCAAGCGGGGACTAAAAGCTGGACGGCCGGAGAAGATCGACAAGCAGCGCCGTAAGGTGATCAAGCTGATGGGCGCCGCCGGCGCCGGCGCGATCGCCTCGCCGTGGATGTTTCAGTCGTCACGGGCCGCTGCCCGCGCCATCAAAATCGGCATGGTCAGCCCGCAGACCGGACCGATCGCCGCCTTCGGCGAAGCCGATCAGTGGGTGCTGGCCGAGGTCAAAAAGACGCTTGCCGACGGCATCACCGTCGCCGGCGAAAAGCACCCGGTCGAGATTCTTTATCGCGACAGCCAATCCAACGCCAACCGGGCGTCGGAAGTCACGGCGCAACTCATCAACCGCGACAAGGTCGATATGATGATCGGCTCCTCGACCGGCGACACCGTCGTTCCGGTCGCCGATCAGTGCGAACTCGCCGGCGTGCCCTGCATCACCGCCGACGATCCGTGGGAAGACTTCTTCTTCGGCCGCAAAGGCAACCCCGCCAAAGGCTTCGAGTGGACCTACCACTTCTTCTGGGGCTTCGGCATGGCCGCCAATCTGTTCGCCGACATGTGGCTGTCGCTGCCAACCAACAAAAAGGTGGGCCTGATGCTCACCAACGACCAGGACGGCATAGCCGCGAGCGACAAAGAGCACGGCATGGCGACGACCTTCCGCAAGAAGGGCCTCGATATCGTCGATCTCGGTCTCTATCCGCCGCTGAGCGACGACTTCACCGCGCAGATCCGGCAGCTCAAGGACCAAAACTGCGAGACCATCTGCGGCATTTTCAATCCGCCGCAATTCGCGATCTTCTGGACGCAATGCGCGCAACAGGGCTACCGGCCGAAGATCGCGACCCCGCCCAAAGCGCTGCTCTTCCCCACCGCCGTCGAGGCGCTGGGCGACCGCGGCGCCGGCACGTCGACCGAGGTCTGGTGGTCGCATCACCATCCCTTCAAGTCCAGCCTGACCGGCCAGACCGCTCAGGAGTTCTGCGACGCGTATGAGAAGGCGACCGGCAAGCAATGGACCCAGCCGCTCGGCTTCAAGCACGCCAATCTCGAGGTCGCAATCGACGTGCTCAAGCGCACAAAAAAGGTTGACGCCGCTTCGATCCGCGATGCCATCAAGGAAACCAACTATCAGTCGATCGTCGGCCCGCTGACCTGGAAGGGCGGCGGTCCCACGAACCCGGTGCCGAACGTCTGCACAACGCCGCTGGTCGGCGGCCAATGGAAGAAGGGCGCCAAGTTCAAGTATGACTTGAACATCGTCTATAACCAGCCCGCACCGAACATCCCGCTCGACAGTCCGTTCGAGCCGATTAAGTATTCCTAAGCTGTGCCTTCATGAGATCAAAAAGCCGCCGCGTGCAAAAGCGCGGCGGATGTCAATCATAGCGTTTGATGACAGTCCTTCTGGAACTTGACGGCGTGTCAAAGTTCTACGGCGCGCTCAAGGCCGTGGACGCGGTCAAGCTCGCCGTGACGGATGGTGAGGCGCTCGGCGTGATCGGCCCAAACGGCGCCGGCAAATCCACTATGTTCAATTTGATCACCGGCGACGTCGCGCCAACGGCGGGACGCGTGCTGTTCGGCGGCTCCGACATGACGGCGATGTCGCCGCACGCCCGCTCGCGCATGGGGATCGGGCGCTCCTATCAGATACCGCATCCATTCGCGAACATGACGGTGTTCGAGAATCTTCTGGTCGGCGCCATCTTTGGCGGCCGCGCCAGCGAGCGCGAGAGCTACCGGCGTTGCAGCGACGTGCTGAAAATCACTGGCCTCTACGACAAGGCCAACAAGCCGGCGCGGACCCTGACGCTGCTGCAGCGCAAACGGCTCGAGCTCGCACGCGCATTGGCGATGAAACCGAAGCTGCTGCTGCTCGACGAAATCGCCGGCGGGCTCACCGAGCACGAATGCGCCGAACTCGTCAAAACCATCAAGGAGATTCACGCCGGCGGCACGACCATTGTCT
The DNA here is from genome assembly GCA_963806465.1 of uncultured Alphaproteobacteria bacterium. GTDB lineage: Bacteria > Pseudomonadota > Alphaproteobacteria > Rhizobiales > Xanthobacteraceae > BOG-931. Next base: position 47,376 of record CAWDZD010000076.1, on the reverse strand, counting down.
GGATCGAGCATATCGTGCACGCGCTGGTCTCGGTGGCTAGTCGCCTCGTGGTGATGGACTTCGGGCAGGTGTTGGCGCAAGGCAACCCGCACGAGGTGATGGCGAACCCGAAAGTGCGGGAAGTCTACATGGGCATTCCCGTGTCATGACGCTCCTGCAGACCCACAATCTCTCGGCGTTCTATGGCGACTTCCAGGCGCTGTTCGACATCAACGTCACAGTGGACGAGGGCGAGACCGTTGCCGTCATCGGCGCCAACGGCGCGGGCAAGACGACGTTTCTCCGCGCCGTTGCCGGCGCGCTCGAGACCGCCCCGGATATGGTCATGTTCGAGGGCCGCTCGATCGGTCACCACACCGCGCACGACATCGTTCGGCTTGGCATCGCCATGGCTCCGGAAGGGCGCCGGCTATTCCCGAGCCTTTCGGTCGAAGAAAATCTTCTGCTTGGCGGCTACAGCAAGCGCCCGGGCCCATGGAATCTCGAGCGGGTCTACGACCTGTTTCCGCGCTTGCGCGAATTGCGGCGTCTGCCGGCGACCGATTTGTCGGGCGGACAACAGCAGATGACGACGGTCGGCCGGGCCCTAATGTCGAACCCGCGGCTATTGCTCTGCGACGAGCTGTCGCTCGGATTGGCGCCGGTCGTGATCCGCGACATCTATGACTGCCTTGGCAAAATCACCGCCGAAGGCACGACGGTGGTGCTGGTCGAGCAGGACATCAACCGGGCGCTCGACGCCTCGGTGCGCTTCTATTGTTTCCAGGAAGGCCGGCTTGCTTTGACGGCGCCGACCAAGGGCTTCGACCGCGGGGCGATCAGCGGGGCTTATTTCGGAATTTAGGGCAGCACCGGCGATGGAATGGGTCAACACATTCATCCAGGGCAGCCTGCTCGGCGGCATCTACGCGCTGTTCGCCATCGGTTTATCGCTGTCGTTCGGCATCATGCGGCTGGTGAACATCGCCCATGGCGATCTGATCGTGCTTTCCGCCTATGTCGCCATGGTCGTCGGCCAGGGCACCGGACTCGATCCGATCTCCTGTCTTGTGATTGTCGTACCGGTAATGTTCGCGCTCGGCTATGCGCTGCAACGCGGGTTGCTCAATCAAACGCTGACCGGCGGGTTGTTGCCGCCGCTGCTCGTGACTTTCGGCATTTCGATCATCATCCAGAACGGGCTATTGGAAGGCTTCGGCGCCTACACGCGTCGCCTGCAGCAGGGTGCGATCGAAACCGCGAGCGTGCAATTCCCGGGCGGCATTTCGATCGGCGTCTACCCATTGCTCGTCTTCGGTGTCGCCCTGCTCGCGCTGGGCAGTCTGCAATTGCTGTTTTATCGCACCGGCCTCGGCCGTGCCTTTCGCGCCGTCTCCGACGATGCCGACACCGCCGAGCTGATGGGCATCGACAACCGCAAGCTCTACGCGGTCGCCCTCGGCATCGCCATGATTTTCACCGCCATCGCCGGCGTGCTGTTTGCAATCCGCACCAACTTCGATCCGTCGGCCGGTCCGATCCGGCTGATCCTGGCGTTTGAAGCTGTCATCATCGGCGGCCTGGGCAGCATGTGGGGCACGCTGATCGGCGGCATGGTGTTGGGCATCGCTCAGTCTGTCGGCGCCGCGCTGTCGCCGACCTGGCAAATCCTCGCCGGGCACATCGCCTTTCTGATCATCCTGATCGTTCGACCGAGCGGGCTGTTCCCGCGGACCAGAGATTGACATGCAAACCGATCAGGTCGAGCGCGGAACGTTGGCCAGTCGCGTGTTTGCCGTCGCGGCCGTGGTATTGCTCGCAGCACTGGTCGCCATGCCGTGGTGGGGCGATTCCGGCCAGATGCGGCTCGTCGCCGAGATGGCTTATTACCTGGCGCTCGCCCAGCTGTGGAATCTACTGGCCGGTTATGCCGGCCTGGTTTCGGTCGGCCAGCAAGCCTATGTCGGCCTCGGCGGTTATGCGCTGTTTTACCTGACCGACGCGTTGGACGTGAATGCGTACGTGGCGCTGCTGCTCGCGGGTCCGTTCGCCGGGTTATTGTCGATACCGGTGTCGATCGCGGTGTTCCGGCTGCGCGGCGCCTATTTCGCCGTCGGCACCTGGGTCGTTTCCGAGGTCTTCGCGCTGGTCGCGAGCCTCATCCCGGTGCTCGGCGGCGGCTCCGGCCTGTCGCTGACGCCAGACATCATGCGCGACATTGCCCCCGATCGGGCCGGGCGCGACATGGCCTTGTATCTCATGTCGATCGCGATCGCGGTGATCGTGTTCGCTATTGTCTATCTATTGCTGCGCTCGAAACACGGGCTGGCGCTGACGGCCATCCGTGATTCCGAACCGGCATCGGCCAGCCTCGGCGTCAACACGTTCCGCACAAAATTCATCATCTACATCGTGACCGCAGCCTGCACCGGCCTAGTCGGCGGGCTGATCTTCCTGCAAAAGCTCCGCATCTCGCCGGACGCCGGGTTCAGCATCAACGACTGGACCGTCGTCGTTATCTTCATGGTCGTGATCGGCGGCATCGGCACCCTCGAGGGGCCGTTCATCGGCATGCTGATCTTCATCGTGCTGCGCGAACTCTTGGCCGATTACGGCGCCTACTATTTGATCCTGATGGGCGCGATCGCCATCGTGGTGATGTTGAAAGCGCCCTCTGGCGTTTGGGGCTGGATCAGCCACCGCTTCAATATCGAGTTGTTCCCCGTCGGCAGGCGGCTGGCATTGGCGCCAGCAGAGGAATCCTCGAAGCCATAGGCGGGCCTAGAACTCGATCTTGCGCTTGCCGAGAAACGCGTCGATGCCGGCGCGGGCATCTTCCGAAGTCATGCTCACGGCCTGTGCAACGCTTTCGGTCCATAGCCCGTCGGCGGCCGACATATCCTCGATGCGCGGGATGGCCTGCACGATCAGATAATTCGGGATGCGCGCGTTCTTGGCGATAGCGTTGGCGAGCTCGATCGCCTTGTCCAGTGCCTTGCCCGGCTCGACCAGATAATGCGACAGGCCAAGCCGCTCGCCGGCCGCGGCGTCGAGGGTGCGGCCGGTCAGCATCATCTCGACCATGCGGCCTGAGCCGATGATCTTGGCGACGCGAACGCTGGCGCCGCCACCGACATAGAAGCCGCGGCGGCCCTCCGGCAATTGATAGAAGGCCGTGGTATCGGCAACGCGTACATGAGTCGCGGTCGCGATTTCGAGCCCGCCGCCGATCACCGCGCCCTGCATCGCCGTCACCACCGGCCGGCCGCCGAACTGGATGGCGTCGAGCGTGGCGTGCGCGAAGCGCGACATGAAGATGCTGTCAAACGCTTCCCGATGGCGATGCTCGGTCAAGTCGAGGCCGGCGCAGAAATGCTTGCCGGCGCCGGCCAGCACGACGCAGCGCACGTCGGGCTCGAAACTCTCGAACGTCGTCTTCAGCTCGGCCCATAACTTCTCGCTCAAGGCATTGCGCTTGTCGGGACGATTGAGGGTGACGATGGCGATCGGGCCTTGGCGCTCGATCAGCAATAGCGGCTCTGTCTCACTCATTGTCTTCCTGTCGATTGGAGCTGCGTGGCTTCGGTGTCCGGCTTGGCGGAGGCGCGCAACGCTGCCTCGCGTAGCGCGCGGCGCAGGACTTTGTTGGTCGAGGTGCGCGGCAATTCGGCGACGAAGGTATAGGCGCGCGGCCGCTGATAGGGCGAAAGGTCGCTTAAGCGGACGTGACGCTCGAGCGCGTCCACATCGAGCGCCGGATCGCCACGGACGATGAAAGCCTGCACCCGCTCGCCCCATTCCGGATCGGGCACACCGACCACCGCGCATTCGGCGACGCCGCGGTGCGCCAGCAATATCTCCTCGACCCGGGCCGGCATGATGTTGATACCACCGGAAATGATCATATCGTCGCGGCGGCCCTCCAAATAGAGGTAACCGCCGGCATCGAGGCGGCCGAGATCGCGCGAACGCCACCAGCGCCGATCGCCATCGCTGACAAAGCTCGCGGCCGTCGCATCCGGATCGCGCCAGATGCCGACGGCAAGCGAGGGACTGGAGACCAGAATCTCGCCGGTCTCGCCCGCTGCCACTTCGTCGCCTGGGCCGCCACCGGGCGCGACGACCCGCACATCGCCGTTGAGCAATGGACGGCCAACGCTCACCAGCCGGCCGCCGACCATCTCCTCGGCAATGATGCAGGTTGCCGCGGCACCGCATTCGGTCGAGCCGTACATCTGCACCACGTTCGGCGAGATGCTTTCTCGCAGCCGTTTGAGCGTCGGCGCATCCATCGGCTCGGCGGCAAAGCCGATGAGTCGCACCGAGCTGAAATCGGCGCCCGGCTCATCGGCGTTGAGCAGCCGGCGCCATAGCGTCGGTGTCAGAAAGACATGCGTCGCGCGTTCGCTGCTTACTCTGCGTACCAGATCGCCGAGATCGAAATGCTCCATGAAAATGGTGCAGGCGCCGGCGTGCAAAAACGGAAACCAGCCATTGTAGCAGCCGATGAACGCGGTGCTCAGCGGCACCAGCGAGCGGTCGCGCGGCAACAGCCCCTGATAAAGATAAAGGTTGGTGCGCGCGTTCTCGATGAAGCCGCGATGGCTGTGCACGACGCCCTTCGGCAGCGATGTCGTGCCCGACGAAAGCACGATGACGGCGGGATCGTCCTCGGCCGGCCTGGCAAGCGGCGCCTCCGGCCATGCGCGGTCGAGATCGGTGGGAATGGAAGCCGCGGCCCTAAACCTGCCGCTACGCTTCGGCGGCACGGCCGACACGGCTTCCACGCACGCGAGCAGTTCCGGATAACCGGCAGCGATGCCGGCCGCGAACTCCTCCATCGAGGCGTCGTAGATCAGAAGGCTCGGCTGCATCTTGCGGCAGAGCGCGGCGAGCGTGGCTGAAGATTTCACGCGTGTGCAGCGCCATCGGCAAGGCACCGATGCGCACCGCGCCGAGCCAGGCGACCAGATAGATCGAGCTCGGCGGACACAACAGCGCCAGCGGCTTGCCGGGCACCGCGCCCAGGGCCGCAAACAGTGCGGCAGCGCGGTATGAGAGTTTATCGAGCTCAGCAAAAGTCAGCCGCGTTGCCGAATCGACCACTGCTTCGCCGTCGCCGAACCAGCGGGCGGCGCGCGCGAAGGCATTGGGGATCGTCAGCGGCAGACCGACGGTCATTGCACCATGCCGAAATTTCTCATTGCACCTTGAGGCCGATCTGGCCGGCGATCAGATTGCGCTGGATTTGCGAAGAGCCGGCGGCGACCGTCGCGGCGCGGGCGTCGCGGAAATGCCGCTGCATGTCAAACTCCATGTTGTAGCCGTAGCCGCCCATCACCTGCATGCCGGCCTCGGTCGTCTTCACGTAGGTCTCGGCGGCGAGCAGCTTGGCCATGGTGATTTCCTTGAGCGCGTCCTCGCCGCGGCTGACGCGCCAGGCGGCCTTCAAGGTCAGCGCCCAGGCGGCTTCCACCTGCGTCTCCAGGTCCGCGAGCATGTGGGCGATCGCCTGAAAGCTGCCGATCGCCCGCCCAAATTGATGCCGCTCTTTGGCATAGTTCACCGCCATATCGAGGGCACCGCGTGCGCTGCCGCAATCGCAAGCCGCGGCGACAACGCGCTCGGCCTGCAGGCCCGACAGGATGCAATCCCAGCCTTTATTCTCGCCACCGATCAGCCGGTCCGGCGGAATGCGGGCGTCGTTGAAGTAAAGCTCATAGGTGCCGACCGAACGGCGGCCGAGCATGTCGAGCTTGCGGATTTCGAGACCGGGCGTGTCGTTGTCGACCAGGAACAGCGACATGCCTTGCCGGTAATGCGCCTTCGGATCGGTCTTCACATAGACATTGATGACATTGTCGCGCGCGCCGGCGGCGGTCGCCCAAATCTTCTGGCCGCTGAGCACATATTCATTGCCGTCGCGTCGGGCCTGCGTGCGCATGGCGCCGACATCGGAGCCGGCATCCGGCTCCGACATCGAGATCGACATGCGGATTTCGCCGGACATCAGCTTCGGCAGCCAATACCGTTTCTGCTCCTCGGAGCCTTTGCGCGCCACATTGAGCGCGCAGAAAGTACTGCCGCCGAATGCCATCGCCACGTCAGCGCTGTAGCGGCCGATCTCCTCGGACACGATGGCGAGGTCGACAACACTGCCACCGGCGCCGCCATATTCCTCGGCAAACGGCAGGGCGAACAGCCCGGCTTGCACCCACGCATCGTAGAGCTCGTAAGGGTATAGCCGCTCGCGATCCAGCCGCCGCAAATACTCGGGCGTAGCGACCCGCTGCATCAACCTGTGGACGCTGTCCCAGAGGAGCTTCTGCTCGGACGAGTACTCGAAATCCAATGCATCCTCCCGGCCGCGGGTTTTGCTATACGATTGCGCTATACGACGCCATGCCCGGCTTGCCTAGAACATGCCGGTCCTCATTTGGGAGGACATTTGCTTGACCACGATGCTTGCCGCCCGGCTCCATAAAACCGGCGAACCGATGAGGCTCGAGCAGGTGCCGGTGCCGGCGCCGCGCCGAACCGATGTACTGGTCGCGGTCAAGGCCTGCGGCGTGGTGCCGAACCTCATCAATGTGCTGACCCATTGGCAAACCTGGTTCCCGGAATTGCCGCTGCCGAAGCTGCCGGCGATCTTCGGGCTCGATGTCGCCGGCGTCATCGCCGCGGTCGGCGAGCAGGTGCAGAACTTTCGCAGGGGCGAACGGGTCTACGTCACGCCCGGCCTGTTCTGCGGCTCGTGTCCGGCCTGCCGCGCCGACGACACCATGAACTGCATCAACTTTACCTTTCGCGGCTATTTCGGCTTCGGCCCGGACGCGCAACGCCAGTTCGACGCTTATCCGTATGGCGGGATGTGCGAGTACATCACCGCGCCGCAACACAATCTGGTGCCGCTTCCCGACAGTGTTGCTTTCGAGGAAGCGGCGCGCTTCGGCTATATCGGCACCGCCTATGCGGCGTTACGCAAAGCCGGCGCCGGGCCGGGCAAGACGATTTTCATCAATGGCCTCACCGGCACGCTTGGTCTTGGCGCCACCTTGTGCGCGCTCGGCCGCGGCGTCACCCGCATTCTCGGCACCGCGCGCGACCGCAAGCGCCTCGATCGGGTCAAAGCTTTGGCGCCGGAGCGGATCGAGATCCTGGCACAGGATGAAGGCAAATCGGTCGCCGACTGGGCGCGTTCCTTTACCGGCGGGCATGGCGTCGACGCCGTCATCGATTGCCTGGGCCCCGGCACCTCCGGCACGCTCCTCATGAACGCTATTTACGCGCTACGCCGCGGCGGCAAAGCCATCAATATCGGCGGTGTCGGCGAAAAGACCGTGATGGATGTGCACTGGATGATGGACAACCAGATCGAATTCATCGGCAGCAACTGGTTCACCATCGCCGACGGCGAGGCGCTGGCGGCCATGGCCGCGGCAGGCACACTCGACCTTTCGGTGTTCGAGCACGTTCGCGTGCCGCTCGCCGAAGTGAACCGCGCGCTCGACGGCTCGCAATTCCGCGACGGCGGTTTCACGAATGTCGTGATCGTTCCTTAGAGGGGTCACGGATGGCGCAGTCGCATCGCGTAATCATCACCGGCACCGACAAGGCCGTAAAATCAGTCGTGGGCGGCAAATAGCTGCCGGCAGGACCGAGCCCATATGAAAGACAACGACGTCCGCGCCGCCGAGGAGCTTTTCCCCTCGGGCCACCAGCCGCCGTCCGATTATGCGCGGCCGGCCGAACACCAGCGAATCGTGTGCGACAAGGATATCGCCGTGCCGATGCGCGACGGCGTCACTGTCGTGGTCGACGTCTATCGACCCGACGCGGCTGGCCGCTTTCCGGTGCTGTTCGCCTTTGGTGTTCATTCCAAGGAGTTGCAGGGCAATGAACTGCCGCAGGTGTTTCCGCCGCAGCCTTCCTGGTCGTCGCTCTGGCTCGGTCACGCCGAAGCCGGCGACACCGAGTTCTTCGTGTCGCGCGGCTATGTGCACGTCATCGGCTCGCCGCGCGGCTACCTCAAATCCGGCGATGGCGGTTCGCGCGAATGGGACAGCTACGACGTGATCGAATGGATCGCGCGGCAGCCTTGGTGCGACGGCAATATCGGGATGGTCGGCATCGGCGCATTTGCGTCAGAGCAATTCCACGTCGCGCGCCAGCAGCCGCCAATGCTCAAGGCGATCTTCCCCTACGATCCGCGCGGCGCCTACGGCAAGTTCGGCGGCTTTCGCGAGGAGTATCCCGGCGGCGTGCTGCACGCCTTCCGCTACCTGATGGATCATTTTTCGTCGGTCCACACCACGCGCGGCGCGCCCGGCGAGCTGCCGCCGGACAAGGAAGAAAAATGGCGTGAGGCCATGGCAGATGCGGATATCCGCATGTATCCGCATTTGCACAATGTGCTCCTGCAGCGCGGACAACACATGCCGCGCTATTTCGACGTGCTGATCGATCCGTACGACGACGAGAAAATCATCGTCGAGGCGGAAGCGGAATTTCCGAAGATCACGCTGCCGACCTATACCGGCGCCGGCTGGTACGGCTACACTTACAAGACGCACCTCGCCGGCGCGCAGACGTATTTCAACAAGATTCCAGCGCCGAAGAAGATGGTGCTGACCGGGCCGGCGCATCCCGACCGGCCGCTCCGGGCGCTGCGCAGCGAGATGCTGCGCTGGTACGACCATTGGCTCAAAGGCATCGACTCCGGCATCATGAAAGAGCCGCCGGTGAGCTATTGGGTGATGGGCGCCAACGAGTGGCGGCGCGGCGCCGATTGGCCGTTGCCGGAAACGCAATGGACCAAGCTTTATCTTGCCAGCTGGGAGCGGCTCACCGCCGAGCCCTACATCGCATCGAGCGTCGACAATTACATTCCGCCGGATGTGTTCGCGCAGATGCCGCCGACCCAAACCAACCGGATCGCGAGATTGCGCTTTTTAAGCGATCCGCTGCCGCACGATCTCCTGGTTGCCGGGCCGAGCGTGCTCAACCTCTTTGCCGCGATCGACCGCGATGACACCAACTGGATCATCATCCTCAAGGACGTCGGGCCTGATCCCAGCGTGCGCACGGCGCGCGAAGGCGAGCGGGAAATTTCGGACCACCTGCCGGAACGCGAACTGACCCGTGGCTGGCTCAAAGCCTCGAACCGTGCGCTCGATCCGGCGCGCTCCAACCCATGGAAGCCGTGGCACAAGCTCACGCGACAGGCGCGGCAAAAGGTGACGCCGGGCAAAGTCGAGGAATACGCGATCGAGATTTTTGCTTTTGCCAATCTGTTCCGCAAAGGCCACCGCATTTGCGTCGAGATCACGAACCTCGATCTGGCGACCGGCGTGCTCGGCGCCACCAACGTCGAGTACATTCCCTACCATGTCTGCTCTAGCCGCACGGTGGTGCACAGTATCTATCACGACGCCGCCCACCCCTCGCATCTGTTGCTGCCGGTCATTCCGACTGCTGGATGACTTGCGCGGCCGACAAAAGGTGACGCATGGACCTTCATCTCAACGGCAACACCGTGCTAATCACCGGCGGCTCCAAAGGCTTGGGGCTGGCGACGGCGCATCGCTTCGCCTCCGAGGGCTGCGATCTTCATCTCGTTGCGCGCTCGCAAGACGCGCTGGAAGACGCCGCCAATGCGATCCGCGGAAAGTATCAGGTGAGAGTGAACACGCTCGCCGCCGATCTCGCGCAACGCGGTTCGGCCGAGCGCGTGTCGCAGGCGTGCGGGGATGTGGACATTCTCGTCAACAATGCCGGCGACATTCCATCCGGCTCGCTGGAAACGGTGGATGAAGATCGCTGGCGGGCCGGCTGGGACACCAAGGTCTTCAACTACATCAATCTCAGCCGCGAATATTTCCGCCGCATGAAGGCGCGGCAGGCCGGCGTCATCGTCAATGTCATCGGCGTCGGCGGCGATCTCCTTGATCCGAGCTATATGGCCGGCGCCGTCGGCAACGCCGCCATGTCAGCTTTCACCAAGTCGCTCGGCTCGACCAGCCATAAATTCGGCATCCGCGTGGTCGGGGTCAATCCCGGAGCATGCGCGACCGAACGCTACGAGCGATTGGCGCGGGCCAGGGCCAAGGAGCGTGGCGACGATCCCGACCGCTGGCGCGAGGCAACGGGCACGCTGCCATTCCGCCGCCCCGCGACGCCAGACGAAATTGCGGTCGCCGTCATATTCCTGGCCTCGCCGCTGTCCGCTTATACAACCGGCGCGATCCTCACCATCGACGGCGGCTTGACCGGCGGTCGCGAAATTCCGCGCTGAAACCTCAAGGCGTCGGACCCGCCGCGCCAAGCGCTGTCGCAGTATTGTGGATACATTTGATGGCGCGGCGTAACATGAGACGCACATTCGCGTTCAGCTTGTTGCGACGGTGACCATGACCCATGAGACTGGAACGGCTCCGCGGCGCGTGCGCAATCGGCCGCCGTTCGAATGCATCGCGCTGGTGCTGCAGGGCGGCGGCGCGCTGGGCGCCTACCAGGCCGGCGTCTATCAAGCGCTTAGCGAAGCCGGCGTCGAGCCCGACTGGATCGCCGGCATATCGATCGGCGCCTTCAATTCCGCCATCATCGCCGGGAATCCGCCGGAGACGCGCGTCGAAAAACTGCGACAATTTTGGGAAAGCGTCACCGAGCCTTTCGTAGAGTGGAACGCTCCCTTCCGGTTGCCGGGCGCCACCGCGGAAGCGATGCTCTCAGCCGCACCGAGGCTGCCCGACTTCTGGCAGTTCGCAAGTACGCTGGCGCCGGCGCTCAAGGCTGACATCGCGCGCGGCGTTCTCAATCAGTGGGCCGCCGGCCGCGTGCTGTTCAACGGCACACCCGCGTTTTTCGCGCTGCGGCCGATCACGCCGTGGTTTTGGCCCGGCGGCTCCGAGCGGGCGACCAGCTACTACGACACGAGCGCGCTGAAGGGGACGCTGGAGCGGCTGATCGATTTCGACCGCATCAACAGCGACGCGATGCGCTTGAGCGTCGGCGCGGTCAATGTACGGACCGGCAATTTCGCCTATTTCGATACGACCAAGGACCGCATCCGGCCGGAACATATCATGGCCAGCGGCGCGCTGCCGCCGGCATTCGCCGCGGTCGAGGTCGACGGCGAGTATTACTGGGACGGCGGCCTGGTTTCCAACACGCCGCTGCGTTGGGTGGTCGACAAGTATCCGCAACGCGACACCCTGGTGTTCCAAGTCGATCTCTGGTCGGCGCGCGGCGAATTGCCCCACAACATGACCAACGTGAATACGCGGCAAAAGGAGATCATCTATTCGAGCCGCACCCGCGCTACGTCGACGCGTTTCACCGAGTCGCAGTGTGTCCGCAATTCGATTGCCGCGCTGCTGGAGAAATTGCCGCCGGAACTGGCCGACGGCCCGGAATGCGCCGTGTTGCGGCGTTTCTCGGAGCGTAAGGTTTGGAATCTGATTCAGCTGATCTATCGCGCCAAGAACTACGAAGGCGATTCGAAGGACTATGAATTCTCGCGTCTGAGCATGGTGGACCACTGGCGCTGCGGTTATGACGACACGGTGCGTACGCTGGCGCGTCCCGAAGTGCTGGAGCGCCCGCGTAACGCTGACGGCGTCTTTACCTTCGACATCGGCCAGCACGAGCAGTCATAGCCGACAATCCGGGCGACCCTTCGTCAAACCGAGGAAAAATCATGAAAGAAGCCGATGTGCGCCAGCGCGCCTTTGCCATGCCGCTCACCAGCCCGGCCTATCCGCCGGGGCCGTACCGCTTCTACCAACGCCAATTTCTCATCATCACCTATCGCACCGACCTCGACACGCTGCGCGCGCTTGTGCCCGAGCCGCTGCAGGTCGAGGAGCCACTCGTCAAATACGAATTCATCCGCATGCCGGATTCGACCGGCTTCGGCGACTATACCGAGACCGGCCAGGTCATTCCGGTCTCATTTCAGGGGCGCAAAGGCGGCTATTCGCACTGCATGTTCCTCAACGACGATCCGCCGATCGCCGGCGGGCGGGAATTGTGGGGCTTTCCGAAGAAACTGGCGCAGCCGACGCTACGCGCCGAGATCGATACCCTGGTCGGCACGCTCGACTACGGCCCGGTGCGCGTCGCCACCGGCACGATGGGCTACAAACACAAGACCGCCGATCTCGCGGCGGTCAAAGCCGCGCTCGAGGCGCCGAATTATCTCCTGAAAATCATTCCGCATGTCGACGGCACACCGCGCATTTGCGAACTGGTCGAGTATTACCTGGAAGACATCGATCTCAAGGGCGCCTGGACCGGACCGGGCGCGCTCGATCTGCACGCCCACGCGCTGGCGCCAGTCGCCGAGCTCCCGGTGCTGGAAGTCATCTCGGCGACGCATATTGTTGCCGACCTGACGCTGGGCCTCGGCAAGGTCGTCCACGACTATCTGCGCTGAGCGGCAATAAGCAGCCGGCAACGCCAAAACCTGAAGCTTCTGTTTCACCGCGCCGACGCCGCGCAGCATTGACGCTTTCCACGCCGCCGCGCTCGAGAGCGGCGGCCGCGATAACGACAAGTCCGGTCTGCGCGCCGACGACGGCCCCGACTATTACGCCGCCTTTGTCATCGATCCGGATGGCTATCGGCTCGAGGCGCATTGCGCTCAAACGTCATCCTGATGCCAAACCAAATGCGGCCAAAAGAGAAGGGCCGGCGCAAGCCGGCCCTTCGACGTTGACGCCTCGTTGTATCTGTCTGCGACTATTCGTAGCTCTTCTTGCAGGGCGGATTGTCGCGTCCCGGCGGAACGAATTTGTCGAACACCGCCTTGGTGAAGCCGAGCCGCTGTTGCACGTTCGGCACGACCTTGACGACCTTGGCGATGAGATCGCCCTTCTCGTCCTTCACAACTTCAGTAACGAAGTTGGTGCCGATCGCCTGGCGATTTTCGTCGAGCGTGATCTTGCCGTTCGGGGCATCGAGCACGGTGGCCTTCAGCGCAGCGCGGAATTTCTCGTTGTTGTTGCTGAGATCGCCCTTGACCTGGTCGAGCGCCTTAAACACTGCGTCGGCCGAATTGTAATAATTGATGGCGAGCAGCGACGGACTGGCGAAGGCGTTCTTGAAGTAGCTGGTTTTGGGGTGTGCTTGGTAGGCCTTGACGAACGCCTGCCACAGCGGATTCGGGTCGTTGTCGGCCATGCCGCTCGCCGCCGGGGTGCCGATCAGCGCGTCCTTGGCCTTGCCCTTCGACGACAGCACGGTCTGGTCGACCATGATCGAGCCGCCGATGAGGTGGGCGTTGCCGCCGGCTTGCTGATACTGATTGAGGAAGTTCACCGCGTCGGCGCCGCCGAGGCCGAGGTAAATCGCATCGACGTCCTCCGACAGCAGCTGCGGAATGTAGGAGGCGAAGTCCTTGGTGCCGAGAGGCACCCAGAGTCGCTTAGTGATCTGACCGCCGGCCTTGCAGTAGTCCAGCACAAGGCCCATCACTTGTGTATAGACGAAAGCGTAGTCTTCGCCGATCGTCGCGATCTTCTTGTAGTGCTTGACGTTGTAGATGTAGTCGCCAAGGCCGGCGTGCCACTGCGCGCCGTCCATGTTGAAGCGGTAGAACGTCGGCGACGGAGTGACGCCGGCAGACGGGTCGCCGTAGGTGGTCTCAAGCGCGCCGGAGGCGGCATTGATGACCGTAATCTGCGGCTGGGTCTTCGAGTAATCGCGAACAGCGATGCCTTCCGCGCCTGAGAGCGGGGAAATGAGGACGTCAACCTTGTCCTGCTCGACGAGCTTCTTGACGGCGCGGATTGCCGAGTCCGGGCTTGCGTCCGTCGAACCGACGATGGTTTCGATTTCCTTGCCACCAGCCTTGGCGCCATGTGCCTCGACCGCGAGGTCGTAACCGCGCATACCGTCTTCGCCGAGCACGGTATAGGTGCCTTCGAGTGTCGCGGTAACGCCGATCTTGAGCTTGTCGGCGGCGTTGGCCGACCCGCTGCCGACAACCGCGGTCAACGCGACCGCGACCGTTAGTCCAATACCCTTATGCATGGGGTTCCCTCCTGTGTCCGATCGCCGTGAAAACGGTGTCGTGCCGCCAGTCGAATGCGCTTTAAGCGTCTCGGGAGGATAGACCGTCGCCCCCCGCTCCGACCGGCCCCAAATCGTAGCAGCCAGCGGACTGGCGCTACAAGCCCGGCCGCGCTGCAAGCCCGGCCGCGGGCCGTGTCTGCTAGTCTGATTCTTCCGTTAACGTCGTGATGAAAGGTTGCGCTGCTGCACTGCCGCAACGGCGCGGCGCCTACTTGTCAACTGCGCCCGGGCGTCGTTTAATCCGACAAAACAATAACCTGGCGCGTTGGGAGGCGTGCATGAGTACCGCTTTAGCGGTCTGTCATGGCTCGTTCGGCCGCGTGACCGTTTATCGGCTGGACAAGCCGATGCGAACGCACGCTCATCGTGAAGGTCATTTGACCTTTCTGCTTAGCGGGCCGCCGGCCGTCGTCACCATCGACGACATACCTCACGTCGTGGATCAAACCTCCGGCGTTGCCATCAATCCGTGGCAGCCGCACTCCTTTCATCCTTCTTCGACCGAGCAACCGGCGGTCTTTTTGGTCGCGTATATCTGTGAAAGCTGGCTCGACCACGACCAGGAAGGCCGCGGCAGTCTGCGCTTCGGCGCCAACGCGTTGCGGGTCGGAACCACGATCCGTTCGATCTGTGCGAGCCTGGCGCACACGTTGGTGACCAATGCCAGCTATCGAATCGTTAACCGCTATTTGAATCAGCTGTTTGATGCGAGCTTTGACGAATCCTGGAAGGGCGGCGGGCGACCAATTCTGGTCGCGCGTGGGCAAGCGCCGATCGACTTCCGCGTGCGCAAATCGCTGCGTATTTTAGACGATTGCATTGCCGACGGCATCGAACTCGACAACGTGGCGCGGGATGCCGGCCTGTCGCGGCCGCATTTTTTCAAGCTGTTCCGCGAGAATACCGGCGTGACGCCGGCACTTTATGCCAACACCATGCGGATCGAGCGCGCGCTCGACCGCCTGACCTGCTCGCAGAGCTCGGTAACCGACATCGGCTTCGAGCTTGGATTTTCCTCGCAAAGCCATTTCACCCACTTCTTTTGCGCGCACGTCGGGATTGCGCCGACGCAGTACCGCACTATTGCGCGCGTTGTGAGCGAGTAGGCCGCGACCGGATAAAGTCTGATTTCCAATGAGATAACGATCTGCACCGCCGGTGACGATCGGCCGCCGCGGCCTGATGCGACGCGAAAATCAGACTGCCGAGCATGCCGCGCCCCCGCCGTTTGGGTAGGTTTCGCCAAAATCGGAGGAAACGCGGTGTCCACGACCTTCGGCGAGGGCAGCGGCCCGGGAGCGGCGCGCGGCGACGCGTTCGGTCGCTGGATCGGCAATCATCCGATTTGGGCGCTTGTCATTGCCGTCGTCGTGATCTTCTTCCTTTGGCTGGTGCTTGCGCCCTGGCCGGCGGGCTTCGAGGACGTGTTTGGCAAAAAGCGGCTGTTCGTCAACGCGCTGTTCAACGGCATCACGCTCGGCGGACTTTATTTCCTCGTCGCCAGCGGCTTCACGCTGATCTTCGGCCTGATGCGCAACGTCAATTTGGCGCACGGCTCGCTCTATTTGTTCGGCGGCTATATGGGGTACGAGGCCGGTCAGTGGACCGGATCGTGGCTGTTCGGCTTCGTCGTCGCCTTTGTTTGCTGCGCCCTGGTCGGCATGGCCATGCAGTTTCTGATCTTCCGCCGCATGGAGGGGCAGGACCTGCGCCAGACGCTGGTCACGCTCGGGCTGGCGATTATCTTCGCCGACCTGATGGTCTGGGTCTGGGGCGGCAACGCCATTCAGATCGACACGCCGGATTATCTGATAGGGCCGGTGCCGACGCCGATCATTCTTTCGGTGAGGTCCAGCGGCGAAGCCGTCTTCCTTCAATATCCGATGGTGCGACTCGTCATTTTCGCCGCCGCCGTCATCATCGGCGTCGCCATGTGGCTGGCGCTCAACCGCACCCGGATCGGCATGATGATCCGCGCCGGCGTCGACGACCGCGACATGCTCTCGGTGCTCGGCTACCGGGTTCAGTTGTTGTTCGTTGCGGTATTCGCGTTCGGCGCCGGACTTGCGGGAATGGCCGGCATTGTCGGCGGCACGTTTCAATCGCTCTCGCTCGGCGACGATTCGCATTTCCTGCTGGCATCACTGGTGGTCGTCATTGTCGGCGGCATGGGATCGATACCCGGCGCCGCGCTCGGCGCTCTCATCATCGGCCTCTCCGAGCAGATCGGTGTGGTCTATTTTCAGAACTACTCGACCGTCTTGAGCTTCCTGATCATGGTCATCGTGCTCGCCATTCGCCCGCAAGGACTGTTGGGGAGGCAATAAAATGGCGCTGGCCCAGACCACCGAGACGGCGCCGCTCGCGGTGCCAGGTGAACAGCGAAGCGGCGCGCTGTCGGGCTGGGTGTCGCGCAACGGGGCCATTCTGATTCTCGGCGTTCTGTTGGTGATCCTTCCCGCCGTCGCCAGCACATTCATCCTCGACCAGATTGTCGCTTGGGCCATGATCCTCGGGATGATCGCGCTGTCGTTGATGTTGCTCGGCGGCTATGGCGGCATGGTGAGCTTGGCGCAGATGACGGTCGCCGGCGTCGCCGGCTACATGATGGCGGTGCTGGGAGCGAGTTCGCTGCCGGCGATCAGCCTGTTCTGGCCGTGGTGGGTGGCGGCGCCGATCGCGATTGTGATCGCGGTCGGGTTTGGCACACTCGCCGGCGCGCTCTCGGCTCGCACCGAGGGCATCTATACGATCATGATTACGCTGGCGCTCGCCACCGCCTTCTTCTACCTGACCCTGCAGAACTGGCCCATTTTCAACGGGTTCAACGGGTTCACGACCATTCCAGCGCCGGTCTTTCTCGGCGTGAATTGGCGGTCGACGATCCCGTTCTACTATATGACCCTGTTCTTCGCGGCGCTGAGCTACGTCGTCGTCCTCTATATTTCGCGGGCGCCGTTTGGTCTCGCGCTGCAGGGCGTGCGCGACAATCCGCGCCGCATGGAGGCGATCGGCTACAATGTTACCGCCCACCGCATCGCCGCCTATGCCTTCGCGGCCGTCATCGCGGCAGTCGGCGGCATCTTGCTGGTGTGGCAGAACAATCAGATCTCGCCGTTCTCGATCGGCGTCGACGTCGTGATCAACCTCCTGATCATCGCCGTCGTTGGCGGTATGAGCCACCCGATCGGTCCATTCATCGGCGCGATCATCTACGTGATCTTACGCACCTTCGCCCTCGATGCGCTGGTCGCGGTCGGACTGGATGGACGCCGCTTCCAGACGCTGATCGGTCTCGGCTTTCTGGTCATCGTCTTGTTTTCGCCCGACGGTGTCATCGGCCTGTGGCGCCGCGTGTCGGCGCGCATCGGCGCCGGCGACCGGAGGAACGGCTCGTGAGTACCATCGCCGAACGGATGGCCGCAGCCGGCACCGGCAACGCCATCGAGTTGCGCGGCGTCACCCGGCTGTTCGGCGCACTGGCGGCGCTGACCGATGTCACCCTCTCGGTGCGGCCAGGCGAGCGGCGCGCCGTGCTTGGATCGAACGGCGCCGGCAAGACGACATTGCTCAATTGCGTGACCGGCGATTTTCCGCCGACCTCGGGAACGGTGCGGTTCTTCGGCGAGGACGTGACGACGCTGCCGCCGCACGAGCGTATCCGCCGCGGACTTCGCCGCACCTACCAGATTTCGCTGCTGTTCTCCCGGCTCAGCGTGCGCGACAACGTCTACCTCGCCTGCCGCGGCGTCTCGCGCGGCCGCTTCTCGTTCATCCGCACCAGCGCGCGCGACGCGATCATGCAATCGGTCATCGATCTGATTTCGCTGGCGCATCTTGAGTCCGTCATCGACCGTCTGGTCGGCGAGCTGGCGCACGGTCAACAGCGCCAGCTGGAAATCGCACTGGCGCTCGCCGGTGCGCCCCGCTTCATTCTGCTCGACGAACCGGCGGCGGGCCTGTCGCCGACCGAGCGCGGCGACCTGGTGGCGATCCTCACCGCCCTTCCCGCTCATATCGGCTACATCATCATCGAGCACGACATGGACGTGGCGCTGCGCGTGGTCGAGAGCGTGACGATGATGCACAACGGGCGCATCTTCAAGGAAGGTGCGCCGGCCGAGATCGAGGCCGATCCGGAAGTGCAGCAATTGTACCTGGGTGGCGGTCATGCCTGAGCGGCGCCCCGCCAACCTTCTGGAGATCAGAGGACTCAACGTCTTCTATGGCCGCAGCCATGCGCTCCAGGGCGTCGATCTGACGCTCGAGCACGGCGTCCTTTCGCTGGTCGGCCGCAACGGCATGGGCAAGACGACGCTATGCCGCACGATCGTCGGGCTCATGCCCGCTGCCAGCGGCTCGATTCGTTTCATGGGCGAGGATCTGACGGGCCGCACGCCGGCGGAAATCGCGCGGCTCGGTCTCGGCTATGTACCGCAGGGCCGGCGGCTGTGGCCCTCGGTGACGGTCGACGAGCATTTGCGGCTCGCCGGCGGCAACGGCCGCGGCCAATGGACGATCTCGCGCATCTACGAAACGTTTCCACGGCTGGCCGAGCGACGCAACAATCGAGGCAATCAATTGTCCGGTGGCGAGCAGCAGATGCTGGCGATTTCGCGCGCGCTGCTGCTCAACCCGCATCTGTTGATCATGGACGAGCCGACCGAGGGGCTGGCTCCGGTCATCGTCGAGCAGGTCGAGCAAATTCTCTTGAACCTCGGCGAACAGAACGACATCGGCGTGCTGGTCGTCGAACAGAATATCGGCGTCGCGACAGCGGTCGCGGAAAAAGTCGCGATCATGATCAACGGCCGGGTCAATCGCGTCATGGAAGCGGCCCGGCTGGAGGCCGATCGCGAACTGCAGCAAAGACTGCTCGGCGTCGGTCAGCATGGCCTGGCCGAGCCGGCTGAAGAAGCGGCCGCCGAAGCGCCGGCAGCGGTGGGCGAACGCCAACCGCCGCGAACGCGCGGCCCGGTCCGCGTCTATATCTCCAACCCGACAATGCCGACGCGCTGGTCGCAGCCGGTGCCCGCCGCGCAAATCGAAACCGCGGCGCGCACGCGGACCGCCGCGCCGGAACCGGCGGCTACTGAAATCGCCCCGGCGGTGGAAATCCGGCCGATCCATCGCGGCGGCGCGGCGCCGGTGATCGTTGCCGGCACGCTCGACACCAAAGGCGACGAGCTCCGCTTTATTCGCGATCAGATCGCCGCCGCCGGCGTGCGCGTGCTCCTGGTCGATCTGTCGACCTCGGGAGGACCGTCGCCGGCCGACGTGCCGCCGCATCATGTCGCCGCCTATTTCCGCGGCGGCCCCAACGCCGTGTTCACCGGCGAGCGCGGCGGCGCCATCACCGCCATGGCCGAAGCATTCGAGGCCTGGATCCGCCGCCACGAGCCGGTCGGGGGCCTGATCTCGGCCGGCGGATCGGGCGGCTCTTCGCTGGTCGCGCCGGCGATGCGTGCTTTGCCGATCGGTGTGCCGAAGGTTTTGATCTCATCGGTCGCCTCCGGCAACGTCGCGCCGTATGTCGGCCCGTCCGACATCATGATGCTCCATTCGGTGACCGACGTTGCCGGGCTGAATTCAGTATCGCGCCAAGTGCTCGCCAACGGCGCCGCGGCGATGGTCGGTATGGTGAAAGCGCGCAGCGCCAACGTCGAGCGCGAGCGGCGACCGGCCACGCGCGGCAGCAGTAAGCCGGCGATCGGGCTGACCATGTTCGGGGTGACGACGCCGTGCGTCGATGCCGTCGTCGATGCGCTCGAAGAAGATTTCGAGTGTCTGGTTTTTCACGCCACCGGCGTCGGCGGGCAATCGATGGAGAAACTGGTCGATTCCGGCGCGCTGTCCGGCGTCATCGACATCACCACGACCGAGGTCTGCGATCTTTTGTTCGGCGGCGTGTTGCCGGCGACCGAGGATCGCTTCGGCGCGATCGCGCGCATGCGCGTGCCGTATATCGGCTCGTGCGGCGCGCTCGACATGGTGAATTTCGGTCCGATGGATACCGTGCCGGAGCGCTACCGCGGCCGCACCTTGCAACTACACAATCCGAGCGTCACGCTGATGCGCACCACGCCCGAGGAGAATGCGCGCGTCGGACGCTGGATCGGCGAGCGGCTCAATCGCATGGACGGCGCCGTCCGCTTCTTCGTGCCGGAAGGCGGCGTGTCAGCGCTCGATTCCCCGGGGCGGCCTTTCTCCGACCCGAACGCGGACGCGGAGCTGTTCAGGGCGCTCGAAGCCACGGTCCGGCAAACCGGCTCGCGCCGCCTGATCCGCATGCCCGAGCATATCAACGATCCGCGCTTTGCCGCCGAAGTCGCCGCCGAGTTCCGCCGCCTGTTCGGCGGCCGGCTGACGCGCCGGCGGGCGAGAGGTTAGTCGCCATGCCGCGCATCCCGCGTTCCGACATTCTCGCTCGCTTTCGCGCCATGAAAGCGCAAGGCCAACCGATCATCGGCGCCGGCGCCGGTACCGGAATCTCCGCCAAGAACGAAGAAGCCGGCGGCGCCGATCTCATCGTCATCTACAATTCCGGGCGCTACCGCATGGCAGGCCGCGGCTCGCTCGCCGGCATGATGCCGTATGGCGACGCCAACGGCGTGGTCGTCGACATGGCGCGCGAGGTGCTGCCGATCGTCAAACACACGCCGGTACTCGCCGGCGTTTGCGGCACCGATCCATTCCGGCAGATGGATGTGTTTTTGGACGAAGTGGTGCGGCTCGGCTTTTCCGGCGTGCAGAATTTCCCGACCGTCGGCCTGATCGACGGCCGCTTCCGCGCCGGGCTCGAAGAAACCGGCATGGGCTATGGCTGTGAAGTCGAGATGATCGCCAAGGCCCACGCCCGCGATCTTGTCACCACCCCGTACGTGTTCGAGCCGTCGGAAGCGGCGGCGATGGCGCGCGCCGGCGCCGACATTGTCGTTTGCCATTTCGGTCTGACGGTCGGCGGATCGATCGGCGCGGCGACCGCCACGCGGCTGGAGGATTGTCCGGCGCTGACCGATGCGATGGCGCAAGCTGCGCTCGCGATCAATCCGGAAGCCCTGATTCTGGTCCATGGCGGGCCGATCGCCGAGCCGGCCGACGCCGAATACGTGCTAGCGCGCGCCAAGCACTGTCATGGCTTCTACGGCGCGTCATCGATGGAGCGGCTGCCGGTCGAGCGCGCGCTGAGCGCGCAGGTGCAAAAATTCAAAGCCATCAAGAAAGCTCAAATGAACTAAGCAAGCCCCGCGTCAGATCGCGGGCGGGAGGAGAGTAAGATGTCCGTCGCCATCCTCGGCAGCCTGATCATCTGGCTGATCGTCGCGGTTATTGTCATCGCGATCGTGGTCTATTTCGTCAACTGGCTCTATCGCCGCTCGTCGAAGGAAGTGTCGTTCGTGCGCACCGGCCTGTTCGGCGAAAAGGTGGTCATCAACAGCGGCGCCTTCGTGCTGCCCTTCATCCACGAAGTCACGCCGGTCAACATGAACGTGCTGCGCATGCAGGTGGTGCGCAACCGCGACGGTGCGCTGATCACCAAGGACCGCATGCGCGTCGACATCGAGTCGGAGTTCTACGTCCGCGTGCCGCCGACCCGCGAAGCGGTGACGATCGCCGCCGCCACGCTCGGCCGCCGCACCATGAACGTCGCCGAGCTCGATGTGCTCCTCTCCGGCAAGCTGGTATCGGCGCTGCGCTCGGTCGCCTCGGAAATGACGATGGAGCAAATGCACGAGCGGCGCGGCGAATATGTCGCCCGCGTCAAGGATTCGGCGCTGGAAGGATTGAAACAGAACGGCCTCGAGCTCGAATCGGTGGCGATCACCGACCTCGACCAGACCGACCTCGAATTCTTCAACCCATCGAACCGGTTCGACGCCGAAGGTTTGACCAAGCTGATCGAGGACATCGAGGCGCGGCGCAAGCTGCGCAACGACATCGAGCAGGAATTGATGATCCTGATCCGCAGCCGCAACCTCGAAGCCGAGAAGCAGGCGCTGGAAATCGACCGCGAAAGCGAGACCGCCCGCCTCAACCAGGAACGCGACATTGAAGTGCGACGCGCTGTGCAGCGCGCCGAACTGGCCCGCGAACGGGCGCTGCGCGACACCGAAGCCGAACAGGCGCAGATCGCCGGCCGCGAGGAAGTGGAAAAGACCCGGATCGCGCACGAGCGCACGCTCGCCGAAGCGCGGATCGTTTCCGAGCGCGATATCCGCGAACGCGAGATCGAGCGCGGCCGCCAGATCGACGAGGCGGAAATCGCGGCGCGCGAGCGGGTCGAACGCGCGCGCATCGCCCAGGAAAGGGTGCTGACTGAAGCGCGGATCGCGCGCGAGGAAGACGATCAACGCCGCGAGATCGAACGCCAGCGCAGTGTCGAGCAGGCCGAGATCACCGCGCGCGAAGAGACCGAGAAGGCGCGAATTGGCCAAGAACTCGCCGTGAGTGTGGCACGCATCGGGCAGGAGCAAGAGAACCGGCGGCTCGAAATCGAGCGCACGCGCAATCTGGAACACGCCGAGATCGCCGCGCGCGAAGCGACCGAGCGCGCCCGTATCGCGCAGGAGCGGATCGTCACGGACGAGCGGATCGCGCTGGAGGAGGAGATCCGCCGCCGCGAGATCACCCGCAATCGCGCCATCGACGAGGAAGAGATCGAGGCCGCAAAAGCGACCGAAGCCGCCCGCATTGCGCGGGAGAAGGCGCTGGCCGCCGACCGCATCGCCTCAGAGCTCGCCACCCGGACGCTCGAAATCGAGCGCACGCGGGCGTTGGAGCAAAGCGACATCGCGGCGCGCGAAGTAACCGCCGCGGCGCGTATCCAGCAGGAGGAGCGCGTCCGCGCGCTCGACATCGCCCGGACCCGTTCGATCGAAGAGGCCGAGATCGCGGCGCGCGAGGCCGTCGAGGGTTCACGCATCGCTCAGGAAAAGAAAATCGCGGTCGATCGGATTGTCGCCGAGGAAGAAACCCGAAACCGCGAGATCAGCCGCATCAAGGCGATCGAAACCGCCGAAATCGTCGCCCGCGAAGCGACCGAAGCCGCGCGGATCGCGCTGGACCAGAAGCTTGCCGCCGATCGCATTGCTGCCGATCGCGAAACCCGAGGCCTCGAAATCGCCCGCAATGAGGTAATCGAGTCCGCCGAAATCACCGCGCGTCAGATCGTCGAAACGGTCCGCATCGTCGAGGACCGCAAGCTCGCCGCGGAAAGAATCTCCCGCGACGAAGAGGTGCGTTCGCTCGAAATCGCCCGCAATCGGGCGGTCGATACCGCCGAAATCGCCGCACGCGAGACGGTCGAAGCAAGCCGCATTGCGCAGGAGAAGCGGCTTGCTGCCGAGCGCATCGCCGCCGATCAGGAGACCAGGGCGCGCGACATCGCTCGCGAGGAAGCGATCGAGGACGCCGAGATCAGGCGGCGCGAGGCGATCGAGACCGCGCGCATCGCCACCGAGCTGGCGCTCGAGCGCGAGCGGATCGACTCGTCGCGGACGCGCGACGTGCTCGACGTCGAGCGGCGCAAGGTCGTTGAGATCGCCGAGCAGGAACGCTCGATCGAAATCGCGGCCAAGCTGGTCGAACGGACCGATGCGGATCGCCGCGTGAAAGAGGCTGATATCGTCTCCGCGCAGCACGTCGGTCGCACCGACGTGGTGCGCGAGCAGGCCCTCGACATCGCCCGGCTCGAACGCCGCCGCGCGGTCGAGCAGTTCGAAGTTGCGCGCACCCAGGCCCTGCAGGAAGCCGAGATCGCCGCCCGCGAGGAAGTCGAGCGGGCCCGCATCGCTTCCGAACGCGGCATCGACGAAGCGCGCATTCTGCGCGATCGCGAGCTACGTCAGCTCGAGATCGCCCGCGAAACCGCGGTCGAGAATGCGCGCATGGAAAGCGCCATCGAAATCCACCTCAAATCCCGCGAGCAATCGGCGGCGCAGGCCGACGCCGAAACGGCCCGTGCGCAGGCGGTCGAGGCCGAGGAGCGGGTCAAGACCGTTCGCGAAGCCGAAGCCGCCCGCCGCCGGCGTCAGGTCGAGGTGCTGATCGCAGAGAAGGAAGCCGACGAAGTGCGCATCGCGGCAGCGGCCGAGCAAGTACGCGCCGCGGTCGAAGCCGAAGCGCAGCGGCTCCTCAACGAAGCCGAGAACGTCCTGTCGGAGCCCGCTCGCGCTTCGCTGTTCCGGCGCCGGTTGCTGGAGCGTATCGAGGGTATCGTGCGCGAAAGCGTCAAGCCGATGGAGAAGATCGAGGGCATCCGCATTCTGCAGGTCGACGGCCTCAATGGCGGCGGTGGCGGTGGCAACCGCAGCCCCAGCGACGAGGTCATCGAATCGGCGTTGCGCTATCGCGTGCAGGCGCCGCTGATCGACCAGATCCTTTCCGAGATCGGCATCGAAGGCGGTAGCATTGCCCGCATGCCCGGCCTCATTCGCGAGGCGCGTGATATGCAAGGCATCCGCAAGGAAACCGCACCGCGGAAGCCACCGGAAGGCGGCGGCGGCGGTGGATCGTCGGGCCAAAGCTGACGGCAATTCATAGATAAAGGAAGGAGGGAAGCAGGCACATGGCCCGCGTCTACGTCTCGAGTGTCATCAACGGCCGGTCCGACCGCGTTTGGGCGCGGGTGCGCGATTTCAACGGCCTGCCCTCCTGGCATCCCGGCATCGCCGAAAGTCGCATCGAGAATGGCGAGCCGTCGGACAAGGTCGGCTGCGTCCGCGATTTCCGGCTGCGCAACGGCGACCGGATTCGCGAAAAGCTGCTTGGCCTTTCCGACTTCGACCTATTCTGCACCTACTCGATTCTCGAATTGCCGATGGGGGTCGAGAACTACGTCGCCACGCTGCGGCTGACGCCGGTGACCGACGGCGAGCGCACCTTCGCCGAGTGGACCGCGGAATTCGATTGCCCGCCGGAACGCGAAGCCGAGCTGGTCACCAATATCGGCGGCGGCGTTTTTCAGGGCGGCTTCGATGCGCTGAAACGGCAGTTCGGAGGATGAACGCGTGATCCGCATCGTCCGCTCAACGATCATCGATGCGCCGTGCGATCGCGTCTGGGCGTTCCTGCGCGATTTCAACGGTCATGATCGCTGGCATCCGGCCGTCGGCAAAAGCGCCATCGAGCGCAACCAAAGCTCCGACAAAATCGGCTGCGTGCGGCACTTCTTCTTGCGCGACGGCTCCGAACTGCGCGAACGCCTGCTCACCTTGTCCGACCTCGAGCAGACATTCAGCTATTGTTTGATCGACACGCCGGTCCCACTTTTCAACTATGTCGCCCATGTGCGTCTCGCCCCCGTCACCGACGGCGATCGCACGTTTTGGGACTGGCGTTGCACCTTCACCACCCGCACGGGCCAGGAAGAGGAAATGCGGCGCATGGTCAGCGAGGACATTTATGAAGCCGGCTTCGCCGCGGTGCGGGCGCATGTCACTGGAGCCTCGGCAACGGAGGGCCACGCGTGACAGTTAATGTCAAAACCTTCCCCCGATTGGCAGATGCCGCGAGCGCATTGTCGCAGGAGCGTGGCGCTCGCTTTCTCGCCGGTGGCACGCTGGTGATGCGCGCCGTCAACGAGGCCGATCCGACCATCGAAACGATCGTGCGGTCGACCGATCCGAGCTTTGTCAATATCTCCGTCTCGTCGGGTCGCGTCGAACTCGGCGCCGGCGTAACCATGGCGGCGATCCTGGCCGAGCGCGAGCTTGCCGTCCTGCATCCGGTCGCACGCGCCGTCGGCGGACCGGCGGTCCGCGAGGCCGCGACCGTGGGCGGCAACTTGTTTGCGCCCTCCCCGTACGGCGACTTCGCGGCAGCTTTGCTCGCACTCGATGCCACGGTGATGCTCGCCGGTGGCGTCGGCCAACGTGAGTTGCCGCTGGATGAATTTCTCAATCGCCGCGATCGCGGCGCCGTGCTTGTCTCCAGCGTTGCCTTCAAGCGTCCGGCATCTGACGCGTTCCGCTTCGTCAAGGTCACACGCGTGCATCCCAAGGGCATTTCGGTCCTGTCGATCTCGGCGCAGTTGCCGACCGCTAGCGGCCGTGTCAGTGGTGCGCGGATCGCTTACGGCGCAATGGGTCCCGCTCCGGTGCGCGCCAAAGCGGCCGAACGCGCGCTCGAAGGCCGCTCCCTTGACGCCGCCGGCATCGCGCCGGCCCTCACCGTAGCGCACGACGGCACCACGCCGCACGATGACGCCATCGCCAGCGCGTGGTGGCGGCGCGAAATCCTTCCGATCCATCTGCGCCGGCTGTTGCTCGGCGAGCAAAGCGCGAGGCAGTCGTGAAAACGCCGATCCAATTTCGCCTCAACGGCGAGGACGTCGCCACCTTTGTCGACGGCGGCGCCAATCTGCTCGACACGTTGCGCGAGTCCGTCGGCGATCTCTCAGTCAAAGGCGGTTGCTGGCAGGGCACCTGCGGCACCTGCACCGTGCTGATTGACGGCGTGCCTCGCCTGTCTTGTGTGACGCTCGCCGAAACCTGCGCCGGACATTCGATCGAAACCGTCGCCGGGCTCCGCCGCGGCGCCGACCTGCATCCGCTGCAAAGCGCGTTCATGGAACGCTTCGCCGCCCAATGCGGCTATTGCACGCCGGGCATGCTGATGGCGGCCAAGGCGCTGCTCGACAAAAATCCGAACCCGACGCGTGAAAACGTCGTCGACGCCATCTGCGGCAATATTTGCCGCTGCACCGGTTACGAGCCGATCATCAATGCGGTGCTCGACGCCGCGCGCAGCGACGGCCGCCGCCGCGCCTAAAAGGACAACGCCATGCTCGAATTCCGCAAAGACATTTTCGCCGACGAGCGCGACGATAACCTGAAAGAAGTCGGCCAGCCGACCCAGCGCCAGGACATGCTCGGCCACGTCACCGGCACGTCGCCCTATTACGACGATCACCGGTTCGCCAACCTGCTGCATCTGAAAATCCTGCGCAGCCCGCACGCGCATGCGCGCATCCGCTCGATCGACGATGCGGCGGCCGCGCGCGCCCCCGGCGTCAAGCGGATCATTCGCGCCGCAGATGTACCGGTCAATCTCAACACGCTCTTGAGCTTGATCCAATTCGGCAAAGACGACGAGCCTTCGCTGGCGACCGACGTGGTCCGCTACAAGGGCGAGCCGATCCTCGGCATGGTCGCCACCTCGGAGCGCGCGGCGCTGGAAGCGATGGCGCTGGTGCGCGTGTCCTACGATCAGCTTCCGGCAGTATACGACGTCGAGGAGGCGATGAAGCCGGGTGCGCCGTCGGTCAACGCTGCTTATCCGAAGAACACCTTCGAATATTACAACAAGTACGATCATCAGAAGCTGCGTTACGGCGATGCCGACGCGGCGTTTGCGCAAGCTGATGTCGTGCTCGATGAACGTTATCAGATGTCGCCGATCGAGCATGCGCCGACCGAGACTAACGGCTCGATCGCGGTGCCGGACACTAATGGCCGCTTTATCGTCTATACCTCGACTCAGGCGCTGTTCTTTTCGCTCGACACTTCCGCGAAGATCAACGCGATGCCGTCCAACCAATTGCATTTTATTGGCGGCACCGTCGGCGGCGGCTTTGGCGGCAAGGTCGATACCCTGACCGAGCCGCTGGCAATCCTCGCGGCGCGGCTGACCGGCTCGCCGGTGCGCTATCGGTTGAGCCGGCACGAGGAGATGCAGTTCGGCTCGCCGCGCGGCGGCGAACGCATCTACGTCAAGGACGGTATTATGCGGGATGGCCGCATCGTTGCCCGCACGGTGCGCGCTTATTTCGACAGCGGCGCCTACACGCGGCTGTCGAGCTACGCGGTGGTCAAATGCGCCGCGCACATCCCCGGGCCGTACACCATCCCCAACGTGTCCGCCGACGTGTACTGCGTATTCACCAACCGCACCCCGGCGACCGCGATGCGCGGCTTCGGCGTCACCGCGCTCGATTTCGCGCTGGAATGCCAGATGGACAAGGGCGCCACCGCCGTCGGCATGGACCCGCTGGAATTCCGCATGCTTAACGCCTATCGCGACGGCGACATGAAGGCGCATCGGCGCGAGGCCAAGAACTGTGCCCTGATCGAATGCGCCCAGGTCGCCGCGGAAAAAGCCAGTTGGCCGCTGCGCGATGAATTCCGCCGGATGTCGTCGCGGCAAGGCGGCGGTGCGGCCCGCGCCGGCGCGGCTGCGGACCGGTCGCGGGCGCCGGCGCCCGCCGCGCCATCGCGCGCGCCGGTGAGCACGCCACAGCGTGTGTCGTACGAACGGCCGACGCCAGCCGCGCCCCCGCCGCGCCCTGCACCTCCGGCCCCGCCGCCACGAAGCGCTCCCCCACCACCCGCCGCGGCGCCGGCTGGATCGACTCACGGCGCACCACGCTTTTCCTCAGTCTTCGGCACCAGGAGACGCTGATCATGGCCAAGCATCGCGGTCGTGGCGTCGCGACCATCAATTATCCGATCGGCATGAATCTCGGCGGCGATCCCAGCCAGGCTCTGGTTCACTCCAATCCGACTGGCAAGTTCACCGTCGCGCTCTCCTCGATCGATCTCGGCCAGGGGATGAAATCGGTGACGCGGCAAATCTGCGCCGAAACCCTCGGCGTGCCGGTCGAGGACGTCTATGTCGACACCGCCGATTCCGACACCGGCCCGCATTGCATGGGCTCGTTCGCCTCACGCGGTACCCACCGCGTCGGCAACGCGGTGATGGTGGCGGCGCGCGAAGCCCGCGCGGTGATGATGGAAGCCGCCGCGGAGGAACTCGAAGTCGATCCCGGCGATCTCGAGACCGACGGTAAAGGCTCGATCCGGGTCAAGGGCGCGCCGCACCGCTCGATCTCGGTCCGCGACGTCGCCATCGCGGCGCAATTCCGCCAGGGCAAGACCATTTCCGGCCGCGGCATTTTTCTGGTGCCGCTGTCCGACGTCGATCCGGAAACCGGCGAGATGTCGCCGGCCACGTGCTACGCCCATGCCTGTCTGATCGCCGAGGTCGAGGTCGACGACGAGACCGGCGATGTCACCGTGCTGAAAATGACCAGCGCTTACGAGATCGGCCGCGCCATCAACCCGAAGCTCGTCGAGCAACAGCTGGTCGGCGGCTCGTGGATGGGCATGAGCCACGCCCTCTACGAGACGCCGGAGCCTTACTACCCCGACACGCGCGAGGGTCCGCGCGACTTTAATGAATACCTGATGCCCGGGCCCGGCGACATTTGCCCGCACGACATTTTGGTGCTGGAACGCCCTGCCCCCGACGGACCGTTCGGCGCTAAGGGGCCGGGCGAGATGTGCGCCAATCCAGTGCTGCCGGCCGTCGCCAACGCGGTTTTCAACGCCGTCGGCGTGCGCATCGACGACTTGCCGATCACGCCGGAAAAAATCCTGCGCGCCTTGAAGGCGCGCGGCAGCGCCGCAGCACCGGCTCGCGCCCGGTAAGCTTAAATGGCGGTGCGTCATACCATCGTCGGCATCGGCAGCCCGCGCGAGCTCGAGGAGGCGTTGCGCGCCGCCTATTATCTGGCCGACGACGAGCTTTCGACCGCCGCCTACCTGGCGCTTGCGCTCGGCAAGCCGTTGTTGCTCGAAGGGGCGCCCGGGGTCGGCAAGACCGAGGCTGCCAAGGCGATTGCCGGCGTGCTCGGCCGCGCGCTGTTGCGGCTGCAATGCTACGAAGGCATCGATGCGTCCGCAGCGCTCTATGAATGGAATTTTCCCAGGCAGATGCTGGCGCTGCGGCGGCAGAGCGAGGGCGCCGGCGATGTCGACATCTATGGCGACGAGTTTTTGATCGAGCGACCGATGCTCGCTTGCCTGCGCCGCCCGCAGGAGACCGTGCTGCTGATCGACGAAATCGACCGCTCCGATCATGAGTTCGAGGCCTTCCTGCTCGAATTCCTGTCCGACTTTCAGATTTCGATTCCGGAGCGCGGCGCCATTCGCGCCTATGAGCGGCCGGTGGTGATCCTCACCTCCAACCGCACCCGCGAATTGCATGAAGCGCTGCGCCGCCGCTGCGTCTATCACTGGATCGAATATCCGACGCCGGAGCGCGAAATGCGCATCATCATGATGCGCGCGTCCGGGGTCGGCGAGCGCGCCGCGCGCGCCGTCGTTGCCGCGGTCGGCCGATTGCGGCGCGAACCGCTGGCCAAGCTTCCCGGCATTGCCGAGGCGGTCGAATGGGCGGAAGCGGCGACGCTCCTCAATGAGCAGGGCGCGCGCTGGCCCGACGCCTTTCGCCGCTCGCTCGGCGTGGTCCTCAAGGACGAGGACGATCTCGTCCACATCGCGCCCAAGATCGACGCCATTCTCGCCGAGGCGCAGGCATGATCGACAACACGGGTCCGATCGCCCACTTCCTCGGCTTCACGGCGTTGTTGCGGCGCGCCGGCTTTGCCGTCGCGCCCGAGCAGACGATTGCCTGGCTTGCCGCGATCGAGCTTCTTGGGCCGAGCGAGATCGACGACATCCGCCGCGCCGCCCGCGCGACGATCGGACCGCCGCCGGAGCGCTTCGCCGAATTTGACGCGCTGTTCGATGCGCACTTTCTTGGTTCGATTGTTCCCGGATTGGAAGGCGAGCCGAGCGACGAAGAACCTCTGCACGCCGCCGAAGATTCTTCGGTCGGGCCCGAGCCGCTGTTCGGCGACGAGACGCGCGAATCCGGGGCGCAGGCAACCACCGCCGAAAGACTTTCGGCGCGGCGCTTCGCGCCCGGCAGCGATGTCGAAATGCTGCGCCGTTTCGCCCGCGCACTGCCGGCGCGCCTGCCGCGGCGGCGCGGTTATCGCTGGCGCTCGGCGCGCGGCGGGCCCGGCACCGACGCACGCAAGATGTTTCGAGACGCCATGCGCCACGCCGGCGAGTTTGTCCGGCTGCGCCAACGTCAGCGGCGGCTGCGCCAACGTCGCATCGTCGTGCTGATCGATGTCTCGGGCTCGATGAAAGAGCGGACGCAGGCGCATCTCGCCTTTGCCCATGCGCTGGCGCGCGCCGCCAACTCGGTCGAGGTTTTCACCATGGGCACGCGGCTGACGCGCATCAGCCGGCCGCTGCGCTTGCGCAACCGCGACCAGGCGCTCACCACCGCCTCGCTCCTGGTCGCCGACTGGGATGGCGGTACGCGGATCGGCGACGCGCTCAATGCTTTTCTGTCGATCCCGCGCTTTGCCGCGTTGGCGCGCGGCGCGGCACTTGTCGTGCTTTCGGACGGGCTTGAGCGTGGCGATCCGACGGCGATGGCGGACGCGGTCGCGCGTTTCGCCCGGCTGTGCTGGCGGATTATCTGGCTCACGCCGCTCGCCGCCGATCCGGCGTTCGAGGCGCGCACTGCCGGCCTCGTTGCGGCGCGGCCTTTTCTCGACCGGCTGGCCGACGGCTCTTCGATCGAGGGCATCTGCGCCAACGTCCTCGACATGGCCAATGAGAAAGCGGCATGACCGACATTATCGACGCGCACCACCACATCTGGCGCCGCCGCGATCTGCCGTGGCTCGACGGACCGATGCAGCCGCGCATCTTCGGACCGTATGAACCGATACGCCGCGACTATCTGATCGATGAATATCTCGCCGATCTGGCCGGCACCGGCGTTGCGCAGTCGGTCTACGTACAGTGCAATTGGGCGAAGGATCGCTTCGAGGATGAAGTCGCCTATGTGCAGCGCACTGCCGACGAAACCGGCTTTCCGCAAGCCATTGTCGGCTATGCCGACTTTCTGGCGAACGACGTGCGGCCGCAGCTCGACCACCTGACCAAATATCCCGGCATGCGCGGTCTGCGCATGCAGCTGCAATGGCACCAGAACCCGCAATATCAGTTCGCCTCGGGCCCCGATCTGGCGCGCGATCCGACCTTGCAGAAGAACGTCGCGCAGCTTGCCGACTATGGCTGGACATTCGATCTCCAGGTGTTCGCCGGCCAGATGGCGGGCGCCGCCGAGCTCGCCGCGAGCGCGCCCAAGGTGACGTTCATCCTTCAGCACGCCGGCATGCTCGAAGACCTTTCGCCCGAAGGCTGGGCGCGGTGGCGCAACGGTATGCGGCTACTCGCAGCGCAGCCCAATATTGTTTCCAAGCTCTCGGCGCTCGGCACCTTCATCCACAAGAACGATCCGGCGCATATCGCGGCGATCGTGCACGAGGCCATCGATATTTTCGGCCCGGAGCGTTGCCTGTTCGGCTCGAATTTCCCGGTCGAGAAACTGTGGACCGGTTATGCCGATCTGATCACGGCATACCGAAAAGCGATCGAGCCGCTCGGCGACAAAGTCGCGCGCGCGGCGTTCCGCGACACCGCGGCAAGAGTTTATCGGCTCAATTGATTTCGGAGCGTTCGACTTCGAACGGGGAGGAAAGTATGGCGTTGGAGATCAAAGTCCTTGATTACGGGGACATTGAACTTGAATCGAGCTTCCTGGTGCTTGGGCGCGATTGCGGCCGGGTGCGCCGCGTGCCGACGCTCGGCATGCTTATTCTCGGCGGCACCTGGCCGATCCTGATCGACACCGGCTACCGCTCGAACCAGATCATGGAAACGCTCGGCATGCGCGGGCTGCAATCGCATGAGAACATGATCGAGAACCAGCTCAAGAAACACGGGCTTCGGCTCGGCGACGTGCGCTATGTGCTGCACACCCACCTGCATATCGATCATGCCGGCAAGGACGACCTGTTTCCGATGAACACGACGGTGATCGTCAACCGCCGCGAACTGGAATACTCGGTGTCAGGGTTGATGCATCCGCAATATCCGGCGGTCGACATCAAGCACCTGATCGACCGGCTGCACACCAAGGGCGCGCTGCGCTTTATGGACCTGGAGACGACCGGGCCGGTCGAATTGATGCCGGGCGTGATCTGCGAAGCCGCCGGCGGCCACACCGAAGGCTCGATGAACATCATCGTCAAGACCAACGAAGGCGACGCCACCATCTGCGGCGACGTGATCTACGACATCAATGATCAGATCGTCGAGCCCTTCCACGAGATCAGCGACATGGAGCCGCGCGTCACCGGCAATCACGGCACCACCAAGCGCCAGGAGAAGGCGGCGATCAAAAAGGTGCTGGCCCGCTCGCGCTTTGCGCTGCCGATCCATGACTGGCCGGCGATGATCGAAGGCAGCCAGATCGTCGGCCGCCTGCGCGATTCGGTGCCCGGCCCGATCGTGCAGTCGCTGCCGCGCCGCAACTGGTTTCCAGCGTAACCACGGGAGCGACCGATGAGCCACACCGCGCTCCGCCGCGAATTTTCCGACCTGATCGAGCTTGACGCCTCCGTCGACCGGCTGGCTGGCGGCTTCACCTTCACCGAGGGCCCGATCTGGAACCCGCGCGATCAGTATCTCCTATTCTCCGACATGCCGGCCGACGTGCGCCGCCGCTGGGATGAACGCGGCGGTGTTCGCGAGGTCTTAAAACCGTCCAACAAATGCAACGGCATGACCTATGACGCCAATCTCGGACTGATCGTCTGCGAGCACGCGACCTCGAGTCTGATCCGCGAGCGCGACGGCCGCCGCGAAGTTCTGGCCTCGCACTTCGAAGGGAAGGAACTCAACAGCCCGAACGACGTCTGCGTCCGTTCCGACGGCTCGATCTATTTTTCCGATCCGTGGTACGGCCGCATGCCGGTCTACGGAGTTGAGCGGCCGCGGCAGCAAGGCTTCCAGGGCGTCTATCGCGTGCCGGCGGGCGGCGGCGAGCCGCAGCTTCTGGTCGATCGCCACCTGTTCGAGCAGCCGAACGGGCTCTGCTTCTCGCCCGACGAGAAGATCCTTTATGTCAACGACACCGTGCGCTGCCTGATCCGGGCGTTCGACGTCAATGCCGACGGCACGCTCGGCCCGGACCGCATCTTCGCTTCCGGCATCCGCTCCGAGCTCGAGCCGGGCGTGCCCGACGGCATGAAGTGCGACAGCGCCGGCAATATCTGGGTCACCGCGCCGGGTGGCGTTTGGGTCTACGGACGCAACGGCGCGCTCCTCGGCAAAG
Source organism: uncultured Alphaproteobacteria bacterium (assembly GCA_963806465.1). GTDB lineage: Bacteria > Pseudomonadota > Alphaproteobacteria > Rhizobiales > Xanthobacteraceae > BOG-931. Next base: position 13,335 of record CAWDZD010000076.1, on the reverse strand, counting down.
TCCGTGTGCCCGAGCTGGTCGCCAATCTGCATTGGGGCCGCCCCGACTGGCGCACATTGTTCATGACCGCGACGCATTCACTCTACGCCGTGCGCACCAAGATCGGGCCGCACACCGAGCCGTTCATGCGCCCGGGCGCGGGCGCGTCAGCCGGTGCTTCGACGAGTGCCTCGCATTCGTCGCCGCCGGCAGCCGCCGAGCACGCCAGCACCAACGCCGGCACGCGACAAGGCCTGATGCTCGATCCGTCGCGCTGCGCGCTGATCATCCAGGACATGCAGAACGACGTGATGATGGAAGGCGGCGCGTTCGCCTCGTCCGGCTCGCCGCAGCATGCGCGCGAGCAGAATGTCGTGGAGAATATCCGCCGCCTGGCGGAGGTCTGTCGTTCGCGCGGCGTCATGGTCATCCATGTCTGGTTCGTGGTCGAGCCGGGCGCGCCCGGCTTCACGCTCAACGCGCCGTTGTTCGAAGGCCTGGTCGACGCCAAGGCGATGGTGCGCGGCACCTGGGGCGCGGCGCCGGTCGCCGGCCTCGAGCCGCAGCCCGGCGACATCGTGGTCGAAAAAATCCGCATGAGCGCCTTCGAAGGCTCCAAGCTCGAAACGGTGCTGCGCGCCGGCGGCCGCGACACCATCATCGACACCGGCGCCTGGACCAACATGTCGATCGAGCACACCGCACGCACCGGCGCCGACAAGGGCTACTTCATCATCGTGCCCGAGGACTGCTGCTCGACCATGAACGCCGACTGGCATCGCGCCTCGGTGCAATACGCCATGCAAAACGTCGCCGCGGTGACCAAATCCGTCGAGGTTATCGCCGCGCTGGGGTAGGCATTTCCCGGACGCGATGCAGCGTGCAACGCTGCAGCGCAGATCCGGGATCGTTACAAACTCAGCGTCTGAAACGGTCCAGGTTCTGCAGCGCATCACTTCGTGCTGCGCTGCGCCCGGGACACGAGTTATTAGTTCGGCAGCTGCAGCCCCTCGCTCGCGAAGGCGCGCTGCACCGCTGGCCGCCGCGCCAACCGGCGCGCGTGCGCGGTCCATTGCGGAAAATCGTGCGCCATGTCGTAGCCGAGGAGCGGGCTTCTCCCCCACAGCCAATAGACCATGAGATATGGGTCGGCGACGCTATAGCGGTCGCCGATCGCCCACGGCCCCTGCCCGATCCGTTTCTCGACCGTCTCCCACAGTGCGCGGCAAGTTTTCCGTCCGGTCGCGGCGACGTCCTCGACCGCCCGCGGATCGGAAGCGTAACGCGCGGCGCGGCGCACATAGCCGGCGCTGACATGCACCGTCGACGAAATCCAGCCGAGCCATTCGGCGCAGCGCGCTTCTTCGCGCGGCTCCCACGGCCACAAGCCGGCGGCCGGATAGCGCGCCGCGATATAGCGCAGGATCGCCGGCGCCTCGGTCAAAGCCCAGTCGCCGTCGGTGAGCACCGGCACCCGCGCCTTCGGATTGACGGCGAGAAACTCGGCGCTGTTCTGCTGGCCGGCGGCGAGATCGACGCGCGCCAGCTCGTAGCGGTCGCCGGTTTCCTCGAGCACGATGTGCGGCGCCAGCGAGCACGCGCCCGGTGTGTAGTAGAGTTTCATCATTCTCGTTGCATTCGTGCCTTTGTGTCCCGGGCGCAGCGCGGCATGAAATGACGCGCTGCAGAACGGGGACCTTCGCAAACGCCGAGTGTGTTACGATCCCGGATCTGCAGTGCAGCGTTGCACGCTGCGCTGCGTCCGGGAAATGTTTCGCGTGATCTAATAAGTCGCGCGGCCGCCGGATAAATCGAACGCCGCGCCGGTGGTGAACGAATTCTCCGCGCTCGACAGCCAGCAGATCATCGACGCCGCCTCGTCGAGCTCGAGCATGCGGCCGCGCGGAATCTTCGACACGATCATCGCCAGAAAATCCGGCGCCTGGCTTAGCGCCAAGGTCGTCTTCGCAACCGCCGGCGTCACGCAATTGACGCCGATATTGTAGCTGGCGAGCTCCTTGCCGAGCGACTTGGTGAGCCCGATCACCGCGGCTTTCATCGCGCTATAGGCCGGCGCTTTCGGATTGCCTTCCTTGCCGGCGACGGAACTGAGATTAACGATGCGGCCGTAATTCGCAGCGATCATGTGCGGCACCACGGTGCGGCAGCAATAGAAGGTGCCGATCAGGCCGACATTGACGACATCGCGGAACGCTTCCGGCGGATATTCCCAGGTGTTGGCGTTCGGCCCGACGACCGCCGCATTGTTGATCAGGATATCGATCTTGCCAAACCGGCCGAGCGTCTGTTTGGTGGCGGCTTCGACCGCGGCGAGGTCGACGATATCGACACTGAGCCCCTGCATGCGATCGGCGGCGCCGAGCGCCGCCACGGTCTTGTCGAGCAACGGCTGATCACGGTCCCAGATCGAAACTTTGCCGCCCGAGGCGAGGATGCGGGTCGCGACCGCAAGCCCAATGCCCTGCGCGCCGCCGGTGACAATCGCAACCCGGTCTTTCAGATCGTAGACGTTCATTCCCAACCCTCTTTGAAGCCGGCGCACAGGCGCCGCAGTCCTTCGCTGCAACAGTTTAGGCGGAAGCGCCCGAAAGCAGATGCTGGCCAGTCTGAAATTGCACGGCGCGAGAAGCGGCCGGTGCGACGGTCGGCTCGCAGGGTTTCGAATTTACGCTTGTTCATTCTTTGTTCTCATGATATTTTATGGGCGACGTTTCACTTGACTTACCCCGTACTATAGGTGGTAAGTTGTGAAACTACAGCCGCGCAGCCCGTCGCCGCCCCGATCCCCCGCAACTCACGGGCTATGGAGCCTGTGGGACATGATGGACCATTGGGGTTATCGGTTTTTGGCGGTCGGTACCGCGTTGACCTATGCGGAAACCGCGTTGGAAAATTACCGCGCCGCCACCAATGGCGCTATTGCGGGTCACGGCACCAGCATTTTGCCGCCGGACCATATCACTGCCGATCTTGTCGTCGACAAGTGCGATGAGATTTTAAAGCTTCTCGCGGACCGGCCGGACGATCCCAAAATTGAGTACGAGTTAGGTGCGATTCCGGTCGATATTCAGGTACTCAAAGCCAAGCTCATAAATTCGCGAAAACCGCACCAGTTGGAAATTTACACCAACGATATTTTGGACGAGGTTCGCCGAATCAAGGACAGGTTTATCTATGTTCTTTCAAAACGCTGGTTCTATGCGCTAAGCGCGCCTGCGGCTGAGCATTACGGACTGGTGGCCGCGTTTGGCGAAGGTTTCTGGGACAAATTCAAGGGCGCGAGAGATGACCTAGAGCACGCCGGAAACTGTCTGGCGCTTGGCGAGGGAACGGCGTGCGTTTTGCACCTCATGCGCATGCTTGAAATCGTTGTCAGATACCTTGGCGAACGTCTCAACATAACGATCGATTTGAAAGATACCTGGGGCAGCATCCTCCAAATATTGGATGGCAAGATTGAAGGCCTACCTGCGGCCTCTGTCGAAGAACAACAAAAAAAGCATCAATGGTCGGAGTGTCGAAATTATCTCTGGCACGTAAAGCGCGCGCATCGTGACGATTCAATGCATGGGCGGCGCGCCTATACACCCGCTGAAGCAAAGGAAGTGTTGGATGCGATTAAAGTCTTCGCGCTTTACCTAATCACGCTTTGAAGGCTTCGACTTAGAGGACGCGACCTTCTTGAACGCCTTGTCCGCCCCTTCCTTCGTTTCGTCGGCCTCAGCGTCACGCGCGGCCTCTAGGAAGCGTTTGTATTGCGCGGGATCGTCGGGTTTTTGCTGTTTTGGTTTGCGTTCCATCTAACACCTCGGAGAGCGAGATGAGCGATAATGTAAGTTCACCACCGAAAACAAAAAAGGGCGACCCGGATCGCGCGCTTGAATTGGCGATCCGATCTTACACTGACGCAACCCCAAAAACTGCCGAAATTGTAGAACGCGCGAAAGCGTTCAACGACTTTATGGTTTCGGCCTTGCATGAGTAGCGCCACCTGAATTTCTTAGTTCCTGAAGTGTCTGTGCGTATCTATTCACCATGAAAGGCACACCATGACCGGTGTGGTCAACTGATGCTGCTGTCAAAATGGCCGCAACAATAGCTTCAAGTGACACGTTATCTAGCTCCGCCATGACACCCGCTCCTGATCTGGTTGGCGCCTATCAGGATAGCGAAGGCGGGGACGGCCGTCATTGGTCGTCTCCGCTATTTCCAAAGGGCAATTTCAGTTGTCGCGGATCGCCACGCCAGCGCCAGTGGCGTTTACGGTGGCGCTCGTATCTTTCGTTCCTAGCGCCCGTCGAAGTTAGTTGTTTCGTAGGTCAAGCGGCGACCACGCGCGCCTTTCAGCGCCCGCTCGGCCCGCACGGTATCATTGACGCCAAGCTTTTCGCGGTTGCTGTATCGGAAATCAAACTCAGCAAGATAGCGATGCAAGTGTGCTTCGCTGACGTGCTGATACACGCCGTAAACGCCGCGCTTGAGGATCGAAAAGAAACCTTCAACGGTATTGGTGGTGATGATGCGGTCGCCTTCGCGGCGCACGTATTCATCTTTGCTGTGAGTGACGGTGCGGTGCGAGGCAAAATTATAGCCAATGTCCACAAACGCCCGCGCTTCGTCAGTCATGAAATGGCTCTTTGGCGAGGCGTGATTGTCCAACACTTCATGCAGGTTGTGAGCGCGGACATCGGGCATGTGAGTGGAGCGCACGCCGCCGTCGCGTTCGACCAGCGAGAAAACCGGGTTCATGTGGCCGCCGCCACGCCGCACTTTGGTCATGGTTTGCGGCCCACGTAGGTAACGTCGGCTTCAATCGTCTTGCCGTCTCCGCCAAGCGTGGGTGTGCCGTCCGCAGGTTCCATGATTTTGCGGATGCGATGCGACAGGTGCCACGCGGTTTTCATGCCACAGCCGAGCATGCGCTGGAGCTGGCGCGTGGCGATGCCTTTCTTCGACGCGCAAAGCAAATGGATGGCTTGCAGCCACAGCCGCAGCGGCAAGTGGCTATCCTCAAAAATCGTGCCCTTGCGCACCGTAAAGGGCGAGCGACGGCATGCGTAGCATTTGCGAAGGCCAATGATATCGACGCCCGCCGGATGCTTTTTCGAGGGCTTGGAACGCACGCCCTCAAGCCGGCCGATCTTCTCAGCCGTTGCCCCGCAATAGGGACAAACCGGGCCGTTCGGCCACAGATGGCTTTCGACGTATTCGAAGGCGGCTTCTTCCCTGAAAAATCGGGGATCGGAAAGGACGGCGGTCGCCATGGCTATCTCCATTAACCATGACACTACATCCAGCGGCTGGGTAAGTCAAGTGAAACGTCGCCATTTTATGGGGAAATGGTCGGATTTAAGCACGCGGGAGTTGTATAGCCCGGCGTCGCCGTGGCGAGGAAATGGGGCAGGCGTATGTGGTTCAAAGTCGAGAATAAGCGTACGTCGGTCGGGCAGAAATTCATCGTTCGCTGTAATTCCGAGATCGGCGGCCGCGCCGTTGTCGAAGAGCGCCCAGCGAACGGCACGACCGCGGCGCGAAAGACCGCTGAAATTTTGGCGACATCGCTGAATGTAACGGCCACCGTGTACGGCGCCGACGCCGATGGCGAGTTCGTCTACGGCGTCTACGAAGCATCCAACGGCGCGGCCGCCGCGACCAGCGCCGTAATCAAAAAATTGTACGCCGAATCTGTCACCGCCTCGCTTGCCTTCAAGGATCAATTGCTTGCCGAGATTCCCGAGGACACGATCAAGGGCTTCGCCGCTATGTCGGCGGCACTCGGCTATATCGTCACCCAGCACAAGCAGATCAAGCGAGCGGCAACGCCGCAGATCAGTTATTCGACGTTGTTCCGCATCTTTTGCGGCGCGAGCGATCCCAGCACGATTTCGTTGCCGGCCGACGATGCGACCATTGCGCTGTTGACGCAAAAGCTCTCCGACCTGCCCGGCTGGATGTGGCTCAGCGAACTCACAGGCCTCGGTAGCGCCGAGCGTGGTGTTGTGGTGCCAAGCATGCGGCCAAGCAAAGTGATGCTCAATATCGACGGCGAGTTGCAAGTGATCCGCCCCCGCACCGTCTTTCGCGGCACGGTGCCGGAAAGTGCCGCGCACTTTATGCTGGTCGTGCAAAAAGACGCCCGCTCCGTCGAGTTGCGCGACAGCATCGGCTTCTTTATTGCGAGGCGGACGAAGCCGCCGTCATCGCGCTGGTTCGAAGGCTGCTCCAGGAATTGAATCCATTCAAGGACCGCATTGTGCTCGTCAACCGGGATCTGCGGACCATCCGGTCGCGTATGTCCGAGCGTTCGTGGAACGACATCATCCCGCACCAGCAGGCGCGCACCGAACTCGATTTTGTTGCCGCTTCGATCCGCAACCGCGACATGCTGAAGACGGAAGGATTGAGCATCAAGCGCGGGCTGTTGTTGTCCGGCCCGCCGGGTGATGGAAAATCGACGGCAATCGAGTGTTTTGTCAACGACATCGCCGGCGAAGCCACCGTCATTATCGTGGAGGCGATCGATCATATGCGCGCCGTCTATCATCTCGCGCAGATGCTTTCGCCGGCGGTGGTCATTCTCGAGGACCTCGATCTGATCACCAAGAGCCGGCAAAATCCCTATTCGTATGGCATGAGCAAGGACGATGTTACCGGCGAATTGTTGCAGGTTTTGTCCGGTGGCTCGGCTTACGCCGATATCGTCACCATCGCCACCACCAACCATCCCGAGGCCATCGATGAGGCGCTGGCGAAGCGAGCCGGACGGTTCGATGCCCATGTCCGCATGGGCTATCCGAGCGACGCCGACAAACAGCGGATTCTCGAGCTTTATCTCAACCGCTTCGGCGTCGTCGACGATGTGACGCGGCGGCGTGTCCATCAGGCACTCACCCGTGAGCTCGGGCGCCTGCATCTCGTCCCCTCGCATATCGAGGAATTCGTCAAAGCCGGGATCAAGCGCGCCCGGTTGGCCGGCCGCGCACCGGAATACCAGGACTTCGAACCCGGCATCGAGGCGACCAAATCGATCGCCACGGCGAAGCCGGCATAGCGCAAGCGCGCACGATCTACAGAGGCAGATGACGGCGGGAGAAACGTCGTGGCTGATCCGGAGCTTTACAAATGGCACTCCGCCGAAGAAGCCATTTCGCTTTTCGGTTCGTCGGATGATGGTCGACATCTTTGTGACGGACAATGGGTGATCTTTCCAAAAACCGCCGTTTGTCTCGCGGAGATCGGCAAGGCGGAGCAGAAGTCGTACTTCCAGAATGGAGCGCGTTTCTGCTGGGTGGCCGACAAGCCATATAAGGTCAGTGACGCACCGTTGGCGCATTTCGTGCCGGCGGAGGTGACCACGCCCGGGAACAAAGAATACTCGATCCGGCTTTTCGCGCGTCCGCCACGGTCGGAGAAATTTCTCTATATCGGCGAGTTGGCGCCATGGTACGTGATGCAATTCTCGCTGGAGGAGGAGCGCGGCCTCGTCTGCTACGCACTCACGCCCGCACTGCCGAGCCGGGTCTGGCTCGAACTGGGAGGATTTCGGCCGGGCGATCTGGACGTCGCTACAGTCGATCGCGCACTTGATCGGCTGCAGCAACCGACAACCGTTCAAGACCGGCTCGGGGTTCTTCAGCAGGTTGTCAATTTCTGGCACGGCCCCATTCGGCCGGAAGACGGCATGACGGACGCCGAGATGACTAGCCTGCCGATGCCAGCGCTGTTGCGCTTCTGGTACCGCTGGGCCGGCAGACGCGCCGAGATCATGACCGGACAAAATATTCTGTTTGTGCCGCGCGACTTTCAGAACAGGCATCGCATGCTGCAGGTCGTCAACGGCCGTCTTCTTTTCTATGTTGAAAATCAGGGCGTGTACCAATGGGCGACGCTGCAGCACGGCGACGATCCGCCGGTGTTTGGCCGTTTCGAGGGAAGAGGACGCTGGGCGAATGAAGGCATCACACTTTCCGAGCATCTGATTCTGATGTGCTTGTTCGAGGCGATCTTTTGCTATGCCGGTTATGGCGCATCGGCGTCGTGGCTGGACGAAGATCAGCTTGCCGCTGTGGTTGCCAATATTCCACCGGTTGCAATTCGGCCGTGGCGTTGGGGCAGCACGCGATTCTTTGCAGGACGAGGCGCGTTCGTCTGCGTCGCCGACAATCCCGCGGCCGGCAGCAAAAAGTGGTATTCGGTGCACGTCAGCGCCAAGACCGAGCAGCCCCTGCAGTTTCTCAAGCCGCTCTTGGACAAACGCTGGGAATACGTCGCGATTTGATGGCCTCGGATTGCATTGCGGCGGCCAACGGCCGTGCGGTTGCCGCTGTGGCGATGTCAACGGTGAGCCCCTGCACGCGATCGCCGGCCGCGGGGCATCCGCAGCCGCCATTTGGTGATAAATTGCGTGTCCACCGTTCGCTCCGTGAACCTGGATAGGAGCTGAGCCGACTAAGGAAGGAATTTGCTGCTGACCCGGTTCGGCGCAGCAAAGCTTTGGCGAATTCCCAGCCCGCAAGAGGTGCGTCATGAAATTCCTTCACAAGGCGTTCGTCGAGTTCGACCCCGTCGTTTGGTGGTTCATCGCCTGGGCGCTGACAGTCCCGCTCTATATCGGCCTGCAAACCTGGTTCGGCGTCGCCTGGAAGGGCCGATGGCGCATCGTGGCGCTTATCCCCCTGATCGGCGTCCTGTTGACGACGATTCTTGCTGTCGTCACCATGTTGATTACCCCGGACCGCCCGCCCTTCGAGCCAAGCGACATCCTGGTACCGCCGATGCTCGGCGTTATTCTGTTTGCACCGCTGGGTTTTATCTACGAAGTGATCGCCGGCATCGTTCGCCTGAGCGTCCGCAGAACCGCCGCTCGCCCCGCCTGAGTGGCGCGCCCGAAGGGATTCGAACCCCTGACCTCTGCCTTCGGAGGGCAGCGCTCTATCCAGCTGAGCTACGGGCGCAAAATGGCAGCTTCGCGCCCTAGATAGCGGAAGGCTGGTCAGGCGGCAACGTGCGTTTCCCGGACGCGATGCGCCGTGAAACGGTGCATCGCTGATCCGGGATCGTTCCAGACTCGGCGTCCGCGAAGGTCCCGGTTCTGCGGCGCACCACTTCGCTCCGCTCCGTGCTGCGCCGCGCCCGGGACACCCCTTTTCCGGTCGGTACGGAAGTGCTCTAAGCTTGCGCCCTAAAGGAACAAGGAGCACCTCATGGCGCAGCTTGCGGAGAAGCGCGACAGCAAGGCCTTCGCGATCAAGGACGCGGCGTTCAAGTGGGACGATCCGCTCGATCTGGAAGGCGAACTCACCGAGGAAGAGCGCATGGTGCGCGACACCGCGCGCGATTATGCGCAGGAGAAGCTGTTTCCGCGCGTGCTCAAAGCGTTTCGCGACGAGAGCTACGATCCCGCGGTGGTGCGCGAGATGGGCGCGCTCGGCCTCCTTGGCTCCACCATCCCCGAGGACTACGGCGGCGCCGGCCTCGGCTATGTCGCCTACGGGCTGATCGCGCGCGAGATCGAGCGCGTCGATTCCGGCTATCGCTCGGCGATGTCGGTGCAGTCGTCGCTGGTGATGCACCCGATCTACGCCTATGGCAGCGAGGCGCAGCGGCGCAAATATCTGCCGAAGCTCGCGAGCGGCGAATTCGTCGGCTGCTTCGGCCTGACCGAGCCCGACCACGGCTCCGATCCCGGCTCGATGATCACTCGCGCCGAGAAGGTCGCCGGCGGCTTCAGGCTCAGCGGCGCCAAGACGTGGATCACCAATTCGCCGGTCGCCGACATCGCCGTGGTGTGGGCGAAGCTCGACGGCAAGATCCGCGGCTTCATTGTCGAGCGCGGCACCAAGGGATTTTCCACGCCGAAGATCGAGGGCAAGCTGTCGTTGCGCGCCTCCATCACCGGCGAGATCGTGCTCGATGGCGCGCTGGTGCCGGAAGAGAATCTGCTGCCGAATGTCTCCGGCCTTGCCGGGCCGTTCGGCTGCCTCAATGTGGCGCGCGCCGGCATCGCCTGGGGCGCGCTCGGCGCCGCCGAATTCTGCTGGCATCGCGCGCGTGAATACGTGCTGGCGCGCAAGCAATTCGGCCGGCCGCTCGCCGCGAATCAACTGATTCAGAAAAAGCTCGCCGACATGCAGACCGAGATCACGCTTGGCCTGCATGCGGTGCTGCGCCTGTCGCGGCTGATCGAACAGGGCAAAGCGTCGCCGCCGGCGATCTCGCTGCTCAAACGCAACAATTGCGGCAAGGCGCTGGAGGTGGCGCGGCTCGCGCGCGACATGCACGGCGGCAACGGCATTTCCGACGAATTCCATGTGATGCGCGTCCTCGCCAATCTCGAGACGGTGAACACCTACGAAGGCACCCACGACATCCACGCCCTGATTCTCGGCCGCGCCCAGACCGGCATCCAGGCGTTTATGTGAAACAAACCCTCCCCCTTGTGGGGAGGGCCGACGCCGCAGGCGGCGTGGGTGGGGGTCGCGAGGCGGATGCAGGCCTCGACGCGACGCAATGCTTCCCGACCCCACCCCTACCCCTCCCCACAAGGGGGAGGGGAAATTGGCCGCCTTTTTACGCGCATCTGCGTCATTGCGAGGAGCGATAGCGACGAAGCAATCCAGCATTCCGCCCCCTCCGCGTCACCACCGGGCTTGACCCGGTGGTCCATGCTGACGTGAAGCGAATCAAACAACGCTGCGAATCTCAGGAAGCCGCGCCCCGCATGGATTGCCGGGTCAAGCCCGGCAATGACACTTCAAGTACGCCTGCGCCGCGCGTCGGCGGCGATCTGCCGCAGGTTCTCAGCGATTTCCGCTTTGCCGCCAGGCGGGGTGTTGTTCATTCCGGGCGTCCAAAAATCTTCGTGCAACCGCGCGCAGCACGCGAGCGCCGATGCTTCATCGCCTAGCCGGGCGTGGCAATCTGCTTGGAACAGCAGACCGAAAGCGTCGTCTTGCCATTGGGCGGGATCCATCGCCTCGGCGCGCCCAAAGTCTTCTAATGCTCTGCCGTATTGCCCGAGGTGCCGGTAAACTTCGCCGCGTGACAGAAGTGAAACTGGCGCAGGGTTGAGTTCAATCACCTTGTTCAGATCGTCAATTGCACGCCCCGGTTCACCCAAATGCATCCACGCGAAATGGCGATCGAAGTAAGCATGCGAATTGGCCGGATTCTCCGCGATCCAGCCGTTCACGATTTGCAGATAACGTTCCGTATCTGAACGAAGCAAATCATGGAGCACCTTAATCTCTTCCGGCGTTCTCGGTTCTTTCATTGCAATGCCTCGCGTCGCCACCAAGGATACCGCATTTTCGGTCGGCCACCGCGAAGCCCTCTCGCGTCGAGCAATTTCATCCCGCCGCGGCAGCGGGGAGGGACGCATCTCTTGTCATTGCGAGCGAAGCGAAGCAATCCAGTTACCGGCCGGGCTCTGGATTGCTTCGTCGCTGCGCTCCTCGCAATGACGACGCGAAAATCGCTGCCGCGACGCTCGCGCCTCCTTGTTCCCGCGCAGCAGGCAGAGGCGAAAAACGCAATCGGAATTCAAACACGCCTGCGCCGCGCATCGGCGGCGATCTGGCGAAGCTTGGCCGCAATTTCGGCTTTGCCACCGCTCGGAGCTCCGTTCAGTCCGGGAGTCCAAAAGTCGTCGCGCAAGCGCGCACAGCAAGCCAATGCGGCGGCCTCATTGCCTAATCGGGCCTGACAGTCGGCTTGGTATAACAGTCCGAACACAATATCTTTCTCCCACTCCTCGGGATCGACCGCCTCACCGCGACTAAAATCCTCCAGCGCCTTCTCGTACTCCCCGAGATTTCGATAGATTTCCCCGCGGGCCATAAACGACATTGCATCAGGTTGCTGCTTGATTGCTTTGTTCAGATCTTCCAGCGCTCGCCGTGGTTCGCTCAATTTAAGCCAGACCAGATGGCGGTCGAAATAAGCATGCGAGCTTGCTGGGTTCTCTTCAATCCAAGAGTTCGCGATTTGAAGACAGCGCCGCGGATCAGAGCGAAGAAGCTCGTGAAACGCCGTCACCTCTTCCGCAGTTGTGGGTTCTTTCATCGGCATACTCTCTTGTTCGATATTCCGGTCACGCCGTAGGGCTTCCGCCGCAGCGTTCGGAAACGTTGCCCAAGACGCATTGGTAGAAGTCTCCAAATCCGCGGTAGCCATCCTTTCCCAACACTCTGCGCCTGCGGTAACCGCTACATCGTTCTATTGCCACCGCCCATTCCTCGTCGCACCCTGGCCGGTCGGGATACGGATTCTCGAGCCGAATGCGCGGATAGATGCCCAGCGGAGGCACAAACTCCCGCGGGAGTGGGAAAGGGAGCCCGCGTGGCAGGACAAAGTCAAAGGGCGCGGGAATTGTGATCTCTGCAGGCATGACTGACGCACTTGGCTCCCCCGCCCCCGGCTCATTGGCGGGCGCGAACTCTCCACCGATCCCACCCGGACTTCCGGCCGGCTAGCGCGGATGTCTCGCTGGGTCCCAATCCGCCTTGAGCAGGCCGCTGGCCCGCAGCTCTTTCGCCAAAGCAATAACTTGTGTTGCCGACTGCGGGCCCTTCGCCAACGGAGGTGGATCGGGAATCTGCAGATGCAGCGTGGCGACCTGGGCATGAATCATATCGCCGCGGCTCAACGCTTGGGCGATTGCCGCCAGAGCTCCCGTCTTCGCACCCAAATCCACTGGCAAACCATAACGCTTGCTGAGATCGCGATTGAGATCGTCCACAGGCCGCGCGGCTGGAATTTTTTCAAGCCTGCGCAACCTTGACACGGCTCGATAAGCGGCAGCGCGCCGACGAATACACCCTTTTCATTGCACGAGACTCCTTGTCCGTGCTGATCACTCAAACCAAACCATCTTCCAATTTGCGACAATGAACCCTCCTGCCGAATGTGTTGTGCTCTGACAGCAAAAGTCGTTCTCGCGAACGCGCTCATGCGTCCGAGTTATGCGCACCACCAAGCAAAGAACGAAGCCAGTTTTTAAGATTCGCCCCCGGCAAATAAAGGGAGGCGAAGCGCCGAAAGGCGCAATCCAACCATTGGCCGCGCAGCATCAACAGGCGTTGCCGCCGATCGATGCCCGGGCGCGGCTGCGCGCCATAACGGAGGCGCGCCCGCCTTCCGGCGCCTCACCGCGGCACTCGCCACCGGCTCTTACCCCGATGGCTCAGCCCCAGAACCGGGTTTCCCGACATCTCGAGCTTGCGGGTGTTTTGCCCGCTCACATCCTAGCGTCGGTTAAGCGCGCTCCGCGCAGACCGGTCGTTTTGCCGGTCGACCGGTGCCCCAGGGCCGCCCGGGAGCGGATCGCATTCATCC
>CAWDZD010000075.1:0-210999 GCA_963806465.1 uncultured Alphaproteobacteria bacterium | reverse complement strand
GCGCGCGGGCACCGCACTCGCTCCGCCTACCGAAAGTGCCCTCGCGAAAGGCGCCCTTGGTGAGCGAGATTGTCGGTATGTAACTACAATGGGGACGGTTGTCAAGAGATTGGTGACGTCAGAGACTTGTAAGCCGTAAAACGGTAAGTCATATTGCGGCCATGAACCGCCAGACGCGCCAACCTTCCGCCTTCTCCAAGGTGTCGGTCAAAAGTCAGACCGTAATCCCGCGCGAGGTGCGCGAGCGCCTTGGCTTGAAGCCGGGAGACACAGTTCGCTACCGCATGACGGAAGAAGGCGTACTGCTCGACAAGGCGCCGGCAGCCGAGGCGGACGATCCGTTCGCAACATTCTCCGAATGGTCGAACGAGGCCGACGAGAAGGCCTATGGCGGCCTCTGACGACAGGCGTTTCGCGCCATTCGATGTCGTCGTCGTGCCCTTCCCTTACGCCGACCGGCTGGCGGAAAAGCGCCGTCCGGCGCTGGTGATTTCCAACCGTAAGCTCGCGCTCCACGGCCTAGTCTGGCTTGCCATGATCACGAGCGCTGAGAACGAACCGTGGGCGAGCGACGTTGCCATCGCCGATCTCAAGCGCGCCGGACTGCCTGCTCCGTCCGTTGTTCGCCTGGCGAAGATCGCATGCATCGAACCGGTCCGCATCGACCGCCGCATCGGTCGGCTTGACAAGGCCGCCGCGCGAGCGGTGGCGCAAAGGCTGCGTGGGTTTTTGGGGTGAAGAACGGGCGCAGCAAGTGGAAGCAAGTGGTCCGGATTGAGCGGACGAGAAATCCGGGATCAGTCGGCGAGTTTGCCCCCGGATTTCGTTTCACTCAATCCGGGCTACGCTCGCTAAATAACAAGAGAATGCTTCGGACGCGGAGATCGTGTTACTCGCTTGCGCCGATTGCGTTGGGTTCCTAGGCACATTCGAGCATGACGTGGTCAAGTTGCGAGAATACGTTGACAGTCTGGATGCGGTGCTGAATCCAAACTTAGAGCGCGTTCGACCGAAACCAAAAGTGCCGTAGTGGAAGTACATCCCTTCGTGCCAATATGATCACTGGCTATTATCCCGATACCATGCAAGTAATTCGTTGTTATTTCTGAGGACGTCGCCCAAGTCCAGCTTTGCCACGAGAAGCTTCAGCACTAGCGACACTGACGTTATGTAAGTGTCAAGCATCTCAATATTCTCTAAGTCCTTCGGCGTGCCGCTCATTCCTCGAAGATGAAATCTTAGTGGACTGCCGCCGTACAGATCCATCACTTCTGGATATCTTGCATGAACATAGTTTGAAAAGTTCAGGTATATATTTGAAAGTAATTTCTCAGGCACGACGTTTCTGAATTTTTCCGCACGATCCGCCGGCACGACGCCGCTCAGAATATTTATACCTATCGACTTGTGGATCGCGCCCTGTCGCAATCGCGGCCTCCTGAAGTCTTCGGCACTATTTCTTGCGTAGTCGGCAAAATATTCCTGTACATGCTTCTCGGCATCGGCGGTGGGAACGCCGTGTTCGTTGCGGGCATATAAGATGAATTCGATGTGCGTCTTGCACTCGTCGATTGCTCGAAGGATCACATAAAGCTCTTGTGTGTGACCGGCACGAACAAGTTCTATTGCAGCGTTTAGCCCGCTAACTGCTCGAACTCCTTTGAGCAAACAGTAGTGACGTTGGTCAGGTCTGCCATAGCGAAACCCAAAGTGTTGCTTTCCAAAATCATAGTACAAAGGTTTTGGAAGGGCGTCTGCTAAGGCCAGAACGAATTTTTCCAAAGGCTCAATTCGCAATCGAAAGTCTTCAAGCTGACGTTCTAATTCAACTCTCCGCATGGTTCAGTACCCAACAAACTTTGCAACCTTCTGCTAACTCCTACATTTCAATTCGAAAGCGCCATTGCGAGCAGCAAAGCGACGGGACAATCCAATATTCTGAGCGAAAAGATGGATTGCCTCGCTCAGCTCGAAATGACAGCCCTACCCCGCCGCCTTCGGCTCCGCGCCCTCATCCGCCGGCTTGTCGGAGACGCCGGCCTGCGCGAAGGTCGCCATGCCGGTGTGGCAGGCGAGCGCGGCGCGAAGGAGCAACAGCGCCGTGGCGGCGCCGGAGGCTTCGCCGAGCCGCATGTTGAGATCGAGCAGCGGCTTGAGCTTCAATTCGTCGAGCAGCATGCGATGGCCGCTCTCCGCGGAGACGTGGCCGGCGAGCGCGTGGGCGAGCGTGTCGGTGCGGAGCTTGTAGAGCGGCGCCACGGCCGCGGTGCAGACAAAGCCGTCGAGCAGCACCGGGATGTTGTGGCGGCGTGCGGCAAGCGTGGCGCCGAGGATGGCGGCCAGCTCGCGGCCGCCGAAGGCGGCGGCGATGCGGAGCGGATCGTCAAGGAGGCCGGCGTGGCGGTCGAGCGCGCGGTCGATGACGTCGCGCTTGCGATTGAGCCCGTCGTCGTCGACGCCGGTGCCGCGGCCGGCCCAGCGCGCGCCGCCGCCGCCGAACAAAGCGGCGGCGATCGCAGCCGCCGACGTGGTGTTGCCGATGCCCATTTCGCCCAGACAAATCAGATCGCTGTCGGGCGCGACGGCGTCGTAGCCGGCGGCGACCGCGGCGAGGAAGTCGGCTTCGTTGAGCGCGACGGTGGCGGTGAAGTCGGCCGTCGGTTGGTCGAGCGACAGCGGAATGACGCGGAGCGCGGCGCCGGCGGCGCGGGCGAGCTGGTTGATGGCGGCGCCGCCTGCGGAAAAATTCGCCACCATCTGCACCGTGACCTCGGCCGGATAGGCGGACACGCCCTGCGCGGTGACGCCGTGATTGCCGGCAAACACCAGCACCTCGGTGCGCGTCAGCCGCGGCGGCGCGTGGCCCTGCCAGTGCGCGAGGAATGCGGTGAGCTCCTCGAGCCGGCCGAGGCTTTTCGGCGGCTTGGTCAGGGTGTCCTCGCGCTTTGCCACCGCGCTGCTGGCGGCGGGATGGCCGGCCGGCAGGTCGAGGCAGATGGCGCGCAGGTCGGCGAAGGCGGTGAGGTTGAGCATCGGACTCGTCACCGCCGGGCTTGACCCGGTGGTCCATGTTGAACTGCCGCTCATCATGGATTGCCGGATCAAGTCCGGCAATGACGAAACCTGAGGCGCCCGGGCTGCGCTTCTTTTTCCTCGTCACCACCGGGCATAGCCGTTCGAAGAACGGCGTCGCTTCGCTCGCCTATGCCCCGGTGGTCCATGTTGAACTGCCGCTCATCATGGATTGCCGGATCAAGTCCGGCAATGACGAAACCTGAGGCGCCCGGGCTGCGCTTCTTTTTACTCGTCACCACCGGGCTTGACCCGGTGGTCCATGTTGAACTGCGGCTCATCATGGATTGCCGGATCAAGTCCGGCAATGACGATCGTTAGGGGCCCAAGACTTCACTATCAAGACTGGACTATGCTGTAGCAACTTTAAGCAAATCCGGCCATCTTGCCGTAACGGGCTTGAGGACGAGGCGAGAATGACGACATCGCCGGCATGGGACGAATGGGCGCCGTGGTTCGCAAGGCGCGCCCACGAACTGTCCGCCGCAATCCTGTTCCTGACGCGGCTGCCGCTGCCGCGGCATGCGCCGGAGGACGGCGCGGTGGCGCGCGGCGCCTGGGCGTTTCCGCTCGCGGGCTTCGTGGTCGGGCTGATCGCGGCGGTGGTTTATGCGATCGCGCACGCTTTGGTGCTGTTTCCCTGGCCGGCGGCGGCGCTGGCGATCGCCGCGACGCTCCTCGTCACCGGCTGCCTGCATGAGGACGGGCTCGCCGACACCGCCGACGGCTTCGGCGGCGGCGATACGCGCGCGCGCAAGCTCGACATCATGCGCGACAGCCGGATCGGGACCTACGGCGTCTGTGCGCTGGCGATCTCGCTGCTCATTCGCACCGACGCCATTGCGAGCCTCACCGACACCGGCTTGGTGGCGGCGGCGTTGATCGCGGCGCATTCCGGCGGGCGCGCGGCGATGGCGGCGGTGATGTTCTTTCTGCCGCCGGCGCGCAGCGACGGCCTGTCGTTCACCGCCGGGCAGCCGTCGGCGGCGCGCGCGGCGCTAGCCGCGGGCATCGGCTTTCTGATCGTGCTGTTCTGTCTCGGGCCGGCGCATGCGGTGGTCGCCGTGATCGTGGTGGCGATCGTGATCGCGCTTGTGGCCTGGCTCAGCCTGCGCCAGATCGGCGGCCAGACCGGCGACGTGCTCGGCGCCGTCGAGCAGGTGAGCGAGATCGCGATCCTGCTGGTGGCGTTGCGGTGACGCTTGTTGCGGCGTCATGCCCGCGCTTGTCGCGGGCATCCCGATAAGATTGGCAATGCCTCGCATGATGTTCGGGATGGCCGGGACAACGCCCGGCCATGACGGCCATCATGTGTGCCGCGGCGCCAGAATGCGGGCGCCGCCGAGCACGGCGAGTGCGATCAGGGCCGGCGGGATCGCGAGCGGCAGGCTGATGGCCGCGACGGCTGCGGTGGCGGCCCAGCCGATCGAGGAAAATGCCTCAGCAAACGTCGCGACGCGCGAGGAGATCTGGCGGCGGCGGAACTGACTGCGTTTCGCCTGGGTGCGGAACCAGAGCTGGATCGCAGTCGCCGACGCGGCGGCGATGACGATGGCGCCGACCGTGATCGCGGCGTGCCACGGCGAAACCACCGCGATCACCGCGACCAGCGGCATGAAGATGACGGCGATGATCGCCAGCACCGCTTCGATCTTGGCGCGCAGCACGGCACGCGCCGGCACCGGCGCAGTGGCGACAAGATCAGGCGCGTCTTCGCCGGAGATGGTGAGCCAGGCCAGCCCGCCGGCGAGCTGGCCCGCCGCCATCACCAGAACCGGCACCAGGAGATTGAGCGCGCCGCCGCCTTCCTCAAAGCTCTTCCACAGCATGATCGCCGGCGGCAGCAGATAAAGCATCTGCATCAGTGTCTGCGAGGCGAGCCACGGATCGCGGCGCAGCAGCAGCCATTCTTTGCGGCGGAGTGCCGCCTGCGGCGAGGCGACGCGGAAGCCGGCGCTTTGCCGCGCGCGGCTTGCGGGCGAGGCGCCGGCGCCGGATGCGGCCATCGCATATTCGCCGAAGCGCGGCGCCACCAGCGCGATGACGGCGGCGAGCAGGATGAAACTCACAGCCAGCACGCCGGCAAGCGCCGTCGCGTCGCCGAGCACGGCGCGCGCGGGCCACCAAACAACACTGCCGACGTCCGGCGCCAGCGCCAGCACGGTCTTCGACCGCAGCAGGTCGCCGCGCGACAGCGTGCCGTAAGAGAGAATCGCCGCGACCTGCAGGCCAATGACAAAAGCGGCGCCGATCACGGCGGCGATGACCTGCGCAGCAAGCCGCGTGCGCCGCGGGCCCAGCGCGCGGAACAGCGCCACCGTGAGCGTGACCGCGACCGCGGTCGCCGCGGCGCCCATGGCGACGATGACCCCGTAGGCGCCGAGCCAGCGCCAGCCGCCGCGCCAGATCAGCATGTCGATGAACGGCGCGGCCAGCGGCAACGCCATCACCGCCATTGTCAGCGCCACCGTGCCGATGCGCACGGCAAACAGCCGTTGCGCGGCGACCGGCGAGGCGAGGATGAGATCGAGGTCGGCGCGGGCGTAGAAAGCGCGCGTCATCGATTCCATCGCCTGCGATACCATCAACAGCCATGACAACAGGATCATCGCCGTGATGCCGATCAGCATCTGCTTGTCGAGCATTGCCGTGGCGAAGCCGGCGACGGCGAAATAGGCGACCACGTGCAGGCCGATGACGAAGGCGGCAAAGCCGATGGCGACGCTGCGGCGGCGCTGGCGCCTGCCCGCGGTCATCATCGCCACCCAGTCGCGCCAGGCGAGCCGCGACTCGTGGCGCGCGAACCAGACCGCGGTGCCGGACTGGATCATGGCTTTTCGCTCACACGTCATTCCGGGGCGCGCGAAGCGCGAGCCCGGAATCCATAACCACGAACGGAGATGATTCTGCACCGACTGTGGTTATGGATTCCGGATAGCCGCTGCGCGGCTTCCGGAATGACGGGCGAATGTTCATCACGCCGCTTCCGCCGCTTCGGCGACCAGCGCGAGGAAAGTGTCCTCGAGGCTCGCGGCGCCGTCCGCCGCGACGGCGTGCGCAGCGGAGCCGTTGCTGCTGGCCTGAAGGCGCAATTCCTCGAGCGTGCCTTCGGCGATCAGCCGGCCGCGGGCGATGACGCCGATCCGGTCGGCCATGCGCTCGGCGACTTCGAGAATGTGCGTGGTCATGATCACGGTGCCGCCGTCGCGCACCCGCTCGCGCAGCACGTTCTTGACCTGGCGCGCGGAGCCGGCGTCGAGGCCGGTGAGCGGCTCGTCGAGAATGATCAGGCGCGGCTCGTGCACCAGCGCGCCGGCGAGCGCCACTTTCTGGCGCATGCCCTTCGAGAATGTCTCGCAGCGCTCGCGGGCATGCGGCTTAAGCCCGAGCCAGTCGAGCAGCTCTTGCGCGCGCGCCTGCGCCAGCTCCGGCGCGACGCCCCACAGGCCGGCGACGAATTCCAGATATTCCTCGGGCGTGAGCTTGTCGTAGGTCATCGGCTCGTCGGAAATCCACGCGGTGACGCTTTTGGCGGCGACCGGATCGGCAAGCGCATCGATGCCGGTGATGCGGATCGCGCCGGCATCGGGACGCATCAGGCCGGCGATCATGCGCAGCGTCGTGGTCTTGCCGGCGCCGTTCGGGCCGAGCAGCGCGTAGAACTCGCCGCCGCGCACCGCGAGGTCGAGGCTGTCGACCGCCGGACGGTCGAAGCGTTTGCAGAGCCCGCGGATTTCGAGGGCAAGGGGCGGTTTGGGAAGCTCGTGTCTCATAATTCCGGTATCAACTTTCGCGCTTTTCCCGGATGCGGTGCAGCGCGCAGCGATGCGCCGCTATTCCGGGATCGTCACGCACTCGGCGTCTGCGACGATCCCGGGTCTGCGGTGCATCACTTCGTGCTGCGCCGTGCCCGGGATACGTGGTCTATGGCTCTAGCCGAGACTGGTTTCCGGCTCATGAATTGGCAGGCGCGTTTTCGCGGCTGCGCCGCAGCCTTTACCCGCTGACATTATACGCCGCGAGCGCCGCCATATTGACCAGCTGGGCGTCGTTGGCCGAGAGCTGCACGATCTGCACCGAGCGGTCGAGGCCGACCAGGATCGGGCCGATGACGGTGGCGCCGCCCAGCTCCATCAGCATCTTGGTAGAGATCGAAGCCGAGTGGAATGCCGGCATGATCAGCACATTGGCCGGCCCGGACAGGCGGCAGAACGGATAAGCCTCGCGCAGCTCCATGTTCAGCGCCACGTCGGCCGCCATCTCGCCGTCGTATTCGAAATCGACGCGCTGCTTGTCGAGAAGCCGCACCGCCTCCTGCACGCGCTCGGAGCGCTCGCCCGGCGGATGGCCGAAGGTCGAGAAGGCGAGCAGCGCCAGCCGCGGCTCGTAGCCGAGCGCGCGCGCGACCCGCGCTGCCTCGATGGCGATCTCGGCGATGTCCATCGCATCCGGCATCTCGGTGACGGCGGTGTCGGCGACCAAGACGGTGCGGCCGCGCGCCAGCACCAGCGATACGCCGATGACGCGATGGCCGGGCTTGGGATCGATGCAGCGCCGGATGTCTTCGAGCGCGACCGAGAAATTGCGGGTGACGCCGGTCACCATCGCATCGGCATCGCCGAGCGCGACCATGCAGGAGGCGAAATGATTGCGGTCGGTATTCACCAGCCGCTGGCAGTCGCGCTGCAGATAGCCGTGGCGCTGCAGCCGCTCGTAGAGATAGGCCGCATAGGCGGCGTTGCGCGACGATAACGCCGCATTGATGATCTCGATGCCGCCGCCGAGCTCGACGCCGGTCGCGGCTGCGGTCTCGCGCACCCGCGCTTCGCGGCCGACCAGCATCGCCGTGCCCAGCCCCTGCTGCACGAACGAGGCGGCGGCGCGGATCACCTGCTCCTCCTCGCCCTCGGCGAACACGACGCGGCGCGGCTGCCGGCGCAGGCGCTGGAACACACGCTGCAGCACGCCGGCGATCGGATCAAGCCGCATGCGCAATTGCTGCCGATAAGCTTCCATGTCGACGATCGGCCGCCGCGCCACTTTCGTATCCATCGCCGCCTGCGCCACCGCCGGCGGGATCGAGGAGATCAGCCGCGGGTCGAACGGCACCGGAATAATGTAATCCGGGCCGTATTTCGGCCGCGCGCCGTAAGCGGCGGCGACTTCGTCGGGCACGTCCTCGCGGGCGAGCGCAGCGAGCGCGTGCGCGGCGGCGATTTTCATCTCCATGTTGATGGCGCGCGCCCGCACGTCGAGCGCGCCGCGGAAAATGTAGGGAAAGCCGAGCACATTGTTGATCTGGTTCGGATAGTCGGAGCGGCCGGTCGCCATGATGGCGTCCGAGCGCACCTCCGCCACCTCTTCCGGAGTGATTTCGGGATCGGGATTTGCCATGGCGAAGATGATCGGCTTCTCCGCCATCCCTTTCACCATGTCCTGCGTCACCGCGCCTTTCGCCGACAGCCCGAAGAACACGTCGGCGCCGACCAAAGCGTCAGTAAGCGTGCGCGCGTCGGTCTTGGTCGCGAAGCCCGACTTCCACTGGTTCATGCCCTCCTTGCGGCCCTCATAGATCACGCCCTTGGTGTCGCACAGCATGAGGTTCTCCGGGCGAAAGCCGATGGCGCGCAAAAGCTCCAGACAGGCGATGCCGGCGGCGCCGGCGCCGTTGCACACCACCCTGGTGGTCTTGATCTCGCGGCCGGTGAGTTCGAGCGCGTTGATCAAGCCGGCGGCGGCGATGATCGCGGTGCCGTGCTGATCGTCGTGGAACACCGGAATGTCGAGCAGCTCGCGCAGCTTCTGCTCGATGATGAAGCACTCGGGCGCCTTGATGTCCTCGAGATTGATGCCGCCCCAGCTCTTGCCGAGAAGCTTGACGCAGTCGATGAACTCCTCCGGATCCTCGGTCGAGACTTCGAGATCGATAGAGTTGACGTCGGCGAAGCGCTTGAACAGCACCGACTTGCCTTCCATCACCGGCTTGGCGGCCAGCGCACCCCGATTGCCGAGCCCGAGAATAGCGGTGCCGTTAGTGATGACAGCGACGAAATTGCCTTTGGTGGTGTAGTCGTAGGCACGGCTTTCATCCTCGGCGATCGCCAGCACCGGGACGGCGACGCCAGGCGAATAGGCGAGCGAAAGATCGCGCTGCGTCGCCATCGGCTTGGTGGCCACGACTTCGAGCTTCCCCGGCCGGCCTTGGCTGTGAAACAGCAAGGCTTCCTGATCGGTGAAAGTCGGCCGTTGCGTGCGGCCGCCGGATTTGTCAGCCATTTCAATTCCTTGGTGAGAACTTACGGCAATCGCGCCGGAGGGTCGACGGACGTTAGCGGAAGCCACGGCCCCTGCTCAAGATGTCGCATATCCGCCGTCAAGACGCGACCGCGCCAAAAGCGCCGCACTCGGTAGGCATTGACGAGGCAGGCATTGAACAAGGGTTTGGGGCGGAGTAATTCCTGCGCAGCCCCGCGCGCGCATCCTATAGCCCAGACATGATCAGATTTCTGTTGCGATTCATCGGCCTTTGTCTCCTGGCGCTGGCTTTTGTGTTCTTTGTCTATGACGGGACCAAGTCGATCGCCAACCAGCACCTGGTCTACGCGCGAGCCGCCGAAGTGTGGGCGATGGTCGACCAGAATAGCCTCAATGCGGCGCAGGCTTACGTGAAGCAGAAGGCCATCTGGGCGTGGGACCCCTATGTCCAGACGGCGTTCGAGCTGCCGGCCTGGGCCATACTCGGATTTGTCGCCATGCTGCTGATCCTGCTGGGGCGCAAGAAAAAGCCGCTGATCGGCTATGCGCGAAACTAAAGCGCGCGCGGCATGCAACCTCCGACGCGGGCTGTCTTGCGCCGTTCACTTGTCGCGCTGCTCATCGTGGTCCTTGTTATCCTCCTCCTGCCCTACCTGATCGTACCGCTGTACCGGTTCGTCGATCCGGTCTCGATGCCGATGCTGTGGCGTACCGTCACTGGACGCCGCGTCGAGCGCATTTTTGTTCCTTTAAGCCACATGGCGCCGAACTTGCCGCTCACCGTGATCATTTCCGAGGACGGCAGCTTCTGCCGCAATCGCGGCATCGACCTCGGCGCCATGCGCGAAGCGTTGCGGCAAGCCGACGACGATCTGGGGGAAGCGCGCGGCGGCTCGACTATCACCCAGCAGACCGCGAAGAATCTGTTTTTTTGGCAGGGTCGTAGCCTCGTGCGCAAGGCGCTGGAAATACCGCTGGCGCTATGGATCAACCTCGTGCTGCCAAAGCGGCGCGTGCTCGAAATCTACCTCAACATCGCGACGTGGGGTCCGAATGGCGAATTCGGCGCCGAGGCGGCGTCCCGCTGGGCGTTCGGCAAGTCGGCACGCGACCTCAACCCGCGGGAAGCCGCGGAACTTGCGGCCATCCTGCCGAATCCGGGGCGCCGCAGCGCCAGGACGCCGAGCGTCCAGGTGCGCCGGCTTGCCGGCCTTTATGAACGCCGGGCCTCTGAGCATCCCGGGCTCGACGCCTGCATCCGGCCGCGCGGGCCTTAAGCCGCTCGTTCCCCGCGACCCGCCTGCGCTCGCTTCGCGAGCTACGGCGCGGTTTGGTCGGGCCGAAGCGCACGGGCGAAGGCGGAAGGCGGGAATCCATAGAATCCATAGGATTGTCCCGACGCTTCAGCGTTTAACCCTGAAACGCAGAATCCGATCTGGCATTCTTGAGTTTCTTCTTCTATAAGCCCGCCAAATCCCAGCACACTGCGCCGTTCAGGAGACCGACATCATGGCCGTGCCGAAAAGAAAAACTTCCCCGTCGCGACGCGGCATGCGCCGGTCGGCGGATGCCTTGAAGCGTCCGACCTATATCGAAGACAAGGATTCCGGCGAGCTCCGCCGCCCGCACCATATCGATCTCAAGACCGGCATGTATCGCGGCCGGCAAGTGCTGACCAAGAAGACCGAGGAATAATATTTCCAATTTCCCGGACGCGGCGCGGCGTGAAGTGATTTACCGCTGATCCGGGATTATTTCGGACTTAGGCGGTTGCAACGATCCCGGGTCAGCGACGCAGCATTTCATGCTGCATCGCGCCCGGGACAAGCTTAGAGACGCGCCATGTTCGTTCTTGGCTTTCCTCTGCTGCTCATTCCGTTTGCCGTTTACAACATGATTGCATTTTTGACCCCGGGCGTGGGTTGGACCACGCCGGTGGCGACGATCCATATGATGTCC
Source organism: uncultured Alphaproteobacteria bacterium (assembly GCA_963806465.1). Lineage (GTDB taxonomy): Bacteria > Pseudomonadota > Alphaproteobacteria > Rhizobiales > Xanthobacteraceae > BOG-931. The sequence continues at coordinate 199,713 of CAWDZD010000075.1, read as the reverse complement.
GGTCAGAACTGGGTGCTGACCTGGGAGGATCTGCTGATCGCCTTCTCGATCCTCTTGCTCGCCGTCGAAGTCATCAAATCGACCCGCATGGGCACGCGCTCGATTGTCGATCACGTGCTGGCAATGGCGCTGTTCATCGTCATGCTGGTCGAGTTCTTGCTGGTGGCCCAGGCCGGCACGTCGACGTTCTTTCTGTTGACGATGATCAGCCTGGTCGACGTGCTGGTCGGCTTCATCGTCTCGATCCGCAGCTCGCAGCGTCAGGTCGAAGTCGAAGCCGGCGGGGCGTGAAGTTCCAACCGCGATTGTTGAATCGTCATGCCCGGGCTTGTCCAGGCCGTCCACGTCTTGGGCTTATTCGCTGGTAAAGACGTGGATGTCCGGCATAAAGCCGGGCACGACCATTAAAGCGAGCGTGACAGCTTGGGTCGCTGCGGCCGCGGCAAACGAGCGCGCATCCCATAAGCGGCGATCGCTTCCTCGGGCTCCGCACGCCGGCGAACACGCGTCTGCGGCGCTTGCGCCGCGGTTGCAATCAGCTGCGCCAAAAAATTGGCCCGAGGCCGGCCGCCGATGTGCCCAAGCGATGCGGCGGGATCGCTTGCTGCAACTGGGACCAGAGCCGTGCTCACGTTGGCGCTTCCTGTGCCGAAATGGGACGTTCGTCACACAACAATGGGACGGTCGGCCGCTTTGATCGGTTGAGTCGCAAGCCGCGTGCCGCACCTGTCGGCGGCGAAATCCGGCCGGGGTATTACCGAATTCTTTAAGCTCCGGCGTTACGTTAACACTTCGCACTTTCTCGGCGGGCGACGGCGACAGCAAAAGCATGAGGCGACGGTGAGCGATAACGCTACCCGCGATCCAAGCCGGTCGGCTGCCGCTCATCCGCCGGGCGGCGCCGGTACAGGCTTTGCCGCCGTCGGACCGAATGCCACCGAAATTCTCGCCTCGGTCGGCGAGGCGCTTTACTGCTGGGACATCGGCAGCGATGTCCTGTTGTGGAGCGCCAATGCCGGCGAGGTTTTGCGCCTTGCCGACCTCGACACCATCGCCACCGGCCGCGCCTACGCGGCTTTGCTCGAGGCCGACAACGTCCAGTCGCGTTTCGACGCCGTCATCAAATCCGATCTGCGCGACGAAGGGCGTGGCGTCCACTATCACGTTCAATATTGCCTGCGGCCCGGGGCGAACGCGGAAGCCAAGCTTTGGGTCGAGGACACCGGCCGCTGGTTTGCCGGGCCTGACGGCAAGCCGGCGCGCGCCCACGGCACCGTGCGGGTCATCAACGAGCGCTACGAGCGCGAGCGCCGTCTCAACTACCTAGCCCGCTACGACGATCTCACCGGCGAGCTCAACCGCTATCACTTGACCGAGATCATCGAGAAGACACTCGACGAGGCGACGCGCTTTCGCTCGTCCTGCGGCTTTCTCCTGGTCGCCATCGACAATCTCGGACGGATCAACCGCTCCTACGGCTACGAAACCGCCGACCAGACGATCAGCGCCGTCGGCAAACGCATCCGCACCTTGATGCGCGGCAAGGACACGCTCGGCCGCTACTCGGGCAACAAATTCGGCATCGTGCTCAAGGACTGCACGCCGGATGACATGGAGGTCGCCGCGGCGCGGCTATTGGCGGGCGTCCGCGACGCGCTGGTGCCGACCGATACCGCGCCGGTTGCGGCCACCATCACCATCGGCGGCGTCACGGCGCCGCGCCATGCCCGCACCGTCGCCGAAGTGCTGGCGCGGGCGCAAGAGGCGCTCGACGCCGCCAAGGCCAAGCGCCGCGGCTCATTTCTCGCTTACCGGCCCAATATCGAGCGCGAAGCGCAGCGCCGCGAGAACGTGCGCGCGACCGACGAGATCGTCGCCGCGCTCAACGAGCGCCGCATTTTTGTCGCCTACGAGACCGTCGCTACCGCGGCCGATCGCCGGCCGGCATTTTACGAATGCCTGATGCGCGTTCGCCGCACCGACGGCAGTCTCCTTGGCGCCGCCGACGTGATCCCGGTCGCCGAGCGGCTCGGGCTGGTGCGCCTCCTCGATCACCGCGTTCTCGAGCTTGTGGTCGATGAGATGACGGCGACGCCGTCGCTGCAGGCGAGCGTCAATGTCTCGCCCGGCTCGACCACCGACCCCAATTGGTGGAACGGCCTGGGCTCGCTTCTGCGCGCGCAGCCCGGCGTGGCCGAGCGCCTGATCATCGAGATCACCGAGAGCGCCGCGATCGACGACATCGACGAGACGCGCGGCTTTGTCGCCCGTGTGAAAGATCTCGGCTGCCGCATCGCCATCGACGATTTCGGCGCCGGCTACACCTCGTTCCGTAATCTGCGCAAGCTCGGCGTCGATATCGTCAAGATCGACGGCGCCTTCGTGCAGAACATGATCCGCTCGCAAGACGACCGCGCCTTCGTGCGCACCCTGATCGATCTCGGCAAGCGGCTCAAACTGGCGACCGTCGCCGAATGGGTGCAGGACGAACGGGCGGCGCGATTGCTGGAGTCCTGGGGCTGCGACTATATCCAGGGCGCACTTGTTGGTCTGGCGACGACCGAGCGTCCGTGGCTCAAAGATGGTTCCCCGGACGCGGTGCAGTGCGCAGCGGTGCACCGCTGATCCGGGGTCTTTTCACACTCGACATTTCAATGGTTGGGAGTTCGCAACGATCCCGGGTCAGCGACGCAGCATTTCATGCTGCATCGCGCCCGGGAAACGCTTGTCACGACCCGCTCGGGCCCTTCTCGCTCAGCCGATCGACCTTGCGCTGCATATCGTCTAGCTGGCGCTTGAGATCGTCGATGTCGCCGCCGGCCTTGACGGGCGCCTTGCCCGGCTCCGCCTCGGCCTCGCCACCTGCTCCGCCGCTCTCGCGCCGCGCGAACGGCGCGAACATCGCAAAGGTGCGCTCGAACATTTCCATGTTCCGCCGCACCTGCTCCTCGAGCGAGGTGAAGGCACCGACGCCGAACGCTTGCGCCATCTGCTGGCGGAACTTCTCCTGCTCGCGCGTCAGCGACTCGATCGAGACTTCCAGATAACGCGGCACCAGCATCTGCATGCTGTCGCCGTAGAAGCGGATCAGCTGGCGCAGGAACGTGATCGGCAGCAGGTTCTGGCCCTCTTTGTTTTCCTGCTCGAAAATGATCTGGGTGAGGACCGAACGCGTAATGTCTTCGCTGGTCTTGGCGTCAAAGACGACGAAGTCTTCGCCGGTCTTGACCATGCCGGCGAGGTCTTCGAGCGTGACGTAGGTCGAGGTGCCGGTATTGTAGAGCCGCCGGTTGGCGTACTTTTTGATCGTGATGGGCTCTTCAGTCTTGTCGGTTTTGGTCATTGGTTCGGGCATAGGATTTTGACCGCGCGGTTGTATCGCCAAAATAGGCCGTTTCGTTCGGTGCGGCTACCGTTTTATGTAGACGCGGAAATCTGCCTTACCAGGGCGTTGCCGGAACCAAAGCGGTGCTTTTTGCGGCTGCATGGCCGCCTTGCGGCCTGCTCCCGGCTTGTCTGCCGGCTGTCGCCTCCTTATGACATAGGTCAAGTCCGCCGCGGCGATCCCGCGTAAGTCTTTTGCATAACCCCCCGAAAGGACCTCCCATGAAGGACGATATTGTCATCGTTGGCGCGGTACGCACGCCGGTTGGCGCATTCAACGGGGCATTTGCAACCGTGCCCGCTCACGACCTCGGCAAAGTCGCGATCAAGGCCGCGATCGATCGCGCCGGCGTCGAGCCGGCACGGGTCTCCGAAGTGATCCTGGGGCAGATTTTGACCGCAGGCGAGGGCATGAACCCGGCCCGGCAGGCTTCGCTCGGCGCCGGCATTCCGATCGAGTCGCCAGCCTGGGGCGTCAACCAAGTCTGCGGCTCGGGCCTGCGGGCTGTGGCACTGGGCTATCAGGCGATTGTCAACGGCGATTCCGAAATCGCCGTGGTCGGCGGCCAGGAATCCATGAGCCTGTCGCCGCACTGCGCGCACCTGCGTGCCGGCGTGAAGATGGGCAACTTCGAGATGATCGACACCATGATCAAGGACGGCCTGTGGGATGCCTTCAACGGCTATCACATGGGCAACACCGCCGAGAATGTCGCCCGGCAGTGGCAGATCACCCGGGCGCAGCAGGACGAATTCGCCGTCCATTCCCAGGCCAAGGCGGAAGCCGCGCAAAAAGCCGGAAAGTTCAAGGACGAAATCGCGCCGGTGATGGTGAAAAGCCGCAAGGGCGACATCGTGGTCGATACCGACGAATATCCCAAGCACGGCACCACGCTCGAAGTCATCGCCAAATTGAAGCCGGCCTTCGACAAGGAGGGCACGGTGACGGCGGCCAACGCGTCCGGCATCAATGACGGCGCCGCCGCCATGGTGCTGATGACGGCGAGCGAAGCCGCCAAGCTCGGCAAGACGCCGCTGGCGCGCATCGTGTCGTGGGCGCAAGCCGGCGTCGATCCGAAAATCATGGGCAGCGGGCCGATCCCGGCGTCGCGGGCGGCGCTGAAGAAGGCCGGCTGGAGCGTCGGCGATCTCGATCTGGTCGAAGCCAATGAAGCGTTCGCGGCGCAGGCCTGCGCGGTCAACAAAGACCTCGGCTGGGACACCGGCAAGGTCAACGTCAATGGCGGCGCCATCGCCATCGGCCATCCAATCGGTGCTTCGGGCGCGCGCGTCCTGGTGACGCTGCTGTACGAGATGCAGAAGCGCAACGCCAAAAAAGGTCTCGCCACGCTCTGCATCGGCGGCGGCATGGGCATCGCGATGTGCGTGGAGCGGTGAACGCGTCGACAATCAATAATCGTCATGCCCGGCCTTGTGCCGGGCATCCACGACTTTGAGGTTTGAAGCAAGCAAGACGTGGATGGCCGGGACGAGCCCGGCCATGACAGGAAGAGAGGGAGGACGTCCATGCCACGCGTCGCATTGGTGACGGGGGGAACACGCGGTATCGGCGCGGCGATCGCCAAGTCGCTAAAGGCGGCGGGGTACAAGGTCGCGGCCACCTATGGCGGCAACGACGAGGCCGCGCAGAAATTCAAGGCCGAGACCGGCATCCCGGTCTACAAATGGGACGTCTCCTCATTCGAGGCGTGCGCCGCCGGCGTCCGGCAGGTCGAGACGGAACTCGGCCCGGTCGACGTGCTGGTCAACAATGCCGGCATCACCCGCGATGCCCAGCTTCACCGCATGAAGCCGGAGCAGTGGACCACGGTGATCAACACCAATCTCGGCTCGCTGTTCAACATGAGCCGGCAGGTGATCGAGGGCATGCGCGAGCGCAAGTTCGGCCGCATCATCAACATCTCCTCGATCAACGGTCAGAAAGGGCAATTCGGCCAGACCAATTATTCAGCGGCCAAGGCTGGCGAGATCGGTTTCACCAAGGCGCTGGCGCAGGAAGGCGCGCGTGTCGGTATCACCGTCAATGCCATCGCGCCGGGCTACATCAACACCGAGATGGTGCAGGCGGTGCCGAAGGACGTGCTGGAGAAAAGCATTCTGCCGACCATTCCGATCGGCCGCCTGGGCGAACCGGAGGAGATCGGCCGTTGCGTCGTGTTCCTCGCCTCCGACGATGCCGGCCTGATCACCGGCGCGACGCTGACCGCGAACGGCGGGCAGTATATTACGTGAGCTCGGGTAACCCATGGGACTCCTTATCAATCATGTTGGATGGAAGGGTTACTGGGCAGACGCCTTTGCCGCCCGTTCGATCAAACGCGCTACGTCCTGCGGCTTGGAAACGTACACCGCGTGGCTGGCCGGAACTTCGATCGTTTCGCTGCCGGCCCGCTTGGCCATGCTGCGCTCGAGATCGGGATTGATGTTGCGGTCCTGAGTTGCGATCAGCGCCCAGCTCTTCTTCTGATGCCAGGCGGCCGACGTCACCGGCGCGCCGCCGGCGGCCTTGGCTAGCATCTGCTGAGAATGTGCCATGAAGTTCGCCTGGGCCGACGGGACGTCGGCAGCGAAATCGGCGGGGAAGGCGGCCGGGTCAAGGTACAGGAAATCGTCCTTGGTGGCGCGCATGTCATTGTTGGCGGCGGGGGCCTGCGAGAGCAGGGCAACTGCACTCTCGCCCTGGTCGGGGATGAAAGCGGCGATGTAGACGAGGCCGACGACGTTCGGCGCGTTGCCCGCTTCGGTGATGACCACCCCGCCATAGCTGTGGCCGACCAGAAGAGTGGGGCCCTGTTGCAGATCCAGCACCCGTTTGGTCGCCGCGACGTCGTCGGCGAGTGATGTCAGCGGCTCCTGCACCACGCTGACCGTATAGCCGTCTTTAACAAGAATGTCGGCGACGTCCCGCCATCCAGAACCGTCGGCGAAGGCCCCGTGGACGAGAACGACGTTCTTGACCGGCTCCGCCCGCGCCGAGGCGACGGCAGCTGACAGAAGTGCGATCGCTGCGACCGCAGCGGCAACGGGTTTATTTGGCATCGCGCGCTCTTTCATTATCCAATAAGATCAACCGGAAGGTTGAATAAAGCGTCGGCGTGACAAATTGTCAACCTTTTGGTAGAATATTTTAAAACGAGAATCGAGCAAGCAGATCGCCATGATTGAGATCGAAGCGCGGAAGGAAGCGGCTTCGCGCACCGCGCGCCTCGACGCAGTGTTCGCCGCTTTAGCCGATCCGACGCGGCGGGCGATTATCGAACGGCTCTCACGCGGCGAGGCGCGCGTGACCGAGGTCGCCGAACCCTTCCATATGTCTTTGAATGCGGTGTCGAAACACATCCGCGTGCTGGAAGCGAGCGGCGTGGTCGAGCGGCACAGGAAAGGGCGCGACCACATTCTCTCCATCAATACCCGTTCGCTAGACGAGGTCGATGGCTGGATCGAGCGGACGCGCCGCTATTGGGAGCGGCGGCTGGACGCCATGGAGCGCCTGCTGCGCGAGCTCAAGAAGGGCCACAAGTTGGGGCCAAAGGATCGCAAGCATGGCTCGCGGTGACACGACCGGCCCGATCGTGCAGGTACGTCGGCGCGTGAGGGCCAGCGCGGAGCAGATCTTCGACCTGTGGACCAAACCCGATTTGATGGTTCGGTGGATGAGCCCCTATCCGGGCGCGGTCGATTGCAAGGCGAGCTGCGACCTCCGCCCTGGCGGAACCTTCAGCCTTGTCATGTCATCGGAGGAATCGAGCCGCGAAGTATCCGGCACCTATGTGCAAGTCGACCGGCCGCGCAAGCTTGTGTTCACGTGGATTGGCCCGCTGACGAACAATGTGAGTACGTTGGTGACCGTCGAACTCAATCCGCGCGGCGATGAAACCGACCTCGTGCTAACCCACGAGCGTCTACCGACGCCGGCAATTTGTGAAGGTCATACGAGGGGCTGGGGAAATATCTTGGACCATCTGGCGGACGCGGTTTCAAAAGACTTTTAGTCGTAGGGTGGGCGGGCAAGTGATCGAAGGCATGCGCGAGCGCAAGTTCGGCTGCGTCATCAAAATCTCCTCGATCAACGGCCAGAAGGGGCAATTCGGCGAGACCAGCAGTATGTTACGTGAGCGCCATTGTAGCCCGGGTCCCGGCCTCCGGCACCGATTTAATTGCCCGAATTCGAACTGGCTGCGCCTTTCCGCCGTCTAAGGCATAGTCGCTGATATTTTTGGCTGACGGCGCCATATCAATCACGCCGTGCGACGGCTGACGCATGGGTCAAATCGTGACCAAACGACGCCTGGCATGGATCGCTCTGGCCGTTCTCGGCGTACTTGCCGTGATCGCAACGCTGTGGAGCGCATTCGGTCCGGACCAGATCGTCTTAACGACGGCCCAGCTCCAGGAGCGGATCAACCGCGCGCTGCCGCGGGAATTCAAAGGCGTCATGGTCGACCAGGCGACCGTCAGCATCGCCGACGGTCGGATCGCGCTTCGCATCACGGCGCACGCCGCGGCGCTCGGACAATCGGTCAAAGCCGCGGCGTCGGCACGCGGCGTTCCGCGCTACGACTCCGATCGCGGCGAGATTTTCTTCGACGCCGACGATGTCAAAGTTACGGATTTCACGCTGGCCGGCGGCAGCGTTGCGCAACGCATCGAGCGATTGGGCGCGCTGCGGGAGCGAGCGGAGGCGGCGGCCGGCACCACGATCGCCGCCGGTCTGAAAGCCTATCTGGCGGCGCGGCCGGTCTACCGTTTTAAAGACGACTTCAAGGGCATCGTCGTCAGGGCTGCCCTTTCGGACGTCACGACAAATGCCGATACGCTGGTCATCAAGCTGACGCTCATCCGGCTGACGCTCACGGTCGCGATCGGCCTTGCGGTGTTGCTGGCTGTCGTGTTTCTGATCGTCCAGCTGGTGCGCCATCCAGATTGGGGCTTGACGATTCTCGAGATCGCCTTGAACACGATCCCGCCGACCAGCTGATAACATCTCACCTGTCAAAGGTTCATGGCCAAGCTGGCGAAACCTGCGGATTGTTTGAACCACGTCGACCAACGCGCGATGATGCGTTGCGCTTGGCCCCGTCAAGGCGCGCGCTAGTTGAGAGAGGTATCGACCATGCTTCGAGGGCTTGCCGCGCTCATCGGTCTCAGCTGCATGCTGGGTCTGCCGGCTCAGGCCATGGACCACCCCGCGCCCTACGGGACGGCAAAAGTGAACAACATTTACAATATGCTGTTCTGCGACGATCCGGCACTGTTCAAGGATCAGAACGGTCAAGAGCGGTTCGGCGCCGGCGCGCAGGTGGCCGATGTGCGCAAGATCGCGGAGAATGAAAACGAAGAAAGTCGGGTTCGCGCGCTCGCCTACAATTGGCTGCGGGCGCGCAAGGAGAGCGTGCCGCCCGGCAAATTGCTCGGCGTCATCTTCGAAGTTCCGATCGATAACGGCCTCGACACGCTCGCGGTCTATGCCGACGGACGCGTGCGCTACATCAACCACACCGGGGTGATGTCGATTTTTGAAGGCACTCCGCCCGAGATCGCGGCGGGTGGCAAAGCGATTGTTGCGTCGGCAGCCACCGTCGTCGGGTCTTTCAAGCCTTCGGATAAGGATCGCGCGCCGCCGCCGACCGTCGAAGTGCGTGTCACCCTTCTCACCTCGGACGGCCTCCATGTGGTGCAGGAATCCTGGCGGGAGATCGGCAGCGATCCCAAGCTCGGGCCCATCGTACTCAAGGGCGCACAGTTGCTGCAGCTCGTCGTCAAGACGGTCAACGGGAACTAGTGCCGCAGAGTCGTGTGGCGGAGCACTGGTTTAGCCCGGCTCGAAGCCGGGCGGCGCCAGCTCGAATTTGGCGAACTCAAAACCGGGCGCGACCGTGCAGCCGACCAGGGTCCAATCGCCGAGCGATTGGGCCGCCTGCCAGGCGTGAGCGGGGACGATGCCTTGCGGACGCTCGCCGGCGGCGAGATCGCTGCCGAGCGTGATGCGCTCGCGACGCGAGCCTGAAACGATCTCGAGCGCGAGCGGCGCGCCGGCATGCCAATGCCAGATTTCGGTGGCGTCGACCCGATGCCAATGCGAGCGCTCGCCGCGCGCCAAGAGAAAGTAGATCGCGGTCGACGCTGCCCGCGTAACCCCCACCCTACCCTCCCCCGCAAGCGGGGGAGGGTAAGGGAGGGGGCTATCGCGAAAAGTCTGGCGGTAATGCCCGCCTTCCGGATGTGGCTCTAAACCCAGGAGTTGGATGATTTCGGCGGCGGTCAAAGGCGTGGTCAAAATCGATACTTCAGAAGCGGTTTTTGCGCTCGCGGATTTCCGCGAACACTTTCCAAGGCGGGCTGCCGGCGAGGCCGACCGATTGCGCGACTTCGGGCACGTCGGCGCGCAGGAACGGATTCTCCACTTTTTCAGCGCCGATCGTCGCCGGAATGGTCGGCTTGCCGGCGGCGAGGAGTTCTTTCACCTGTTGCGCGCGCGCCGCCAGCGGCTTGTTGGCAGGCTCGATGGTCTTGGCGAAGCGGATATTGGCGTCGGTGTATTCGTGGCCGCAGTAAAATTTAGTGTCGTCGGGCAAGGCGCGCAGCTTGAGCAGCGATTGCCACATCATTTCCGGATTGCCTTCGATGACGCGGCCGCAGCCGATCGAGAACAAGGTGTCGCCGACAAAGGCGAGCTTGTCCGCCGGCAGGAAATACGAGATGTGGCCGGCGGTGTGGCCCGGCGTTTCGATGACGCGGCCGCTGAGCGAGCCGACTTTCACCGTGTCGCCCTCACCGACTGTTTCGTCGACGTGGGCGATGCGCGCCGCCTCGTTGCGCGGCGCCACCACCCGGCATTTGTGATGCGCTTTGAGGTCGCCGATGCCGGCGGTGTGATCGCCGTGGTGATGGGTGACGAAAATGTCGGTCAGTTTCCAGCCGGTTTTTTGCAGCGCCGTCTCGACCGCCGCCGCCTCCGGCGCGTCGATAGCCGCGGTGGCGCCGGTCTGCGGATCGTGCAGCAAGACGCCGAAATTGTCCTTCAAACAAGGGAAGAGATAGGTCTGCGCCGGCATTGGTCACTCCGTCATTCCGGGGCGCCGGCGACAGCCGGCGAGCCCGGAACCCATAATCCCAAAGGACTAAAGTAGGCACTCGATATTATTAACCGCAAGATCGGTGGTTATGGATTCCGGGTTCGCACTTTCAGCGCGACCCGGAATGACGTGCTAGTTTGCGGCCATGGACGTCGTCGACCTGCGCAATTTCTATGCTCAACGGCTTGGCGTTGTCGCCCGGCGTTTCATCGGCCGGGGCATTCGCGCTCATTGGGGCGATACGCGTTCGCTCCGCGTGCTCGGTATCGGCTATGCGACGCCCTATCTCGGCCTGTTTCGCGGGGAAGCCGAGCGCTGTCTTGCTCTGATGCCGGCGCCGCAGGGCGTGGTGCGCTGGCCGTCGTCGAAGCCGGCTTTGGCGGCTTTGGTCGAAGAAGACGACCTGCCGCTGACCGATTCAGCGGTCGATCGCGTGCTGCTGGTGCACGCGCTGGAGAATTCCGCCGACCCGGTCGGACTGCTGCGCGAAGTATGGCGCGTCCTTGCCGGCGGCGGGCGACTGCTGGCAGTCGTGCCGAACCGGCGCGGGCTGTGGGCGCGTATGGACACGACGCCGTTCGGCCATGGCCGGCCCTATTCGCGGCCGCAGATCACGCATCTCCTTCGCGAGACCTGGTTCACGCCGACTGGCTGGGGCGAGGCGCTTTATGTGCCGCCGATTTCGCGCGGCTGGTTCTTGCGCTCGGCAGTGGCTTGGGAGCGGACCGGCGCGTCGCTCTCGGCGCCGTTCGCCGGCGTTCACATCGTCGAGGCGACCAAGCAGGTGTACCGCGCGATCCCAGCGCGCCGCGAGCGCCGCCGCCTGGTGCCGGCATTGCAGCCGGTGCTCGCGCCTTCGCCCGGCGCCGCCGCGCTGACGCGTTTCGACGACGATCGCGAGCAACTTCGCGCCATCACTGCGGCCAAGGCTCCGCGGTGACTGAAGCAGCTTCGGTGCCAACGAGTTCGGCCAAGCGCTCAAGCCGATCTCGCTCGATCGCGGCGGTGAGTGCGGCCTTGATCTCGGCGACCAAACCGAGACCGCGAAACACCAAAGCGGAATAGAGCTGCAGCAGCGTCGCCCCGGCGCGAATCTTGCCGAGCGCCGCCGCACCGGAATCGATGCCGCCCGCGCCGATCAGCGGGAACACGCCTTCGACACGCACATAGGTTTCGGCCAGCATGCGGGTCGCCAGTGGCAATAGCGGCCGGCCGGACAGTCCGCCCGCTTCCTTGGCCAGTCTCGTGTCACGCAAGCCCGGCGGCCGCGCCAGCGTGGTGTTACCGACGATCATGCCGTCGACCCGGCGCGAGCGGGCGATGCCGACGACATCGTCAAGCTCGGCGAGCGATAGATCAGGCGCGATTTTCAGGAGCACCGGTGTCGGACCGGCGTTCGGTGCGACGCGCTCGCGCGCATCGACGACGCGCGCCAGCAGGTCGTCGAGCGCGGTCGCCTGCTGCAACGCCCGCAAACCCGGCGTGTTGGGCGACGAGATATTGACGGTGACATAGCTCGCGACCGAGGCGAAGCGCTCGATCAGCAGTACATAATCGGCGACGCGGTCGGCTGAGTCTTTGTTGGCGCCGACATTGATGCCGACAATGCCGCCGGTATTAGCGCGGGCGGCGAGCCGCTTGAGCACGGTGTCGGCGCCTTGCGAATTGAAGCCGAGCCGGTTGATGACGCCGCTATCGGCTTCGAGACGAAAGACGCGCGGACGCGGATTGCCGACCTGCGGCTTCGGCGTGATGGTGCCGACCTCGACAAAGCCGAAGCCCAGACGCAACAGCGCATCGGGCACCTCGGCGTTCTTATCGAAGCCCGCCGCCATGCCGACCGGATTTCGAAAGTTGAGCCCGAAGGCGCGGACCGCGAGCCGTTTGTCATCGTCGATTGCCGGCAGCTTCGGCGCGAATTTCAGCATCCGTAAGGTCAATCCATGAGCGTCTTCCGGATCGAGCGCGTGCAGGAGCGGCCGGACCAGACGCTCGAACGCACCGATCACGATACAAGCTCCGGCAGCGGCCGCCGGCCGTCGACTTCGTCCGGCAGCGGCTGGGCCCATTGCACGGCCGACAGCGGCAACGCGGCATAGAGATGGGGGAAGAGCTCGCCGCCGCGCGAGGTTTCCCATTTCAATTTGCCGCCAAGCGCATCGGCATCGACGGCGACCAAAATCAGATCGGTGAGCCCGGCAAAATGCTTGGCGGCGGTGCCGGCAAGCTGCGCTGCAGTGGAGAAATGGATGAAGCCATCGCGCTGATCGACCGGCGATCCGGCAAAGAGTTGGTCCGCCTCGGCGGCTTCCCACGATGCCCGCTCGCAGATTTTGTAGATGGTCGTCACGTCCTTCGCCTTGCGGTCCGCTGCGGCGAACCTAGAGCATGACGCCAAAAAAGCCAGCCGGGATTCGATCCGGCAGCGGCCGGTTTTCTCAAAAGATCGTTTACGAACAAGATGCTAGCGCCCCGCTGGCGCGGGCCGGCCGGGACTTGAGCGCTCAGGCAATAATTCCTATCATCGCGGCCGCGTTCGCTGTGGCGTTTTACGGGGCTTCGATGCTCACGCACGCACAGGTCTGGTCGGCGATCGATCGTCTGGCGACGCGCGCCGGGCTGTCGGCGTCCGGACTGGCGAAACGCGCTGGCCTCGATCCCACCACCTTCAACAAATCAAAGCGCATGACCGCGGAAGGCCGCGCCCGCTGGCCGTCGACCGAATTGATCGCCAAGGCGCTCTCGGCAACCGGCACGTCGATGGACGTGTTCGTCAAGCTGATCGACGCCGCCGAAGCGCGCGCCACCAAGGCGGTGCCGCTCCTCGGCTTCGCCGAGGCCGGCAACGGCGGCTATTTCGATGACGGCGGTTTTCCGGTCGGCGAAGGCTGGGACGAAATCGCCTTCCCGGCGGTCACCGATCAGCACGCCTATGCGCTGGAAATATCCGGCCAATCGATGCAGCCGGCCTATCGCGACGGCGACGTGATCGTGGTGTCGCCGTCGGCGCCGATCCGCCGCGGCGATCGCGTCGTGGTACGGACCCGAAGCGGCGAAGTGATGGCCAAGGAGCTCAAACGCAGGACCCCGAAAGCGATCGAGCTGCGCTCGCTCAACGCCGAGCACGAAGACCGCGTCATCGCCGGCGACGACGTAGTGTGGATCGCGCGGATCTTGTGGGTGAGTCAATAGTTGCGATACGTGCGACCTCGTCATTGCGAGGAGCGAAGCGACGAAGCAATCCAGGTCGGCGCGAAAAGGTGGATTGCTTCGCTTCGCTCGCAAATGACGAGGTAAAAAAGACTACGCCGAACGCGCCAGCGCGCCGTCGATCATATCGACGGTGTTTTGCACGCCGTAGGCGGCGACGAACGAGCCGAAGCGCGGGCCTTTGTCCTGGCCGAGCAGCACCTGATAGAGCATGTTGAACCAGTCGAGCGACACGCCCGGCTTGCCGTCCTTGGCTTTTTTCTTGTGGTCGAGGAACGGCTCGCGGCGGCCGATTTCGTAAACCACCTCCTGGATCGCCTCGGCGGACGCATCCGCCGGCAATTGCGACAGCGCATCGCGCAGGTCGATCAAAGCCGCGCGCTCGGCCGCGCCGGGCTCGCGGAATTTTTTCGCCGGTTGCACAAAATCGCGGAAGTAATGGATGGCGTAATCGACCAGTTTGGCGAGGTGCGGATGCGTCTGCGCCGTCACGCCCGGCCGGTAGCGGCCGATAAAACCCCACAGCGTCTCGGCGTTCTCAGCGTTCGACGCGGTCACCAGCGACAGCAGCATGGCAAACGGCACCGGATTGTCAGCCCTCGGCGGCGCGCCGCCATGAATGTGCCAGACCGGATTCGAAAGCCGCTCCTTTGGCGCCTGCCGCCCATAGGCTTCGAGGAATTGCTGATACTCGTCGACGTGACGCGGGATGACGTCGAAATAGAGCCGCTTGGCAGCCTTCGGCTCGCGATAGATGAAGAGCGACAGACTCTCTGGACTGGCGTAACGCAGCCACTCCTCGATGGTGAGCCCGCCGCCCTTGGACTTGGAGATTTTCTGGCCGTGCTCGTCGAGAAAAAGCTCGTAGTTGAAACCCTCCGGCGGCAAGCCCCCGAGCGCGCGGCAGATCTCGCCTGAGAGCTTCACCGAGTTGATCAGGTCCTTGCCGGCCATTTCGTAGTCGACGCCGAGCGCGACCCAGCGCATCGCCCAATCCGGCTTCCACTGCAATTTGCAACGGCCGCCGGTGACCAGCGCGGTCACCCGCTCGGCGGTATCGGGATCCTGATAGGTGATGGTCCCCGCCTTGGCATCGTGAGCGATCACCGGGACCTGCAGCACCGCACCAGTGCGCGGCGAGATCGGCAGGAACGGCGAATAGGACAGCGCGCGCTCCTCGCGCAGCGACGGCAACATGATCGCCATCACCTGTTCGAAATGCGCGAGCACGTTAAGCAGCGCCTGGTCGAAACGTCCCGACGTGTAGCAGGCGGTCGACGACAGGAATTCATAGTCAAAGCCGAACTGATCGAGAAAGGCGCGGAGCCGCGCATTGTTGTGGTCGGCAAAGCTCGCGTGCGTGCCGAACGGATCGGGTACTTTGGTCAGCGGCTGGCCGAGATGCTGCGCCACCATCTGCTTGTTCGGGATGTTGTCCGGCACCTTACGCAGCCCGTCCATGTCGTCGGAGAACGCGATCAGGCGGGTCTTGATCGCGTCGCCGGTGAGGACGCGGAAGGCATGGCGCACCATGGTGGTGCGCGCCACCTCGCCGAAGGTGCCGATATGGGGCAGGCCGGACGGGCCGTAGCCGGTTTCGAAAATCACCTCGTCCTTGGGACGCTTTTTCAGCCGCGCGACGATCTTGCGCGCCTCTTCGAACGGCCAGGCGTTCGACTGCTCGGCGAGCGCACGCAGGTCGGAAGGATTGTCAAGCGTCACGGCGGTCATCGTCCAAGTCCGCACCGCATCACTAGAGACAAGATAGTATTCATTTGCGCCGTCATGCCCGCGCTTGTCGCGGGCATCCACGTCTTTAGTGCCACAACAAAACCGAGACGTGGATGGCCGGAACAAGTCCGGCCATGACGAACCATTATCGGATTGAAATACATCATCTCGCCCGACGAAATCAAAACGGGCTGATGGGAAAATAGCGCAGCCACAGATCGGTAAAGCTGCCCTTCTCCCACAGCTGAAACAGCGCCCAATTCAGCGTCTGCCGCATCAGGTCATTGCCGCGCTTGACGGCGATGCCGATGCCCTCGCCGAAAAAGCGGCTTTCCAGAAACGGCCCACCGCGAAAGGCGCAGCAGCCGCCGGAGTCGGCGCCATTGAGCCAGAAGGCGAGCGCGATGCCGTCGCCGAACAAAAGATCGACCTCCTTGCGGCGCAGCGCCTCGCGCGCCGCCTCGGCGGTCGGATAGGGCTTCACCTCGGCTTCCGTGAACATGGCCTTGAGGTAGGCTTCGTGCGCAGTGCCGGCAATGACCGCGATTTTCTTGCCCTCGAGCCGTTCCGGCAGCACGTCGCCGATCGGGCTGTCGGTACGCGCGACGAAACGCGCCGGCGTGCGGTAATAGGCATCGGTGAAATCGGCGCGGCGGCGGGTCTCCGCGGTCGGCGCGATCGAGGCGATCACCGCGTCGCCGCGATTGTCGTTAAGCGCATCAAGCAGCGTCGCGAACGGCCGCGCCTGGATGGTGCAGCTGATCTTGATCTCGTCGCAGATCAGCCTAGCGAGATCGACATTGAGGCCGGCCGGATTGCCGTCTGTCCCGGCATAGTCGAACGGCGGATAGTCGACGTCGGTGAGGAAACGGATGGTCTGGATGCGCGACAGATCGGGCCGTTCCGGCCGCCGGCGCGGATCCCAAAAGCCCGGGACCACGACGGCGGGAGGCGCGGCTGCGTTCTCGCCGGCGGCCGCGGCCGGCCGCTCAGCGACCGCGAGCGAAGCGACCGCGAGCGGGATGATCGCGCCAAGCCATAAAAGCTGCGCAGGAGAGGCCCGGCGGCGGTTTGGCATTGTCACGATATTAAGCATCTCTGATGGTCCTGTCGTGGACGCCGCTTACCGGGATCGCAGCAAAAAGTCGAGCCGCCAGATCAGGAACAAACGCCGCGGCGTTGCATTGCTTTGGCGTGGCGCCACAAGCAATTCGGCCGGGACTGAGGCATCTACATTCTGGCCGGACTTTTGCGGCGGCGGCGGTCGTGGCGAGCGCCGGCAGAATCTAACAGCTCCTCGGCGTCAGCGGCGAGCCGCGCGAGGATGTCGCTCTCCTTGATACCGAGCTTGGCGGTGTCGCCGTCGGCGACGGCGTCGCACAGAATCTCGAACAGCAGGAGATTGGCGTAGATGCGCGCCGGCGGCTGCGTGACACCGCGCGCGCGCAAATGCTCGGCAGTCCGCGCGATCTGCCGCTTGCGCTCCGCCACGCGGGCGTCGTGGACGCGCTGCTCGGTGACGGTCAAGGCGCGCAGGCTCGCGCGGAACATCCGCCAGTCGCGGTGATGCTGCAACACGATCCGGGCGATGCGGGCGCTCTCTCCGCCACGCCGGCGGTCGGGCTCCAACGTCGCGGCGATGGCCTGCCATTCGGACTCCACCCAGCCGCGGTAGACTTCGAGGAAGATTTCCAGCTTGTCGGCAAAGTGGACGTAGAACGTGCCCGGCGCGTAGCCGGCTTGGCGCGCAATCCGGTTGGAATTGGTGCCGTAATAGCCGACGCTGTTGAACAGCTTTGCCGCCGCGGCGACCAGATTGCTGCGGGTTTCTTCAGGCGCGCGCGCCGGCGATTTCTTGCGCATTATGCCCTGGTGCCGCGGCTGCTGGCGCGCCCTTGTCCCGCAAAAAGTAGATGCCGGCGAGCGCGAAGGCGAGGATGAAGAACACGGTCCGCGCCAGCGCGAATGGCGTGACGATCTCGACCGGCACGGCGAACGCAATCATGCCGAGCGGCACATAGAGCCACAGCAGCCGGGCGATGACGCGCCCGAGCCCGCCGAACCGGTAAAAGCCGAAGGCGAAGAGAAACGCACCGAGATAGCTGGCATGGAATTTCAGATTCGAGGCGACCATCTGAAATTCAAGCTGCTCCGCCGACACCGGCTCGCTGTGCTGGAAGGCGTGGAGCATGAGCAGGATGTGATGATTCTCGACGGCGTCGAGCAGCGCGGTGAGCAAGAGCGCGCCCAACGCGACGCCGATCGTTATCGGACTGAGCAGGCCGCGAAACCGGACCGCCAGTAGCACGAAGAATGCGCTGTAAGCGATGATGAACAGATTGTCGAGCCCGACATTGAGGCGAAGCCCGAAGGTATGCGCGGGCTGATCGGTCAATTGCGCCGCTACCGCGGCCGGCGACGGCCCGAGCTCGAAAAACTCCTGCGAAAAGCCGCCGGCGGCGAGAATGCCCGCCACCATGCAAAGCACGATCGCCGAGGCGAGGAAGGCAAGCGCCGCCAAGGTCCGGTTCAAGGCCATCGCGATCTCCTGGGCAATTCAATTCACCGGAGTGATACTGATATCAATATCAATCACTGTCAAGCCGCCGAACTGGACGATCAAGTAAACGCTGCATCGCATTCGTCATCCTGAGGTGCGAGCGGAGCGAGCCTCGAAGGATGCACGGCTGGGCCGTCGCCCTTCGAGGGCCGCCATAGCGCGTCGAAGACGCGCGTAAACGCGCTCAAGGCGGCCACCTCAGGGTGACGGAGAATATGGATGAAGTGCTTCCCGGCTTATCGCGCCATCAGGCCGGGAAAATCAGGCAGGTGGTGGTGCCGTGGGCGAGCAGGCGCCCGATGCCGTCGGTGATGCGGCCTTCGGCGGTGCCGATGCGGCGGCCGCGGCTCATCACCACGCCTTCCGCGGTGATCAGGCCGGTCGCCGGGGTGATCGCCGCAGCAGCGAGATCTTGAATTCGAGCGTCGTCTGGCTGACGCCCTGCTCCAGCGTCGACTGCACGGCGAGCCCCATGCAGCTGTCGAGCAGCGTGGCGGCGAGGCCGCCGTGCACGGTGCCGGCCGGATTGAGATGGCTGTCATTGGGTTCGGCGGTGATGACGACGCGCCCATCGGCCGCCTCGGTCACATCGTACCCCAACGTCTTGGCGATCATATTGAGCGGCAGCGTGCCGTCGGCGAGGCCCTGGACGAATTGGAGGCCGCTCATCACCTTCCGCCGCTCGGCAGCAACGGCCCCGTAACTCTTGCCGGCGACAAGGCTCGACATTGTTTGCTCCCGCGTGAACGATACGAGCGTGGCGTCACCGTAATGTTCGCGGTGCCGCGTGCTGGCGGGATTTCGGACTTCGTTGCCAAGAGGGCGATGCGGCTTACGACTTGCTCGCCTTGACGATCGCTTCGAGGACACGGAGCGCGTCGGCGGTGCCGTCGGCTTCGCCCTTTTCGAAATCCTGGTGCGTCTGTCCCATGGTGTTGGTGACATGGGCGAGGCACAGGACGCGGCGCTGGCTCGCGGCGGCGAAAGTGTAGAGCGCGGCGGCTTCCATCTCGACCGCCAGGATGCCGCGCCGCTTCGCCGCCGCGATCGCCTCGTCGGTTTCCCGAAACGGCGCGTCCGTCGTCCAGGTCGGCCCGACGATGGCGGGCAGGCCGCTCCCTTTGAGAGCATCCGCGGCCATGCGCACCAAGTGCGGATCGGCTTCGCCATAGTCCGACGGCGCCGCATAATGATAGCTCGTGCCCTCGTCGCGCAGCGCGCGGTCGATGATGACAAAGTATGGCGTCGGCCCCGCCGGGACGATCTGGCCCGCCGACGTCAGGCTCAGCAACAGGCGGCAGCCGCAGGCGAACAGCTCCTCCGCGATCAGCACCGCGAACGGCGCGCCGACCGCGCAGCCGACGATGCCGACGGTGCGCCCGGCCAGCACGAACGCGTCGAGTTGCGTGTGATAGCAAGGCCAGGCGTCGAACGGTTTTGACCGGCCATCCTGGCGCAGCCGCCGCACGATATCGCCGTCCGGATCGAGGATGCAGACGGCCGGCACGTCGAGGCTGGGCAGCGCCTTCTGCCGCCGCGCTTCGCGTAGCAGCGCCGCGGGACGAAACACCGACGGCGACGACGGATGCTTGTTGTCGATGATGACGGGCATCAGACGCGCTCCCACCGGCCGGCGTTCGGCATTTCCATGCCTTCGAAAAATTGTGGCGGCTTGTCGGCCATGACGGTGGCGCCCCTCAACGACGCGTTCGCGGTGAACGCACCTGAGACATTTATTATGTCCCGTCGAGGACCGTCAGTAGGCAGCATGAGCCGGTCTGCACGGCCTCTGCCCTTGCCGCCGGTCATTGGGCTTCGCTATGCTGATACCACGTGCGGGCGTAGTTCAGTGGTAGAACATCAGCTTCCCAAGCTGAGTGTCGTGGGTTCGATTCCCATCGCCCGCTCCAAACCCTGCGGATGACAACATCCGGCAAATAGGGAAGTACCTGGGGAACGACGTCGGAAACGACTTTAGAAACGACTTGGGGCACGACCGATGGATCAGCGGACCGATCAACAAAGCGAACGGCGGCGTGGATGGAGCTGGTGGTACCTGCTCTTCGTTATCCAATTCGTCGCGGTGCTGTGGCCGCCATTCTACAACAGGGCTGAGCCGGTCTTTATCGGCATGCCATTCTTCTATTGGTACCAGCTCGCCTGGGTGATCGTCGGCGCCATCCTGACCGCGATCGTCTACTTCGCCACCAGGGATTAGAGCATGTCTTGGTTGCACGGATCATTCCTCAGCGCGTCATTGCCGGGCTTGACCCGGCAATCCATGCGGCGGTCTTGGACGCGCTCCATGGTACGGCAATGCCACGAGCAACCGGTCGCCAGCATGGATGCGCGGGTCAAGCCCGCGCATGACGGATGAGAAGATTTCGGCGCCCGCTCTATCGGTTGGGGAGAGGGTGTAGTCAGGGAGGGGTGCCGTGCAGGACGTGAACTGGACCGTGCTGATCATTTTCGTCCTGCTGTTTGGGTTCATCACCTGGCTGGGTTTTGCCGCGGCGCACTGGCGCAAGGGCGACCTCGATCTGCTGCACGAATGGGGGCTGGGCGGCCGGCGCTTCGGCACCGTCATCACCTGGTTTCTGGTCGGCGGCGACCTCTACACCGCCTACACCTTCATCGCCGTGCCGGCGCTGGCGTTCGGCGCCGGCGCCGTTGCTTTCTTTGCCGTGCCTTACACCATCATGATCTATCCGATCCTGTTCCTGGCGTTTCCGCGGCTGTGGCATGTCTGCCGCAAGCACAATTACATCACGCCGGCGGATTTCGTCCGCGGCCGGTTCGGCAATCGCTGGCTGGCGCTGGCTATAGCGCTCACCGGCCTGGTCGCCACCATGCCCTACATCGCTTTGCAGCTGGTCGGCTTGCAGGTGGTCATTGCCGCCATGGGCGTATCCGGCACCGGCTATATGGGCGATGTGCCGCTCGTCATCGCCTTCATCATTCTCGCGGCCTTTACTTATAGCAGCGGGCTGCGCGCGCCGGCGTCGATCGCCATCGTCAAGGACATCCTGATCTACCTCACCGCGTTCGCCGCGGTCATCGTCGTGCCGATCCAGCTCGGCGGTTTCGGCAACATCTTTGCCGCCGTGCCTGCGGCGAAATTGCTGCTAGCGACGCCGGGTGCGAACACCACCGGCGCCTATGGCTATTACGCGACGCTGGCGCTCGGCTCGGCGCTCGCGCTGTTTCTCTATCCGCATTCGATCACCGGGATTTTGAGCGCGAGTAGCGGCCACGCCATCCGCCGCAACGCGGCGATGCTGCCGGGCTACTCGTTCATGCTCGGGCTTTTGGCGCTGGTCGGCTTCTTTGCCATCGCCGCCGGCGTCGCCACCCTCCCCGAGTTCGCCACCGGCTTCAAACAATTCGGCACCAATTTCGCGGTGCCGGCGCTGTTCCTGCACAGCTTCCCGTCCTGGTTCGTCGGCATCGCCTTTGCCGCGATTGGCATCGGCGCCTTGGTGCCGGCGGCGATCATGTCGATCGCCGCCGCTAACCTCTATACCCGCAACATCCATCGCGAGTTCATCAACCGCAGTCCGACCGACAGGCAGGAAGCGCAGATCGCCAAATGGGTGTCGCTGATCGTCAAATTCGGCGCGCTGATCTTCATCGTGTTCCTGTCGACCCAATTCGCCATCTACCTGCAGCTGCTCGGCGGTATTTTGATTATTCAGACGCTGCCGGCGGTGATGCTCGGCGTCTATACCCGCTGGTTTAACGACTGGGCGCTGCTCATCGGCTGGGCGGTCGGGATGATCGCCGGCACCGCGATGTTCATCGCGGTGAATTCGCCGAACTATCCGCTGGCGATCGCCGGCTTCATCTTCCCCGGCTATGCGGCGCTCTACAGCGTCGTGCTCAATCTCGTGCTCGCGGTCGTGCTGACGCCGGTGTTCAACGCGCTGCGCAGCGGCGCGGCGCCGATCGACGCGACGGTGGCGGCGGATTATCGGGCGTAGCTAGTTGAGCGTACGGTCGTCTCATGTGGTGGTTGGCCTTGGGGGGCTTTTTTGTGACCGCGCTGTTCGCCTACCTTTGGGGCGGTCGCGGCGTTGTTGCCAGTTTCGCTTTAGGTCTGATTGCGGGCGAAGCTTTTGCCTTTTTCAATGCATTCGCGGTACCGCAAATTCCGACGCGGGAGATATACGTCCAAGATCCGTCATTTGTCACAATTGCACGACTGATTTACGCTGCAGCATGGTGGTTGGCCGGTGGCGCAAGTATTCCATTCGGATTTGTACTAAGACGGTCAAAGCTGCAAAAAATCTCAGACTGACGCACTGCCGGAAATTCACGAGTTACATCCGCGTGACCTTCGCGTGCAGCAGCGCCGAGCGGCCGCCGCGGACCTCTTTGGCGCAGCGCGCGATCGCCGCCGGCGCCTCGGCCGGGTCGATGAGCTTCTCGGCATAGGCGCCGAACGCTTCGGCGACCTTGCCGAACTCGACCTTGGGCGCGAGCTCCGCCTCGAACTCGTTGGCGTCCTTGGCGTCGCCGTCGGGATAGACCCGCAGCGTCGATTGTTTCACCGCCGACCAGCCGGAATTATCGAGCACGATGGAGAGAAACGGCAGGCGGTATTGCTGTGCCACGGCGTAGACCGAGCACGGATTGCAGAAGTAGAAGCTGCCGTCGCCGGCGACCTGCACCATCATCCGGTTCGGCGCCGCGAGCTTGGCGCCGAGCGCCATGGCGCCGGACCAGCCGAGCCCCGCGCCATTGGTGTTGAAGGCCGTGTTCGGCACGCGACGCGGAATCTGCATCAGCACCGCCGGGCCGTTGGTCACCGCCTCGTTGAAGACGATGTCCTCGTCGTCGAGCACCTTGCCGAGCTCGGCCATCAGATAATGCGAATTGATGGCGCCCACTTTGCCCGGATCGGCCGCGAGTTTCGCCGTGCGAGCGAGGCGGGCTTCGCGCATGCCTTTGATGCGCTCAAGCCGCGATGCCGCCGCCGCCTTGAAGCGCGGCGTCGCCTTTGCTTTCAGCTCGGTGAGCAACTGATCGAGGATCCGGCCGGTAGAGCCCTGCATGCGCAAATGGCCGGGAAAGGTCCACATCGGCGAGCCAAGCTTGAGCACGTCGACATCGATATGGGCCCAGAAGGTGTTGTCGTTGGCCTGCGCGTCGGCCGGAAACCAGGGCGCTTCGACGTCGACCAGGAGGCCGACATCGGCCTCGGGCAAGGCCTTGTCCGGCGAAAAGCCGACGAAGCACGGGCTTTCGTAGGAGATGTTGCTCTTCGAGTTGGCTTCGAAAATCGGAATGCCGGCGAACTGTGCGAGCTCGTCGATCTTGGCCGCGCCCGCCGCATCGAGGCCGCCATAGCCGGTGATCAGGATCGGGTTCTGCGCCGCCAACAGCCGCTCGGCGAGCGTGGCGATGAGCGCCGGATCGGCGCCGGCTCCGGCCAGCGCGCCGAACCGGTCGGACGGGAAGCGTTTGATCTCGTCGACGCTCCAATGCTGCGTCAGCGTCTCGCGCTGCATCATCAGATAGACCGGCCCGCACGGCGCGCTTTGCATGATCGAATAGGCGCGCTGCAACGCCTCCTTGACCACCACGCCCGACGGCAGCGTCCACTCCCACTTAACGTAAGGCCGCACCAGGCTGCCCTGGTCGAACGGCTCCTGCACGAAGTGGACGTGGGTGTCGCGCGTGCCGATCAATTCGTCATGCGAGGTGTACGGCGCCTTGCCGGCCATCAGCAGCACCGGCAGGCGGCTGCGATAAAGATTGTGCATGGCGTTGGCGGCATTGGCGGTGCCGACATCGACATGCACCAGCACACCCTGGCCGCGGCCGGTGACCAACGCATAGCCGCCGGCCATGTGCGCGGCGGTATTCTCGTGCGGGCAGCGTACGATGTCCGGCATCGCCTCGCCGCGTTTGCGGCGATGCGCCATCTCCTCGATGATCGGCGCATGATCGGTGCCGAGGTTACAGAACAAATAGTCGATGCCGACCTCCTTGAGGCCCTCGAGCAGGTAATAGGCGCTGGAGAAATCGCTGACGTTGGTGTTCCGCCCTACTGAAGTATCCATGGATGAAGCCAGCCGTTCTTTGGTTTGAAGCTCTAAGCCGATAACGGCATCATACCATCATCCGGCGCCCGTTCGCGCGGCTTTGGCGCCTCATTCTTTTGCGGAAAGCCAGTTTCCTTCCCCCGGATCGATTCGGGCCGGCTTTTTTCCGGGATGATGCTCGGAGCGGTTCGACCGGCGGCGCGTTAAGGATTTCGCCGCCCCGCGGCAAATTTACCCTGCGCAGGATTTGCTGGACCGATCTTCGAACTCTCGCCACAATGGCCACGGAAGGTCGCGGGCGGAACGGGGAAAGGTCTTAATCATGAAATGGCAGGCGGCCGTGGTCGGCGCATTCGCGTCGGCTGCCCTCTCGTTTGCGGGGTTCGCGCCGGCTTTGGCAGAAGTCCACATCGTCAACGACCCGGGTGGCGAAGTCTCCGAATACGTCCAGAAGTTCCATGAACTGAGCGAAGCGGGCGAACACCTGGTCATCGACGGGCCCTGTCTTTCGGCCTGCACCTTGTTCACGGCTTTTATCCCGCGCGACCATGTCTGCGTGACCCGGCGCGCGGTTTTGGGATTCCATGCCGCGTCCTATTTCGACGATGCCAGCCGGTCGCTGGTGCCGACACGCAAGGGCACGGCGCTGATCATGCGCCTCTATCCGCCGGAGATCCGAAGCTGGATCGAACGGCACGGCGGCTTGTCGCCGCACATCCTGGCGATGCGCGGCAAGGAGCTCACGGCGCTCTACGATACCTGCCCGGAAGAGCAAGTCGGCAACTAGCCGGCCGCTCGGCGGAACAGGCCTCCCTTCCGTCCCACGCGGTTGTCGGCTGCCGCATTCGGACCTATTTACGCTAGGTCCGGAAACAGCCGATGCGCGAGAGCTTCGCACCACCCGTGATATCACGGCCGCTGATCGTGGCGGGCACGGTGATCGTTCTGGCGGTCGCGGGCACAGTCTGGCTCTGGTCGCAGTATGGCACGACGATATTCTTCGAAACCATCCGTGCCGGCTTTGTCGCGTGCTTCGGCTGACGGGAGGATGGCTTGAGCGACGCCAAAACCGCTTCCCGCGTTGTTCCGATTGTCGGCGCGTTTCTCGCCGGGCTGGTGCTGGTCCTGGGCGTCTTCATCTATCTGGCCAGCCACTCGGCGTCGCCGATCGGCCGGGCGGTCGCGTCCGTGGGCGGTCCGTTTCACCTGGAAGACCAGACCGGCAAGCCGTTCACTGACCAGGACATGAAGGGGCGGCCGTTCCTGGTATTTTTCGGCTACACCCACTGCCCCGACGTCTGCCCGACGACCCTGCTGGAGATTTCCGACGTCATGAAGGCGCTCGGCAAAGACGCCGACCGCACCGGAGCGTTGTTCGTCACCGTCGATCCCGAGCGCGACTCGCCAGCCGTCCTCAAAGATTATTTGTCGAATTTCGATCCGCATCTGCGAGCGCTGACCGGCGATCCGGCGGCGGTCGAGGCGGCGCTCAAGGCCTATCGGGTTTATGCGGCGAAAATCCCGCTCAAGGACGGCGACTACACCATGGACCATACCGCCGCCGTCTATCTGATGGACAAAGACGGCCGCTTTGTCTCGACCTTCAATCTCAAGCAGTCGCCGGAAGCGGCCGCCAGCCAGCTACGCGGATATCTATGACTTCGCGTCATGCCCGCCCGTCAGTCGGAAATCCGCCCCAAGGCATAAAGCGCTTCCAGCAGTATGCCGGGCCGCGAGCCGAAGAACCATCGCTCGAACAGGTCGACGGTCTTGCCGCTGCGGAATATCTGGGCGAGCCCGGTATTGACCGCCAGCCGCAACGCCCAGTCGCCGCGCGGCAACACGATCGCATATTGCTCGATCGACAGATCGTCCGGCAGCATTGCCAACGCTTCCGGATGCTTGATCTGGGCGCCGGCGAGAAGCAGCTTGTCGCTGGCGAAGCCATCGACCTTGCCGGCCTCCAGCGCCGCGACCGCCTCGTCGCGATCCTTCACCGCCACGACCGTCACATTCAGGTTGCGCGCCTTCACCTGCTCGTTCACGAACTCGCTCGTTGGTCGTGCCGGCGACCACGGCGATCTTCTTGCCGGCCAGTTCGGCGAAGGAATGGATATTGGACGCGGCCGCGACCAGGACGCCGGTCGATTCGACAAAGATCAGGTTGGAAAAATCGACCTCCTTCATGCGGCCGAGCGTGACGGTAGAAGAGCCGCACTCCATATCCGCCTTGCCGCTGGCGACCGCCGAGAACCGCGTCTCCACCGTCACCGGCACCCATTCGATCTTGAGGTCGGGCACGCCGAACTGCTGGCCGATCGATTTCGTCACCTGTGTGCACAGGTCGATGGAATAGCCGAGCGGTTCCTTGGCCTCGTTGAGGAAGGCGAACGGCCGGTCGTCCGCACGGAAGGCGATGCGGATGACCTTCTTCGCCACGATCGCTTTCAGCCGACTGTCGGCTGGAACGGGCGTGTCCGCGGCCATCGCTAGGCCCGACGCGAATAACGCGCCGAAAACGACGGCCAATTGCAACGATACCCTGGCGATCCGACTGTTAATGACGTTGCCCGACATGATTCACCGCTACCCCTGTTGCCATAGCCACGCGATTTTAGACGTGGCGGCTGGGCGGCGATAGCCCGGACACGGATTTCTGGGCAAGGCGTGCTCGGCGACGGCAGCGCCAAAGTTTCCCGCCCGAAGGAACATTACCGGCCAACCCACGTTGACGGCGGCGCCGGGCACCCCTATAAGCGCCCGTTCACAAAACCCTATACGATCATGGCCAATACAAAATCAGCCAAAAAGGCCGCGCGTCAGAGTACGCGCCGCACCGTCATCAACAAGGCGCGGCGCTCGCGGCTTCGCACCGCGGTTCGCAAAGTCGAAGAGGCGATCACCGCCGGCGATCGCTCCCGCGCCGCCGCCGCGATGGCGGAAGCGGAGCCCATCATCATTCGTGCGGCGCAAAAAAAGATCGTGCACCGTAACGCGGCGCAGCGTAAGGTTTCGCGCTTGACGCATCGGATCGCCGCGCTCGGTAAATCTTGAGCGTGTTGACCGCTTGGCCGCCGGCGAACGGCGCGCTTTCGACGTCTTGAATGCGCTGACTTTGAGAGTGTCGGCGCCAGGCGTTGCTGATCTGCAATCGTGCGCGATGCGCGGCGTACGATTTGCGGTGGATTGCCATTAATCTGTTGCAGAATTGTCACGTCAACTTGCAAAAGTGCGGGTTGTAATATGTCGGCGCATGTCTCGCGCCACGACGATGGAGTTTTGTTTGCTCCGCGTGGGGGCCCGAAGGGCTACCCTGAATTACTGCACAAAATAATCGACGCGCTATGAATGGGTTATCCCACATGCGCGGCGCCGGGCTTCGACTCGGCGCCGAATCTGACAGGTGTGGCTTTATTTGTTCCGTAAAATAATTGCGACGTTTTGAAGCCTGCGGGCGAATGTCACAGAATTGTGAATCGCTCATGGAGTCAAAGTCTTGCGCGCGCGGTTCTGTCAGCCGCTCAACCGCGCTCCTAAAAATCAAACACGAGCGAGATTTTTTTTGCGGTTGCGGGCCGAAAACGGCGTGCTAACCTCAAATTCCCTTCGGCTTACCGAAGGTCTTCAAAAATCGGTGCTGCCAAACTCATCGAGTGTGGGTGCGGGAGAGTTGTGTCCACAGCGTAGCGCAGATCGATCACGGCGCGGCGTCTTAGCTAGTCGAGTTTCGAAATGATTCACAGGTAGCGCGTCAGGCAATCCCGCGAGGATGCTTGGCGGCAAATGATCACCATCGGTTGGGAGCGATGGAAGGTGGGGGCATGAAAACGAAAATCAGAAAGCGGCTACAGGAAATAGTTTCTCCGTCCAAGATCGGCTGGCTGATTGCGTGCGCGCGATCATCGGCGCCATGCCGCTTCCGGTGGTCGACTGTTACTTCCGGCGGCTGAACCGCCCACTGTCGATCGGCGCCGGAATTTCTCGACCGCGCGCCCCCGATCATCTGTTCATAACGTCTGTTGCGTTTCCCGAGGTGGAACATGGTGGGTGCTAGCTCGCCTTTGCTCGTTTCGAATCCAATTCCGGCAGAAAAGCAGGCCGATATGATGAGCACGGATCAGGAGCGCTGGCAGCGGGTCAAAAGCCGGCTGCGCACGGAGCTCGGTGACGACGTCTTTACGAGTTGGTTCGCACGGATGGAGTTGGAGTGCGTCGACAAGGGCGCGGTACGGCTGTCGGTGCCGACGCGGTTCCTGCGCAACTGGATCCAATCGCATTACAGCGAGAAGGTGCTGAGCAATTGGCAGACCGAAGAGGCCGCCGTCACCCGCCTCGAATTGAGCGTGCGCTCAGCTACGGTCCGGCCGATTGCCGTCAAGCCGCGGTTGCCGGACGCTGCGTCGCTGCCGCGCGGTGGCCACGAGACCGGCATGAACGGTGTCGAGATGCGCGCCAGCGTGCCGTTCATGTCGGTGCACGAGGCGCTCGGCGGCTCGCCGCTCGATCCGCGGCTGGCATTCAACACTTTCATCGTCGGGCGCTCGAACACGCTGGCGCACGCGGCGGCCCGCCAGGTCGCGACCAGCCGGCGTGGCGATCAGCTGATGTTCAATCCGCTCTACATTCATGCCGGCGTCGGCCTCGGCAAGACGCACCTGCTACAGGCGATCACCTGGGCCGGCAACGGCAATGATCGCAAAATGCTCTACCTGACGGCGGAACGCTTCATGTATGGTTTCGTGTCGGCGCTGCGTACGCAGACCACGCTGGCCTTCAAAGAAGCGGTCCGCGCCATCGACGTCCTGGTCATCGACGACCTGCAATTCCTTCAGGGGCGCTCGACCCAAGCCGAGTTCTGTCACACGCTGAACGCGCTGATCGATGCCGGCCGCCAAGTGGTGATCGCCAGCGATCGGCCGCCGGCCGATCTCGAGAGCCTTGACGATCGGGTCCGCTCGCGGCTTGCCGGCGGCCTTGTCGTGGAGATCGGTTCGCTCGGCGAAGAATTGCGGCTCGAAATCCTCAAGGGCCGGATCGCCGCCGCCAATGCGCATCATCCGGGCTTTGAGGTGCCGACGCCGGTCCTGGCCTTCATCGCCAAGTCGGTCACCCATAACGGCCGCGACCTCGAAGGCGCCGTCAACCGCCTCCTGGCCCACAACAAGCTCACCGGCCAACCGGTGACGCTGGAAATGGCCGAGCGCGAAATGCGCGACCTGATCCGGCCGGCCGAACCAAAACGGGTGCGGATCGAGGACATCCAACGGGTGGTGGCGCGCCAATACAATGTCAGCCGCGCCGACCTCTTGTCCTCGCGACGCACCGCCAACGTGGTCCGGCCGCGGCAGGTCGCCATGTATCTGGCGAAAATCCTGACGCTGCGCTCATTGCCGGAGATCGGCCGCCGCTTCGGAGGCCGCGATCACACCACGGTGCTGCACGCGGTGCGCAAGATCGAGAACCTGGTCGGCAACGACAGTGCGTTGGCCGAGGAAATCGAGGCGCTCAAGCGCCAGCTGCAAGACTGAGGCACCGCCCGCCGCACCATCTACCGCGTGGGTTCCGCCCACGCGGGCAGCGTGATGCTCGTGGCAATTGCGCCGCGCGTCCCGTCACAGCCCCTGCCCCCGCCTTAGCGAATTAGCCTTATTGCTGTGTGCAACGCCTGGGAAACGCTCGGGGGGCCGCGGTCCACCCTTGCCGAAAGCGCCGCGGCACGCCACTTTTGCTACCCCCTAGACGTTTGGTGGAGCATGATCCTTTCCGAAAACCGGCCTGCACTTTTCGGGATCACGCCCCAAGGCGAATGGATGTTGCGATGAAGGTCACGATAGAGCGTTCCGAACTGCTGAAGTCGCTCGGCCATGTCCATCGCGCGGTCGAACGGCGCAACACCATCCCGATTCTGGCTAATGTGCTCATTCGCGCCGATCGCTCGAAGCTCAGCATGAAGGCGACCGACCTCGATCTCGAAGTGACCGACACCATCGCCGCCGAAGCCGCGCCCGGCGGTTCGACCACGGTCCCCGCCCACATGTTCTACGACATCGTGCGCAAATTGCCTGAGGGCGCGCAGATCGTGCTGGAATTGTCCGGCGATCGGGCAGCGCTGTCGATCCGGGCCGGCCGTTCGCGGTTCACGCTGCAGACGCTGCCGGAGAGCGATTTTCCCGATCTCGCTCCCGGCGAGATGACGCACAAATTCACCCTCAAGGCATCCGACCTCAAGCGGCTTATCGACAAGACCCAGTTCGCGATCTCGACCGAAGAGACGCGCTACTATCTCAACGGCATCTATCTGCACCTTGCCGGCACCGGGCAGGCGCAGACCTTGCGCGCGGTCGCTACCGACGGCCATCGCCTGGCACAGATGGAGCTCGAGCTGCCGAAGGGCGCCGCCGGGATGCCGGGCATCATCGTGCCGCGCAAGACCGTTGGTGAAGTCCAGCGGCTTCTCGAAGACGGCGACGCCGAAGTCGCCGTCGAGCTCTCATCAGGCAAAATCCGCTTCACCGTCGGCGACGTGATCCTGACGTCGAAGCTGATCGACGGCACTTTTCCCGATTATGCGCGCGTCATTCCGGTCGGCAACGACAAGGAATTGGTGGTCGACAAGAAGGAATTCGAGGCGGCGGTCGACCGCGTATCGACGGTGTCGAGCGAGCGTGGCCGCGCCGTCAAATTGTCGCTCAGCGGCGGACGCTTGCTGTTATCGGTGACCAACCCCGATTCCGGCAGCGCCACCGAGGAGCTGGAAGTCGAATACGCCGCCGACCCGATCGATATCGGCTTCAATTCGCGCTACCTCCTCGATATCGCCACCCAGATCGAAAGCGAAGCTGCGGTGCTCAAGCTCTCCGATCCAGGCTCGCCGACACTGATCCAGGACAAGGAACCGCACGGCGCGCTGTACGTGCTGATGCCGATGAGGGTGTGACAGGTATCAGTAATCGGTAGTCAGTAATCGGAAAGTTGGAATCCCTGCGGTTGGTATTACCTTTCGCAGAGACGCCGATTACGGATCACTGATTACTGATTACCGATCACTGATTACTGATGCCTGGTATCATCCGCCGCCTGACGCTGAGCAACTTCCGCAACTATCGCGCGGCCTCGCTCGAAGCCGACGAGCGGCCGATCGTACTGGTTGGGCCGAACGGCGCCGGCAAGACCAACCTGATCGAGGCGATCTCGTTTTTGGCCCCAGGCCGGGGTCTCCGCCGCGCCACGCTCGAAGAAGTGGCCTTCCAAGAGGGCGATGGCTCGTGGGCCGTGGCAGCTGAGGTCGAGGGCGCGCTTGGGCTCGCCACCCTGGGCACCG
This sequence comes from uncultured Alphaproteobacteria bacterium, assembly GCA_963806465.1. Taxonomy (GTDB): domain Bacteria; phylum Pseudomonadota; class Alphaproteobacteria; order Rhizobiales; family Xanthobacteraceae; genus BOG-931. Next base: position 168,363 of record CAWDZD010000075.1, on the reverse strand, counting down.
GTGTCGAGGGCGCGCCACTCGATGACAGCGCGGCGGCGCGTAAATACCGGATCGATCGCGAGCCGGTCTCTTCGGCGTCGGCCTTTGCCGACCATATGCGCGTCGTCTGGCTGGTGCCGGCGATGGATTCGTTGTTCGTCGGCGCGCCGTCGGAGCGCCGGCGCTTTCTCGACCGCTTGGCGCTGGCCGTCGATGCCGAGCACGCAAGCCGCGTCAATGCGCTCGAGCGGGCGCTCCGCTCGCGCAACCGGTTGCTGGCGGAGCCGCGGCCCGATCCGCATTGGCTCGATGCCGTCGAGCATGAGACCGCCGAGCTCGCTGTCGCCGTGGCGGCGGTGCGGGCCGAAACAGTGAGCCGGCTGGAGCACGTGCTCGAAAGCCGGCGGGGCTCCGATTTCCCGCCCGCGGAACTATCGCTGGACGGCTGGATGGAAAAACTCTTGCCGGCCCATCCGGCGCTCGAGATCGAGGAACGCTACCGCGCTGTGCTGCGCGATAATCGCGCCCGCGACGCCGCCGCCGGCCGCACCCTCGACGGTCCGCATGTGACCGACCTGGCGGTCGTCTATAGCGCCAAGAACGTCGCCGCCAGTGCCGCCTCGACCGGCGAGCAGAAGGCCTTGCTGATCGGGCTTGTGCTCGCGCACGCCCGGCTGATCATCGAGATGACGGCGTCGACGCCGGTTTTGTTGCTCGACGAGATCGTCGCTCATCTCGATCCCAGCCGACGCGCGGCTTTGCATGCCGAGCTGGTGCAACTCGGCGCGCAAGTCTGGATGACCGGCGCCGATCCGGCGGCGTTTGTCGAGGTCGCCGATCGCGCGGCGATGATCGAAGTCCGTTCGGGCCGCTTGGAGGTCAAATAATGACGCACCGATCCGGGCGCGCTTTTGACCTCGGAATCAGTCGTCGCGCGGCTTCGAATCGCGGCCGTTTGCAGCGTCGCCGAAACCTTGAAAAGTCACAATCCGACAATATCTTAGCACTACCCAAATAGCCCTGTACGGGACGCCGTTTTGGTGTACAACAAAACGAGCGAACTCAAGCCTTTTTCGCATCCGATTCGAAAGCCTTTCAATGGCCGAACCCGCCCGTAAACCAGACCCTGTCGCACCCTCCGATTACGACGCTGAATCGATCAAGGTGCTCAAGGGCCTCGATGCCGTGCGCAAGCGGCCGGGCATGTATATCGGCGATACCGATGACGGCTCGGGCCTTCACCACATGGTCTACGAGGTCGTCGACAACGCCATCGACGAAGCGCTCGCCGGCTTTGCCAAGGAAGTCCTGGTCACCCTCAATCCCGACGGCTCCTGCACGGTGCGCGACGACGGCCGCGGCATTCCGACCGACATCCATAAGGGTGAGGGCGTATCCGCCGCCGAAGTCATCATGACGCAGCTGCATGCCGGCGGGAAATTCGACCAGAACGCCTACAAGGTCTCCGGCGGCCTGCACGGCGTCGGCGTTTCGGTCGTCAATGCGCTGTCGAGCTGGCTCAAGCTCACCATCTGGCGCGACGGCCAGCAGCATTTCATGGAGTTCCGCGACGGCGAAGCGGTCGCCCCGCTCGCGGTGACCGGCGCCGCCTACGACAAACGCGGCACCGAAGTGACGTTCCTGCCGTCGAAGGTAACGTTCACCATGACGGAGTTCGACTTCGCGACGCTGGAGCACCGGCTGCGCGAGCTCGCCTTCCTCAATTCCGGCGTCACCATCATTCTGTCCGACCAGCGCCACGCCGTCGAGAAGCGCGAGGAGATGCGCTACGAGGGCGGCGTCGAAGCCTTCGTCAAATATCTCGACCGCAACAAGACCGCGCTGATCCCGCAGCCGATTGTCATCAAGGCCGAGCGCGAGGGCGTCAGCGTCGACTGCGCGCTGTGGTGGAACGACGGCTATCACGAGTCGGTGCTGTGCTTTACCAACAATATTCCGCAACGCGACGGCGGCACGCACCTTGCCGGCTTCCGCGGCGCGTTGACCCGGCAGATCACCACCTATGCCGATTCCGGCGGCGTGGCGCGCAAAGAGAAGGTCGCGCTCACCGGCGACGATTGCCGCGAGGGCTTGACGGCGGTGCTCTCGATCAAGGTGGCCGACCCGAAATTCTCCTCGCAGACCAAGGACAAGCTGGTCTCTTCCGAAGTGCGGCCCGCGGTCGAGGGCATTATCAACGATATGCTCAAGTCGTGGCTGGAAGAGCATCCGGGCGAAGCCAAGACTGTCGTCGGCAAGGTGATCCAGGCGGCCGCGGCGCGCGAGGCCGCCCGCAAAGCGCGCGAGATGACGCGAAAGAGTGCGCTCGGCATCACCTCGCTGCCGGGCAAGCTCGCCGACTGCCAGGAGCGCGATCCGGCCAAGTCCGAATTGTTCATCGTCGAGGGCGATTCCGCCGGCGGCAGCGCCAAGCAGGGCCGCAATCGCGAATTCCAGGCCGTCCTGCCGCTGCGCGGCAAGATTTTGAACGTTGAGCGGGCGCGGATGGACAAGATGCTGTCGTCCGAACAGATCGGCACGCTGATCACCGCGCTCGGCACTGGCATCGGCACCGACGAGTTCGCCATCGACAAGCTGCGCTATCACAAAATCATCATCATGACGGACGCCGACGTCGACGGCGCCCATATCCGCACGCTGCTGTTGACCTTCTTCTACCGGCAGATGCGCGAGATCATCGATCGCGGCCATCTGTTCATCGCCCAGCCGCCGCTCTACAAGATCGCCCGCGGCAAATCCGAGCAATATCTCAAGAACGAGCGCGCGCTTGAGGATTATCTGATCGACACCGGCCTCGAGGACGCGACGTTACGGCTGTCATCCGGCGAGGTGCGGGCCGGCAACGACCTGCGCAAGCTGGTCGAGGAAGCGCGCTCGATCCGCAATCTGCTCGGCGGCCTCCACAACCGCTATAACCGCAAAGTGATCGAGCAGGCGGCGATCGCCGGCGTGCTGCGCTCGCAAGTCACCAGCGATCCGGAGAGCGCGGCCCAGGCGGCGGCTTATATCGCGCGGCGGCTCGATGCCTTGGCCGACGAGACCGAGCGCGGCTGGACTGGAGAATTCAACGAGCACGGCTTCCAGTTCGAGCGCACGCTGCGCGGCGTCAAGGAAGTCGCCGTGATCGATCAGGCTTTGCTCGGCTCCGCCGACGCGCGCAAGCTGGACGAGTTCGCGCCGTCGCTGCAGGCGATCTATCCGCGCCCGACCCCGCCGGCGATACTGCGGCGCAAGGACGAAGAAACCGCGATCCACGGCCCGGTCGGCCTGTTCGAGGCGGTGATGGCGGCCGGCCGCAAGGGCGTGTCGCTGCAGCGCTACAAGGGGCTCGGTGAGATGAATCCCGGCCAACTCTGGGAAACCACGCTCGACACCAACGCCCGCTCGCTCCTCCAGGTCAGCGTCAAGGAGATCGACGACGCCAACACCATCTTCGACGAGCTGATGGGCGACAAGGTCGAGCCGCGGCGGATCTTCATCGAAGAGCACGCGCTCACCGCGAGCGTGGACGTTTAGCCCAAGCCCCTGATTTTGGCCTTGAGCGCCAAATGTGCTGACCAACTCAGTAATCACTTAGAGCGCGCTCGTCTGAGGCGCTCGACATAAGCCGGAAAGCTTCGGCCGTTGATCGGCCATTTTGAAGTCCTTGAATGCGCTTGATCGTTTTTCCGACGCTTTAGCGCAGCTGCGGGAACCGCCAAACAGTGCGACGGTTAAGTTGGTGCATCAGCCGCGTGGTGCTTGCCTGATCGACGGAGCCCACCAATGCCCCTCAGATCGACGATCCTCGCGTTAAACCCCACAAGCTACTGGCCGCTCGACGACGCCCCGGGTTCGGCCTCCTGCCTCGATGTCATGGGCTTGACGAACGCCACTCTTCCCGCAGCCGGCGGCGTCACGCTCGCGGCGATCCCCTTCGGCGCCAGCAGCGCGCCATCGTTCGACGGCGCGATCGGCAGCCGGCTCACCATCGCCAGCGCCCCGCAATATTCGCAGCCCTTTGCCAAAGCGCTTACCGTCGCGGTCTGGATCTGCCCGAATCGACTACTCTCGCAAGACGAGATCGACTCGATGTGGACGCAGGGCACCGCCGATCTGCAAGCGGCGCCGAGGTAGCACAGCTTCGGCTGACTGCGGCTTTTGGTGGAGCAACCATAAGCGGCGCATCTGACGTGCCTGACGGAGGAACTGCCCGCCTCGGTTGCCGCGTGCTTTTTTGACAGCGTCACATGAACGCGGGATAAAATTGGCGGAGTTCCGGGGAGAGGACCGCTATCATGCAATTTTCCATTTATTCCGAGCTGCAGACCTGGCCTGGCAAAACCCAACAGCAGGTTTACGCCGAGGCGCTCGAGCAGGTCGTCAATGCCGACCGGCTCGGCTATTCGACTTACTCGATCATCGAGCATTTTTTCTTTCCGAAATTCGGCGCCTCGCCCAACCCGTTCGCGTTTTTCGCCAAGGCCTCGGAGCGCGCGCGCAACATCAAATTCCGCACTCTGCTGCACGTCCTGCCGTATCACAATCCGGCGGTGCTGGCGTCGCAGATCGCGCAGTTCGACATGCTGGTCGACGGCCGCTACGAGTTCGGGCTCGGCCGCGGCCACGCCTGGATACCGTTGAAGGGTGGCGTGCCGGTCGAAGAATCGCGCGAGCGCTACGAAGAGGCGCTCAAGATCGTCATCGCGGCGCTCGACCACGAGCGCTTCTCGCACGACGGCAAGTATTTCAAGATCAAGGACTCCCACATCGTGCCGCGGCCGACGCCGGGCCGGAAATTCCGCATCTTCCTCGGCGGCACCAGTGACTCGACCTACGAGCTCGCCGGCGAGCGCGGCTATGCCATGGTGGTGCCGCCGCTATTGCCGTACGAAGCGCTGCGCGCGCAGCTCGACATCTATCGCGCCGCTTGCGCCAAGCACGGCAACAAGCCCGACATCGTCTGGATCCACGCCTGCCATCTCGACCACGACCGCGACACCGCCAAGCGCGAGGCCGAGAAGATGATGCGCGGCTTCCTCAAGGGCAACGCCTCGGTGCTGCTGGAGAACCCCGACGAGATGCCGTCGAAGGAGGCGCTGGAGAAGGCCGGCTACGGCTTCTATGCGTCCGGCATCATGGAGAATTTCTCCGACATGCCCTACGACGAGATGATCAAGAACGACATCGTCTGGGTCGGCACGCCGCACGACATCATCGAGCGGATCGAGGCGGTGCAGAAACTGTGCGCGGGCCTCACCGAGGTCGCGATCACCGTCAATCCGGGCGGCGTCGAGCACTGGAAGACGATCAAGACCCAGGAGATGTTCGCGCATCACGTCATGCCGCATTTCGCGGCGAAGAAGTAGCGCTGCGCGACGAAGTCTCGCCGCTCCAGTTCGTCATGGCCGGGCTTGTCCCGGCCATCTCGTTTAATTGGCACAGAGCCGACTTATCGGGATGCCCGCGACGAGCGCGGGCATGACGCCGAGTGCGGTAGGCTCTCAAAACAGATCGAAATACTCGTTGTGCTCCCAGGCCGTCACGTCGGCTTGGCCGGTGCTCTCGGCCTCAAAGCGCGCGAACTCCGCTTCCTTCAGCGTGGCAAAATAGTCGACAAAGCCGTCGCCGAAAGTCTTGTTGAAGACCGCGCTTGACCGCAGCGCCGCGATTGCCTCGCTAAGATTTTTCGGCAGCGGCGGCGCCTTGGTCTCGTACGGCGCGTCGGCCGAGGGACCCGGGTCGCGGCGCTCGGCGATGCCGTCGAGCCCAGCATAAATCTGCGACGCGATATAGAGATACGGATTGGCGGCGGGCTCGCCGACCCGGTTTTCCAGATGCGTCGCCGGGTCGCCGGGCCCACCGAAGACCCGCAGCATGACGCCGCGATTGTCGCGCGCCCAGATGGCGCGGTCGGGCGCCAGCGTATAGGGCCGGTAGCGCTTATAGCCATTGACGGTCGGCGTGGTGAAGGCGGCGGCGGCGTGCGCATGCGCCAGAAGCCCGCCGAGATAATGCAGGCCGATCGCCGAGAGCCCGTCGCGCGCGTTGCCGGCGAAAGCGTTGGCGCGGCGTTTCCCTGCGAGCAACGACTGATGCAGATGCCAGCCGGAGGAAAACAGATTGGGCAGCCCGGGCCGGCACATGAAGCTGACGAGACAGCCGTTCCGGCGCGCGATCTGCTTGGCGGCGGCGCGGAACAGGATCATCGTGTCGGCGGCGGCCATGCCGAGCTGCGGGCGGAAGGTGAATTCGCACTGGCTCGGGCCTAGCTCGACCTCCAGCGAGCGCAGCGGCATGCCGAGCGCTTCGACGCCGCGGCGGATCGGCTCCAACGCCGCGTCGATCTGATCGAAGCGCGAACTCGGTGAGATACTGGTAGCCCTGATTGAGCAGGCTCACCTCGGGCGCCTGCGGCGGCCAGGTGGCGTCGGCCGGCGCCAGCCGCGGATTCTCGAGCTTGAACAGATGGAATTCGACCTCGAGCCCGGCGAGAAAATCGTAGCCTTCGCTCGCAAGCCGCGTGAGCGCGTCGCGCAAAATCTGCCGCGTCGAGAACGGCACCGGCTTGCCGTTAGCAAAATAAATGTCGCAAAGGAGCCAGCCGGTGTTCGGTGCCCACGGCAAAATCTGGAACGTGTCCGGGTCGGCGACCATGACGAAATCGCCGCCGCCCTGCATCTCCTCCATGGCGAAGCCACCGCCGGCAGTGAAGACCGGATAGACCGTCCTGTGCGCGGTGTCCTTGGCCAAGAGCGTGGTCGTCATGGTCACGCCGCTGTGCAGCATCGCCGGCCCGTCGGCGGCGACCACCGTCTTGCCGCGCAGCACGCCGTGCTGGTCGGCGAACGAGAACCGCACCAGTTCAAGCTTGCTTTTCTTGATCGCCTGCTCGACCGCCTTGGCGTGGCGCGCCTGTTCGTCGGTCCACAGACCGTGGCGTTGGACGAAGGTTGCGGGGGTGCGGCGCGGCGGCATCTGTAGGCGCGGATGGCGAATGGCCGATAGCTTACTTCGGAATTTTCCCCATTCGCTACTCGCTAATGCCAGCCTTTGGTTTCCCGCCGCTCGCGACTCGTCCGCTGCCAATAGCCCTGCCAATCGCCAGCCGACCCGATGCCGTCGACGCAGGCCGGGCCGCTGATTCTCTTAGCCTGCGCCGGATCGAGCACCATCATCGGCCGGTCGCCTTTTGCCGTGCCGTCGAGCGCGCGGCGAAGCAGCCGGCGGTAGCCGGCAATCGCCTTGTCCGAGGTGCCGAGATGCTCCTGGGTGCGGTCCTGGATCGCGCCCATCGACTCGCAGGCCCATTGGTCGTGCACGTTGATGTCGGCGCCCATGCCGGTAAAAGTCGTGTGCTCCTGCTCGTGCGGATCGAAGCCGTAATCGTTGCTCTTGTTCTTGCGCGGCACGTAATCCGGCAATTGGTAGAGCTCGAGCCGTTGGCGGCGCATCTCGTCCTTGTCGACGGCGGCGCCGAACGAGGTGAAGATCGCGTACCAGTAATGCTTCACGTCGTCGATCGGCACATGCCATTGCGAGATGGTCATCTCGCGGCTCATCGGAATCATAAAGGCGTTGGGGAAGATCAGATTGGTGACGCGCACATGCGCCTTTTCGCCGCTGATCTGGCGAAGCGTGATCAGCCGGAAGCCGTAGTCGGTCGGCTCGACCTCGATGCGCGGCCGCGGAAACTCGCGCATGATCTGCGTCATCGGCATGTCGGAGTCTTTCGAGGTGTCGCGGAACATCTTGCCGTAGCCCTTGTTCGGGTCTTCGTCCTCGAAGAAGCGATGCAGGAACGAGGTGTGCACCGGGTCGATACCGACCTCGAGCGACTGCAGCCAATTGCAATCGATCATGCCCTTGAACGCGAAAGTGTGCGTCGACGGCGCGATGAAGCAGTCGAAATCGGCAAATGATGGCGGTTCGCCCGGTCCGAGATAAGCGAACAAAATGCCGTTCTTCTCCACCACCGGATAGGATTTCTGTTTGATGTTGGCGCAGAGATTGCTGTTGTCGGGCTCGGCCGGGGTTTGCAGGCATCGGCCGTCGGCGTCGAACAGCCAGCCGTGGAAGGCGCAGCGCAGTCCGCCGTTTTCCAGGCGCCCATAGGCGAGATCGGTGCCGCGATGCGGACAATGGCGGCCGAGCAACCCGTAGCGGCCCCGGTCGTCCTTGAACGCGACCAGGTCCTCGCCCATCAGCCGCACCGGTTTGACCGGCCGGTTGCCGGTTAACTCGTCGACCAAGGCGGCCGGCTGCCAGTAGCGCCGCAGCAGTGAGCCTGCTGCGGTGCCCGGCCCGGTCCTGGCGATGAGGTCGTTCTGCTCGGCGCTCAGCATGCGGTCTCCAGACGTTTGCGCTTGTTCGTAGACCGAACATATGTTCGTATAGACGATACCAAATCCCCGGCGGGCTCGCAAGCCGGCGGGGCCGCTGCGGCAACAAGAAAGGCCGATGATCGATGCCGCGGATCAACCGAACCCGGGCGGAGCAACGCTTTGCCGACGCTGCGGGGCCCGAGTTTCTCGAAGCGCTGGCGCGCGGCCTGCGCATCATCCAAATCTTCAATCGCGATCGGCGGCAGCTCACCTTGAGCGATATCGCGCGGCTGGTCGGGCTGCCGCGGGCGTCGGTGCGGCGGACGTTGCACACTTTGGTGCAGCTGGGCTTTGCCGAAACCGACGGCCGGTTGTTCCGGCTCACTCCGCGCATCCTGACGCTCGCCAGCGCCTATCTGCTGTCCAATTCCATCTCCGACATTCTGCAGCCGGCGGTCGAACGCCTGACCGTCGAAACCGGAGAAGCCTGCTCTGCGGCCATCCTGAACGGCAAAGACGTGATCATGATCGCTCATGCGTCGCCAAATCGCGTCACCAATCTGAGCGCGCAGATCGGTTTTCGCTTGCCGGCCGTGTCGAGCTCACTCGGCCGCGTGCTGCTGGCCGCACTCGATGACCGCCAGCTCGATAAGCTATTGGCGCAACTCAAGCCCGAGAAGCTGACGACCGCGACGATTGTCGATCGTGCCGAACTCGCGCGCGCGATTCGCAAAGCCCGCGATGACGATTATTCGCTGGTCGATCAGGAGGTCGAGTTGGGGTTTCGCTCGATCTCGGTGCCGCTGCGCCGGCTCGACGGCCGGGTTATCGCGTCATTGAACATCGGGGCGTACAGCAACCGCTGCAAACTCGACACCATGCGCAAGGCGCTGCTGCCCAAGCTGCAGGCACTTGCGGCCGAGTTGCGAAGTCAGATGATCTGACTCTGCTGATCTTCAAAATCCGGTCAGCACCAGGACTTTCGGGCTCGCCGGCAGCGTCGTTTTCGACACCACTACCGAGGAAATCTCCGACCGTTCCACCGGCCATTGCTGAGCGGCGCGCTCGACGAAACGTTCGAGCGTCGCCCAACCGAAGAAGTGCATCGGTATGATCAGTGGCGCCTTCAGCGCGGCCAGCACCTCCATCATGCCTTCAAGATCGAGCGTGTAATTGCCGTCGACCGGCGCCATCACCACGTCGATGCGGCCGATCGTGTCGAGCTGCTGCTGGGTCAGCGTGTGATGCAGATGGCCGAGATGGGCGATGCACAGATTGGCGACTTCGAACACGAAGATCGAATTGCCGTAGCGCTCGGTGCCGCCGGTCCAGTTGCGGATATTGGTCGGCACGTTGCGCACCCGCACGTCGCGGTATTTCAGATCCCAGATCGCCGGCTCCTCGGGACTCGCGCCCCAGCCGCGCAGCACGTATTTGATCGCCGGGTCGGGATGGTCGGTGAAGTGGGTGTCGTGCGCATGATTCATGCTGATGATGTCGGGTATCACCATCGGCTTTCGATAGTCGTTATAGTCGGTGACGATGCGCACGCCTTGCGGGCTTTCGATCAGAAAGCTCGAATGACCGACAAAGGTCAGCCGCACCTGGTCGGCGCCGAGCGCGGCGAGCTTCAGCGCCGCGGGAAGCACCGGCCGCCGATCCTGCGAGATCAGGCCGGGACAATTCTCGCGCATTTCCGGCTGGGGTTGCGGCGCCGTCGAGGGCGGGGATTCCGCAGGCTGTGCCGAGGCGGCCGCGGAAAGTGCTGCGAACAGGAAAGCCGCAAGGAGGGCCCGCATGACGCAGGCCGACGCGCCGATGGGCGACGGACTCACTTCGCCAACTCCTTTAAGTCTGCGCCCCGGCAGCTTATTCAGTGGAGAACAAAATGGCACGGAATGAGGCGACGGACTACCGGGTGTTGCGTGCGTCATTCCGGGGCGCGCCAAAGGCGCGAGCCCGGAATCCATATTCGCTGACCGTGGTTATGGATTCCGGGTTCCTGGCTGCGCTCGGCCCCGGAATGACGAGGACGCTAGCGCCTCACGGCGCCGAATAAATCAGCCCGCGCGCGGTGACGACGATCCATTGATTGTCCTGCCGCTTGATCGCCTCGATCTTGCCGAGGCCGGGAAGGACGCTGCCGGCCGTGACGTCGAACAGTGCGCCGAAGCGGTTCTCGACCAGCGCGTGGCCGCCACGGACATCTTGCACGATCCATTCCCGCAAGATGGGCTCCGGCGGCTTTGCTTCCGCCTGTGGCGCCGGTGGCGGCGGCGGGTTCGTGGTGATGGTGCCGGTCGTCTCAGGTGCCGTCGTCGTCGCAGCAGCGGCCTGCGCCGTCACGCTTTTCTTCTCCAGCCGATCGATCGCCTCGGCGATGTGCGCGAGCTTGGCCGCCGGCTCGGCCTGCGCACGCTCGACGCGGTCGAGACGCTCGGCAAGCTTGGCGAATTGGCCGTTGGCGTTGCGTGAAACGCCATCGAGATTGGCCTTGAGCGCCGAGAGCTCGGCGAGCTCGGCCTTGGCCGCTTGCGGGCCGTTATGGGCCATCGTCGCGTTGGGCGAGCCGGCCGGCAAAAGACGGGCGACACCGGAGGACGAGAGAGACCCGACCAACGCGCCGAGCGCTGCCGCCGCCGCGAGCGACGCCGCCATCATGGCGAAGCGCAAGGAGCGCGACGGTGCTGCGTCGTTCGTCGGCTTGCCGGTCGGCTCGTATGGTTCGTCGTGCGCCGCGTCCGCCGATTGACTTGAGTCGTCGACGCCCGCGCCGAGCAGGTCGTCGCCAATACTGTCGCCGGCAGCGAGCTTCGGCGACCAGACGATCGGCAGGTTGGCGTCGTTGGCTTTGCTTTGGGACGGCGTTGCACCTGCGGCGGATTGAGGGGCCGCGGCGGCTTTATTCTCGGGATTCTCGCCCTCGCCCGGGCTTTTGCCGGCGTTGTCGTCCATGTCGGATCCTCCGCTATGCGGTTGATCCGTCGTTAACGAATTATGGTTAGCAATTGGTTACTTCGGCTCAGCCGAGGCCGTTTTCACCGGCGAGATCACGCAGCGACCGCTCCGGACGGGCGCCGAGATGCTGGATGACTTCGGCGGCGGCCAACGCGCCCAGCCGGCCGCAGGTGCGGTCGTCGGCGCCGCGCGCCACACCCGACAGAAAGCCGGCGGCGAACAAATCGCCGGCCCCGGTCGTATCGACCACGCGCTCCACTGGAAACGCCGACACCGCTTCGATCCCGTCGGGGCCGATCACCAGGCAACCTTTCTCGCTCCGCGTCACCACCGCCGTACTGACATCGGCGCGCAAGGCATTGACCGCCGAGTCGAAGTCCGCCGTTTGATAGAGGCTGTGCAACTCGCCCTCATTGGCGAAGATCAGATCGACGGTATGCGAGCGCATCAGCTGCAGAAACTCGGCGCGCCAACGGTCGACGCAGAACGCGTCCGACAAGGTGAGCGCCACGCTGCGCTTGGCCTCGTGGGCGATCGCCGCCGCCTTGAGGAACGCGTCCTTGGCGTTCTTCGGGTCCCACAGGTAGCCTTCGAGATAGAGGATGGCGCTGGCGGCAACGAGGTCGGCGTCGATGTCGGCCGGATGCAGGTCCTGCGCCGCGCCCAGATAGGTGTTCATGGTGCGCTCGCCGTCCGGCGTCACCAGCACGTAGCAGCGCGCGGTCGACGGACCGGCGGCGGCTGGCGGCGTCGTGAAGGCGACGCCGGCGGCGCGGATGTCATGGGTGAAGGCTTTGCCGAGCACGTCGTCCTTGACCTTGCCGATGAAGGCGGAGCGAGAACCCAGCGACGAGAGGCCGACGATGGTGTTGGCGGCCGAACCGCCGGAGGTTTCGATCGCCGGACCCATGGCGTCGTAGATTGCCTGCGCACGCGGCTCGTCGATCAGCGCCATCGTGCCTTTGTTCATGCCCTGTTTGAGCAGAAAGTCTTCCTCGGTGCGGGCGATGACGTCGACGATCGCATTGCCGATGCCGAGAACGTCGTATTTGGTCGATGGCATAGCTGAACTCTTTCAGGAAAAAAGCGCTTACAGGCGCGCTCTTGGCGGGAGCCGCACTATAGCGGCAGGCTCTTGCAGGGCAAGGCAATGACGTGTCATTGGACGCCGCAGACGACGTCGCGCGATGGGACGCTCGTTGTTCGCGGAGAGCGGCGCATGGCGTTTCAGGAGAGAGTTTTTTCGGGGGTGCAGCCCACCGGCAGCTTGCATCTCGGCAATTACCTTGGCGCGATCAAGCGCTTTGCCGAGCTGCAGAGCCGTTACGACTGCATTTATTGCGTGGTCGACCTGCACGCCATCACGGTGTGGCAGGATCCCGCCGAGTTGCCGCGAGCGATTCGCGAAGTCACCGCGGCCTACCTCGCCTGTGGGATCGATCCCGCAAAGCATATCGTCTTCAACCAGAGCCAGGTGGCCGAGCACGCCGAATTGGCCTGGGTGTTCAATTGCGTCGCCCGCCTTGGCTGGCTCAATCGCATGACGCAGTTCAAGGAGAAGGCCGGCAAGGAGCGCGAAAACGCTTCGATCGGCCTCTACGCCTATCCGGCGCTGATGGCGGCTGACATCCTGGTCTATCGCGCCACCCACGTGCCGGTGGGCGAAGACCAGAAGCAGCATCTCGAACTGTCGCGCGACATCGCCCAGAAGTTCAACAACGATTTCGGCAAATCCATCCACGAGCACGGCTTTGGCGAGGCGTTCTTCCCGCTGCCGGAGCCGTTGATCACCGGCGAGGCGACGCGCGTCATGTCGCTGCGCGACGGCTCAAAGAAAATGTCGAAGTCGGACCCATCCGACTATTCGCGTATCAACCTCTCCGACGATGCCGACGCCATCGCGCAGAAAATCCGCAAGGCCAAGACCGATCCGGAGCCGCTGCCGAGCGAGGAAGCGGGCTTGAAGCAGCGGCCCGAGGCCGACAATCTGGTCGGCATTTACGCGGCGCTCGCCGACACCACGCGTGCGGCGGTGCTCGGCCAGTTCGGCAACGCACAATTCTCGACCTTCAAGTCGGCGCTGGCCGACCTCACCGTCGCCAAAATCGGCCCGATCGGCGCCGAGATCGAGCGGCTGCTCCGCGATCCGGTCACCATCGACGGGATCCTCGCCGATGGCTCCGCGCGAGCAAAAAAACTTGCCGGCGAGACCATGAAAGCGGTGAAGGATATCGTCGGCTTGGTGCGGTCCTAAATTTTTCTCGTCATCCTGAGGTGCCCGCGCCAACGGGTCGGCCCTAAGTGGCCGGCCCGATGACAAGCTCCGCGCGGGCCTCGAAGGGTGACGGAACCGCACCCGCTTGTCGGATGGCGGCGCTCCGTGGCAGCATGATTTGCGTGTGGCGTATGATCGTGCCGGGGAGATCGCATGTCGCGCAGGCGCCGCAGTTATGAAGCCGGTCACCGGCCGAAGCTGCTTGTCGTCATCGATGATACCGAGGAATGCGATCGCGCCGTCTATTTTGCCAGCCGGCGCGCGGCGCGCATCGGCGGCAATGTGGTCATGCTGCAGGTGATCGAAGCCCACGACCAGAGCCAGCAATGGCTCGGCGTTGCCGACATCATGCGCGCCGAAGCCCATGAGGAAGCCGACGCGCTGCTTGCCAAATACGCCGCCCGCGCCAACGGCATTGCCGGCATCACGCCCGAACGGGCGGTGCGCGAAGGCGACAAGGCCGAGGAAATTCTCAAGCTGATCGACGACGACGAGGACATATTCATTCTGGTGCTGGCCGCCGGCATCGGATCGGAAGGGCCCGGACCGCTGGTCGCCACCATCGGCCGGACCGCCGGAGACTTTCCCATACCCGTGGCCATCGTCCCCGGGCACCTGAGCGACGAAGAGATTGACGCGTTGTCGGGGTAAGGTTGTCGTCATTCGGGGCGCGCCACTTGAATTTCCAACGGAATTCGCCACGTGTTAGGGTGAATTGATGTGAGTCACGGCGCGCCGGAGCCGGCCGCGCCAGCTACCGGAGGAACCCATGTTCATCCAGACCGAAGCCACGCCGAACCCGGCAACCTTGAAGTTCTTGCCGGGCCGGGCGGTGCTGGAGACCGGCACGCTCGACCTGCGCGACCGCGACGAGGCAGCGGCCCAGTCGCCGCTGGCGGAACGGCTATTCGGGGTCGATGGCGTCACCGGCGTCTTCTTCGGCTCCGACTTCATCGCGGTGACCAAGGATGACGCGGGCGAGTGGCAGCAGCTCAAGCCGATGATCCTCGGCGCCATCATGGAACACTTTTTGTCGGGCGCGCCGCTCCTCAACACCGGGAGCGCCGAGCAGAACGACGGCGATGAGTTTTTCGACGCCGCCGACGCCGAGACCGTCGCCACCATCAAGGAATTGATCGAAACGCGGGTGCGGCCCGCGGTCGCCAACGATGGCGGCGACATCACCTTCAGGGGCTTCAAGGAGGGTGTCGTTTATCTCAATATGAAGGGGGCCTGCTCGGGCTGCCCGTCATCGACGGCGACGCTGCGCCACGGCATCCAGAATTTGTTGCGTCATTTCCTTCCCGACGTGACCGAAGTCCGGCCGATGTAATGCGGCGCTCGCACGGAGCGCTCTCCGGCATGATCGATCATGCGTGTGCTCGCCATTGACACGGCGCTGTCGGCGTGTTCGGCGGCCGTGCTCGACACCGAGCACGGCGGCATCGTCGCGAGCGAAAGCTTGCCGATGGTCCGCGGTCACGCCGAAGCCTTGATGCCGCTGTTGCAGCGGGTGATGAACCAAGCTCGCCTGCGGTTTGCCGATATCGATCGCATCGCCGTGACCACCGGGCCCGGCAGCTTTACCGGCTTGCGGGTCGGCATCGCCGCGGCGCGTGGCATTGCGCTTGCCGCCGACAAGCCGGCCGTGGGCTTGTCGACGCTGTCCGCTTACGCCGCACCGCACATGGCCGCCGACGCGAAACTTCCGGTGGTCGCCGCAATCGACGCGCGGCACGCGCAGGTCTATTTGCAGGTCTTCACCCCGGGCGGCCGTTCATTCACTGCGCCGCGGCTTGCCCCGTTGCGCGAAGCCGTGCAGGCAGCGGCGGCAACGCCGTCGTGCATTGTCGGGTCGGCGGCACACGCGGTCGCCGCCGCTCTGTCAGCCGGCGATGCGGCGCCGGCCGCAGTCGACGCGCGCGCCGCGCCTGATATCGCCTGGGTGGCGCGCATGGGCGCCGTCGTGCCGGAAGATCAATCGCCGCTGAAGCCGCAATATCTGCGCGCACCGGATGCGCAGCCGCAGAACGCTGCGCAGCTGCCGCGCCGATGATGACTTTCATCGCGCGGCTGATCGGCCGGACCGAGCCTTCGATTTTGGAAGCGCGGGAGCGCGACGCCGCCGCGATCGCAAAGCTGCACGCGGCATCGTTCAAGCGCGGCTGGAGCGAAGAAGAATTTCACCGGCTGCTGAGCGATCGCAACGTGGTCGGTCATTGCCTGACCGCCGGCCGGACGGCGATCGGATTCATCCTGTCCCGTCTGGCAGCTGGCGAGTCGGAAATCCTGTCCGTCGCCATTGCGCCGGCCTGGCGCGGCCGCGGTTTCGCCGGCCCGCTCCTTGACTTGCATCTGCGCCGCCTGGCGGGACTGGGGGCCCGCGCGGTGTTCCTGGAGGTCGGCGACAACAATGCGCCTGCCAACCGCCTTTACCGCAATGCTGGATTTTACGAGGTTGGCCGGCGCTCCGGCTATTATGACCGCGACGCGACCGCCCTGATCTTGCGCCGCGACCTAAGCTGACGCTCAGGCCTAAAGGCGATATGATCCCGTTACAGAATCCCGTTACCGGGAACGGATAGAGAAAGGCTGAAGATTCGACCGGAATGACAGGTTCCCGCAAGCTGTACGTCAAATCCTTCGGCTGCCAGATGAACGTCTACGACTCACAGCGTATGGCGGACACCTTGGCGCCTGCGGGCTACGTCGAAACCGGCGCCGCCGAAGACGCCGATCTCATCATCCTCAATACCTGCCACATCCGCGAGAAGGCGGCGGAGAAGGTCTATTCCGAAATCGGCCGCATGCGGCGCCTGAAGGAGGCGGCCGCCGACGACGGCCGCGATGTCCGCATCGCCGTTGCCGGGTGTGTCGCGCAGGCCGAAGGCGATGAGATCATCCGCCGGGCGCCGGCCGTCGACTTGGTCGTCGGCTCGCAGAATTATCATCGGCTGCCCGATTTGCTGGCGCGCGTCGCCCGCGACGGCAAGGCGGTCGATACCGAGTTCCCGGTCGACGACAAATTCGATCATCTCGCCGCGCCGAGCCTCGCCGCAACGCGGGCGCGCGGTGTCTCGGCGTTCGTCACGGTGCAGGAAGGCTGCGACAAGTTCTGCACGTTTTGCGTCGTGCCCTACACGCGCGGTGCGGAGATTTCTCGCCCGGTGGACAACATCGTCGCCGAGCTGTCGCGCCTCGCCGACGCCGGCGTCCGCGAAGTCACGCTGATCGGACAGAACGTCAACGCCTATCACGGCCTCGGGCCGAACGGCCGGACATGGTCGCTGGCGCAATTGCTCGAACGTCTGGCGCGACTGCCCGGCATCGAGCGGCTGCGCTACACCACAAGCCATCCGCGCGACATGACCGATGATTTGATCGCCGCGCATCGCGATCTGCCGGCGCTGATGCCGCAGCTGCATTTGCCGATTCAGTCGGGCTCCGACCGTGTCCTCGCTACCATGAACCGTCGGCACACGCGCGCGGACTATGTCGCGATCGTTGCGCGGCTCCGCGACGCGCGGCCGGATCTGGCGCTCACCTCGGACTTCATCGTCGGGTTCCCCGGCGAGACCGAAGGCGATTTCGCCGAGACGCTCCGGCTCGTCGACGAGATCGGTTTTTCCGGCGCATTCTCGTTCAAGTATTCGCCGCGGCCGGGCACGCCCTGCGCCGAGATGGATGATCAGATCGACGAGGCGGTAAAGTCCGATCGCTTGACGCGGCTGCAACAAGCGATCGATCGCAGCCAGGCGAATTTCAATCGCAATTGCGTCGGCCGTACGATCTCCGTGCTGTTCGAGCGCCTGGGGCGCCACAGCGGCCAGATCGTCGGCCGCTCGCCATATTTGCAGCCGGTGCAAATCGAGGCGCCGCCGTCGCTGATCGGCGAGATCGCCGCCGTCACCATCACCGAGGTCGCCAGCAACAGTCTATTCGGCGCGCTGACGCAACAGCCGGCTCTTGCCGGCACCGGAGCCTGAATGCGCACACCTGATCCTGTCGGAACCGACGCCGCCTCGTTGGTCGCGGCGCCAAATGGCCCGACGCAGATCACGCTGACTTTCGATGATAACCGGCTCGCTTCGGTCTTATTCGGCCAATACGGTCAGAACCTCGCCTTGATCGAGCGGCGACTGGGCGTGGTGGCGACATCGCGCGGTAATCACGTGACGCTGGAAGGCTCGCGCGAGGCCTGCGAGCAGGCCCGCCGGGTTCTGGAAGGTCTTTACGAGCGCCTCAAAAGCGGCGACGAGCTGGTGCAGGGCGACGTCGACGGCACCATCCGGCTGACGCTGTCGCAAGGCTCGCTGTTCGATTTCGATCCGGCCGCGACGCGCGAGAATTTCGAGGAGATCAATCTGCGCAAGCGGCGGGTGCGCGCCCGCACGCCGGCGCAGGACGCCTATGTTCGCGCGCTCAAGCGCCATGCACTGGTGTTCTCCACCGGTCCCGCCGGCACCGGCAAGACCTGGCTCGGGGTCGCGCACGCCGTGCAATTATTCGAGCGCAAGGAAGTCGACCGCATCGTTCTTTCGCGGCCGGCGGTCGAAGCCGGCGAGCGGCTCGGATTCCTGCCCGGCGACATGCGCGAAAAAGTCGATCCGTATCTGCGGCCGATCTACGACGCGCTCTATGATCTGATGGACGCACGCATCGTCGAGCGGGCGTTGCAGACCACCGAGATCGAAATCGCGCCGCTTGCCTTCATGCGCGGCCGCACCCTGTCGAACGCGGCGATCATTCTCGACGAGGCGCAGAACACCACCGCGATGCAGATGAAGATGCTGCTGACGCGGCTCGGCGAGAACAGCCATATGGTGGTCACCGGCGATCCGAGTCAGGTCGATCTGCCGCCCGGGCAGACGTCCGGCCTCGCCGAGGCGGTGCGCCTGCTCGACGGCATTGAAGGCATCGCCCGCGTCACCTTCTCGGCCGCCGACGTGATCCGTCACGAGCTCGTCGCGCGTATCGTCGAGGCTTACGACAAGGCGGCGGCGAGTAAGCGCGAGCGAACCTGATGGCGCGAGCGGCGCGCAAAGCGCGCAACGCGGTCAACATCGATGTTGTGGTTGAGTCCAAGCTGTGGAACCGGAAAAAGGGCGTCAAATCGGCCGCCCGCCGTGCCATCGTCAAGGCCGCCGGCGTGCTGTCAACACCGAGCTCCGAGCTTGCTATCGTGCTGACCGATGATTCGACCATCCGTCTGCTCAACCGCAATTGGCGCGGCGTCGACGCGCCAACCAATGTTTTATCGTTTCCGGCCAATCGCGCCGGCGGCGCGACCCCCTTCATCGGTGATATTGTGCTTGCCTACGAAACCATTACCAGGGAAGCGAGCGCCGAGCGCAAGCCGTTCGCCCATCATACTGCCCACCTCGCGGTGCACGGTTTCCTCCATCTGTTGGGATATGATCACGTGCGGAAAAAGGATGCCGAGGAAATGGAACAACTCGAGCGCGACATTCTGCGCCGGCTTCGCATCCCGGATCCTTACCGCCGCATGGCCAGCGTCTGACGCGGGCCGCATCGTAACGGGCTTACGATACCTGCACCGATCATCCGCGAACTCCTCACGCACAAACCCATAATCTTTCAAACGATGTCTCAATCCCCGACCCGCACCCAGCAGAACGAGACCGAACGCGGCGGCCTGCCGATGGTCTTGCCGGAGGCCGGCGAGCTGCACGAGGGCTGGCTCGGGCGCGTCATGCGCATCCTGTTCGGCTGGAAGGCGGCGGCGACGCGCGCCGACCTCGAGCTTGTTCTGACCACCGAGCAACCGGAATCCGGCTTCTCGCCGACCGAAGCGGCGATGCTGAAGAACATCCTCGGCCTGCGCGAATGCCGGATCGAGAGCGTGATGGTGCCGCGCGCCGACATCATCGCCGTGCAGCAGGACCTGACCATTGGCGAACTGGTCAAGGTGTTCGCCGGCGCCGGCCATTCACGGCTCGTGGTCTATAACGATACCTTGGACGATCCGGTCGGTATGGTGCATATCCGCGACCTGTTGGGGTTCATGGCCGCGCGCGCGGCGCTTGGCGCCACCGCCGACGATCAAGAAACGCCACCGGCGACCGATCTCGATCTCGGCAAGATCGATCTGTCGATGCCTCTAGCGAAGACCAAGATCGTGCGTGAAATGCTGTACGCGCCGCCATCCATGCCGGCGCTCGATCTGCTCGCCAAGATGCAGGCAACGCGCATCCACCTAGCTTTGATCATCGATGAATATGGCGGTAGCGACGGGCTGGTTTCGATCGAAGATCTGGTCGAGCTGATTGTCGGCGACATCGCCGACGAGCATGACGAAGCCGAGACCGCGGCAGTCATGCGGCAGAGTGACGGCTCGTTCCTGGCCACCGGCCGCGCCAGCCTCGACGACGTGCGCGCCGTGATCGGCGACGAGTTCGACGTCGGCGACGCCGCACAGGAGGTCGATACGCTCGGCGGCTATCTGGTCATGCGCGCCGGCCACGTGCCGGTGCGCGGCGAACTGGTGCCGGGCCCGGCGACGTTCGAGGCCGAAGTGCTTGATGCCGATCCGCGCCGGGTCAAGCGCGTCAAGATTTATCGCAGCAAGGATCGCCGGCCGGCCACGGCGCGCGAGCAGCCGGCAGCGTTGCGGACCGCGCCGGCGCGGCCGTCGCCGCCGCGCGACGACGCCGCCAAACCGAATCCGAACGCTCCTCCGCCGCCGTGAAGCCGACGGCGCTGATCCATACAATCGTATTGTCTTACGGATGGCGGCGCTGGCTCATTGCCTTCGCCGCCGGCGCGGTTTCGGCCTTGGCCATGGCGCCGCTCAACGCCTGGCCGGCATTGTTTGCGACCTTTCCGGTCCTGGTGTGGCTGATCGACGGCGCCGGCGCCGGCCATTGGCGCGGCTTCGGCGTTGCCGCCGCGACCGGCTGGTGGTTCGGCTTTGGCTATTTCCTCGCCGGCCTCTATTGGGTCGGCTTTGCTTTCCTGGTGGACGCGCCGACCTTCGGTTGGCTGTTGCCGGTTGCGGTGATCGGGTTGCCGGCGGGACTTGCGATCTTCACCGCGTTCGGCGTCGCCTTGGCGCGGCTGTTATGGACGCGAGGCGCCACGCGCATCTTGGCTTTGGGCGCCGCGTTGACGACGGCGGAATGGCTCCGCGGCCACGTGCTCACCGGCTTTCCATGGAACGCATTCGGCTACGCCCTGACCTCCCCGCTGATCCTGGCGCAGAGCGCTTCGCTGATCGGCATTTGGGGCCTGACTTTCATTGCCGTCGTCATCTTCGCCAGTCCGGCGACCTTGGCGGATGATCGGGCCGAAAGTCACTTGCCGTTTTTGCCGCTCGTGCTCGGCATCGTCGTTCTTGTCGGCATGGGCACATTCGGCGCGATCCGTCTTGCCCGCACACCGACCCGCTTGGTCGATGGCGTGCAGCTTCGCATCATGCAGCCGAATTTGCAGCAGGACGTTCGCTTCAACTACGCCGCCAGGCGGCAGGTCATGGACCGCTACATCGATTTGTCGGAGCGCGCGTCCGCACTATCGTCCGGACCATCGTCGGGCCTTGGCGGCACGACGCATCTGGTCTGGCCGGAATCGGCGTTTCCATTTTTCCTGGCGCGCGAGCCTGAAGCGCTCGCGCGCATCGCCGAGCTGCTCAAGGGCGGCACGGTGTTGATCACCGGCGCCGTGCGGCTGGCTGAACCGGCCGCCTCATCGTCCGATATCGGCGTCTACAACTCGATCTATGTCATCGGCCACGACGGCTCGCTCGATTCGTTCTACGACAGAGACTCACCTGGTGCCGTTCGGCGAATATCTGCCGTTCCAACATTTTCTGGAAAGTCTCGGCCTGCAGCAACTCACCAAACAACGCGGCGGTTTTCTCGCCGGCGACCGGCGCCGGCTGATTGCCGTGCCCGGCGCGCCGCCGGCGCTGCCGCTGATCTGCTACGAGATCATCTTTCCAGGTGAGGTGATGCCCAAAGCCCCGCGGCCCGGCTGGATCATCAATGTCACCAATGACGGATGGTTCGGCATTTCCAGCGGCCCTTATCAGCATTTCCAACAAGCCCGCGTGCGCGCCATCGAGGAAGGCCTGCCGCTCGTTCGTGCCGCCAACACCGGAATTTCCGCCGTCGTCGACCCGGTCGGGCGGATCGTCGATTCGCTGCCGCTCGGCGCCGAGGGCGTGATCGACGGGCCTTTGCCGCAGCCGATCGGCGCGCCAATTTATGCCCGCATCGGCGATGCGCCGGCGGCGATGCTGGTCGCGATCTCGTTGCTGGCCCTTATCCGCCGCCGGTTGCAGCCGCACGTCCCCGAAAAGCAAACAACTGCCGCGCAGTAAAAATTTATCCAAGTCTACCCGTCAGTAAGTTGTGATACTCATGGGTAAATTCGCGCGAAGCGCGCGTCGGCTGTCAGGTTTTACCTACCAACGGATGTGCCGATGCCTATTGATTCAACCATGTCGCGCAAAAACGTGGAAAAATAAATCTACCCGACAATATTATGGAAAATTTTATTCTATGGAAAATTTTATTCCAAAACATTTCGGTCGGGTGAAAACCATAAAACAGCAAAACCACGTAATAATCGACTGGCTCATATTTGATATCTAAAACAATTACGGTAAATAGGGTGCGCACAGGAGGTCGTTTAAATGATCGCCAAAAAGGCGCCGAACCCGATCGATAAACATGTCGGCAGTCGCGTTCGCATGCGCCGCATGATGCTGGGAATGAGTCAGGAAAAACTCGGCAACAATCTCGGTCTGACATTCCAACAAGTGCAGAAATACGAAAAGGGCACCAACCGCATCGGCGCCAGCCGCCTGCAACAAATCTCGACGATCCTGCAGGTGTCGGTTTCGTTTTTCTTCGAGGGCGCGCCCGCGGTCGCCGGCGCGGTGCGGATGGACGGCGTCACCGAGGCGCCGTCGCCGGCTTACGTCTCCGACTTTCTCGCCACGTCCGACGGTTTGGCGCTGACCAAAGCGTTCATGCGCATCGACGACTCCAAATTGCGACGCCGCATCGTCGACCTGGTCGAACAAATCGCCACCTGCGACAAACACTGAGACAAATACTGACAAGTACTCGCGCGCAATAATACTCGCGCTGGCGGGCGACCCAACACCCCGCCCACATTTCGCCCACATCTTGACCGCGCAGGGCGACGCTGCAACAACCCTGTCACAGTCAGCGCGGGTTCTCGTCGGCGCCCGAACTGAATAGCGCCGGGGACGAGGCTAGCTTCACGAGGGGAGTGTGTTTCGGTGGAACGTGCCAACTATCTGTTTACGAGCGAGTCCGTGTCGGAAGGCCATCCCGACAAAGTTTGCGACCAGATTTCCGACGCCATTCTTGATGCTTTTCTTGAGAACGATCTCAAGCTCGGCATCGCCGACGAGAGCAAAGTCAACACCAGACTTGGCTGCGAGACGTTATGTACGACCAACAAAATCGTCATCGCCGGCGAAGGGCGCGGCCAGGCGCCGTTCTTCCACAAGCACGGCGACAAAGCCGTGGTCAATCGTGAGCTGATCACCGAAACCGCGCGCCAGGTGGTCAAGGATATCGGCTACGACCAGGACGGCTTCTCCTATTATGGCGCCGACGTCGAAGTGCTGCTGCACGGCCAGTCGCCCGACATCGCCATGGGCGTCGATGCCAAAAAGAAAAAAAGCGGCGAGGAAGAGGGTGCCGGCGATCAAGGCATGATGTTCGGCTTTGCCTGTACCGAGAGCGAGGTCTACGAAAAAGGCTCGTTCATGCCGGCGCCGATCTATTTCGCGCACAAGATTCTCAAGATGCTGTCGGAAAAGCGCCGCTCCGGCGCGCTGTTTGATCTGCAGCCGGATGCCAAGAGCCAGGTGACGGTCAAATACGTCGACGGCAAGCCGGTCGGCTGCACCAAGGTCGTGGTGTCGACCCAGCACAACGCCCAGACCCGCAACGGCAAGAAATATTCGCCGAGCATGGTCAAGGACATGATCGGCGACGCGGTCGAGGAGGCGTTGCCGGAAGGCTGGATGCCGAAACGGCCGAGCGATTTCCTGGTCAATCCGACCGGCAATTTCGTCATCGGCGGCCCGGACGGCGATTGCGGACTCACCGGCCGCAAGATCATCGTCGATACCTACGGCGGTTACGCGCCGCATGGCGGCGGCGCCTTCTCCGGCAAGGATCCGACCAAGGTCGATCGCTCCGCCGCTTATGCCGCGCGTTATCTGGCGAAGAATGTCGTGGCCGCCGGCTTGGCCGATAGCTGCACCATCCAGATCGCCTACGCCATCGGCGTCGCCGATCCGATGTCGGTCTATGTGGACACCCACGGAACCGGTAAAGTCGAAGAAGCCAAGCTGCAGAAGCTCCTGCCGGAACTGTTTCCGCTGCGGCCGACCAATATCCGCCGCGCGCTGAAGCTCAATCGGCCGATCTATCGGCGCACTGCGGCGTATGGTCACTTCGGCCGGGCGCCCGAAAAGGACGGCGGTTTCTCCTGGGAACGGACCGACCTCGCTGACGCGCTCAAGCGCAGCTTCCGCTGAACTTACACGTCTCAGACGCGCTGCAAGACACACTGCAAGACACACTGAATGACACCGCGGATTTCAAAAAATCCGCCGTGTCTTGATTTGGCGCCGGCTCGCCCCACATCCGCGGCGGAACGAAATTGGCCCGGTTGGATTGGCGCAACGGACGGAGTTGGCCGACATGAAAACATTGATCGCTGGACTGGCGTTGGCGCTGGCGTTTGCGGCGACGACAGTCCCGGCTGATGCCAAAGGCTGCATCAAGGGAGCGATCGTCGGCGGCGTCGCCGGTCACTATGCCGGCCGCCACGGTTTCCTGGGCGCGGCCGCCGGCTGCCTGGTCGGCCGTCATATGGCCAAGCAGCACCAAAGAGCCGTGCAAGCGCAAAAGCCCCCACAAAATCCCTCGCCCGATCAGGGTCGTTGACGATAGTCTGATTGAGGCAGCGTTCCTTAAGCTGCTTTTGCTCGGCCCGAATTTGGCCGCGACACCGATGGATTCCAAGCCGCACCAGGCGCGGGCCTTCTTCGGCCGGCGCAAAGGTCACAAGCTGCGCAAAAGACAAGCGGAGCTGATGGAGACCCTGTTGCCGCGTCTGGCGATCGATGTCGCCCGCCCTGCCCCGGCCGAGCTGACCACGCTGTTCCCGATGCCGGTGAACAACATTGCGCTCGAGATCGGCTTCGGCGGCGGCGAGAATTTGATCGCGCAGGCCGTTGCGCGGCCAGCGACCGGATTCATCGGCGTCGAGCCGTTCGTCAACGGCATGGCGAAGGCGCTTGCCGCCATCGAGGCTGCGGGCCTGCACAGCATCCGCCTGCATTTCGACGACGCCGCGAGCCTGCTCGCCTGGCTTCCGGCGGCGTGCTTGATGCGCATCGAGCTCATCCATCCCGATCCGTGGCCGAAGCGGCGGCACTGGAAGCGGCGCTTTGTTCAGGACGCGACCATCGCGCAATTCGCCCGCATCTTGCGGCGCGGCGGCGACGTGCGGTTCGTCACCGACGTCGCCGACTATGCCGCTTGGACGTTGCGGCATTTCACCCGATCGGCCGATTTCGAATGGACCGCGCGACGGGCCGACGATTGGCGCAAATCCTGGCCGGATTTCGCCGGCACGCGCTACCACGTCAAAGCGGCGCGCGAGCAGCGCCCGCCATGCTTTCTGGTCTTCCGCCGCCTGTGACGCGCGCGCTGGCGTTACTGATCTTGCCGCACTTGCCAGAAGCGAACCACACGTTGCGCGGTCGAAGCCGAGAGCCGCTCGTAATTGGCAAACGCAGTATCGAGGCTGGGCTTCGAGGTCGGGGCGCCATCGGGGCGCATCGCGACGACGGCTTTCACCGTCGGCCAGCTCAAGCCCGCGGCTTTGCACAGGATCAGCACCGGATCGGGCCGATCGCCGCCCGTAAGCCGGTCGGCGATTTTGATCGGCACTTTCGAGAGCGTGGCAAGCGCGACCACGGTCTCTTCGAATTTGCCTTCGTTGCAGAACGACAGCAGCGCCGCTTCGTCCAACTGGTTGGCGCGATCGAGGCCGAGCACGACGCGCTGCGCAGCGCGATAATCGCGCGGGCCGACACGGGCGCCGACTTCCTTCGAAACCTTGGCAAGGACGTCGCAGATCGCCGCGCGCACTTCCGGCGTCGCCGCCGCGATGAGCCGGCGATGTACCACCGCGGTCGCCTTGGTCAGCAGATCGCGGAACATCTGCGGCGGGATGTCCGGCCGCAGCCCGACCTTCTCGGCCAAGATGCCGTCGTCTTCGGCGCGCTGGACCAAACGATGGAAGCCGTTTTCGGAAATGCGGGCGCTGCGATTGCCGGCGACCCGGCGGGCGACGTCGCGATTGCCGCGGTGCACTAGCACGTCGGTCACCGCTTCGCCCAAGGCGCGACGCGACGAGATCGCATGCAAATGGGCCTGGCCCTTGGTGCTGGCGACGTCGATCAGATCCGCTTCCGCCAAGTGCGGCGCCAGCGTCAGCACCGGCCCGGCGACGGTGATGTCGTCGTCGTTGGCGAGCTTGCGCAGCACCTTGACTGGCGCGTTGCTGACCGGCGCGAGATGATTGGAGAGTTCGGCGCGCGCCTTGGTCTCGATCTCTTCGATCAGGAGTTCAAAGACTTCGTCGAACAGGTCGACATGTTCGTCGCTGTAACGGCTGGCGCCGTCGAGAAACAGCGCAGTGATGCGCTGCAGCGTCTCGGTCCGCTTCTCACGCGAGCCGCGCTGAACGACGTCTTCAAGCTCGGTAATTAGCGAGCGGGCACCCATACCAGGTATCAGCGGTCAGGGATCAAAAGATCGGTATTCGGGCTTTCCTGGCCTGTTCTTGATCACCGGTTCGTCGTTACCGGCTATTGATTACCGGTTACTAATTACCGATCCCTGAACCGCCGATTCCTGGAGTCCTGATTACTGATCCCTGAACGGCCCTTGCAACGCCTTGGGGAAGGGCTATATTCGGCGCGTCCGTCATGGATACCTCATAACGGTCGGTTGATCCGAACGGTTTTGAGAGTGGGCCCTCCGGGACCCGCTCTTTTTTATTACCTGAGGCCCGACGGGTTCCTGCTGGACACATTACCGGACGCCTAAGAGCATGATCCCGAAAAGTGGAAACCGGTTTTCGGAAAAGATCACGCTCCAACGAAACATCGCGTGGATCAAAGCCTACGAAACATGGACGAACGGCCGACAGCCTTTGCCGAGGAACCGCGGCTGATTATCGAGCCGGGTCGTGCAGCGCGCGTTGCCGCGATCGCCGGGCCGGTGCTCGCCGATCTCGGCTATCGGCTGGTGCGGGTGCGCGTCTCCGCCGCCGCCGGCTGCACCGTTCAGATCATGGCCGAGCGGCCGGACGGCGCTATGGCGATCGAGGATTGCGAGGCGGCCTCGCGTGCGCTGTCGCCGGTATTCGACTAAGCGACCCGATCGAGGGCCCCTATCGTCTGGAGATTTCTTCACCGGGCATCGACCGGCCGCTGGTGCGGCGGTCGGATTTCGAACGTTATGCCGGCCATGTCGCCCACATCGAGATGCTGGCGCCGGTCGACGGCCGCCGGCGCTTCCGCGGCGAACTCCTCGGCACGCAGGGCGAGTGCCTGCGTCTTCGTTTCGGCGAGCCGGGGGCGGGCGAGGATGCGGAAATCCTGCTGCCGCTCGACGACGTAATGGAAGCGAAGCTGGTGCTCACCGATGCGCTGATTTCTCAGTCGCTGCGGCGGAGCAAACACGGCGGCAAACTTGACGAACACGCGGCCCCTTCTCCACGAGGCGGCCGGCAGCGAAATCATCAACGACGACAGCCAGGCGCGCGGCCGCGGAACAAAGCGGCGGCGCCGAGCAACGCAAGGGAGACTGAACCATGGCGACGGTAAGCGCCAACAAACTCGAACTGCTGCAGATCGCGGACGCGGTCGCCCGGGAAAAGGCGATCGACCGCAAGATCGTGCTCGGCGCCATGGAGGACGCAATCGCCAAGGCCGCCCGCTCGCGCTACGGCAGCGAGACCGAGGTGCGCGCCGAGATCGATCCGAAAAGCGGCGAGCTGCATCTGTCCCGGCACATGCTGGTGGTGGACGCCGTGGAAAATCCCTCGTTTCAGATCAGCCTCGAGGAGGCGCGCCGGCGCCATCCGGCAGCGCAGATCGGCGATACCATCGCCGACCCGCTGCCGCCGCTGGAATACGGACGGATCGCGGCGCAGTCGGCCAAACAGGTGATCGTGCAGAAGGTTCGCGAAGCCGAGCGCGACCGTCAGTACGAGGAGTACAAGGATCGGATCGGCGACATCGTCAACGGCATCGTCAAACGCGTCGAATACGGCAACGTGGTAGTCGATCTCGGCCGCGGCGAAGCCATCGTGCGCCGCGACGAGATGCTGCCGCGCGAAGTGTTCCGCAACGGCGATCGCATCCGCGCCTATATCTACGACGTCCGCCGCGAGCAGCGCGGGCCGCAGATCTTCCTGTCGCGCACGCATCCGCAATTCATGTCGAAACTGTTCACGCAGGAAGTGCCGGAGATCTATGACGGCATCGTCGAAGTGAAAGCGGTGGCCCGCGATCCGGGCTCGCGCGCCAAGATCGCGGTGGTCTCGCGCGATTCTTCGGTCGATCCGGTCGGCGCCTGCGTCGGCATGCGCGGCTCGCGCGTGCAGGCCGTGGTCAACGAGCTGCAAGGCGAAAAGATCGACATTATTCCCTGGTCGCACGACATCGCCACGTTCGTGGTCAACGCGCTGGCGCCGGCGGAAGTCGCCAAGGTGGTGCTCGACGAGGAGCGCGAACGCATCGAGGTGGTGGTGCCCGATCAGCAGCTCTCGCTCGCCATCGGCCGGCGCGGCCAGAATGTGCGTCTCGCCTCGCAGCTCACCGGCTGGGACATCGACATTCTCACCGAGCAGGAAGAGTTGGAGCGCCGGCAGGCCGAGTTCGAAAATCGCACCCGCATGTTCATCGACTCGCTCAATGTCGACGAGGTGATCGGACAATTGCTGGCGTCGGAAGGCTTCACTTCGGTCGAGGAGCTGGCGATGGTCGACACCAAAGAAGTCGCCGGCATCGAAGGCTTCGACGAGGATACCGCGGCCGAGCTGCAGACGCGGGCGCGCGATTATCTGGCCAAGATCGAGGCCGAGCTCGACGCCAAACGCACGGAGCTCGGCGTCGCCGATGAGCTGAAAGAGGTGCCGGGCGTCACCACGGCGATGCTGGTCCGCTTCGGCGAGAACGGCATCAAGACGGTCGAGGACCTGGCTGGTTGCGCGACCGACGACCTCGCTGGCTGGACCGAGCGCAAGGACGGCGAGACGGTGCGGGAAGCCGGCATTCTCGACGGTTTCGAGCTGCCGCGCGAGGACGCCGAAGGCTTGGTGATGCGAGCGCGGGTGAAAGCCGGCTGGGTCAGTGAAGCCGATCTTGCGCCGCCGCCGGCCGAGGAAGCGCCGGCGCAGGAAGTGCAGGCTTAGAGCACGATCCGGAAAAGTGGAACCGGTTTTCCGAAAAGATCATGCTCCACCAAAAAAGGAACGAAGCGCGCGGATGATCGCCGGAACGCAAGACACCGAACTCGCCGCGGCACTTGACCGCGGACCGCGCACGGCCGAACGCACGCGTCTATGCGCGGCCACGCGCGTGGTGCAACCGGTATCCGAGCTGATCCGGTTCGTCGTCGGACCGGACGGCGAAGTGGTTGCCGACATCAAGGGCAAGTTGCCGGGCCGGGGCATCTGGGTCACCGCCGCCCGCGGCGCGCTGGCCGCGGCGCTCAAGCGCAAGGCGTTCGCCCGCGGGTTCAAGCGGGACGTCCGCGTGCCGCTCGATCTGGTCGAGCGTACCGAGCGGCTCCTGGAACGGGCGGTCTTCGACGCCCTGGCCATGGTCGGCAAGGCGGGTTTGGTCGCGACCGGCTTCGCCAAGACCGCAGCCACCCTCGAACACGACGACGTTACCGCGCTTCTGCATGCCTCGACGGCCGCTTCCGACGGCATCCGCAAGCTGGACGCCGCATGGCGCCGCTGGCGGCCGGACGCACCGCCGGTTGTGATCGGATTCCTTAACGGCGCCCAATTGGATTTGGCATTGAACCGCCCAAATGTGGTACATGCTGCCCTGCTCGCCGGTCCTGTGAGCGAAACCTTTTTGGCGCGTTGCCGGCGCCTGGAACGGTTTCGCGCCGGCGATCAGCATCATCAGGCCGGAAAGGCTGTGCCGTACTAACCGGCCGGAGACACGACGCGTATGAGCGAGACGAGCAAGAATAGTGGCGAGAAGCTGAGCGTGTCTTCGACCAAGACGCTAACGCTCAAGCGCGGCGGCGTCGAGCAGGGCGTCGTGCGCCAGAGCTTCAGCCATGGCCGCAGCAAAGCGGTGGTCGTCGAGAAGGTTAAGCGCCGCGTCGGCCCGGGCGAGGGGAAGCCGGAGACCGCAGCACCCGTAGAGCGCGCCGGCACCGCCGCACCGAAGCGCATCGCGTCGACCGCAAAAGCACCGGCGGCCGCGCCCGCCGCACCAAATACGGCGCCAGCCGCTGCGCCCGCCAAACCCTCCGGCGTGGTGCTGCGCACCCTCACCGAAGAGGAACGCAGCGCCCGCGCTCACGCGCTTGCCGACGCGCGCTTACGCGAGGCGGAAGAGCGCAAGATCGCCGAAGAAGAGGCGCGCATTCGCCAGACGCGGGAGGAAGCCGACAAGGCCGAGCGGATGAAGGCGGAAGCGCGCAAGCGCGATGAAGAAGATCGCCGCAAGCACGACGAGGAAACCAAGCGCAAGGCCGACGAGGTTGCCAAAAAGCGCTTCGGCACGGAACCTTCGCCGCTAAAGCCGGCCGGCGCTCGACCGGTACTTGAGGCCGATGAAGAAGAAGCACCGCGCAGCGCCCGCCGTGGCCCTGGTGGTGCGCCGGCGCGGCCGGCGCCGGCGCCGAAGACGCCGCGCGGCGGCGCCGAAAAGCGCCGCGGCCGATTGACCGTGGTCACCGCGCTTTCGGCCGACGAAGTGCGCGAGCGCTCGGTCGCCTCCTTCCGCCGGCGCGTGCAGCGCATGTCCGGTCATCGCGACGAGCCCAAGGAAAAGATCGCGCGCGAAGTGACGATCCCGGAGACCATCACCATCCAGGAGCTCGCCAATCGCATGGCCGAGCGCGGCGTCGACGTGATCCGCATCCTCATGCAGCAGGGTCACATGGCGAAGATCACCGATACGATCGACGCCGACACCGCCCAGCTCATCGCCGAGGAGCTCGGTCATACTGTCCGCCGCGTCGCCGAGTCCGACGTCGAAGAGGGCATGTTTGACGTGCCCGACGATCCGGCCACCCTGCAGCCGCGCGCTCCGGTGGTCACCATCATGGGCCACGTCGATCACGGCAAGACGTCTTTGCTCGATGCCATCCGTTCGACCGACGTCGCCGCTGCCGAAGCCGGCGGCATCACCCAACATATCGGCGCTTATCAGGTCACTTCGCCGTCGGGCCTGCGCATCACCTTCATCGATACGCCCGGCCACGCCGCCTTTACCGCCATGCGCGCGCGCGGCGCCAAGATCACCGATATCGTCGTGCTGGTGGTTGCGGCCGACGACGGCGTCATGCCGCAGACGGTCGAAGCCATCCATCACGCCAAAGCGGCCAAAGTGCCGATCATCGTTGCCATCAACAAGATCGACAAGGCCGACGCCAAGCCCGAGCGGGTGCGCACCGAGTTGCTGCAGCACGAAATCCAGGTCGAGTTGCTCGGCGGCGAGGTGCTGGAAGTCGACGTGTCGGCCAAGGAAAAGCGCAATCTGGACAGGCTGCTCGATATCATCGCGCTGCAGGCCGAAGTGCTCGAGCTCAAGGCCAACCCGAACCGCGCCGCCGAAGGCACCGTGATCGAGGCCCGGCTTGACCGCGGCCGCGGCCCGGTCGCGACCGTGCTGGTCCAGCGCGGCACGCTCCGCCCCGGCGACATCGTCGTCGCCGGCTCGGAATGGGGCCGCGTGCGCGCGCTGGTGTCGGATACCGGGCACTCGGTCGTCGCCGCCGGGCCTTCGATGCCGGTCGAGGTGTTGGGCTTCAACGGCACGCCCGAGGCCAGCGACCGGTTGGCGGCGGTCGAGACCGAGGCTCGCGCCCGCGAGATCGCCGATTATCGCGCGCGGCAGAAGCGCGATGTCGCCGCGGCGCGGCAGACCGGCATGCGCGGCTCGCTCGAGCAGATGATGAATCAGCTCAAGACCTCGGGCCGCAAGGAATTCCCGCTGGTGATCAAGGGCGACGTGCAGGGCTCGATCGAGGCCATTGTCGGCGCATTGGACAAGATGTCGACCGACGAAGTCGTCGCCCGCGTGATCTTCTCCGGCGCCGGCGGCATCACCGAATCCGACGTCACCTTGGCGGAAGCGTCCGATGCCGCGGTCATCGGCTTCAATGTGCGCGCCCACAAGGAGGCGCGCGAAGCCGCCGAACAAGCCGGCATCGAGATCCGCTACTACAACATCATCTACGACCTGGTCGACGATGTGAAGAAAGCGATGTCGGGGCTGTTGGCGCCGACGCTGCGCGAGACCATGCTCGGCAACGCGACTATTCTCGAAATCTTCAAGGTGTCCAAGGTCGGCAATGTCGCCGGCTGCCGCGTCACCGACGGCGTGGTCGAGCGCGGCGCCAACGTGCGGCTCATTCGCGACAGTGTCGTCGTCCACCAGGGTAAGCTGTCGCAGCTCAAGCGCTTCAAGGACGACGCGCGCGAAGTTCTGGCCGGCCAGGAATGCGGCATGGCGTTCGAGAACTACCACGACATGAAAGTCGGCGACGTCATCGAGTGCTATCGCGTGGAGACCGTGCAGCGGACCTTGTGAGTTCAAGTCTCACATTCGCGTCTGGTCTCCGGCGATCGTGCCGCCGGACCGGCGGTCCCGATAAAGCGTCGACAGTCATCA
The DNA here is from genome assembly GCA_963806465.1 of uncultured Alphaproteobacteria bacterium. Taxonomy (GTDB): domain Bacteria; phylum Pseudomonadota; class Alphaproteobacteria; order Rhizobiales; family Xanthobacteraceae; genus BOG-931. The sequence continues at coordinate 135,869 of CAWDZD010000075.1, read as the reverse complement.
GCAACGAGATGTGCGGTTCAAGCCCGCGCCCCACAGCAGTAAAGAGATGCCCCGCCATCACCATCATGCCCAATCCGCCGGCGGCTCGCAGCGCCAATTGCGCGTCGGCGAATTGATCCGGCACGAGCTTGCCGCCATGCTGTCGCGCGGCGACGTGCACGATCCGGTGATCGAGGGGCACCTCATCACCGTGCCGGAAGTGCGCATGAGTTCGGATTTGCGGCTGGCGACCATCTACATCATGCCGCTCGGCGGCCGCGACGGGACCGGCGTGCTCGCGGCGCTCGATCGCAACAAACGCTATGTGCGCGGCGAGATCGCGCGGCGTGTTAACTTAAAATTTGCGCCTGAAATTCGCTTTCGCATTGACGAACGATTCGACGAAGCGGAACGGATCGAGAAGCTTTTGCGAACGCCCGACGTACAACGCGACCTCGGCGGAAAGAAGGAAGAGTGATGCAAAAGTCACCATACATTGCCGCGGCATCCGACGTGCAAATCGCCCCGCTCTCCGACGCTCGCACGAGCAACGAGCCGGGTGCCCGGGCAGCCAAGAAGAACAAGCGCGACGTCCATGGCTGGGTGGTGCTCGACAAGCCGGTCGGCATGACGTCGACCCATGCCGTGGCGGTCATCAAGCGCTTGTTCTCGGCCAAGCGGGCCGGCCATGCCGGTACGCTCGATCCGTTGGCGTCCGGCTGTCTGCCGATCGCGCTCGGTGAGGCGACCAAGACCGTCCCGTTCGTGGTCGACGGCCGCAAGACCTATATCTTCACCGTGCGCTTCGGCGAGGAACGCGACACCGACGATGCCGAAGGCCGTGTCGTCAATGTCAGCGAAGACCGCCCCGACCGGGCCGCAATCGAGGCCATGCTGCCCCGCTTCGTCGGCACCATCGAGCAGGTGCCGCCGCGCTTTTCCGCCATCAAGATCAACGGCGAGCGGGCTTATGACCTGGCGCGGGACGGCGAGACCGTCGAAATCGCCCCGCGCCAGGTAACCATAAACCGGCTCGAGGTCCTCGAAACCCCTGACCCGGATCATGCGGTGCTGGCGGCCGAATGCGGCAAAGGCACCTATGTGCGCGCGCTGGCCCGCGACCTCGGCAGGGCGCTGGGCGGTTTCGGCCACGTTTGCGCCTTAAGGCGCAGCCGCGTCAGTCCCTTCGTCGAGGGCGACATGATTTCGCTGGAACGGCTTGAATCTTTGTGTCATAGAGCCGCCGCTGGCGAGATAAATCTCGCCGATATGCTGCTGCCGGTCGAGACCGCGCTGGACGACATCCCGGCGCTGGCCGTAAGCCCGGCAGATGCGGCGAGGCTCCACAAGGGTCAAGTCGTTTTGTTGCGCGGACGGGACGCTGCCGTCATCCGCGGCACGGTCCAGGTCGCTTCGAGCGGACAGCTCGTGGCCATTGCCGAGATCGATCGCGGTGAGATCGTCCCCAGGCGCGTGTTCAATTTGAACGGCGTGACAGGTCGCGCCGATAGACAAAAAGGTTGGTGACGATGTCGATTACGACCGCACGTAAGGCGGAGGTTATCCAGACGTACGCCGTGAAGTCGGGTGATACGGGTTCGCCAGAAGTACAGGTTGCGCTTCTTTCGGAGCGCATCAACAATCTGACTGATCACTTCAAGTCCCACATCAAGGACAACCACTCGCGCCGCGGGCTGTTAAAGCTCGTGTCGCAGCGCCGGCAGATTCTCGACTATCTGCGGCGCACCGACGAACGCCGTTACAAGGAGTTGATTGAACGGCTCGGCATTCGCCGTTGAAGAAGCTTGCGCGCGGGCAGTCCCGTGCGCGTCGTGGCGGAGCGCGTGTGACGCCCGCCGGTATGTGCGGCAGCAGAGCTGCCGATTGAACGACGGGCCAGAGGTCCGTCCCTATCAAAGGAAGGTCCGAAGGCCATGGCAGGATCGCCGGATGCTGTTGAGCATTGCAGTTTGACTGCGCCGACAGCGTCTCGCCGTCTTGCTTATGGCTTTCGCATCTCCGTGAAAACCATGAAAGACAATCGCAATGTTCAACATTCATCGTGTGCAACTTGACTGGGGTGGCCGCAAGCTCACGCTAGAGACCGGCAGACTGGCGCGCCAGGCCGACGGAGCAGTGTTCGCTTCGTACGGCGACACCACCGTGATCGCGACCGTGGTCGCGGCCAAGCAGCCGAAGGAAGGCATCGACTTCCTGCCGCTGACCTGCAACTACCAGGAACGATACTACGCTGCCGGCCGCATTCCCGGCGGCTATTTCAAGCGCGAAGCGCGGCCGACCGAAAAGGAGACATTGGTCTCCCGGCTGATCGACCGCCCGGTCCGCCCGCTGTTTGCCGACGGCTGGCGCTGCGACACACAAGTCATCGTGACGGTGCTGTCGCATGACCTCGAGAATGATCCCGACATCGTGGCGATGGTGGCCGCATCCGCGGCGCTGACGCTGTCAGGCGCGCCGTTCATGGGACCGATCGGCGCCGCCCGCGTCGGCTTCATCAACAACGAATACGTGCTCAATCCGCAGATCGACGAGATGCCCGAGAGCCAGCTCGATCTGGTCGTCGCCGGCACGCAGGACGCGGTGCTGATGGTCGAGTCGGAAGCCAAGGAGCTGTCCGAGGACATCATGCTCGGCGCCGTGATGTTCGGCCACCGGCATTTCCAGCCGGTGATCGACGCCATCATCAAGCTCGCGGAGAAGGCCGCCAAGGAGCCGCGCGAGCTCAACGTGGCGGACAATTCCGGCCTGCAGAGAGAAATGCTCGACCTGGTCGAGAAGGAGCTTCGCGCCGCCTACGCGATCCCCGACAAGATGGAGCGCCACAAGGCGGTGGACGCCGCCAAAGAGCGCGTCATGGGTCATTTCCTGCCGGCCGGCGTGGAGAACCCGAAATATCCGAAGCTCGCTGTCGCCGACGTGTTCAAGGAGCTCGAAGCCAAGATCGTGCGCTGGAACATCCTTGACACCGGCAATCGCATCGATGGCCGCGACGTCAAGACGGTGCGGCCGATCGTGTGCGAAGTCGGCGTACTGCCGCGCACCCACGGCTCGGCGTTGTTCACCCGTGGTGAAACGCAGGCGTTGGTCGTGTCGACGCTCGGCACCGGCGAGGACGAGCAATACATCGACGCGCTGCAGGGAACGTACAAAGAGTCCTTCCTGCTGCACTACAACTTCCCGCCCTTCTCGGTCGGCGAGACCGGCCGCCTCGGCGCCCCCGGACGGCGCGAAATCGGCCACGGCAAGCTCGCTTGGCGCGCCATCCATCCGGTGCTGCCGCCGCACACCGAGTTTCCGTACACGATCCGCGTCGTCTCCGAGATCACCGAATCCAACGGCTCGTCCTCGATGGCGACGGTGTGCGGCACATCGCTGTCGCTGATGGACGCCGGCGTGCCGCTCAAGCGGCCGACCGCCGGCATCGCCATGGGGCTGATCAAGGAGGACGAGCGCTTCGCCGTCCTGTCCGACATTCTCGGCGATGAGGATCATCTTGGCGACATGGACTTCAAGGTCGCCGGCACCGAACGCGGCGTCACCTCGCTGCAGATGGACATCAAGATTGCCGGCATCACCGAAGAGATCATGCGAATCGCGCTCGCCCAGGCGAAGGACGGCCGCCTACATATCCTCGGCGAGATGGGCAAGGCGATCACCCAAGCCCGCGCCGAGCTCGGCGAGCACGCCCCGCGCATCGAGGTGCTGTCGATCCCGGTCGACAAGATCCGCGAAGTCATCGGCTCGGGCGGCAAGGTCATCCGCGAGATCGTGGAAAAGACCGGCGCCAAGATCGACATTTCCGACGACGGCACCGTCAAGGTCGCGTCCGCCAGCGGCGAGTCGATCAAGGCGGCGATCAACTGGATCAAGTCGATCGCTTCGGAGCCCGAGGTTGGACACATCTACGAAGGCACCGTCGTCAAGGTCATGGACTTCGGCGCGTTCGTGAATTTCTTCGGCGCCAAGGATGGGCTCGTTCATATCAGCCAGCTGGCGCCGCGCCGGGTGCAGAAGACCAGCGACGTGGTCAAGGAAGGCGACAAGGTGAAGGTCAAGCTCCTCGGCTTCGACGAGCGCGGCAAGGTGCGGCTGTCGATGAAGGTGGTCGATCAGGAGACCGGCGAGGATTTGGAGGCTAAGCAAAAAGCCGAAGGCAGCGAACCGCGCGAAGCGGCGGCCGGCGGGGCGGCGGAATAACGGCCACGTGCTCGCGGACCTCTGACGCAAGACAAAAGGCGGCCGATCTGGCCGCCTTTTTTGTTGAGACGAGAGCGGCCGGCGGCGGCGCTTGACGATCAATCGGCGATCGCGACCGGCTCGGCGGCAGGTGGACCAGACGGCTTCTTGAACACAACGAGCAGCGGGATGACCGCCAGCGCCGCAATCATCAAGAGCTTGTAGTCATCGATATAGGCAATGATCTGGGCCTGCCTGGTGATGACCGCGTCAAGCGCCGCGCGGCCCGCCGCCGTCAACGGATTCCAAGCGTTAGCGATCAGCGGATTTTCGAAGGCGCGATTGACGGCGTTGACGCTCGGCACGATGGCGGCGTGATTGGCCTGGGTGTTCTGCACCAGCAAGGCGTTCACGATCGAAATGCCGACGCTCGAGCCGATGTTGCGCGACAGGCTGAACAAGCCGGCGCCTTCGGCGCGCTCGGCAAGCGGCAGCGTCGACAAGGTTGCCGCGCTCAGCGGCACGAACAGGAAGCCGAGACCGAAGCCCTGGACCATGGTGACGCCGATGATCGCCCCCTGTGACACGTCCGGCGTCCAGCCGGTCATGGCATTGAACGACCACGCGGTCAGGCATAGCCCGATGAAAAGCAGAATGCGCGTGTCGGTACGGCCAACCAGGCGGCCGACGATCAGCATCGACACCATGGTGCCGATGCCGCGCGGTCCCATGACCAGGCCGGCGGTGACGACCGGATAGTCCATGAGTTCCTGCAGATAAGGCGGCTGCAGCGCCATCGAGGCGTAATAAGTGAGGCCGACGATCGAGATGAACAGCACGCCCGCCGTGAAATTGCGGTCGCGGAACAGGCTCGGCCGCACGAAAGGCTTGTTGGCGGTAAAGGTGTGCACCAGGAACAGATAGAACGCCGACACGGCAATGACAGCTTCGATCATGATCTCGCCGGAGCCGAACCAATCCTTTTGTTCGCCGCGATCGAGCATGATCTGCAGCGCGCCGATGGCGACGCTCAAGGTACCGAAGCCGAACCAGTCGAGTTTGGCGCTGCTATCGCGCGGCGACTCCGGCAGGAAGATCATGATCCCGATCAGATCGAGAATGCCGATCGGCAGATTGATGTAGAACACCCAGCGCCAGCTGTAATTCTCGGTGAGCCAGCCGCCGAGCACCGGGCCGAGCACCGGCCCGATCATGACGCCGATGCCGAACAGCGCCATGGCGAAACCCTGGCGCTCGCGCGGATAGCTGCCCAGCAGGACGGTCTGCGACAGCGGCACCAGCGACGCGCCGAAGGCGCCCTGCAAAACCCGGAACAGCACGAGCTGGGTCAGCGATTGCGCCATGCCGCACAGCATCGACGCCACGGTGAAGCCGGCAATGGCGACCAGGAAAAGATTCTTCAGCCCGAAGCGGCCAGCCAAAAACCCGGTCGGCGGCGTCATGATGGCAGCCGCGACAATGTAAGACGTCAGCACCCAGGCGATCTGGTCCTGGCTCGCCGAGACGCTGCCCTGCATGTAGGGCAGCGCGACATTGGCGATCGTGGTGTCGAGCGCCTGCATCAGCGTCGCCAGGATCACACAGGCGGTGAGCGCGCCGCGATTACCCCCTTTGGCCAGGAGTTCGCCGCCCATCACGACCTCTGATGGGCGTAATGGAACAGCGAAGTGATGAAGTGCGGCAGGCCGCGGGCATGGCCGGTATCGACGTCGACCTCGACGCTCATGCCGGCGCGCAGCGGCGGCAGATTTTTGTCGCTGGTGTCGAGCCGCACCCGGATCGGTACCCGCTGCACGACCTTGACCCAGTTGCCGCTGGTGTTCTGCGCCGGCAGCAGAGAGAATTCCTGCGCGGCCGCCGGGCTCACGCTTTCGACCACGCCATGCCATTCGTGATCCGGATACATGTCGACGGTGACGGTCACCGGCTGGCCCGGGCGCACATAGGTTAGCTCAGTCTCTTTCGGCGTGGCGTCGACCCAGACGTGATCGGTGTCGACCAGAAAGAAGGCCGTCGTCGAAGCGGCGAGATATTTGCCCGGCGCGATGGCCGGCACGTTGGTGACAATCCCGGCGAACGGCGCAGTGACGATTGTGTGGTCGAGTTGCCGCTGCGCTTCGTCGACCTGCGCCTGCGCCTGGCGATATTGCGGGTGGTCGGTCGTGGCGATATCCGGATCGCCGCCGAGCTTGGCGAGCTGCACTTTGGTCTGCTGTTGCAGCGCCGCAAGCTTGCCCTTGTCGTTTTCAAGCGTATAGCGCGCCTGATCGAACACCGCCTGCGAGATCGTGGCGGTCTTCAACAGCATGGCGTTGCGATCATAATTTGTTTGATCGAGATCGACCTGCGCCTGTTGCGCCGCGGTGTCGCTCATCATCCGCTTGTAATCCTGCTTCATCGCCTCGATCGACATCGCGACCTGCGCCAGATTGGCCTTGGCGTTGTCGAGTGCGATCTGGAATTGCCGCGGATCCAGCCGATAGAGAACCTGGCCGGCTTCGACCTGCTGATTGTCCTTTACCGCCACGTCCTGAACGATGCCCGAGACGTCGGTGGAAATGCCGACCTTCTCGGCTTGGACATAGGCGTCGTCGGTCGACATCACCTGACCGCCGGTGACGTAGTAATAGCCGGTGGCGAGCAGCACAGCCGGCAAGAGCGCAAACAAACCCCACCGGATGCGGTCGCGCCGGCCCAGTCGACGAACTTTGTCGCGAGCCGAAGTCCACTCCTTGGCGCGCTTGTCCGCCGGCGCAATCGGCGTAACCGGATGCGGCCGCGGGCCCTCAGGCGCCTCGTCACGAACCGGCACGACTGGCTTGCGCGCAAGCTCAGCCATAACGGCGCTCTCCTGACGGAGTGTGTCGTTGATGGATCAGCCGGCGCAGATTGTCTTTGACGATGGCGAGCTGCGCGATCATCTGTTCGACGTCTTTTGGCGCCAAGCCTTCCAGCGTGCTCGCCATCGTCTCTTCGCCGAGGACACTCAGTTGGCGCAGCAGCGGCCGCGCCGCGGCGGTCAAGAACAACCGCTTGGCACGCCGGTCGTCCGGATCGGGCCGGCGCTCGATCAGGCCGCTGTCGGACAGCTTGTCGAGCAGCCGCGTCAAGGTGATCGGCTGCAGATCAAGCATTTCGGCGAGCTCGGATTGGTTGAGGCCCTCAAAGCGATCGAGCCGCACCAGCACCGCCCATTGCGCCCGGGTCATGCCGAACTGGGCCGCCTTGTGGTCGGCATAGGTCCGCAGCAGCCTGGCTACATCGTTGAGCATAAAGCCAAATTCCCGGTTCTTCGAATGTCTGAGCATGGGTGTTGCCTGCCACTATCTATGTCCGCATAATATAAGTCAGCTTATATTTAAGCCACGGATTCGAATGCAGGGCAGCGTTGCAAATCGCTCAGGCGTGAGACTTTCTAAGCGAGACCGAGGTCGGTGACGGCGGCGATGTGATGGTCCGCCGCTTCGGCCGAAAAGCAGCAGAACACGACCTGACCGACGCCCGCCGGCGAGCCGGCTAATTCGGCCGCGACCGTCGCCACTGCAATGCGCGCGGCACGCTCGGGCGGAAAGCGATACACGCCGGTGGAGATCGCGGGAAACGCCAGCGAACGCAGCCGGTGTGCGGCAGCGAGATCAAGCGCCGCGCGGTAGCACGATGCGAGCAACTCTTCCTCGCCCCTGCCGCCGCCGCTCCATACCGGCCCGACGGCGTGGATCACATGCTTGGCCGGCAGACGATAGCCGCGGGTGATCTTGGCGTTGCCGGTGTCGCAGCCGCCGAGGGTGCGGCATTCGGCCAGCAATTCCGGTCCGGCAACGCGATGGATCGCACCATCGACGCCGCCGCCCCCGAGCAGCGAACCGTTCGCCGCATTGACGATCGCATCGAGCTTGAGCGTCGTGATACCGGCGACGCAGACTTCGAGCCGGGCGGCGCCGATCTCAGCGGAACAGAGCGGTGTCATCTGCGCCACGCATCGGAAGTATGACGCGACGATATCACGCCCACTCGGCCTGCGCTTCCGCCCGCAAATCCACCGTGCTTTTGACGCCGATATCGTCGAAATGTTCGTCCAGGAACCGCCGTGCCGCGCGTTTGCCGTTGACGCGCAGCACTTCGAAGAAATCGTAGTCGGTTGTCAGCTTGGAGGACGCGTCGAGCTCCTTGCCGAAGCGGTCGAGCACGATGCGATGGACATTGATGCGCCGGTATTGACCGGGCCCGGTGCCGCGCGGCAACCGGCCCTGATCGATCAAGCGGGCTACGAATTCCATGGCGCGATACTCGGCGATCAGCGGCGAATTGAAAGTGATCTCGTTGAGCCGGTTCATGATCTCGCCGGCCGATGTCGGGGTCTTTTGCCGCACCAGCGGATTGATCTGCACCACCAGCACATCCTCGGATTCGGTGGTGCCGAAAAACGGAAAGATCACCGGATTGCCGAGATAGCCGCCGTCCCAATACGGCACGCCGTCGATCTCGACGGCATGGAACAGCTCCGGCAAACAGGCCGACGCCATGACCGCATCGGCGGTGATCTTCTCACGCGGGAAAATCCGCACGCGGCCGGTCTGCACGTTGGTCGCCGAAATAAAGACTTGCAGGCCGTTGAACGCCTGCACGGCTTTGAAATCGACAAAGCGCTCGAACAGATCCCTGAGCGGATTGATGTTGAGCGGGTTGAAATCGTATGGCGAGAAATAGCGCGACATGATGTCGAGCCACGCCTGCACCGGCGAGCCTTCGAGCGGCGTGAACGACAGGAACCGTTCCACCACCGCCCGTTGCACCGCCGGCAGATCGCCGGTGGAGGAGACGGCGCGCCAGAAGTCGGTCAACCGTTTTTGTGCTTCGCTACGGCCGCCGCGCGCCATGCCGTCGGCAAACATCACGGCGTTGACGGCACCGGACGAGGTGCCGGAAACGCCTTCGACAATCAGCCGCTCGTCGCTGAGTAAATGTTCGAGCACACCGCCCGTGAATGCGCCGTGCGCGCCACCACCCTGCAGCGCCAGATTGATGCGCTTGGTCTTTGGTGCGCCAGGCGTGCCAGCGGCACGGCCCGGCAAGAGCGACGTGAGAATCCGTTTTCCGGCCATGCGCGCCTCAGAACTGGGACGCCGCACACGGCGCGCGCCGACAACGCCTCATTCGGCGGTCCAGCCGCCATCGATCGAGAGGTTGGCGCCGGTGATCGCTTTGGCCGCGTCGGAGCACAGATAGACCGCCAGCGCCGCCACTTCTTCGACAGTGACGAATTCCTTGGTCGGCTGCGCGGCCAACAGCACATCGCGCTTGACCTGCTCGGCGGTCATGCCGCGCGCCTTCATGGTGTCGGGAATTTGCTGCTCGACCAGCGGCGTCCAGACATAGCCGGGGCTGATGCAGTTGGCGGTGATGCCGAAGGTTGCGACTTCCAGCGCCACCGTCTTGGTGAGGCCGGCGAGACCATGTTTGGCCGATACGTAGGCGCTCTTGAATGGCGACGCCACCAGCGAATGCGCCGACGCCGTGTTGACGATGCGGCCCCATTTGCGCGACTTCATGCCGGGCACCGCCGCGCGAATGGTGTGAAACGCCGACGATAGATTAATGGCGATGATCTGGTTCCATTTCTCGATCGGGAATTCTTCGATCGGCGCCACGTGCTGGATGCCGGCATTGTTGATGAGGATGTCGACCGAGCCGAACGTCTTCTCGGTCGTGCGCACCATGTCGGCGATCTCGCCCGGCTTGGTCATGTCGGCGGGCGAATAGCTCGCCTTCACACCGAAATCCTTTTCGATGCTGGAGCGCTCCTTCTCGATCGCGGCGGCGTCCCCGAAGCCGTTGATGGTGATGTTGGCCCCCTCCGCGGCCAAGGCGCGCGCGTAGGCCAGTCCGATTCCCGACGTCGAGCCGGTCACCAGTGCAGTCTTCCCTTTCAGCATGGTCATCCCCAATTCAAGCGGTACCGCTGGAGCGCATCCCGATGTGCGCAAAAGCCGCTGCGTGCAGGGCTCATGCGCAAAGCGGCGGCAATGTGTGATGCTTTTTGCTGCGGCGCAATATCAAAGCAGGGGCAAAATCGGCGACTCCCTCACGTTTTCGCGATACCGCGCAAGTCGCTACAATAGCCGAAATGCATAGAGCATGGTCCTGCCAGTTCATGGCTCCCAGATGACAAAATCGGCAGTGATTTTTCCGGCGCCGGACCACAATCACGATAGCTGCGCCAGCGCCGCCATTACGCACGCCGAAGAACTCTGCGCCGCGCGCGCCCAACGGCTGACACCGATGCGCCGGCAGGTGTTGCAAGCGCTGCTCGCCAGCCACAAGCCGCTCGGCGCCTATGAGATCATGGAGCGGTTGGGGCGTCGCGCGCGGCCGGCGCCGATCACGGTGTATCGCGCGCTCGATTTTTTGCGTGACAACGGTCTGGTGCACCGGATCGAGAGCCGCAATGCCTTTGTTGCGTGTGTGCATCCTCATGCCGACAGCGATCCGGTTGTGTTCCTGATCTGCGAGAATTGCGGCACGGTCGGCGAAGCGCCCGGCGGCGCCGTCGCCGAGACGCTGAAAAGTTCATGCCGTGCCGCGGGCTTTGCGCCGAAAAGTCCGGTGATAGAGATCGCCGGCGTTTGCTCGCATTGCCGCGCGCGCTGAAGGGTTGCATTTCTGCGGCAGTCGTCGCTTTGTACGGCGGCGCCAGCCGACGCCCAATTCCCGGAAGTTGAACTGAACTTCAGTGTTGTATTCCCCGCAATCTCGCCCGCTCGACGCGCTTGCCATCGCGGTGACCATCGCGCTTTGTCTGACCTGGGGCTTCAATCAGGTCGCGATCAAGCTGGCGATCGACGATATTCCGCCACTGATCCAGGCGGCAGGCCGTTCGGCTGCGGCGGCACTGTGTGTCGCCGCCTACGCGCGCTTGCGCGGCATCCCGTTGTTCAAACACGACGGCACGTTGCTCGCCGGCATTGCCGCCGGTGTTTTGTTCGCGATCGAGTTCCTTTTGGTCTATCGCGGGCTCGTCTGGACGACCGCGACCCGCACCGTGCTGTTTCTCTACACTGCGCCGTTCTTCGTCGTGATCGGATCACGCCTGTTCATACCCGGCGATCATTTTTATCCGTCGCAATGGATCGGTCTGCTCATCTCCTTCATCGGTATTGTCATCGCGTTTGGCCTGCCGACTCCGGCTGCTGATCCGCATCAGATGCTCGGCGACCTGATGGCGCTCGGCGGCGCAGCCGCCTGGGGCGCGACGACGATCGTCATCAAGGCCAGCCGGTTGAGCCGCGTCAGCGCCGAGAAGACAGCGCTCTATCAGCTCGTGGTCTCGGCACCGCTGCTGGCGCTTGGTGCTTTTGCCTTGGGCGAGCACATCGACAAAATGCCGTCGGCCGTGGCGATCGGGGCATTCGTCTATCAAGCCGTCTGGGTGGTCAGCGTCAGCTTCGTCATCTGGTTTGCGCTGGTGCTTCGCTATTCGGCCAACCGATTATCGGCGTTTACCTTTCTCACCCCGCTGTTCGGCGTCGCCGCCGGACATCTGGTATTGAATGAGCCGCTGACGCCGGCTTTTGCGGTTGCCGTCGCTTTTGTGGCCCTGGGCTTGGTGCTCGTAAACCGCGCGCGATAAGGCTATATCCGAGGCACACGATGCACGGGCAAAGCGGAAATGGTGTCAATCGCCGCGCGCCGATACGCCGAATTGTGCAGGTGATTCAAAGGGTTACGAGATGATCGCGTTTTCCGGTCCGGCCGCAAGGCACCAAACCATTGCCGTGAAGGTCGGCAACGTGACTGTCGGCGGGGGCGCGCCGGTCGTGGTGCAGTCGATGACCAATACCGACACCGCCGATGCCGACTCGACGGCGCGGCAGGTGGCGGCGCTGGCGCGGGCCGGCTCGGAACTGGTTCGCATCACTGTCGACCGCGACGAGGCCGCCGCCGCCGTGCCGCACATCAAGGAGCGGCTCATCCGCATGAATGTCGATGTGCCGATCATCGGCGACTTCCATTACATCGGCCACAAGCTTCTGGCCGATCATCCGGCCTGCGCGCAAGCGCTCGACAAATATCGCATCAATCCCGGCAATGTCGGCTTCAAGGAAAAGAAGGACCGCCAGTTCGGCGCCATCGTCGAGACCGCGATCCGCCACGACAAGCCGGTGCGCATCGGCGCCAATTGGGGCTCGCTCGACCAGGAATTGCTGACGCATCTGATGGACCAGAATGCGCGCTCGAACAAACCCGCCGACGCGCGCGACGTCACGCGCGAAGCGATGGTGCAGTCGGCGCTGCTGTCGGCCGAGCGGGCCGAAGAGATCGGCCTGCCGCGCTCGAAAATCATCATCTCCGGCAAAGTATCAGCGGTGCAGGATCTGATCGCGGTCTATGCCGAGCTGGCGCGGCGCTCCAATTACGCGCTGCATCTCGGTCTCACCGAAGCCGGCATGGGCTCCAAGGGCATTGTCGCTTCCTCTGCGGCGATGGGCTTTCTGTTGCAGCAGGGTATCGGCGACACCATCCGCGTGTCGCTGACGCCTGAGCCGAACGGCGACCGCACGCTGGAAGTGAAAGTCGGCCAGGAGTTGTTGCAAACGCTGGGCCTGCGCACCTTCGTGCCGCTGGTCGCCGCCTGCCCGGGCTGCGGCCGCACCACCTCGACGACATTCCAGGAGCTCGCGGCCAGCATCCAAAACTTTATTCGTGAATCGATGCCGGAATGGAAGACGCGCTATCCGGGCGTCGAAGGCCTCAACGTCGCGGTGATGGGCTGCATCGTCAACGGGCCCGGCGAGAGCAAACACGCCGACATCGGCATTTCACTTCCCGGCACCGGCGAAGCCCCCGCAGCGCCGGTATTCATCGACGGCAAGAAAGCAATCACGCTGCGCGGCCCAACGGTCTCGGCCGACTTTCAGAAGCTTGTCATCGATTATATCGAGCGGCGGTTCGGCACCGGCAACGCGGGACGAACCGCGGCGGAGTAAACCGGCGGCGCGTCACTCAGCGTAACTCGTCGCGGATGACATTTCCGCGCTGCGTCGAACGCTGGAAGGCGTGAACTTAGGTTACGAGGGCTTGCAGCAAATGATTTCATGCCACTTAAATAAATGGCGGCTGGGGAGCGTTTGTGCCGACAAAGGCGTTGGTGTTGACCGCACATGCGCGCGTAAGAATACGCGCGAGGCAAGTGAGAATGGATTGGGTTGAACGAACGGTCCGCGCTCCTACTTGGATCGAGCCGGACCCGCGTGATGTAACGGTCGAACGCCGATTTCGCGCGATCGACGAATTCGACGGACGCATTCTCCGGGTGGCCTGCGTGGAAACTGCGACGACCATCCGAGTTGTAAGTGTAATGTTCGACAGAAATGCGAGGCGCACGTTATGATCGATCTGACTTATGATCCCGACGCGGACGCGCTGTACATCCATTTCGGCGGTGGAAAGATCGATCGCACCGAAGAGGTCGGTCCGTTCGTCTACGACGTCGACGCGGAGGGGCGGATCCTCGGCGTTGAAATCTTATCCGCGAGCAAGGTGTTGACGCCTGGCAATTGGCAAAATGCCCGACGGCCGGACGCAACCAAAGTCGACGCCGCGGAGTGATGCGGCTTAGCCGGTGCCAGTCAGAAGTCTCTCGCTAATTAGTGGCGCCTTTCCAGCCGGCGCAAAACTTCATCGAGCTGGTCGACGTTGCGATAGCGGACGCTGAGCGTGCCATTGCCGCCGCGGCGCTGATCGATACTGACGGTCAATCCCAGCGCATCGGACAAGCGCTTTTCGGCGGCGAGCGTATCGACGCTCTTTGTTGATGCAGCGCGCGCGTGCCGGCCGTTTGTTGGTTTCTTGCCGTTGTTATTTGCTCGCGTGCGCGCCTCGGCCTCGACTTCGCGCACGTTGAGACCGCGGGCGACGATTTCTTCGGCGAGCGTTTCCGCGTTCGGCTCGCCGATCAGCATACGCGCGTGGCCAGCGGTGAGCTTGCCGCTGTGAATATGCGCCTTCACGGCATCCGGAAGTTTCAGAAGCCGCAGCGTGTTGGCGATATAGCTTCGGCTCTTGCCAACGATCCTGGCGATTTCTTCCTGGCTGTTGTGAAATTCTTCCATCAGCGCGCGATAGCCGTCCGCTTCTTCCAGCGGATTGAGGTCGGCGCGCTGCACGTTCTCGATGATCGCGAGCTGCAAAGCTTCCGCGTCGGTCGCCTCGATGACGACGACCGGGACTTCGTGGAGGCCGGCGCGTTGCGCAGCGCGCCAGCGCCGCTCGCCGGCGATGATCTCGTAGCCGTCGGCTACGCCACGCAGCGAGCGCACCACGATCGGCTGAATGATGCCGCGCTCGCGCAGCGACGCCGCCAGCTCGTCGAGCTCTTCGGCGGCGAATGTTCGCCGCGGGTTGCGTGCATTGGGCCGCAGCGAAGTAGTCGGCAACCGCCGCTGCGCCCGCGGCCGCTCCACCGAGCTCTCCTGGCCGACGTCGCCGATCAACGCGGCGAGCCCGCGTCCCAATCGCGACCGCGTGCCCTCCTCCGCCATGGCGGCCTCTCCTGAACTCTCGGTCATGCGCACTCCGCGTATCTAAAAGTCATTGCCACTTCGCTTCGCCGTGAATGATGAGAAAGATCGTGCGCCACCTAACCGACGCACAATTCCTTCTCGCGCTGGATAACCTCGGTCGCTAGCCGCAGATACGCTTCACTGCCGCTGCATTTGAGATCGTAGACCAGCACCGGCTTGCCGTAGGACGGCGCTTCAGACACGCGCACATTGCGCGGGATGATGGTGTCGTAGACCTTGGGCCCCATGAATTCGCGCACGTCGGCGACCACCTGGCCCGACAGATTGTTGCGCGCGTCGTACATGGTCAGCACGATGCCGTGAATGGTGAGGTCTGGATTGAGTTGCTCGCGCACCTGATCGACGGTTTTGAGGAGCTGCGACAAGCCTTCGAGTGCGAAGAACTCGCATTGCAGCGGTACTAGAATGGCGTGCGCCGCCGCCATGGCGTTGACGGTCAACAGATTGAGCGACGGCGGGCAATCGACCAGCACGTAGGTGAAATTGGTTTGGCCAGCCGTTGGCGTCTTCAACGGGGTGAGCGCATTGCGGAGCCGAAACGCGCGGTCACGCGACTGGCCGATTTCAAGCTCGAGGCCGGAGAGATCGAGTGTCGAGGGCGCGAGGTGAAGCCGCGGCACCGCGGTTTGCACGATGGCATCGCGCAGCGCCGACTTGCCAGCCAGCACGTCGTAGGTCGAGTGCTTGCGGTTGCGCCGGTCGATGCCCAAGCCGGTCGAGGCGTTGCCCTGCGGGTCGAGGTCGACGATCAGGACATTCTCACCGATAGCTGCAAGCGCGGTGCCGAGATTGATGGCGGTGGTGGTTTTGCCGACGCCGCCCTTCTGGTTGGCGACGGCCAGCACCCGCGGCGGCTTGGCGACGCCGATCCGTGCTCGCAATGAATCGATCACGTCCGCCGATTGCCCCGAGAGATCGCTCATCGTCGCCGATTTCCCTTCCGTTGCAGCTTGCTTCCCCGAGCGCGGATTGCCGGTTCGATGCCGCGCACAATGACGATCTGGCCTTTCGAATCCGTTCGACTTTGGATCAGGCTCGACTGAATCTTCCAATATTTAGCGGCTTCGGTCAATTCGACCGCCACATCTTGTCCCTTTGGAAACAGACCCAAGGCCCCGGTTTTCAACAACGGATAAGCCATCGTCAGGAGTTCCGGCAATGGCGCCAGCGCTCGCGCCGTCACCACATCGAGAGATTCTGGCGCCTTGTCCACAAAGTCTTCGATCCTTTGGGCGTGCACCGTGGCGGGCGCGCCGGCGGCGCGCACCGCTTCGCGCAGGAAGGTCGCCTTTTTGCCGATGCTTTCGACCAGGTGGACCTGAGCCCCTTCGGTCTCGGCAAGCGCACAGGCAATGACCAGACCCGGAAATCCGCCGCCTGAGCCGAGGTCCGCCCAGACGCGCGCGCCGGGCGCCAGGCCGACCAGCTGGAGTGAGTTGGCGATATGCCGCGTCCACAGCGTCGGCACGGTCGAGCGCGCGATCAAGTTGGTGTGCGCTTGCCAGGCAATCAGAAGTTCGACGAAGCGGTCCAGCCGGCCGAGTGTTTCACGTGAAACAGGCACCAAGGCCAGCGCGCGCTCGCGGTCGGTAGAGAGGTCGAGCGATTGACCTGCCGGCGTCCCCTCGCCGCGCGCGGTCATGCAGCGCCGCGGTCGCGCTTCCGGCTTTCCCGGTGAATGTGAGCCGCGAGCAGCGTCAGCGCCGCAGGTGTGATGCCATCGAGCCGGCCGGCGTGGCCGATGGTGCGCGGTCGGTGCATTTGCAGCTTGTGGCGGACCTCGTTGGAAAGCCCGGGCAGGACCGCATAGTCGATGTCATCGCCAAGAACCAGGCTCTCATCGCGGCGGTACGACTCGACGTCGGCCGCCTGCCGCGTGAGATAAACGGCGTACTTGGCGTCGATCTCGAGCTGCTCGGCGATCTTGCGATCGAGCCCGCTAAAGGCCGGCCAGATCCGCGCGACGTCGCTCATGCCGATATCCGGATACGACAAGAGATCGAAAGCCGTGCGGCGCTGACCGTCGCGCCGCAGCGCAAGGTCGTGCCGCGCGGCTTCGTTTGGCGTCACGCTCAGCGTCTCCGCCATGGCGCGCGCAGCCTTGAGTCCAGCCATTTTGGCCTGGTGCAGATGCCCGCGCTCCGGACCGACACAGCCGATCGCGATGCCCTTGCCGGTCAGCCGCTGATCGGCGTTGTCGGCGCGCAGCGTCAAGCGATACTCGGCCCGCGATGTGAACATCCGATACGGCTCGGTGACGCCACGCGTCACCAGGTCGTCGACCATGACGCCGAGATATCCCTCGGCGCGGTCGAAAACGATGGGGGTGCCGTCCCCTGCCCGCGCTGCGGCATTGAGCCCAGCGACCAGGCCTTGGGCGGCAGCCTCTTCATATCCGGTGGTGCCGTTGATCTGGCCGGCCAGGAACAGCCCGGCGACGCGCTTAGTTTCGAGCGTCTGGTGGAGCTCGCGCGGATCGACATGGTCGTATTCGATGGCGTAGCCCGGCCGCACGACCCGGGCCCGCTCAAGTCCCGGAATCGACGCCACGATCGCGAGCTGTACGTCCTCGGGCAGCGAAGTCGAGATGCCGTTCGGATACACCGTCGTGTCGTCGAGGCCTTCCGGCTCGAGGAAAATCTGGTGCCCGTTGCGCTCGCCGAAGCGCACGATCTTGTCTTCGATCGACGGGCAATAGCGCGGACCGCGGCTCTGGATTTGGCCGGAATACATCGGCGAGCGGTGCACGTTGTCGCGAATGAGCGCGTGCGTCGCCGGTGTCGTGCGGGTGATGGCGCACTCGACCTGCCGGTTAGTGATCGCCGACGTCAGCACTGAGAACGGCTCCGGCTCGTCGCCTACCTGCATTTCCAGCGCCGCCCAGTCGATGGTCGTACCATCGAGCCGCGGTGGCGTGCCGGTCTTCAGCCGCCCGAGCGCAAAGCCTGAGCTTTCGAGCGTGGCCGAGAGGCCAAGCGCTGGCGCCTCGCCGACCCGGCCGGCCGGGATCTTCCGCTCGCCAATATGGATGAGGCCGCGGAGGAATGTGCCGGTTGTGAGCACGATGGCGCCGGCGGCAAATGTCCGACCATCAGTCAGCCGGACGCCGGCGGCGCGTCCGTCGGTCAGCACCAGGTCGTCCACCTCGCCTTCGATGATGCTGAGATTGGCGGTGTGTCGGAGCGCGTCCTTCATCGCAGCTGCATAAAGCTTCCGGTCCTCCTGGGCGCGCGGACCGCGCACCGCCGGGCCCTTGCGGCGGTTGAGCATGCGGAATTGGATGCCGCCGGCGTCAGCGACCCGGCCCATGAGACCATCGAGCGCGTCGATCTCGCGGACCAGATGACCCTTGCCGAGACCGCCAATCGACGGATTGCAGGACATCGCGCCAATGGTGGCGAAGCGATGGGTCAATAGCGCTGTGCGTGCGCCCATGCGCGCGGCCGCAGCCGCGGCCTCGCAGCCGGCGTGCCCGCCGCCGACGACAATGACATCAAAGCGCTTGTCCACCGCATAATCCTCCGAACGAACCCGGTTCTAGATAAGTGCGAGTCGCCGGTCAAAACCCCCTGCCGCAGCGAGTGTTTCACGTGAAACACCCGGCAGCGACAACGGCCGTTAACGATTCATTTACCAATACAGAAATCGCGGAAGATGACATCGAGGATGTCTTCGACATCGACGCGCCCCATGAGCCTGCCGAGCGTCGTGGCCGCGGAGCGCAATTCCTCGGCGATCAGCTCCTCGTTGCCTGACGGACCTTGCGCCAGCGCGCGATCGAGCGCGCCGACCGTTTGTTCGAGCGCCTGGCGGTGGCGCGCTCGCGTCACCAGCGCGCTCTCGGTCACCGAAAAGTAACCATGCGCGTAGCCGGCAAGGGCCTCGATCAGCTCCTCCATTCCGGCCCCGACGGACGCGGAAAGACTGAATTCCTTGCTCCAAGAGCCGGACGCTGATTCACAGTTTATCCCAAGCCTATCCACAGCCAGATCGGCCTTGTTGCGAATCAACCAAACATCTGATTTCAATAGATTTTCATCGATATCCCCGGCCGCTCCGCCAGCGGCCGATCCGTCAATGACCCACAGCACCAGGTCGGCCATTGCCGCGCGCGCACAGGCCCGCCGCACGCCCTCCTGCTCCACTGGATCATCGCTGACCCGAATGCCGGCGGTATCAAGGAGCGTCACCGGATAGCCGCCGAGATCGAGATGGACCTCGATCACGTCGCGGGTGGTGCCGGGATGGGGTGAAACGATCGCCGCTTCGCGCCGGGCCAGCCGGTTGAGCAGCGTCGATTTGCCGGCGTTCGGCGGCCCCGCAATGGCGACGACAAGCCCTTCCCGCAGCCGCTCGCCGCGTCCGCCGTCGGCTAGTGTTACTGCAATCATGCTGCGCAATTGCTGCGCAGCATGAAGCGCGGGGCCGACCAGATCTTCGGGCACATCCGCTTCGTCGGCGAAGTCGATCCGGGCCTCGACCAGCGCCAACGCCTCGATGATTTGCTTTCGCCAAGCCTCGGCGCGGTCGCCGATCAGACCCTTGAGCTGCCGGTATGCCTGCCGACGCTGTGCCGGCGTCTCCGCGGCGATCAAATCCGCGAGCCCCTCCACTTCCGTCAGATCGAGCCGGCCGTTGGCGAAGGCGCGGCGGGTGAATTCGCCCGGCTCTGCGAGCCGGCAGCCTTCGATCCGGCTCAGCGCATCGAGCACGGCCGCGATCACCCCGTGACCGCCGTGCAGCTGCAGCTCGGCCATATCCTCGCCGGTCTCGCTGCGCGGGCCGGGAAACCAGAGCGCAACGGCCTCGTCGATAATTTCGCCGCTTCCCGGATCGCGAACGCGCGCCAGCGCCGCCTGCCGCGGCGGCGGCACGCCGCCGATCAGCTTCTCAAGCGCCAGCCCCGCGTTCGGGCCGCACACGCGCACCACGGCGATCGCGGCCGGCGGCCGGCCAGAGGAGAGTGCGAAGATCGTGGGGCGGTCCTTCGTCATGACTTTCGACAAATCGCATATTTCGCCTGCCGCTCCGTCCAGGCGGAACAATCAGCGGCTCCGAAGAGCAACTGCCACAGATCGCCAAACGTTGTAAGGAAGCACCACTACGTACAGTCGCTCGGCCAGCCGGACAAAGATCATGACCGCCACGTCATCGCATGCGCCGTCACAGCACGAAACCCGGCTCGGGCGAGAGACCAGCCCGTATCTCCTCCAACACAAGCACAATCCGGTTGAATGGTGGGCCTGGGGCCCAGAGGCCTTGGCGGAGGCGAAGCAGACAAAAAAGCCGATCCTGCTCTCAGTCGGCTATGCCGCCTGTCACTGGTGCCATGTGATGGCGCACGAGAGCTTCGAGGACGACGCTACCGCGCGGGTGATGAACGAGCTGTTCGTCAACATCAAAGTCGATCGCGAGGAGCGGCCGGACATCGATCAAATCTATATGTCGGCGCTGCATCTTCTCGGCGAGCAGGGCGGCTGGCCGCTGACGATGTTTCTCACGCCCGACGGCGAGCCGATCTGGGGCGGCACCTATTTTCCGAGTTCGTCGCGCTACGGCCGGCCGGCTTTTGTCGACGTGCTGCGTGAGATCGCGCGGCTGTTTCGCGAGGAGCCGGGGAAGATCGAGCAGAACCGCGCGGCTCTGATGGAGCGTCTCGCCGGCGCCGCGCGCAAGTCCGGCACGATCACGATCGGCGCGGCCGAGCTCAACAACGCCGCACAGCAACTCGGCGGCATCATCGATCCGGTGAACGGCGGCACGCGCGGCGCACCGAAATTTCCGCAGGCCGCGTTGTTTGAGCTGTTGTGGCGCGCAGGCTTGCGCACCGGGCAGGCGCGTTATTTCGGCGCCGTCGACATTACGCTGCATCATATTTGCGAGGGCGGCGTCTACGATCATCTCGGCGGTGGCTTCTCGCGCTATTCGGTCGACGAGCGGTGGCTGGTGCCGCATTTCGAGAAAATGCTGTACGACAATGCGCAACTCCTCGAACTGTTGGCGATCGCATACGTGCGCCTTGGCAAGCCGCTCTATCGGCAGCGCGCGCAGGAGACGGTTGCCTGGCTCAAGCGTGAAATGACGACGGGCGAGGGCGCCTTTTCGGCGTCGCTCGACGCGGACTCCGAAGGCGAGGAGGGGAAGTTCTATGTCTGGTCGTACGACGAAGTGATGCGGGAGCTTGGCGTCGAGGACGGCGAGTTTTTTGCCCAGCATTACGATGTCACGCCGGCTGGCAATTTCGAAGGCCATAACATCCTCAACCGCCTCAAGCCGCTGCCGCGTAGCGATGACGACGAGGCGCGGCTGGCCGCGTTGCGCGCAAAACTTCTCCGCGTGCGCGGGACGCGCGTGCGCCCCGGCCTTGACGACAAGGTTCTGGCCGACTGGAACGGCTTGATGATCGCCGCGCTTGCCAATGCGAGCCAGATGCTGGCCGAGCCGTCATGGCTGGACATGGCCGAGCGCGCCTTCGCTTTCATCGCTGGCGCGATGACGCGCGGCGACCGCCTCGGTCATTCATGGCGCGAAGGGCAGCTCAAGTTTCCAGGCTTGGCATCGGATTTCGCCGCCATGATCCGCGCCGCACTGGCGCTCCATGAAGCGACCGGGCGGCAGAGCTATTTGGATCAGGCGGTGGCCTGGCAGCGCGCGCTCGATCGCGATTACGCCGATGCCGACACCGGCACGTACTATCTCACCGCCGCCGACGCCGAAGGCCTTGTCATCCGCCCGGCTTCCACCGCCGACGAAGCAACGCCGAACCACAATGCCGTGGCCGCGCAAAATCTGATCCGCTTGGCGTTGCTCACCGGTGACGACGACTGGCGCACGAAGGCCGACCGGCTGATCGCCGCCATCGCGCCGGCGACGGTCGACAATCTCTACATGCACATGGCGCTGCTCAACGCCGTCGATCTGCGGCTGCGCGCCGCGCAGATCGTCGTGACCGGGGAGGGCGCCCGCGCCGACGCGTTGCTTACGGCGGCGCGCGCCACTCCGTCACTCGATCGGATTGTGCTGCACGCCAGTTCGGCGGAGGCTTTGCCGCCGTCGCATCCGGCTCAGCAGCAGGTCAAAGCATCGCGCGAACCTCAGGCTTTTATCTGTATCGGCGAGACTTGTTCCCTGCCGGTGACCGACGCAGCCGCGCTTATGCGCACGCTCGAAGCGGCGCGGCAAACATGACGCCCGGCCCGTAGCGAGCTTTTTGTGAGCTTGCACGTTCGCCAACCGCACCGACGCCCGACCCGCCAAGTTCACCGTCGAGCGTCAACCCAAAGCTCAACGCCGGCTAGGAGCCCGGCGGGAAAACCCGCGCAATGTGGAATGCCTTCGATGTAACCAGCCATTTCCCGTCGATGCGATGGAATACAAGATGGTCGATGAATCCGGTTTGGCCGATCCGCACGCGCAGCTTGGCAGTCGCCAATTCAGGCGCTGTCTGCTCAATACTGAGCACCTCCTGCTCGCGGGGGGATTTCATAGCCGCCGGAGACGGTCGGTTGCGCATCACATCGCGGAATTCGGATGCCGACCACGCCGTAAGCTTCCCGTCGCGCATGCCGTGGACCAGACAAGCGCCGTGGAAGACTTCGAGGAATCGGTCATCGTCCGCGTCATACATCAGGTCGAAATAACCATTGATCGCCGACGCGATTGTTTGGATCTGGTCCATTCAAGTCTCCGTTAAGGCAAGGCGAAGGACGCAGGTCCGCCGGCCAAAAAGGCGTTCCCGGTTCTGACAATAGTGACCCATGGAGGGCTGCGGTGCTACCACTCGGGCGTCATCTCTTGGATGACTGAGAGGCATCAACTGTGGATGAAATTGACGGTCGATTGGTCAGTGGCCTGGTCGTTCTTGCGGCCGTTGCCGATACACGCAGTTTCGGCAGAGCCGCCGAACGGCTGGGCATGACACAATCCGGCGTCAGTAAGGCGATCGCTAAGCTCGAGACTCGTCTCAGTACCAGACTGGTGCATCGCACGAGCCGCGCTGTCGAACTGACCGATGAAGGACGCGCGCTTTACGAACGGGTCGTGCGGCACCTTGCGGGAATTGGGGAGGCCGCGGCGGAGACCTCGAAATCGCAAGCGGCGGTCCGCGGCAAGTTGCGGGTCAATGTCGATTCACTGTTCTCCCGCATGGTTCTGTCCCCGAAGCTGAGCGAGTTCCTCCTACAGAACCCGGACATAGAGCTTCGTATCGAAACAAGGGACCGGATCGCGGACCTGGTCAGCGATGGCTTTGATCTGGCGATCCGCTTCGGCGAACCAATGCCGTCGGCGCTCATCGCTCGCCGTCTTTTCAATGCACGTATTCTCACGGCTGCATCGCCGATTTACATCGATCGTCAGGGCAGACCGCGTCAGCCGCAAGACCTGGCGAGCGACGCCCATCAATGCATCCTCGCGATCGATCCGTCGACAGGACGGCCTTTCGACTGGGAGTTCCGGCGCGGCAAGGAATCAATTTCGGTCGCAGTCAATGGGCGGCTAACCGTTACCGATTCCGGAACGAAGCTGGGCGCGTGTCTGGCGGGCTTCGGAATCGCTCAGGTCATCGACCTGGGCCTCAAACATCACTTCGAAAGCGGGGCTCTCATCAACGTGTTCCCCGACTGGTCAGACGAACGCTTCCCGCTCTACGTCTATTATGCTTCCCGGAATTACGTCCCGGCGAAAGTGAGGACGTTCATCGATTTCATTGTAGACTCGCTTAAGATGCAGACTGGAACGGCTTTCAAATACAGCTCTTCCTCACGCGATGAGGCGAAGATTACATTCGAGGCTATGGTGCCTGATCAGCGCGGTTAGCGGCAATGATTTTGCTTGGCGCCGCATGCTCTCCGATACGATGAACTAGGTGTTCATCGAGTCGAAGAACTCGCCGTTGTTCTTGGTGTTGCGCAGCTTGTCGAGCAGGAAGTCCATCGCATCCATGGTGCCCATCGGATTGAGGATGCGGCGCAGCACGTACATTTTCTTGAGCTGATCGGGCGGCACCAGGAGCTCTTCCTTGCGCGTGCCCGAGCGAGTGATGTCCATCGCCGGGAAGGTGCGCTTGTCGGCGACCTTGCGGTCGAGGATCAGTTCCGAATTGCCGGTGCCCTTGAACTCTTCGAAAATCACTTCGTCCATGCGGCTGCCGGTGTCGATCAGCGCGGTGGCGATGATGGTCAGCGAGCCGCCTTCCTCGATATTGCGCGCGGCGCCGAAGAAGCGTTTCGGCCGCTGCAAGGCATTGGCGTCGACGCCGCCGGTCAGCACTTTGCCGGATGACGGCACCACAGTGTTGTAAGCGCGGCCAAGTCGGGTGATCGAGTCGAGCAGGATCACGACGTCGCGGCCGTGCTCGACCAGGCGCTTGGCCTTTTCGATGACCATCTCGGCGACCTGGACGTGGCGCACCGCCGGCTCGTCGAAGGTCGAGGAAATTACCTCGCCCTTCACCGAGCGCTGCATGTCGGTGACTTCTTCCGGCCGCTCGTCGATCAGGAGCACGATCAGATAGCATTCCGGGTGATTGTGGGTGATCGAGTGGGCGATGTTTTGCAGCAGTACGGTCTTGCCGGTGCGCGGCGGCGACACGATCAAGGCGCGCTGGCCTTTGCCGACCGGCGCCACGATGTCGATGACCCGCGCCGAGAGATCTTTCTTGGTCGGATCCTCGTATTCCATCTTCAGCCACTCGTCCGGATAGAGCGGCGTCAGATTGTCGAAATTGACCTTGTGGCGTGCTTTCTCGGGGTCCTCGAAGTTGAGCGAGTTGACTTTGAGCAAGGCGAAATAGCGCTCGCCCTCCTTGGGGCTGCGGATATGGCCGTCGATGGTGTCGCCGGTGCGCAGCCCAAAACGGCGGATTTGCGAGGGCGAGACGTAGATATCGTCGGGCCCGGGCAGATAATTCGCTTCCGGCGAGCGCAGGAAGCCGAAGCCGTCCGGCAGCACCTCGACGACACCTTCGCCGACAATGTCGGTCTCGCGCGCCGAAAGCTGTTTGAGGATGCCGAACATCAGCTCCTGCTTGCGCATGGTCGAGGCATTCTCGACCTCAAGCTCTTCGGCAAAAGACACGAGCTCAGCCGGCGTCTTGGTTTTTAGTTCTTGGAGTTTCATTTCCCGCATACGGAATGTCCTATGGAAATCGGGCCAGCGGCGGGGAGGGAAGGCGCAACTGGCAAGAAGAGAGAGAAGCCGTAGGTCTTGGGCTATGAGGGTTTGGGGCCCCAGGTCCCGATGCACCAGCCGGCGCCAGTCAACTGGAGCCAGAACTCAATTTGCATCCGCCTACGTTCGGTGGGATTTCAGCAAGATAAGAAAACAACGCCCGTCGCGCAAGGGGGAGAGACTGAACCGTGCACTGGCAACGCCGATCCCTCAAAACGGTTTCAATACCACCAGAATAACAATGACGATCATGATGATCGTCGGTACCTCATTGATTATTCTATAGAATCTCTGGGAATGCCGATTGCTGTCGGCGGCGAAGGCTTTGACCCAGCGGGCAAATAATCCGTGGATGGCGGAAAGGATGAGCACAAAGGCAAGTTTTGCCTGCAGCCAGCCCGAGGCAAACCAGCCGTAGTGAGAATCAGGGCCCAGCCAGGCGAGAGCGAGCCCGAGCACCCAGGTCGCGATCATGGCCGGATTGATGATGGCGCGTAACAGCCTGCGCTCCATCACCTTGAACGTCTCCGACTGTACCGAGCCTTTTTCCGCCGCGCAGTGATAGACGAACAGCCGCGGCAGATAGAGCATTCCCGCCATCCAGGAGATGACGGCGATGATGTGGAACGCTTTGATCCAGCCGTAAATGTCCACCTTCGTCATCCGCGCCTCGGACCACCCATTCAGCCGGACGAAGAGACGCCGCGGACCCGCGCGATCAGCTGCTCGACATGGCTGATCGGCGTATCGGGCAAAACGCCATGGCCGAGATTGAAAATAAATGGCCCGTCCGCGAACGCGGCGAGGATTGCATCGATCGATCGATCCAACGCCGCGCCTCCGGCCAGCAGCGCCAGCGGATCGAGATTGCCCTGTACCGGCCGTCTTGGCTGAATCTTGGCTCGTGCGAAATCGAGCTCGACCATCCAATCCAGTCCAATGGCATCCACCGAAACAGCATCGAGATAGCGTTCGAGTTCCGTCCCGGCGCCGCGCGGAAAGCCGATGATTTTCGCGTGCGGGAGAGCGCTGCGTACCTTTTCGACTATCCGGACGATTGGCCGAATACACCACTCGTCGAATTCGCCGGCCGGCAAGATCCCCGCCCAAGTGTCGAAAATCTGCACCGCGTCAACGCCGGCTGCAAATTGCCGAATGAGATAGCTCGCCGACGCTTCAACCAGCGCATCAATGAGTTTCGCGAACGCGCCTGGATGCTGATAGGCAAATAGCCGTGCGGCAAATTGATCGGCCGTTCCACAGCCCGCGATCATATACGTCGCCAACGTCCACGGCGCGCCGCAAAAGCCAAGCAATGTTACCGCTGCCGGCAAGTCCTGCCGGACACGGGCGATGGTCTCGTAAACCGGCTCGAGCTCCTTGTGGTCGATTTCAGCCCGCAATCGGCCGAGCGCCGATGGATCCTTGAGCGCGTCAAGCCGCGGCCCTTCGCCTTCGGCAAACGTTACAGCCTGGCCAAGCGCGTGCGGCACAACCAGGATATCGGAAAATAGGATGGCCGCGTCGAAGCCGAAACGCCGGATCGGCTGCAACGTGATTTCCGCCGCACGTTTTGGGTCGAAGCAGAGGTCGAGAAAGCCGTCCGCCTGTTTCCGCAGCGCCCTATATTCCGGAAGATACCTGCCCGCCTGACGCATTAGCCAAACCGGCGGTATCGGTTCACGACCGCCGGCCAAAACTCGAAGCAGAGGTTTGATCACAGGTCGAGCCGTCACGCCCTTATCCTAAACTGAATCATTCTTATAGAATCTGTTGTAGTAACTGGACGGTTGATTGGACTCATACATTCGAACCCACATGTCATCCACGGTCGACTCACATATACCCACTGGCCGGTGCGGTGACGGACTCTCGACCGAAAGCGAGCATTGGTGAGGGCTTTGCGGAAGCATTGGTCGGTCTTGCTCGGCCGCTATCCACATTTCACCGATGCTCGGTTGAGAGACTGAATTTCGTCGTCGGCGCTGCACGGGTGTGGACGGTTTCGCCGGCTTGGCGCCCAATATCCTTGCCTAACACTAAAAGCCGTGGCCTTCTCCCCAGCGATCGACAGGTTATACCGTCTATCCAATGACGTCCGCGCCCGGCTACTTTCATTTGCACCTGATCTCCGATTCCACCGGAGAGACGCTGATTACTGTCGCTCGCGCTGCGGCGGCGCAATACTCCAACATTGTCGCGGTGGAACACGTGCACCCGCTGGTGCGGACGCAGAAGCAACTGGACCGCGTCCTTACCGAGATCGAAGACACGCACGGCATCGTGCTCTACACCCTGCTGCAGGAGAATTTGGCCGCTAAGCTCGAAGAGAAATGTCGGACCCTCGGCCTGCCGTGTCTTTCGATCCTTGGCCCGGTCCTGCACCTGTTTCACTCTTATCTCGGCGCCGAATCGACCCACAAGGTCGGCGCGCAGCACATGCTCAATGCCGAGTATTTCCGGCGCATCGATGCGCTCAACTACACCATGATGCACGACGACGGGCAGCTCGCTGACGATCTTGAAGATGCCGATGTGCTGCTGATCGGGGTGTCGCGGACGTCGAAAACGCCGACTTCGATCTATCTCGCCAATCGTGGCGTCAAGACCGCCAATATTCCGCTGGTACCGGGCGTGCCAATGCCACCCGTCATCGAAACGCTCAAGCACCCCTTGGTGGTCGGCCTATACGCCTCGCCCGAGCGCATCGTGCAGATTCGTCAGAACCGGCTCCTTGGCCTCAAGGCGCATCGCAACGACGATAAATACATCGACCAGCAATCGGTGGCGGAGGAGGTGTCCGCTTCACGGCGGCTGTGCGCCAAACATAATTGGCCGCTGATCGACGTCACCCGGCGCTCGATCGAGGAAACCGCCGCGGCGGTGATCGCGCTACTTACGGAACGCCGTCGCCACATGGCGTCGTGAGCAATGGCGCTGTGGCTTGCCGCCGATTCACTGGTCCTGGCATCGCGGAGCGTCGCGCGCCGCACGCTTTTGCAGGCCGCTGGCATTGCGGTTGAGGTTAAGCCGGCGGATCTTGACGAGCGCAGTGTCGAGGCAAATGCCTTGTCGCAGGGACCGGCCGCCATCGCGGCGTTCTTGGCACGCGAGAAAGCGGCCGCGGTCGCGGCTTTGTGTCCCGGCCGGCTTGTGCTGGGCGCCGATCAAACGTTGGCGCTCGGTGCCAGGCGATTTTCCAAGCCGGTCGATCGGGCGAGCGCCCGGGCCCAGCTTGCGGCGCTTTGCGGCCGCACCCACGAGCTCCACAGCGCGATCGCCTTCGTGCAGGACGCGACCGTGTTGTTCGAGCATGTCGACACCGCGCGGCTGACCATGCGCTCATTTTCGCAACGCTTTCTCGATCACTATCTCGATGAGGTGGGAACCGCCGCGACCGCGAGCGTCGGCGCTTATCAGATCGAAGGTCCTGGTATTCAATTGTTCGAACGCATCGACGGCGACTATTTCACCATTCTGGGCTTGCCGCTGTTGCCGGCCCTTGATTTTTTGCGGCAGCGCGGTTGCCTTACGGTATGACCAAGGATCGGCCTTTTGTGCTTTGCCTGACCGGCTCGCTCGGCATGGGCAAATCGCGCACCGCATCGTTCTTCGCCGAGGCGGGGGTGCCAGTTCACGATTCCGACGCCGCCGTCCATGCGCTCTATGAAGGCGAGGCCGTGCCGCTGATCGAGCGCGCCTTTCCGGGCGCCACGTCCGACGGCAAAGTCGACCGCGCCAGGCTTGCGGCGATGGTACTCGGCGATGCTCAAGCGATCGCCCGGCTCGAAGCGATCGTGCATCCTTTGGTCGGCAAGGTGAGAGACAAGTTTCTGGCCGACACGCAAGCGCACGGCGCGCCGGTCGTGGTGCTCGACGTGCCGCTGTTATACGAAACCGGCGGCGAGCGCGGCTGCGACGCGGTGGTCGTGGTTTCGGCGCCGTCCGAGGTGCAACGCCAACGCGCCCTCGAACGGCCGGGCATGACCGAGGAGAAATTCGCCGCGCTGTTGGCCAAGCAAATGCCGGATGCGGAAAAGCGCCGGCGCGCCGACTTTATCGTGGATAGCTCGCAATCCTTCGACCATGCCCGCGCGCAGGTGCGCGACATATTGCAGGCGGTCGCTAGAATGCGCGGGCGCGCCGGTGATTCGTAGACATTGAGATAGCGCCGGCGCCAGGAAGGTTCATGCGCGAGATTGTGCTCGATACCGAGACCACCGGCCTTGATCCGCTGGACGGTCACCGTCTGGTCGAGATCGGCTGCGTCGAGCTGATCAACGGCATACCCACCGGTCAGACCTTCCATCGATATTTCAATCCGGAACGCGGCATGCCGGAGGAAGCCTTCGCCGTTCACGGGCTGAGCGAGGAATTCCTCAAGGACAAAATGTTTTTCGCGGAAGCCGCGGACGATCTCATCGCCTTTCTCGGCGATGCGCCGCTGGTCATCCACAATGCCGCGTTCGACCTGGGTTTCATCAACGCCGAGCTCGAACGGGCTGGCCGGCCGCCGGTCACGCGCGAGCGGCTGGTCGACACGCTCCTGATCGCGCGGCGCAAGCATCCGGGCGGGTCGAACCGGCTCGACGATCTATGCGTGCGTTATGCGATCGACAATTCGCGCCGCACCAAGCACGGTGCGCTACTGGACGCCGAACTCCTCGCCGAAGTTTATGTCGAGCTGATCGGCGCCCGCCAGGCGCAACTGGTTCTGTCGCAGGCGGCCGCGCCCGGCCACGTCATCGGCGAACCGATCATCATCCGCGAGCGTCCGGTGCCGCTGGTGGCAGCCGTCACCGCCGAGGATCGCGCGGCACATCGTGCGTTCATCGCCACGCTCGGCGAGCACGCCATCTGGCGCGAGTATGTCAGTTTGGATTGAGCGGCGGCGACGCCGGCTGGGCCGCCGCCAGACGCTGGCGATAAAGGCTGACAAAATCGATCGGGTCGAGCAGCAGCGGCGCGAACCCGCCGTTGCGCACCGCCGTCGCAACGATCTCGCGCGCGAACGGGAACAACAATCGCGGGCATTCGATCAGCACGACCGGCTGCAGACTGTCGGCTGGCACGTTCTGGACGCGAAACGCGCCGGCGAACACCAGTTCGAAGTTGAACAGCAGCATGCCTTGGGATTCGGCTTTGCCTTCCAGCCGCAGTGTGACCTCGAAATCCGTCGCCGCGATCGGCGCCGCATCGACATTGACCTGGATATTGATCGTCGGCTGCTGGCCGGTCGGCGCGATCGAGCGGGGTGCGTTCGGGTTTTCGAACGACAAATCCTTCACGTACTGGGCAAGCACGCCGATTTGCGGAATTGCCTGCGGCTGCGGACCGCCGTTCGTCTCTGACATATTCGATCTCCGGCCGGGCGACGGCGTTAAGGGTTGGCTAACACAGGCAAAGCACGTGAACAATGCCGGCCGGCAGCGCCTGTCGCGCCGCGATGTTGCCGCGGGCCGCTGCGTCGGCCAAAAAACGCTGCAATTGTGACCGACGAGCGACGGGCGCAACCGCAAGGATTTTGTATAATAGAAGCAGTTTCGGCGGTTACACTTGTTGGCGCGGCGGCGCTGATCGTTTAAGATTTGGCGTCGGCACGCCTATCGGCCACCGGCCACTGGATGGTTCCCCGTGCGTGCCTACATAAGGCGGAGACCCGGGCTCCCCACGGGTTCGCGAGTTCGAGCCGCCACCGGGATGGATCGCCACTTTTCGCGACGCCGAGAGAACTGACACCAAGAGAACGAAGACGTGTTTTTCGACATCTACACCATCATCTTTCTGGCGCTCGCGGTATTCATTTTCCTGCGGCTTCGCAGCGTCTTGGGGCAGCGCACCGGCCGCGAGCGGCCGCCATACGACCCGTATTCGGCGCGCGATGCGGTCCGCAGTCCGGCGAGCGACAAGGTCGTAACCTTGCCGCCGCGACCGGCGGAGGCGTCGTCGACCCGGCCGCCTCCGATCGAGGCGTCGCCGCCGCCTTCCACCGATCGCTGGAAGGACGTGGCCGAAAGCGGGTCCGGTGTCGCGGCCGGGCTCGATGCCATCGCGGCCGTGGATTCCAGTTTTGACGCCAAGCACTTCATCACCGGCGCGCGCGCCGCTTACGAAATGATCGTGACCGCGTTTGCCGAGGGCGATCGCCGCCAATTGCGCAACCTGTTGTCGCGCGAAGTCTATGACGGCTTCGACGCCGCGATCACTGAACGCGAAGGCCGCGGCGAAACCGCCGAGACGCGGTTTGTTTCGATCGACGGCTCGACCATCACCAACGCGGAATTGCGCGCGCGCACCGCGCAGATCACCATCCGTTTTGTTTCCAAGCTGATTTCCGCGACCCGCGGACGAAACGGCAATGTCATCGACGGTAACGCCGAGAAGGTGACCGACGTCACCGACGTTTGGACGTTCGCCCGCGACGTTTCTTCGCGCGATCCCAACTGGAAGGTTGTTGCAACCGAAGCTGGACAGTGAGGCTCATGCCGCCGTGTGGTCGAGCCTTGCTCCTCGTCGCCGTCTGCCTTGGTGTTGCCGCGCTCGCGACGGCGGCACCGAGCGCGGAGCTCGAACCGATCAGGTTTGCTGATACCCAATACGAGCCGGTCGACTGGGCGGACCTCGACGGCTGGGCGAGTGACGATCACGCCACCGCCTTCGCCGCCTTTCTCGAAAGCTGCCGGGCGTTGAATGCCAGCCGGCAGTCGGCCGAGCCGGTGGCGGTCACTGACGCGCTCAAGGCGGTATGCACGCGAGCGGTCGCGGCCGTGCCGCTCGAACAGGATGCCGCGCGGAAGTTCTTTGAGGACAATTTCCGGCCGCTGCGCATCAACAAGCTTGGCGAGAGCGACGGCTTTCTGACCGGCTATTACGAGCCGATCATCGAAGGGTCGCGCGTTCCGACCGGCGAATTCACCGCGCCGCTTTATCGCCGGCCGCCCAACCTTGCGATCTCCGGCCAACGCAAGCTCGGCGACTTGTTTCCGAGCAAAGGCGTCAAGGTCGGCCGGCGCGTCGGCCGCCGCAAGCTCGTGCCGTATTATGACCGCGGTCAAATCGAGGACGGCGCGCTCGACGGCTGGCATCTGGAAATCTGCTGGCTGCGCAGTGAGGTCGACGTCCTGTTCGCGCAAATCCAGGGCTCGGCGCGCATCAAGCTCGAAGACGGCACCATCCTGCGCGTCAATTACAACTCGCATAACGGCTGGCCGTATACGCCAGTCGGCCGCGCGCTGATCGAGCGCAAGCTCATCCCCAAGGATGAGATGTCGATGCAGCGCATTCGCGAATGGATGGCGGCCAATCCTGATGAAGCCAAGGACGTCCGGCGGCAGAACAAGTCCTACGTGTTCTTCCGCATCACATCGCTGGCGACCGAAGACGAGGCGGTCGGCGCGCAGGGTGTGCCGCTGCTGCCCGGCCGTTCGATCGCCGTCGACCATTCGCTGCATGCTTACGGCACGCCGTTCTTCATCGCCGCCGATCTGCCGATCGCCAGCGACAAGGGCGGCACCAAATTTCGCCGCTTGATGTTCGCGCAAGATACCGGATCGGCCATTGTCGGCCCGGCGCGCGCCGACATTTACTTCGGCGCCGGTGCCGAAGCGGCGCGCATCGCCGGCCGCATCAAGAATTCCGGTCAGTTTGTGATGTTGCTGCCGCGCGAGCTCGATCCGGTTGAGGCCGGCCGCAATATGCCGTTGCCGCCGGAACGCCCGGCGCCGGGCATCTTTGCGCAGTTCGGTGTCGGCACCATGATCGATCCGACCGCCGAAGACGTGCCGCTGCCGGAACCCAAACCTGCGGCGCGGCAGCCGGACGCCAATGCAAATTCGAAATCGAACGCACGGCGAGTGCGATGAGCCGCCGGCGTCGGCTGAGCGACGAAGAACGCGCGGTATGGACCGGCTATTCCCGTTCGATCACGCCGCTTGATCCGGCGCGGGAACCAGCGGAAACCGTCGAGCCTTCTGCCGACGGCGACGAGCCGGCGTCCGCCCCGCCGCCGCGCCCGGCGGTGCGGCAGCAGAAGCCGCTGGAGAAAAGCGCGCCGCCGCTCGCACCGCTCGGGCGACGGCTCAAGCAGCGTGTCGCCCGCGGCCGCGAACCGATCGAAGCGCGTCTCGATCTGCACGGCTACACGCAAACGCAAGCGCATGCGGCGCTGCTGCGGTTTCTTCATCGCGCCCAAGCCGACGGCGTCAAGACGGCGCTGGTCGTCACCGGCAAGGGAACCGGCAAAGCGGCGGGCGCGCCCGAGCGCGGTGTGCTCAAGCGCCAAGTGCCGCTGTGGCTGGCGCTGCCCGAGTTCCGTTCGCTCGTTGTCGGCTTCGAAGATGCGCACACCGGGCACGGCGGCGAAGGCGCGCTGTATGTTCGCTTGCGTCGCGCGCGATGACAAAGCAATGAAATGATCGCCACCATCGGATTGCCAATCTCTGCGCAAGAAACCGACAACTTCATCGTCGATGATGGTGGTCTTGATGTGGGGTGTGCGCAATGTCCGAAATCGCCGATACGCAATCGGGAACGACCGCGAGACGCGACGACGAGCAAGCCGACAAGCGGGTATTCGCCCAGGTTGAGAAATGGATGGCGATGATCCGCGAGATCGACGCGGAACCGCAGACCCAGACCAAGCGTGACGGCTAGCCAGCACCAAACGCGCCGCCAAAACACCTAGAGCAAAACACCTAAAGAATAAATCGGCTCAGATCGGCATTCTTTGCCAGATCGCCGACATGCTTTTGCACATAGGCGCCATCGATCGTGACAGTGTCGCCGTGCCGGTCCGGTGCGGCAAAGGAAATCTCGTCGAGCACGCGCTCCATCACCGTTTGCAGGCGCCGCGCGCCGATATTCTCCACGCTCGAATTCACCGCCACTGCCATGTCGGCGACGGCATCGATGGCATCTTCGGAGAATTCCAGCGTCACGCCCTCGGTGCGCATCAGCGCGATATATTGCTTGATCAGCGACGCCTCCGGTTCCGTCAGGATGCGGCGGAGGTCGTCGCGCGTGAGCGCCTTCAATTCGACGCGGATCGGCAGCCGGCCTTGCAGTTCCGGCAACAGATCCGAAGGCTTCGAGGTGTGGAACGCGCCCGAGGCGATGAACAGGATATGATCGGTCTTCACGGTGCCGTGCTTGGTGGCGACGGTGGTGCCTTCGATCAGCGGCAACAGATCGCGCTGCACGCCTTCGCGCGACACGTCAGCGCCGATCCGCCCATCGCGGGCGCAAATCTTGTCGACCTCGTCGAGGAAGACGATGCCGTTATTCTCCACCGCCTTGATGGCTTCCTGCGTCAGCTGATCGGTGTCGAGGAGCTTGTCCGAACTCCTCGTTGATCAGGATCTCGTCAGGACTCATGCACGGTCACCCGCCGGGTCTTGGTGCGGCTGCCGCCGAGCTTGCCGAAAATGTCGCCGATCGACACCGCGCCGATCTGCGCACCCGGCATGCCGGGGATTTCGAACAGCGGCATGCCGCCCGAGGATTGCACCTCGATTTCGATTTCCTTGTCGTCAAGCTCGCCGGCCCGCAGCTTGCGGCGGAATGCTTCCTTGGTCGAGGCGCTGGCATTGGCGCCGACCAGCGCGTCAAGCACGCGGCCCTCCGCGGCCTGCTGGGCGCGGGCCTGGACATCCTTGCGTTTGTTGTCCCGCGTCAAAGCGATGCCGATCTCGACCAGATCGCGGACAATCTGCTCGACATCGCGGCCGACATAGCCGACCTCGGTGAATTTGGTCGCTTCCACCTTGAGGAACGGCGCGCCGGCGAGCTTGGCGAGCCGGCGCGAGATTTCGGTCTTGCCGACGCCGGTCGGCCCGATCATCAGGATATTCTTCGGCAGCACTTCCTCGCGCAGCCGGTCGTCAAGCTGCAGCCGGCGCCAGCGGTTGCGCAGCGCAATGGCGACCGCGCGCTTGGCGTCGGCCTGGCCGACGATGAAGCGGTCGAGCTCGGAGACGATTTCGCGGGGGGAAAAATCACTCATCGAGTGTGTACCATTGGATCGCGTACCATCAAAAGCGCAGCGCCATCGGGGGTCGTCACCGGCCGGTCCTTGCGAAAGCCGGCCTTTTCGTAAGCCCTGATGGCTCGCGTGTTGGCGGGATCGGGATCGGTCACGACCCGCGGCGTCCCGCCAGTCAATAGGTCATCCACAAACGCGCGGATCAAAGCGGAACCGTGGCCGCGATCGATCATGTCAGCTTCACCGATGAACTGATCGATGCCGCGCGCGCCATTCGGCAGATCGCCGAACCCGTGATTGGGCCAAGCCGTGGGATCGTAACACTGCAAATAGGCAAACGGATGGGCGCCGACTTCGACGATGAACTGATCCATCGCAGGATGGTCGAGGTCGCCACCCACCAGCGCGAATTGCTCGTCCGGATCACCCCACCATTCCGCCACATGCGGTTTCTCCAGCCAACGCCGGACGCTGGTGAGGTCGGCCGCCGTCATCGGGCGAAACGCAAAAGGCTGCAAGGCCATCAGGTGCCGCTCTTCAACGTTTCGACGGTGACGTTGCGGTTGGTGTAAACGCAGATGTCGGCGGCGATATCGAGCGAACGGCGCACGATCGCCTCGGCGTCAAGCGGACCGTCGGCGAGCGCGCGGGCCGCGGCCAGCGCGTAGTTGCCGCCCGAGCCGATACCGACAATGCCGGCCTCCGGCTCGAGTACGTCGCCGGTGCCGGTCAGCACCAGCGACACGTCCTTGTCGGCGACGATCATCATGGCCTCGAGACGGCGAAGATAGCGGTCCGTGCGCCAATCCTTCGCCAGCTCGACCGCCGCCCGCATCAGCTGACCGCGATATTGTTCGAGCTTCAACTCCAGCCGCTCAAACAAAGTGAAGGCGTCGGCGGTGGCGCCGGCAAAGCCGCCGATCACCTCGCCGCCGCCAAGGCGCCGCACCTTGCGGGCATTGGATTTGACGATGGTCTGGCCGATCGACACCTGACCGTCGCCGCCAATAGCGACCACGCCTCCCTTGCGAACGGTCAGGATGGTCGTGCCATGCCAAGGGTTGGATGCGCCGGCGGCGCCGGATTCGACGGGGTGCATAAGCTGGAAGGCCTTTGTTTAAGCCATGATTTAGGAGTTGACCCGCGGCAATGCAAATGCGCCACCGGTTCGATTGGCGGCGCGGTCAAAGCCCTGATAAAAGGCGCGGCGTGCCGGAGAGAACGCGATGCGTCAGGCGTCGGTGAAACGGACCACCAAGGAAACGGCGGTCGAGGTCATGATCGACCTCGACGGCGAGGGCCGTTCATCGATCGCAACCGGCATCGGCTTTCTCGATCACATGCTCGACCTCCTGGCGCGCCACTCGCGGATCGATATCGAGATCAAGGCCAAGGGCGACCTGCATATCGATCATCATCACACCACCGAGGACGTCGGCATCGCGCTCGGCCAGGCGGTCAAACAGGCGCTCGGCGACATGAAGGGCATCACCCGTTACGCCGACGTGCATGTGCCGATGGACGAAGCGCTCACCCGGGTGGCGATCGATATTTCGGGTCGGCCGTTTTTGGTCTTCAAGGCGGAATTTGCCCGCGACAAGGTCGGACCGTTCGACACCGAACTGGTGCAGGAGTGGTTTCAGGCCTTCGCCATCAACGCCGCCGTGACGCTGCACGTCGCCACGCTTTACGGTACCAACGACCATCATATCGCCGAATCCTGCTTTAAGGGTTTGGCGCGGGCGCTGCGGGCGGCCGTCGCCATCGATCCGCGCGCGGCGCACGAGGTGCCCTCGACCAAGGGTACGCTCGGCGGGTGACGCGCCGTCCTCGCCGCCGAGGATTGCAACAGCGGCGCCGCGGCGCCAAGTAAAAGCGCAAATTCCCGGGAGCGCTTCCTGGAAGAAGCCCTGGAACCAAGTGAAGTAACCTGGAACATCATCATGTCCGTTTACACAATTCACCAGCCGCCGCTGCGCGCAGCCGAAGCTTCGCCGGACCCGGAACGCTTCGTGTTCGTGCGCGACGGCTTTGATTTTTGG
This sequence comes from uncultured Alphaproteobacteria bacterium, assembly GCA_963806465.1. GTDB lineage: Bacteria > Pseudomonadota > Alphaproteobacteria > Rhizobiales > Xanthobacteraceae > BOG-931. The sequence continues at coordinate 98,901 of CAWDZD010000075.1, read as the reverse complement.
GCGTTCCTGCTCGCGCCCTTGTGGATGCTGTGGCACCGGCTGTGGCTGGTCTTGCTGATCTATCTCGTCGTGATCGTCGGTATCGAAAATGTCATGCATTTCGCCGGCGTCGGTGCTGCCGGCAGCGCATTCGCCGCGCTGCTGATTGCGTTCCTGGTTGGCGCTGAAGCAAGCACGTTGCGCCGCTTCACCCTCGATCGGCGCCGCTACCGGCAGGTCGGCGTCGTCGGCGGCACCAATGCCGAAGCCGCCGAGCGGCGATTTTTTGACGCCTGGACCGAGGCCGGCGGGGACAAGCGGTCCGGGCCGCCGACTTCTCCACCCGCGCCATCGCCGATGCCGCCGATGCCGCAGGCCCCCGACATTGTCGGCCTGTTTCCCGAACCCGGGGCATCGCGGTGACCGTCGCCATCGTCGACTATGGCTCGGGCAATCTGCATTCGGCCGCCAAAGCGTTCGAGCGCGCGGCGCATGATGCCGGCATCGATCAGCCGATCGTCGTGACCGACGATCCGCGCGTCGTTGCCGCGGCGGATCGCGTGGTACTGCCCGGCGTCGGTGCGTTCGCCGATTGCCGCCGCGGGCTCGACGCCGTCGACGGCATGGTCGAGGCGCTCGACGAGGCGGTGCATCAAAAGGCCCGGCCGTTCTTCGGCATCTGCGTCGGCATGCAATTATTGGCCGAGCGCGGCCGCGAATACGAGGTCACCGAAGGATTGGGCTGGATCGCCGGCGAAGTCGACCGCATCACGCCCGCCGATCCAAACTTGAAGATTCCGCACATGGGCTGGAACACGCTCAATGTGACGCGGCCGCACAAGCTGGTCGAAGGCCTCACGTTCGGGCCCGACGGCCGTCACGCTTATTTCGTGCACTCCTATGAATTCAAGGTGGCGCAACGCGCCGATCTGGTGGCGGAGGCCGATTACGGCGGCCCGATCACCGCGATCGTCGCCCGCGACAATCTGGTCGGCACCCAATTTCATCCCGAGAAAAGCCAGAAGCTCGGGCTGGCGCTGATCGCCAATTTCCTCACGTGGAAACCGTGATCCTTTTTCCTGCGATCGATCTGAAGAACGGAGAAGCGGTCCGCCTCGAACAGGGCGACATGGCGCGGGCGACGGTCTTTCATCGAAACCCGGCGGAACAGGCGCGCGCCTTTGCGGCGCAGGGTTTCGAGTATCTGCATATCGTCGATCTCGACGGCGCCTTTGCCGGGCGGCCGGTCAACGCTGCGGCGGTCGAACGCATCCTCGCCGCGGTGGGCATTCCGGTGCAGCTCGGCGGCGGCATCCGCGATCACGCGATGATCGAAGGCTGGCTGGCCAAGGGCGTGACCCGTGTCATCATCGGCACCGCCGCGGTGCGCGATCCGGTGCTGGTGAAGGCGGCAGCGAGGCAATTTCCCAACTGCGTCGCCGTCGGCCTTGATGCCCGCGACGGCAAGGTCGCGGTGCAAGGCTGGGCGGAAACATCGGAGCTGTCGGCGCTGGAGATCGCCAAGCGGTTCGAGGACGCTGGCGTTGCGGCGATCATCTATACCGATATTGCCCGCGACGGCATGCTCAAAGGCCTCAATCTCGCCGCCACCATCGCGCTCGCCGATGCCGTGTCCATTCCGGTGATTGCCTCGGGCGGGCTTGCGTCGCTCGACGACGTACGCGCGTTGCTCGAACCGCGCGCGAACAAGCTCGCCGGCGCCATCGCCGGTCGTGCGCTCTATGATGGCCGGCTCGATGCGGCCGCGGCGCTGACCCTGCTGAAAGGCGCACAGGGAGCCAGCGTGTCGTGAGCGCGTCGCGCCGATCGGTCTTGCTGTGGCTCGGAATTCCTTTTGTCCTGATCGTGCTGCTGGCGCTGGCGCCGCTGCTATCGGCACTCATCGCCGGCGGGATCGCCGATGCTTTGGGGTGTGGTCTCAACGAAGGCGGTGCTTCGCCGTGCCCATTCATGGGGCATGACTTGGGCGAGCCGCTGGTCGTCATGTTTGTTCTTGGCTGGCTTGCCTTCGTCACATTGCCGCTCGGCGCCGCCGCCTTGGCGTTGTGGCTTGTCGTCGTTTGCGTCGTGGTGCTCGTGCGTTGGCGGCGGCGCCGCGTCGAGGCGTAGCGGGGCGCGCATGTTCAAGGTCCGGGTCATTCCCTGCCTCGACGTCAAGGACGGCCGCGTCGTCAAGGGCGTCAATTTCGTCAATCTGCGCGACGCCGGCGACCCGGTCGAAGCGGCGATCGCCTACGACGAAGCGGGCGCCGACGAGCTCACCTTCCTCGACATCACCGCAAGCCACGAGGATCGCGACATCATGCTCGACGTGGTGCAGCGCACCGCCGAGGCGTGTTTCATGCCGCTCACCGTCGGCGGCGGAGTGCGCACCATCGAGGATATCCGCGCGTTGTTATCTTCCGGCGCCGACAAGGTCTCGATCAACACCGCGGCGGTGGCGCGGCGCGGTTTCGTCAAGGAAGCCGCGGAGAAATTCGGCGATCAATGCATCGTCGTCGCCATCGACGCCAAAAAAGTTTCGGCGCAACCCGACCGTTGGGAAATCTTCACCCATGGCGGCCGCAACCCGACCGGCCTCGATGCCATCGACTATGCCCGCGAAGTAGTCGCGCTCGGCGCCGGCGAAATCCTGCTCACCTCGATGGACCGCGACGGCACGCGCCAAGGCTTCGATATCGCGCTGACCCGCGCCGTCGCCGACGCGGTATCGGTGCCGGTGATCGCCTCCGGCGGCGTCGGCAATCTTGAGCACCTGGTGCAGGGCATTCGTGACGGTCACGCCAGCGCCGTGCTCGCCGCCTCGATCTTCCACTTCGGCGAGTTTTCCGTGCGCGACGCCAAGAGCTTCATGGCGCGCGCCGGTCTAGCGGTGCGGCTCGATCCTTGAGCGCGTAAGGGATCATATCGTCATTGCGAGGAGCGGCAGCGACGAAGCAATCCCCTACCCTAACCCTCCCCCGCTTGCGGGGGAGGGAAGGTAGGGGGTTCTGGATTGCTTCGCTCCGCTCGCAATAACGAAGACGAGATCGACTAGATCAGCTCACTGCGCCGCCGGCTTGCCCAGGTTGCCGATGCTCTTCGCCATGGCGACAAACTCGCTCGGCATCATGATGATCGTCATGGTGTTTTGCTCGGCGCCGACCTCGGTGATCATCTGCATGCGCCGCAACTCGAGGCCGGCCGGGTTTTGCATGATGATTTCCGCCGCGTTGCGCAACTGCTCCGCCGCTTCGAATTCCGCCTGCGCCTTGATGATCCGGGCGCGCTTCTCGCGCAACGCTTCCGCCTCCTGGGCCATGACCCGCTGCATCGATTGCGGAATTTCGACGTTTTTCATTTCGACGCGTTCGACCTTGACGCCCCACGGTTCGGTCACGGCGTCGATCTTCTCTTCAATGCGCTTGGCAACGGCTTCTTGTTCTTTGAGGACCTGGTCGAGCGAATGCTGGCCGATGCCCGTGCGCAAGGTGGTAAGAGCCACCTGGATGACCGCGGTGTCGATGTTCTTGACCTCAAGGACCGAAGCCATCGGGTTGACGATCCGGTACCAGACGACGGCGTTGACCTTGATCGGAACGTTGTCGTTGGTGATGGTCTCCTGCTGTTCGACGGCGGCGGTGTTGATGCGCAGGTCCACCTTGCGCTGCCTTTCGATCAGCGGAATGATCCAGTAAAGGCCCGGGCCCTTGGTCGAGTGATAGCGGCCAAGCCGGAATACGACGCCGCGCACGTATTGGTCGGCGATGCGCAGCCCCGACAATGCGACAATGATGACGAGGACGATGAGAACAAACGACATGGTCCACTCCTTAGAGCATGAGCCCGAAAAGTGGGAACCGGTTTTCGGAAAAGATCATGCTCCAACGTCTAGAGCCGAGCGCACCACACCGCGGGGAAAAATGGCTTAATTGGCCCCGTGTGGAGTCGGGGCCTAAATAGGAAGCCTGAGGGTCAGATTCCAGTGAGCTTGTGGTGCCCTCAGCCCGCGCGTTTCGCCCAGGCGATCGCGTTTTCAAGCCGGTCGTTGCCCCAGAACAATTCGCCGTCCGCCGTCGTGAAAGTTGGCGCGCCGAAAATCTCCAGGCGCTGCGCTTCCGCCGTTTGTGATCGCAAGCGCTCCTTGGTCGCGTCGCTCTGCGCGGCCGTCATCGTCCGTTGCGGATCGACTTTCAGATCGGCCAGAATGGCGCGCATGGTCGCCGGCTCGCCGATCGGCTCGCCATCGGCAAACTCGGCGCGGAAAACGGCGACACAAAAATCCTCGCCCCAGACGTCGCCAAGCCCGACCAGCGCGACGCGCGCCGCCAACAGGCTCGGTTGCGGAAACGGCTCCGGTCGCCGGAACGGAAGCTTCAGTTCATCGCAAGTCCGCTCGAGGTCGCGCCACATATGGCGGCCTTTGGCCGGGTAAAGATTAAAAGGTGAGGTGTTCCAGCCGTGTGCTTTGAAGATCGGCCCGAGCAGGAACGGCCGGAAGCGGACCTCGACACCGGCCTTACCGGCGAGCGCGCCGATGCGCAGCGCGGTCGGGTACGAATAGGTCGAGGCGAAATCGAACCAGAAATCGAGCACGGCCATCCGTTAATCCTAATCTCCGTCGCGGCGCGGTGAAATATCGATAGGCTTGCATGCGGCGCGGCCACTCCCCGCCTGCATGCAGAGATGCTAAGGAACGCGGCAAAGGGACAGGCAGCGAAATCCTTATGGCACCATTCACCGTTCACGATCTGGAAAAGCGCGTCCGCGACCGGGCCCAAGCCGAGCCGGGAGCTTCCTATACCCGCACACTGCTCGACAAGGGCCTGGCCCACTGCGCTAAAAAGCTTGGCGAGGAAGCGGTCGAAGTCGCCATCGCCGCGATCGCCGAGGATCGCAGCCGGGTGGTCGCTGAAACCGCTGACCTCCTCTATCACCTGCTGGTCGTTCTGCATGCGCGCGGGATCCCGCTGGCCGAGGTCGAAGTGGAGCTCGGCGGGCGCACCCAGCAGACCGGCCTCGACGAAAAGGCGGCGCGCAAGGGCGGATAAGGACAAACGGCATGGAGCAGCGCACCAGCCCTGACGTTTCGCCGTATCGCATCTTCTCCCGCGCCGAGTGGGCGAAGCTGCGCGCCGACACGGCGATGACGCTCGAGCCGTCGGAGGTGTCGCGGCTGCATTCGATGCACGACCGCCTCGACATATCCGAGGTCGAGGAAATTTACCTGCCGTTGTCGCGGCTACTGTCGCTTTACGTGGCGGCGACGCAGCGGCTGTTTCGCGCGCAGCAGGGCTTCCTCGGCACTGAGGATGCCAAGGTGCCCTACATCATTGGTGTCGGCGGTTCGGTCGCGGTCGGCAAATCGACTACCGCCCGCGTGCTGCAGGCATTGTTGGAGCGCTGGCCTAACGTGCCCAAGGTCGACCTCGTCACCACCGACGGTTTCCTTTATCCCAACGCCGTGCTCACCAGCGAAGGCTTGATGGAAAAGAAGGGTTTTCCGGAAAGCTACGACTTGCCGACGCTGTTGCGGTTTTTGTCCGACATCAAGGCCGGACTCCATCCGGTGCGCGCGCCGGTCTATTCGCATCTGATCTACGACGTCATTCCCAACCAATGGGTCGAGATCAACCGCCCGGACATCCTGATCGTCGAAGGCCTCAATGTGCTCCAAGCCGGCCGGCTGCCCAAAGACGGCAAGGCGATCCCGTTCGTCTCCGACTTCTTCGATTTCTCGATCTATCTCGATGCCGGTGAGGACGTGCTGTTGTCGTGGTACGTCAATCGCTTTCTGACATTGCGCGGCACCGCGTTCGTCGATCCGAAATCCTATTTTCACCGCTACGCCAAACTGTCGGATGACGAGGCGGTCGCAACCGCCACGTCGATCTGGAACCGGATCAACCTGGTTAATCTGCGCGAAAATATTCTACCGACGCGGCTGCGCGCCGATCTTATTCTCAAGAAGGGCGAAGACCACGACATCGAGGAAGTGGCGCTGCGCCGGTTGTAGCGGCGAAGGGTCTCGGCGCCGATTACGCTGCGAGCGCGGCCTTTCCCGCGGTCGCCAGCGCCGCAGCCAGACGCTCGCGGTCGAGCGGCTTCACGAGGAAGCCGTCCATGCCGGCCTCGAGGCAGGCTTGGCGATCGTCGGCGGAGGCGTTCGCCGTCAGCGCCAGGATCGGGGTGCGCGCTGCGCCGGCTTCGGCTTCGATCTGGCGGATGCGGCGGGTCGCGTCCAGGCCGTCCATGCCCGGCATGTGCAGGTCCATCAGCACCCGGTCGTACGGCGTGCCGGCCGCGCGCGCCGCCAGCCAGGAATCGACCGCTGCGTCACCGCTTGCAGTCATGGTCGGATGATGGCCGAGCTTGATCAGAAGCGCGCGCGCCAGCAGCGCATTGATCTCGTTGTCCTCGGCGACCAGGATCGAAAGACCGCCGCGCGAATGCGACAGGCCCGGCACGTCCGAAGCCTCCATCGCCGCAGCAACATCGAAAGCGTCGTCGCTCAGGAAGCGGGCGGCGAGTGAGGCGGCACGCACCGGCTTGATCAGATAGCCGGTGAAGCCGGCAACCTTCAGCGCCGCAAGCTCGTTGCGCATCGACGGCGTAACCAGCACGATCCGCCGCGGCACGCTCACCGCAGCACGCGCCAGCTTTTCGCTCGCCCCGGTGCCGAGCGCGTGATCGACCAGCACGGCGCTCCATATCTGCTCCGGGAGCAAAGCAGCGGCGACCTGATCGTCCGGGACGATTTTGGTGCGCGCGCCCCAGCGTTGCAGGCGCCGGGCGGTCAAGGACGCTTCGGTCGGCGCCGGCGCGACGATGAGAACGTCGCTGCCGGCCAGATCAGGGACCATCAGGGCTGGCTCTTGCGCATCGTCGGCGCGCGGCAGCGGAACGTTGACCCGGAACGTCGAGCCGTCGCCGGGGCTGCTCTCGACCGTGATCGAGCCGCCCATGCTTTCGATGATCTTGTTGGAAATGGTCAGACCGAGGCCGGTGCCGCCGAATTTTCGCGTCGACGAGACGTCGGCCTGCTCGAATTCCAGAAAGATGCGCGCCTGATCCTGCAGCGAGATACCGATGCCGGTGTCATGCACCGCGATTGCGATTGCGTCCGGCTGCGCCGACGGCTCGACGATGATCGACACGCCGCCGTTTTCGGTGAACTTGATGGCATTGCCGGCGAGGTTGAACAGGACCTGGCGAAGCCGCGCCGCATCGCCGACCACCCGCGACGGCAGGCGCTCGTCGACATAGCAGCCGATTTCGAGGCCTTTGGCCTGAGCGCGCGGGCCAAGGAGCTCGCCCACTTCCTCGACAAAAGCGGCAAGCGGAAACGGTCGCGCCGCGAGATCGAGGCGGCCGGCTTCGATCTTGGAAAAATCGAGGACTTCCTCGATCAACGACAACAGCGTCTCGCCTGAAGTTTTGACCGCTTTCAAATAGGTTGCTTGCTCGGGGGTCAGTGGTGTGTCGCCGAGGAGATCGGCCATGCCGAGGATGCCGTTGAGCGGCGTGCGGATCTCGTGCGAGACCATGGTGAGGAAACGCGACTTGGCGCGGTTGGCCGCCTCGGCCTGATCGCGCGCCACCGCCAGCGCCTGCTCGGCGAGCACGCGGTCGGTCACGTCGCGGCCTACGCTCTGCATCTCGCTCTCGCCGTCGGCGCGAATCGTGACCTCGCGCCAGGCGATCCAGCGGGCGCCGTCGGCCGCTGCGATTTTCTGGTCATGGGCGCGCACGCCGTCGGCAAGGATAGAGGTCCCGCCTTGCTCCAGCACCGGAAGCGCGAAATCGGCTTTCAAGAGCTCAGCGCGCTGGCGGCCGGCCAGCGCGCAAAAGGCATCGTTGACATAGGTGATGGCGCTCGAGCCGTCGCGGCGCACGATCACATCATCTTGAGCTTCAAAGAAGCTCGTGGTGCGTTCCTGCGCTTCCCGGATTTCCCAGTTGCGGTCCGCGGCTTCGTCGAGCCGCGTCTCCAATTCGCGCAGTTCGGCCTTCATTTGGCGGATGCGCGAGATCAGGATTCCGAGCGCCCCGCACGCGGCTCCGAACAGTGCCGAAACGCCAATCGCGAACATATATGGGTCATAGTGGGCCGCCGGCGAAGTCGCCCCGGCCAGGAAGCCGAAGGCAACCGCGAACGACATGACGGTGATGACGGTGGCGCGGACCACGAGCGAGGACAGACGGCGGCTGATAATGGCGGGGTTTCGCAGCATAGCGCGAGGGCGCATTGTCCCCTATCCCGCTCGGCATGGTCGCCGCGGCTGCCGGCTGCAGCCGCATCGGCGGACGTTGTTAGGATTTCGGTTATCTATGCAGTCCCGCGAATTTTGGCCTATGAACCTTGCGCAACCCTTGCCTTCAGGATCAACGATTGGAGCGAGGGTTGATGCTTTGTTAATATTGTGCCGCGAGCGGATCGGATTGCAGGAACGATCGGATACGGCCGGGAGAAGGTGAATGGACAAGGTTTTGAACGTGAAGCGCTCCGGCGCGAAATCCGCCGAGGCGGCGCAGCCGGAACCAGTGACGCGCGAGGCGGCGGAGGCCGCGGTGCGTACGCTGATCCAGTGGGCCGGCGACGATCCCGATCGCGAGGGACTGCGCTCGACGCCGGCGCGCGTGGTGCGCGCTTATGAGGAATGGTTCGCCGGCTATAAGGATCATCCGCGCGATTACCTGCAGCGCACGTTCGAGGAGACCGGCGGCTATGACGAGGTGGTGGTGCTGCGCGACATCCGCTTCGAGTCACACTGCGAGCACCACATGGCGCCGATCATCGGCCGCGTCCATATCGGCTACCTGCCGCGCAACCGCGTGGTCGGCATTTCCAAGCTGGCGCGACTGGTCGAAGTCTATGCCCGGCGGCTGCAGATCCAGGAAAAGATGACGGCGGAAATCGCCGCCTGCCTCGATGAGGTGCTCAAACCCTACGGCGTTGCCGTGGTCACCGAAGCGACGCACCAATGCATGACGACACGCGGCGTGCACAAGACTGGCGTCAGCATGGTGACGAGCCGGATGCTGGGCGTGTTCCGCGATCACGCCGAGACGCGGCACGAATTCCTGTCCGCGATCGGCGTGCGCGGCGTGATCAACGGGTCGACCGGAACGGGTTAGGGGGTTTTAGCGAAGCATGATCTTTTCGGAAAACCGGCTTCCACCCTCGGACCGGGTCCGAGGGCAGGCTTTTTCCGGATCATGCTCTAAGCCGCGGCCGGCTCGACGAACTTGATTTGCGCGAGACAGGGGTCAGTTTTGTAAATCGCTAAAAGATTTATTCCGGTCATGACGGCGAAATAGTTCAAGTTTTCAAGCCAGGCGCGCAGTTTGTCGGCGTCGACCTTGAGCGCTTCGATCAACATGATGGGATGGTGCGCTTCGATGCTTTTGGCGGCGCCGGCCAACGCATCGAACTCCATGCCTTCGACGTCGATCTTGATCAGATCGAGGCGCGGGAAATTGAAACCATCAAGCGTAATGGTGCGGACGTCGACCATCCTGGCCGGCGAATAGTCGATGACTTGGCCGATGAACTCGGTGCCGTCCCGCTCCCTGAGGTCGAGGCTGCCAAAGCTTGCCGGCGCCAGATAGTTCGGATTGGGAATTTTCATGCTGCCCGGCGCGCTCGCCACCGCGGCATGAAGGGCGCGGGCGTTGAAGCAATTGTTGATCGCGAGATTGCCGGCAAGCGCATAATAGATGCGCTCCTGCGCTTCGATGGCGACCACCACGCCCCAGCCGGTCATGTGCCTGGCCCACTCTACCGTATGGACACCGATATTGGCGCCGCAATCGACGGCGACGACGCCATCGCCGTGATAACGGCGCCGTAGATCGAGGAGCGTCAGCAGCGTCGTGACGTCGCCCGGGTCGTAGGACGCTGTTTCAAACAGCTGGTAGCCGACGCCAAAGCCGGTGTTGTCAGGCAGGCGGTGCTCGTCGAACCGATTGACAATCATGGTGCCGTGCTCGGTCGAGGCGACGACAAAGGCGAGCTTGCGGGGCGGGTTGTTCATGGCTGCCGCTTTTGCGTTGGCCGGCGCTGCAATCACTGCAAATCATCACGACAACGACCCGATGCTCAGCGGTTGGGGAATCGCAAGTCAATGGCCGCGGTGGCGGCGGCGTTCAGAGCATGCCTAAGCCGCGCGGCGAATTTCGTCGGTCAGCGCCCGGTAGGACAGCGCCTCGGCGAGGTGCACGCGGCCGACTTTGTCGGCGCCGTCGAGGTCGGCGAGCGTGCGCGCCACCCGCAGCACCCGATGATAGCCGCGGGCGGAAAGCCGCATGGCGTCGGCGGCTTCGCGCAGCAGCGATAGTCCGCTCGCGTCCGGCCGCGCCACGTCCTCGAGCACCGCGCCGGAAACCGCGGCGTTGCTGCGCAAATGCGGCAATCCGATCGCCGCGTAGCGCGCCGCCTGTCGGTCGCGGGCGAGCGCGACGCGCTCGGCGACCTCGCGGCTTCCTTCGGTCGGCGGCGGCAGGATGAGATCCGCCGCGGTCACCGCCGGCACCTCGATGTGCAGGTCGATGCGGTCGATCAGGGGGCCGGAAATGCGCCCCTGGTAGTCGGCGGCGCAGCGGGTATTGGCGGCGCGGCGGCAGGTATAGCCCGGGTCGTTGGCGTGGCCGCAGCGGCAGGGATTCATCGCCGCCACCAGCATGAAGCGCGATGGATAAGTGACCCGATGATTGGCGCGCGCGATCGCGATCTCGCCGGTCTCCAACGGCTGCCGCAGCGAGTCGAGCGCTTGCGGCGAGAATTCCGGCAGTTCGTCGAGAAACAGCACGCCGTGATGGGCCAGCGAGATTTCTCCCGGCCGCGCGTGGATGCCGCCGCCGACCAGAGCCGGCATGCTGGCGGAATGATGCGGCGACCGGAACGGCCGCCGGTTGGTCAGCGCGCCGCCCTCGATGACGCCGGCGACCGAGGCCACCATGGAAACTTCAAGCAGCTCCGCCGGAGCGAGCGGTGGCAGGATGGACGGCAGCCGCGATGCCAGCATCGACTTGCCGGCGCCGGGCGGGCCGACCATGAGCAGATTGTGGCCGCCGGCGGCGGCGACTTCGAGCGCGCGCTTGGCGCTTTCCTGACCCTTGATGTCGGCGAGGTCGGCCGCGGCGTCGGCGACTTCGAGAATTTTCGGCTGCGGCCGCGACAGCACCTGCGTGCCTTTGAAGTGATTGGCCAGCTGGATCAGCGACGCCGCCGCGATGATTTCGATCTCGGGGCTGGCCCAGGCCGCCTCGGGCCCGCATTTGGCCGGGCAGATCAGGCCTTCGCCGCGGGCGTTGACGCCGATCGCGGCCGGCAGGACGCCGGCGACCGGCGCGATCGAGCCATCAAGGCCAAGCTCGCCGAGAACCGCGAAGCCGGACAAAGCGTCGTGGGGAATCGCGCCGATCGCCGCCATCAGGCCGAGCGCAATCGGCAGATCGTAGTGGCTGCCTTCCTTCGGCAGGTCGGCCGGCGCGAGATTGATGGTGATGCGCCGGGCGGGCAACGCCAGCCCGGATGCGATCATCGCCGAGCGGACTCGTTCGCGGGCCTCGGATACCGCCTTGTCGGGGAGGCCGACGATAGTGAAGGCCGGCATCCCGGGGGCGATTTGTACCTGGACGTCGACCGGCCTGACCTCGATGCCCTCGAATGCGACCGTGGAGACGCGCTGGACCATGTCCGCCCCTGCCCGAGGCCGGCACAGTAGCGGAACTCGCTCCAGCGATCAAGAACATTTAGGGAACAGACGTGCTGGCGCTCGGATTTTATAAGGGCCCTGGTACCCCACGTAAGCGATCGCGCGGGACGGAAATTTCGTACAATCGGGCATGTCCTCTCGGGCACTGCCGACGGGCCAAGTTCTCACAAACTCCCGCGCCAATCCGTAAATCGCAGCCACGTTCAGTGATGAATTCATGAGACGCGCAGCCTCCAGACATTGGCACGCCGTCGCGCTGCTTGGCGCGCTTCTCGGCGCCATCATTGTCTTGGTACTGCCGTCGGTGCGCGGCCATGCCGAAAGCGCGGCTCCCTCGAGCGACGCGATCTGGACCGTGCCGGTGGTCGGCGCCTTGCCTGACGACAGCTACGGTCGGCTGGTGCGGCGCGGCCGCGATCTCATCACCGCGACCTACGCCCATATCGGCCCTGACGTCAGCGATCCGTCGAAGCGCTATGCGGGCAACAATCTCGCCTGCAGCGATTGCCACCTCGAAGCCGGAACGAAAAAGTTTGGGCTGCCGATCTTCGGCCTCTACGACGATTTTCCGCGATACAGCGGGCGGGCCGGCGCCGAGATCACCATCGACCAGCGCGTGAATTCCTGCATGACGCGCAGCATGAACGGCCGCGCCATACCCGCGGACGCGCCGGAATTGGCGGCGTTCGTCGCTTATATCAAATTCCTGTCGTCCGGCGTGCCGCCGGACCAGCGCATTGCCGGCCTCGGCGCCGGAAAGATTCCCGAGCTCGATCGCGCCGCCGATCCGGCGCGCGGCCGCGCCGTCTATGTCGCCAAGTGCGAGGCCTGCCACAACACCGACGGATCGGGCATCCTGCGCAGCCTGCCGACCACCGATCTCGGCTACATGGTGCCGCCATTGTGGGGGCCGGGCTCGTTCAATGACGGCGCCGGCATGGACCGTCTGATCACGGCGGCAAATTTTGTTCATTCCAACATGCCGCAAGGCGCGGATTATTTGAATCCGATCCTGTCGACGGTCGACGCCTGGGATGTCGCGGCCTTTGTCGTGTCGCAGCCGCGTCCGCACAAGGCCGGGCTGGAAAAGGATTTTCCGGACTTGGCGCAAAAGCCGGTGGACACACCCTATGGGCCTTATCTCGACGATTTCAGCGCGCAGCAGCACAAATACGGCCCGTTCGCACCGATCCGCGCCGCGCTGGCCCGGCTCAAACGCGAAGATAAATCCTCGCGCTGAGTGCTAACGCGCGGCGCGCTTTTCCCCGATCTTGTCCCGGATCAGCGCCGCGACGTCGAGACCGCCATGTGTTCGCGGTCGTTCCATGGCTATTGCTTCCCAATCGCTGATGCGCCAATATTTACGCATTAAAGCAGTCGCTCGTGGTCAAGCCGGACACAAACCGAAACGCAGTCGTAGCCCAGCTCAAGCGCGACGGTTGGGTCGCGCGGCATGGCGGAAATCATGACGTGTTCAAGCATCCGACCAAGCCAGGCCGCATCGTCGTTCCGCGGCACCGTATCCTTTCGCCCGGCGTAGCCCGCGTCATCGCGGGGCAAGCCGGATAGCAATGAGGAAAGATTCATGGCGCGCTATGTTGCTATCATTGACGGTCGGCCGGGCGCCTTTGGCGTCGTGATACCCGATTTGCCCGGCTGTACGTCCGGCGGGCGAACCGTGGATGATGCTTTGCGCAATGCCGTCGAGGCTGTGACATTGTGGGTCGAAGACGCGCGTGCGGACGGCGAGCAAGTTCCCAAGCCCCGCTCCGCCGACAAGCTGCGGAAGGATCCAGAGGTTGCGGCCGCACTCGCGCGCGGCGGAGTGCTCGCCTATGTGCCGCTCCTGCTTGACGCCGGGCGGCCGGTGAAAGCTAACCTTTCGCTCGATGCCGGTCTGTTGGGCGCGATCGACGAGGCCGCCGAGCGTCGCGGTCTGACCCGTTCGGCTTTCCTCGCCAGCGCCGCGCGGGAAAAAATCGAGAGTGAAGGCTGAGCACGCTTGAACAATTTTCGCGGTGCCGGCCTTAGCTCTTTTTACGTTTTTCCTCGATCTTGTCCCAGATCAGCGCCGCGACGTCGGGGCCGCCGAGATTTTTGATGGCGCGGATTCCGGTCGGCGAGGTGACGTTGATCTCGGTGAGGAAGCCGTCGATCACGTCGATGCCGACGAACAACAGACCGCGCTCGCGTAAAGCCGGGCCGAGCCGCGCGCAGATGTGGCGTTCGCGCTCGGTGAGATCGGTCGCTTTCGGCACGCCGCCGCGCACCATGTTGGAGCGGAGATCATCCGGGGCGGGCACGCGGTTGACCGCGCCGGCGAACTCGCCGTCGACCAGGATGATGCGCTTGTCGCCGTCTTTCACTGCCGGCAGGAATTTTTGCACCACCCACGGCTCGCGGAACATGGTGGCGAACAGATCGTACAGCGAGCCGAAATTGAGGTCTTGGTGCGCCAGGCGGAACACCGCTTCGCCGCCTTTGCCGTACAGCGGCTTCATGACGATGTCGCCGTGCTTGGCGCGAAACGCCTTGATGGCTTCGAGATCGCGGGTGATCAGCGTCGGCGGCATCAGCTCGGGAAATTCGGTGACAAAGACTTTCTCCGGCGCGTTGCGCACATGGGCCGGATCGTTGACCACGAGCGTCTTCGGATGAATGCGCTCGAGCATGTGCGTCGTCGAGATGTAGGCCAGATCGAACGGCGGGTCCTGGCGCAGCAGCACGACGTCGAAAGACGACAGATCGGTAAGCCGCGGATCGCCGAGCGTGAAATGATCACCGCCGACGTCGCGCACCACCAGCGGCCGCACCGCAGCCGATACTTTGCCGTCGGCGAGGATCAGGCGATCCGGCGTGTAATAGGAGAGGGGGTGGGCGCGGTGCTGCGCTTCGAGCAGCAATGCGAACGTCAAATCGCCGCGGATATTGATCCGGTCGATCGGGTCCATCTGCACGGCGACGTTCAAGCGCATGAGCTGATTGGGCGCGAAAAGGCGGGGCTGTCAATCTCTACGCAATTTTGGCGGCGGTCGCCATGGCGTCGCGGTTCACCGGCTGGGTTTTCACCTCGTTGCGTCAAACGCGTTAGCGATATGCTCTGGTATCTTCCCGGGCGTCACCAGCACCGCGTCGAAACGGATGTCGCGCTGCGCGTCCGCCGGATTGCGCGCGAGCCAAAGCTCGGCCGCGGCGATGATCCGGCGCTGGTTGCGCCCGGTCACCGCTTCGGCTGCGTCGTCGGCGCGCTCGCGCGCCTTGACCTCGACAAAGACCAGCGTGCCACGGCGCCGCGCCACGATATCGATTTCGCCGAATGGGGTTTTCCAGCGCCGCGCCAGAATTCGGTAGCCCTTGGCGATCAGCAGTATCGCGGCGCGGCTTTCCGCCGACAGGCCGAGCCGGAACGCAGCGATCTTTTCACGCCGCGGGCGGTCGAGCGGTTCAGCGCGGCGCGCCATCGTTGGCCTCCCGGCTTTTATCCTTGGTCAATTCGAGCGCGCGCTGATAAAGCGCGCGCCGCGGCAGCCCGGTTGCCACGGCGACTTCGCCAACGGCGTCCTTGAGCGACGTACGCGCCAGCGCAAGCCGCAACAGCGCATCCGCATCGTCGCTGCTTCCTTGTTGCTCGGCCGGCGGCGGCGCGACGACCAGCACGAATTCGCCGCGGATTTCACCGGTCGCGCTTTGTTGTGCCAGCGTCGCCAGCGCGCCGCGCCGGACCTCTTCATGCAATTTGGTCAGCTCGCGGCAGATGGCCGCTTCGCGATCGCCGAGTTCGGCGGCGAGGTCGGCAAGGGTCGCCGTGACCCGCGGCCCGGTTTCAAACAGCACCAGCGTCGCCGGGATGCGGGCAAGCTCGGCGATCCGTGCCCGCCGCGCCGCCTGCTTGGGCGGCAGAAAGCCGGCGAACAGGAATTGGTCGGTCGGCAAACCGGCAACGGTCAAAGCGGCCAGCGTCGACGATGCACCCGGCAGGGCGGTGACCCTGTGCCCGGCTTCCTGGGCGGCGCGCACCAGCTTGTAGCCCGGGTCGGAGATCAGCGGCGTGCCGGCATCGGACACCAGCGCCAGCGCCGCCCCTTCGGCAAGCCGGGCCAGGAGCTTCGGCCGCGCTGTCGCGGCGTTGTGGTCATGGTAGGGTGTGAGCGGGGACGAGATGGCGTAGCGGTCGGTTAGCTTGCGGGTCACCCGCGTATCCTCGCAGGCGATCAGGTCGGCCGCCGCAAGCGTCGAGAGCGCGCGCAAGGTGATGTCGCCGAGATTGCCGATGGGGGTGGCGACGATATGAAGCCCGGGCGCAAGGCTGCCGGCCTCCACAAGCTGGCCGCCGAGGGCGTAGGTTCGCCGTGGGCGATCCGGCCGTCCGTCTTTGTTGGCGCGCGTGTTGGTCATCGTCGCCACCCTTTTAGCTTTTTGGTGGAGCACGGTCTTTTCGGAAAACCGGCCGCCACTTTTCCGGACCACGCTCGGGCGCCGGCCTCTACGGCCGTCATGCACACGGGGAATTTGCTATCTTTTTCACTCAGTTAACCATTCGCCGCCAGAATGACAGATTGGCGCTGCCCTATGATCTCGGCGCTTCGAGCATGATCCAGAAACAGCATGTCCCGGACCTGATCCGGCGTGGAAGTCGGCTTTCGGGCCCAATCGTGCTCAAAGGCGCGCCGTGAGGAGGACCGCTGTGTCCGCGGAGCTGGGGGTTAAGGGGTCGGTGGCCCAGCCATTGTGGAAGCCATCGCGGCGTCGCACGCTCGCGGTCTTGGTGGGTGCCGCAGGCGTTGCCTTGGCGGGATGCTCGGGCACCTCCAGCTACTTCTCTTCGCTGCCGTCTCTCTCGTCGCCGCCGCAACAGGCGCCGGCCGGTCCGCCCGTTCCCGAGACCACCCTTGGTACCGGGCAAGTGCGAGTGGCTCTGATTCTGCCGCTGTCGGCCGGCGGCAATGCCGGCGTGGCGGGCCAGGCGATGCGCAATGCCGCCGAAATGGCGCTCGCTGAGTTCAACGCGCCAAACATCCAGCTTCTGGTGAAAGACGACGCTGGCACGCCAGATGGCGCGCGGGTGGCCGCACAACAAGCGCTCGATGAAGGCGCCGAGCTGATCCTCGGTCCTTTGTTCGCGCAGTCGGTGAGCATCGTCGGGCAGATCGCGCGGTCGCGCAACATCCCGGTCATCGCCTTTTCCACCGACGCCAACGTCGCCACGCGCGGTGTCTATCTGCTCAGCTTCCTGCCGGAATCGGATGTGGCGCGGATCGTGCAGTATGCCGCGTCGACCGGAAAGCGCTCCTACGCGGCGCTCATTCCCGATAATCCGTACGGGACCGTGGTCGAAGCGGCGTTGCGCCAGGATGTCGGGCGCCGTGGCGGCCAGGTCGTCGCGATTGAGCATTATCCGCATGACAAAGCCGCAATGGCGGGGCCGGTCCGCAACATTGCGCTGGCGCAGGCTCGCGCCGACGCGCTCTTTATTCCCGATGGGGGCGACGCGCTTCCGGATATTGCCCAGGCTCTGGTGGCGAGCGGCGTCAACACCAAGAAGATCCAGCTCCTTGGCACCGGATTGTGGGACGATCCGCGGGTGTTTCAGACGCCGGCGCTTGACGGCGGCTGGTACGCGGCGCCGGACGGCGCCGGCTATCGCAACTTCGCCAATCGCTACTCGGCGCGCTTCAAGCAGTCGCCGGTGCGCACGGCGACGCTGGCTTACGACGCCGTCGCTCTGATCGCGGCGCTGGTGAAGACGCAAGGTCCGCAGCGCTTTTCGTTTGAAGTCCTGACCAATCCGTCGGGCTTCTCCGGCATCGACGGGCTGTTCCGCTTCCGCCCCGACGGGACCAACGAGCGTGGGCTCGCGGTGATGCGCGTCACCCCAACGGGACCGCAGGTGATTGCGCCGCCGCCGCGCAGCTTTGGCGGCGCGTCGGGAATTTAGCACGCTTACGCCGCCAAATCGGCGACCACCGCATCGAGCACCGGGAAGCCGGGCAGGCTGACGCGGAGCCGTCCGGCGGCGGTGGTTTCGACCAAGCCGTTTTCGCGCAAAGCCGCGATCCGCTCCGGATCCAACGATCGTCCCGCCAGTACCGCGTAGCGGGAAGGATCGATGCCTTCGGCGAGGCGAAGTCCCATCAGCAAAAACTCATCGGCCATTTCCTCGCGGGTGAGGGTGTCGTCGGTGACGAGGCCGTGCCCTTCGGTCTCCACGCGCGTGAGCCAAGTCTCAGGCCGCTTTTCGGTCGCCGTGGCATGCCGTTCGCCGTCGATATCAAGCCGGCCGTGGGCACCCGGGCCGATGCCGGCATATTGGTGCGCGCGCCAATAAACCAGATTGTGCCGGCATTCAGAGCCCGGCCGTGCATGATTGGAAATCTCGTACGCCGGCAGCCCGTGCGCCCCGCAGACCTCCTGCGTCGTGTCGTAGAGCGCCCGCGCGGTGTCGTCGTCCGGGACCTTGAGCTTGCCGGCGGCATGGAGCGCGGCGAACGGCGTCTCCGGCTCGATGGTGAGCTGATAAAGCGACAGATGCTCGCCGGCCTCGTCGAGCGCCCGTTTGAGCTCATTCGCCCAATCCGCCGGCGTCTGCTGCGGTCGAGCGTAGATGAGATCGAACGAATAGCGCTCGAAAACACCGCGGGCGACATGCACGGCGTCGATGGCCTCGCGCGCCGAATGCATGCGACCTAGTTCCGTCAGCACGCGATCGTCGAGCGCCTGCACGCCGAGCGAGACGCGGTTGACGCCGGCCGTCCGATAGCCGCGAAACCGCGCCGCTTCGACGCTGGTCGGATTGGCTTCGAGCGTCACCTCGGCGTCGGGCGCGACGCCAAAGTGGCGCGCGATCGCATCAATGATGGCGCCGACCGTTGCCGGCTGTATCAGCGATGGCGTGCCGCCGCCGAAGAAGATCGTGGAAACGGTGCGGCCCGGTACGCGGGCGGCGGTTGATGCAATCTCTGCCACAAAGGCCCGCACGAAGCGCGCTTCGTCGATTGCGGCGCGGCGCACATGACTGTTGAAATCGCAATACGGGCATTTCGACAAACAAAACGGCCAATGCACGTAAACGCCGAATTGCGGAGCGTCGGTTTGCTCAGACAAGACTTGCTCAGACAAGACACGCTCAGACAAGACACGCCTCCGCGAGTTTCAAGAAGGCGCGGGCGCGATGCGACAGGCCCTTACCCTTCGGCGGCAAGCCGTGTTTTTCTTCGCTTGTCATCTCGCCGAACGTGCGCGCATGCCCGTCGGGCAAAAAAATCGGGTCGTAGCCAAAGCCTTTGTCGCCGCGCGGCGGCCACACGATCGCACCGTCGACGCGGCCCTCGAATTCCTCAACGTGGCCATCGGGCCAGGCAATGGCGAGCGCAGAAACGAAATGCGCGCTGCGCCGCCGCGGCGTGGCCGCGCCGCGCTCGCGAAGTTTTTGCTCGACCGTTTCCATCGCGTGCCGGAAATTCCTGTCGGGTCCGGCCCAACGCGCCGAATGGATGCCGGGCGCGCCGTCGAGGGCGTCGACCACGAGGCCGGAATCGTCGGCAAAGGCCGGCAGGCCGGACGCCGTTGCCGCCGCCTCCGCTTTGATGCGCGCGTTTTCGCGGAACGTCGTGCCGGTTTCTTCTGGTTCGCTCAATCCCATCTCACCTGCAGATATGGCCTCGATCCCGTAGGGCGCCAACAGCTCGCGCATTTCCTTGAGCTTCCCGGAATTATGGGTGGCTATGACCAGACGACAGGTGGCGGACGACGGAGGACGGATTTTTCGGTGCCGTATCAATGTCCGACTCGTGCTCGTTTGTCTGCTGTCGTCCGTCCTCTGTCCTCCGCTTTCACATCACCGCCATCTTCTGCAGGTCGATGAGCTTGGCGATGCCCTTGCGGGCCAGCGCCAACAGGGTCGTCAGCTGCTCTTCGGAGAACGGCACCTTCTCGGCGGTGGCCTGCACCTCGACGATGTTGCCGGAGCCGGTGAGGACGAAATTCGCATCGGTCTCGGCTTGCGAATCTTCGGCATAATCGAGGTCGAGGACGGCGACGCCACCGCACACGCCGCACGAGATTGCCGCGATATGATCGCGCAAAACCTCCTGCTCGATCATTTGCCGCGTCTTCATCCAGGCGATGCAGTCATAGAGCGCGATCCAGGCGCCGGTGATGGAGGCGGTGCGGGTTCCGCCGTCGGCCTGGATGACGTCGCAGTCGATGGTGATCTGTCGCTCGCCCAGCGCCTTGAGATTGACGACCGAACGCAAGCTGCGCCCAATCAGGCGCTGGATTTCGACGGTGCGGCCGCCCTGCTTGCCGGTCGATGCCTCGCGGCGGGTGCGTTCGAGCGTGGCGCGCGGCAGCATGCCGTATTCGGCGGTGATCCAGCCGCGGGCTTGGCCTTTGAGCCAGGGCGGCAGCCGGTCCTCGAGCGTCGCCGTGACCAGGACATGGGTATCGCCGAACCGGACGAAACAGGAGCCCTCCGCGAATTTCACGACGCCGCGCTCGAGCGAAATCGGCCGCAATTCATCAGGCTGTCGGCGGCTCGGCCGCATGCAGGTCTCTCCTTGGCGCCTTGTTCTTGGCGGCGAAGTAGCGGCGCTACCCGACGCTGATCGGCGCAGTCTTTTAGAGCATCATCCCGCAAAGGGGAAACCGGTTTTCGGAAAAGATCAGCGCCAGGCGAGCGGTTAACGGTCTCACGATCGCCGGGCGGCGGCGATTGCCTCCTCCGGCATCTTGCCGCTACCCTCGCTGCCGCGTCGCCTTGAAACGGCCCGCGCCAGCGAGCACTTTTTCCGCCGGAGCAGATTTTGGCCAGTCATGATCTTCCGCTCGCCTCGAGTCAGTTGAGCCTCGCTCAGCTGAACGAGCGCTCGCGCGAAATTTTCCGGCTGATTGTCGAAAGCTATCTGGCGACCGGCGAGCCGGTCGGTTCGCGCAACCTCTCCCGCATCCTGCCCATGACGCTGTCGCCGGCGTCGGTGCGCAATGTGATGTCGGATCTGGAACAGCTCGGCCTGGTTTACGCGCCGCACACTTCGGCCGGGCGGCTGCCGACCGAGACCGGCTTGCGGTTCTTTGTCGACGCGCTGATGCAGATCGGCGACCTCACCGAACGCGACCGCAACGCCATCGAGGCGCAGGTCGCGGGCTTGGGTCAGTCGAAATCGGTCGAGGCGGTGCTGACCGAGGCGTCCGGGCTGCTGTCGGGCTTGAGCCGGGCCGCCGGCGTCGTGCTCACGGCAAAGTCGAACGACCGAATAAAGCACATCGAATTCGTCCGCCTCGAGCCCGAGCGGGCGCTCGTTGTTTTGGTCGGGGAAGACGGTCAGATCGAAAATCGCGTGCTCAATATCCCGGTCGGGCTGCCGACCTCGGCATTGATCGAGGCCGCCAATTTTCTCAACTCCCGCATCCGCGGCCGCACCCTCGCCGAGGTCAAGGGCGAGATCGAGCGGCGGCTCCGGGAAGGCGAGGCCGAGCTCGACGAGCTGACGCAGAAGATCGTCGCCGCCGGTCTCGCCAGCTGGTCGGGCGGCGAGCGCGACGAGCGCAAGCTGATCGTGCGCGGACAGGCCCACCTGCTGGAAGACCTCAAGGCGCTCGCCGATCTGGAGCGGGTACGCTTGTTGTTCGATGACCTCGAGACCCGGCGCGAAGTGGTCGATCTCCTTGGCCGCGCCGAGCAGGCCGAGGGCGTCCGCATCTTCATCGGCTCGGAGAACAAGCTGTTTTCGCTGTCGGGCTCGTCCACCATCGTCGCGCCCTATCACGACGCCTCGGGCCATATCGTCGGCGTCCTTGGCGTCATCGGCCCGACCCGATTGAACTACGCCCGCATCGTCCCGATGGTCGATTACACCGCCAAGGTCGTGAGCAAACTTCTGGCCGGCTGAGGCGTTATCTAGTCGCCGGCGCCAGACGGTTAACGGCCGCGCGCTTGATTTTTGTCTGGATAGCCCTGATATGCCGGGCAGCGAACATCAAATTTTAGGTAGGGATATGACGGAAAAGACCGCGCGTGCTGAGGACGCAGCGGCCCCGCCGGAGGGTACCCAGCCGGCCGGCCAGCGCACCGCGCAAGCGGAAGCCGATCCGGTGGCGCTCGCCGTCGAGCTGAGAGACCGGCTGCTGCGCACACTGGCGGAGATGGAAAATCTGCGCAAGCGAACCGAGCGCGAGGTCGCCGATTCGCGACTTTACGGCATCGCCACGTTCGCCCGCGACATGCTGGGCGTCGCCGACAATATGCGCCGCGCGCTGGATGCGATATCGCCGGAAACCCGCCAGAGTGCCGAGCCCGGCGTCAAGGCGCTCATCGACGGCGTCGAACTGACCGAGCGTGAGTTGATCAAGGCGCTGGAAAAGAACGGCGTGCGCCAGTTCAGCCCACGCGGCGAAAAATTCGATCCCAACGTGCACCAGGCGATGTTCGAAGTGCCGAACCCGTCGATACCGGCCGGCAGCGTCGTCGAGGTCGTGCAGCCTGGCTACATGATCGGCGAGCGCGTGCTGCGTCCGGCGCTGGTTGGGGTGTCGAAGGGTGGACCCAAATCCGCGCCGCCGCCGCGGCCGGTCAACGACAACGCGGCGGCACGGGATTCCTGAAAATCTATCCGTATCCCGGGCAGAACCGGGATCGTCTGAGGCACCGAGTTCGTGGCGATCCCGGATCAGCGGTGCATCGCTATCGCGCTGCACCGCGTCCGGGAAACGTTTCTATTTCAGCTCGACGCTGTCGCGGACCGTGCGCAGCCGCGCCAGAACAGCGGTCCAGCTGTCGGCGCCGCCGATTCCGACCATTTGCAGGTAGCCGCCGCCGCCGAAGCGCAGCCACTGGATCACCCGCACATCGGCGCCGCTGCGCGCATCCTTAGCCTCGGCCATGGTCTGGTAGCCCGATTGGCCGCCGATCCGCAGCGGCTCCGACAGCGTTATCGTGACATCGCGGATGCCGCCGATTTCCTGGAATGTCAGCCGGGCGAAATTGGCGCGGCCTTCCGGCTCGGAAGGACCACCCGGCAAGGCAGCGATGAGCATGCGTGCGTCGACGCCGCCGGCGTTCGGATCTTTGACGGAGTCCTTGGCGCCGGGCGTGTCGTGCAACATCACCGCTCGGCCGCGCAGCACGTCTTCGACCTGGAAGCCGGCAAAATCCCCAACCGCGAACGGCAAGAGGCCAAGCTCCTCGGCTTCCGGGACCTTGGCGCGAACCGCCAACGTTGCGAGCGCGCCGCGCACGACGTTATCCGGATAAGTCTTGTCGTCTGGTATCGGCACTTGCACGGTAACGAGCGCGGTGAGATCGCTCGCGCCCGCCACCAGCAGCCACTTTTTGTAGCGCACCTTGTCGGCGGTTTGCCGCCCGACCAGGAGAAAGCCTTTGCCGAAAGCGAGCTGCATCGGCTCGCGCTTATCCAACACCACGCCCTGCTTCTTGAGCGTCTCGATGTCGAGCGTCTTGTCCATTTGCGCATAGGCGGCGGCCGGCAGCACGGTGATGAGGATCGCGGCATCCTTGGTCGGATCACTGAAGCCGTCGAAGGTATTGCTCGCGACCATGCCGGGCGGCGGCACCAGCCCGACACGCGAGCCGGGCGGGAAGACCGGGTCCTCGGCCCATGCCGGCGGCACCAGCGTCAGCATCGCCAATGCGGCGGCAAAGGCGGCGGAAGGCCACAGCGGGCCGAGACGGCTATTGCTCATCATGCGATGTCTCTGATGACGCTCACGGACGCTGCGCGTCGGAACTGCTGCGCGTGACCCGGCGCAGCGTTAGATTGATCCGTCCTCCCTCCGGGAGCAAGCGCGATGTGCCCGGATAAATCCGATCCACCCCGTGGAAGGCAAGCCGGGCGGCGCCACCGAGAACGGCCACATCGCCTGAGCTCAATCGCATCGAGCGCGTCGGCTTGCTCCTTTTGTGGCCGCCGAGCCGAAACAGACACGAATCTCCGAGCGAAATCGAGACCACCGGCGCGTCGAAATCGGCCTCGTCGCGGTCCTGGTGCTGGCCCATTTTGGCGCCCGGATCGTAGAAGTTGATCAGGCAGGCCTCTGGCGCCTCGCCGTAGCGCGCAAGCTCGCTCCATAGCCCAATGAGCGGCGCCGGCATCGGCGGCCAAGGTTCGCCGGTATCGGGATGGGTCGGCTGATAGCGGTAGCCGGTTTCATCGGATACCCAGCCGAGCGGCCCGCAATTTGACATGCGCACTGTGAACGGCCGGCCCGATTTTGGCATGCGCGGCCGAAATAGCGGCGCGGCTTTGAGGACGTCGCGTACCAAGGCGAGCAACGCCTGTTGCGCCTCATCGTCCAGGTGTCCCGGATAGAGACGAAAGCCCGCAATGTCGGAGTGTAAATTCATCGCCGCGCGTGCATCCCCTTTGTTAGCTTTGGCCGCCAATCGCCGCGCCTTGCCGCGTGCAATCCTGTCTTGCGGCGCGATCACGCCCTCCTATATGAGCCAAGGGAAATCGCCAGGAAATCATCCGGGGCGGTCGGTTTTAGACTATCAAGGGGGTCGGACTAAGGGCGCCTTTCGGGCCTGCCCGACCTGCCGATAAAGAGAGGATTAACACCATGGCCAAGGTCATCGGTATCGATCTCGGAACCACGAACTCGTGCGTCGCCGTCATGGAAGGCAAGACGCCAAAGGTCATCGAAAACGCCGAGGGAATGCGCACCACGCCGTCGATCGTCGCTTTTACCGACGATGGCGAGCGGCTCGTCGGCCAGCCGGCCAAGCGCCAGGCGGTCACCAATCCGGAGCGCACCATTTTCGCCGTCAAGCGCCTCATCGGCCGTCGCTACGACGACCCGATGGTGGAGAAGGACAAGAAGCTCGTCCCCTACAAGATCACGCGCGCTTCCAACGGCGACGCCTGGGTCGAGATCGAGGGCAAGACTTTCTCGCCGTCGCAGATTTCCGCGTTCATCCTGCAGAAAATGAAGGAAACCGCGGAAGCCTATCTCGGCTCCAAGGTCGAGCAGGCGGTGATCACCGTGCCCGCCTATTTCAATGACGCCCAGCGCCAGGCCACCAAGGACGCCGGCAAGATCGCCGGCCTCGAAGTGCTGCGCATCATCAACGAGCCGACGGCCGCCGCGCTCGCCTACGGCCTCGACAAGAGCAAGACGGGCACCATCGCGGTCTACGATCTGGGCGGCGGCACCTTCGATATTTCGATTCTCGAAATCGGCGACGGCGTGTTCGAGGTGAAGTCGACCAACGGCGACACCTTCCTCGGCGGCGAAGACTTCGACATGCGGCTGGTCAATTATCTGGCCGACGAATTCCAGAAGGAGCAGGGCATCGATCTGCGCCGCGACAAGCTGGCGCTGCAACGGCTCAAGGAAGCGGCCGAGAAGGCGAAGATCGAGCTGTCGTCGACGACGCAAACCGAAATCAACCTGCCGTTCATCACCGCCGATGCGTCGGGTCCGAAGCATCTGACGATGAAGCTGACCCGCGCCAAGTTCGAAGCGCTGGTCGACGATCTGGTGCAGAAGACCATCGAGCCCTGCCGGCAGGCGATCAAGGACGCGGGCCTGAGCGCGGCTGAAATCAACGAAGTCGTCCTGGTCGGCGGCATGACACGCATGCCGAAGGTCCAGGAGGTGGTGAAGCAATTGTTCGGCAAGGAGCCGCACAAGGGCGTCAACCCCGATGAAGTGGTGGCGGTCGGCGCCGCGATTCAAGCCGGCGTGCTGCAAGGCGACGTCAAGGACGTGCTGTTGCTCGACGTCACGCCGCTGTCGCTCGGCATCGAGACTTTGGGCGGGGTGTTCACCCGCCTGATCGACCGCAATACTACGATCCCGACCAAGAAGAGCCAGGTATTCTCCACCGCCGAGGATGGTCAGACCGCGGTGACGATCCGTGTGTTCCAGGGCGAGCGCGAGATGGCGGCCGACAACAAGATGCTCGGCCAGTTTGATCTCATCGGCCTTCCAGCGGCGCCGCGCGGCGTGCCACAGATCGAGGTCACCTTCGACATCGACGCCAACGGCATCGTCAATGTCTCCGCCAAGGATAAAGGCACCGGCAAGGAACAGCAGATCCGCATCCAGGCTTCCGGCGGTCTCTCCGAGGCCGACATCCAGAAGATGGTCAAGGACGCCGAGGCTCACGCCGAGGACGACAAGAAGCGCAAGGCCCAGGTCGAGGCCAAGAACCATGCCGAGGCTTTGGTCCACTCGACCGAGAAGACGCTGGCCGAGCACGGGTCGAAGGTCGGTGAGGCTGACCGCCGCGCCATCGAGAACGCCATGGCCGACCTCAAGGAGGCCCTGAAGGGCAGCGACGCCGACGCGATCACGGCCAAGACCAATGCGCTGGCGCAAGCGTCGATGAAGCTCGGCGAGGCGATGTACAAGCAGTCCGCCGAGCAACCTCCAGGCGGCGCGACCGAAGCCAAGCAGGACGACGTCGTCGACGCCGAGTTCACCGAAGTCGACGACGACAAGAAGAACAAAAAGTCCGCTTGATCGGCGAGGCATTTCCATGCCGCTCGCAAGTGCCCAGATTGCACCCCCGGACGCAAAACGGGGGTGCACGCTTTTGACGTGCGGCATCTGGACGTGGAATGATTGGACGTCATCGGGTGGGGAATGATGGCCAAGCGCTGCTACTACGAAACTCTATCGGTCGAGCGCACCGCGACCGAGACCGATATCAAGACGGCCTTTCGCAAGCAGGCGATGCAGTGGCATCCGGATCGCAATCCCGGCGACACCGGCGCCGAGCATCGCTTCAAGGAACTCAATGAGGCCTACGAGGTCCTCAAGGACCCGGATAAGCGCGCGGCCTATGATCGCTTTGGCCACGCGGCCTTCGAGCAAGGCAACGGCTTCGGCGGCGCCCACGGTTTCGGCGCCGATTTCGCTACCACCTTCTCCGACATATTCGATGATCTGTTCGGTATGGGCGGCCGCCGCGGCCGTGGCTCCGGGCGCGAGCGCGGCGCCGACCTGCGCTACAACATGGAAATCTCGCTGCTGGAAGCCTATGCGGGCAAGGCCGCGCAAATCCGCATTCCGACGCCGGTCACCTGCGAGGCCTGCTCCGGCAACGGCGCCAAGCCTGGCACCAAGCCGAAGGCCTGCCCGATGTGCGCCGGCCAGGGCAAGGTCCGCCATGCCCAGGGCTTCTTTACGCTGGAGCGCACCTGCCCGAATTGCCAGGGCCGCGGCCAGGTGATCGAGAGCCCGTGCGGGTCGTGTGCAGGCTCTGGCCGGGTGATGCGCGAGCGCACCTTGTCGGTGAACATTCCGGCCGGCGTCGAAGATGGCACCCGCATCCGCCTGGCCGGCGAGGGCGAAGCCGGCGTGCGCGGCGGACCGGCCGGCGACCTCTACATATTCCTGTCGATCGGCACGCATCCGTTCTTTCAGCGCGAGGGCGCCGACCTGCATTGCCGCGTGCCGGTTTCGCTCGTGACTGCGGCGCTCGGTGGCGAGTTCGAAGTTCCAACCATCGACGGCGGCAAGACCCGCGTGAAGGTGCCCGAAGGCATGCAGACCGGCCGGCGGTTCCGCCTGGCTGGCAAAGGCATGCCGGTGCTCCGCGCGCGGCAAACCGGCGATCTGTACGTCCAGGTCGTCGTCGAGACGCCGCAAAAGCTCACCAAGCGGCAACGCGAGCTATTGACCGAGTTCGAGCGCCTGTCGTCAACGGAAACCCACCCCGAGTCGTCGGGATTCTTTGGCAAAGTCAAAGAGTTCATCGGCGGCGGCCGCGCCAATTCTGCTTAAGGCGACAAGCCCTCATCCCCACGGCGGCCGGGCGGCTAGTCTTTAGGCAGAGGATGTTCTAAAAAGGCGGCGTTTTCAGTCGCGTGTGATTGCTATGTCGCTTCTGGCCCTGCGGACATTTGAACAGAGGATCGAGCGGCAGTTGAGGCTCCTCGAACTAAAGAAGACCATTATCGAGCGTAATATCGGCCGCCAAATCCGGCTGTTCGAGCGCAAACGCGGCGATATCGGCAAGAAGATCGACGAGCAGATCAAGCTGTTCGAGCGCCGGCGCGGCATCCGGCTCGACGACGAGGTGCGCTTCATCCGCTCCTGGATCGAACGGCCATTGACGATCGGCGCCGTGGCGCCGTCGGGCAAAATGCTGGCGCGTGCCATGGCACGCTACGTCGATCCCGATAGCGACGGGCCGGTCGTCGAGCTCGGCCCCGGCACCGGGCCGGTTACGGAGGCGTTGGTCCAGGCTGGGGTCTCGCCGTCGCGCCTGGTCCTGGTGGAGTTCAACCCGGTGTTCTGTCGCATTCTGCGGGCGCGTTATCCCGACGCCACGCTGGTGCAGGGCGACGCCTACAGCATGCGCCGCTTGCTGGAAACGCTGCTGATCCAGCCCGCGGCGGCGGTGGTGTCCGGCCTGCCGCTGGTCACCAAGCCGATCAAGATGCGGCTCCGCCTCATTCGCGACGCCTTCGATCTGATGTTGCCGGGCGCGCCGTTCGTGCAATTCACCTATTCGGTAGCGTCGCCGTTGCCGCGGCGACTGCTCGGCGGTTTCTCAGCCGAGGCCTCCGAGCGCATCTGGATGAATATCCCGCCGGCGCGGGTGTGGGTTTATCGGAAGACCTGATGACGGACGACAAAGGGCGGAATATCGCTAGTCTGTCGTCCGTCCCCTTTCCTCCGTCGTCTCGACTCCGATCGTCATGCTTGCTCCGAAGATTCTCGTCATGGCCGCTTCGCTGCGCGCGGGCTCGCACAATGGGCGGCTGGCGGCTTTGGTGACCAAGGAGCTTGCGCTCGCCGAAGCCGACGTGACGCGCGTCTCGCTCGCCGACTATCCGTTGCCGCTGCTCGATGCCGAGCTGCCCGCGGCTGCTGGCCCGCCGGATAATGCCGTCAAGCTCAAGCGCATGCTCGGCGCGCATCAGGGCGTCTTCATTGCCAGCCCGGAATACACCGCCTCGGTTCCGCCGCTGTTGAAGAACGCCATCGACTGGGTCACGCGCGTGCGCGAGGACGGCGAGCCGGCCTATGCCGCGTTCAAGGACCGCGTGTTCGCGCTTGGCTGCGCCGTCCCGGCGCCAGCCGGCGGCGCTCACGGGCTCATGGCGCTGCGGCAAATTCTGGAACTGGGCTGCGGCGCGCTGGTGCTCCCGGAACAGATCAATGTCGGGCGCGCCGACCAAGCATTCGACGACATGGACAACCTCAAGGACGAAGATCTCACGGCGGACTTGAAGGACATGGTGCGAAGGCTTATCGAGCTTGCGAGCGCGATGCCGTGAACCACGGAGTGAATAGCTTAGGATGCCGATTGCGCCGCGCGAGCGCCTGATCGTCGCGCTCGATCTATCGTCGGTCGAGGTGGCGGAGGCCATGGTGGCGCGGCTCGGCGATGCCGTGTCGTTCTACAAGATCGGCTACCAGCTCGCTTTTGCGGGCGGACTTGCTTACGCGCAGAAGCTTGCCGGCGCCGGCAAGCGCACCTTCCTCGATCTCAAGCTGCACGACATCGGCAATACGGTCGCGCAGGGCGTGAAAAGCGTCTCGCGCCTCGGCGCGACCTTCCTGACGGTTCACGCCTATCCGCAGACGATGCAGGCCGCGGTCGAGGCGCGCGAAAGCGGTTTGCGCATTCTCGCCGTCACCGTGCTCACCTCCTATGACGACCGCGACCTTAAGGCGGCCGGCTACGATGCGTCGGTTAGGACATTGATCGCCGCCCGCGCGGAACAGGCCCGCGTTCTTGGGGTCGATGGTCTGGTCTGCTCGCCGGAAGAAGCCGCGACCGTGCGCCCGATCGCCGGCGGCGATATGGTGTTGGTGACGCCCGGCATCCGCCCTGACGGCGCCGCCGCGGGTGATCAGAAGCGAATCATGACGCCTGCGGCTGCGATCGCCGCGGGCGCCGATTATCTCGTGGTCGGCCGGCCGATCGTTGCCGCATCCGATCCGCGCGCGGTGGCGGAAGCGATCATCGCGGAGATCACACAGGCGTCAGTCAAGTAAAGGGAGCCAGAGAATGCCGAAGGCCTATTGGATCGGGCGCGTCGATGTCCACAACGAGGACGGCTACAAGCCCTATGCCGCGGCCAATGCCGCGATCTTTCGGAAATTTGGCGGCCGCTTTGTGGTGCGCGCCGGAAAGTTCGAATGCACCGAGGGTGCGAGCCGGCCGCGCAACGTCGTCATCGAATTTCCCGATTATGCCGCGGCGGTAGCCTGCTATCGCTCGCCGGAATACCAGGCAAACATCAAGGTGCGGCAGCCGCATTCGACCGTCGACATGATCATTGTCGAGGGCTACGACGGCCCGCAGCCGTAGCCCCTTCCTTTCTTCCCCCCGCTTGCGCGGGAGGAAAGCCGGCCGCGTTTGCCGACTTCGGCCACGCCCGCTATACCCCGCGGCGACCGGAGACCTTATGGCAGCCAATTCCGATATGCGGCTCGTGATCGCCGGCGCCGGCGGGCGCATGGGGCGAACGCTGGTGCACGCCATCGCCGCGACCAAAGGCGTCACGCTTGCCGGCGCGATCGAGGCTGAGGGCTCGGCTGTGATCGGCCGCGACGCCGGCGAGCTTGCGGGCGTCGGCGCGAATG
This sequence comes from uncultured Alphaproteobacteria bacterium, assembly GCA_963806465.1. Taxonomy (GTDB): domain Bacteria; phylum Pseudomonadota; class Alphaproteobacteria; order Rhizobiales; family Xanthobacteraceae; genus BOG-931. The sequence goes on along the minus strand of CAWDZD010000075.1, from coordinate 68,638 downwards.
GCGTGAAGGTCACAAGCGACGCGGCGCCGTTGTTCCAGCATGCCGATGCGCTGATCGAATTCACCATTCCGGCTGCCACGCCGGCATTGGCCGAGCTGAGTTCCCGCGCCGGCATTGCGCACGTCATCGGCACCACCGGCCATTCGGCCGAGGAAGAAGCCGTGATCGCGAAAGCCGCCGGCCGCGCGCCGATCGTCAAGTCCGGCAACATGAGCCTCGGCGTCAATCTCCTTGCCGCTTTGGTCAAACGCGTGGCGGCGACGCTGGGCGAGGATTACGACATCGAGATCCTGGAGATGCATCACAACAAGAAAATCGACGCGCCGTCCGGCACGGCGCTGATGTTCGGCCGCGCCGCCGCGCAAGGCCGGGCGATCGATCTCCAGGCCCACTCGGCGCGCGGCCGCGACGGCATGACCGGCGCGCGCAAGGCCGGCGATATCGGCTTCGCTTCGCTGCGCGGCGGCACCGTGGTCGGCGACCACTCGGTGATCTTCGCCGGCCCGGCGGAACGCATCGAGCTCACGCACCGCGCCGAGGACCGCATGATCTTCGCCCGCGGCGCGCTGCATGCGGCGTTATGGGCGCGTGGCAAGAAGCCCGGGCTTTATTCGATGGCGGATGTGTTGGGTTTGAAGGATTTCTAAATCGACCTCCGTCATCCTGAGGTGGCCGCGAAGCGGCCCTCGAAGGATGCGGCCGAGGTAGCCCGGGCCGTCGCCCTTCGAGGCTCGCTTCGCTCGCACCTCAGGGTGACGGCACGAACGTGAGGAAAGAAATGAGCAACCGCCTTCTCGTGCTCGTGCGCCACGGCCAGAGCGAGTGGAATCTGAAAAACCTGTTCACCGGCTGGCGCGACGTCGATCTGACCGAGAACGGCATCAGCGAGGCGCGCGCCGCCGGCCGCCGGCTGAAAGCGCAAGGACTGCGCTTCGATGTTGCCTTCACCTCGGCGCTCGTGCGCGCCCAGCGTTCGCTCGACCTGATGCTCGAGGAAATGGGACAGAAAAATATTGCCGTGCTCAAGGATCAAGCGCTCAACGAGCGCGACTACGGTGATCTCTCCGGCCTCAACAAAGACGAGGCCCGGAAAAAATGGGGCGAGGAGCAGGTGCATGTCTGGCGGCGCTCCTATGACGTTGCGCCGCCCGGCGGCGAAAGCCTCAAAGACACCGCGGCGCGCGTCTTGCCCTATTACATCCAGGACATCCTGCCGCGCGTGCTGCGCGGCGACAACGTGCTGGTCTCCGCCCATGGCAATTCCCTGCGTGCTTTGATCATGGTGCTGGAGCATCTCTCGCCGCAACAGATCGTCGCCCGCGAGATCGCGACCGGCGTGCCGCTGATCTACCGGCTCAACGCCAACTCGACGGTAGCGGAGAAGAAGGATTTGGCGGCGTAGCTCTCTCGAAGCGTCATTGCCGGGCTTGACCCGGCAATCCATACGTCGGTGCCGTACTATGGCAACTCGAGCATGGACCCGCGGGTCAAGCCCGCGGGTGACGCTGGAGTGAACTAGGAACCGCGGAGTGCTATGCCGCAAGGCTGACCTGCCCCGCCTCCCAGCCGAGCATGGCGCGCTTGCGGGTGATGCCCCAGTGATAACCGGTCAGGTCGCCGGATTTGCCAATGACGCGATGGCACGGCACCACGAACGCGACCGGGTTCTTGCCGACCGCGGCGCCGACGGCGCGCGCCGCCGCGGGGGTGCAGACCTTCTCGGCAATGCCCGAGTAGGTCGCAATGCTGCCCATCGGGATTTTGAGGAGCGCATCCCAGACCCGCACTTCCCAATCGGTGCCGATCAGCACGACGCGCAGCGGCTGATCCGCGCGCCATTCGCTGGGATCGAAGATGCGGCGGGCGATCGGCGCGGTGCGGGTCTCGTCGGCGACATAGGTCGCTTTCGGCCAGCGGCGCCGCATGTCCGCAAGCGCCGCCTCTTCCTCGCCCGGATCGGCGAAGGCAACCCCGGCAAGCCCGCGGTCGGTCGCCATGATCAGCACCTTGCCGAACGGCGAGGGGTGGAAGCCGAACTTGATCGCCAGGCCCTCGCCGCCGGCTTTCCATTCGCCGGGCGACATGGCCTCGTGGGTCACGAACAGGTCGTGCAGCCGGCCGGGCCCGGACAGGCCGACTTCGTAGGTGGCGTCGAGGACGCTTGCGGAATCTCGCAGCAATCGCCGCGCGCCGTCGAGCGTCAGCGCCTGCAGGAACGCCTTCGGCGTCAGGCCGGCCCAGCGGCGGAACAGGTGATGCAGCTCGGTCGGGGTGACGCCGGCGGCTTCGGCGATGGCGTCGATTTCGGGCTGTTCGCGCCAATGCTTGCGGATATGGCCGATGGCGCGGCGCACCACGTCATAGTCGGCGGCTGCCTCGTGCAGCAGGGTGAGATCGGGGATGCGGTCGGGCGACAGCATGGGTGCCTCCATCATTTGATCCCCATTTAGGCCGGCGGTGAGGCCGGAACCACCCGATTTCTGCGTGCCACGATCGTCATTCCGGGGCGCGGGGTTTAGCCCGCGAGCCCGGAATCCACAACCACCTGATCGGGGCTTTGGCTAACACCGTAGCGATAATCCCCCAACGATAAGGGTTATGGATTCCGGACGTGCCGCTTCGCGCCAATCCGGAATGACGCCTCAATCAACCGCGGTCCGGGTCGGCCCGCGTTTGGCCTCGCCGAGCGCGGCGGCTAAGGCCCGCGCGAAGCTTGCTTTCTCATCGGGGCTAAGAAAGGAGGCGACCGCCAGCCGCCGGCCGCGCGACACCAGGAACAGCCGCTCGATGCCGAATTCCTCGTGCACGATGCGGTCGAGCTGCACCCACAGCGGATTGAGCGTCCATTCGCGCACCACGCCGTGATGGCTGACCTTGCGCACCGTGAGCTCGGACGCCGTGATCGTCACCTCCTCGTAGGCCCGCGCGGCGCGGAAATTGGCGCGGAACGCGACGTAGATCAGGAGCACGTCGAGCCCGAGGAAGCCGAACACCGGCCAGGCGCCGAGCAGCAGGAACAGCATGCCGCAGCCGAAACTCAAGGCGCCGATGCAGAGCATCAGGATGAGAAACCCGGTCGAGCCGAGCGAGCGATGCGGCGTGATGGTCGCCGCAAAGATTTTCGGCTCGGGCAATGAATTGTTGTCGGTGCTCATGGCGCTGACTATACGGGAAAGATGGGCAAGAAAGCCACGCGACGGAAGACGGCCGGACGGAAGGCCACACCGCCGAGCCTCGAACGCGCCCCACGCGGCACGGCGCCGCGGCTCAAGAGCGGCAAGGCGCAGGCCAAGGCCGACGTCGAAGCCGCCCACGGCGAATTGCCGCAATGGACCAAAGCCGAGATCGAGGAAGCGTTCCGCCGCTTTGCCGCCGCCAATCCAAACCCGCGCGGCGAACTGCAATCTATCAATCCGTTTACCTTGCTGATCGCCGTCGTGCTCTCGGCGCAGGCGACCGATGCCGGGGTCAACAAGGCGACGCCGGCGCTGTTCGCGCTCGCCGACACGCCGGAGAAGATGATCAAGCTCGGCGAAGCGCGGGTGCGTGCGTTGATCAAGACAATCGGGCTCTATCGCACCAAGGCCAAGAACGTGATCGCGCTGTCGCGCCAGCTTGTCGCCCTGCATGGCGGCAAGGTCCCACACGACCGTGAAGCGCTTGAAGCGTTGCCAGGCGTTGGGCGAAAGACCGCCAACGTGGTGCTCAACAACGCCTTCGGCGAGCCGACCATCGCCGTCGATACGCATGTCTTTCGCGTCAGCAATCGCACTGGCCTGGCGGTCGGCAAGACGCCGCTCGACGTCGAGATGAAGCTCCTTGAAGTCGTGCCCGAGCGTTACCGCCTGCACGCCCATCATTGGCTGATCCTGCACGGCCGCTATACGTGCGTCGCCCGCCGACCGCTGTGCGAAAAATGTCTGATCGCCGATTTGTGCAAATGGCCGGGGAAGACGGTGAGCGTCGCCCCTTCTCGCAATGACGCGCGCTGACGCGTCCGTGCTTCGAATCGCTCGCTCCCGGCGCGCGATAGGTCATCGATTTGCCGCCCTATTGGTGGACGATCGAGACGATCGTTCTCGCCCGCCGATCGACGATCAGCACCTCGCCCTGCAGCAGTGCATAGCCATAGTGCGCAATGGCCGGAACGTTTTTGCGAAGGTGGCGGCTAAACGACAGCAGACGCATGGTGGCGGGCACCCGTTCGCCGACATGCAAGCCGGTAGGGATTGACGTTGCCATCGCGTCCCTGCCGAGGACGCGCCAAATCGCGGCCCGGTCCGACGACGTCAGATCGATGCCGCTCTGCGCGTAGACGGCGGACGAGCACAACAGCGCGGCGCACAACACGATCTTTGCAGCAATCGATTTGCCCAACATAACGGTCCTCCTGGTGCGGCAATTTCAAGCCGCGGCCTCAAGCCAGCTTCGACAGTGCGGTCCGCACCATATCCGGCCAATTCTTTTGGCCGGCACCGAGCTTCTGCTGCTGTTCCAACTTTTCAAGGATGGCGAGCGCTTCCGTCAGCGCTGCCCGCGCCTGCGGTGGCTCGGCCGCCGTTCCGAGCTTGTAAAGGCTCAGCGCCAGATCGGTCTGCGCCTGCGCGTCGTCCGGATCCTCCGCCGCCAGCTTGCGGCCGACATTGACTGCCTCCTGATAGGCAGCCAGCGCGCCCGTCCGATCGCCGGCGTCCAGTTTGGCGTTGCCGGTTTTGAACAGGCTTACCAACACGTCGCGCTGCGCCTGGCGGTCACTATGATCCCGCGCCGCCAGCTCGCGCGCGATCGCGAGGCTCTCCTCATACGCAGCGAGCGCCCCGTCCTTGTCGCCCAGGCGCAGCTTCACGTCGCCGACCTTGTTCAAGCCGACCGACAGCGCGCGCCGCCATTGGGCGCTCTTCGGCTCCTTGGCGGCGAGCCCGCGCCGGACATCGAGGGCGTCGCTATAGGCCGCGAGCGCGCCGGGAAGGTCGCCCATGCCCAGCAGCACATCGCCGACCTTGTCGAGATTCATCACTAAATCACGCTGCCATTCGGTGTTGTCGCGGTTTTTGCCGGCGAGCGCGCGAGTGATATCGACGTCTTCCCGGTAGGCGGCGAGCGCATCGGCGCTGTTGCCTTGATCGTTCGCTTGGGCGAAGCCAAGCCGATGCTCCTCATCGTCGAAGACGCGCATTGGATCGACGCGACGACGCTCGAAATGCTGACCCGCATATCGGACAGTATCGCGCAAGCGCGCCTGCTTGCCGTCGTCGTGGCGCGGCCGGATTTCGCACCGCCTTGGTTGGCGCGGCCCCATGCGACTTTGCTGACGCTGAGCCGATTGAGCCGCGCCGAATGCACGGCGTTGATCGCCGGCGTTGCCGCTGAGCACGGCCTGGCGCCGGAAATCATTGCCTCGATCGTCGCCAAGACCGACGGTGTGCCGCTGTTCGCGGAGGAATTGACGAAAAGCGTGCTGGAAGCCGCGGGCGAGGACAGCGCCGCGGTGCCGGCAACGCTCAAGGATTCGCTGATGGCACGCCTGGACCGCCTCGGCGAGGCGCGCGAGGTCGCGCAGGTCGCCGCCGTCATCGGCCGGCAATTCGCTCTTTCGCTGCTCGAAGCGGTCGCGGCCAAGAGCGGCCCGGAACTTGAGGGTGCACTGACACGCCTCAATGCGGCCGGCATCGTCTTTCCCGAAGGCGGAGGCTTGCAGCAGAGTTTCAGCTTCAAGCACGCGCTGGTGCGGGACGCCGCCTATGAGAGCTTGCTGTTGGCGCGGCGCCGTTACTGGCATGCGCGCACGGCCCACGCGCTCGAACAACGCTTTGCGGACGTGGTGGCGAACGAACCCGAGGTGCTGGCCTATCATTTCGGCGAGGCCGGGTTGCCCGGCCCAGCTTGCGATTACCGGATGCGATTGGCGCGAAGCGTTTGTTGAGCGAGGCGGCGAACGCCACCTCCTTGGCGCACACGTCCGAAGCAACCGAGGCGGGGCTCAGCACAAAGATGATGGTATCGGCGCCGACAATGAGAGATTGGATGCGCCCCCACCAATCCTCGAATGCGTAGATTTCGGCGCGGTCGATCATCGGCTCGAAGCCGCGCTGTCGTAGCGCAGCCTCAAGCCGGTCGGCGAACGGCATATCCTGGCGCGAATAGGAGATGAAGATCTTGCCCTTCGCCTCAGCGTCGCGCGTTGGTGTGGCATCGGCCGCCATTGGAGCGCCTCCAACCTGCCGGGGATGTTAGCAAATCTGGAATCGGCCTGAAACGACGCGCCGTCGATGCGAGGTGCCACTACCCGTCGTTGGCGCCTTTCCGTGAGCCTGGTCTATGTCGGCGATGTGCTGTTGGCGGAGGGCGACACGACCGGCGCACTCGCCGCGTACCGCGAGGGCCTCACTGCGATACGCTCCGCCGCTGCGGCGGACATCGACAATACCCTTTGGCAACACGAGCTGATGACGAATTTCGACAGGGTCGGCGCCGTGCTGGAGGACCAGGGCGACCTCGCCGGGGCGCTGGTCGCCTATCGCGAGGCCCTTGAAATCCCGCGCGCGCTCGCTGGCAAGGATCCGAGCAACAAAAGGTGGCAGCTCGAACTTGCGATCAGCCTAAAGCGCGTCGGCAACGTGCTCATGGAACAGGGTGACGCTGCGGGAGCAAATGCCGCCTTTCGCGAACGCCTCGATATCCAGCGCCGGCTCGCCGCCAAGGATCCGGACAATACCGATTGGCAGCGCGATCTGGCATTGAGCCTGAACAATGTCGCCGACATTCTGCTGGCGCAGGGTGACTTTACTGCCGCACTTGCGGCCGATCGCGAGGCGCTGGAAATCCGCCGTGCGCTAGTTGCCAAGGATGCAGGCAATGCGCTGTGGCAGTTCGACTTGGCCATGAGCCTGGGCGCCGCCGGCAATGTTGAAGGGGCCCAGGGTGATCCGGCGAGCGCGCTGGCGTCCGATCGCGAGGCTCTTGAGATCATGCGCGGGCTCGCCGCCAAGGATAGCGGCAACACCGAAAGGCGACGCGAACTATCGGTAAAGCTGAACACGGTCGGCGATGTGCTGTTGGAACAGGGCGACCTCGCCAACGCACTCGCCGCCTACCGCGAGAGCGTCGAGATCATGCGTGCCCTCACTGCCAAGGATCCCGGCAACACGCAGTGGCAGCGCGATTTGACGGTGAGCCTTTATCGGATCGGCACCGTTCTGGTGAACCGAGTGCGCGAATCGAAAAGATCGCCGCATTATTTTTTGCGCCAATCGTTGAATCGACACCAACGCCGTCGGCTCGTCCAGCCCTGCCTTGGCAGCAAACCGAGCGACGCTCAGCGGCGTCGTAACGTCGAGGATCACCGCAGCGATGGGCTACTCATCAATCGCGCGCCAACGCGCCCTAAAGAAATTCAACGCCGATCTGGTTGCTCGAACGCCACACCACGCGACATTGTCGGCGAGAGGCGAAATTCAGCGTCATGTAGATGTGGAAGATGTCGGGGATGGTCTCTGGCGCGTCGACCACAAGCCGCGCGCCGGTCTCGGATTCGTCCCAAACCGTGCACTCGCGCAATTGCTGGCCGATGGCGCCGACCAGCCAGCCGGAGCGGCGCACCAGCGCACGCGGACTGCTGCGAGCGTCCGTTGGCGCCGGCGCGTGATCGGCTTCGGTCACGGAACAACCTCCGTCCGCGGAAACAATTGCTGTTTATGACCGCGGTATATCTTTGGCTTTACGATCCGGTAAGCGGAATTGCCAAATTTATCAGCGCATTCGTCCGATCAGCGGGCCGGGCGGCGCCCGGCTGGAGCGTTGATCAGCCATTGATTTGATGTAGCGTAAGCCAACTGATTCTTTTTATTCGGCGGCCATGATCGCTTGCCTTCGGCCAGTGTCGGCGGCGCCTTGCTCTTGCAAAATCTGCGGCGGCGAGGCTTCGCTGTTCGGCGTCGTCGATTTCAATCGATCGTGCGAAGATTGGCGGGCGGTTTTGTTCCCGCTGTCGGGCGTGCCGGTCTATTACCGCCGTTGCACGGAATGCAAATTTATCTTCACCGATGCCTTCGACGATTGGAGCATCGAGCAATTCAGGACCTACATTTACAATGACGACTACAAGCTGGTCGATCACGAGTATGTTTCCGACCGCCCGCGCGCCAATGCCGACGCCGTGGCGCGGCTGTGGGGAGCGGTCAAGACGGAAACCCGCGTCCTCGATTATGGCGGCGGCAACGGCACATTTTCTGCCGTGCTTCGAGACGCCGGCTTTCCGGTCGCCCTGACCTTCGATCCCCTGGTGCCCGAGCATGCAACGCCGCCCGAGGGCAAGTTCGATCTGGTGACGAGCTTCGAGACCTTCGAGCATATGCCCGATCCGGCCGCCGCCATCGCATCGATCCTCGAATTTGCAGCTGAGCCCGGTATCGTTCTCTTCTCGACGACGCTGCAGCCGGCCGATATCGAGACGCAACGGCTCAATTGGTGGTATATCGCGCCGCGCAACGGCCATGTGTCGCTGTTTTCGAGCGAGGCATTGAAAAGGGCGTGGGGCCGGCACGGCTACAGAGTGGCGACCTTGGCGAATAGCTTTCATTTCGCCTTTCGAACATTGCCGCCGCTCCTGGCTCACGTGGACAAGTAAATTCGATTTCCGCGCCGGATCAGACCTCCGCGTCGGTAGGGTGGGCTAAGGCGCGAAGCGCCGTGCCCACGCGCGGCGATTCCGCTCGACATTCTGCTCCACATCGTCATTGCCGGGCTTGACCCGGCAATCCATTGCGGACGCGACGCATGGCCGGCTGGCGTGCCGTCCGGCGCCGCTCGCGTTTGCTGGATGTCAGCATGGACCCGCGGGTCAAGCCCGCGGGTGACGACAAGAGGGACGTCCCGCTATTGAGGACGACATCTTGACAATCGTCCTTGCCGCGGTTACTTATAGTGACGAATCTCGCTCACGTACCAGGACGCCAGCCGGTCACGCCGGCTGGCGGAGCGAGAGCGGTTCCCGCGGGTCAGGGCTCGTCACCTTGGCTCCCGGGCGGCTTTGGGAAAACGTCCGGCCGGCACTATGACCGGCCTGCGGCCATGCCGCTGGACTGGGACAGGCGGGGGCGGGTAACGCCCGCTCCTTAGCCGCGTCCCAGGAAGAACGTTTCTGGAGCTGAGCGGTGGCGTTCGTTCGCTGCCGCAAGCGCCGTGGTGGGACGCCGACAGGCGAGCGGCCCCCGCTGGGGTCGCGACCGCATCCCGTAGGATGCGGACGGAAGGCTACGCGTCTGCCGGCGTCCCGCCGTCCTGATTTATTCGAGCATGATCCGGAAGTGGAATCCGGTTTTCCGAAAAGATCATGCTCCACTAAAGGCTGAACATGATCTGGAGGCAGCCGAAACCCACCATCGGCGCCTTATGACGGGATCAGGTTTCGCTTCTTGCGCGTCGTATTGGCAAAACTCGGGCGCAGCCGCGCCGCGAGAACGATCTTCTATTTCGTCATTGCCGGGCTTGACCCGGCAATCCATGCGGAGTGGGGGCTTGCTGAGATTCGCCGCATCGTCCGCGTCGCCGAACGTCAGCATGGACCACCGGGTCAAACCCGGTGGTGACGACAGAGAAAGCGGGACGAGGCGAGTTGCATTCCCCGCTGCGACGGGCGGGATGAGCTCAGAGTGCTTTGTTTGTCCGCACCAACATGATGCGGAGGGCGCGGTGAAATCAAAACAAGAAATACCGCTGCGCCATCGGCAGCGTCTCCGCCGGCGCGCAGGTCAGCAATTCGCCGTCGGCGCGCACTTCGTAGGTCTCCGGATCGACTTCGATATCGGGCGTCGAGTCGTTATGGATCATGCTCTTCTTCGAGATCTTGCCGCGGGTGTTTTGCACGGCGACCAGCTCTTTCTGGATGCCGAGCTTTTTGCCGAGTCCGGCTTTCACCGCCGCCTTCGACGCAAACACCACGGACGAGGCGGTGCGGGCGCGGCCATAGGCGCCGAACATCGGCCGGTAATGCACCGGCTGCGGCGTTGGGATCGAGGCGTTCGGATCGCCCATCTGCGCGGCGACAATCGAGCCGCCTTTGATGATGCAGTCGGGCTTGACGCCGAAAAAGGCCGGCGACCACAGCACCAGGTCGGCGAGCTTGCCCTTCTCCACCGAGCCGATGAGTTTCGATACGCCATGCGCGATCGCCGGATTGATGGTGTATTTGGCGATGTAGCGTTTCACCCGCCTATTGTCGTTGTCGCCTTTTTCCTCCTTCAGGCGGCCGCGCTGTTTCTTCATCTTGTCGGCGGTCTGCCAGGTGCGGATGATGACTTCGCCGACGCGGCCCATGGCTTGGCTGTCCGACGACATCATCGACAGCGCGCCGATGTCGTGGAGGATGTCTTCCGCCGCGATCGTCTCCTTGCGGATGCGGCTTTCGGCGAAGGCGAGATCCTCGGCGATCGACGGATCGAGATGGTGACACACCATCAGCATGTCGAGATGCTCGTCGATGGTGTTGCGCGTATAAGGCCGTGTCGGATTGGTCGAGGACGGCAGCACATTTTTCAGCCCGGCGATCTTGATGATATCCGGGGCGTGCCCGCCGCCGGCGCCTTCGGTGTGGAGGGCGTGGATGGTGCGGCCTTTGAACGCCTCGATGGTGTCTTCAACAAAGCCGGATTCGTTGAGCGTGTCGGTGTGGATCATCACCTGGATGTCGTAGTCGTCGGCGACCGACAGGCAGCAGTCGATCGCCGCCGGCGTCGTGCCCCAGTCCTCGTGCAGCTTGAGCGCGCAGGCGCCGGCCTTGATCATCTCCTCGAGCGCCGCCGGCCGCGAGGCGTTGCCTTTGCCGGCGAAGCCGAGATTGACCGGAAAATCGTCGGCCGCTTGAATCATGCGGGCGATGTGCCAGGGGCCTGGCGTGCAGGTGGTGGCGAAGGTGCCGTGCGCCGGGCCGGTGCCGCCGCCCAGCATCGAAGTGACGCCCGACATCAACGCTTCCTCGACCTGCTGCGGGCAGATGAAATGGATGTGGGTGTCGAAGCCGCCGGCGGTGAGGATCTTGCCCTCGCCGGCAATCACTTCGGTGCCGGGGCCGATGACGATGGTGACGCCGGGCTGAATGTCCGGATTGCCGGCTTTGCCGATGGCGTAAATGGTGCCGTCCTTGATGCCGACATCGGCTTTGACGATGCCCCAATGATCGACAATCAGCGCGTTGGTGATGACGGTGTCGACCGCGCCCTGTTTGTTGGTGACCTGGCTCTGGCCCATGCCGTCGCGGATCACCTTGCCGCCGCCGAATTTCACTTCCTCGCCGTAGCTGCAGAAGTCCTTCTCCACCTCGATGATGAGATCGGTATCGGCAAGCCGGACGCGATCGCCCGTGGTCGGGCCGAACATGTCGGCATAGACCGAACGCGAAATATGTGACGGCATCGGCGGCTCCATGTCAGGGGGCAAGTGTCAGGCGGTCAGGTGGCTGTTGAAGTGGCTGCGCAGCGCGGCCAGCGCGATGCCGCGGCCGGCATTGCGCCGGGCCAAAATGCCGGCGCGCGAGAAATCGCGAAAGCTGTAAGCGTTGTCGGAAACCGTGTCGGCGTTCAGCGAGATCTCGACCGGCTCGACGAGCTTATAGGCGCTGGCCTTGTCGACCTGCTGTTGCAGCGCGTCGGGCAGCGGCTTCGGCGCGAACGCGACCAGGTCCTCGATGGTCGATATCAGCGTGTTGATTTGGCGAGCGGTGCTCGCGTCCTGGCGCAGGCGATTGCCGAAGCGAAGCTGATCCAGGCGCTCGTTCACTTCGTTCAACGAGCGGGGCAGCTTCGCGGTCTGCGGGAATAGGTTCATGACCACCAGGAGCCGCTTGACGCCGGGCGTGGACGTGAACGCGTCGTACGCATCGCCGAGCGGCGTATTGTCGACGATGCCGCCGTCCCAATAGTGATGCAACGCCGCACCGGCGCCGATGTCGGTCCACGGAAATTGCGGCGGAATGCTGCCGCTTGCCAGGACGTGATGCGGCTCGATCGTCGTCGGCTTGGTGTCGCCGACTTTCTGGTTGGCAAATCGCGTCAGCACGCCGCTTTCGACGTCGGCGGCGGTGATCACGAACGCGGTCTTGCTGGCGTTGAGCGCGGCGAAGTCGACATGGTTGGACAAGGTCTGCAACAGCTGATGCGTGTCGTAGAAATAAGTCCAGGACGGCATCGTCAGCCAATCGGAGCGGAACGCGTAAAAGTGCGGCACGCTGCAGAGCGCGAGGTCGCGGTTCAGCGCCGGCGGCAAGTATGGCACGTCGACCATGAAATCATCCCAGACCGCGTCGAGCCGCTTGCGAGCATCGCCGCGATCGGCTGCGCCGACCACACAGGCGGCGTTGATGGCCCCAATCGAAACCCCGGTGACGACCCGGAGCGTGATGTCGCGTCTGTTATTTGCCGCCTCATCAATCAGATCGAACAAACCAGTGATGGCGCCGTACTCGTAAGCGCCGAGCGCGCCACCGCCCTGCAAAACCAGGCCGATCTCCATTTTCTCAGTAGCTTGTCCGTTCGTTGCACCGGTCATGACATGTCCTCCGGTTTCAACAAATCCCCAAACTTATCCCCAATGCATTGCAGCAACGTGTCGATGCACGCTTTTGCTTGCATCACGCCACTTCTACGGTATCCTCACTTCCAGATCGCTCGCGTTTGGTTCCACCAGATGAGAGAGATCGCCAAGCTCAGATTGGTCTGGTGTTGAAGCCGCTACCAGCGTCGCACCAAGCGCTGATTTGAACCTGGTCCCAGCCGCGGTAGCAGCGCTGAGAACGTGACGGGCGGGCTTGCGCAAGTCCGCTCGTCATGATTCTTTCCGCCTAGCTTTTTCCAGGCTACCCATCACCTCCTGCCGGAAGCCGTAGACGGTGCGCGTGCCGGAAAGCGCGACGAGCTTGACCTCGCGCGTCTGCCCGGGCTCGAAGCGCACCGCCGTGCCGGCGGCAATATCGAGTCGCATGCCGCGGGCTTTGTTGCGGTCAAAGTGCAGCGCCGGATTGGTCTCAAAAAAATGATAGTGCGAACCGACCTGAATCGGACGGTCGCCGGTGTTCGAGACCGACAGCGTCAGGCCCTTGCGGCCCTTGTTGAGCTCGATCTCGCCGTCTTTGATGAAGTACTCGCCGGGGATCATCCGAATCGTCCTTTCTGAAGTCACTCGTGCTCTGCCGTGCTGCCGCGGAGCGCCGGCCAATCGGCAAAGGCGAAAACGTAAAACATGATGATGTTTACGAGCGGCACCAGAACGATCAGGCTCCGCCAGCCGCTATAGCCGGCCTTTTGCAGGATTTTGACGATCGGCAAGAAGTAAAGCACCAGGACCACAATCACGATGAGGATGTGGAGGATCGAGAGGTCGCCCATGGCTTTCTCCTATCAACGCCATCGCCCTGTCGGGACGACTGCGAAACTTCATCGTATCGGCTCGTGCACCGTGACAAGCTTGGTGCCGTCCGGAAACGTCGCTTCGACCTGAATCTCGGGGATCATCGCGGCGATGCCGTCCATCACCTGGGCGCGCGTCACCACGTGCGCGCCTTTTTCCATCAGCTCGGCGACGGTGCGGCCGTCGCGCGCGCCTTCGAGAATGAAATCGGAAATCAGCGCCACGGCCTCCGGATGATTGAGCTTGACGCCGCGCTCGAGTCGGCGTCGCGCCACCATCGCCGCCATGGCGATCAAAAGCTTGTCCTTTTCGCGCGGCGTGAGATTCATCATCGTCCCTTAATTCAACCACAGCCGCGGCAGCGGCCCGTCACTCAATGCGGTCAAGACGCCGATCAGATCGTGATGCAGCGCGGCGCCATCAGGCGCGACCAGGCGCGCGACTGCAAGCCCGTTCCAGGCCGATATCCCGACCTCGCCGGCGAAGTCCGTTTTCATCGCGCGGACCGCGGCAACATCGTTTTCATCGCCCGGGAGCTTGAGCAAGCTGGCGACGGCCACGCCGCCAGCGGCTGCGGCGCGCTCCGCCAGCCGTTGCGCCATCGCGCCGTCGAGACGGAGGCTTTCGGCAAATACCAATTTGCCGTCGCAACGCACCCGCCAGTGATCGGAGCAATGTCCCTGCGTTACCGCTTCGCCCATGGCCGAGCGGCCGAACACTATGCCTTCGGCGAGTAGCAGGCGCGCGCCGGGCGCCGCTTCGACGTCAATCGAGCGGCGCAGCCGCACCCGGTCGAATAGGATTGTCTCTTGCGGCAGCCATGCCAGCGCCGCGCGTTCGCCGACATCGAGTTTGATGCCGACGCGTGTATCGGGACCGAGCGAGCGGTAGACCTTTTCGGCCGCCGCGGTCGTGATCGTCAGCCGGGCGCCGGCCTCGACCGCTATGTCGATGTCGAAGCGGTCGCCGCCGGTCATGCCGCCTGCGGTATTGACGATGACGGCGTCGAGCGCTCCCTTGCCGGCGACGTTCGGGAAGCGCACCCGCAGCGCGCCGGCCTCGTGCACGCGCCGCCGACGGCTGCCGTCGGCCGCAGCCGCTACCGACAAGGCGATGCGGCCGAACGCGCGGTTGCCGGCGAAGATTTCACTGTGTGCCGGCGCGCTCGCGAGCAAATTTCCGCCCCATCCACAATCGCTATGCTCGTCATTGCGAGGAGCCCCAACGGGGCGACGAAGCAATCCAGAATCTGAGTCAACTGGTCCAGGATTGCTTGGCTTCGCTCGCAATGACGACATCAACTTAATCGAACTCTGGTCTCAAATCGCCATCGCCCGCTTCAACGCGCCCTCATCAAGCTCCGCGCGAGCGGAGGCATAGACGACGGCGCCGCGTTCCATGACGGCGAAATAGTCGCCGAGTTCGTGGGCAAAGTCGAGATATTGCTCGACCAGCACGATGGCGATCTTGCCGAGCGAGCGCAAATAGGAAATGGCGCGGCCGATATCCTTGATGATCGAGGGCTGAATGCCCTCGGTCGGCTCGTCGAGCAGGAGCAGCCGCGGCCGCATCACCAGCGCGCGGCCGATCGCGAGCTGCTGTTGTTGCCCGCCGGACAGATCGCCGCCGCGCCGCCGCAGCATGTCCTTGAGCACCGGGAACAGCGAGAACACGTCGTCGGGAATGCTGCGCTCGTCGCGCCGGAGCGGCGCAAAGCCGGTGCGCAGGTTCTCCTCGACCGTCAGCAGCGGGAAGATTTCGCGGCCCTGCGGCACATAGGAAATCCCGCGGCGGGCGCGCTCGGGCGGCCGCAGCGCGGTGATGTCGTGGCCTTCCCAGGTGATGGTGCCGCGCGTCACCGTATGCTGGCCGGCAAGCGCGTCGAGCAGGCTGGTCTTGCCGACACCGTTGCGGCCAAGCACGCAGGTGACTTTGCCCGGCTCGGCCTTGAGCGACACGGCGCGCAGCGCCTGCGCGGCGCCGTAGTGCAGATCGATGGCGTTGACGTCCAGCATGTTCGCTACCGTCCCAGATACACTTCCACCACCCGCTCGTTGGCCGAGACCTGATCGATCGTGCCTTCGGCGAGCACCGAGCCTTCGTGCAGGCAGGTCACCTTGACGCCGAGTTCGCGCACGAACGCCATATCGTGTTCGACCACGACGACAGTGCGATCGCGGTTGATTTCCTTGAGCAGCTGCGCCGTCTGCTGGGTTTCCACGTCGGTCATGCCGGCGACCGGTTCGTCGACCAGAAGCAGCTTCGGCTCCTGTGCCAGCAGCATGCCGATTTCAAGCCACTGCCGTTGCCCGTGCGCCAGGCTGCCGGCCAAGCGGTCGCGCACGGCGGTCAAGCGAATGACTTCCAGCAATTGATCGAGGCGGCTGCGCTCGTTCGCGTTTTGCCGCCACCACAACGTGGCGCGCGCCCGGCGGTCGGACTTGAGCGCCAGTTCGAGATTGTCGTTGATGGTCTGGCTCTCGAACACGGTGGGCTTCTGAAACTTCCGCCCGATGCCAAGCTCGGCGATTTCCGCCTCGTCCAGGCGGGTGAGATCGTACGAGCCGTCGAACATCACGTCGCCGAGATCCGGCCGGGTCTTGCCGGTGACGACATCCATCATCGTGGTCTTGCCGGCGCCGTTCGGGCCGATGATGGCGCGCATTTCACCGGGTTCGATGGCGAAGGAAAGATTGTTCAGCGCCTTGAAGCCGTCGAACGAAACGGTGACGCCGTTCAGGTAAAGCAGTGAACTGGTCAGCGCTTCCATCGGCGTTCCTTGCGCTCATTCCGCCGGCAACGGCTCGCGCACGCCGTCTTCGGCGGCGGCCGACGCGCGGTCGCGGCGGAGCGCATTCCAATGCCGCGCCGTGCCGACAATGCCGCGCGGCAACAACAGCGTCACCGCGACGAACAAGGCGCCGAGCATGAACAGCCAATAGGGCGCGAGGATTCCAGACGTGAAAAACGTCTTGGCATAGTTGACCAGCACCGCGCCGATCACCGCGCCGGTGAGCGTGCCGCGGCCGCCGACCGCGACCCAGATCACGGCCTCGATCGAATTGCCGGGCGCGAACTCGCTCGGATTGATGATGCCGACTTGCGGCACGTAAAGCGCGCCCGCGACACCGGCCATGCAGGCCGACAGCGTGAACACCAACACCTTGTAGGACTCGACCCGGTAACCGAGAAACCGCGCTCGCGCTTCGGCGTCGCGGATCGCGATCAGCACTTTGCCGAACTTCGAGGTGATCAGCGCGCGGCAAATCAGGAAGGCCAGCATGATCGCCGCGCAGGAGATCGAGAACAACGCATTGCGCGTCGTTTCCGCTTGTACGTTGAAGCCGAGAATATCCTTGAAATCGGTCAGTCCGTTGTTGCCGCCAAAGCCGAAATTGTTGCGGAAGAAGCCGAGCATCAGCGCGTAGGTCAGCGCCTGGGTGATGATCGACAGATAGACGCCGGTGACGCGGCTGCGAAACGCAAACCAGCCGAACACGAAGGCGAGCGCGCCGGGCACCAGCATCACCATCAGCGCGGCGTAGGGAAAATGCTGGAAGCCGTACCAATACCATGGCAATTCCTTCCAGTTCAGGAACACCATGAAATCCGGCAGGATCGGATCGGCATAGACGCCCCGCGTGCCGATCTGGCGCATCAGATACATGCCCATGGCGTAGCCGCCGAGCGCAAAGAACGCGCCATGGCCGAGCGAGAGAATCCCGGCAAACCCCCAGATCAGGTCGATCGACAATGCCAGCAAGGCGTAACAGGCGTATTTGCCGAACAGCGCGACCAGATAAGTCGGGACGTGAAAAACCGAAGAGGCGGGCACCGACAGATTAAGCACCGGCACCAGGATTGCGATGGCGGCAATGACGATCAGGAACACAGTAGCGCCGCGGTCGAGCGAGCGAATGAGAAGATGCGGCGTCATGCCTCGACCGCTCGGCCCTTGAGCGCGAACATGCCGCGCGGCCGTTTCTGGATGAACAGGATGATGAGCACCAGGATCGCAATCTTGCCCAGCACCGCGCCAGCATAAGGTTCGAGAAACTTGTTGGCGATGCCGAGCACGAACGAGCCGACCAGCGTGCCCCAGAGATTGCCGACGCCGCCGAACACCACGACCATGAAGCTGTCGATGATATAACCCTGGCCGAGATTGGGGCTGACATTGTCGATTTGCGACAGCGCCACGCCGGCCATGCCGGCGATGCCGGAGCCGAGCCCGAAGGTGAGCGCGTCGACCGTCGAGGTGCGGATGCCCATCGAGGCGGCCATCGGCCGATTTTGCGTCACCGCCCGCATTTCGAGGCCAAACCGCGTGTAGCGCAGCAGCGCCAACAGCGCGATGAACACGGCGAGCGCGAAGCAAATGATCCACAGCCGGTTATAGGTGATGGTGATGCCGCCGAAATCGAACGCACCGCTCATCCACGACGGATTGCCGACGTCACGATTGTTCGGGCCGAAGCCGGTGCGCACCGCTTGTTGCAGGATCAGCGACAGTCCCCATGTCGCCAATAGCGTCTCGAGCGGCCGGCCGTAGAGGAAGCGGATAATGCCGCGCTCGATCAGGATGCCGACACAACCGGACACCAGGAATGCAAGCGGAATGGCGATGGCCAGCGAATAGTCGAACAGCGCCGGGTTGTGCGCCCGGATCACCTCCTGAACGACGAAGGTGGTGTAGGCGCCGAGCATGACCATTTCGCCATGCGCCATGTTGATCACGCCCATGACGCCGAAAGTGATGGCGAGCCCGATGGCGGCCAGGAGCAGCACCGAGCCGAGCGAAATCCCGTACCAGGCGTTCTGCACCGCCTCCCAGACCGCGAGACGATTCTTGATGGCGGCGATCGCCGTGGCCGCTGCCTGCATCACCGGCGCCGAGGTATTGGCCGGCAAGCTGGAGAGCAGCCCGAGCGCGTCCTGGTCGCCGCGCTGCCGCATCACTTCGACGGCTGCGAGTTTGTCTTCATCGCTGGCCTTGTCGCTGAGCAGGATGATCGCGGCCCGCGCTTCGATCAGGGCTCGCTTGATCCGCGGATCCTGCTCCTTGGCGATGGCGGTTTCGAGCGTCGGCAGCGCGCTGGCTTGCCGCGACTTGAATACCGCCTGCGCGGCGTCGAAGCGCACATTGGGATCGGCGGCGAGCAGCGTCAGGCCGCCGAGCGCGGCTTCGATTGCGCCGCGCAGCCGGTTGTTGAGGCGAACGGTATCGAGGTCTGCCGGCGGATCGCCGGCGATCGGCTGGCCGCTGGCGGCATCGAGCAGCTTGCCGGCGTCGGTCTTGATGTAGACCGCCTTGTTCGCGGCGCTGTACATCAACTGGCCGTCCTGCAAGGCGCGAATGATGGCTTCGGCCCGTGGGCTGCCGCTGGCGGCGATTTCCTTGATGCCGATGATGGTTTCGCTGAAATCGTCGGCGGTGAAATGGACCAGCGCGTCCTGGAGACTTTCAGCGTAAGCGGTGGCGCAGCTCAGCGCGACGCTGAGGGCCAATAGCAAAGCGACGAGGCAAGCTCGGCTGAAACGCATGTCGCAAAAGGCCCGGCCAAACGTGGAGCGGGAAGGCGATACGCTGCCTTCCCGCAAGCTCATTGTCAAAGCGTCGGTGTTATATTACGCGCCGCCGCACTTCTTGGTCACGGTGTTGTAGTTACCGCACTTGAGCTTCACCCAGTCGGCTTCGAGGTCTTTCGATCCCGGCAGATATGCCGACCAGGCGGCGCCGGGAACGAGGTCCTTGGTCTTCCACACCACGTCGAACTGGCCGTCAGGGCGAATTTCGCCGATGAAGACCGGCTTGGTGATGTGATGGTTCGGCAGCAAGGTCGAGATGCCGCCGGTGAGATTCGGCGCCTGGATGCCGGGCAGCGCTTCGATCACCTTGTCAGGATCGGTGCTGCCGACCTTCTCGACCGCCTTTACCCACATATTAAAGCCGATGTAATGCGCCTCCATCGGGTCGTTGGTGGTGCGCTTCGGGTTCTTGATGAAGTCGTGCCATTCCTTGATGAAGGCCTCGTTGGCCGGCGTCTTGATCAACTCGAAGTAGTTCCAGGCGGCGAGGTGGCCGACCAGCGGCTTGGTGTCGAGACCGGCGAGCTCTTCTTCGCCGACCGAGAACGCCACGACCGGAATGTCGGTCGCCTTGATGCCCTGGTTGCCGAGCTCCTTGTAGAACGGCACGTTGGCGTCGCCGTTGATGGTCGATACCACCGCGGTCTTCTTGCCGGCCGAGCCGAACGCCTTGATCTTCGACACCTCGGTCTGCCAGTCGGAGAAGCCGAACGGCGTGTAGTTGATCATGATGTCTTCGGGGGCCACCTTCAGCACGTCCTTCAGGTAAGCCTCGAGGATCTTGTTGGTGGTGCGCGGGTAGACGTAGTCGGTGCCTTCCAGCACCCAACGCTTCACTGAGCCGCCGTCCGCGCTGGCGAGATAATCGACCGCAGGGATCGCCTGCTGGTTCGGCGCGGCGCCGGTGTAGAACACGTTGCGCTCGCTTTCTTCACCCTCGTACTGCACCGGGTAGAACAGGATGCTGTCGAGCTCCTTGAACACCGGCAGCACGGACTTGCGCGACACCGAGGTCCAGCAGCCGAACACGACCGCGACCTTGTCCTTGCTGATCAGCTCACGTGCCTTTTCCGCGAACAACGGCCAGTTCGAGGCCGGGTCGACAACGACGGCTTCGAGCTTCTTGCCGAGCACGCCGCCCTTCTTGTTCTGCTGTTCGATGAGCATGAGCATCACGTCCTTCAGCGTCGTCTCGCTGATGGCCATGGTGCCCGATAGCGAATGAAGAATGCCGACTTTGATCGTATCCTCAGCCTTGGCGGGGAGAGCCGCCGTGAGGCCGAGAGCAAGACCCGCCGCGGCACCAAGCCAACGACGGCCCCACGGTCGCTGAGCGACCGCGCCTCTGGAGTTGAGCATCGCGATGTCCTCTGTTAGACGCGCGCGATCGGCCCGGCGCCGTCGCGTGCAAGCTAAATCGCAAGGAGCGTGCCAATCCGTGACAGACGCTAAGCTATTATTTTTGATGGAGAATTTACACAACCGCCCAAGCCCGACCGACCCAAACCGCCCATTTTGAATCCGTTTTCACCCTGGCGATCGCCGATTTATTAGGCAAAGCATCGCGCAAATAGTCACAGGATCATGCAAAAATATTGGGCAATCGCGATGAGGGCGCTACTTTCAGGCGAAGCGCCTGACGGGTACCCTTTGAAGCAGCGATCGGGTTCGATCTGATGATGCCGTTGCTCAGCCGATGGCAATTCAGGATTGAGTGGGGGCATTGCGATCCTGCCGGTATCGTCTTCAACAGCCGCTTCTTCGAATTCTTCGACTGGGGCACCTGGACGTTGTTCGAGAAGGCGCTCGGCGTAAGGCCGCCCGCGCTGGCCGGGACTTTCGGGATCATCGGCCTGCCGCTGGTCGATTCCGGCGCGCGGTTCCTCGCGCCGGTACGGTTCGGCGACGTCGTGGTGCTGACCTCGCAGGTGAATGAATTCCGCTCCGCGCGCTTCGATGTCGAACACCGCCTGATGCTCGGCGATATGCTCGCGGTCGAAGGCCGCGAGACGCGGGTCTGGGCGACAAGCGACCCGGCCGACGCATCACGGATCAAGCCGCTGGCTGTTCCCGAACACATCGTCGCGCGGTTTCAAGCCTGAGCATGATCCGGAAAAAGCCTGCCTTCGGACTTGATCGGAGGGTGGAGCCCGGTTTTTGCGAAAAAGATCATGCTCCGACAAAAGCTAGTGAAAACTGTCGCACTTTTGGCCGTATCATGCACATCCATTTGAACCCGTTGGCTGATGCTGATATGAGAGCGGCATAAACAGAAACGCCGTTGATAGGCCCGCATGGCGCGCATTCTTCAGCTGACGCTCAACGGCCGCGCACGCAGCGATGCGATATCTGAAAACGTGTTGTTGCTGGATTATTTGCGGGAATTCGTTGGTCTCACCGGCACGAAAACCGGCTGCGATGGCGGCGAGTGCGGCGCCTGCACTGTGCTGGTCGACGATCAGCCGCGGTTGTCATGCCTGACGCTGGCGGCCACCGTCGAAGGTCAGCGCGTCGACACGATTGAATCGCTGGTCAGCGACGGCCGCTTGTCGGCAGTGCAGCGCGGCTTTCACGAAAAGCTCGGTTCGCAGTGCGGCTATTGCACGCCGGGATTCATCATGGCTTCGGCCGGGCTGCTGCGCCGCAATCCGCGGCCGAGCGAAGACGAAATCCGCGACGCGCTCGGCAGCAACATCTGCCGTTGCACCGGCTATGTGAAGATCATCGAAGCGGTGAAGTACGCCGCCGATCTGCATGCCGCCGGAGTGTCGCCATGAACGAGATAGTGCCGAGCCACACCATCGGCGAATACGTACCGCTGGTCGATGGTCCGGAAAAAGTATCCGGACGGGCGAAATATACCGCCGACCTCATCGGCCTTGGCATGCTCGCCGGACGGATTTTCCGCAGCCCCTATTCGCACGCCGAAATCCTCGAGCTGGACGTATCCGAAGCGGGGAAATTGCCGGGCGTCAAAGCGATCGTCACCGGCGCCGACTGCGACAAAGGCTTTGGCGTTCTGCCGATCGCCCGCACCGAGCATCCGCTGGCGCGCGAGCGGGTGCGCTATTGCGGCGAACCGCTCGCCGCGGTCGCCGCGATCGATGACGCGACCGCAAAGCAAGCGCTCAAGTGCATCAAGCTGAAAGTCCGCGAGCTTCCGGCCTATCACACCGCGCGCGCGGCGATGGCGCCCGACGCCGTCGATCTGCACAAGCACCGGCCCAAGAACATCGAGCGCGATGTCTATTTCGAGCTCGGCGACGTCGAGGCCGCGTTCGCTGCCGCCGATCTGGTGCGCGAGCGCGTCTATAACTGTCCCGAAGTCTGCCAGAACCAGATGGAGATGCACGCCGCGGTCGCCGACTATGACGTCGGGCGCGATCGCATGACGGTGCATGCCTCGACCCAGGTGCCGTATTACGTCCACCTCATGCTGTCGCAAATCCTCGGCATGGACATGTCGCGCATCCGCGTGGTCAAGCCGTATGTCGGCGGCGGCTTCGGCTGTCGCACCGAGACGCTCAATGTCGAATTGATCACCGCTTT
Source organism: uncultured Alphaproteobacteria bacterium (assembly GCA_963806465.1). Lineage (GTDB taxonomy): Bacteria > Pseudomonadota > Alphaproteobacteria > Rhizobiales > Xanthobacteraceae > BOG-931. Next base: position 46,102 of record CAWDZD010000075.1, on the reverse strand, counting down.
GCTGGCGCGCAAAGCCGGCGGCTGCGTGCGCACCATGGTCAATCGCGAAGAGACGTTCATCACCCATCGCGGCCGGCCCGAGACCGACATCCGCCTCAAGCTCGGCATGCTCAAGGACGGCCGCATCGTCGCCGTCGAGTGTGAATGCATCCAGCGCGGCGGCGCGCATTCAGGCTACGGCGTCGTGACGATCCTTTATTCCGGCTCGATGCTCTACGCCATCTATGACCTGCACAACGTCAAATATATCGGCAAGCGCGTCTTGACCAACACGCCGCCGTGCGGCGCGTTTCGCGGCCATGGCACGGTCGATGTGCGTTTCGCGTTCGAGAGCCTGCTCGATGAGATGGCGCATGCGCTCGGCCTCGACCCGTTCGCCGTGCGCCGGGCCAATCTGTTATCGGCGCCGCCGCTCGTCACCGACAACGATATGATGGTGAACAGCTACGGCCTGCCGGAGTGTCTGGATTGGGTCGAGCGCGAAAGCGGCTGGAAGGAGCGAAGGGGCAAGCTGCCGAAGGGCAACGGCGTGAGCAAAGGCGGTATCAGTAAAGGTTTGGGCATGGCCTGCTCGCACTATATCAGCGGCGCGTCGAAGCCGGTGAACTGGACCGGCGAGCCGCACGCAACGGTCAAGCTCAAGCTCGATTTCGACGGCTCGATCGTGCTGCTGACCGGTGCCGCCGACATCGGCCAGGGCTCGTCGACGGTGCTGGTGCAGAGCGTCGCTGAAGTCCTGGGCCTCGACCTTTCCCGCATCCGCATCGTCACCGGCGACAGCGACGTCGTGCCGAAGGACAACGGCTCCTATTCGTCGCGCGTCACCTTCCTGGTCGGCAACGCGGCGATCGACGCCGCCAATAACCTCAAAGCGGTGCTGGTCGCCGCGGCGGCGCGCAAGCTCGAAGCCAAGCCCGGCGAGATCGAATGCCTCGGCGAACTCTACCGCGCCGGCGTGCAGGACAAGGGGCTCACCTTTAACGAGGTCGTCACCGAAGCTTTGAAGGATACCGGCACGATCACCGTCACCGGCAACTACTCGACCATTCCGCAATCCCACGGCGGCAAGAAATATCGCGGCGCCGCGATCGGCGGCACCATGGGCTACAGCTACTCGGCGCAAGTCGTCGAAGTCAGCGTCGACGAGGAGACCGGCGTCGTCACCGTCGATAAGGTCTGGGTGGCGCACGATTGCGGCAAGGCGCTGAACCGGCTTTCGGTCGAGGGTCAGGTGCAAGGCTCGGTCTGGATGGGCATGGGCCAGGCGATGAGCGAGGAGACCGCTTACCATGACGGCCTCCTGCTCACCGCCAACATGCTCGATTACCGCGTGCCGACGATCCAGGATTCGCCGCCGATCGAAGTCGGCATCGTCGAAAGCAACGATCCGCACGGGCCGTTCGGCGCCAAGGAAGCGGGCGAGGGATCGCTGGCGGCGTTCCTGCCGGCGCTGACCAATGCGATCGCCGACGCTACCGGGCTTCGCTTCAACGATCTGCCGGTGACGCCCGACCGCGTCTTTGCCGCGATCGAGAAGCGCGCGCATGGGCGCAAGAGTAACGGCGGCGCCTGATGGATGCGCTGCCGGCGTTTGATCTGGTCCGGCCGCGGACGCTCGCCGAATTGATCGCGGCGCGGGCGGCGCATCCCGACAGCCGCATTCTTGGCGGCGGCACTGATTTGATGGTGAATATCCGCCGCGGCATCGTTGCGCCGCCGGTGCTGATCGACGTCAATACCGTCACGGAGCTGCATGACATCAAGGCCGATGCGCAGGCGCTGGAGATCGGCGCCGCCGTAACGCTGTCGGAGCTCGCCGCGCACCCGGCCGTCGTGCAGCACTTTCCGGCGGTGGCGCAGGCCGCGGGACATATCGCCGGTCCGACCCATCGCAACATGGGCACGGTCGGCGGCAACATCGCCCTCGACACCCGCTGCATCTTCTACAATCAGAGCGAATGGTGGCGCGAAGCCAATCATCACTGCCTGAAGACGACCGGCGACATTTGCCACGTCGCGCCGAAAAGCCGCGGCGTCTGCTTTGCCACCTTCAGCGGCGATCTGGCGCCGGCTTTGCTGACGTACGATGCCGAGATCGACATTGCCGGTCCCGACGGCCGGCGCACCATGCCGCTCGCCGATCTTTACATCGGCTATGCGCGTCAGGACGAGCCGGTGACGGAGACGCGCGGCGACGGCAAATATTTCCTGGCGCTGCGGCGCGGCGAGATCGTCACCGCCGTGCGCGCGCGCAATATGCCGGGGCTTCGCTCGGCGTATGATAAAATCCGCATCCGCCGCTCGATTGAATATCCGGTCACCGGCGTTGCGGTGGCCCTGCGCCGCGAGGGTGACAACCTCGCCGACCTGCGCGTTGCCTTCACCGGCACCAATCCGCGGCCGGTGCGGCTTGCCGGCACCGCGGCGCTCTGCGGCGGTCCGCTCGATGCGCGCCTCTTTGCCGGGCTCGATGCGCTGGTGCGCGATCAGATCATGGCGATGAAGACGACATTCACACCCGGCCACTATCGCCGCCGCGTCGCCGGCGTCCTGGCGCGCCGGCTGGTCCAGCGATTGTTTGAGGGCTGAGTGCTTCGTATTCTCCCAGCTAAATCTATTGACTCGCGTCCATAATTGTTCTCTATTTGTTCTATGCTAGAGCTTGGGTGCGGCCAATGATTTTTGCCCTTGATACGTTACGCTATGCGAAGCATCTTCGCGATAACGGCGTGCCCAGCGATCAAGCGGAGGCGCACGCAGAGGCCGCAAGAGATTTCATCATGGCCGAGTTGGTCACGAAATTGGATCTTGAAGCCGCGCTGGACCGCCTCACGCTACGCATGACGGTGCGCTTCGGCGTCATGCTCGTTGCGGGCCTCGGTGCACTGGCGGCCATCCTGAAGCTCGCATAACCGCGCTACGGCTCTAACTCGCGCAGCTTAAAGCGCTGAATCTTGCCGGTCGCGGTGCGCGGCAGGTCGGGCCGGATGTCGATCCAGCGCGGATATTTCCATGGACCGGCGCGCGATTTGACGTGCACGCGCAGCGTCTCAATCAGCCGCTCGTCGGCCGCATAGCCGTTGCGCAATACGATGAAAGCCTTTGGCTTGATCAAGCCGTCGGCATCTTCCTTGCCGATGACGGCGGCTTCGAGCACCGCCTCATGCGACGCCAGCGCCGCCTCGACCTCGAACGGCGACACCCACATGCCGCTCACTTTGAACATGTCGTCGGTGCGGCCGCAGTAATGATAGTAGCCGTCGGCGTCGCGGAAAAATTTGTCGCCGGTATAGGTCCATTCGCCGACAAAGGTGCGGCGGCTTTTCGCCCGCTGGTTCCAATAGCTCTCGCCGGCGGTCGGGCCGCGCACGATCAACTCGCCGATTTCGCCGTCGGCCAGCGCGTGGCCGTGCTCGTCGACGATTTTCAGTTCATAGCCCGGCACGGCTTTGCCGGTGGTGCCGAGCCGCACGTCGCCCGGCTGGTTGCTGAGAAAGGTCTGGAACATCTCGGTCGAGCCGATGCCGTCGAGAACGTCGACGCCGGCGACGGTGCGCCAGCGCTCGCCGAGATGTTGTGGCAGCGCTTCACCGGCCGAGACGGCAAGCCGCAAGCGGTCGGACCCGGCGCCGCGCCCCATCTCTTTGTGCGCCAGCAGCGAGGCGTAGAGCGTCGGCACCCCGTAGAACACCGTCGGCCGATGGCGGCGCATGATCTCGAGTACGGTGTCGGGCGTCGGCCGCCCCGACAGCAGCACCGTGGTCGCGCCGACCGACATCGGGAACGCCATGGCGTTGCCCATGCCGTAGGAGAAAAACAACTTCGCCGCGGAGAAGACGACATCGTCCTCGCGGATGCCGATGACGCGTTGGCCCATTAGCCGTGCTGCCGCCATCAGTGTGGTGTGGACGTGCCGCACGGCTTTGGGTTCGCCGGTCGAGCCCGACGTATACATCCAGAATGCGACTTCGTCGGACATGGTCGGCGCCGCGTACGGCGTCGCCGGTCCGCGTGTTACCAGATCGCCGAAATCGTGCACGTCACGGCCGGCGAAAGCGGCATGTTCGTCGGCTGAGGCGTTGACCAGAATGACGGTGCGCAGCCGCGGCAGACGATGGATGATCGGGATGAGAGTCTTGGCCAGCGGCGCCGCCACGACGATCGCGACGGCGCGGCTGTCACTCAAGATGTAAGCGTATTGCTCCGCGGTGAGCAGCGTGTTGAGTGGCAACGCCACGTTGCCGGCGCGCAGTGCGCCCCAGAACGCAATCGGAAAGTCGACGCTGTCGTAAAGCAGCAGCGCCAGTCGTTCTTCGGGCCGCAGCCCGAGGTCTTTCAGCGCCGCGGCCAAGCGGCATGTGCGCACTTGCAGTTCGCCATAGGTGAGCGAACGCTCCGCATCGATGAACGCGACTTTTTCAGCGAGACCGCGGGCGACCGGAGCATCGACGAAATCGGTAACGGCATTGTAGGGCTTGCGCTCCAGCAGATCGTCCAGCATCGGCTGCATCCCCCCTTGCCGCCACGTCACGCTGCAGGCGCAGACTCGTCGCGTTTGTTTGTTTGCCCCGTCCCGTTTCCGGCGCGGCGTTATCTGCTCGGACATGATAAGCGTTCGCGGCGCGCTGACAAACTCATTACGCGCCTCGCCAACAGCGCGCCGCCGGTTTCGTACCAGCGATCGCCGGTATTATCCCGGCTGCCGCTGACAGGGGATCAGATGAATCCGCGCTGGGAAGTGCTAACGCCGCGTCGGAAACAGCGAGGCCGGAAAATCCGCCGCATAGCGGCGCGGCCGCTCCGGCTGTTGATTTTCGGGCCGTTGATAATCCGGCCGTGGCGCTGAATCCGGCACCACCGCCTTGCGATAGAGGTGCCAGGTAGCGTGGCCGAGAACCGGCATCACCACCGTCAGACCAAGAAAGAACGGCACCGAACCGGCTGCGAGCAGGACCGCGACAATAAGACCCCACAGTCCCATCGACACCGGATTGGCGATGACGACACGGATCGATGTGAACAGCGCGACCGCGGCGCCGACGTCGCGATCGAGCAACAGCGGAAAGGAGATGGCGCCGATGGTCAGCACCAGCACCGCGAACAAGAAACCGACGCCGGTGCCGACAATGATCAGGATCCATCCCTGCCGGGTCGTGAATACATCGGTGACGAACTGACTGACCGAAGCTGGCTTGGCGTAGCCGAAATTGGCGACGTAGATCGCGTCAGCGACCGCGATCCAGACCAGAAAGATCACCGTGAGCAGTAGCCCCATCGCCACAATCGCGCCGATGGATGGCGAATGCACCACATCGAAGGCGTGCGCGGATGATGTATCCAATCCGGCTTCCCGGCGCCGGCTCAATTCATAAAGGCCGATGGCGGCAAACGGCCCGATCAGGGCAAATCCGGCGGCGATCGGAAATGCCAACGGCAGCAGCGCGTAGCCCGACACCAGCGCTATCAACCACAGGCCGATCAGCGGATAGATCACGCAGAGAAACACCGCGTGGCTCGGCATCGCGGCGAAGTCGTCAAGACCTTGCGTCAGCGCCTGCAGTACGTCGCTCGGCGCTATGCGCCTGATCTCGATATTGGCCGCTTGTCCGCTGGCGCCGGTGAGAAGATGTGAAGAAGACATGAGACGCTTCCTTGCATAATCCCCCCTCGACCTTGTCGGCCATCATCGCAACGCCGCGGCCGTGACGCCACATACAAACGGGCCGTGGCACGGCCGAAATGTTCACAAACGAGTGTCCGTTAAAGCGTGCCGCGGGGATTGTGCGCCGCAGCGAAACCGAAAAAATACCGCGATGGCGCGCATTCGCACATGCAAAAAAATAAAGGGCGCCGAATAGCTCCGGCGCCCTTGATCGACGATGCAGCGAACGGCGATTTAGAACACCGATGCGAATGCCCAGTACAACGTCCCCGAAATGATCATGGCGGCCGGCAGCGTCAGTACCCAGGCGAGCGCAATGTTGCGCACGGTCGAGAGCTGCAGCCCGGAACCGTTGGCCGCCATGGTGCCGGCAATTCCCGACGACAAGACGTGCGTCGTCGACACCGGCAGCCCGTACATGTCGGCGGCGGCGATCGTCGCCGCGGCCGTGATCTCTGCGCAAGCGCCTTGCGCATAGGTCAAATGCGTCTTGCCGATCTTCTCGCCGACAGTGACGACAATGCGCTTCCAGCCGATCATCGTGCCGAGGCCGAGCGCGATCGCCACGGCGATCTTGACCCAAGTCGGAATGAACTTGGTCGCCGCGTCGAGCGATTGCTTATAGGCGGTGAGCGCCTTGATGTCGTCGGCCGACAGGTCGGCTTCCTTGTCCTTCATCAGAAAGCGGATGGCCTCGGAAGCGAGATACATGTCGTTGCGCGCGTTGCCGACCGCGTCACTCGGCAGCTTGGCGATCGACCCGTATTTCGTGACCTCGTCGGAGATATCCTTCACCAGCACGGCCAGTGACGGGAAGGTGCCCTCGTTGATCGTGCGGGTCGACACGTACGCGGTCACTGCCGGGCGCGGATTGCCGAGCACGTTGTAGCCCGCGGCCTTCTGTGCAATCACCGCGCTCGCAGCCGCCGACCGCTGCGCGAACATCTGCACTTGATTTTCCGGCAACGCGCGATTGAGCGCGTAGGCGGTCGGCACGGTTCCGATCAGGATGAGCATGATCAGGCCCATGCCCTTCTGGCCGTCGTTCGAGCCGTGGAAGAAGCTCACCAGCGTGCAGGTGAGGATGAGGATGCCGCGAATCCACCACGGCGGCGGCTGATTGCCCTTCGGTTCGGCATAGAGCGCCGGCACGCGGACGATGGACCGGAGCAGCAACAGCAATGCCGCAGCCAGCGCAAAGCCGAACAACGGCGACAGCAGCAACGCCTCACCGACCTCCTTCGCTTTCGACCAATCGACGCCGGACGTGCCGTCCCGACCACGCATCAGCGCGTTGGCGACGCCGACGCCGATGATCGAGCCGATCAGCGTGTGGGAGCTCGAAGCCGGCAGGCCGAAAGCCCAAGTGCCCAGATTCCACAGGATGGCGGCGATCAACAGCGCGAACACCATGGCAAAGCCGGCGCTACTGCCCACTTGCAGGATCAATTCCACAGGCAGCAGCGAAATGATGCCGAAGGCGACCGCGCCGGAGGAGGTGAGCACGCCGGCCAGGTTGAACAAGCCCGACCAAACCACTGCGAAATTCGCCGGCAGCGCACGGGTATAGATGACGGTCGCGACCGCGTTCGCAGTGTCGTGAAAGCCGTTGACGAACTCGAAGCCGAGCGCGATCAGGAGCGCGACGAAGAGCAGCAGGAACGGTGCGAGCGTCGTGACTTTGACGCCGGTGGCGTCGACGTCCGAATAGATGCTGTAGGCGACGAACAGCAGTACGGCGGCGATAATGCCCCCGAAGAGAATGCCGGTAAGCGGGTTAACAGCACCGGTTAGATCCGGTCCCTTGTGGGCTGCCGGCTCGATTGAGCCGGGTAAAGCGACGTCACTCATGGGGGCCCCTCATTCGCTGGAAGGGTCTCATCATTGCGCGGCCTCTGTGACAGGTAGATGAAAATCGGGTTTCGGTTGAGTGCCACACGATGCCACATTTCCACAGGCCGCGTTAGCGAAGAATCGTCGTTCGCGGCATTCATACGCGACGCGCCTTAGACGGGCCGCGAGCGTTTGGAAATGCGCGAAGAGCAGTGGGCACAAAACAGGATCGGCGTGGCAAGGTTAATGTCAGCTCGTGCAAGCTGTGCCGCCCAGCCGCGGCCGGCTGTACCCAGCAAAGGACTGGAATTAACGAAAGTCGTCGGAATGTCGGGCCGATGCTTGCTCGGCAAGCTCTTATCGTGACTAGTGCCCGCCAAATGCCAGATGGCGCCGTAAAGCCCGTGGTGCGTTCCGGAGTGTTGCGTCAAGTGTTGCATTCCGACGTACCTCGACCGTGTCTTGCCGTAGTGTTGCGCGCTTTCGAAGGTGGCGGCGCGCAGCGAGACATCATCCTGTTGTGCAACGCGCTCGCCGCCAAAGGCGTCAACGTTACGGTGCTGGCGCTGCATCAGGATGGCCCGCTGCGGTCTTTGTTGGATCCGGTGGTTTGCGTTACCGCCATTCCGGGCCGGCAACTGCGCTATGCCATTCCGGGCCTGCGCCGTGTCATCGGCCAGATCGAACCGGCGGTGGTTGTCAGCTCGGAAGCCGGCCTTAATCTCTGCACGCTCGTTGCCGTTCGCTCCATGCCGCGGCGGCATCGGCCGAAGCTCGTCTTGCGCGAGGTCGGCAGTCCCTCGATCGCGCTGCATCGCGATCCGTACCGCTCGAACCGCATCGCCTATCGCATCCTTCGGCTACTCTATCGGCGCGCCGACCGCATCGTCACCCTCACGGAGGGCGGACGCCGCGATCTTGCGCAGAACTTCGCCGTGCCCGACGCGATGATCGCCGTCATGGGCGCCAATGCGGTGATTGCGCCGGCGATGGCGGATCGGCTGCGTCGATGGGACGGCGAAACCGGCCGCGAGCCCGATCTCATCGTCAGCGTCGGGCGCCTGTCGCCGGAAAAGGATCACCGCACGCTGCTCCGCGCCATGACACTTTTGCCTGCCGATTGTCGCTACCGGCTGGCGATCGTCGGTCAGGGCTCCGAGCGAGCGGCGCTTGAAAAGCTGGCCCGCGCGTACGGCGGCTGAACGGGTCATCTTTGTTGGTCAGGTCCCTGATCCGTTTGTCTGGATGATGCGCGCGCGCCTGGCGATCTGCTCGTCGATTTATGAAGGCCTGTGCAACGCCGTGATCGAAGCGCTGGCGTGCGGCATGCCGGTCGTGTCCACCGATTGCCCGTATGGACCACGCGAAATTCTGCAAGGCGGTCGCTACGGCGCGCTGACGCCGATCGGCGACGCGGCCGCCATGGCGAGCGCGATTGCCGAGGCTATGCAACGCATTCCGGACCGGCGCACCCTGATCGATCGTGGGATGCAATACACGGCAGCGGCGGCTGCCGAACAATTTCTCGAGATCATAGCGGACCTTCACCCGGCGCCGTTTGCCGCTCAACGCATGCTGGCCGCCGAGTAAGCGTATCGAGGGGCGATCATGCTTGCCGATCTCATGAGTGGCGTCTCACGGAAGATCGCGCGCTATCATCGCTCGAAGCCGTTCGCCATGCGCAACGAGGCGCCGCTGGTCAGCTTTACCTTTCTGCCCATCGCCTACACCAATGTGCGGCCGTGCTCAGCAGTGCGGGGTGCGCGGCACTTTCTACATTGCCGCCGGCACCTGCGGCGTTTTGGGCCCGGAATGGCGGGTGATCGAGCGCGACCAGGTCCGCGCGCTCCATCAGCGTGGCCACGAGATTGGCTGCCACACGTTTTCGCATGTCGGCGTCGATCGGCTCGACGCCCGCGCCCTCGAGCAAGAATGCAGCCGCAATCGCGAGCTCTTGGAGGAATTATGTCCGGGAATCGCGGTCACCAATTTCTGCTATCCGTTCGGCCGTCCCGCCTTTGCGCGCAAGCTCCAGCTCGCGAAATCATTCGCGAGCTGCCGGGGCGTGTATGAAGGCATCAATGCCGGCACGATCGACCTGGCCTTGCTGCGGGTGGTCGAGCTTTATGATCGCACTTTGACGGCGGACAAGCTGCGGCGCGTCCTTGACGAAACGCGCGAGCGAAAGGGATGGCTGATCTTCTACAGCCATGACGTGGCCGATCCGCCCAGCTGGATCGGCTGCTCGCCGGAACTCCTGCGCACGGCGATAAAGGCGGCGCAGGCCGCACAACTGCGATGCCAGCCGGTCCGTGACGCCTTGACGGCTATCGGCTATGTGGCCTCGCAGCGTGGCTTCGCACCGGACCGGTCGGGAACGCAAACGTCGTCGCAGGCGATCTAGGATGACGTGGCCCGCGCGCCGCGCGTCGCCATGAAGATACGAATGATCTTTGGCAATTCGACCAGATATCGGCGCCACAGCCGCCGCGGCTCCTGCATCAGGCGATAAGCCCATTCCAGATTGAGCCGTTGCACCCAGCGCGGCGCGCGACTGCGCGGGCCGGTGAGAAAATCGATCGACGCGCCAACGCAGAGCGCAACGCCTTCGGTGCGGCCGAGTTGGCCAAGCTCGCGCGCGATCAGCTCCTGCGCCGGGCAGCCGACGCAGAGCAGCAAAATGTCCCAGTCGAGATCGCGGCAGGCGCGCGCAATGGCATGACGCAGCTGCGGGTATTTGGCGAGGCCCGCCGGCGCCGTCAAAATCGAGAATCGCAGCTCGGGATAAGCGTCGTGCAGCGCTCGTCCGACGGTCCGCGGCGGCCCGACGATCAGCAGCCTTGGCGGTTTTGACCCAGAAGATTCGGACGAAGCGGAATTTGCCGATGGCACGATGCTGTTCAAAGCCGAGAGCAGCGCGGCAACGAGGTCGCTGCCGGTGACCAGCGGCAACGCGCGGTTATCGAGTCGCGCCAGCGCGCGGACAATTCGACTGTCGCAAAGCGACAGCCAGGCGTCGCGATAGATCGACAGCAGGCGCCCGGGTTGGTCGTGCGCGGTCACGACATGATAAGCGTTCGGCGTCACGACATAGCGATACGGGGCACCACGGCGCGCAAGGATCAGGTCCAAGGCTTGTGCGGCCGGCAACAGGCTGAATGGCAAACCCAGGAAATCGACATGAGGCGGCTGCAACGGATCGACGTCCGCGAGCGTTGATCGAACAGCGCTGTCGAGGAGGGTCATCGCGCTACCGGACCGTCACGCCCTCGCCGACGGCCACAGGCACGGCGTTCAACAAGCCGAAGCGATGAACCGCGAAGCCGCCGACCAGGGCAAAGACCAAGGCGTCGATCACGAGCGGGACGGAATGTCCCGGGATCAGCCAGGTCACGGCGTGGGCGCCAAACACCAACAGCGCAGCCAGCGCCGGCATGACCCCGAGCGCGGTGAAGTCGATCGGCAGCTTGTACCAATGGCGGCCAAGGGCCACGAAGGCGACGCAGGAGATGATGCACGCCATCATCAGCGCTAGCGCGGCGCCGTGCGGCCCATGGCTCGGGACCAGCAGCAGCGACAGCGCGGCCGAGACGATCAGGAACAGCAGCGAGATGACGAGTTCCAGATAGCTTGCGCTGATGAAATAGATCACCTGCGCGAAGTAGAAGTTGCGCATCGTCATGAACGCGAATGCCACCGCGAAAATCGGAATCAGGTCGCGGATCGGCGTGACGAAATCCGGCTTGAGCACCAGCGGCAGTACGGCATCGCCGAAGACGATAAAGAACGCGGCGCCGAAGACGGCGGCCGCGAGGCAGGCGCGAAAGGCGGTGCGCAGCGTTCCGTTGGCGATTTTGATATCGCCGTCGTTGGCTTGCTGTTTGGCAACGGTGACGAGCGACAGGATGATCGCTTCACCCAACACCGTGAAGCTCTGCCGCATCACGTCGGCGACCATGCCATAGGGACCAAGCGTGGCGGCGCCGAGATAGTGGGCGAGCAGGAGACGATCGATCGTCTGGCCGACCGCGGTGACGCCGAAAGACAACAGCAGCGGCCAGCCGTATCTGATGATGTGCAGCGACGCCGCGCGCGAGCCTTGCGACAGGCGGACGCCGGAAAAGCTCGCGAGCGCAGGCGCTGCAGCAACCACGTTGGCGATGGCGATGGCGATGGCGAGCCCGGTTGCCCCGCCGCCGCTCCACAGACTGAAGGTGCCGAACGCGACGGTCAGCAAGGCGCGCAGCATCATCGACAGCGCCCCGCCGCGCGCATTGAGCAGTGTGCGCGGACTTCGAACGCCGCCTCGTAAGCGGTCATGCCGCAAACCAGTGCAAACACGGCGATCAGAAAGCTTGGCTCGAACCAGCCGAAAATTCCCAGTCCGGCGAGCACCAGCGCGACGATCGTCAGGCCGGCGCCGAGCAGCCGAGCCAGCGAACCAACATATTCGCGGACCCGATCGAGATGGTAGACGCCGAAATAGGCGAAGCGCATCCACTGCGCGCCGAAACCATAGACGATCAGCGACCAGGCAAAGATCAGGACGTAGTGGCCGTATTCCGCCGGACCGGCCATGCGCGAAAAAATTGCCACGGCAATGAAATTTCCGGCGGCCGCTATAACTCGTGCTGTCAGATAAGCAGACCCGACCCATTAAGCATTCCGCCTGATAGGCCATTGCGGCTTGCAACAACAGCAGCCAAACAGTCGCCGCGGCAGCTTTCACTGGGTATCGTTAAGCCGCGTTCCGGCCGGCAAGCGCCAGTGAAAACGAGTAACAGTTCATGCGTGTTTTGCAGGTGCTTCACGATGATGAACGCGGCGGCCTTCAGACGCTGGCGGCGATGATCGCATCCGGATTGTCATCGCCGCGCTTTGCGTTCGAGACCACTTATTTGTATCCGCGCCCGGGACTGCCGGTATTCACCAAACTCGGCTGCGTCTTTACCATGATGCGCCGCATCTGGCGCGGCGATTTCGACGCATTGGTAGCCTATCAGTCGACGGCGTCGATTTTAGTCGGCGTTATCGGTTGGCTGCGCGGCTGCCGGTTGCGCATTGTGCATCAGACCTGCACGCCGGCGGAGACCGCGGCGCCGCTTCGCCTGCTCGACAGGCTCGCCGGCACGCTCGGCCTCTACAGCGTTAACGTCGCCAATAGCGCCGCCACCGAAACGGCTTTCGCGGGATATCCGGCGCGTTATCGCCGCGCGATGGTACTGATCGAGCACGGCATCGACGCGCCGGCGCCGACGCGGCGCCGCGCAGAAGTGCGGCGGCGTTTTGACCTCCCGGCCGATCGGCCGCTGATCCTGAGTGTCGGCCGTCTGGTCGAGCAGAAGAACCAGGACGTGCTCATCGAAGCTTTGGCCCGCGTGCCGGAGGCGCGTCTTGGCTTTGGCTGGCGGCGGTCCAAAACACGACGCGTATCAGCGCCTGGCGGCGCGCCTCGGCGTGGCCGACCGTGTGCACATTCTCGGGCCGTTGCCGCTCGGCGATATCGCCGACCTCTACGCTGCCGCCGACCTGTTCGCATTTCCGACGGTCTGGGAGACTTTCGGCCTTGCCGCGGTCGAAGCCGCGATGGTTGGCCTGCCGCTCGTGGTCAGCGGTCTTGCGGTGCTGCGCGAAGTGTTGCGGATCGACGGCGCGGAACCCGTCGCCTTTGTCGATCTGCGCGATGTCGAGGGCTGGTGCGTGGCAATCCGCCGCGCGTTGGCGGCGCCCGCGTCGCCGGCGGTCTTTGCCGCCTTTGCGCGGGCCATGCGTCAAAAATATTCGCGGCAGCGGATGATCGACGACTATGTGTCGCTATTCGATCAACGCTCCCCGCCGGGCTTTCGCAAACAACGGAGTAGCGGTCTCGCACCTTCAACGGACCAGGCCTGATGACAAAGAGATCGATGGCGTTTGCCGCACTGCTGGGTGTTGTTGTTGGCAGTCTGGCGTGTTTGACCGCATTCGCGGAGCGAACCGAGCCGACTTTCAGGCGCGGCGCCACGCTCGTCGAATTTTTTCAATTTCCGGTCACGGCCGGCGCCGGCGACGCAAAAAGATATGCCGATCCGGCGTATCCACGGGCGCTTTCCGCGCTCGGCTTGTTCGATTTCGACGAACTGCGGCGGATCGGTTTCGATCACATGCGCGTGCCGCTCGATATGGGCCCGCTGATGCAGGGTGACGAAAAGCAGCGACGGCAGATCCTGCAAGACCTGGTTACCGTCGTCACAGAGATCCATCGTCACGGTCTCGATGTCATGGTGCCGCTGTTTCCGCCCTCGCTGCAGCACGAATTGCCTGAGACTTATCTCGATGGCCTCGACGGTCCGAAATTCCGGCTGTACTCGGCGATGGTCGAACGCGTTGCCTCGGCGCTCGGCCCGCTGGCGCCGGCAGTCGCGGTCGAACCGATGAACGAGCCGCAATCGAAATGCCGGGTCCGCTTCGGAACCGACTGGACGGCGTATCAGCAGAACATGGTCGAGCGCATCCGCCGCATTGCGCCGGATTTGCCGCTGTTCGTCACCGGCGGCTGCTGGTCGAACATCGAAGGCATTGTTCTCCTCGATAGCGAGCTGCTGCGCGACCGGCGCAACTTTGTGAGCGTGCATTTCTATTATCCGTTCCTGTTCACCCACCAGAACGCGACCTGGACCATGCCGTACCTGGCCGGCACGATCGGCGTGCCGTTTCCGGCATCCGCCGGGAGCCTGGAGGAGACGCTGTCGCTGACGCGCGACCGTTTTCGGAGCGCTGGCCCTCGCGCCGGGGGTCGATCGCACGGCAGCCCAGGCGAAAGCGGAGCAGGAAATCTCCCGCTATTTTCGTGAAGCGCAGGGACCCGCGCAAATCGACCAATGGATAAATCAAGTAGCCGATTGGCAGCGCAGGGAAGGCGTCGCCGCCGACCGTATCATCTTCACCGAATTCGGCGCCATGAAGCAGACCATCGACGGGGTCGAGATCGACCGCGGCTCGCGCGCCCGATGGCTGCACGATGCTTCACTGGCGATGGAGAATCGCGGCTGGGGCTGGACCGCTTTCGTGCTGCGTGATGATCCGTTCGGGCTTTATGCCAAGCCGAGCGACCGTTATCCGGACCCGCAGCTTCTTCGGGCGCTCCGCCTCAACGTCGCCAAGGATGCGCCGAAGAGCTGACGACCGCGGGGCTTCTCGTTCGATCATTCTGATGACGGCGGTGCGCGCCAAATAGCACAAGCCGAAGGCCGAGGTAACGTACAGAAACCACACCTCGCCGAGCGGCGTGAAGATCGAGCTCTCGAAGCACGACGCGAAGGCGCCATACAGGCAGACGCGCAGAAACAACGTCGATAGCGGCGGCGCTCCATGGCGCCGCTGGCGCGACAGGCGATAGTAATCGGCGATCGGCAAAACTACGACCCACATGACGACCAGCGCCAGCCCCGGTAGGCCAATGCCGAGGGCGAGGTTCACGTAAGCATTGTGGGCGTCGCTGGCGGTATTCACCCAGCTGGCATTCTCGCCGATGCCGTAGACCACTTGCGGCGTACCCCAGAACGCCGAAAAGCCATAGCCGGTGAGCGGGCGCCGCGCGATGTACTGCAACGCCAGTTCCCAGATTTCGGTCCGGCCGGTAAAGGTCGCATCCGGCATGATCGATCCGACGAGTTTGCGAATCGGTTCAAACAGCACGGTGCCGACCGAAAACAGATTGAGCGCAGCGACTACCGCAACAACGAGCAGGACGCTGATAACGCGCGAGCGGCTGCGGCTGACGATGGCGGAGGTTAGAAACACCAGCGGCAGCATGCCGATCGCATTCTTCGATTGGGTGAAAGGAGAAAGATCGTGGCCAGAACCACGATGGCGGCGCCGAGCAGCGCTCGGCGTGCGCGCGCCACGAATATTCCGATGAAGATCAGCAGCACCATGGTCGCGCCCGCCTCGTTCTTGTGCGGGAACACGCCACGCCAGCTTCCGGCATGCTCGGGTTCGAGAAAGTCGGTTGGCTGGTGAATCGCCAGTTGCGGCGCAAAAACAACGCCCAGATAGCAGGCTGCCAACACGATAATCGCGACCGTCGCCATCAGGTCGCGGAAGTGGCGAAGGTTCCTTGGGAGCAGCAAGACCATCGCGCTGATGCTCAAGAATATCAGCGCGAAGGCGAGACGCCGGGCCGCCAGCGACGGCTCCCAGGACGCCGCGACTGAAACCGTGCTCCAGAGCAGCGTCAGATCAGCACCGGCCGAAACAGCAGCAACAGTCGGCGCGGTTCGTGGAAGTAGGTCCAGGCGGCGAGCACGATGAACAAGGCGCTGTAGCCGATCTGGTTGGCGGTATCGCCGCCCTCGGCGACCGCCGGTGGCGGATCGGCGAGGCTTTGGAACGGATGAAGCGAGATCCAGGCGATCAGGAAAACCGTTACAAACAACGCACTGCGGATCAGCAAATCGGCATCGAGCGTTCTGCCGATCGCTCCGCTTCTCGCCGGCATCAGATCGAGGTGGGACACGACGATCGTCCTTGGCGCGATTGTGTCGGCGCTAACGCGGCGGCGACGCTCAGGCCGTCCCGGCGCCGATCAGAATTCCGCCGCTGATCTTGCGTGCGTCGGCGCCAAGCCGAGCGACGAAATCTTCGACCGCGCTATCGTCGCGGCCGTCGTTTCTGGCGACCAGAACGATATGATCGACCAAGCCGGCAAAGAAACGTGTGCTCGGATCGCCGTTTAATCCGACTGCGGCAACGAGCACCATCTCGAAGCGTTTCGCCTGTGCGAACGCGGCGGTGATATCCGCTTCACTGATCGGCCGGTCGCGGCGGCTCGCTGGCGAAACAAACGGCACCATGTTGATGTTGGTCTCGGCATCGCGAACGATCACGTCGACTAGTTCGCGGCGTCCGACGGCGACGTCGACCAATCCGGCGTCGCCCTGGTCGCCGTCGACCGCGGCAAGCGTGCGCTGTTCGAGGTCGGCGTCGATCAATAACACCCGTTGCGTGGTGGCGGCGACCGCAGCGAGCATCAGCGCGACCGCAATGACGTCATCATCATCGTCGCCGGCGGCGACGATCAGCACGCTCGGATGATCCCATTTGCCGTGCCCGGCCTGCAGCGCCTGATGAACGTTGTACAGTTCCATCGACAGACGGGATCGCGGGTTTTCCGCAGCGCTCAGGCCGAACGAGACATCGGTATTGGGCAGCACCGCCAGCACCGGAATCGGCAAGCGGCGCCCGGCGCCAGGCAAGAAATCCCACGGCTTTCGTCAATCCGCCGCCGAATGTTCTCGCGCCCTTGGCGCGAGGGAGCCGCGAGCGGCGTTGCGGTTCGCGCTCCAGGTCGCGGTCGGTGTCGCCGCCGAAGCCGTAGGCCTCGCGCGCAAACACGATGCCGGTGCCGGCGGCGGCGCCGAACAGCAGCGCGCCGAGCGCGAGCAACGTGTTCGACGGTGGAAAGCTGCGGCGCAGCGGTATGTCGGCGCGCGAGATCACGCGGATGTTCTTGGTATCGAGGCGCTCCTGCTCGCCGGTCTCCCTGGCGCGGACCAGAAACAACTCGTAGACCGCGCGGCTCGCCTGCACGTCGCGCTCAAGCTCGCGCAGCGTCACCATGGCTTCGTTGGTGGTGACGGCGTTGCTTTTCAGCTTTTCCAGGCTGGCGGCGAGCAAATCCTCGTTAGCGCGCGCGCCCTCGTATTCGGTGCGGGCCGAAATCACCAGGCGGTGCACTTCCTCGTCGATCATCCGCCGGATCCGCTCGGCTTCCGCCTGAATCTCGATCACCGCCGGATGGCGGGCGCCGAGCGACGTCATCTGCTCGGCCTCACGACGCATGACCTCGGCGTATTGGCTGCGCAGCGCGGTGATGGTCTGCGACTGCACCGCCTCGGGAAAGGCGCCGCCCTCGTTCTTGGAAAGCTGCACCTGCTGGACTTGGTCGAGCCGCGCCTTTGCCGCCGCGGTGCGGGCGCGCGCGGAGGTCAGTTGGTTGTTCATCTCGGTGAGCTGCTGCTCGTTGACCAGCTGCCCGCTGGCGCCGAAATATTGTGGCGGGCCTTGAACGCCTCGACCCGATCCTCGGCCTCGCGGACGCGATCCTTGAGCTCGTTGAGACGCGCCGTCAGCGACTGCGAGACCTGCCGGCGGCATCCGATCGGACGTCCGTCTGCTCCTGCAAGTAGGCGTCGGCGATGGCGTTGGCGATGCTCGCCGACTTGGCCGCCTCGCGCGTGGTGACGGTGACGTCGACGACATAAGTGCGTTCGGCGCGTTTGACCGCAATGCTGCGTTTGAGCGCGATCAGGGCGGCCGTCGTGCTGTCGGCGCCGTCAGCGATCCCCTGGCGGGTAAATTCCTGGTCCTTGTCGAGGCCTTCGGTTTTCACCACCCGTCGCAGCACGCTGTCCGAGGTCAAGACCCGGACCTGGCTTTCGACCTGCAACACGTTGGCGTCGTTGGCTTGATTTGCCGGCGCCAGTTCGTTGCCGATGGCCCGCAGATCGGTCGGATCGATCAGGATCTGCGTCACCGCCGTGTAGCGATGCGGCACGATCAGCACCAGCAGGAACGCGATCAACAGCGAAGCGACGATCGTCCAGAAAATCGTCGCCTTGCCGGCGCCAGAGGACTGCCAAAATCTGCCGAACGTCGATGCCGCTCTCGGCGGGAAGATCGACGGCCACATTGGCGCCGCCGGCGGCTGCCGACTGGATTTGGCGCGGGGCTTCGAACATTCCTCCTCGACTCTCTTGGCAGAGGGCAGTGCAAGGCTCTGGTGCACTGCGGTTGCGCCAACCAGCCCCGGCATCGGCGCATCATCCAGCGCCAACTCAAAAGCCAAGCCGCCGGGCGTGTCCAGGCAAGTCCGTATGGTTAATCAATTCATAAGGGGACAGGGTTAATGGGTGGTGTACGCCCATAAATCCATCACCCGCCGAGGCGGCAGAAGCACGCCGGATGCGGGAGCAGGGATTACCGCCGCCAGAAGCGGAAAATGACGCCGGCGGCGAGCAGCAGCGCCAGGATCGGTATCCAGATCAGGATGGCGCTTACAACGGCCAGCACCAATACCGCCACCACGATGCCGATTAGCGCCATAAGCAGCGCGAGGCCGAGCGGTCCGAGCCTGGCGACATACAGGCGGTGCGTTCCGCCTGCCGACGACATATAGCGCGGCCAAACCTCGTACTGCCATCCGGACTCGCGCCGACCGTGAGCCGGCGGAATGATTTCCGGTTCGAGGCGCGGACGTTCCGGCCGATTTGAATATTCCGTCATAGGGCGACCGCCTGTACCAGAGAATCGCGCCATCTTATGTAATGGATGCGTATGCCACAACAAGCGGCCCTATGCCGCTTTGATTGACGCATAGCACGCCACGCTTTTGCTATGTTTTGGTTGTTCGTCCGCGCGGCCGGCACCCATGACCGAGCAGGATGGGCGTGCTAGCCTTCCGGCATGGACGCAAATGGCTTGAGACTTTGGCGTTGCGCGATCGTCGGCGCGGCCGTAGCCGGGAGTTATTGCGCCGCGATGGCGCAACAACCGCAATTAAGCGATGCCGCCAACGCGATGATCGGCAGCTGGGAATTCTCCAATGCCGATCATGACAAGATCTGCCGGTTTGCGTTTCGCGCCGACGTGTCGGCCGGCGGCTACCGGGTCGATGTCGACCGCAATTGCCAAAATCTGTTCCCGTCGACCAAGGAGGTGGTCGGCTGGAACCTCGATAGCTACGGCACGTTGCGGCTGCTCGACAAAACCGGCAACGCCGTCATCGAGCTCACCGAGGCGGAGACCGGCATTTTCGACGGCTTCCAGCCCGGCGAAGGCCGTTATGTGCTGCAGAGCGCCGCTGCTGCGCCCGTGCACTCGCCCGAAGATTTGCTCGGCGACTGGGCGATCGCGCGCGGCACCGGCAAGCCGATCTGCGTGCTGACGCTGGCCAACAATCCAGCCGGCGCCGACAATCTGTCGCTCAAGGTCAAACCCGGTTGCGATCCGTTCGTCGCCCGGTTTGCCCCGGCCTCTTGGAAAATCGATCGCGGTGATCTGGTGCTGGTGTCGGCAAGGGGCAACACTTGGCGGTTCGAAGAAGACGACGTCAACACCTGGATGCGCGTGCCCGAGACCGCCGATCCGGTGCTGTTGGTACGGCAGCAATGACGCTACGCGGCCGAGGTTTTGAATATGGATAATGCCATCGCGCTGTTTCGCCGCACGCAGATGGTCCTCAACAAGCCGCGCGGCGACCGATAGTTCCGGCGAGCCGGCTCGGCGCCGTGAGCATCAAGCCAGTCCCAGCAAGCGGGTTCCAGGCCAGCGCCGCGATCGTTGTCGTCGGTGCCGGCGCGGCCGGCCTCTGCGCGGCGCTAGCCGCGCACCAAACAGGCGCCGATGTCGTTGTTTTGGAACGCGATGCAATTCCGCGCGGCTCGACGGCGTTGTCCGCCGGTTTGATCCCGGCGGCCGGAACGCGCTTTCAAAAAGCGCGTGGCATCGGCGACGACGCGACGCTGTTTGCTTCCGACATCGCGCGCAAGGCGCATGGCGAAGCCGACGCCGCGATCGTCGATCTGGTCGCGCGGCAGGCCGGTCCGACGGTCGAATGGCTCGCCGACCACTACGGCTTGCCGTTTTCGGTGGTGCATGACTTCGACTATCCCGGCCATTCGGCGCGACGCATGCATGGCCTGCCCAGCCGATCCGGCATCGAGCTGATCGACCGGCTGCGACACGCGGTCGAGGCGGCCGAAATCCCGCTCATCACCAACGCCACGGTGAGCGCGCTTTATGCCGGCGCCGATCGGGTCGTTAGCGGTGTCGAAATCACGCGGCCTGATGGGACGCGAGACTCGCTCGGCTGCACAGCGCTGATCCTCGCCTGCAACGGCTATGGCGGTGCACCCGATCTCGTCGCCAGGCACATACCGGAAATGCGCGAGGCGACGTATTTCGGTCATCCGGGCAATCGCGGCGATGCCGTGCTGTGGGGCGAACAGCTCGGCGCCAAGCTCCTCCACATGTCGGGCTATCAAGGGCATGGCTCGGTCGCCCATCCACATGCAGTGCTGATCACCTGGGCCGTGGTTACGGAGGGTGGATTTCAGGTCAATGCCGACGGGCTTCGGTTCTCGGACGAAAGCCGCGGCTATTCGGAACAGGCCGCGATCGTGTTGGCGCAACCGGGCGCAATAGCGTTTGACATATTCGACGAGCGCATCGCCGCCGTCGCGCGCCAGTTTGCCGATTTCCAACAAGCCGAAGCGTCCGGCGCCGTGATCGAGGCCTCGACCGTCGCGCATTTGGCCGAGCGCTTGAATTTGCCGCTGCCGGCGCTGGCGCAAAGCTTCGCCGACGTCGAAGCGGCAAAACGCGCCGGCACGATGGATCGCTTCGGTCGCAACTTCGCCGGAGCCGCGCCACTGACGCCGCCGTTCCGGGCCGTCAAAGTCACCGGTGCGTTGTTTCACACCCAAGGCGGTCTTGCAGTCGACGAGACCGCGCGCGTTCTCGATGCGAGCGGCAATCGCTTGCCAAATCTTTTTGCCGCCGGCGGCGCGGCGGCCGGCGTCTCCGGCTCGCGCGCCAGCGGCTATTTGTCCGGTAACGGTTTGCTGACAGCGACGGTGCTCGGCCGCGTCGCCGGCCAACGCGCAGCTGACCTTGTCAAGCAAATCGCGTGATCGGAACAACGGAACTCCGCCCGGACCGCGGCGTTGTTGTGGGTAAGTTAGGGCTGGGATCGGAGTCGCTGGTCCATGCCGACGGTCAGCACTCGTATCGGCGTCGTTGCAATCATCGCTGCCGCTCTTTGCGCGCCACAAGCGGCGCTGGCGTTCGGCATTCGATTGGGACCCTTCCATCTCTATTTGCCGGGGCCGCACTACTATCATCGTTATCATGGGCGGGTGGCGCGATCCGAGGCGGCTCCGCGGATGGCGCGCGCCGAGCCGGGAGAAGCCGCGGCGCCTGTGACGCAGGAGCAGCCGGAAAGCGGCTCGCCATCGTTGCTCTATGCGGTGCTGGCATGGCCGGCGCTTGACGATGACATCTTCTGGCCACGGGCGTCGGCGCCGTGGGCGTTCGGCTACGACAGCATTTTCAGCCAGGCGTTCGCCAAATATTCGCCTCAACACATCGCGGCGTTCTGCCCGACCCGGATCTCGGTGGATGAGCTCGTTATGCGCATCACGCGCGAAACCATGCCAACGGCCGCGCAAAGGCCGTTGTTGCAAAATCTGGCAACCGCGCTCGGCCAAGCCAACGGTTACCTGATCAAATCGTGTCCGAGCGAAATTCCACCGCGGCCGGTGGCGCGACTGCTGCTGATGGAAAACCAGATCGACGCCATGATCATGGCGCTCGACATCGTCCGGCCACGGCTGCAGGCCTTCGAGCAGTCGCTCGACGACAAGCAACGTGCACGATTGAACGGACCGGCGCCATCCAGCGCCACGAGTGCTGTGCCGGCCTGCAAATTGAACGCAAACGCCGTGAGCGGATCGTTGTCGCAGCTTGAGCGAGCCGTCGAGCCGACCGACGCGCAGCGCCCGGCGCTCGCTGTCGTTGCCGATGCCTTTAACCGCGCCGTGGCCGCGCTCGATGCCAGTTGCACCGCCGCCACCCCGCCGACGGCGTTAGGCCGCCTGGGGGCGCTCGAAACACGGCTTGACGCCACGTGGCGCGCCGTCCTGACGATCCAGGTGGCGCTGGCGAATTTTCAGAGTGAGCTGAACGACGAGCAAATCGGCCGCTTCAACGCCTTGGAAATCGCCGCCACGCACTAAGGTACGTGGGGCTCCGCCGTTTCGCGTTCGACGACACGCAATTTACGCACGGTCAGCTCATCGACTTCCAGCGACTTGAAGCGTGCCTTTTTTATCTCCAGGCGGCCGATCGCAACTCGACCGATCGCCAGCGCGCCGATGGCGACCGCGCCGACCGCAACGGCACCCAGCGCCAATGCCAACAGGCTGCGGGCGGGAACGGCATTTGGCCGCCTTGCTACATCGCGCGCCATCAGCGCCTCCGTCTGGTCAAGTGAGCTTCAAGCACAGCTAATCTCAGCCCAAGAAGTCCGCAACGATGTCGGCAGATTGGCGCGGGCTGGTGACAAGAAAGAGATGACCATCGTCGATGGTGACAAGGCGGGCGTCCGGAATGAGTTTTGCCAGGATGTGACCGTTGGCAACGGGCACGATCGGATCGTCCATCCCAGCAATGACAAGCGTCGGCTGCTCCAACGAGCGAAGTCACAACCTATCCCGCGTCATTTCAGCCAGCAGCAGCTAGGCTTCGTCAGATGAGTTTCAGCCCCTTCAAGCTGGCATGCCCCTCTTTGCCGACAATGAGGTGATCGTGCACCGCAATGCCAAGCGGGGCCGCCACCGTGACAATCTGCTGCGTCATCTCGATGTCGGCGCGTGACGGCGTCGGGTCGCCGGAGGGATGATTGTGCACCAGCACAATGGCGGTCGCCGACAGTTCCAGCGCGCGCTTGACCACCTCGCGCGGATAGACCGGCGTATGGTCGACGGTCCCGGTCTGCTGCACTTCGTCGGCGATGAGCTGGTTGCGCTTGTCCAGAAACAGAACGCGGAACTGCTCCTTGTCGGCGAACGCCTGCGCGGTGCGGCAATAGTCGAGCACGGCCGACCACGATGACAGCATCGGCCGCTTTTTCACTCCACCGCGTAGTAGCCGGCTTGCGGCTGCCTGCACGATTTTGAGCTCGGTGATGCTGGCCTCGCCCATCCCTTTGACTTCGGCGAGCCGCGTCGACGGCGCCGCGATCACTTCGGCGAACGAGCCGAAGGTCGCGATCAAGGTTTTAGCGAGCGGCTTGACATCGCGCCGGGGCAGGGCGCGGAATAGCACCGCTTCCAGAAGCTCATAATCCGACAGTGCCTCGGCTCCGGCCTCGCGGAACCGCTCGCGCAAACGTTCGCGATGGCCGTGATAGTGCGGCGGCGCTTCGGCGAGGCCGCGGTCGTTGGCGCGCTTTTTCTCCAGCATGGTATTCGCGATGCAATTCGGACCCTGCTCAGCGTCCCAAGGATGACTGGATTGCGATATTTTGCAATCGGGTCGCGAAGCTTCGCCGGGCGCCGCGGATAATCCTGAACAGTGGAAGCCTGTTGGGCAAACGCCGGCAATAGGGCGGTTGCAGAGGAGCGCGGAATAGACCCGGTGCAGCTTTAATGAAAGCACCTTACATTTGGAGGCTGAGCACGGAGTGCACCCGCCATGCCCTACAAATTCCTCGACATCACTGCGACGCGGAGCGTCCGCGCCGCCCAGGAGGCGAACGGCAGCCGCCAGATGTGGGAGCATTTCAAAGGTCATCGGACATTCGATCGCTTCACCGAAAACGAGGTTGCGTTCATCGCCGAGCGCGACAGCTTCTATATGGCCTCGGTTTCCGAGAGCGGTTGGCCCTACGTGCAGCACCGTGGCGGTCCGCGTGGTTTCGTGAAAGTCCTCGACGACAAGACGCTCGCCTTTCCCGATTTTCGCGGCAATCTGCAATATATCAGCCTCGGCAACGTTGCCGCCGACGCTCGCGTCGCCCTGATCATGGTGGATTATCCAAACCGCGCGCGGCTGAAAATTCTCGCACGCCTGGAAGTGCGGGATCTTGCCGCCGATCCCGAGCTCGCGGCGCGGCTGGCGCTACCCGGCTATAAAGCGAAGGTAGAACGGGCGTTCGTACTGCGTCTCGAGACGTTCGACTGGAATTGCCCGCAGCACATCACGCCGCGTTACACTGAAACCGACATTGCGGTTGCGGTGGCTTCACTGAGCAGCCGCATCGCCGAACTGGAGGCGGAGAACCAGACGCTGCGCGCCAAGCTCGCAGCTCACGCCACCGGATAGGGCGGCTTGGTGAAGCCGTTCGGCGAAAGGGTGAAAACTTCGACGCCGGTATTGGTGACACCGACCGAGTGCTCGAATTGCGCCGACAGCGAGCGGTCGCGGGTCACGGCCGTCCAGCCGTCGGATAATACCTTCACGTGCGGGCGGCCAAGATTGATCATCGGCTCGACGGTGAAGAACATACCGGGCTTGAGCAGAATGCCCTCACCGGGACGGCCGACGTGGACGATGTTCGGCTCGTCGTGGAACAGCCGTCCGAGACCGTGGCCGCAAAAGTCGCGCACCACGCTCATATGCTGCGCTTCGACATAGGTCTGGATGGCGTGGCCGATATCGCCGGTAGTGCCACCGGGCTTGATGGCGGCAATGCCGCGCATCATCGCCTCATAGGTCACTTCGATCAGCCGCTCGGCGCGGCGCGGAATTTCGCCGACCGCGTACATGCGGCTGGAATCACCGTGCCAGCCATCGAGGATCAGCGTCACGTCGACATTGACGATGTCGCCTTCGCGCAGCGGCTTGTCGCTGGGGATGCCGTGGCAGACCACGTGATTGACCGAGGTGCAGGTGGCCTTGCGGTAGCCGCGATACATCAGCGTCGCCGGAATGGCATTGTGATCGAGGCCGAACGCGTAGACCAGCCGGTCAATACGCTCGGTCGTGACGCCGGGCTTGATCTCGGCCGCGAGCATATCGAGGCACTCGGCCGCCAGCCGCCCGGCCCGGCGCATGCCTTCAAAGGCCGCGGGGCCGTAGATCTTGATCTGTCCGGTTTTGCGTAGCGGCGTGACGGCCGCGTCGACGTAGGTCATGGGTGGAGTTTAGCCGCAAAAAAGCGGCAATAAGCCGCCCGTTACCCCGAAATGTAAGCCTATGCGCGCTTAACGCAAGCAATCCCGCGCCGCTACTCGCCAACAGGCTTAGCGGTCGATAATGGGAACCGGCGCCGCGATCTCGATGCCGCCGAGACTGATGTCGCAGCGCCACGCCAGCATCTCGACCCCTGCTTCGCGCGCCCGGTCAAAGGCCGCGCCGTAAGCCGGGTCGATGTCGCGGGCGATGGCGAAGCGGTTTGCCGAAGGAATTTGGATAACGAACAACAGCACGGCGCGCTTCCCGTCGGCCCGCACCTGCGCCAACTCGCGCATGTGCCTGGCGCCACGGTCGGTCACGCAGTCGGGAAATTCGGCCAAATGCGGCTGGCGCATCAGATGGACATTCTTGATCTCGAGATAGCAGGCCTCGCGGGCTGGGTCGTCGAGCAGAAAATCGACCCGCGATTTTTCTCCGTACTTCACCTCGCGGCGCACCGAGGGGTAATTTCGTAATTCCGGGATCGATCCGGCTTCGATCGCCTCGGCGACCAGTTGATGCGGCTGCCCGGTATTGACGCCGACCAGTTCAGGGCCGTTGCCGAGATCGGTCTCGACCAATTCCCAGGTGCAGGGATATTTGCGCAGCGCATTGCCCGAATCCGACAGCCAGACCCGTGACAGCGGCCGGTCGAGGCCCGTCATGGCACCTGGATTGGCGACGTGAACGGTGGCGATGTCACCGGTATCCAGCACCACGTCGGCGAGGAAGCGCTTATAGCGACGGGTGAGCGTCGCCGGGATCAGGGCCGAGTCGAAACGCATCGTTGCACTTAAACCGCCGATCCGGCGCCAGGGAAGAGGCTTGAGGCAGAGCTTACGATGCGATCCGCCCGCCCAGTTCATCGTCGATGTGGGCGCGGATGATCGCGTCGAACGACGCTTCGGCCCTGAAACCGAGCGCGAGTGCGCGCCGCGGATCGAACCGGCTTGGCCAGCCGCCGACGATCCGCTGCACCAGCGGGTCCGGCGCGCGCCGGATGCGCATAGCGACCTTGTCGCCGGCGATCCGCCGCAGCGAGGCGATCTGCTCGGCGACGGTGCAGCAGACGCCGGGCATGGTGAGATTGATGCGCGGGCCCAAGGCGGTACCGTCAACCGCGGCGGCGTGAAGAAGAAAGCTGACGGCGGCGCGCGGACTGGCGTGCCAGTTTCGCACGCCGTCATCGACCGGCAGCACGGCCTCCTCGCCATTGAGCGGCTCGCGGATGATCGACGAAAAGAAGCCCGACGCCGCCTCGTTCGGCTTGCCAGGCCGCACCACGATGTTCGGCAGTCTGATGCCGACGCCGTCGACAAAGCCGCGGCGGGTGTAGTCGGCGAGCATCAGCTCGACCATGGCTTTCTGCGTGCCATACGAGGTCAGCGGCGTGAGCGCGAAATCGTCCGGGATCGACTCCGGAAACGGCGCGCCGAAAACGGCAATCGATGAGGCGAAGACGAAGCGCGGCCGGTAGTCTGTCCCCGCGGCATGAACCGCCTCGAGCAACGCCCGCGAGCCGTCGAAATTGACGCGCACGCCTTTCTCGAAATCGAGCTCAGCTTCGCCGGAAACGACGGCGGCGAGATGGAAGATCACGTCCGGCCGATCCGCAATCGCGGCGCGTGCCGCGGCGTCGTCGGCAATATCGGCGCCCATGGTTTTGACGTGGGCGGAAAAACCTTCCGGCCGTTGGGGCGCGCTCACGTCGAGCAACGTGAGCCGCTCGAGCGGCCGATCATTGAGCGCCTTCGCGGCGATCAGACGCGCCGTCAGCTTGCGCCCGATCATCCCGGCGGCGCCGGTGATAAGGATATGCATCGACTGGAGCCTAACCGAAGTTCCGTGCCCGATTATAGTGCCATGCCGCCGTCGACTAGATGAGTTTGGCCGGTGATGTAGCTCGCCTCATCGCTGGCGAGGAAGAGCACAAGCCAGGCGACCTCTTCTGGCGTCCCCAGTCGGCCCATCGGCTGACGCGCGACGAAGCCCTCGCGCACCGCATCAAGCGATCGGCCGCTCTGCTGCGACACGGCGGTAATGCGCTCGCCGAGCGACGGCGATTCGATCGTGCCGGGACAAACGGCGTTGCAGCGAATGCCTTGCGTAATGAAATCGGCGGCGACCGCCTTAGTGAGCCCGATGACCGCGGCTTTGGTCGCGCCATAGACGTAACGATTAGGCACGCCGCGGATCGACGACGCCGTCGACGAGATATTGATGATCGAGCCGTGTCTCTTCTCCAACATGCCCGGCAGAAACGTCTTGATGATGTGGTGCATCGATTTGACGTTCAGGTCGAAGGAAAAATCCCAGTCCTTGTCGGAACAGTCGAGCACCGTGCCTTGGTGCACATAACCGGCGCAATTGACCAGAATGTCGAGCGCGCCGTATTCGCGCCCGACATCGCGGCTGAACGTTTCAATATCGTCGCGGGCAAGAACGTCGAGCTTGCGCAGCTTGCCGCGCAGGCCTTGCAACTTGTTCGGGTCGAGGTCGGTCGCAATCAGCTTGGCGCCCTCCGCGGCGAATTTCTCGGCGATGGCGCGGCCGATGCCCTGACCGGCCGCGGTAACCAGCGCGACCTTGCCGTCCAGTCTGTTGCTCATGGGTTTTGTCCGTTCAACGCCGCCAGACTGAGTTTCTGCCGGCCATCGCTGTCGAAATTCTCTGGATCGAGCCAACGTTCGAAAGCGCGCTTACGTGCCGGCCACTCGCGGTCGAGCATCGAGAAATACGCGGTGTCGCGGTTGCGGCCTTTGGTGATCATGTGCTGGCGGAAAATGCCTTCGAACACGAAGCCGTAGCGCAGGGCGGCGCGGCACGACGGCGCGTTGAGCGAATCGCATTTCCATTCGTAGCGCCGGTAGCCGAGCGTTTCGAAAACATAACGCGCCAGGAGGAACTGGGTTTCGGTGGCGAGCGGCGTGCGCTGCAAAGCCGGGCTATAGACGATGAAGCCGACCTCGATCACGCGGTTGGCGGGACGGATTTCCAAGAGCGTGACCATCCCGAGCGCCCGGCCGTCGGTGTCGCGCACCGTGTAGGAATAAGGATCGTTGAGCGTGGCCCGCTCGGCGAGCCAGGCCGAAAAGGCAGGCTCATCGGCGAACGGACCGTGGCGCGATATGTAGGTCCATATCTCATCGTGGCCGCTGAACGCGCGCCACAGATCGGCGGCGTCACGGCCGACATCGAGCTTCGATACCGAGCCGAAACGGCCGGACAATGTGACCGGCTCGGGAAGCCGCGCCGGCGTCGCGTCGACCGGCGCTCCGACGGTCCGTGGAACGTCCATCACGAAAACTTCTTGCGATCCTCGCTGAAGAATTTGTTCAGCTCGGGATTGGAAATGAGGCCGGCAAAGCCGTCGAACTTGCCGTCCTTGGCGATCTCGGTCGCCGTCTTGATGAACGCGTGCATCGCTGCGCGCGCCAGCGAGCCGCCGACGCTGATGCGGCGCACGCCCATGGCGGCGATGTCGCTCACCGTGAACTCCATCGCCCAACCGGCGAGAAAATTCACCGGCTTCGGCGCCACCGCCTTGACCACGGCTTCGATCTGCTCGCGGGTCCTGATCCCCGGCGCGTAGAGGCAATCAGCGCCGGCGTCCTTATAGGCCTTGAGCCGGCGGATGGCGTCGTCGAGGTCGGGCACGCCGCGGATGAAATTCTCTGCCCGCGCGGTGAACACCACGTCGCCGCCGGCGCGGTCGATTGCGGCGCGCGCGGCTTTGACCCGCGCCACCGACCGATCGAAATCGTAGAGCGGCGTTTGCGCGTTGTTCGGCAAGTCTTCGACCGACAGTCCGGCCACGCCGGTGGCGATGCAGCGCGTGACATTCTCCGCCACGCCGTCCGGATCGTCGGCAAAGGCATTCTCGAAATCGGCGTTGAGCGGCACGTCGGTCGCCGCCGCTATCTCGCGATAATGTGCAAGGACGTCGTCGCGCGTCTGGCCGCCATCGGGAAAGCCTTTGGCGTGCGCGTCGCCGGCGCTGGTCGTCGCCAGCGCCTTGAAGCCGAGGCCTTGCAGATAGCGCGCGGTACCGACATTCCACGGATTGGGAATGACAAAGCAGCCGGCTTCGTGGAGCTGGCGGAAGGTCTTGCGCTTGTCGGCAACCGTCGGACGCGAATTGCTCATGGGATTTTGCCTCGGCGCCGGTTCAATGATTGTCACGCGGCACGAATTTCTGCGCGACGCGCTGATACTTGACCGCCGGCTCGAGCACCATCCCGGCCGCAAGCTGATCCACCATGGCGCGCTGGATTTCCTGCCACGGGGTCTGGCTCGCCGGATAGCGGTAGCCGCCGTGCTGTTTGAGCGCGGCGCTGCGCTCCGCCAATTCCGCCGGCGGGACGAGCATGTCGACGGTGCCTTTGTTGAGGTCGATGCGCACGCGGTCGCCGGTCCGCAGCAGCGCAAGCCCGCCGCCGTCCGCTGCCTCCGGCGAGGCGTTGAGGATCGATGGCGAGCCGGACGTGCCGGACTGACGGCCGTCGCCGATGCAGGGCAGGGCGGTCACACCGCGTTTGATCAGCGCCGCCGGCGGCTGCATGTTGACCACCTCGGCGGAGCCCGGATAGCCGATCGGGCCAGCGCCGCGCATGAACAGGATCGTGTGCTCGTCGATGCCGAGCGCAGGATCATCGATGCGATGGTGATAATCCTCCGGGCCGTCGAACACCGCGGCTCGGCCCTCGAAGGCATTCGGAGCTTTCGGGTCGGACAAGTAGCGCTGGCGGAATTCCTCGGAGATCACGCTGGTCTTCATGATCGCGGAATCGAATAGGTTGCCGTGCAGGACCTTGAAGCCGGCGTGCGGCTTCAAGGGCTTTTCATACGGCCGGATGACGGCGGCATTGGTCGCTTTCGACCACGCAACGTTCTCGGCCATGGTCTTGCCGTTGACGGTGAGCGCTTCGCCGTGCAGACGGCCCGCCGCGTGTAGTTCGTGCATCACCGCCGGCAAACCGCCGGCGCGATAATAATCCTCGCCGAGATATTCGCCGGCCGGCTGCATGTTGACCAGGAGCGGCACGTCGTAGCCGATGGTCTCCCAGTCTTCGACCGAAAGCGGAACGCCGACATGCCGGGCAATAGCGACCAAATGGATCGGCGCATTGGTCGAGCCGCCGATTGCCGAGCAGGCGACGATCGCATTCTCAAACGCCTCCCGGGTGAGAATGTCCGAGGGCTTTAAATCCTCGCGCACGATCTCGACGGCGCGGCGGCCGGTCTCGTAGGCGATTTGCCCGCGCTCGCGATAGGGCGCCGGGATCGCGGCGCAGCCCGGCAGCGACATGCCAAGCGCCTCGGCCATGGCATTCATGGTCGAGGCCGTGCCCATGGTGTTGCAATGGCCGATCGACGGCGCCGACGCCGCGACGATATCGATGAATTCCTTGTAGTCGATCTTGCCGGCGGCGATATCCTCGCGCGCCTGCCACACCACGGTGCCCGAGCCGAGGAGCTTGCCGCTCCGGCTATAGCCGTCGAGCATCGGTCCGCCGGAGAGAACGATCGCGGGGGTGTTGACCGTCGCTGCCGCCATGATGCAGGCCGGCGTGGTCTTGTCGCAGCCGGTGGTCAGCACCACGCCATCGAGCGGATAGCCGAACAGCACTTCGACCAGACCGAGATAAGCGAGATTGCGATCGAGCGCCGCGGTCGGCCGCTTGCCCGTTTCCTGGATTGGATGGACGGGAAACTCGAAGGCGATGCCGCCATTGTCGCGAATGCCTTCGCGCACACGGCCGGCAAGCTCGAGGTGATGGCGATTGCACGGGCTCAAGTCGGAGCCGGTCTGGGCGATGCCGATGAGTGGCTTGCCGGAGGTCAGTTCCTCCCGCGTGAGGCCGTAATTGAGGTAGCGCTCCAGATAGAGCGCGGTCATCCCCGGATTGTCCGGATTGTCGAACCACAATTGCGAGCGCAGGCGCGGCTTTTGCGAACCGTTTCCCTTGGTCATTCCCGTCTCCGCATGCGCCCTCAGACGGGCTCATAGATAGGCCAATTCTGACCCGGCGCGAACCCGCACCAAGCCATAGCGGCGATGACGCAGTAGCGGTCCTATTGCACCGCAGCATGGCGCAGAGATGTTTGCCTTTGCACGACAATTGAGTTCAAGTGCCGGCGATGTTGAAGACAATCGCCGCATTCGATCGCATCGGTGAGGAGAACGCATTCGCCGTTCTCGCCCGCGCCACGCAGCTTGCGGCGCAAGGCCGCGACATCATCAATCTCGGCATCGGCCAACCCGATTTCCGCACGCCGGATTTCATTGTCGAGGCGGCCGTGAAGGCGCTGCGCGATGGTCATCACGGCTACACACCGTCAGTCGGCATTCTGCCGCTGCGTGAGGCGGTCGCCGCCGACCTGCACAAGAGGTTCAACGCCAGCGTCTCGCCGGATGCGGTGATGATTCTTCCCGGCGGCAAGCCGACCATGTTCATGTCGATCCTGATGTTCGGCGAGCCCGGCGCCGACATTCTCTATCCCGATCCCGGCTTTCCGATTTATCGCTCGATGATCGAATTCACCGGCGCGCGGCCGATCCCGGTGCCGATCCGCGAGGAGAACAATTTCGCCTTCTCCGCCGAGGAGACGTTGCGCCTGGTCACGCCGCAGACGCGGCTTTTGATACTCAATTCGCCGGCCAATCCGACCGGCGGCGTGACGCCGAAAGCCGAAGTCGACAAGCTCGTGGCCGGGTTGGAGCGGTATCCCGATGTCGCGGTGATGTCGGACGAGATTTACGACCACATGCTCTATGACGGCGAAACGCACGTGTGCTTGCTGAACTATCCTTCGATCCGCGATCGTCTCATTCTTCTCAACGGCTGGTCGAAGACCTATGCCATGACCGGCTGGCGGCTCGGCTATGCGGTTTGGCCCGGCAAGCTCTACGACTTAGCCCGCAAGCTTTCGGTCAATCTGCATTCCTGCGTCAATGCGCCGACTCAATACGCCGGCCTTGCGGCGCTCACCGGGCCGCAGGACGAGGTGACGAAGATGGTCGACGAGTTCGACGAACGGCGCAAAGTCGTAGTCGAAGGCCTCAACCGCTTGCCCGGCATGTCGTGCGCGACGCCGAAGGGTGCGTTTTATGCCTTTCCCAACATCAGGCGCACCGGCTGGAAAGCAAAGCCGCTGGCGTCGGCGCTGCTCGAGGACGCCGGCGTCGCGCTGATCGGCGGGCCGGATTTCGGCGTGCTCGGCGAAGGTTATGTCCGCGTCTCCTATGCCAACTCGACGGAAAATATTCGGCGCGCGCTCGACCGCATCGGCGAGTTTTTGGTCACGCGAAAGGCGGCTTGATCGTCATTCCGGGGCCGAGCGCAGCGAGTAGCCCGGAATCCATAACCACGGATCGTGAATATGGATTCCGGACTTGCCGCTTCGCGGCAATCCGGAATGACAGAGAAATTACCGCCTTGTACTTTATCCCTTCTGCGTCAGCCGGAAGCCGATAACGACGACGGCGAGCCCGGCGAGCTGCGACACGCTCGGCACTTCACCGAGGGCCAGGAAGCCGAGCAACAGCACGAAGGGCGGGACCAGCGAAGGAAACAATACCGCGCGCGAGGCGCCGAGCAGCACCACCGCTCGGGTGAACAGATAGGTGCCGCCGGCGCCGGTCAGGCCGCCCTGGATCACGGCCTGCAGCACGTTCTCAGATAGCCCCGCGGCAACGAGATTGTCGAACTTGAACAACAGGACCGGCAGCCCGACGAGCGACAGCACACTGGTGATGGCCGCGGCACGCATCGCCGGAACCCGCCACAGCCGCACCAGCATTCCGAACACAGCGAAAAATCCACCGGCGGCGACGAACAACAGATCGCCGCCAACGCCATGCGCACCGATAGTGCGCAACGCTTCGGTGCCGACGATGCACAGCCCGAGCACCATGGCGAGCGCGCCGGCGATGCGGCGCGCGGGCAGCGGCTCCTTCAGCACCAGCCGCGCCAGCACAAGGCCGCCCAATGCCGCGCACGACGGCTGGATGACGCCGCCATGGCCCAATGGAACAAACAAATAACCGATATAGCTCAATAGCGCGAGCGGCAGTCCGCCGAACAGCGCCAGCGCAAATCCGCGGCCCCAGCCGATGCCGCCAAGGTCGCGCAAGCCGGCGCTGGCGAGAAACGGCAGCAGAACTAGGCCGGGCCACACGTAACGGTGCAATGCAAGGATCAGCGGCGATACGCCCACCGTGACGCCGTGCCGCGCGGCGACAAAGCCGAGCGCCCAGCACAAAGCGGCGCCGGCCCCGCACGCTACGCCCAGTGCGGTCGGATGTTTTGGCGGCGCCGGCGGCAGCGAAGGAGCGATTTGCGGGTTGGCAGTCACGAGCATCATGAATCATAGTCCGCGCCCGTCGCGGAAAACAGTGCGTGAAATTGCAGAGCAGGCTTCGCCAAACGCGAAATTGCAGACTATTCCGGATAATCCGCTTCGGTTTTGTCGAGCAGTTCCAAACCGCCCGATGCCGTCACGCGCCCGGCGTCGATCCGCACGACCGTCGTCGCGATCCGGCGCACCTCGGCAGCCGTATGACTGACATAGACCATCGGCACTTTCGCCTCATCGCGCAGGCGGGCGAGATAGGGAAGAATTTCGTGCTTGTGGCTGGAATCAAGCGACGCCAGCGGCTCGTCGAGCAGCAAGAGCCGCGGCCGCATCAATAACGCGCGGCCGATAGCAACGCGCTGGCGCTCGCCGCCGGACAACAGGCGCGGCCGGCGATCGAGCAGAGGGCCAATGCCAAGAAGCTCGACGATGCGGGCGAATTCTTCCACATTGCGCGGATGCCCGCTCATGCGGCGGCCATAGTCAATGTTTTGCCGCACACTCAAATGCGGAAACAATCGGCCCTCCTGAAACACGTAGCCGATATGACGCCGGTGCGGTGGCACGTCGATGCCGCCGGCGGCGTCGAAGAGTGTCGTGCCGTTGAGCGCGATCGCCCCGCGATCGGGCGTCAGCAGACCGGCGATCATGTTCACGACAGTGGTCTTGCCGGCGCCCGACGGCCCGAATAGGGCGGTAGCGCCGCCCGCGGCCTCGAAGCGCACGGCCAGCTTGAACGTGCCGAGCTTCTTTTCGACGTCGACCGCCAGCACGATCATTCACCCTGGAAGCGCATGCCGGCGCGCCGCGCGAACCATTCTGAGATGATCAGCGCTGCAAGCGAGAGCACGATCGCGACCACGACCAAGCGCGCCGCCAACGCCTCGCCGCCGGGAACCTGTAACAACGTATAAATCGCGGCGGAGATGGTTTGCGTCTCGCCGGGGATATTGGAGACAAAGGTGATGGTGGCGCCGAATTCGCCGAGCGCCCTGGCGAAACACAATACCGCGCCGGCGATGATCCCGGGCAACGCCAGCGGCAAGGTGATGGTGAGAAACACCCAAATTCGGTCGGCGCCGAGCGTCGCCGCGGCATCCTCGAGCCGGCGGTCGATGGCTTCGAGTGCCAGCCGGATCGGACGCACCATGAGCGGGAATCCCATCACCCCGCAGGCGAGCGCCGCGCCGGTCCAGCGGAACGAAAAGACAATACCGAAATAGTGATCAAGAAAAGCGCCAATCGGTCCACGGCGCCCGAACGAAATCAGCAAAAGATAGCCGGTGACTACCGGCGGCAATACCAGCGGCAGATACAAGATCCCGTCGAGCAGGGCCTTGCCCCAGAAGTCCTTGCGCGCCAACAGCCAGCCGAGCGCGATGCCGAACGGCAGCGCGAACGCCGTGGCGACGATCGAGATGCGCAGCGACAGTGCGATTGCGGTCCACTCGTCAGGCGTAAGGTTGAGCAAGACCGCGTCTTTCGAGTGTTATGGCGCCAGCGGGCGGAAGCCGTAGCGTTCGAAGATCGCCTTTGCTTCCGGTGTGCGCAGGAATGCAAGATATTGCGCGGCATCGGGCTTGGCGTCCTTGGTCAAGGCTACCGGATAGACGATCGGCGGGTGCGAATCCTCTGGAAAAACGCCGACGATTTTCACGCCGGGATCGATCTTGGCATCGGTCTCATAGACGATGCCGAGCGGCGCTTCGCCGCGCGCCACCAGCACCAAAGCGGCGCGCACATTCTCGGCCATCGCCATCTTCGACTCTACGCTCGGCCACACGCCGAGCTTTTCCAGCGCCGCCTTGGCATAAAGCCCGACCGGGACCGCGCGCACGTCGCCTGTGGCAATGCGCCCGCTGCCGACGAGCCCCGCGAGATCGAACCCCGGCACGATATCCACATGGCCGATCTTGGAATCTTTCGGCGCGATCAGCACCAGCCGGTTGCCGAGAAGGTTGAGGCGCGTGTCGTTCTTGATGAGGTTGTGCTTGGCGCCGTAGTCCATCCAATCGACGTCGGCGGACAGAAACACGTCGGCGGGAGCGCCTTGCTCGATCTGCTTCATCAATGCCGAGCTTGCGGCGTAGCTGGCCACGACCTTGATGCCGCTCTGCCTGCTAAAGCCGTTATTGACGTCATCAAGCGCGTTTTTCATCGAGGCAGCGGCAAAAACAGTGATGGTTTTGTCCTGCGCCACGCCGACGGCCGGCGCCCCGGGAATCACGACGGCCGCGGCAACGACGGCCAGGATCAATCTTCTTCCGATCACGAGGGTTCTCCGATGCGCACGTTTGTTCAGGCGTTCGCACGCAGTGCCGCGCGAACCTGACCAACACGAAAGCCTTCGGGAACCATCGTTCCAGGCTTGTACGGCGCACGCCCGGCGCGCCGTATGTCTCAAGCTTGAGGTTAGCAGCCGCGTGACGCCGTGGCAAAGCTGCTCAGACTGGCTATCATTCGAGCCTATTTTTTGCGGAGCGAAGCATGGCCGGGACGCAGCCGATTGAAGGCGACTACGACTACATCATTGTCGGGGCGGGCTCGGCCGGTTGTCTGCTCGCTAATCGGCTCTCTGCCGACAGCGACAAGCGCGTGCTGATACTTGAAGCCGGCGGGCGCGACAACTGGATCTGGTTTCACATTCCGGTCGGTTATCTGTTCGCCATCGGCAATCCGCGTTCGGACTGGTGCTTCAAGACCGAGCCGGAGCAGGGGCTCAACGGCCGCAGCCTGAGCTACCCGCGCGGCAAAGCGATCGGCGGCTCGTCAGCGATCAACGCCATGATCTATATGCGCGGGCAGGCCGCCGACTACGATCACTGGCGCCAGCTCGGGCTCAACGGCTGGGGCTGGGACGACGTGCTGCCGTTTTTCAAGCAGCACGAAAATCATTTTCTCGGCGACAGCGACTTACACAGCGTCGCCGGCGAATTGCGGATCGAGGCGCCGCGCGTGCATTGGGATTTGCTCGATGCGTTTCGCGCCGCGGCCGACCAAGCCGGCATCAAGTCCGTGGCTGATTTCAACACCGGGGACAACGAGGGCTGTTGCGCCTTCCACGTCAATCAGAAACGCGGGCGGCGCTGGTCGGCGGCGACTGCTTTTCTCAAACCGGTCCTGCAGCGCGCCAACCTGCGGCTGGAAACGAATTGTCTGGTCGAAGGCATCGTGTTCGACGGCCGCCGCGCCACCGGCGTGCGCTGGCGGCAGGGCGGCGAAACGCGCACCGCCCGCTGCCGCGGCGAAGTCATCCTCGCTGCCGGTGCGATCGGTTCGCCACAGCTTCTGCTGCTCTCCGGCGTCGGTCCGGCGCAACATCTTGTGCAGCATGGCATCGCGGTCGTTGCCGATCGTCCAGGAGTAGGCGGCAATTTGCAGGATCACCTGCAGCTTCGCCTGATCTACAAGGTCGACGGCATCGCGACCTTGAACGAACGCTATCACGCGCCGCTCGGCCTTGCCCGCATGCTAGCCGAATACGCTCTGTTCCGCCGCGGGCCGCTGACCATGGCGCCGTCGCAGCTAGGCGTTTTTACCCGCTCCGACGCCGATCAGGAGCGCGCCAATCTGCAATATCATATCCAGCCGCTATCGCTCGATCGCTTCGGCGAGCCGCTGCACAAATTCCCGGCCTTCACGGCGAGCGTCGCCAACGTGCGACCGACCAGCCGCGGCCATGTTCGTCTCCGCGCCCGCGATCCGGCCGCGGCGCCGGCCATCCAGCCGAATTATTTGTCCACCGACCAGGACCGTGGCATCGCGGTCAAGGCGATCCGCCTGACCCGGCGTATCGTGGCGCAGCCGGCGCTGGCGCCGTTTCACCCGGCTGAGTATCTGCCGGGGAATGGCATACGCGATGACGACGAGTTGGCGTTGGCCAAGGCCGCGGGCGACATCGGCACCACGATCTTTCATCCGGTCGGCACCGCGAAGATGGGGCTTGCGAGCGATCCGCTGATGGTGGTCGACGAGCGGCTGCGGGTCGCCGGTGTCGAGCGGTTGCGGGTGGTCGATGCCTCGGCGATGCCGACGATCACGTCCGGCAACACCAATGCGCCGACCATGATGATTGCCGAAAAGGGCGCCGCCATGATCCGCGCCGATGCCAAGGGGCTGGCGTCGTGAATGCTGCCCTGCGCGCGCACGCGATGCTCGCCGATCCGTTGGCCGAATGGCCGAAGATCGAGCACGAGCCGAACGATGTGCCTCATCTGCTGACGAGCTACGTGGCGTTGCTCGCGCTCATTCCGGCCCTGTCGAGCTTCATCGGCGCCTGCGTCGTCGGCGTCGTCGTGCCGGGAGGAGCAACCCAGCGGGCGCCGTTTGTCGACGGGCTGTTTGGCACCGCCTTCAGCTACGTAATGACCTGCGCCGCGGTGCTGGTGGTGGCACTCGTCATCGACCGGCTCGCGCCGGCTTTCGCAAGCCGGCGCGGGTTCAACAACGCTTTCAAGCTCGCGGTCTATTCGTACACGCCGCTCTGGCTGGCCGGAATATTCCTGCTGGTGCCGGGCTTGCGCTTCCTGGTGTTCACCGGCTTTTACGGCGCCTATCTTTTATGGACCGGCTTGCCGCGCTTGATGCAAACGCCGGGACCGACGGTTTTGCCATACACCGCAGCGATCGTCGTCTGCGCGTGCGTGCTGACGCTCATTGTCGCCGTCGCGCAGCACGCCATGTTCGGTCTGTCGGTGTTTTGACTGTCGGCGTTTTGACGCTTCGCCCTTACGGCGCCATCAGCACTTGGCGGCAGGCGCGCGGCAAGGCCGCCATTGTCAGTCCCGGCCCAGGCTTCGCCGGTTCGCTCGGCGGCGGATGCAGGACGGCGTGGGAGAACCAGTAATCCAGCTCGTGACCGCAACCCTCGCCCGATTCCGGCGGCGGCTGCGGCTCGCACTGCGGACTGTCGGGCGGACAATACATGCGGACGTGGAAATGATAGTCGTGCCCGTGCCACGGCCGTACCTTGGCGAGCCAGGCACGATCCGATCCGGCCTCCCGGCACAGCGCCTTCTTGATCGCCGCATTGACGAAAATGCGCTCCACGGCCGGATCCTCTGCCGCGGCGCGGATCAGTTCGGCGTGAGCGTGGGTCCAGATTTTTGGATCGACATCGAGCCGATCGTCCCTGACGACCATGGTGGCGGACATCAATTCGCGCTCCTCGCGCGAAAGCGTGCGGTCAGGCATCGGCGTCAGCCAGATGTCGGCATCGAGTCCGACCTGATGACTGCTATGGCCGGTCAGCATCGGTCCGCCGCGCGGCTGTGACATGTCGCCGACCAGAAGGCCGTTCCAGCCGACCTTCTTGGCGTTCTGCGCCAGGCGCTCGAGGAATTCGACCAGCTTCGGATGACCCCAATTGCGATTGCGCGACAGCCGCATGACCTGCCAGGTTGCGCCGTCGACCGGCAATGCCACGGCACCCGCGAGGCAGCCGTGCGCGTAAAAGCCGATCGAGCGTGCCGGGTCCACATCCGGCTTGGTCTTGCGCCCGAACAGTTCCTTGGCCGGCGTTGACGCCGCGTCGGGATGTTCCAGCGGCGCCAATACCTTGTCCTCGACGGTGCCGGGATCCTGCGCCAATGCCTGGCCGGCGCCGGCGATCAATAAGGCAAAAATCAAGTGCGGTGCGACGCGCATCACCGAGGCTCCGCCGCGGCGCGCGTGGTGGTTTTTCGCCGAAACGCGACGGCGTGGCCGCGGCGGCGATACGCTGCCGCGAGTCGCTCATGCTGTCCAGATGCGAACAGGTCGCGGTCATCGCCGTAGCCCCCGAGCGCCAATAGTCGTTGCTCGGTCTCGGCGTGCGCCTCGATCGAGCCGTCATGGAGGATGTGGCCGACGGTCAATCCGCGCTCGGCGAGGCTTCGCGCCACCAGCAGACAGCGATGACAGTCGAGCGGCTCGCGCTCGGCGCACAGGACGCAGACCTGCGATCGCGCCACGGCGTCGAGCAGGCGGCCGAGGCCGGCAGCGTATTCCGGCCGCGCGGCCATCGCTTCATAGTCGGCGACGCCATCGCGATAGAGGCCGTGGTTGCGCGGCCGGCCGCCCAGCGTGTCGCCCGTCGCGGCATAGCCGATATCCGCAGCCGCCAGCGAGGCTGTGAGCTGCTTTTGCGAGAACCACGGATAGAATCGCGAATGGGGCACGCTGCGCACATCGGCAATGAAGGTCACCCCTGAATCCCGTAGTAGTGCAAGAAACTGCTGCTCCGCAACATTGGAGTGACCGATACTGAACAGATCGAACCGAGGCATGGTTGTTAAATGATCTCTGAGAACGTCGATTTTACGACAGGCCTGAGCCCCGGCGATTAACGCTCCACGTCATGGCGGCTTTACAATGTCCGTGGCTGACCAAATAATCTCGCAGCGTAGAGTTTGACTGGGGCAGGCCATGCGTCGTTTTGTGCTCGCGGCTTTGATGGCTGTTGTCGTTTTCGTGCTGGCGTCGGCGTCATCGCCCGCCGAGGCCGGGCTCCTGGTCCGCGTCGATCGCACCAGCCAGACCATGGAGGTCAGCGCCGACGGCGCGTACCTCTACTCATGGCGGGTATCGACCGGCCGGCCGGGTTATGGCACGCCCGCCGGCACCTTCCGTCCGCAACGGATGGCGGCGCGCTGGTTTTCCACCATCTATTACAACGCGCCGATGCCGCATGCGATTTTCTTTTACGGCGGCTTCGCCATTCATGGCAGCTACGACATCGCGCGGCTCGGCGGGCCGGCGTCGCATGGCTGCATCCGCCTGCACCCCAATGATGCGGCCACGTTGTTTGGCCTGGTGCAGCGGGAAGGCATGCACAACACCACGATCGTGGTGCAGTAAGCAGCCCAGGCTGTCCCACCGGGGCCATAAGTGGTTTCCGGCGTGCCGCCGGCGCCTCTTCAATCTAACCGTCATGTTTCCGACATACCCTCAACGGTGCGGGAAGTTCCATCGCTCGCATGGAGCAACGCCGCGCGGTCCAAATTTGATTTGAGAAAGCACCATGTCGTCCATTCCCCCCGTCTGGATCTGGCTTGGCATCATCGTCTGTGTCGTGCAGTCGGCGTTGTTTGCCGGCCTCAACCTTGCCGTCTTCAGCCTCAGCCAATTACGCCTGCAGCTTGAGGCGGATGGCGGTAACGCCGATGCGGCCGGCGTGCTCGAGTTACGCAAGAATTCCAATCAAGTGCTGTCGACGGTGGTCTGGGGCAATATCGGGACCAACGTGTTTCTGACGTTGCTCTCCAATTCGGTCCTGACCGGGCTTGGCGCTTTCTTCTTCTCGGCCGTCGTCATCACGCTGCTTGGCGAGATCGCGCCGCAAGCCTATTTTTCGCGCAATGCGCTGCGGATGACCGCGCGATTTCTGCCGTTCTTGAATTTCTACCGCGTGGTGCTGTTTCCGCTCGCCAAGCCAACGGCCATGCTGCTCGATTGGTGGCTGGGTAAGGAGATCGTCTATTTCCGGGAACGCGATATCCGCTTGTTGATCGACCGCAGCGCAGCTGCCGCCGGCGGCGATATCGGAAAGCTCGAAGCGACCGGCGCCCGAAACTTTCTCGACCTCGACGACGTGCCGGTGACCGAAGAAGGCGAGCCCGTGCACGCGCAAAGCATCATCAGCCTGCCGCTTCAGAACCGCCGGTGCATTCTGCCGAAATTCGAGCGCTCGCCCGACGACCCGTTTCTCCGGCAGGTCGATGCCTCGGGCAAGAAATGGGTGATCGTCACCGATCTCGGCGGCGAGCCGGCTTTCGTTCTGGACTCCCATCAGTTCCTGCGGGATGCGCTGTTCGATCAGCTGGAGGTCAATCCGAACACGTATTGGCATCGGCCGGTTATCGTTCGCGACATGAAAACCAAGCTCGGCGACGTCATCGGCAAGCTGCAGGTTTCGCCGGAGCGGCCGGACGACGACGTCGTCGATAACGACCTGATCCTGGTCTGGGGCACGCAGCGGCGGATCATCACCGGCGCCGACCTGCTCGGCCGCTTGCTACGCGGCATCGTGACGACGGATGGCGGGAGTACACCGGAGTCGAAGGAAGGTCGGAAAGATCCGCCCGCGCCGGTTTCCGCTCATCCGGCGGAATGATGATCGCTTCGATCACACATCCACTTTCAGCGCGGCGATAAACGCTTCCTGCGGGATATCGACCTTGCCGAATTGGCGCATGCGCTTCTTGCCTTCCTTCTGCTTCTCCAGCAGCTTGCGCTTTCGGGTCACGTCGCCGCCGTAGCATTTTGCCGTCACGTCCTTGCGGAAGGCGCGCACGGTCTCGCGGGCGATGATCTTGCCGCCGATCGCCGCCTGGATCGGCACCTGGAACATGTGCGGCGGGATCAGCTCTTTGAGCTTCTCGGCCATGGCGCGGCCGCGCTGCTCGGCGCGGGTGCGGTGCACCAGCATCGCCAGCGCGTCGACCGGCTCGCCGTTGACCAGCATCTGCAGCTTGACCAGATCGGACGGCTTATAGTCGGTGAGGTGATAGTCGAACGAGGCGTAGCCCTTCGACACCGATTTTAGCCGGTCGTAGAAATCGAACACCACCTCATTGAGCGGCAGGTTGTACTTCACCATGGCTCGGTTGCCGACATACGTCAGCTCTTTTTGCTCACCGCGGCGGTCCTGGCAGAGCTTAAGCACGGAACCGAGATATTCATCGGGCGTCAAAATGGTCGCCTCGATCCAGGGCTCTTGCATTTCCTCGATGTGGTTCGGATCAGGCATATCGACCGGATTGTGAATCTCAAGCTGCTGGCCGTTGCGCAATTTGATCTTGTAGATCACCGACGGCGCAGTCGCGATCAGATTGAGATTGAACTCGCGCTCCAGCCGCTCCTGGATGATTTCGAGATGCAGCAGGCCGAGAAAGCCGCAGCGGAAGCCGAAGCCGAGCGCGGCGGAGGTTTCCATCTCGTAGCTGAAGCTGGCGTCGTTGAGGCGAAGCCTGCCCATCGCCGCGCGCAGATTTTCGAAGTCGGCGGCGTCGACCGGAAACAACCCGCAGAACACGACCGGGATCGCGGGACGAAAGCCGGGCAGCGGCGCGGCGACCGGCTTCTTGTCGTCGGTGATAGTGTCGCCGACGCGGGTGTCGGCCACCTCCTTGATCGAGGCGGTGAGGAAGCCGATCTCGCCGGGCCCCAATTCGCCGAGCTCGACCCGCTTGGGGGTGAACACCCCGACGCGGTCGACTTCGTAGGCGGCGCCGGTGCCCATCATGCGGATGCGCATGCCCTTTTTCAGCACGCCGTCGACCACGCGGAACAGCACGACGACGCCGAGATAGGCGTCGTACCAGCTGTCGACCAACAGTGCCTTGAGCGGCGCCGCAGCGTCGCCCTTGGGTGGCGGCAGGCGCGTGACGATCGCTTCGAGCACCTCGGGTACGTTGAGCCCGGTTTTTGCCGAAATCAGAATCGCGTCGGAGGCGTCGAGCCCGATGACGTCCTCGATCTGCTGCTTGACCTTGTCCGGCTCGGCCGCCGGCAGATCGACCTTGTTGAGCACCGGCACGATCTCGTGGTCGTTGTCGAGCGCCTGGTAGACATTGGCGAGCGTCTGCGCCTCCACCCCCTGACTGGCATCGACGACCAGCAGGGAGCCCTCGCAGGCAGCGAGGCTGCGGTTGACCTCGTAGGCGAAGTCGACATGGCCGGGGGTGTCGATCAGGTTGAGGACGTAGTCCTGGCCGTCGCGGGCGCGGTAATTCAGGCGCACCGTCTGCGCCTTGATGGTGATGCCGCGCTCGCGCTCGATATCCATGGAATCGAGCACCTGCTCGACCATTTCGCGCGCCTCGAGGCCGCCGGTCAGCTGGATCAGCCGGTCGGCGAGCGTCGACTTGCCGTGGTCGATATGGGCAATGATTGCGAAGTTGCGAATGTTGGCGATTGCGGTCGCGCTCATGCGGCGCAGATAACATCGGTACTGCGCAGCGGCAAGCGTGGACCACCACCCTAACGTCAATCCCGGCCATGACGCCTTACCGCTGGCGCCACACCAAGGCGGCACTGACCACGAAATTCCAGACCGTGCCGATGAGCGCGCCGCCGAGACCCGCGATCCACCACACCTCGTGATAGTCGTAGATCCAGGTGGCGATGCCGACATTGGAGATGGCGCCGATGGCGCAAATCACCTGGAAGCGGATCAGCCCGGTGAGAAAGTGCCAGCCGGTGAGGCGCTGGTCGCGGTAAGTGAACAGATTGTTGAGCACGAAATTCCAGGCGATGGCGCCGACCGTGGCGAAAGCCTGCGCCACGCCGAACGACACGTCGCTCGACATCAAGAGCGCGCTCAATATGCTCAAGTGAATGCCCAGGCCGGTGAATCCGACCAGGCAAAACAGCAGAAAGCGCGCCGATACCGCGTCGTGGGTGAGCTTGGCGGTCACCAGTGCGGCGAAATCGAGCGCGATCTTGGAATCGAGCTTGCTCTCGCCGTGCTGACGCTCGCGGAAGGCCGACGGCAACTCCATGGTGCGCAAGCTGCCGCGCGCCGTCGCCAGAATGTCGAGCAGGATCTTGAAACCCTGCGACGACAGCGCCGGCGCGATCGCTTCAAACGCTTCGCGCCGGATCATGAAATGTCCGCTCATCGGGTCGGTGAGCTCGATGCCGAGCAAGAGACGCACGATGGCGTTCGATCCGCGGCTGACCCGGGAGCGCTGCTTCGACAGTCCGGCGGCAGAGCCGCCATAGAGGTAGCGGCTCGCCACCGCGACGTCGGCGCGTCCGGTGCGGAGCGCTTCCAGCATGGGGACGAGCAGCCCCTCGTCGTGCTGCAGGTCGGCATCCATTACCGCGACGTAGCGGGCTTGGCTCGCCAGCATGCCTTCGAGGCAGGCTCCGGCGAGGCCGCGCCGGCCGATGCGGCGAATGCAACGCACGCGGCTGTCCTGTTCGCCGATCGTGCGCGCCGACGTGGCGGTGCCGTCCGGCGAATTGTCGTCGACGAATATCACTTCCCAATCGCACGACGTCAGCAGATGCGATAGCCGCTCGACCAACAGCGGAATATTGGCGCGTTCGTTGAATGTCGGCACGACGATGGTCAGTTCGGGCGCCGGGCGCACGACCGGGATCATATCCGCGCGCGCCGGCAGCGCGGACGGACTGGCCGCCGGGATCTCCATGGTCGATTGTGGCAACGCCGTCCGCCTTCTCTGCCGCTGCACTTATTGCCCTATCCGGATAGCCACGCTACTAGCTTTCTCCGGCTTTGGAAAAGGCCCCAAGTTCCCTGTCGAATTCGCCGACCTAGGTTCAGTCGCAAGAGCAACGATGTCGATTGCAGGGCGCGGCGCCACCAGCCGGGTGCAACAAGGGCTGGTCTCGTTTT
The DNA here is from genome assembly GCA_963806465.1 of uncultured Alphaproteobacteria bacterium. Lineage (GTDB taxonomy): Bacteria > Pseudomonadota > Alphaproteobacteria > Rhizobiales > Xanthobacteraceae > BOG-931. Next base: position 1,187 of record CAWDZD010000075.1, on the reverse strand, counting down.
CTGACCGTCTTATTCAGATCGGCCAGCGATACATGGCCGAACATACCGAGGGCATGATCGTGCTCTCGGCGCTGGTCGCATTCGTCGTCGTCTGGATGGTTTTTTGGACGATATCGACCGCGCCGCTCGACGTGCACATCGACAACGATGAAGCGCTGATCTGGGCGCAGCATTTCGCGTTCGGCTACAAGCATCCGCCGATGACGGGATGGCTGTTTGCTCTGTGGTTTGCCGTGTTTCCGCACCGGCAATGGGCAATCGACCTGCTGAACGTGACGAATTGCGCCGTGGCGCTCGCCGTCACCTGGCGCCTTTTGCGCGACCATCTCGACAAGAATCGCGCTTTGTTGGGTATCTTCGCTCTTGCTTTGATCCCGCTCTACGAGGTGAAAGCGGAAGTGCTCAATGCCAATACGGTCATGATGCCGTTTTGGGCGGCGACGCTGCTGTTCTATTTGCGCGCCCGCCGCGGATTAGGCAGCGCCGACGCATTGCTCGCCGGCGCGTTCGCGAGCCTGACTATGCTCGGCAAATACTGGGCGGTCTTTCTGTTCGCCGGCATGACGGTTGCCGCGTTGGTCGGGCCCGGGACACGACGCTTCTGGCGTTCGCCGGCGCCCTACCTGATCGCGGCCGGAGCGGCAATTGTTCTCGCCCCCCACGTTTGGTGGCTGCTCCATGACCGCTCGAGCGTTGCGTTCGCAGAGAGCGTCGTCAATTACATTCCCTTCAGCGAGACGCTGCAAAAATCCGCCTACTACATTATCGGTGCGGTGGCTTACATCACCGTACCGCTGATCTTTCTCGCCGCACTGCGCCCGAACCGGGCCGCATTGGCCGATATCGTCTGGCCCGCCGATGAGGCCCGGCGGCAGGCATGGGTGCTGCTGATAGTGCCGCTGATCCTGCCGGCCTTGGTCAACCTGGCAATACCCTATCGGCTCACGCCGGATTGGACCTTCCCGAACTGGGCCGCGCTCCCGATCGTTCTCTACGGCTCGCGCCATCTCCTCGTCGACGACCGCGCGGTGGCGCGCGGCGGCCTCGCCGCCCTGGTGGTGACGCTCGCCATCGTCCTGGCTTCGCCCATTGTCGCCTGTGTGCGGCTGGTCAACGGTCCGGACGTCAATCGCCCGCATTTCCGGCAAGTTGCCGAACGCGCGGAGTTGTTAGCCGGCCGACCGATT
>CAWDZD010000074.1:0-22166 GCA_963806465.1 uncultured Alphaproteobacteria bacterium | reverse complement strand
TCGGCGGTACTCGAGACCTTGCGCGCCGCGCGCAAGCTCCCCGAGGAGCAGGACTTCCGGCAATGGAAGGCGCAGCTCCACGCCGCTTACCGGGCGCTGGAGGCCAAGGAGCACACCTGGCACCTGCCCGACGGACGCACGTTGCGCGTCGTCACCACGCCAATCCTGACGGCGGCGTGACCTATCTGTTCAACGACGTGACCGAGCGGCTCGATCTTGAGCGCCGTTTCCAGGAGCTGATCCGCGTTCAGGGCGAGACGCTCGATAATCTTGCCGAGGGCGTCGCCGTGTTTGCCAGCGACGGCCGCATCCGTTTGGCGAATTCCGCCTTCGCCCGCATGTGGGGCCTGTCGCCCCAGACCTTGGCCGAGCGGCCGCACATCGAAACCATCACGGCGCTGAGCCGGCCGCTGCACGGCAATCATCCGACCTGGCAGGCGCTGCGCGCCGTCATCACCGCGCTCGACGATCGCGTGGCCGATCGAAGACCGGCTGGAGCGGCGCGATGGCGGCGTGGTCGATGCCACCACCGTGCCGCTGCCGGACAGCGCCACCTTGGTGACATTCCACGACGTCACCAACTCGGTGAATGTCGAGCGGGCGCTGCGCGAGCGCAACGAGGCACTGGAGGATGCCGACAAGATCAAGATCGATTTCGTCCATCACGTGTCGTACGAATTGCGCTCGCCGCTCACCAACATCATCGGTTTCGTCCATCTGCTCGCCGATCCGGCGACCGGGCCGCTGGCCGAGAAGCAGCGCGAGTATCTCGACTACATCACGGTGTCGACCGATACGCTCTAGCGCTGATCGTAGACATTCTCGGCCTCGCCGCCGTCGACGCCGGCCACATGCGATTAAATCTCGGCCCAGTCGACATTCGCGACCATGGCGGCAGCCGCCGAAGGCATGCAGCACCCTCGTCAGCGCCGGCTGACGCTCGATATTCGGCGGCCGGCAATATCGGCAGCTCCATCGCCGACGAACGGCGCCTGCGGCAGATCCTGTTCGACCTGCTCGCCGTGCGGTGAACTTTTCACCGCCGGCGGCACCGTCACGTTCGTCGCCGAGCGGCGTCCCGACGCGCTCGCCTTCTCGGTCGCCGATCGCGGTCCGGGGATTCCCCCGACGTGCTGGAGAAGGTATTCGACTGGTTCGAACCCGTTCGCTCGGCTCGCATCATCGCGGCACCGGGATCGGCCTCTCGCTGGTGCGCTCGTTCGTCGAGCTGGTGGCGGAACCGTTGAATGGCCTCAGTGGTGGGCGAAGGCACGACGGTGACCTGCGCCTTCCCGCTCGGCGAAGCGCTAGACTGACTCCGCTTAAAGCATCATGATAATCTTGGTATGGGCAGGCGGGGAACCCGGCATGTGGTACCATCAGATTTCGATCTGACCAACGAGTTCAACGTCCTCCGCCTCGTTTGCGGCTTTGTTCCTGTTGCCGCATCTCTATGCCAAGGCGAGTGATCTGGAACTCACCTTCCAAATCTACGACGATTTCCGCTCTATTCCGTCAACGCCTGGGGTTTTCATACATGGTGATCGAGGTCATTTGCTCGATCAGCATGGTGTTCGCGATCTTTGCGCGCTATGTGGCGCTGCTGCAGGCGGTATTTCTTCGTCGCCGCCTGGGCGTGTCGCGCCACAGCAGGGGAAAATGGCTATTGCAAATCGGCGGATCTGAATACTGCCTGTTCGGGGGATTTGCTGCGTTGTCGTCGCGATGCACGGCTGAGCGGATCCGACTGAACATCCGGCGGTGTCGCCGGACGCTTTGGGCCGAGACGTTGATGCGGACGCGCCATGTTCCGGGCGCCACGGGCGGGACGGGCTTCACCATAACTTTCCCGGAGCAGGGACGGCACGTTTCGCCATGGACATCGCCGCCGCGCTCGAGCCCGGTGACCTGGTAACGCTCTCCGGCGATCTTGGCGCCGGCAAGACCACGTTCGCGCGCGCGCTGATGCGTAACCTCGCCAGCGACGACACCATCGAAGTGCCGAGCCCGACCTTCGCTGCTCCAGAGCCTCGAGCTGCAGCGCTTCGTCTTCGTCCATGCCGACTCTACCGGCTCTCGGGCTCGGCCGAGCTCGCCGAGCTTGCTTCGACGACCTGCCGATCGGCACTGTTGTGCTACTCGAGTCGCCCGACCGGGCGGCCGGCTTCCTGCCGCCCGATCGGCTCGACATGAGCTTTATGCTCGCGCAGCAGATTTCTACCGAAGTCCGTAGCGCCAGCGTCGTCGGCTATCACTCGTTCGGCGCGCACGTCAACCGCATCACGCAGGTGCGCGCCTTCCTCGATCAAACCGGCTATGGCGACGTGCCGCGCCCCCGCCTGGACGGCGATCCTCGACCCGCATCTTCGAGCGCCTGATCTTCGACGATCACACCGACGTCCTGATGAATGCGCCGCGCCGCCCGGACGGCCCGCCGGTGCGCGACGGCAAGCCCTATAGCGCCATCGCCCATCTCGCCGAGGACATCGTGCCTTATGTCGCGCTCGCGCAAGGCCTGCGCGACCGCAATCTCTCGGCCCCGACCATCCTGCAGGCCGACCTCGATCACGGCTTCCTGGTCATGGAGGATCTCGGCAACGAGCGCATCGTCGCCGGCGATCCGCCGGCGCCGGTCGCCGAGCGCTATGAAGTGGCGGTCGATCTGTTGATCTCGCTGCATCGGCGAAAATTGCCAGAACGGCTGCCGGTGGTGCCGCGCGTCGAACATAATCTGCCGTATTACGATACCGACGCGTTCCTGATCGAGGCGGAGCTGCTGCTCGACTGGTATCTGACCAACGGCCAAGCCAAGGTCGCCGACGGCGTGCGCGAGGAGTTCGTCGCCTTGTGGCGCGACGCGCTCAAGCCGGCGGTCGAAGCGCCGGCGACCTGGGTGCTGCGCGACTATCATTCGCCGAATCTGTTGTGGCTGCCGGAACGCGAGAGCGTTGCCCGCATCGGCCTGCTCGACTTTCAGGACGCGATGATGGGTCCGGCGGCTTACGACGTCGCGTCGCTGTTGCAGGACGCGCGCGTCGACGTGCCGGAGACGCTTGAGGTGGCGCTCTTGAGCCGCTACGCGCGGGCGCGGCTCTACGACCAGCGCTTCGATGCGGCGGCGTTCGCGCGCCTTTATGCGACGCTCGCCGCGCAGCGCGCGACCAAGATCCTCGGCATCTTCGCCCGTCTCAACCGCCGCGACGGCAAGCCGCAATATCTGCGTCACATCCCCCGCATATTGCGCTATTTGCAGCGATCGCTGGCGCATCCCGATTTGGCGCCGCTCAAAGCCTGGTATGCGGCCAATCTGCCGCCACAAGACCAGCTATAATGCGGCGAATCGGCGGGTAGCGAGGGCTTGCCGGAGGCCTGTTCAGGGGCTGCCGAAGGGGTGTTGGGGGACATCATGATGCCGAACCGCGCGATCGTGTTGGCCGCCGGCCTGGGCACGCGCATGCGGCCGTATAACGGCCACGTCCCAAAGCCGCTGGTTGAGATCGGCGGCAAATCGCTGATCGATTATTCGCTCGACCGCCTGGCCAATGCCGGTGTCGAGCGCGCTGTGGTCAATGTGCATCATCTGGCCGACGCGCTGGAGCGCCACCTGGCGCCGCGTCAGCGTCCCAAGATCGTCATCTCCGACGAGCGTGGCGAATTACTCGGCACCGGCGGCGGCATCGCCAAGGCGTTGCCGCAGCTCGGCGGCGCGCCGTTCTTTCTGGTCAATTCCGACACGGTCTGGCTCGATGGCGTCAAGCCGAACTTCACGCGGCTGGCAGAGGCGTTCGATCCAGCCACCATGGACGTGCTGCTGCTGTTGGCGACGACCGCGGGCAGCATCGGCTATACCGGCCGCGGCGATTTCGCCATGTTGCCCGACGGCCGGCTGCGGCGGCGGCGCGAGCACGAAGTGGTGCCGTTCGTCTATGCCGGCGCGGCCATCCTGTCGCCGTTGCTGTTTGCCGATGTGCCAAGCGGCGCTTTTTCGCTGACGCTGCTGTTCGATCGCGCCGGCGCCTCTGGCCGCCTCTACGGCTTGCGCCTCGAAGGCGTTTGGATGCATGTGGGCACGCCGGAAGCGGTCGCGGCCGCGGAAGCGGCGCTCGCCACAACGTAAGAGAATCGGATAACTCCCGACCGTCATCCTGAGGTCCTCGCGCGCAGCGCGAGCCTCGAAGGATGAGCGGCCGAAGCGCCGGGGCCGTCGCCCTTCAAGGCTCGCCATAGCGCGTTGAAGACGCGCGTGAACGCGCTTAAGGCTCACACCTCAGGGTGACGGAGTGTGCTCACCGCCATGCGAACGCGCGTCTTCACCATTCCGCCGTCGTCGCCGTTTCTGCCGACGCTGATCAAGGCCATGACCGGCGGCAAGCTGGGCTTTCGTCTGGCCGACGATCCGTTGGCGCTGGCGGCGGTGACGCTCTATTTGCCGACGCGGCGTGCCTGCCGGCTGGCGCGCGATGCGTTTCTCGATGCGTTGAAGATCGACGCGGCGATCCTGCCGCGCATTGTCGCCATCGGCGATATCGACGAGGATGAACTGGCGTTCGCCGAGATCGCCGCCGGCGCCATCGCGACCGACGCGCTGGCGCTGCCGCCGGCGCTCGGCGGCCTCGAGCGGCGTCTTTTGTTGGCGCAACTGGTGCGCAAATGGGCCGAGTCGCCGGACGTCTGCGGCGCCGGCGGCATGCCGCTGGTGGCGCAGACCCCCGCCGCGGCGCTGGCGCTGGCTGACGATCTGGCGCGGTTGATCGACGACATGACGATGCGCGGCGTCGCCTGGGACAAGCTCGACGATCTGGTGCCCGATGAATTCGATGCGTTCTGGGAAAAAACCCTGAAGTTTTTGCAGATCGCGCGTGAAGCCTGGCCGGCTATCCTGGCCGAGCGCAAATGCATCGAGCCGGCGAAGCGGCGCGACGAACTGATCAAGGCTGAGGCGGCGCGGCTTTCGCGCAAGACCGACGCGCCGGTGATCGCGGCCGGCTCGACCGGCTCAATTCCCGCCACCGCCGAGTTGATTGCCGCGATCGCGCGCTTGCCGCACGGCGCCGTCGTACTGCCGGGCCTTGACACCGATCTTGACGAAAGCTCTTGGCGTCTGATCGGCGGCGACGCGCGCGCCGATATCTCGCCGGCGCCCGGCCATCCGCAATTCGCCATGCAGGCGCTGCTCGCCCGCATCGGCATCAAGCGCGATGCGGTCGAAAGCCTGGCCGAGGCGTCTGGCCGCGAGCGGCTTGTTTCGGAAGTGTTGCGGCCGGCGGCGGCGACCGATCTGTGGCGGACGCGCGCGGCGGATGTGAGCTTTGAGGCGCACGCCGAGGCAGCGGTCGGTTCGATCGGCATGATCGAAGCGGCCAACGCCGAAGACGAGGCGCTCGCCATCGCGGTCACGCTGCGCGAAGCCGTGGAGGAGGGCAAGACCAGCGCGCTGGTGACGCCGGACCGCGCACTCGCCCGCCGCGTCAAGGCGGCGCTCGATCGCTGGGGCATCACCGCGGAGGATACCGGCGGCGACAGGCTCGCCGATACGCCAGCCGGCGTTTTCGCCCGGCTCGCGGCCGATGCCGCGCTCGGCGACCTCCCGCCGGTGACGTTGCTCGGCCTGCTCAAGCATCCGCTGCTGCGACTGGGTGCGCGCGACAACGCAAGAGCCGTCGTGGCGCTTGAACGCGCGATCCTGCGTGGCCCGCGTCCGCGTGCCGGCACTGCGGGGCTGTCTCAGGCACTCGAAGCCTTTTGCGCGCAACACAAGAAATATTGGAGCAAGGACGGGTCCGACCTGCACGGCTCCGATCCGCGCCTCGGTCTTGCCGACAGCGATCTCGCCGCCGCCGCCGAGCTGGTGCGCCGGCTTGCGGAAGCCCTGGCGCCACTGGAAGGCATCGGCGCAGGCGAGCATGCGCTCAGCGATATCGCGGCGCGCCACCGTGATCTTCTGGCTGCCTTGTCACGGGACTGCCAGCACGAGCACGCGTTCGCCGGTGCCGACGGAGCCAAACTCGCCGACGCGCTCGAAGACCTCGTTGTCAGCGAAGCCGCTGCCGCGCTCCGCGTCGCGCCATCCGATTATGTCGAGCTGGTCGCCGCGGCGCTTGCGGATCGGGTGGTGCGCCCACCGCCGCAAAGCGGTGCGCGCGTGCGCATCCTCGGCCTCCTCGAAGCCCGCTTGACGGCGAGCGATCGGATCGTCCTCGGCGGGCTGGTCGAAGGCGCTTGGCCGCCGGAGAGCCGGACCGACGCCTGGCTCAGCCGTCCGATGCGCATCGCGCTGGGCCTTGATTTGCCCGAGCGCCGCATCGGCCTCACCGCGCTCGATTTCGCGCAAATGCTCAGTGCTCCCGAAGTCTTCCTCACGCGCGCCGCCAAGATCGGCCGCGCGCCGACCTCGCCTTCGCGTTTCGTCCAGCGTCTCGCCGCGGTGGCCGGCGAACGCCGCTGGCAGGCGGCGCTCGAGCGCGGCGACGTTTATCTCGCCTGGGCGCGCACGCTGGACCGGCCCGAGCGCGTGACGGCCGAGCCGCGGCCGGCGCCGAAGCCGCCGCGCGCGGCGCGGCCGAAGCGGCTCTCGGTCACCGAGATCGAGCACTGGCTGCGCGATCCCTACACGATCTACGCCAAGCACGTGTTGAAACTCGCCCCGCTTGATGCGGTCGACACCGCGCCCGGCGCCGCCGACCGCGGCACTTTCATCCACAACGTCCTCCGCGAGTTCAGCGAGCGGTTTGCCAAGGCGCTGCCGTCCGATCCGGCCGAGGTGCTGATCGAAATGGGCCGCAAGCATTTCGCGACGCTGGAGGACTTTCCCGAAGCGCGCGCGTTCTGGTGGCCACGCTTTGCGCGGATCGCGCAATGGCTCGGCGGCTGGGAGGCCGGCCGCCGCGCGAGTTTCGATCTGGTCGCCGCCGAGATCCGCGGCGAGATCGAGATTGCGCTTGCCGACGGCGCGTTCAAGCTCTCCGGCGTTGCCGACCGCATCGAGCGCGACAGCACGGGCGGCTATGTGATCCTCGACTACAAGACCGGCTCGGTGCGGACCGAAAAGCAGGTTCGTGTTGGGCTCGCGCCGCAGCTTACGCTCGAAGCCGCCATGTTGCGTGAGGGCGGCTTCGAGAACGCGGCGGTGTCGATACCGGCCGGCGGTTCGATCGCCGCCTTGGCTTATGTCGCGCTCAAAGGCGGCGCGCGCGCCGGCGAATTCATGCCGATCGATTTCAAGGAAGGCTCGCCCGACGCCCAGGCCGACCGGGCGTTGGCCAAGCTCGCGGCGCTGGTGCGCCGCTTCGACGACGACAGCGAGCCCTATCGCTCGCTGGTGCACCCGATGTGGAAGGCGCGCTACGGCGACTACGACCATCTCGCCCGCGTCAAGGAATGGTCGAGCACCGGCGGCCCCGAAGACGACATCCCGGGTGCGCCATGAGTGATAAGAAATGAGATCGCCGAGCATCATTCCGGCCGACGTGCTGCGCGTGCAGGGCGATGTGTCCGATCCGCGCGTGTCGGCGTGGGTCGCCGCCAATGCCGGATCGGGCAAGACCCATGTGCTGGCGCAACGCGTCATCAATCTGTTGCTCGCCGGCGTCGCGCCGGAAAAAATCCTCTGCCTCACTTTCACCAAGGCGGCCGCCGCCAACATGGCGAAGCGCGTGTTCGATACGCTCGGGCGCTGGACCACGCTCGATGACGCCGCACTCGATGACGCCGTCGGCACGCAGTCCGTGGGCATGTCCGGCGCCCGCCGGGCGCTGGCGCGCCGGCTGTTCGCGCGGGCCCTCGATACGCCGGGCGGCTTGAAGGTCCAGACCATCCACGCCTTCTGCACGCAGCTCCTCCATCAGTTTCCGTTCGAAGCCAATGTCGCCGCCCGCTTTACCGTGCTCGACGACACCACGCAGACGCAGCTCCTGGAAGACTTGACGCTCAAGTCGCTGCTGGAAGGCGCGTCCGATCCCGACAGCCCGCTTGGCCGTGCGCTTGGCACCGCGCAGATGGTCGCCGCCGATCAAACCTTCCGCGACGTGGTGCGCGAGGCGATCAATCGCCGCGACGCGATGATGCGTTGGCGCATGCGCGCCGGCAGCATCGAAGCGGCGATCGCCGGCCTTTCCCGCGCACTCGGGATCGAGCCGGAGGAAACACTCGATGGCGTCGAGGCGCGGTTTTTTACCGAAGCGCTGATTCCGAGTTCGGAGTGGCCGGCGATCGCCGCGACACTGACGCAGGGCAACAAGACCGACTGCGAGCAGGCGAAACGTTTCACCGCGCTCATGACCCTGTCCGGCGCCAATCGCTTCGAGCTTTATCTGGAAATTTTCTGCACCGACCAAGGCGAGCCGCGCAAATCGATCGTCACCAGGGCGATCAAGGACACGCGGCTGGTCGAGCTGTTGAGCGCCGAGCAAAAACGCGTCTGCGAGATTCTCGATCGGCGCAACGCCGTGATCTGCCGCGACCGCAGCGCCGCACTCTTAACCGTGGCTGACGCGGTCCTGACCCGTTACGCCGCCGAGAAGGCGCGCCGCGGGCTCCTCGACTATGACGATCTGATCGACAAGACGCTGGCGCTGTTGAGCAATGTCGAAGCCGCCTGGGTGCACTACAAGCTCGATCTCGGCGTCGATCACGTACTGATCGACGAGGCGCAGGACACAAGCGACAAGCAGTGGGACATCGTCCGCCGGCTGGTGGCGGAATTCACCGCCGGCAAAGGCGCGCGCGATCTCACGCGCACCATCTTCGCGGTCGGCGATGAGAAGCAGTCGATCTTCTCCTTTCAGGACGCCGCGCCCAGGCAATTCGCGGCGATGCATGGCCATTTCGAGAAGGCGCATAATGACGCCGGGCTGAAATTCGTGTTTCGCGAGTTCAAGCATTCGTTCCGCTCCGGCGCGAGCGTGCTCGCCGCGGTCGATGAGGTGTTCAAGGCGCAAGGCCTGGCGGCAAGCGTCACCGCCGATACGGCCGGCTTGGCGCCGCATATCGCCTTGCCGGATGCGCCGCCGAGCGTGGTCGAGATCTGGGAGCCGGAAAAGCCCGACGAGCGCAACGAGATCGAAGGCTGGGACGCGCCGTTCGATACGGTGAGCGAAACCAGTCCGCGGGTGAAGCTGGCGCAGCGGATCGCGCGAAGCGTGCGCCGGCTGGTCGATGGCTCGACGCCGGCTGGCATCGAACGCCGCGCCGCGCGCTACGGCGACGTGCTTATTCTGGTGCGCCAACGCGGCCCGCTGTTCGAGGCGATCATTCGCGCGCTCAAGAACCAAAACGTCGAAGTGGCCGGAGCGGATCGCCTGGTGCTCACCGAGCATATCGCGGTCATGGACCTCATGGCGCTGGCTGACGCGCTGTTGCTGCCGCAGGACGACCTGGCGCTGGCGAGCCTGCTGCGCAGTCCGCTGTTCGGCTTCTCCGACGACGATCTGTTCGCCATCGCCTTCGACCGCGGCCGCTTGTCACTGCATGCGGCGCTGACCCGTAAGTCGGCGGAGCGGCCGATCTTCAGCGAGGCGGTCGCGCGTCTTGCCGAGCTTGCGGACGCGGCGCGGCGGCAATCGCCGTTCGCCTTTTACGCCTTCGTTCTCGGGCCGCGCGACGGCCGTCGACGCTTCCTGTTACGGCTCGGCGCCGAAGCCAACGATGCGCTTGATGAGTTTCTTAACCTCGCGCTCGATTATGAGCGGCGGGAGACGCCGTCGCTGCAGGGCTTCGTTGCCTGGCTGCGCGAAGCGCGCGCCGAGGTGAAGCGCGATATGGAAATTGCGCGCGACGAAGTGCGGGTGATGACCGTGCATGGCGCCAAGGGGCTCGAGGCGCCGGTCGTCATTCTTGCCGACACCATGACGCAGCCTTACGGCCCGCGGCCGCCGCGGCTTCTTGAACTCGACGATGGCGCCGTCATCTGGGCCGGGCGCAAAGACGACGACGTGGCGCCGGTCGCTGCCGCTCGCCAGAAGGCGCTCGCGGAAGCCGAGGACGAATATCGGCGGCTCCTGTACGTCGCCATGACGCGCGCTGCCGACCGGCTGATCATTTGCGGCGCCGACGGCGAACGGGCGCGGCCGAAGGGCTGCTGGTACGACCTCGTGGTCGATCCGCTGCGCTCGTTTCTGATCGAGGAAGCGGAGAATGGCGAAAAGGTCTGGCGCTACCGCAAGGAGACGCGAGATGGTGCCGCGCCGCCGGCGCAAGCGGCCGTGCCGGCTCTCGCCGAACCGAGTAAAATACCGCAATGGCTGCGGCAGCCGGCGCTGCCCGCCGCGCCCGCATTCGTGGCGATGTCGCCATCTGCGGTGTTTGAGGACGAAACCGGCCGGCGGTTTGCGCGCGCCGCCACATCTGCCGCCGACCGCCGCAAGGCGCTCGCCCGCGGCCGTATCGTCCATCGCCTGATGCAGTCATTGCCCGACATTCCGCCAGCGAGCCGCAAGGATGCGATCGAGCGCTATCTGACAAACAATGCAGCGGATTTCCTTCCCACCGAGCAAGCGCAGATCGCGCGGCAGCTGCTGACCATCCTCAACGATCTGATCTTCGCCGAGCTGTTCGCGCCGGGAAGCCGCGCCGAAGTGCCGATCGTCGGCCGAATCGCGCGATCCGACGCGGCGCCGCTTGCCGTGTCCGGGCAAGTGGACCGTTTGGCCGTCACCGGCGATGCGGTTTTGATTGCCGACTATAAGACCGACCGGGCGCCAGCGGCCCGCCTGGCCGAGGTGCCGAAAGACTATGTCGGCCAGCTCGCCGCCTATCGCGCCGTGCTCGGGCGCGTTTACCCGGAAAAAACGATTCGCGCGGCACTCATCTTCACCGAGGGCCCGAATGTCATCGAAGTTCCCGGCGCGGTCATGGAGGCTTCGCTCGCTGAAATCATGAGCAAAGTTACGTCGGGATGAGCGTCCCTTGACGCTGTCGGACTCCGTTCATACGTTTGCCGTCCCTGCCACATTGCCCACCGGAACAACGAGGTGCTGCCATGGTCGACAAAACAACCGACGCCACATTCGATCAGGACGTGCTCAAGGCTTCCGGACCCGTGGTGGTCGATTTCTGGGCGGAATGGTGCGGCCCGTGCAAGATGATCGCGCCGGCGCTGGAAGAGATTTCCAAGTCGCTCAACGGCAAGGTCAAGATCGTCAAGCTCAATGTCGATGAGAACCCGAACACCGCCGCCAAGTTCGGCATCATGTCGATCCCGACCTTGATGCTGTTCAAGGACGGCCAGCTCGCCTCCCGCCAGGTCGGCGCCGCGCCGAAGGCGAAGCTCGAGCAGTGGATCACCAGCGCGGCGTGATTATTAGTTCTCCGTCACCCTGAGGTGCGCGGCGAAGCCGCGCCTCGAAGGGCGACGGCCTCGGCGCCCCGGCCGGCATCCTTCGAGGCTCGCTGCGCTCGCACCTCAGGATGACGGGACTGAAGCGGCGCACTCTTTCCTCGATCAGTGCCGGAAATGCCGCTTGTCCGTAAACACCATGGCGATGCCGTGGTCGTCCGCGGCGTTCGTCATTTCGTCGTCAAACCGCGCCGCCCTCCTTTAGCAACGCGAAAAGGCCGTCGACGGCTTTCCGCGGAATGCCAGATATTCCGTAGCTGTTGGATGCTCGCAAGAGGAGTTGCTGTTGTCCGCCCAACAACGCGTACTCTAGTCCTTGAATCATGGCCCCCGCCCCTCGACGCATTTCCCCGTCGTCCCAGCGAGCGACGCGCGACTTAGCTTGAGCCACCGCGGATGCAGCACGTGGCAGATAGAGATAGTCCTCTCCCGAGGGCAAAATCTGCTTCGTTAGATCGATACCGGTCCGAAAGCTGACATCACGAAAATCCATCGCAGAAAAATCATTTCCGTGAAACTCATTGCTGGCGCGGCCAATCAACGCTTGTTCGTCTTCGAGCACAGCGCCATTGAATATTGCGGTGTCTAGTCGGCCGCTAAACGTGCAATCGATCATTTCGACTGCGAAACAAATCCAGTTTCGTACGGTGACGTCTTGAAATGAACAACGGACAAAACGAGAAAATCCTCCCGGCCCCATATCCATCCGCGCCCCGTTGAAGGTGCACTCAACGAATTCGGAGGTTTCCCGCCCGCTGCCGAATGAGGCAGACTGAATTCGGACTTTATCGAAGTTGCAGGCTCGCAAATGCGATCCAATCGATGCGAATTGCAACAATGTTCGGCCCGAATAGTTCTCGCTGTCTAATCGTGCATGGTCCAGCACGACGCGCTGATCGGCAGTTATTGTGATGCGGCCTTTCGATCGTGCTTCTATGCGCATTGTTGTTTCTAATGTCGAAAATGCCGCGTGCCCGTAAACACCATGGCGATGTCGTGGTCGTCGGCGGCTTTGATCACCTCGTCGTCACGCACTGAGCCGCCGGGCTGGATCACTGCCGTGGCGCCGGCCTCGATGGCGACGAGCAGGCCATCGGCGAAGGGAAAGAATGCGTCGGACGCGACCGCCGATCCCTTGGTGGCGGGCTCCTTGAGACCGGCCGCTTGGGCCGCGTCTTGCGCCTTGCGCGCGGCGATGCGCGCGGAATCGATCCGGCTCATCTGCCCGGCGCCGATACCGACGGTGGCTGAGTCCTTGGCGTAGACGATGGTATTCGATTTCACGTGCTTGGCGACGCGGAAGGCGAAGCGCAGGTCGCGCAGCTCGGTGTTGCTCGGCGCGCGCTTGGTCACCGGCTTCAAGTCCATATCGTCCACCACCGCGTTGTCGCGCGATTGCACCAGGAGCCCGCCGGCCACGGTCTTGGCGGTCAGCCCCTTGGCGCGCGGACTGGGCAAGCCGCCGGCGATCAAAAGCCGCAAATTCTTTTTGGCGCCGACAATGGCGATCGCGTCGTCGCTGGCGTCCGGTGCGATGATCACCTCGGTGAAAATCTCGGTGATGGCGCGCGCGGCGTCGGCATCGAGCGGGCGGTTGAGCGCGACGATGCCGCCAAAGGCCGAGACCGGATCGCAGGCCAGCGCCTTGCGATAGGCCTCGACGAGGCTCTCGCCCTCGGCGACACCGCACGGATTGGCGTGCTTGATGATGGCGCAGGCGGCTGTGCGCGCCGGATCGAACTCGGCGACGCATTCATACGCCGCGTCGGTGTCGTTGATGTTGTTGTAGGAGAGCTGCTTGCCCTGCGCTTGGCGCGCGGTGGCGACGCCGAAGCGGGCTTCGGGTGTGCGGTAGAACGCGGCGGTCTGATGCGGATTCTCGCCGTAGCGCAATTCCTCGATCAGGCGGCCGCCGACAGAGCGAAAATCCGGCGCGTCGTTGCCAAGCTCGTTGGCGAACCAATTGGCGATTGCCGCATCATAGGCGGCGGTGCGGGCATAAGCCTTGGCGGAGAGACGGCGGCGCAGCTCAAGCGTCGTCATGCCGCCGTGCCGGGCGAATTCGTCGAGCAGAGCGGCGTAGTCGGTCGGCTCGACAATGACGACGACGTCGCCGTGATTCTTCGCCGCGGCGCGGATCAGCGCCGGGCCGCCGATATCGATATTCTCGATGCAGTCGTCGAAGCTCGCGCCGCGGGCCTCGGTTTGCTCGAACGGATAGAGATTGACGACCACCAGATCGATCGGCCGGATGCGGTGCGCGCGCATGGCTTCGACATGCGCGGCGTTGTTGCGGACGGCGAGGATGCCGCCGTGCACGGCCGGATGCAGCGTCTTGACGCGGCCGTCCATCATTTCCGGAAAGCCGGTGAGGTCGGACACTTCGGTCACATTGAGTCCGGCGTCGGTCAGCTCCTTGCGGGTGCCGCCGGTCGAGATCAGCTCGATGCCATAGCCGGTCAGCGCGCCGGCGAACGCGATCAGACCGGTCTTGTCGGAGACGGAAATCAGGGCGCGCGATGCGCGGCGCAAGTGATCGGTCATGGCGCTTTTGTTTCATCCTCCACCGCAGCGCGCAAGCGAAGCGGGGAGATTATCACAGCGGCAGCCGGGGCTCTTTCTCGCGCACGCGGCGCGGAGTACCGGGCGTTGCCAGCGCACCCGCATTGGCCTGGGCAAAGCTCCAGACCACGCGCGGCGCCGAACGCGCCTGGCCGCTGATGACCAGCTGCACCGCCCGGCGCGGGCCGTCGTTGCCGGCCAGATAGACGCTGTCTTCCAGCTGGATGCGATGCTCGCCGGCGCTGAACGTCCACACCTCCTTGTTTGGCATCATCAACAGCACACCGCGGCCGTCGGTCAGCCGCGACGCCTTGATCAAGGGATGCAGATGAAAGCGGATCGCGTATTTGTCCTGCTTGGCGCGGATCTGCGGGCCGCCATCGGCGGCGAGAAACAGGTCTTCGCCGTCGAGCCGCGCGCCGTCGGCCGCAAGCGTCACCGTGCGCTCGTGCAGAATGCCGTAGCGGTCGGCGTAGCCGTCATGTCCGGCGCGCAGCGCGATCGAGTCGGACAATTGTTCGCGCGCGACCGAGACATGGCTTGGGCCGCCGACCATCGGTGAGCCGCCCAGCACCCGGCGAAACGTTTGGCCTTCGACGAAATGCCCCGACGATTCGCCGTTGAGCGTCGCGGTCGAATGCGCCGCGGTCGCGCGCGCCAGCCGCCGCCACTCGTCGCGGGTGTTTGTCGGCATGCCGCAATTGACCACGATGAGGCTTTGCCTCGGCGATGAGAATTCGAACGACAGGCAGCCGGCATGGGCATCGAGGCTCATCTCGATCGGCGGCGCGCGCCCAGTGTCCATGATCAGCACGCCGCCGCCGGACTCGACGCGCTGATAACCCGAATGCGGCGCGTTCGACAGCGGCGCTCCGCGGCTATCGTCATAGGCGAGCAGCGTCAGCAACAAGTCAGCCGGCGTGACGCCCATGCCGTTGAAATGCGCGAACGTGCCGTCGGAATGACGAAAGAACCGCAGCATCGGCATCATGCGCTCGATGGCGTTCAGCAGCGCCGGCGGCGGCGGAACGTTGCGCGACGCGTAGGCCTGGCGCAGCGGCAACAGCTCCAGCAGCACCTCGATGATCGCGCCCGGATCGCGGCTGACATGACCGCCGTCGGGCAGAATCTGCTGCTCGAGCTCGGTCACAAGCCACCCGGTCGTCGACTTGATGTGGCGCGCCTGGCCGGCGATGCAGAGTGCGGCATAGCAAAGCGCGATGCAGGCCTCCATGCGGGCGGCACCGCGATGGGCGTCGCCGGCGGTATGGCGCAGATAACGAATCTGGCGGACGAGGTGGCGCATGAAGCGGCGATAGAATTTGACATCGGCATCCTGGAGCACCAGCGGCGCCTGGCTGAGCCAGGAAATGATCCGCCGGGCCAGCACGTCCGGGCGCCACGCCACCGGATGCCACGAGCCTTGCAGCGCCATCCATTCGTCGACCAGCGCGCGCGCGTTGGCGCGGGCGATGCCGGATTCGGCGGCGCGCAGATGGCGCAGCCAACTGAAGCCCAGGACTTCCGTCGCCCATTCGTCGGACGGCGGCGTCATCTCGAAAATCGAGCGGCTGTCGCAGACCACGACTTTGCCAGCGAAAGCGAAGCGGCCGGAATAGATTTCGCTGGCGCGGGTGGCGTCGGCGGTGCGCAGGTCCTGCGGCGCGATCAACAGCCGGTCGGCTTTGCGGGGCAGCAGCGGCCCGCCCATGAACGGATGGCCGTTGACCCGTCCGGCGAATTGCCGCAGCCCGCTTCGCAGCAAAAGCCAAGACAGTTTTGTCCGATTCGCGATTGAAACGCGCGCCATCGAAGCGCTCGCCCCTCCATCAGCAAGGGCGCCCTACCTTGCCGTCGATTCTCACCATATCGGAACGCTGGGATCGCGGCTAACGGCGGGCATTTTCACGGTAAACGCCGCTATTTCAGGAGGCGGGCAGCGTAAAAACCGTCGATTCCGGCAAGCCGCGAATCGGCGGCCGGCAGGTGGCAGGGCAACGTCCGCAGGTCGGCCGCCGCGGTCACGAACTCGGCGTGGCCGAAGACTTCGGCCGGGCTGACCGGCGCCCGCCGCAGCGTCGGCTCCTCCGCCATCAGACCGGCGACGATGTCCTCGCCCTCATCCGGTTCGAGCGAGCAGGTGCAGTAGACCAGCGTGCCGCCCGGCTTGGTCAGCGCCGCGGCGCGTTTAATCAGCCGGCGCTGCAGCGCCGCGAGCTTGTCGATGTCGGCCGGCTGCTTGAGCCATGGCACGTCGGGATGCCGGCGTATTGTGCCGGTCGAGGAGCATGGCGCGTCCAACAGCGCCGCATCGAACGGCTCCGCTTGCCATTCGGTGACATCGGCGCACACGAGCTCAGCCTTGAGCGAGAGGCGATTCAGATTCTCTTGCAGCCGCGCGAGCCGCATCGGCGAGCGATCGACCGCGGTGACGTGGGCGCCGGCGGCGGCGAGCTGCGCCGCCTTGCCGCCCGGCGCGGCGCACAGATCGGCAACGCGAAGTCCGGCAACGGTGCCGAGAAGACGCGCGGGCAACGCGGCGGCAGCGTCCTGAACCCACCACGCACCTTCGGCGAAACCCGGCAGCGCCGTGACGACGCCATGCGCGATGACGCGCACCGAGCCGGTCGAAAGCACTTGCCCGCCGAGTTGCGCCGCCCAAAATTCGGGCTCGCTTTTCGCCGTCAGATCGAGCGCCGGCTCGCGGCCATTTGCGGCAGCGATGGCGCGGGCGGTTGCCTCGCCGTAAGTCTTGATCCAGCGAGCCATCAGCCATTGCGGCGTGTCGAGGGCGACGGTATCGAGCGCCGCCAAATGCGCAGCGCCTTCGCGTGCGATCCGACGGAGCACGGCGTTGACCAGGCCGGCATAGCGGGCGGCATGGCGGTCGGCCTGCACCAGACGGACGGCAAGATCGACGGCGGCATGGTCGGGCACGTCCAGAAAGAGGATTTGCGCCGCGCCGATCAGGAGCGCGGTCTCGACACCCGGCGCTTCCTTCGGCAGACCGCGCTCGAGGAATAGGCCGATGAGATGGCGCAGCGTGCCGAGCCGCCGCAGCACCATCGCGACCAAAGCTCGCGCCAATGCCCGGTCGCGATCGGGCAGGGCTGTGAGCGCGGCGTTCGATTTGCCGCTATCCAATTGCTCGTCGAGCGATCGGTTGCGGCGGAGCACGCCGTCGATGATGTCGGCGGCGATGCGCCGGACGGCGAGGCCGGGCGCGGCGTCGGCGCCAGCACCGGAAGGCGATTTTGACTTTGATGCGACCGCCATGGCGCGGCCTTCTTGGCACGATCGGCCGCCGCGCGCGAGCGAGCTTCGGTCTTGCGCGCGCGCGGTTGCTGCGCCAAGTGAGGCTCATGTCGTCCAAGCAAAACCTGCTTGAGCCTGCGGCGCCCGAAGGCGTTGACAAAGACGCTGCGGAAAGGCGCCCGCTCACGCCCGCGGCGGAACGCGCGCTGGCCGAAGCAGCGGCGCGCCGGGCCGAGCGCGACCGGATTGCCGGCGAGCAGCCGAAGGAAGCCGGCGGCCGCGGCGGCCTCGACCCGACCCGCTACGGCGACTGGGAGATCAGCGGGCTGACGTCCGATTTCTGAGGCGCTTTTCGCCCACCCTGAATCTCCGGGTTGCGGATTCATTCCTACAACCAAATAGCGATCCTCTTGCCAGGCGCGATTTTATCGCGTAGAACATATCATGAACATTGTGTGTTCTCGACGTTGTGGAGTTCTCGACGATGGCTGGGGCAATTCGGGGAACGCGAGAAACGCGGCCACAAAAGGTCCTGGTATTGGCGGCCGGTTTTGCGCTTGCAGCGTGCGCCGGACGGGATCCACACCCCATCGCGGTGGTCCAGCCGCAGGATGCGCAAAGCGACTGCGCCATGATCAGGGCGGAGATCGAGGCCAACAACGTTCAAGCTGAAAAGCTCGCCGACGAGAACCACGCCAAGATTGCGCAGAACGTCGCCGCCGGCGTGGTCGGCGTCGTGGTCTGGCCGGTGTGGTTTGCAATGGACGCCAAGGGCGCCGCCGGCACTGAAATGGATGCGCTCAAGGCGCGCCAGCAATACCTCGCGGCGTTGGCCGAGCAGCGGTGTCCGCGTTCGCCGGGCCCGCCGCCGCCTTATCAGCCGCCGCGGCGATAGGTGAGGAGCGCTCCCCGAACCAGCGCACTCTCGATCACCGGCCTGATCTTCGGCTTGGGGCTCGCGGTGGGTGCGATCATGCGGTCGCCCTCGACGCCCGTTCCGACAATGGCGGCAGCCGGCGGCTGGGTCTTGCACACCCGTTACGTCGCGGGGGTCTTTGATCCGGAGCTCACCTATTCGGCCCGCGTGCTGCGCGTGATCGACGGCGACACATTCGAGGCGCGCGTGCGCGTGCGGCCCGGGCTCGAGGTCACCACCCGGGTGCGGCTGCGCCGCATCGATGCGCCGGAGTTGCACGCGCGCTGCGCCCGCGAGTATCTCAAGGCCGAAGCGGCGCGCTCCGCCTTGCAGCGAATCCTCTCGGCAGGCGGCGTGACGGTCTCGCAGGTCGGCCGCGACAAATATCGCGGCCGCATCGATGCCGCCGTCGCCACGCGCAATATCGGCGACGTTTCCGCGGCAATGCTCCAGGGCGGTTTCGCGCGCAGCTATGACGGCGGCCGGCGTGGCGGCTGGTGCTGAAGGATCAAGAGAACATCAGGAATCGGACATCAGGCTCTTTTAGCCGGCCTGATGTCCGATCCTGATCCCCATGTCAGGCTCGGACTTTTTTAGTCCCCTGCCTGACCCCCGATTATTGGACGACGACCCGCGTGCCGACACTGACGCGGTCGTAAAGATCCTTGATGTCCTCGTTGAGCATGCGGATGCAGCCATAGGATACAAAGTGGCCGATCGAGCCCGGCTGATTCGTGCCATGAATCGCATATTCGCCGCCGGAAAGCGACATCGCGGCGACGCCCATCGGATTACGCGGCGTGCCGCCTTTGACGACTTTCGGCAGGCCAGGATGATCGGCGCGCACCACGGCCGGGGGCGACCAGTCCGGGTGGAGATACTTGCCATTGATAAACGACGTTCCCGACCATTGCTTGCCGGCCCGGCCGACGCCGACCGGATAGCGGATCGCCTGGCCGTAGCCGGTGAAATAGTACAGCCGCCGCTCGGCGGTGCGCACGACGATCGTGCCTGGCATGTAGCTTTCTTTCACCGTGACGGTCTCACCGCGCGCAAGCGCCGCCTGCGGCGCGCATGCGAACGCGCCAACCATCGCCGCCAATGTGGCAGAAACCAGAATCTTTCCGCGCATTTCCCGCACCCTCGTCAAAACCACCGTCTCGCCGCTGCCCGGCCGCAGTGGGTATCCTAGCCCAACAGGCGCGCTCACTCAGCAGGGCTTGCACAGCAAAGTGTAGGTTTGGTTGCGTTTTTCGGCGGGTGTGGCTTACGTGCACCAGCCAGGCTGTCCGTGCAGCGGGGAGTTGCCCTACGCGCTCTTCTTGTTCTGCCGGTGGGTGACGAGGTCGTCGACCACGGCGGGATCGGCCAAGGTCGAGGTGTCGCCGAGATTGCCGTATTCGTCCTCGGCGATCTTGCGCAGGATGCGGCGCATGATCTTGCCGGAACGGGTCTTCGGCAGGTTGGGAGCGAACTGGATGAGATCGGGCGAGGCGATCGGGCCGATCTCGGTGCGCACCCATTGCACCAGTTCCTTGCGCAGCGCCTCGGTCGGCTGCTCGCCGGTCATCAGTGTCACATAGGCGTAGATGCCCTGGCCCTTGATGTCGTGCGGATAGCCGACCACGGCCGCCTCCGACACCTTCGGATGCGCCACCAAGGCGGATTCGACTTCCGCCGTGCCCATGCGATGGCCGGCCACGTTGATCACGTCATCGACCCGGCCGGTGATCCAGTAATAGCCGTCGTCGTCGCGGCGGCAGCCGTCGCCGGTGAAATACTTGCCGGGATAGGCTTTGAAATAGGTATCGACGAAGCGCTGGTGATCGCCATAGACCGTGCGCATCTGGCCGGGCCAGGAATCGGCGATGCAGAGATTGCCGGTGGTGGCGCCGTCGAGCACCTTGCCTTCAGCGTCGACGATCTGCGGGATCACGCCGAAGAAAGGTAGCGTCGCCGAACCGGGTTTGAGCGCGATCGCGCCCGGCAGCGGTGTAATCAAAATGCCGCCGGTCTCGGTCTGCCACCAGGTATCGACGATCGGGCAGCGGCCGTCGCCGACAACGTGATAATACCATTCCCACGCTTCCGGATTGATTGGCTCACCGACCGAGCCAAGGAGCCGCAGCGAAGCGCGCGAGGTTTTCTTCACCGGATCATCGCCGGCCTGCATCAGCGCGCGGATCGCGGTCGGCGCGGTGTAGAAAATGTTGACCTTATGTTTGTCGATGACCTCCCAGAACCGCGACATGGTCGGATAATTCGGCACGCCTTCGAACATCAGCGTGGTGGCGCCATTGGCGAGCGGTCCATAGACGATGTAGCTGTGGCCGGTGACCCAGCCGACGTCGGCGGTGCACCAATAAATGTCGCCGTCGTGATAATCGAACACGTATTGATGGGTCATCGCCGTGTAGACGAGATAGCCGCCGGTGGTGTGCAGCACGCCTTTGGGCCGCCCGGTCGAGCCCGAGGTGTAGAGAATGAACAGCGGGTCCTCGGCGTGCATCTCGGCCCAGGGACATTCGGCCGTCACCACCTCGATTGCATCGTGATACCAGACGTCGCGGCCGGGCAGCATGTCGACCGGCGCGCCGGTGCGCCGCACCACGACGACGTGATCGACATCGCCGCCGATTTTCTCGATCGCTGCGTCGGTGTTGGCTTTCAGCGGTACTTTGCGGCCGCCGCGCAGACCTTCGTCGGCGGTGATGACGACCCTTGACTGGCAGTCCTCGATACGGCCGGCGAGCGAATCCGGCGAGAAGCCACCGAACACCACCGAATGGATCGCGCCGATGCGCGCGCAGGCGAGGATGGCGTAAACGGCTTCCGGAATCATCGGCAGATAGATGGTGACGCGGTCGCCCTTCTCGACGTTGCGGTTGCGCAGCACGTTAGCGAGGCGGCAGACCTGATCGTGCAGTTCCTTGTAGGTGATCTTCTTCAATTCTTCGGGGTCGTCGCCTTCCCAGATGATGGCGACCTGATCGCCGCGCGTCGCCAGATGCCGGTCGATGCAGTTATAGGCGGCATTGGTGGTGCCGTCCTCGAACCATTTGATCGACACGTCATGCGGGTCGAACGAGGTATTCTTGACCTTGGTGAAATGCCGAAACCAGTGGATGCGCTTGGCTTCCTCCGCCCAAAAACCGTTGGGATCGGCGAGCGAACGGTCGTACATCGCGCGGTATTTGGCAGCGTCGATGAATGCCCGCTTGGTCCACGCGGCGGGGACCTCGTAAACCTTGTCCGCCATTTCCTCCTCCACACGCAACGCGACGCAGCGCGCCACTTGGCTCCTGTTGGCGCTCATTATCGGTCTCCGTCCGATGACCGACAAGCGGGTCAAAAATCCTAGGTTATGATCCCGACAAAGCCTGCCCTCGGACTTGATCCGAGGGTGGAAACCGGTTTTCGGAAAAAGACCATGCCCCAATGTAATGGCTAGACCATAATCCGATGATCGTGGTCTAGGCCCGGCGCGATGACGCAATATTGACATGCGTCAATGGTCGGGGCCTCGCCATCGTTCAAGCGCCCACTTCGCTCCGCTTGCAATGGCGCCCCGCTAGCGCGCCGGCATTCCGCCCATCTTACAGACCAGCTTCCATTCTTCCGCGGTGACCGGCTGCACCGAGAGCCGCGAATATTTCACCAGCGCCATGTCCTTTAATTTCGGCTCGGCTTTGATGGCGGCGAGGGTGACGGGCTTGGGCAAAGGCTCGATTGCCCGCGTGGTCACGGCGACCCAGGGCTCGCCTTTCTTGGCGGTCGGATCGGCGAAGGCTTCGCCGATCACTTCGCCAATGCCGACGACCTGCTTCTGGTCGCCGGTGTGATAGAAAAAGAACTTCTCGCCCTTTTTCATTTCTTTGAGGTGGCGCCGCGCGGTGAAATTGCGCACGCCGCTCCAGGCTTCGCCCTTGGCGCCGCGTTTGACCTGGTCGTCCCAAGAAAATTCTTCCGGCTCGGTCTTCAATAGCCAGTACGCCATGCGCACCTCCCCGTGCCTGCCATAGTCGTCACAGCCGGCTTCATGCCGGGCATCCACGCCTTGGACGCCGGCGAGCGTAAAGACGTGGATGGCCGAGACAAGCC
>CAWDZD010000073.1:0-35481 GCA_963806465.1 uncultured Alphaproteobacteria bacterium | reverse complement strand
GACGGTATGGACATTCGCGCGCTGACACTGACCGGGCTCCGCCGCAATATCGGCGTGGTGTTCCAGGAGACGCTATTGTTCAACCGCTCGGTCGCGGAGAATTTGCGAGTCGGCAAGCCGGACGCGACCGATGCCGACATGCGCGAGGCGGCGGCGCGGGCGCAGGCGCGCGACTTCATTGATCGCAAACCCGACGGCCTCAACGCGCCAATCGGCGAGCGCGGCCGGCTTTTGTCCGGCGGTGAGCGCCAGCGGCTCGCCATCGCGCGTGCGCTGCTCAAGGATCCGCCGATTCTGATCCTCGACGAAGCCACCAGCGCCCTGGACCCGGTGACCGAGGCGAAGGTCGGCGAGGCGCTCGATGAGGTAATGAAGGGCCGCACCACCTTCGTCATCGCGCATCGGCTGGCGACCATCCGCAATGCAACCCGCATCCTGGTGTTCAACGACGGCTCTGTTGTCGAGAGCGGAACCTACGACGAGCTGGTGAAGAAAGGCGGCGCTTTTGCCACGCTGGTAAGGGCGCAGTTTGGCGCAGAAAGCGCGATGCTGCCGGCCGCCAGCAGGGAAACTCCGTTGGTGGAGACGTAGCGCTGGTAATTTCGTCATTGCGAGGCAATAGGGCGTTCACGCCCGTCTTCGACGGGCTATGGCGACGAAGCAATCCGGAACCGACATCAAAGCGCTGGATTGCTTCGCTTCGCTCGCAATGACGATTACCGCAGCCGCTCCAAGATGCTGACGTAATTTGCGACCGCGGCGCCGCCCATGTTGAAAATGCCGCCGAGTTGCGGGTCCTTGAGCTGCATATCGCCGGCGGTGCCGGTGAGCTGCATCGAGGCGATGGCATGCATCGACACGCCGGTGGCGCCGATCGGATGGCCCTTGGCTTTGAGCCCGCCGGAGCGGTTGATCGGCAGCTTGCCGTCCTTGTCGACGATGCCATCGGCGATCACCCGCGCGCCCTGTCCTTCCGGCGCCAGCCCGATCGCCTCGTACATCAAGAGTTCGGCGATGGTGAAACAGTCATGCACCTCGGCGAAAGACATGTCCGACAATTTGACGCCGGCTTGGTCCAGCGCACGCTGCCAGGCCAATGCCGGGCCTTCGAACTTGAGGATGTCGCGACGCGACATCGGCAGAAAATCCTGCACATGCTCGGCGGCGCGAAACACGATCGCCTTGTTCATTTTCAGGGCCGTCTCGACGTCGGTCAGCACAACAGCGGCCGCGCCATCGGAGACCAATGAGCAATCGGTGCGCTTGAGCGGGCCGGCGACGCGCGGATTCTTTTCGCTCTCCTGCCGGCAGAAAGCGTAGCCGAGGTCCTTGCGAATTTGCGCGTAAGGGTTATCGACGCCGTTCTTGTGGTTTTTGGCGGCGATACGGGCGAGCGCGTCCGACTGGTCGCCCCAACGCTGGAAATAAAGTGCGGCGATCTTGCCGAAAACGCCGGCGAAGCCGCCCTCGATGTCGGCTTCCTCGCGCACGTAGGAGGCTTTGAGGAGGTTTTGCCCGATCTCCGGCGCGGGCGTCGTGGTCATCTGCTCGACGCCGACCACCAGCACGGTGCGCGCTGCGCCTGCGGCGATCGACTTGAGGCCCTGATGCACGGCGGCGGAGCCGGTGGCGCAGGCATTCTCGACCCGCGTCGCGCGCTTGAAGCGCAAATCGGGCGAGGCCTGTAACACCAGCGACGCGGTGAAATCCTGTGCCGAGAAGCCGGCATTGAAATGGCCGAGCACGATCTCGTCGACGTCCTTGGCGGCGAGACCGGCATCGGCCAGCGCTTCGCCGGCAACTTTGACGATGAGGCTTTCGACGGTTTCGTCCGCAAGCTTGCCGAACGGTGTGTGGGCCCAACCCACGATGCAGGCTGTCATGATGTCTCCTTGATTGCCGCGTTGATTCGCTATCCCCGAGTTTCGGCAGCTTTTCCCTATTTTTCCGAATAGTTTAGCGGCTGTGGCGAAACGAAGCGGAAAACTCAGGATAATGGGATTTCGCTTTGCCTTCGAGCGTGCCTTTGGTTTACATAATGCGCGAACTGCGCTTCGGAAACCTATCGTGAACCATCGCGGCCTTGTCGGTCACTCAGGCATAGCCTGGGCGACCTCCGAAGGGCCGACCAACGGAACGGACCGCGACACGTGCAGGATGTGAAGTTGCTCCGGGCGCTGACGCTCGGCATCGCCCTCATTTCCGTCTTCGCTGTCTTTACCGGAACGCCGGCGCATGCCGGCGCGTCTATTCTGGTCGAGGCGGATTCGGGCAAGGTGCTGCGCGCGGAAAACGCGACCTATCCCTGGTATCCGGCGTCGACCACCAAGCTGATGACGCTCTACGTCACGCTGCAGGCAATGAAGCAGGGCCGCATCACCCAGGACACATTGTTCACGGTGTCGCGCAACGCGATTGCGCAATCGCCGACCAAGATGGGCTACGCGGTCGGCACCCAGGTCACCGTCGACAACGCGCTCAAGATGATGATGGTGAAGTCGGCGAACGACATGGCGGTGTTGCTCGCCGAAGGCGTCGACGGCTCGATCGAAAATTTCGCCGACGACATGACCAAGACGGCGCATCGCCTCGGCATGACGCAATCGAGCTTCGTCAATCCCAACGGCCTGCCGGCCGACGGGCAGATCGTGTCGGCGCGCGATATGGCGATCCTGGCGCGATCGCTGATCCACGATTTCCCGGAATATAATTTCTACTGGCACATTCCGGCGATCAAATACGGCCGCCGCATCGTGCGCAACTACAACTCGCTGCTCGGCCGCTATCCGGGCGCCGACGGCATGAAGACTGGCTTCATCTGCGCCTCCGGCTTCAATCTTGTCGCCACGGCGACGCGCAACGGCAAGCAACTGATCGCGGTGGTGCTCGGCTCGCCGTCCGGCGGGGCGCGTGCCGTGAAAGCCGCGGAGCTTTTGGAGAGCGGCTTCACCCAAAATCCGCTCGGCTGGCTGACGCCGGCGCTGGGAACGGTCGATAACCTCACGCCGGTCAACGCCGACCCGCCCAATCTGCACGACCAGACCTGCGGCCCGCATCGCAAGCGCCCGGCGGCGGAGGACGAGGATGCCGATGCCGGCGGCGAAAACGGCGCCGGCACCGACACGCCGTTCTCGGCGGTGCTGTCGAGCTTGCGTGCGCCGACGCCCAAAGGCGCGGCGTTGCTCTCCGACTTCGGCGCCATCACGCCGACGATCGTCTATACCGGGCCGACCCGCACCCCCGACCAGCTTGCCAAGCTCAATGTCATCGCCGACGAGCCCGCCGCACAGCGCCACAAGGGAAAACGCGGCCGGGGCGCGGCGGTGAAGCCGGGCGCCGATGCCGCGGGCGAGAAAGCGTCTGAGGCAAAAGGCGCCGAAGCAAAGACCGACGACGGCAAGACCAGACCGGTCGTTCACTGGACGCCGACATCGTCCTCGTCGCTGACGGCAAGCCCGCCCCCCGGACTGGAAACCAAGAAGAAAAAGCCGGAAAAGACCGACGCAGCGGCCAAGCCAGCCGCCGCCCCGGCGCAATAGGTTTCACAGAGAAGACGAGGCCGCATCGTCATTGCGAGGAGCGCAGCGACGAAGCAATCCAGTCTTCACCGCAGCTCTGGATTGCTTCGCTCCGCTCGCAATGACACGCGTGCGCTAATTCGCCAACTTCAGCGGCGCGTCGGTGACATCTTGCAGCGCTTCGAAGGTGAGGCCCGGCACGATCTCGCGCACGGCAAAGGCGTCGCCGGTGACGTCGAGGACGGCAAGATTGGTGTAGACCCGCTTGGCGGCGCCGACGGCGGTGAGCGGATAGGTGCAGCGGCGCATCAGCTTGCTCTCACCGTCTTTGGTGGTGTGATCCATCAGCAGCCAAACACTCTTGGCTCCGACAGCGAGATCCATCGCGCCGCCCACCGACGGCATGTCGGTCTCCGACTTCGACCAATTGGCGAAATCGCCGTTCGCGGCGACCTGAAAAGCGCCAAGTACGCACAGATCGAGGTGGCCGCCGCGGATCAACGCGAAACTGTCGGCGTGGTGCATATACGAGCCGCCCGGAACCAGCGAGACGTATTTCTTGCTGGCATTGATCAGCCAGCGGTTGATCTGGTGCGGCTGCGGCTCCGGGCCCATGCCGAGAATGCCATTCTCCGACTGGATGATGACTTCACGCTCAGCTGGCACGTAATTCGCCACCAGCACCGGAATGCCGATGCCGAGATTCACATAAAAGCCCTCGGGGATGTCGCGGGCGGCGCGCGCGGCGATCTCGTCTCGCGTCCAAGGCTTGCAGGCGGCAAGGCGGCCGAGTTTCGCTTTGACGTTCATGTTTGCTTCCTGCTCCCTACGTCACCGTCGGCTCGCCATAAGGAACGTGCACGACGCGGTCGACAAAGATGCCGGCGGTGTGCACCCGCTCCGGATCGAGTTCGCCAAGCGCTACGATGTGCTGCGCCTGCGCGATCGTCAACTTGGCCGCCGTCGCCATCACCGGGTTGAAGTTCCGCGCCGAAGACTTGTAGGTCAAGTTGCCCCAGCGGTCGGCCTCCCAGGCCTCGATCAACGCTACGTCGCCGTGGAACGCTTCTTCCAGCACGAATTGCCGGCCGGAAAATTCCCGCAGCTCCTTGCCTTCTGCCAGCAATGTCCCGACCGAGGTCGGCGTATAGAAGGCGGCAATCCCGGCGCCGGCGGCGCGCATGCGCTCCGCCATCGTGCCTTGCGGCATCACTTCGAGCTCGATCTTGCCGGCGCGATAGAGCTCCTCGAACACCACCGGATCGGTGGTGCGCGGATAGGAACAAATGATCTTGCGCACCCGGCCAAGCTCCATCAGCCGCGCCAATCCGACCCGGCCGACGCCGGCATTATTGGCGACCACCGTCAGATCCTTCGCGCCTTGCTCGATCAGGCCGTCGATCAGCGCGTTCGGCTGGCCGATACTGCCGAAGCCGCCGATCAGCACGATCGCGCCGTCGCGGATGTCCGCCATCGCCTCGGCCATGCTTTGCACGATCTTGTTGATCATCTTGACTTGCGACGCTCACAGTTCAAGCTGACGTTTCCCGGACGCGCTGCAGCGCGAAGTGATGCAGCGCAGATCCGGGATCGTCGCAGTCTCGGCGTTCGTTGCGATCCCGGGTCTGCAGCGCACCACTTCGTGCTGCGCAGCGCCCGGGAAAAAGTCGTCTTTGCCAGAAAGAAGTCACCCAACCTCGCGCATGCGCGAGCCGTCGGCGAAGGCCGGCATCAGCTCGCGGGCGAAGCGCCGCAGGCTTTCGTGCGCCAGACCGCCGCCGTTGAGCAGCACATATTCGACGCCGAGTTTTTGCAGCTTCTCGAGCTTGACCGCAATCTCGTCCGGCGTGCCGTAGAGCGCGGCTTCTTCGCTCGCCTCGCGGGTATCGGAGAACGCCATGATGCTGGCCTTGCTCTGGGTGCCGTCGGCGGCTTTGGAGAGCGCCGCGAAGTGGCGTTGCGCCGCCAGCCGCTGCTCGAGCGCTGCCTCCTTGTCGGCTTTGTCCTTGGCGACATAGAAGGCGCGCGCGACGCCGACCTCGAGCGGGTCGAAGGCGCGGCCGTGCTTCTCGACCTCCGCCTTGAACCAGGCGACCCGCTCGCCGATCGTTTCCAGCGAAGCGAACTGGTCGAGCAGAAGATTGTAGCCGCGCTCGGCCACCTGGCGGATCGAGTTGGGACTGCCGGCGGCCATCCACATCGGCGGATGCGGCTTTTGCGCCGTCGGCGGTTCGACGATGATGTCGGCAAAGCTCCAGTATTTGCCGTGATGCGAGAAGCGTTCCTTCGAGGTCCAGGATTTCATCACCACGTCGAGGCATTCGCTGAAGCGCGCTTCGGCCTCCTCGATCGGAATGCAGAAGCCGGAGAACTCGTTGTGCCGGTAGCCCTTGCCGACGCCGAAATCGAGCCGGCCGCCCGACAGAAGATCGATGGTCGCCGCCTGCTCGGCGAGCAGCACTGGATTGTGCCAGGGCAGCACCAGCACCGCGGTGCCGAGCCGGAGCGTGCGTGTTTTCGCCGCGAGCCACGTCAGCAAGGACAGACTTGCGGAAACCTGCCCGGCTCCGCTGAAATGATGCTCGACCAGGAAGGTCGAGTGATAGCCCAGCGTTTCAGCTTCGATGTTGTAGTCGATGAATTGCTTGTAGCCGAGGCCGGAATCCACATCCGGGCCGCCGTGGCGGGCGGTGGCGCTGCCGAACAGTCCAAATCGCATCAGGTCGGCTCCATTGTCGTGTTGTGCGGCAATGTAGCG
Organism: uncultured Alphaproteobacteria bacterium; assembly: GCA_963806465.1. Classification (GTDB taxonomy): domain Bacteria; phylum Pseudomonadota; class Alphaproteobacteria; order Rhizobiales; family Xanthobacteraceae; genus BOG-931. The sequence goes on along the minus strand of CAWDZD010000073.1, from coordinate 29,205 downwards.
GGAACGCGGGGGCTTTCAAACCATCGTCATTCCGGGGCCGAGCCAAGCGAGGAGCCCGAATTCATAACCACCAACGGTTCAGAAATGCTTTGCAGCGCTCGTTCTGCAACGTCTGTGGCTATGGATTCCGGGCTCTCGGGCTATGCCCGCGCCCCGTAATGACAATTACGCCGGCTTGAACATCGGCACCGGCGGCCCGTTGTCAGTCTCCTGGAACACGACGGTGACGGGCTGGCCGATCCGCACGGTTTCAGTGTCGCAGTCGACGACATTGGTCAGCATGGTCGGCCCTTCGGCGAGCGTCACGTGCGCGATGATGTAGGGCTCCTTGACGCGGCGCATGACACTGAAGGTGTAGATCGTGCCTTTGCCGGAGGCCTCGCGCCATTCGACCTTATCGCCGGCGCAGAACGGGCAGATGGCGCGCGGATACCAGTGCGCGCGGCTGCAGGTCGTGCATACCGGGATCATGAAGCGGCCTTGGCGTGCCGCATCGAAGAACGCCTTGCCCTCGGCGGTGACGACCGGCGGCGCGAGCTTGCGGCGGGCGAAGATGGCCATCGCTTACTCCCGTTCCATGATCATGGTGGCGCTGCCGTGCCGGGTGGCGAGCTGAAAGCCGGTGCCTTGCGCCAGCGCCAGGTCGAAATTCTTCACCTGCACCGCCGGATGGGCTTCGCCGCGCAGTTGGCGCACCGCCTCGATCACTTTGGTCATGCTGCCGCGATTAGCCGGATGGTTGTTGCACAGCCCGCCGCCATCGGTGTTGAACGGCAGCTTGCCGACCCCGGAAATCAGATTGCCGTCGGCGACGAATTTGCCGCCGCCGCCCTTGGCGCAGAAGCCCAAGTCCTCGAGCTGCATGATGACGGTGATGGTGAAGCTGTCATAGATCGAGGCGTATTTGATATCGGCGGGCGTCACGCCGGCTTCGGCAAACGCAATCGGGCCGGCGCGCGCCGCGCCCGAGGTGGTGAGATCAAAGCTGCCGCCGGTGAGATGCTTCACCGCTTCACCGACGCCGATGATCTTGACCAGCGGCTGCTTCAGCGTCTTGGCGATCTCCGGGCGAACCAGCACCAGCGCGCCGCCGCCGTCGCTGATGACACAGCAATCGAGCCGGTGCAGCGGCTCGGCGATCAGCGGCGAGTTGAGTACGTCCTCGACGGTGACGACCTCGGGCAGCATGGCGTGCGGATTGTGCTGCGCGTGATGGGAAGCCGCGACCTTCACCCAAGCGAGCTGCTCGCTGGTGGTGCCGTATTCGTACATGTGGCGCATGGAGCACATGGCGTAGCCGTTGGCGGTGGTGATGGCGTAGGGCGCCTCCCAGGCGGCTTCCGGCTGGTTCGGATCGCGCGGCCGCGGCGCGGTGCCGGTGGCCATGCCCTCGCTGCGCGGCCGGCCGGCGAGCGTGATCAAAGCTACGTCGCATTTGCCGAGCGCGATCGCTTCGGCGGCGTGCGCGGCAAGCGCGATGTAGGAGGCGCCGCCGATCTCGGTCGAATCCATATGGCGGAGCTTCAGGTTCATGTACTCCGCCATCGAGGCCGGCCCCGGCCCCGGCGCGTCGCCGGAGCAGAAATAGCCGTCGACGTCGGCGCGCGTCAGCCCGGCGTCTTCCAGCGCGCCGAGCGCCACCTCGGCATGGAGCTGCGCCACGGTCTTGTCGGGTGCAAGCCGCGTCGGATGCTCGAAAATGCCGGCGATATAGGCCTTGCCCTTGATGGTCATGCCGGAAGGTCCCCCTCACGGCGGCACCATATCGGGGCAGGGCGCGGGCTCCAACTGCGGAGCCGGCGCGTCTGCGACTATCAGACCGCATGGCTCTGCGCTAAGAGAACGGGAGTAAGGACTGCCGATGAAACGCGCACAAGAAGTCAAACCCGCCGGGCAGTGGGACAGCGCCACGGCCGTCGACCGGATCATGCTCGACGCCCACGACCGCCATCGACGCCGCGTCGCCCTGACCGGCGAGGGCGGCACGACGTTTTTGCTCGATCTGCCGCAGGCGACCGCCTTGCACGATGGTGACGGCCTTGTGCTTGACGACGGCACCATGGTGCGCGTCGTCGGCCGTCCAGAGCCGCTGATCGAGATCGCGGCGTCGAACACGCGCGAACTGGCGCGGCTCGCCTGGCACATCGGCAACCGCCACGTCGACCTACAGATCGTCGGCGACCGGCTGCGTATCCGCCGCGATCATGTGATCGAGGACATGCTGAGCGGGCTCGGCGCGCGACTCTCGCCAATCGAGGCGCCGTTCGATCCGGAGCACGGCGCCTACCAGCACCATCATGACGGCCACCGTAATGACCACGCGCATGGGCATGATCACCGTCATGACGACCATCACGCCCACGATCATGAATAAAGGGCGTTCAGGCGTGACCCGCCCTCTCGTCCGCTCGTCCCCGCGAAAGCAGGGACCCAGGACCGGCAAGCGTCCGGGTTCGCGCTTAAGCGGGAATGAATGGACAGAGTCCGCCGCCCTCTATCGCCTGATGGCATGGCTGTCGCCAGCGTATCCGATTGGCGCGTTTTCCTATTCCAGCGGCATCGAATGGGCGGTCGAAGCCGGAGACATCAACAATGCCGAGACGCTGCGGCAATGGCTCGCGGTGATGCTCGGTGAAGGCGGCGGCTTTTGCGACGGCGTCTTCTTCGTTCATGCGCACCGCGCGACCAGCGGCTCCGACGATCAGGCGCTGCGGGCTGTTGCCGAGCTTGCTGCCGCCTTTGTTCCGTCCAAGGAGCGCTTCCTGGAGACGACGGCGCAGGGCCGCGCCTTCCTCGACGCCACCCGCGCGGCGTGGCCATGTCCGGCGCTGGACCGTCTTGAAGCCGCGTGGAACGGAGCGGTCGCCTTGCCGATCGCGGTCGGCGTCGCGTGTGCCGGGCACGATATCGCCTGCGAGACCGCGCTGCCGGCATTCCTGCATGCGCTGGTCGCCAACTGGATTTCCGCCGGTGTGCGGCTTATTCCGCTCGGCCAGACCGACGGCCAGCGTATTCTTGCGGCGTTGGAGGAAACGGTCGCGGCGACCGCGGCGCGGGCGCTGACGACGCCGCTAGACGATATCGGCAGCGCCACATTCCGCGCCGATCTCGCCACCATGCGCCACGAGACGCAATATACCCGGCTGTTCCGCTCATAAACGGGGAGAGAGTCATGGTTCAACTGGTCGACAGCGACATCAAGACCAAGGAAGTGCTCGGCTGGAAAGGCGTCCATGTCTTTCATTTTTACCTTTCGGTCTGCTCGCAGAAGCTTCGCATCTTTCTCAATCTCAAGGGCATCCCGTGGCAGTCGCACCCCGTGGACCTACCCAAGAACGAAAACATGAGCGCGTGGTTTCTCGGCATCAACCCGCGCGGCCTGGTGCCGGTCCTGGTGCACGATGGCGCAGTCCATATCGAGAGCAATGACATCGTCACCTATCTGGAGAGGACGTTTCCGCAGCCGCGCTTGATCCCGCCGCAATACGAAAATGAAATGGCGTCGCTCCTCAAGCACGAGGACGATTTGCACTTGGACGTCCGCACGCTGAGTTTCCGCTTTGTGTTCGCGCCGCCGCAGCCGCCAAAATCGGTGGACGACTTAAAAAAGTACGCCACCGGCTCGGGCACCGTTGGCGGCAGGAAGGACGAGCAGATCGACAAGCAAATCGATTTCTGGTCGCGGTTTGCCGAGCACGGCATCAGCGACCGGGAGGCGCGCGTATCGGCGGCGCGATTTCGCGAGGCCTTCGACGATCTTGAGCGGCGGCTCGCCAGTCAGCCTTACCTGCTTGGCGATACGTTGACCGTGCTCGATATCGCCTGGTTCATCTATGTGGACCGGCTGACGCTTGCCGATTATCCGTTCGCGCGGCTGCATCCGCGCGTCTCCGCGTGGTTCACCAAGCTGCTGCAGCGTCCGGAGTTTGCCAAGGAGATCGCGTTACCGGCCGAAGTCAGCGAGCGGTTTGCAACGACGCGACGTGAGCATGCGCAGGTCGGCAAATCGCTGGAATTGGTCGCCGGGCTGTGAGTTGGAGTTCACTATGACTACATCTCAGCATGGCCCGCTGCGCGTCGGCGTCGGCGGCCCGGTCGGCTCGGGCAAGACCGCGCTGGTGGACGCGCTGTGCAAGCGGTTGCGCGAGCGCTACGAGATCGCCGCCATTACCAACGACATCTACACCAAGTGGGACGCCGAATATCTGGTGCGCTCCGGCGCGCTCAAAGCCGACCGCATCGCCGGCGTCGAGACCGGCGGCTGTCCGCACACCGCGATCCGCGAGGATGCCTCGGCCAACCTCGCGGCGATCGCCGAGATGCGGCGGAAATTTCCGGCGCTCGATCTGGTGCTGATCGAATCCGGCGGCGACAATCTCGCTGCCACGTTCTCGCCCGAGCTTGCCGATCTGACGATCTACGTCATCGACGTTGCCGCCGGCGACAAGATCCCGTCGAAGGGCGGTCCGGGCATCACCCGCTCCGACCTTCTGGTGATCAACAAGGTCGATCTCGCGCCCCATGTCGGCGCGTCGCTGGAAACGATGGAGCGCGAGTCCAAGCGCATGCGCGGCGCGCGGCCGTTCTTTTTCACCAATCTGCGCGCCGGGCAGGGCGTCGACGAGATCGCACATTTCATCGAGGAAAAGGGTGGGTTGGGCGTTTCATGACGAGCGTTGGGGCTACGCCCGCCCGGTGTGCTTGCGTGCCGCTTCGAGGTGGCCGTAGCTCTGCACCGGCGCGCACATCAGGAAGCGATAGCCTTCCTTGACGATGCGCTCGACGTTTCCCTGTTCGACATGCGGGTGGCCGACCACGACATTGTGCTTCTTGCAGGTGTCGACCACGCGCTGCATCAATTCCAGCACGACCTTGTGCTCGTATTGCCGCGGATAGCCGAGTTCCTGCGAGAGGTCGCCTTCGCCGATCAGGATGGCGCCGACGCCGGGCACTTTCGCCAGTATGGCGTCGAGATTCTCAACGCCCTTTGTGTCCTCGATCTGCAGGATGCAGAAAATCTCGCCCTGCCGATTGAGCGGCCAGACGTCGGCCTTCTGATAATATTCCTGCTGCGTCAGGCCCCAATAGCGCGCCGCCGTGGTCGGGCCGTCGCCGCGGATGCCGGCGGGCTCGTAATCCGCGGCGTTTTTGAGCCGCGGATAGCGGCAAGCGCCGACCGCATTGGCGGCTTCCTCGACCGTCGAAATGTGCGGGAACACGATACCGTAGCAGCCGTTGTCGAGGGCCTGCTTGGCGTGCCATTGCGCCATTTCCACGCCGTTGACGGGGACGCGGGCGAGCGGCGTCACGCCCGGCACGAGCGAGGCCGCTTTGGCGATCTGCGCGCGGTTGAGCATGTATTGCAGGCAATCGCGAAGGAGCCGACTGTCCCACGGCTGATGCTCCATCTCGAACACGCAGCCGTCGAATTTCGATGTGCTCATCGCCACCGCGCTGCTGATCTCGGCGGGCGAGAAGCAGGTCAGCGCATGCCCGCCGGATTCGAGTGCGCGGATGATGCCGTTGAGCCGCGGAAGTTCAGCCATGTTCGGTCTCCCCGTGGAGTGCATGCTATAGAAAAGCCGCTCCTGTTTGACAATCGCGCCCCGCCCGTAGCATCGTCATCACCGAGCACCAAACAGCAATGTTCTCATGATTATCGATTGTCACGGCCACTACACCACCGAGCCCAAGGATCTGCATCGTTTCCGCAAGGAGCAGACGGCCGCCGCCAACGCCAAGGACAAAATGGCGATGCCGTCGCGGGCGTCGCTTAAGATTTCCGACGATGAAATCCGCGACAGCATCGAGCAGAACCAGCTCAAGCTGCAACGCGAGCGCGGCACCGATCTGACGATCTTCTCGCCGCGCGCCTCCGGCATGGGCCATCACATCGGCGACGAAAGCGTCAGCCTCGAATGGTCGCAGATCTGCAACGATCTCATCCATCGGGTCTGCGCGCTCTACCCGCAGAATTTCATCGGGGTCTGCCAGTTGCCGCAATCGCCCGGCGTGCCGCCGAAAAACTCGGCCGGCGAATTGGAGCGCTGCATCAAGGAGCTCGGCTTTGTCGGCTGCAATCTCAATCCAGATCCATCCGGCGGCTATTTCAACGCACCGCCGCTGACCGACAAATGGTGGTATCCGTTGTTCGAGAAGCTGGTCGAGCTCGACGTGCCGGCGATGATCCACGTCTCGGGCTGCTGCAATCCGGCGATGCACACCACCGGCTCGTATTATCTCAACGCCGACACCATGGCGTTCATGCAGCTCATTCTGTCCGACCTGTTCAAGGATTTCCCGACGCTTAGGCTGATCATCCCGCATGGCGGCGGCGCGGTGCCGTTCCATTGGGGCCGCTTCCGCGGGCTCGCGCTCAACAACGGCCGGCCCGAGCTCGACGACATCATCAAGAACAATATTTTCTTCGACACCTGCGTCTATCACCAGCCGGGCATCAATCTGCTCACTGAGGTCGTGCCGACCGACAACATTCTATTCGCCTCGGAAATGGTCGGCGCGGTCAAAGGCGTCGACCCGAAGACCGGCTTTAACTTCGACGACACCAAACGCTATGTCGACCACGCGCCACGCTTGACCGACGCCGACCGGCACAAGATTTTCGAAGGTAACGCGCGGCGGGTCTACAATCGCCTGAAGATCAAGGCGCCGGCAAAGGCCGCGGTTTGACGCATGTAGCGTCATGGCCGGGCCTGTCCCGGCCATCCACGTCTTATGTTCGCGATACGACAAAGACGTGGATGCCCGCGACGAGCGTTGGCATGACGAATTGAGGTGCGTATTGCCAAAACTTCGACGCCAGCGGTCAGAGGGAAAATCCCAGCTCCTTAGGTTCGGTCACCGCGAGATCGAAACCCTCGGCTTGAGCCAGGGCTTCTGGGGCGATCTCTATCATCGCTCGATGACCGTCTACTGGCCGGTGTTCTTCGGCTCGGCCGCCGCGATCTTTGTGGCGCTCAACGCCGTCTTCGGGTTCCTCTACTCGCTCGGCCACGAGCCGATCGCCAACGCCGCCGAAAACGGTCCGCTCGCCTATTTCTATTTCTCGATCGAGACGCTGGCGACGGTCGGCTACGGCGATATGCACCCGCAAACCAATTACGGGCATCTGATCGCCACCATCGAAATTTTCACCGGCATGTCATTTCTGGCGGTGATGACCGGGCTGATCTTTGCCCGCTTCTCGCGGCCGCGCGCCCGTTTCGTCTTCGCCAAGGAGGCCGTCATCACGCGCCACGAGGGGCGACCGACACTGATGATCCGCCTGGCCAATGCCCGGCATAATACCGTGTCGCGGGCCAGCGCGCGGCTCTGGATCATTCGCGCTGAGCGCACCAAGGAAGGCGACCAGCTGCGGCGCTTCTATGAAATAAAGCTCGATCGCAGTGAGCACCCGATGTTTGTGCTGAGCTGGATGCTGTTTCACGTCATCGACAACGACAGTCCGCTGCACGGCATGACCGCGTCCGATCTCGCCGAGGGCGACGCGCTCTTGGTGCTCAATGTCGGCGGCCTCGACGACAGTTCAGCGCAGCAGCTCTATGCCCGGCACATCTATTCTTGGCGCGATATCCGCTGGCACTATCGCTACAAGGACATCGCCAGTGTGTCGCCGCAGGGCCGCTTCTTGCTCGACTACACCAAGTTCGATGATGTGGTGGCGGAGCAGGACTGATGGCCGGGCGGCCTCGATATGCCTGGGGTTGAGGGGCAATGGCAGAACTGTCGCAAGCCGCGCCGCCGGCGGTCGTTCATACGCGCCTCGAGCGCGTGGAAGCCGGATATGACGCGGCCCATTTCCTGTCGTTGATCGCGACTGCCGAATTTTTCACGCTGATGTTCGCTTATCTGGGTGTTGCCGCCTTGGTGATGTTTCGCGGCGGCGGCGTACACGACCCGCAAATCATCGCCGCGCAGATCGCGGCCGCTATAATTGCGCTTGGCGTCGTCTGGGTCATGTACCGGGTGCGAACGCCGCTGGTGCTCCCGGTAACCGGCCTTTTCATAGCCGCGTTCGCCGTGTCCTACGGCAGAGGTTTATTGCCCGGCAATGTACTCGGCTACAGCATCGTGCCCACCGTCGCCTCGTGGCTTGCCGTTCTCTGGTATTTCGGCTGGCTCGCTGCCGTTCTCTACCAATTCGGCCGTGCCGCGCGCCAAGTATCGAGGCTCTCGCCATCGGAACGTCCGATCGTGCGCGGCGAAGCCCCGGTGCGATGGCGGGATATCTGCTGCAGCTGTTCGGCATTCCGGCGATCTGTGCCTGGCTTCGCCCGCTGCAGCGGCGGGTTTCTGTCCTGCTGTTCGTGTTGACCACGGCGGCTTTCTGCCTGTTTGCCGCGGGCTTGTGGGGCTCTTTGTTCACCTATCTGCCGATCACTGAACTTCTGTCACGTGACGTGATCGGATGCTACGCGGTTACGCCGAGGATACCTGCGTGCGGCGGCATGCTGGCAATTTGGCTTTTTGGCTCAGTCTTCGCTCTGCCGGCTGCGCTCGCCCTCAACCTCGTAGTCCTTGCCGGACTGCGCTTCGGCGCCCGCCGCTTCACGCGATTGTCGCTGCAGCGGCTGATCAGCAGCGACACGCGGCCGGTGATTCTTTTCCTGCGTTCGTTTCGCGACGATCAAGTCAGGCTGCAAAAGCCGCGGCGGGGTTTGTTTCGGCGCATGGTCTCCGTCGGCGAACCGCGGCCGACGCTCGATCACGTTTTATTGGAGGAAGGCACGCCTTACGGTCCGGTCGTGGCGATCGGCCGACCGGGTTCGGCCCCGCCCTTTGGCGCCGCCCGGACCTACGTTACCGACGACGAATGGCGCGAAACCGTTTCCGGCTTGTGCAGCCATGCCGGCGCCGTGGTGATGACGCTGGACGAGACCGAAGGCGTCCGCTGGGAGCTGAGTCACCTGTTCGGCCAGAATTACGAACGCAAGACCCTGTTCCTGTTGCCGCCGCGGCTGGCGCCGGCCGACGAGGCGGCGCGGATGATGGCGGCGGCGTTGACGCATTGGCGCGAACCGAGCGCGTGGGCCGCGCAGATCAGCGAGGTTGCAAAAAGCGAGCGGCGGTGCTGCATCGGCTGGTACTGGAAAGACGACGGCCAGGTCGAGGTGTTCACGTCACTGCGCGCCTCTTACCTGGCCTATCTCCTGGCCGTCCGCACTTTTCTCAGCCGCTCCGCCGTGCGCTTCGAAGCGCCGCCAGCCATGCCAGGCGACCGCGGGCAAACGCCGTCACCAGCGCACCGGCCGTATCTTGGCGCCGGCATGTTGTTGGCGATCGCGGTCGTGGCGTTCTTCCTCTTCACTTTCAGCCTGCCGGGCGGGGCTGCAGTTTTTGCGCCTGCCGTGTTCGCGGTTCTGGCGTGCTGGGGCCTGAGCCGGGCTGGCTTACCCTTGGCACTGGTTCCGACCTTAGGGCTCAGCCTTGGTCAATGTTTATTTGAGCTGATGCCGCTGGCTACGCTGGCGGTTACCGGGCAGCTGGTTGCCGAACTTTGGCCTGTGGTCGTTCAGCTTGCGATTCTCCTCGGCCTGGTGGCCTGGACGATCAAGGCTCAGTCGCGCGCGGCGGTCATCGTGCTGATGACGTATCAGCGGTGCAGAGGCCGGAATAAGCAAGTTATGCCGAAAACATTGGCGTTTTGGCGCGGCGTGCTACCCGAGATCGGGGCCGGGTAGCGATCGGGTAGCAGCCCAGCGCGAGCCCCGCAGTCCTGCGGGACTATTGACCCTGTCGAGGAAAGCGCGAATCAGCTCGATGGTCGCCTTGGGGTTATCTTCCATGATCCAGTGCCCGGAGTTCGGAACCACCCCTTCTTCTACGTCGCTTGCCGCAAAGCGCGTCACTAGGGCCATCGTCGTGCTGAACGATTTTTCACCGCCGAGTGCTAGGACCGGCACATCGAGCTTGCCCGCCGCGACGAAGGCCCTGTTGTCGACGGCGTCCTGATCGAAGGCCGCGAATTGCGCGAAGCCCGCATGCATCGCGCCCGGGCGGGCATAGAGCTTCGCGTAGTGCCGGCGGGCCGCCTCACTGAACCGCTTTGGGCTGGCGGAAAACTCGTTCCAGAACCGGTCCAGGTAGATGCGCTCGCGACCAGCGACCAAGCGCTCCATATCCGGGCCGCCGAAGCGGAAGTGCCATAGCAGCGGGTTCTTGAGGATCTCCTCCCATGGGCCCACGCCGGCAACGGCGCGTCGATGAGTACAAAGCAGGTCACACGGTCACGGTACTGCGCGGCGAAGGCATAGCCGACCATGTTGCCGATGTCGTGCGAGACGAGGGCGGCTGGCCCGATCTTGAGCGCATCTAGAATGCCCGCAACGTCGCCGGCTTGCGTTTTCTTGTCGTAACCGCCGACCGGCTTGGCGGAGAGCCCCATGCCGCGCGGTTGGTTTGTCTGCGAAGGAGCCTATCAATCTTGTTGACAGGCGGCTCGACAAAGCGACGGCCCCACGTCTCTTATGGGTCTTGGTTGTTTCAAAACATTTTGACGAATTGGGCTGGAACTAGGCGAACCGGCGACGCCAGCTAATTTTCTGGCTTTTACTATGCCTGGATCGCAGCCATCAGCGGCTGAATGCCCATGATGTTCATCACCCGGGTGAGATTGTAAGCGAGAACATGGAGTGCCATCTCGGTGGCGACCTTGGGTAGACGCTTCATCAGGAAGTGCGTCGCCCCCATCCTCATCTTCAGCGTGCCAAAGGGATGCTCAGCCGTCTCGCGACGCTGGCGCATAGCGTGCGGGTTCTTATCGAGGCGTTTCTGTACGGCCTCCAGCACATGCTCATGCTCCCAGCGCGTGATCCGTCGCTCCTTGCCAGTGGTGCAGCGCTGTTTGATAGCGCAGCTCTGACAGGCGTTGGTCCAGTAGCGGTGCAGAACTAACCCCTTCTCCTCATTTGTGAAGTGGTAAGCGAGCTTTTGTCCAGCCGGACAGCGATACACATCCTCGTCGCTAAGATAGACAAAGTCCTGCTTGCCGAAGCGACCCTTTGCCTCAACCCCAGAAGTCACCGGCTTTGGCAGCGTAACCGTGATGCCAGCTTCTTCGACGCTAAAATCTCATCACTGCTGAAGTAGCCACGGTCGGCAACAGCTTCGAGTTTATCGACGCCAAGGGCTTCCTTGGCCTGGCAAGCGATGTTGGCGAGTTGCGCTCGATCTGAGCCATCGTTCGTAACCTCATGAGCGATGATCAGGTGATGTTTGGTATCGACTGCGACTTGTACATTGTAACCGACCACACCGGAGCCGCGGCCACTGGTCGCCATCGAACGGCTGTCGGGATCAGTCAGCGAGATCTGCTGATCAGGTGATGCCAACATCAGCTTCTCCATCGCCGCCAGGCGCTGCATCTCGCTTTCCAGCTTGACCAGCTTCTCCTTCAAATGGACTGTCTTCGCCGCTAGTTCCTCGGACGGCTCCTGCAGGTCGGCCGTGTCGAGCTGCGCTAGATAGCGCGCTACACTCTTCTCCAATTGTGCACGCCGTCGCTCCACTTTGCCGCGCGTGTAGTTCTTGTCGCGAGTATTGACGGCTTTGAACTTACTCCCATCGATCGCAACGCTCGCGGTCGTCAGCAGGCCCATCTGGCGGCACAGTTCGACGAATTGCACGCAAACCTGCTTGATCGCTAGCCCATTATCCTTGCGAAAGTCGGCAATCGTCTTGTGATCAGGAATAAGCCGACACGTCAGCCACATCACTTCAACGTTGCGTCCGGCCTCGCGCTCCAGCCGCCGGCTCGACTGAACTTCTGAGCGCGCGCGGCACTTCCGAAGTTATCCTGAAAGCCGACATTCGAACGTCAGCCGCGTGGGTACGCCAAGTATGCAAGCCTCCTACCGCCGAGCAGGTGGCAACTTGCTAAGAAACTGGCGTTTAATTGCAAGTGCTCAGGTGCGGCTTTCCTGGCCGAAGATACAAACTTCAAAGCGAAGACGACGGCGAAAACCCGAGGAGAGGGCGATTCAAATCGCGTGGTTTCAAGGTGCGCGCCACCCCACTTCCGCTCTCACATCGCTGCAAGGCAGAGAGTGTTGAAGCGATCAGGCGCGTCGAGAAATTGCGTCGATCGCAACTGCACCAATCACGATCGCCCCCTTTACGAGCGATTGGAAATTGGAATCCAGCGCCAACGCATCAAAGATGTTGGTCAGTACAGCGAGGAGCAACAGGCCGACTGCCGTACGCCAAACCGAGCCCCAGCCGCCGAACAGCGAAGTGCCGCCGATGATAACAATCGCGATCGCATCGAGCGACATGGTGCCGGCGATGTCAGCCTGTCCGATGCTTAGCCGCGAGGCTATGATCATTCCACCGAATGCCGAAAGCACACCGACCAGCGCATAAGTGCTGGTTTTGAGCAGATCGACCCGTAATCCGGCGAGCCGCGCGGCTTCAGGGTTGCCGCCGACGGCATAGAGCGAACGGCCATACACCGTCCGCGACAGTACCAGCCAGCCCAAGGCGTAGGCGACGATCAACAACAAGAGCGAGATCGGTACGCCGAACCATGTGCCAGCGCCGAGCACGGTGAATTCAGTTTGGTCCACCAGGACTGGTGCCGAGTGTGAGTAAAGGTATGCTGCCCCGCCGAAGATGGAGCTCGTTCCGAGCGTAGCGACGAAGGGATTGACCTTCAGCCGCGTGACAATCAGGCCGTTCATTGTCCCTGCGAACAGACCGAGCAGCAGCGTAAGCAAAGCGGCGATTGAAAGTGGGAACGTCTTCGCTTCTATAGCGTAAAAAGTCGCACCCGCCGCATAGATCGCTCCGACCGAGAGATCGAAGCCGCCCGCGATCATCACGAACGTCATCCCAAGTGCGATCAGACCGACCTGCGCATTCTGGCTCAGAATGTTGAAGATATTGTCGCGCGCCAGAAAGCCCGGATACAGGATCCGGCAAAGTACGATCAAAGCCAGCAAAAGCCATACGATCATTCCCCGCGCCAGAAAGCGCAGGAAATGGCTGGCCCGCGCTCCGCCGACGGCTGTCATCTTCTCCGGCACGCTTAATAAGTTTTCCGTCGTCTCAACCATCAGCCGCCTGCACTGAGAATGCCACATGCAAAATATCGGCAACCGAAGCGCCGGAGTTGAGGTTTCCGACATCGCGTCCTGCCGCAAACACCAGAATGCGATCGCTCACCGCAACGACCTCTTCAAGCTCGGACGATACGAGAATTATTCCCAAGCCTTCGTCGGCCAGCTGCCGGAGTTTGCTCAGGATCTCTTCCTTGGCACCGACATCGATGCCGCGGGTTGGCTCGTCGGCCAATAGCACGCGGGGCAGACGATGGCGCCACCGCGCCAGCAGCAGTTTCTGTTGATTGCCGCCGGACAGCGCGCCAGCCAAGGCTGAAAGGCGTCGTAGATCGAATTTATAGCCTCGCACTGCTTGCTCGGCACTCCGGCGCAAGCGCCGCTCCGATACGAATCCGGCGTTCGCGATCGCGCTCAGGTCGGCCAGGACTACGTTTTCCTGGGCCGACATGCCGAGTACCAATCCCTGTTTTCGATCCTCGGGAATCAGCGCCAAGCCGAGGTCGAGCGCGTGGGCCGGGCTGGTCGGCCACCGCCGCTCCTTACCGTCGATCCAAAGTCGGCCGCTCGCGTTCGGTTCGAGACCGGACAAGGCGCGCAAAGCCGTCGTGCGGCCGGAACCGACGAGACCGCCCAAACCGACGATTTCATTGGCGTGAACCACAATCGAAATATTCCCGATCTTGCCCGGAACCGTGATGTTCTCTGCACGCAATAGCAAGTCGCCGATACGTGGTGATTTGCGCCTTTGCGCTGGCGCCAGGTCGTGACCCAACATCCCGGCAACAAGGCTCGATTTTGTCCACTCGGTGGTAGGCGCGCTGCGAACCAGCCGGCCATCACGGCAGACGCTGACGGTATCGGCAATGGCAAGGACCTCATCGAGATTGTGGCTAACCAAGAGGACAGTGACACCATTCGCTCTCAACTCGTGTATGCGCTTGAACAAAGCCTTACGTTCGGGTGGAGCCAATGCCGAAGTGGGCTCATCAAGAAGCAGGATCCTGGCGTCGCTCTGCAGCGCACGGAGAATTTCCACAACCTGCTGGTCCGCCACTGAAAGCGAGCCGGCAGGGATCTCTGCCGAAATTGCGACGCCAAGGCGCTTGCACAAATCCTTGAATTGCCGGCGCATTGCTTGTTCGGAAAGAAAGCCGAAGCGCGACCGCGTTTGTCCAAGAAAAACATTTGCGCAAGCCGACAGATCAGGAACGATCGTCAGCTCCTGGTAAATGGCGACTAATCCCGCGGCACGTGACAAGCGAACGTTGCCTGTGGGCAAGGCGCGGCCAAAAACTTCGATTTCACCTTCAGTGGGCGCGATCCGCCCCGCCAGCATTCCGAGCAGCGTCGATTTGCCGGCGCCGTTTTCGCCCACGAAAGCGTGCACGGTTCCTTCGGCGATGTCCAAAGTTACGTCTTCCACGGCGATAGTTGCGCCGATCTCTTTCCGACGCCGCGGAAACTGATAGCCGTCGAAGGTGGTTGCAATTGCATGCCGAGGCAACGGATGCGCGGTCGATCAATGCCGCAGAATTCATCTTTTTCAGGATTGGGATGATGTGATCTTGCATCTGATGTAGACCTTGCTGCGGATCGAAGAAGCAGAACAGCAAACTTTCCAACCCGGTCTGGTGCAGCGCCCGAAGCTTCTCCGCCACCGTCTCGTAGCTCCCAATCACGTGCGGCGCAGTGATGCCCAGGGCAACGGCGACGAAAGACTGTTTGCCGATGCCGCCCCAGGGGTCTTGGTTCTCCGGATTGCTGAGGCCGAAAATCTGCTCTGCCGACGTCCCCTGCATCGAGGCAAGGAAGTTCAGAACGGCCTCTCGGTCGATCTCAGAATTCGATCCAGTCATATTTCTCTTGCGCCAACTGGTCGGTAGCTTCGGGAACCACCCAGATCATGGTTGCGCACCGGACCTTTCGACCATGCTTGGTCGCTAGATTGTGGATATAGTCCACGCGGTCGGAATACGCTTCGAGCGTCGGCATCGTCGCAAAAATCCAATCCGAGTGTCGCACGGCGAAATCGATGCCTCGCTCGGAGGCGCCGGCATTCATCAGGACCGGCCTTGGGTTTCGCCTAGGCCGCGGCGCAATCATGGCACCGTAGGACTGATAATATTTTCCTTCGAAGTTAAACCGTTGTTCCTCGTGCCAGAGATGCTTCATCAGGCAGACGAATTCGTCCGCCATCTCGTAGGCCTGATCGTGTGCGATCGGCTCTTTGAAGCCGAACGCGGCCATCTCCTTCGCCGAGTAGCCCGAAACGATATTTAAACCCCAGCGACCATTTGATATGTGGTCAATAGTTGCGCCGAATTTTGCAATGTGCAGCGGATGGAAACGATAAGTGATGTGCGCCGTCGAGAAGAGACCAATCCGCGAGGTGATCGGCGCTGTCGCCGCCGCTGAAGCGAGGAAGTCCAGCGCAGCGCCGTTGTAGTCTGTCACACCGCCCTGTCCGATCCAGCGTCCGAACGGCACCTGATAATCAAATCCGACTTCCTCGGCCAGTTGCACGAGCCGCATGGAATTCGGCCATTCCCAGAAGTTCTGATAGCGCGGCGGATCTTTAAGCACCGCTTTGGATGCGGTCATGCCGCCTTTGATGTTCCAGGCAAAAAAGCCCAGCTCCAAAGGCTGGCCGATCCGCGTTTCAGGTTGACCGCCCGGGTCGAATGGACCTTTGAGCACATCGACCGTTTTGAATGGACTTGCGACCATCTGTTCCTCCCTCCGCGACGGCTGAAGGCCGTTCGCTTATTGCTCCGGAATTTTCTGCGTTGCATTCCATTCGTCGGCGGCCAATGCCTGCCACACACGAGAGCCACCGCCGCAGCAGCCGGGAAGCAGACAGGCAATGGGCATGTGATCGGGCTCGCGCTCGGCTCGCTGCGCGGGCGTCAGTCGACGTGGTGCCTCGCGGAACATAGCGGCGAGTTGCGTCTGTCCAGCTTGGCCAATTTCCGCGCGGAGAGCAGCCGTCGCCGGCATATCTACGTCCAATGACTCGTGGTCGATGACGACGCCGTAATAGCGCTTAGCGCTCGCAATCGTGACGTAACCGTTGCGAACATCGTCCAGCACTTTGGCCGGTGCGCGATCGAGCGGAGAGCCAAAGCCACCGCCACCCCCCGAATGTAGGAGAAACGCATCACCCGCTTGCAAGCGTGTCGAGTAAAGTTTGGCATTCGGTGCCTCAATCCCGATTTCGCCGTTGCGACGCAGCAGTACTTCGTTGCCGGTGCCGGCGAGACCACCCTCAAGGCCCCAGGGGAGACAGTTCTTCCGCTCAATGCTGGTATTGAGCGTTATGTCGGTCCGCGCTTAAATCACGCATTCCACGCCGAGCCCGCCGCGGAATTCGCCCGCGCCGCCGCTATCGGCAATCAAGGAGTGCCGTTCGACCAGCAGTGGGTATTTCGCCTCCAGCTGTTCGCAAGGGCTGTTGTGCGTGTCCCCGTCGTTGATGCAAACGGTGGCCGAAATTCCATCCTCGGTGCGCTTGGCGCCCCATCCGCCGCCGAGCGGACCGATGAAAGCGAGGAACAACTCGCCGGTCGTCGGTAGATGACCGGCGACGGCGCCGATGCAGAGGTCGGCGTGATGGCCGGCGATTACACCATCAGGCAGCGCCGGCGTGAGAGCCTTAAAGATCGTATCGACGATCGTCATCGGAAACGTCATCCACCACCGCATCGGCGCCGGGCGCACCGCACTGACGATCCGGCCCGGTGGAAGAACTACGGTCAGGTTGCGGAATGAGCCGTCATTGACAGGGTAATCGGTCGGCGACGTCAGGCATTTGAAAGCGACCTGTGCGCACGCTCTCCCGGTTGTCGCCCCGGAATTGTAGAAACCGCGCACTTGCTTGGCGACGTCGGTCAGATCGACCGTCATAGCGTCGCCCTCGACGATCACTTTGACTTTGATCGGGATTGATCGCTCCGAATCCAACCCGTCGTCGTCCATAAAGGACTGCGCCTCGTAGACGCCGTCCGGTATGGCAAGCGTGCGCGCGCGCGCCGCGCGTTCCGATTGATCCATGATCGCACTGATGCTGTCGAGCACGGCATGCTGGCCGTAGCGATCGAGCAGCTCCAGAAAGCGACGCTCCCCCGTTTTGATCGCGGTTATTTGCGCCCGAAGGTCGCCCATCGCCCGATCAGGAAGGCGAACGTTCATTCTGATCAGGTCAACGAGATCTTGATTGACGATGCCGGCCTTCTGATACTTCAGAATTGGAATCTGCAGCCCTTCCGAATAAATATCCATCGTGATGCCGCCAAGCGTGCCGCCAATATCGGGCCAATGCGCCATGCAGCAGGCGAACGCGACGAGCTCACCCTGATGAAAGATCGGCAGCGTAAATGTCAGATGGTTGAGGTGGCTGCCGGTGATGTAAGCGTCATTGGTCAAAAGGATGTCGCCAGGCTCGATTCCGTTCGTGCCAAAATGACGAAGTTTGGCGGCGATCGTCTCCGCCATGCCGCGAATGAACATCGGCAGCCCAAGGCCGATCGAGACCGTCTCTCCTTTGGCTGTGAATAATCCGACAGTGAAATCGAGCGCCTCGTAGATGATCATATTGTAGGCGGTACGCATCAAATTCGTCTTCATCTCTTCCGTGACGGCGATGACACCGTTGCGGACGAGTTCGGTAACAATGGGATTTGCCGTTCTGGCGCTTTTCGTCACGTCGGTTCTCCCACCTCGATATCGAGGTTGCCAAAGGAATCGACGCTCAATACGTCGTTCGGCATGACCACGGTTGTGGAAGCGTGCTCCTCAACAATGGCAGGTCCAGTAATGCGATTGCCGGCGAGAAGCTGAGGGCGGCTGAAGGTCGGAACCGGCCTAAAGCCGCCCGAGCCGAAGTAAACGTCGCGGTTGCCGGTAAAGGCGGCAACGGGCGGTTCAGCATTGCCGCAAGCGATCGGTTCGAGCGGAGGCTTATAAGCAGTGCCGGCAACGGTTGCGCGCAGGCTTGCGATTTCCACAGCTTCCTGCGGCGCCGATGTGGCGTAGCGCCGCTGATGCTCATCGTCGAAAGCGCGTTTGATAGCCGACCGATCACGCGAAATAAAATGAGCTATCGGTACATCCACTGTGACCACGTGCTCTTGCCCGACGTAGCGCATGTCGATCGAGCGCCGGATCACGATTTCCTTCGGTGGAATGGCGGCGCTCGCGATCGCCGCCCGGCCTTCGTCTTCGAGTTCTGCAAAAATCGTATCCAGCTTCTCGAATGGCGCCGAGCGAAGATCGGTAAACCAGGTGCGAACTAAATCGTAGCGCAGATCGGAAAACAGCATGCCGAAGGCGGAAAAGTGACCGGGCGCATGCGGAATGACGACCCGACCAATTCCGATCTCGCGAGCAATAGCGGTCGCGTGCAATGGTCGGCACCGCCATAGGCTACGAGCACAAACTCGCCAGCGTCGAACCCGCGTGCGGTCGTAACAGCCTTTACCGCATACGACATTTTGGTAGTCGCGATGCGCAGTATCCCTTCAGCAGCGTCAATGAGGTCGAGGCCGAGCGGCGCCGCCACTTTGGTCTGGATCGCTTGCTTTCCAGCATCAATATCAAGCGGCATTTCACCACCGAGAAAGCGGCTCGCGCTTGCCGCCCGAGAACAAGGTTGGCGTCCGTAACGGTCGGTTCGGTGCCGCCGCGACCGTAACTCGCCGGACCGGGCTCGGCGCCCGCACTTTGCGGACCGACTAAGAGCGCGCCATGCTCGATGCGCGCGATCGAACCGCCGCCGGTACCAACTTCGAAAATATCAATCATCGGGATTTGGACCGGCAGCGCCTTTTCATAGCCGCCGACCAAAGCGGCCCCGGTGATCAGTGGCTGGCCGTCTACGATTACGCCGGCCTTCGCCGTGGTGCCGCCCATGTCGAAGGCGATTGCCTTACTGAGGCCAAGCGCGCCCGCGACCGCCTGTGTACCGATCACACCGGCGGCTGGTCCGGATTCGAGCATCCGGATGCATTCGGTCTTCGCTCGCTTGGTACTTAGAAGCCCGCCAGTCGATTGCACCACCAGAAACGTACCGTCAAAGCCATGCTCTTCGATCCGCCGTTCGATCTCGTCGAGATATCGGCGTACGAGCGGTCCGACATAGGCATTGGCGACAACGGTCGAGCACCGCTCGAACTCGCGGTACTCTTGCGACAGCTCGTGTGAGGCGGAAATGAAAACGCCCGGAAGCAAATCCTGGAGGATCGCTTTCGCGCGCTGTTCGTGCGCTGGATTGCAGTAGCAGTGCAGGCAAAATCGCGACCGCTTCAACGCTCTGGGTGCGCAATGCTGCTGCTAGTCCCCGAACTTGCTCCTCATCCAGCGATTTCAGAATTTCGCCGCTCGCAAGCAGCCGCTCGCTGATCTCGTAGCGATGATCGCGCGGCACCAAGGGCCGATGTTTGGAAAAGAATAGATTGTAAGAATCAGGGCGATTGACACGGCCGATCTCATAGACATCGCGAAAGCCTTCAGTGGTGACGAGCGCAGTGCGTGCACCAGTTCGTTCCAGAATGGCGTTGATCGCCACAGTCGTGCCGTGGAGAAATAGGGAAGCGTCAGGAAATCGCGTTTGAGCTTTTTGCACCCCGATTTCAATGCCCTCGACGAGAGAGCGGGGCGTAGTGAGCGTCTTGCCAAGCCGCAACCGACCGGTCGACGCATCGAAGGCTGCCACATCGGTGAAAGTCCCACCGATGTCGGTGGCTATCGAGATGGCGCTACCGTGTCGTGAACGCTCGGCCGACACTGTCACCGCCCACCATACTCCGCTGGCCCTACAAGACATGTTCGCGCGCCAGTAGAAACGCCTCGCGACGGCAGCAGCGGAGAGCACAAGCAGAACACTCTGATCTTCCTCTCGTCTGAGCCATTGATTGTTCATCGGTTCCCGACTAAGTCTGGTTTATGAGTGTGAACCGAGGTCAGCATATGAAACCGACGGTGTCGCCTGCTGTCAAGTCGGCTTCCCGGGTCCTCGACCTGCTGGAGCACTTCGGTGCCGCCGAGCGGCCGCTTTCGTTTGTTGAATTGTGCCGCGACCTGGGCATTCCGAAAAGCAGCCTATTTCATCTGCTCGCGGACCTCACGGCTCGCGGATACGTCGAGCACTTGCCTGATATTTCGCGGTACCGCCTAGGACCCGGACTCGAGCTTCTGATCCGGAGCGCGGGCCGCGTACGGTCGCTTGCCGATCAGGTCACTCCCGTCTTGCGTCGCTTGAACGCTCGGCTGAACGAGACCAACGCATTTTATGTTCTGAAAGACGATCCGGGTTGTGGTAGTGGCGACAGAGAGCGGTCGGCAAGCGCTGACCTATCAGATGCGCGTTGGCGAATCGGCGCCGCTCTATGCCTTTTCTGCGGGCAAACTCGCATTGTCCTTTTATCCGGAAAAAGAACTCAAACTCTATTTTGCCCATGTCAAACGTGAAGCGCATACCGATCGCACGATATGCGATGAAGCCGCCATCCGCCGGCAGCTCAAACAAATTAGTGCCACCGGATTTGGATATTCGCGGAGCGAACTCGCGCGGGGCGTGGTCGGCACCGCACGCGCCGTTACCGTCGGCGGCATTCTCGCCGGCGTGCTGAACATCTCGGTTCCGGAAGCACGGATGGACGATCGTCTGCTCGCGATTGTTTGCGAGCAGCTCAAGAACACGACAGCCGAACTATCCTCGATCCTTCGCCGCGCCGGTCATCATGAGATCGACCGCGCGGTCGGCAACCGCCATGACCGGAGCGTTGGTATTCGCGCTGATGATGCTCGGCATCATTGAAGCATCGAAGACCCGGAGGCCGGTGACGCCGCGGACCTCAAGCTTGGCGTTAGGACCGCGGATGGGTCAGTATCCGAACCCATGCGGCAGCTGCCGACCGGATGGAAGTTGGTAGAGGTCACCGCCTTGCAGTAAGCGCCCAGTTCTTCATCGGAATTCAAGATTGGCTCGGGGCCACGCACTCGATCGACGATACGTAGCATCGGGCTCGTTTGCGTGATCGTACGAAGATAACGAAGTCCGGCGATGATCGTTCGCAGGTCGCGTGGATCCGCCAGCCAATTCGGCTCAATGATCGGCATCGCCTCCGGATCGTCCGCATCGCAGCCGCATGCTGCCACGCGATTGCGGCGCGATGAGATTGGCCAGCAGTGTAAATCCGTGCGCAAGAGGTGGAGTTAGCAAGGGTGTCGGCACCATCACTGGGGCGCAATAGAGCTGCAGATCGGGCTCGGCGACCAACTCCGTCGAGCGGACGAATGCCATTACCTCGGAGGAGGTAGACGCAACCGGACCCGAGCCAAACCACAGATATTGTAACCCGTTGATGATCATCCGTGCGCCGCGATCCTCGCCAAAATAACCGCAGGCGGTTTTGGTCTGCGCAACAAGCGCAACCGAGTTGTGATCTTGCATGTTCTGGCCGACGCCGGCAGATCGACCCGAACCGGTATCCCTATTTGCGTCAGCTGATCTGCCGGACCGATCCCCGAGAGCATCAGCAACTGGGGCGAGGCATAGGCTCCCGCCGTTAGGATGATATCGTTGTCGGCAAAAGCGGTACGAACGGCTCCTCCGCTGTTGTCACCGAATTCAACGCCGACGGCGCGCTTCCCCTGGAACACCACCCGCGTGACTCTGGTGTTGCATTTGAGCATGAGGCGGCGGTCTGATCGCACCGGACCGAGAATGTGCGCGCGCTGCGCTGCACCGCTTACCCTTGTATGTCGTCGATTGAACAAGCGTAACGCCGTCCTGAACGCCGCTGTTGACATCGGCCGTGTAAGCAACGCCCATCTCTTGCAGCGTATGCAAAAAGGCCTGCGACGCATCGCAAATCGGGTGGTGGGCATCGGAGACCTTTAACGGCCCGTCGATTCCGTGCGCCGGCGTATTCAGGCGCTGATTGCCCTCATGTTTCCGGAAATACGGGAGCAGAGACGCCCAATCCCAGCCCGGGCGACCGGCGGCGTCGTCCCACCGCGCATAGTCAGAAGGCGCGCCGCGCGTGTAAGTCATCGCATTCACGGAACTGCCGCCGCCGAGCACGTGTCCTTGAAGCATCGAAATACGGCGGCCGTCGAGTGAAGCCTGCGGCTCAGACTTATATACCTTCACAAACGGACTAGGCCGGAACAGAAGCTTGACGAACCCGGCCGGCATATCGATCAAACGATGGGTGTCCGGCGGCCCTGCTTCAAGGAGAAGAACGCGTGCACCGAACTCACGCACCAGTCGGGCGGCAGTCCGCAGCCAGCGCTGCCGCCACCGACAACGATGTAGTCGTAGCGATCCAAAACCTACCCCCATCTCAGTCATTTGGAATTTAGCATCCGACCCTGTTTTTGGGGGGAGCGCCTCCTCTAAGCGCTCGACCGCGACGCTTTGTGAATTGATCGCGCGTGAGGCCATTGCTCGTCCACGATTGGCGCCGGGCGATCTCGACCAGCAGTTCCTGCGCCGAACGCGCCGCGGCCGAGACCGGTTTACCCCTGACGCTGGCCACAGCCCAGGCGTAATCAAGACCCGGAATTCTCGCGACCGAAAGTTCGCCACGGTCGGCGTGTTCGCGCACCGCGCTGTAAGGCAGCATCGTAAAGCCCGTCCCGCGGCGCACCAGGTCGATCTGGGCGGGAATGTAGTTGACCTCCATGATCACGTTGAGCTTGCGTCGGCGCTTTGCTGCGGCGGCTTCGACAAGCAGCCGAACGCTGTTCGGCCGACTGGTCAGAATGACGGGCAGTTCGGCAATTTCAGCCCAGGACGGCGGCTCGCCCGCGCCAAGATTGGCGTTCGCCGGCCCAACCAGGAACATGTCGTCTCGCAACAGCGGCTTCAGGTCGAGCGTGGTATCGGGTTCAATGATGCCGAAGACGGCGAGATCGAGGTTCCCCGAAAGCACCATCTCACGAAGCACCATGCTCGTTGCAACCCACGCCCTCACCGATACACTCGGAAGCCGCTTCGGCAATTCCGCCAATAGCGGAACGGTAATCATGCCTGAAGGGACGGCGGCATGCCGATCGTAAGTTCGCCGCGCGGCTCCTTTGCCTCGGAAGCGACTTCGTCGCGAGCATCGCGGAGCTGGCGAAGAATTGCCTCGGCGCGATCAAGCAACAGCTCACCGGCCGGGGTCAGCGCGGCCCCGCGTCGGCCTCGAATGAGGAGCGAGACGCCAAGTTCCTCTTCGAGGAGGCGAATGCGGCGGCTCAGCGCCGATTGCGCTATGTGCAGCTCGACAGCGGCGCGATTGAATTCCTGCCGCACGTGGCGACGCTGACGAAGTATTCGAGCTGTCTCGGGTCCATCGTGCCGCCTTGGTCGCGGTCCCTGCAAAATCGAATCCAGAGATTGATCCAGGCATCGCCGTGGGCGACTATAGGCTATCCGGCGAGGGCGGAAAACGGTCCTGCGTGCCATTTTGACGCCTATAACGCGTTGCTGTGTAGTGCAAAAGGCCGATGGCCGTTCGAAGAACTTCTGAGGCCGCGCAACCTTTTTGATCTACCAGAGTGAGATCGCCACTATGCCCCGAATGTATCATCGGCCAAAGGGCTGCCGTGATAGGTTTCGTGGTCCCATCCGCCGGAAACGGCCGGATTTAGTAAATCAAAAGTCTGGCGGACGGCGCGGCAACGTGCAAAGCGCCTTGCCGAGGAGGATAGCCATGCTCGACAAACCGATTTTGCCCCATCTGGGAACCACGCCCTTTCTCACGACAAAGTACCCGGACGTTGGGACCGGGCCGGTGCCGACCGAGCCTTATTACGCGCCCGACTACTTCGAGCGGGAAAAGGCGGCGATCTTCCGCAAAGTCTGGCTCAACGTCGGGCGCGTAGAGGAAATCGCGGAGCCGGGCGACTACATCGTGCGCGACATGATTGCCGCGTCTGTTCTGATCGTGCGTCAGGCGGATAAGATCAATCCGCGCTTTCCACAATGTGTGTTCGCACCGCTCCAATAAGCTGGTGCTGGACCGTGCTGGCAAGGGCGCTCGCCGCTTCACCTGTATTTTCCATTCCTGGAGCTACGATATTTCAGGTTCGGTCAAAGAGCGTCACGGACGAGGGCATGTTTTTCAATCTGGATCGTAATGCATGCGCTCTCACACCCGTCAATTGCGACGTGTGGAACGGTTGGATCACATCAACCTCGATCCCAATCCCGCGCAAACCCTGACTGAATGGCTCGGAGAATTCGGTCAGCGCCTCGGCGACTACCCGTTTCACGAGTTCACCTCGGTTGTCGGCTTGGACGCAGAGGTAAACGCCAATTGGAAGATCGCGATGGACGCCAATCAAGAGTTGTTCCACGTGGTCGGCACGCACGGTCTGTCGATCGCGACGATCTTTCTTTCACGCGACAACCCGTATTCGGCATTGCTCACATGCCGAGCTGAGCGGTCCGCATCGCATGCAAACGATCGTATCGGGTGGCGAAGAAAACGAACTCACGCCGATGACAAAGCTCGCTTTCAAATACGGGGCCGGAATCACTGATGTGCTCACGCGCGAACGCGGGATTCCGCCCATGTGCAATCCCGCCAATTCCCCGAACTGGGCGTTCGACGTGTTCGTATTCTTTCCCAACATGTTCATCGACCTCGTCTCTGAAGGTTTCTTCACCCATCAATGCTGGCCGATCTCCGCCACACGCTCGATCTATCAGTTCCGCCGCTATTTCCGGCCGGCGCAGAATGCCGGCCATAGGTTCGTGCAGGAGTCCTGGAAAGTCCTGGCGCGCGACGTGGCGGTGGAGGATCTGTCGACGATGGAACTCGTGCAGGAAGGCATCTGTTCCGGCGCGAAAAGACATCTCATCTTCAGCGACCAGGAACTTCTGTGCCGCCACCAGCATCACGTCGTTGAGCAATTTCTGGCGGCCGAAGGAGTTTAATCAATGACGGCTCGTCAACTTCCGGAAGGCTTCGTGGCACTGGAGCCGCTGGTTGCAGAATGGGTCTGCCGACCTCGGTGGCCCGCGCCCATAAGCGCATCGACACCGAGAACGACATCGCTCGGCTTCGAGATTTCTACGATCGCATGCTGCCGCACATGGAAGCCATCTTCGATCACCTCAACCAGCTCCCGATCGATGCACTGCCCGCTGAGGAACGCCGGTTGCTCGATCTCGTGCGATGTTCGCAGAGGCGGGTCATTTCGTGGAGTTCGTTGGCGCCGCTGGTTCGATCCGCGTCGAATGGTCGAAACGCGCATCCTGCCATATTCGGACCACTGACCGTCAGCCAACCGAAGCGACCTACTGAGACTAAGCTAAAGTTCAACAGGAAAAAATCAGGAGGATACGCCATGACCTTGAAGCGATTTAGTAAAGCCCTCGGAGTTGTGCTAGCCACTAGCGTTTCAGCAGCTTTCGCTGCCGGAGCGGCGGAAATAATGGTCGACGTCGGCAACATGAAAGTACCGGTCGACCAAAGCAAGCCGCTCTCGATCGCGATGTTCCTGCCGGCGACCAACACCAGTTACCTGCAAGCGAACATCAAGGGCACGCAAGACGCGGCGGCGAAATTCGGTGGCACCGTCAGCGTCTTCGACGGCAAGCTCAACCCAATGAACCAATTGAACGAGATGCAAAACGCGATCCAGAGCGGGAAGTATAACGCTTTCGTCGTGTTTCCGCTTGCCGGCCAGGTGCTTTGCAAAATTGCGACCGAGGAAGCGCCGAAGGCCGGGATCCTCGTGGCGACTTATCACGATCCGGTCTGCGACAGACAACTCGCCAAAGGCGAAGATCAGCGGGCGCCGGGCACCCTGATCAACGTCGGCGGCGGTTCCTCATACGAAACCTTCACCCGCTACGTGCAACGCGTGATGAAGGATAATCCCGGACCGCAGAAAGTCGGCATCATAACCGGCATGGATTTGAGTGCTGACACTTTTCGCATGAACAAGGTTGTCGAGGATGCCAAAGCCGCCGACCCACAATTCCAGATCGTCGACACACAGCGGACGGATTACACGGTGCCGACCGCCCAGGCCAAGACGCAGAACATGGTGCAGTCGCATCCTGACATCACCATCATCATCAGTGACTATGCGGGCATAACACGCGGCGTTGTCGACGCCCTCAAGCAGTCTGGCAAGATCGGAAAGATCAAGGTGTACGACTTCGGGGGGACCCGATGGTCGAAGGAGGCCATCGAGAATGGCTGGATTGAGCTTAGCGTACCGCTGTTCGCGTACACAGCCGCCTATCGGGCGGTCGAAAATCTGGCGGCGGCGCGAGGGGCAAGCAAGTGCCGCATTACATCCCAAACGACGGCGGGCCAACCAGCGAGCCGTTCTTCATAGACAAATCAAATGCCGCGAAGTTCGAACCTTGAATTCGACTAAAGCGGTCCTAGCGTAGCGGCGATTGGTTGCGCGGGGTGCCGGCAATGGGCCCCGCGCCGTCGTTCAAGGAGTATACTTGTTCGTTCCTCTTGTGGCAGTTACGGGAAACGGATGGAAGCACGAGTATCAACACCATCCGCTACCAATACGGCGCCGGTCGAAGGCATCGGCGCATACCCTATCACCGAAGAAGCCATCATTGCCCGCATCGAGCGCCTCCCGTTCTCAGCCTGGCATCTGCGCATGGTGGCACTGGTCGGTCTCGCAAGCTTGTTCGATGCCTTCGACTCTCTTAACGATCGCATTTGTCGTGCCACTGCTGGCGGGGGAGTGGGATATTTCTTCGAGTGCCATAGGCCTTCTGATCTCAACGGGATATATCGGGCAATTGATCGGCGCCGTCGCCCTCACCGCGCTCGCCGAGCGGATAGGCCGATTGAGCGCGTTGCGTCTTGCCGTAGGCATACTTGGAACTCTCAGCATCGCCTGCGCCTTCGCCAGTTCTTACCCGATCTTGCTGGCGTTGCGATTTTTTCAAGGTGTGGGGCTTGGCGGCGAAGTGCCGATTGCCGCGAAATATCAACGAGGCTTGCCCGGCGCGCTTCCGCGGCCGGCTCGTATTCCTGCTCGAGCTCACATTCGCCACCGGCGTCATGATCACGTCACTGATGGCGATGTGGCTTATCCCGCGGTTCGGCTGGCAATCGATGTTCCTCGTCGGCGGCGCGCCGGTACTGCTCGCGATCTGGTTCGGCCGCATCGTGCCAGAATTCTGTGCGTTGGCTCGCGGGCCACGACCGGTTGCGTGAGGCCGACGAAGTCATGTCGGAGATTGAGCGGACGATCACGAGCGACGGACGACGCAGACTGCCCCCGTTGCCGTCGCTTTCTGCTCTTTCGCATGCTGCACCAGCCACCTGGCGGGCGTTGTTCGCAGAAGGCTACGCTGGGCGTACGCTCACCGCATGGGCAATCATGTTCTTCACGTCGATTGCCGGCTATGGCCTGATCACTTGGTTGCCCACCATCTATCGTACAGTTTACCACCTGCCGGTCGGTGATACGCTGCAATACAGCTTGCTCGCCGGTGCGGCCGGAGTTCTAGCTGCGTGTGTGGGCACAGCGGTGATCGATCTAATTGGCCGCCGCTGGACCTTTGCCGTCGCTTTCATCGGCTGTGCAATTCCTTTATTTGCTCTATCTGGCCTGCCGATCGGCGCACCTGTCGTGCAGGTGGTTTCGTTGGCAACGGTGAGCGTGTTTTTCATCTCCGTCATGCTCGCCGGCGTTTAGCCTATGTCCCGGGAGATCTATCCGACCAGTATGCGCGCCTTCGGCGCGGGGGTGGCAAGCTCCTGGCTTCGCGTGGGCGCCATCGTAGCTCCGACATTGGTCGGTCTGCTCTTGGCGAAAACCGCTATACAGTTTGTGTTTTTGTTCTTCGCCTTGGCAGCCGCAGCTGGGGCAATCGTGACACTCACTTGTCTCATTGAGACACGCGGGCGTACCCTTGAAGATATCGCCCGATAAGGGGCATTGGGCTGTTCCGGTGGAGCGCGTGAGACTTTGCGGTGTAATCGGCGCCAAGGATTTCGGACGCGCTTGAGCCCACCTTGCGCAGGGCAAATTGGTAACAAACTGCAATTTGTTTATCAGTAGCTACTGCTAACGGCTTCAACGGTCGGAAACTGATTAAAGAAAGACTGATTTTGTGCGAGTTGCCGTCAAAGGAACTGCGACTGAGAGATCGGGACGATCACGAGCAGATGTGACGCGGTCAAAATCATGATGTCTGCTTTACCCCAACAAGCAGACATTGATCGGCGTCTTTTGAACGTCGGCTAAGGGCCATGTATGGACGGTGCCCGCGTTGCAAGCGGAATCTGACGTGTAGCGAAGCGTTCGGGTGCAGCCATGTATCCGGCCTATTGTCGCTTGGAGGATTACCTCTGTCGCGATGCAGCCGCAGTGGCCGCTGGCCCTGATGTGATCCGCTGATCGGTCCCAACCACAAACACGCGCTCAACTATCGCGTCGGCCCAAAGCGGGTTTTCCGATCGACGGTCTCGACCGTTTCGCATCAACGTCGTCATCACCCTTGCAGTTCGTGAACGCTCATACGCAACCTCATCCTTCCATCGCCAGTCCCCTTAGGCTGCTGCCACCAGTGCACGCGCCCGATACGGGCCGCCCTTGACCAGCATGCCCAGGCGATGCGTGCCATCTTGTTGGCCAGCGCGACCGCCACGATCTTGAACGGTTTGCGGGCGAGAAGCTGCGTGAGCCAGGGATACTTCTCCGGCTTTTGCCGCGCGAGCTTCAACACCGCATGGGCTCCGACCACCAGAATGCGTCGCAAATATCGGTCTCCCTGTTTCGAGATCGGTCCGAGCTTGTCCGCCTTCAAAAGGTCTTCTACGGAAGGACCGGGAACGGTTTGTGCGAGTGAGCGTCCTCCGACTGCAAGAATCGCTATGCCGGCCAGCAGCATGGTTTGAAAAGCGCCCATCGCGGTTGCACCTTTTACATTCGGGACGGTGTCGAATATGGGCCGCCCTCTTTGACGACCTTGCGCTGATGCCTGGCTACTCTGCGACGCCGGCGGCTTCTGGCTATCGTAAGCGTCTGAGAATTGCTAGGCCGTGAACCCATAAATCTACAGTGCGTTAGGCTGGCCAAAGTCAGCTGCGCCCCGATAACGACCAATTGCGCAGCGCAGCGAAATGTCGTGATGGGGCAC
>CAWDZD010000072.1:0-62363 GCA_963806465.1 uncultured Alphaproteobacteria bacterium | reverse complement strand
CCCGTGGCAACTGCAGGAAAAAAATTAGCGATTGCAACATCCGCACGCCTGGGAGCCCTTACGGATCTCCAGGATTATGAGGAAAAAGCAAATATCGCTTGGAAACCGCGCATGATCCGAAAACTGAAATCGGGCGGCTATCGCCTGTATTCGCGGAAAATCAATCCGAAAACCGGAAAACGCCGCAATCTTGGCACGTTCGCCACCCGCGCTGAGGCGGAAAAGCACGAGCGCGCGGTGCAATATTTCAAGCGGGCGCAAATGGGCGGGCGGTGACTTGGAGCCCGGGTAAGCGGCAGCTAGTCCAGCAAGACGTGATAAGCGCCGCCCATGCCGGCGCCGACATCGAGGGAGGCGTCTTTGATTCTCAACCGAGGTTGCAACTCAAGCTCGCCGCACCAGCCACGGAGCTTTAAAAGTTGAAGTGCGTTCTCCTGGCGATGCCGACCGTGCGGTCGGAGATCCAGTCGGACCTCACAAGCACCTATTACGAGACGCCCGATTTCGCGTTGCATCGAAAGCTACTCACGCTTCGCGTGCGCAAGCAGGGGCGAAACTTTGTGCAGACCGTCAAGGCTGGAGATTTAGCTGGACCGGATTTGCTGGCGCGCCGTGAGTGGGAAGATCCTATCGCGAGTGGGCGGCCGGATATTGACGCACCGAAGACTGGAAAGCGGCTGCCCAACTCAATCTGTGAGCAGGATCTACGCCCGGTCTTCACGACGTCCGTCACACGGACGGTGATCGAGATCCAACCGAATCCGGCCACGCGAATTGAGGCCGCGATCGACGAAGGCAAGATTCGCACTGCCGACGGCAGTGCCGAAGAGCCGATCAGCGAGATTGAGCTTGAGCTCAACAGCGGCGAGCCTGCGGCACTCTTTGACGTCGCGTTGCGGTTACTCGAAGCCGCGCCCGTCCGTATCGAAACGCGTAGTAAGGCGGAGCGAGGCTATCTCCTCGGGAGCGTTGGTCTGCCCCAGGCAGTTCACACAGCACCTGTCGTTCTGGATCCTACGATGGACGTTGAGACGCCCTGCAGCACTCTGGACGACAATGCCTTACCCGTCTGTTGCGCAACGAACCCGTCATGCTCGCCGGTGAGCCGGAAGGAATCCACCAAATGCGAGTGGCTGTGCGACGGCTTCGCTCAGGGCTTTCCGCGTTAAAGCCAATGCTGCCGCTGGAGGATCGCTGTTGGGCATCGGAAGAGCTGAAATGGCTCACTCACGCCCTAGGCCCGGCGCGCAATTGGGATGCTTTCGCCGCCAGTTTGCTAGGCCCCGTCCGCGATGCATTATCGGCCAGCAGAGAGCTTGAGTACCTCGTTAAAGCCGTGGAGGGTCGTCGCCACGCAGCCTTCGACGATGCGAAAAAGCGATCCTTTCTGAACGATACACCAAATCTGACGTTGCGCCTTTTGCGATGGTTTGAGGCGCGAAGGTGGCGTGAGCAGCCGCTATCAGAGCAGGCGGCTTTTCTGTGGGCGCCACTCGCCAATATTGCGCCGGAGCTGATTGAACGATGCTATCGTTAGGGCCCGAAAGCGCAGCAAGCGGTTCGCAAGCAAACCTCGACAGAGCGACACAGACTGCGCATTGCGGTGAAGAAGCTCCGCTACATCATCGAAATTCTGGAGAGTTCTGTTCGACGATATCCAAGTTAGGAAATTCGTGAACCGGCTGAAAATCGTTGCAGGACTCGGCCATGCAAACGACGTCCGCGTCGCCTACGGTCTCCTAGACGAACTCCTAGAAAAGACCGATCACGATGTTCGTCCGATCGATCGCGGTGGCGGGTTGGCATGAGCGGGGCCTTGCTAATCATGAACAGAAAGTTGGAAAACATATTCGTCGGTTCAAAACACTTAAACCGCTTCTGGTGAGGCAATCACATAGCGGGTGGCAGATTTGGAAGGACGCGGCCGACGACGCCGCTGATGTAACTGGTCAATGTAAGGGGTCTGCGGTCGCCAGCGTGCGTGGCGTATCCTTGACGATCATCAAGGTATTCGCGGCAAGCATTCGCGGCTGAGGATGCTCTCTTCGGCGGGCGGAAGAGCGTTTCTGGCGGCGGCGCGTTCAGCCCGGACTGTGCCAGTGACCGCAGTAGCGAGATCGGAGAGGTCCTGCTCCAGCTGATCACGCAAGACGGCCATGAACGGCGAATAAGCGGCTAGAGCACGTCTTGCCGAGGTAGCCGGGGCTGCTTCGAAAGATCAGCATCATGCGGCAGCTGCCGTCGGATACAGCGTCGATATCGATGCCCTAGAATCGAGCTGATGATTTCCAACCTATCGACGACGTGACGGAGATTACTGACATTGGACCGCGCCGCGCGCGGGGGCAATGATCGGCGTCAATGTTTTGTCCATGCGGCACGCGCGCGGTGACCTTTAAATTTGATACCGGTCAAGGCACTGGCGCGACGTGTGAAATAAGAGCAATCCAAAGCACGGCAGTGAACGGCCTGCGACATGGCCATGCGACGCGGCACCAAGAAACTTCCAGCGAAAGCTTCAGGAAATCCCGCGCGAGCAGGTCGGCGTTGTATGGATGACCTCATCATCCGGAGCGGCACCAACCCATGAAGCTCGGAATTATCGGTGCCGGCAGAGTTGGAGCGGCATGCGCATTTGCCCTGGTGATGCGCGGTACTGCACATGAAATCGTCCTGGTGGATAGAACGGGCGGGCGGGCGAGGGCGGTGGCGATTGATGTGCGCTAGCGCCGCTGTCGTCAGCGGTCGATATTCGCGACGGGGATTATCAGGATCTTGCCGGCGCGGCCCTCATCATGATCACCGCCGGTATCAACGAGAAGGCCTGCGTCGCAATCGACCGCAATGACCCTGTCGGTCGGCTGCGGCTGCTCGGAACAAATGCTGAAATCTATAAAGACATTGTTCCGCGGATCGTAAACGCCGCTGCCGGAGCCGTGCTTATGATCATCACCGATCCACCCGACGTGTTGGCGGACATTGCACGCTGCCTCGCGCGACACGATCGCATTGTGAGCAGCGGAACCTATATCGACAGCCTGCGGTTTCGCGTGCATTTGGCCAAGCGCCCCGGCGTCAGCCCAGCTTCGGTTGACGCGCAGATCTTGGGCGAACATGGCAAATCAGCAGTCTTCTTGTGGTCTACAGCGCTAGTCCAAGGCGTGCCGATTTGCAGGCGCTGGGCAAAGAGGGGTGACCGTCGAAGATCTGCAGCCGAGCACTGAGCGCGACGTCCGTAACGCCAACATCGCCATTATCGAAGGCAACGAAGCGAGCCAGTTCGGCATCGGCATGGTGTCGGCGCGTATCGCTCAGATGGTCCTGCGCGATGAAGGAGAGGTGATCCCGATCGGCAGCTACGTCGCAAAATATGGGGTGACCTTGTCGCTGCCGAGCATTGTCGGACGACAATGTCCGAGGCGGAGGCGAAGGCATTGGAGCACAGTGCCGAGACATTACGGAACGCGTTGCGCTGCGCTGGCATTCAAAGGCTCGTAGCATGAGGAGAAGCCGCGCGAGCTGTCGCCACATGTCGGATTGCGGCCAGTCTAGCAGCGGGTTGTCCTCGATCCGATCGTTTTCAGCGGTTCACGACCCAAAGGATCAGACTGAAGAGCGCGCTCAACAGCAGGCACGTCATCAGCGGAAAGTAAAATGTCACATTAACCCGCTGAATCACGAAGTCGCCGGGCAGCCGCCCCAATCCGATCCGGGCCAGATAAGGCCACAGCAGTCCAACCAACAGGATTACAAGGCCGAGCACGACAAGGAAGCGCGCCATCACTGGGATCCAAACGAGCGAAATTTTGGTTAGAATTAAGAAAAACGCCAGCGGCTGCCATGATGGATGTCAAATCCCGCCGCCGGATCACGCGTACGAGACCGCCGTCGGCGCTTGGGTACTAGTGTGTTCCATACAGGCAGCGTTACGTGTTTCGCTAACAGGAGAGGCTCATGCGACTGCTTGCAGGTAGTGAAATGCCTTAAATGCCGCCGGAGCCGGGTACGACCGAAGCGATCGGGCTTGGTTGCACCTGCCGCGTAATTGCCCACCAGTCCGCTACGGATGAAGCCGAGCCCGCTGGAATGTTGACGGTGCCCGACGCGAATTGTCCCCTGCACGCGATTCCCACTCGGCCCAACCAGGCCGACTGAGGGAGGCTCGCTGCAATGTGACGGCGGCCCCGGTGACGGCGCAGCGCCGGCTGCGGGTTTCAAATGGAGGCAGTACGCGACGGAGATTTTTCTTCGGACCGCCTCGTTCGATCTGCTTGAGGCTGCGGCCGGTGAGTACCGAGCGATCGAAGCGGGGGCCTTCGATGTCCCACGATGGATCGGCGTATTCGTCGCGGCGCTTGACTAGTAGCCAGCGCTCACGGCCCTTGGATTCGGGCGAAGACTTGCCGGTGCGCACCAAGCTGAAACCGCCGCGCACCTTGGCGCCGTGGAGGTCGATGTCGATCTTGCCCAGCGCGAGCTGCTGCTCCGGCGGAATATTGTCGTTCGTCGAGTCGTAGGTCCCGGTGTCCCAGACATCACTGTTCCGGCGCCATATTGGCCCTCAGGTATCACCCCCTCGAATTCGGCATATTCGAGCGGATGGTCCTCGGTGCGTATGGCGAGACGTTTGTCGGCCGGGTTCATGGAAGGACCCTTCGGTAGCGCCCAGGACACGAGCACCCCATGGATCGCCAATCGAAAGTCGTAATGCAGGCGACTGGCATCGTGCTTTTGCACAACAAAGATGCACCGGCGGCTGCGTTGCCGTATCGACCTACCGGCTCGGGGGTTAGCCGGCAGCCTATTCCAGGGACTCTGACGGACCGGTTCCAGGCTCATATGGAATACAGGCCGCGAAGAGCGGCCCCTATATCGCGGCCCGCCCCCGGTCTCAAATGGTCTCTACCGAAACACGACGGTGTGGCCGTTGATGCCCATCAGCATCGTCGCGGGTGGCAGGATGGTGCTGTTTGATCAGATGAATTTGATCGAACTGATTACCGAACACGATCCGCACGAGCTTAGCTGCATTCTTTGCACCAAACTTTAGTAAGATGTTCGACCGATGAAACATGCTACCCCGATGACGCAGGTAAACGGGTCATATCCTGATCGTTACTGACGGCGGCCCCAAGTTGGCAATTCCAATGATGCTGGCGTGCGGATACCCTCCCTCGGTGATCGCTCGCGTCACGTCCGGGGCACGACTAGGATCGCAGGCAATCAGAAGTCCTCCTGAGGTCTGTGGATCGGTGAATAAATGACGTTGCCATTCGGCAAAGCCAGCCGGCAGAGTTACACTTTCCGCGTAGCTCGCCCAATTTCGTGTAGAGGCACCGGTCACAAAATTCTGTTGCGCGAGGCCTTCAGCGTCGGTCAAGAACGGAAGATCGTCGAAGCGCACGACTAGAGTAAGGTCTGAGCCGCGCGCCATTTCGAGGGCGTGCCCCAGTAGACCAAAACCACTCACGTCGGTGATAGCGTGAACGCTCGGCTCCTTGGCCAAGTCCATTCCGATCCGATTGAGCAAAGTCATTGAAGTCATCATCTCTGCATATGAATCGGATGATAACCCAGTTTTTTTAAAGGCCGCCGAATAGAAGCCGACACCGAGAGCTTTTGTAAGAATCAGCGCATCGCCCGGTTTTGCTCCGGTATTGCGCCGGATGTCCTCGGGTCGCCTCGTCGCCGAGCCGCCACACCGCTGCGTCGTCGCCGGTTTCAGTTCCGACGAGCAGCCCACGATATGAATGCACTGACGGGTGTTCGGCAAGGAGCTGCCGCAAAACCGATGGCGCAAGCTTGCAGCCGCATCCACCGCCGTGAGCGAGACTCGTCAGCCGAATGGTTGGCACGCTCATAGCTCTCCGCTAGGTTGACCGTGTCCACATCAGCAGTCGTACGTTATGCCGCAAATCGCAAGAAAATCGCTATGTCAGGCTGCGGTTAGCTCCTTTGCGGTGATGGTGTATTTGAAATTGTCGGGATCGAGACAATCGAGCCGCACATTGGCGATCTCGCCCTGGGGATACATGAGGAAAGCTAGCTTGGGTCCGCCCGATCCCGGCAGGGCGATGTCATGAGCAAAGTTGTAGGCAAGCCAATTGGTTTCCCATGACCCGAACAGCATCTTGCGCGCCGCAACGACCTTGAGGTCGTCGATCGCCACGTTCGCCGGCGGCTCTTCAAGTACGACCTTGCGCACGTCGGCGGCGTCGACTGGCACCCAGCCGAAGCCGGCGAGGTAAACCTCGGAGCGGCAATGCTGCGCTTCGGAGATGACCTCGGCGTTTGCGCCAAGGCTCTTGTAACCGAATCTCGATGGCGCAACGCGAATGCCATAAATGTCACGCGCCGGCACGCCGGCCGCCCGTGCCAAGCCGACATAGAGCGCGTTGAGATCGGCGCATTTGCCGCCGAGATCGCCAGTGCTCAACATCGCCGCGATGTCGCCGATGCCGCAACCGCGCACCTTGGCGTCACGGGACGTGTTGTCCACGATCCACTCGTAAATCGCGCGCGCCTTCTCGATATCGGATCTGGCGTTGGCGTCGCCGGCGATCTTGTCGGAGGTTTGCTTGACGATGCCGTCGACCGGAATGAGCTCGG
Organism: uncultured Alphaproteobacteria bacterium; assembly: GCA_963806465.1. GTDB lineage: Bacteria > Pseudomonadota > Alphaproteobacteria > Rhizobiales > Xanthobacteraceae > BOG-931. The sequence continues at coordinate 55,754 of CAWDZD010000072.1, read as the reverse complement.
TGCTCTGCGTGTTGAGTTCGCGTTCCGCCGCCGAAAGTGGGACGGAACGGCCGGGTTTTGCGAAGTCGATTGCGCGGTCTCGGGTCGCTATCCTGCTTGTAACTTCAACCAGAGAGCTCTTCCCCCTATCTGTCCATTCGACGTGAAGCATCTCAGCGCCGTATTTCGCTTCGCGCACGAGAGCGGCTCGGCCATTGCTCGTCCACTCGCTGCCCAGCGATTTGAACCACTCCTGTTCATTAACGGCCGGCACTGGGATCCAAGCCTGGGCCTTGCCGACGGCTTGGGCGATTTCAACGCGCGTCACCACTTGAAAGCTGCGCCATGCGCCGGGTCGCGGGTCAAAGTTGACTTCGGCCTGCGCGGCGCGCGGAAGCGGTAATGCGGCCAACACCGCAACACCTGCTTTAAGAAGCTCACGTCGGTCGATACACATTGTCTTTACTCAGCTCACAATGGCGCAGGTCGGACTAGCCTCCGCGGCAGTCGCTTTCGCTCGCGAGTTTTGTCAGCAAAGCGGGCCGCCCCTACGGCGGCCGGATGACCGCAGTTGGGAAACAAGGCGTTCGTATCCGAACAACAATAGCGGTTCATTCCATGACAGCCTTGACGGCCGTCAATTTAGCGTCGCGGAGCGCGGTTTTTATATTCGCGTCTCACTGCTCGAAGAAGCGCTCGATGTGGAGATTTTCCGCGCGCGCTTCGGGCTAGAGATCTAGCGCTTAAAAGCTTCGGGGTAGTTTCACCTAGCGTCATTGCGGGGCAACCGCTCACAATGACCGGACTTACGACAAGCTAAGCGAACAATTCCAATTGATAGCGCGATTGTGGAATTGTTTCGTCGTCTCGCTCCGCGCTACGGCGACCTTGTCGGCTCAGGAATTGGCGCGATAACGCACCGCAGCGAACGTTGAGGAGAGCAGCTACCTTCGCCTCGTTGACGCAGGCAGCTTCTGCCGCACTTTGCCGATGTCGGCCCAGGCGTCATTCTTGAGGCGCTTTTTCAGATCGAGCACGGAAAAATCGTTGCCGCCTGTGGTGCGCGAAAGCCGCTCCCAGGTCAGTGGCGCGGATACCGGCGCGCCGGGCCGCCCGCGGGTCGAATAGGCTGCGATAGAGGTCGCTTCGCGCGAATTGCGGAAATAGTCGATGAAGATGCGGCCCTTGCGCAGCGACTTCGTCGTCTTGGCGAGATAAAGCCTAGGGTTATCCGTGGCCATGCGCGTTGCGATACGCTGTGAAAAGAGCTTGGCCGTGTTCCAATCGGCGTCTTCGATCGGCAGCACAACGTGGATGCCCTTGCCGCCTGAAAGCTTGACGAAGCTTACGAGCTTTTCGGCCGCAAGCCGCTCGCGCACCTCGCGCGCGGCGGCGATGATTTGCGGCCAGGCAACGCCCTCTCCCGGGTCGAGGTCGAAGACGACGCGGTCGCAGGTCTCGAGACTGTCGAGCCGCGAGCCGCGCACGTAAATCTCCAGCGCGCCGGACTGCACCAGTGCGACTAGATCTTCGATCGTCTCGACCGCGATCACGTCGTGATCCTTGCCGGCGACGGCGCGACGAAGCGGCGACGACTTCACGTTCGCCGCGATATGCTTCTGGAAAAAAGTCTCGCCGCCGACGCCCTCGGGCGCGCGCACCAGCGAAAGCGCGCGGTTGAGGATGTGCGGCTTGGCCCAATCCCAGACCGAGACATAGTACGCGGCGAGATCCTTCTTGGTGACGCCGACGTCTGGCCAATAGACGCGATTGGGATGAGTGAGATGAAGCGCAACTCCGTCCGTGCTTTCCTTCTTGGTTGTTTCTCTGCCGCCGATTAAGCGCGCGGCCATCGTTCGCGTTAAATTGCTCGGCGGCCTCGCTTCGGATGCCGGCCGCGGCACCGGAACTTCGCGGACGACTTCTTTGGCCGTTTTATCTTCGCGGATGCCCTTATACGAGGCCTGGCGGCAACACGCCATTGATGGACTCGCCTCAATCCTCGAACTCGTCACAGCAGATCCTTACCCTCACAAAGGCAGGCGATGGTGCAAGCGCGGCGCGGCGAGCAGAGGCAATCCTCTGCACAGGGCGAACAGGCCACGGTGGGTTCTACCCCCGGGAGCGTCTCGCAGTAGGCGTTACCGAAATCCCACGTGTCACAGACCGGAAGTTGCTGTTTGTTGAAACTGCCCCACCGGATACTGCGGATCGATCCAGACGAGCAGACCGTGGCTGAGATCATTCCGACCGGCGATACGAGCGGCCGCGATTTGAGCAGTAACCATCCCCAGTGCGGGCAACCAATAACGATGTGGGCACGCGCGGCGCGGCGACCCTTGTTGCGACGGTGAACGGGAAAACTTTAGATCGTGAACCCTTCCGAGAAGACGGTTGCCGCGTCCGCTGATTATTTCGGTTCGGCATCACTAGCTACCGCCGCTAGATGACCGTCGTTGGAAACAAACGGAGTTTAACAATATTGGGTTTCGATCCCAGACAGCCTTGACGGCCGTCAATTTTACCTATCGCGCAACGTCAGCTATCTCGGAGTATTTCTGGTGAGTCGCATCTTGTTCGGCGGAGACTTAAATCGCGGCCCCGGCGGAAAGCCGGTCCGCGTTCTCCGTCGAACGTCGCCCGTCTCTCGCGTGCCGAATGTGAGAAAGTTGACGTCCATCAAGGCGGCTGGGGCTGATCTGACCTATTTCGTTCTTGTTCACAGCTGGTGCTCGCGGCCCGACGCAAAGTGGCACCGTGATGATGGCGGGTTCGCATGCGATTCGACCTGAGGCAGGGTGGCGAACGTTGTCGGAAGAGCTTCCCCCCGAGGGGGCGAACATGCGCAAGAGGACCGTGCCATGAACATTCGTGCCATGAACATTGAAGTGTCGCGGCGTCAAGTCATCGTTGGCGCGGGTGCCGGTGTCGCCAGCACGACCCTCGGCGCACTCGGCTTCGGTGACATGGAGACGGCCTACGCAACCTCAATCCGCGCCTGGAAACTTTTAGGCACGACCCAGACCCGCAACACCTGCACCTACTGCGCTGTGGGTTGCGGCATCATCATGTATTCGAAGGGCAATTTGGCGAAGGGCGAGAAGGCCGACATCGTTCATATCGAAGGTGATCCTGACAATCCGACCAATCGCGGAACGCTGTGCCCGAAAGGCGCGGGGCTGCTTGAATTCGTGCACTCGAAGACCCGCACGCTCTATCCACAAATTCGTAAGCCCGGCTCGGACAAGTTCGAACGCGTATCCTGGGACTTCGCGCTTGATCGCATCGCGCGACTGATGAAGGACGACCGTGATAAGAATTTCATCGGTAAAAACGGCGACGGCGTCACCGTCAATCGCTGGCTGAGCACCGGTTTTCTCGCCGCCTCGGCGACAAGTAATGAGACGGCGTGGGTGACCTATAAGGTGGTGCGCGGCACTGGAATGCTGGCGTTCGACAATCAAGCCCGCGTTTGACACGGCCCAACGGTGGCCAGTCTGGCCCCAACATTCGGCCGTGGTGCGATGACGAATTCCTGGACCGACATCCAGAATACGGATCTCGTGATTATTATGGGCGGCAACGCCGCCGAGGCGCATCCGTGCGGATTCAAGTGGGTCACTGAGGCGAAAGCCAATCGCGGCGCCAAGCTGATCGTCGTCGATCCGCGCTTTACGCGCTCGGCAGCAGTTGCGGATTTCTACGCGCCAATTCGTCAGGGCACCGACATCGCGTTTCTGCTCGGCGTGATCAATTACTGCATGCAGAACGACAAGGTGCAATGGGACTACGTGAAGGCGTTCACAAACGCGCCATATCTGGTGAATGAGGGGTACGGCTATGCCGACGGCTTGTTCACCGGCTATGAGGAAGCTCGGCGCAATTACGACCGCTCGACTTGGACCTACCAGATCGGAGCGGACGGATACGTGATCTCCGACGATACGCTGCAACATCCACGCAGCGTCTGGCAACTGCTCAAGAAGCATGTCTCCGTCTACACGCCGGAGATGGTCGAGCGCATCTGCGGAACGCCGAAAGACACGTTCCTCACGATCTGCCAGATGATCGGCGAGTGCTCCTCGAAGACCAAGACGATGACGTCGATGTACGCGCTTGGCTGGACCCAGCACTCCAAGGGCTCGCAGAACATCCGCGCCATGGCCATGGCGCAGCTCATTCTCGGCAACATCGGCGTGCGTGGAGGCGGCATGAACGCGCTGCGCGGTCACTCCAACATTCAGGGACTGACCGACCTCGGGTTGATGTCGAACCTCATTCCCGGTTATCTGACGATTCCGATCGACCAGGAACCGACGTTGGACGCCTACATGTCCACGCGCGGCTTCAAGCCGCTGCGGCCCGGCCAAACGAGCTATTGGCAGAACTACAAGAAGTTCTTCGTCAGCTTCCAGAAGGCGATGTGGGGCGCGGCGGCGACGGCCGAAAACGACTTCGCCTACGACTGGCTGCCGAAGCTTGACGTGTCAGGCTACGACATTCTGCGCGCCCTCGAGTTGATGCACGAAGGCAAGATGAACGGCTACTTCTGCCAGGGCTTCAATATACTGCTGTCCGGACCCAATCGCGCCAAGGTCACCACAGCTTTGTCGAAGCTGAAGTTCCTAGTCGTCATGGACCCTCTGCAGACCGAGACGGCGCGGTTCTGGCAGAATCAGGGCGAGCACAACAATGTCGATCCGTCGACTATTAACACCGAAGTCATCGAGCTGCCGTCAACTTGCTTCGCCGAGGAAACCGGATCCCTGACAAATTCGGCACGGTGGCTGAATTGGCATTGGGCTGGCGCAACGCCGCCCGGTGAGGCCAAGCATGATAACTGGATCATGGGGCAGCTTTTCCTGCGCCTGAGGGGTCTCTATCAGAAGGAGGGTGGAACCGTCCCCGAGCCGATCGTCAATCTCGATTGGCGCTACAAGGATCCCGGCGAGCCGAAGCCCGACGAGCTGGCCAAGGAACTCAGTGGCTACGCGACCGAGGACATCGTCGATCCGAACGATCCGACCAAGATCGCGCTCGCCAGAGGCAAGCAAGTCGTCAGCTTTGCCGTTCTGCGCGACGACGGCAAGACTGCGTGTGGCTGCTGGGTCTACTCCGGCTGCTACAATGAGGCGGGCAACAACATGGACCGCCGCGACAATTCCGATCCCGGCAATGCCGGTGTATTTGGCAACTGGGCGTGGTCGTGGCCGCTCAATCGGCGGGTCCTCTACAATCGGGCCTCAGCCGACACGGACGGCAATCCATGGGATCCGAGCCGCAAGCTGATGTGGTGGAACGGCAGCAAGTGGACCGGCTATGACGTTCCAGACATTGCGCCCGACGCCAAGCCGAACGTCGTCGGCCCATTCATCATGAACGCTGAGGGCACCGGGCGACTGTTTGTGCTGGGGTTGATGCGTGACGGGCCGTTCCCGGCTCACTACGAGCCGTTCGAATCGCCCGTCGTCAATGCCGTCGCACCGAAGATCCGCGGCAATCCGGCGGCACGCGTATTCAAGAACGACTGGGAACAATTCGGCGACGCCAAGGAGTTTCCCTATGCGGCGACGTCCTATCGGCTGACCGAGCATTTCCACTTCTGGACCAAACATGTGCACTTTAACGCGGTGATGCAGCCGGAGTTCTTCGTCGAAATTTCCGAGCAACTCGCAAAGGAAAAAGGCGTCAAGTCCGGGCATTGGGTGCATGTATGGTCGAAGCGCGGCTCGGTGAAAGCCAAAGCTGTGGTCACGAAACGCATCACCCCGCTGATGTGCGATGGCAAGCCGGTGCACGTCATCGGCATCCCGCTGCATTGGGCCTTTATCGGCGAGACCAAGGAGGGCTTCGGGCCGAACTCGCTCACGCCCTTTGTTGGCGATGCCAATGCCGAGACACCGGAGTTCAAAGCTTTCCTCGTCAACATGGAGCCGATCAGCGGCCCCGCCGTGTCCGTCACCCAGGGCACTGCGTGCGAGCAAGGCGACTTCGCGGCATTGATCACCGAGACCATCGGCGACCGCTCGCGAACTGACTTCTGAGTGGCAGAGGAAGAAAGCGATGGCTTTCGAATTCGAACCGCCGCCGGCACCAACTCAGGACATCAAGGTTGGTCTGGGTGAAGGTGATCTCGTCCGCCGCTCGGCCTCTACCGTTCCGCCACCGCAAAAGCGGCTGACCGAAGTCGCCAAGCTGATCGATGTGTCCAAATGCATTGGCTGCAAGGCGTGTCAGGTGGCCTGCCTGGAGTGGAATAACAGGACCGAGCATATCGGTTTCAACTACGGGGTTTACGACAATCCGGTGGACCTGACGCCGGATTCGTTCACGGTGATGCGGTTCACCGAGTGGGTGAATCCGGAGACGGATCGTCTGGAGTGGCTCATCCGCAAAGACGGCTGCATGCACTGCGAAGACCCGGGCTGCCTGAAGGCATGTCCGTCGCCGGGCGCCATCGTGCAGTACTCGAACGGCATCGTCGATTTCGATCACGACAAGTGCATCGGCTGCGGATACTGCATCAAGGGGTGCCCGTTCGACATTCCGCGCATCTCGCAAGTCGACAACACGGCCTATAAGTGCACGCTGTGCTCCGACCGCGTCGCCGTCGGCCAGGGTCCGGCATGCGCCAGGACCTGTCCGACCCACGCCATCGTTTTCGGCACCAAGGACGAGATGAAGCAGCACGCCGCCGAACGGATCAAAGATCTGCAGGCGCGCGGCTACAAGAATGCCGGTCTCTACGATCCACCGGGCGTCGGCGGCACCCACGTCATGTACGTTCTGCAGCACGCCGACAAACCCGAAATCTACGCCGACCTGCCGAGGAACCCGCGGATCAGTCCGATCGTTGAATTTTGGAAAGGGCTGACGAAATATGCCGGGCTTGCGGTCATGGGGGCGTTTGCCGGCGTAGGCGTTCTGCACTACCTGGTTTCCGGTCCCAACCGCGTCCAACCGCAGGACGAGGAAGAGGCCGAGCGCCTTGTCGGAGATCGCTGACCATGGCGGCCTATGACGTTGAGCACGGCGATGCGGTTCATCCGGGCAATCCGGTCGTTGTCGATCGGTATACGCCCGGCGCCCGCGTGAACCATTGGATCACGGCGACTTGCCTGGTGTTGCTTGCGGTATCCGGCCTCGCCTTGTTCTATCCGAGCTTCTTTTTCCTTACTGCTCTGTTCGGCAGCGGCCAGTGGACGCGAGCGATTCATCCTTGGATCGGCGTCGTCCTGTTTTTCAGCTTCGGCGGGTTGTTTCTGCGTTTCTGGAAAGCGAACTTGTGGCGGCGGGAAGACGGGACGTGGTTGGCGCGTTTGCGCTACGTGCTGACCAATAACGAAGAGAACCTGCCGGAAGTCGGCAAATACAATGCCGGGCAGAAGGTGGTCTTCTGGTCGATGTCCATTCTGATCATTGTTCTAATCTGCACCGGCATCGTCATCTGGGACGAGTATTTCTATCCGTTGACGAGTATCGCGCAGAAGCGGTTCGCTATTCTCCTCCACTCGCTTGCCGCGGTGACGATCATCTGCGTGTGGATCGTCCATGTTTAAGCCGCTATTTGGGTACGCGGCACGATTGGCGCCATGACCCGCGGCCAGGTCACCGGCGGCTGGGCTTGGCGGCATCACCGCAAATGGCTCAGGGAATTGGTCAGCGGCAAGGCTGGCGATCACAAGACCGGAGCGAAGCCCGCTGGTTGAACAGGAACGCGCCGGCGTGTCACGTGGTACTGATGCGGCTAATGCTCTTTCGAGGCTTGCGACCTTTCAGTCGCAACGCGGCAGTGCGCGACGTTTTCGCGGGTGTGACCCTCGCGTCTATGAACATTCCGCAGGTGCTCGGGTATGCGCGCATCGCCGGCACGCCCGTGGTCACTGGGCTTTACACAGTGCTGCTGCCGCTCGTTGCGTTCGCAGTCTTCGGTTCCTCTCGCCATCTTGTCGTAGCTGCCGATTCTGCGACGGCCGTCATCTTTTCCAGTCCGCTGTCTCGCATGGCGGTGCCCGCCAGCGAAAAGTACGTGGCGCTGGTCGGTATGGTGGCGATGCTGACCGCCGGGATTCTGTTTCTGGCATGGATCTTCAAACTCGGATTCCTTGCCGACTTCCTCTCGCATACCGTGCTCGTCGGGTTTCTCACCGGTGTCGGGTTTCAGGTTGGCATAGCGATGCTGGGAGACATGCTCGGTGTCACCGTCCGCTCAACCAGAACGCTCGTTCAGGCGTGGGAGATCTTGCAGGGCCTGCCGCACTCCAATCTTGCGACAATGGCGCTGTCCATGCTCGTGGCGGGCGGCATCCTGCTTGGCAATCGTCTTGTCCCGCGGTTGCCCCTTTCTCTTCTCGCGGTAGTTGGCACGATCACGGCGAGTGCTCTGTTCCACTTCGCCGAGCGGGGCATCCCGGTCATCGGTCCGGTCCCCGGCGGGCTGCCGCCGATTGGCCTGCCCGACGTGACTTGGAGCGAAGCGCTGGCACTGCTGCCAGTGGCCGTTTCATGTTTTGTCATGATAATCGCACAAAGCGCCGCAACATCGCGCGTATTCGCGCTGCGTTATCACGAGCGCGTCGATGAGGACGCGGACATCCTCGGGCTGTCGGCCGCCAACGCGGCCGCCGGGGTGAGCGGGACGTTCGTGGTCAATGGCAGCCCGACACAGACCGCCATGGCAGATCGAGCCGGTGCGCGCAGCCAATTCGCACAACTAATATTTGCGGGTGTCGTGCTCTTGGTGCTGCTGTTCCTGACTGGGCCGCTGCAGTACCTACCGCGCTGCGTGTTGGCCGGCATCGTGTTCACGATCGCGTTCGGCATGATCGACATTATGGGTCTGCGTGATATTCGCCGCGAAAGCCCGGGCGAGTTTTATTTGGCCATCGCCACTGCGGCGGCAGTTGTCGCGATCGGCGTCGAACAAGGCATCCTACTGGCGATCGCTCTGTCGCTCTTCAGGCACGTGCGCCACAGTTATAACCCGCACACCATGATGCTTGCGCCGGACGCGACCGACCGTTGGGTTCCGATACCCGCGACACCGGGCAGGGAGACCGAACCCGGACTTATTGTCTATCGCTTTGGTTCGGATTTGTTTTTCGCCAATGCTAACCGCTTCGCCGACCAAGTGCGTGGCCTTGTAGAATGCGCACCGACGCCGGTCCGCTGGTTCATCGTCGACGCCAGCGCAATCACCGACGTCGACTACTCCGCCGCGCAGTCTATACGCGATTTGCTCGATGAACTGGCGCGTCGAGGGGTCCACGTCGTCTTCGCACGTGTGAGTCCGTATCTACGATCCGACATGGACCGACACCATATCACGGCGGCTGTCGGCGAGAGGTGGATTTTCACGACACTCCACGAAGCCATCGCGGCGGTGCGTTTGGGGCGCACGTAATGCGATGAGCGTACCCTATTGAATCAGTCTGGGACCGTGCTTGGCGGAGGTTAGTTTGTCCGTGACCGAGGTCGGCACTCAACTCCACTAATGGGTTGGTCCGGCCGTGCTCTAGCCCGACAGCGATTGAGGCTGGCATCTCCCGCGGTGGTATTGATCTGTTTCCACTGCTGCGGTGCACACTCCACTTCCGACATGGGTCACTCGCGCCAAACCCAATTCGCGCCCAAGCGCCTTTACGACGGTAACCCTTTGAAAGCCGACATCGTTTCGCGGCCCTCGGGCCGGGGGCGCATGATCGTGATCCTCTGTAACGGAGGAGTACGACGACCATGCCCGACAATGAAATTTGTTCACCGACTAACAAACGCACGCATTGTTGTTGCAGATCCGGGGGCGGATGACCCCGTAGCTGGCTGCCCTCGACCGGCGCCGGCACCATCGCCGCCCCAGGCAACGATCGCCAAATTCTGCAGCACCGACAGAGGCGAATCCTCTCGGTTGCGATGGTTAATCGGCCATTTCCGCTGTATTGCTCCCGGCCACTGGCTGACCTGGCCAACAAACCCTTGAACTCGCCAAACATGCAATCATGCGAACTAAGTAATCTTGTTCTGGAATTTAGACCTTGATCGACCTCGTGTTTTATTCGCTTCGCGTGTTCGCGCGCGGCGTTCGCCAACTAATCCGGAAACTCCTAGCGAGCGCCATTTAAAGCTCGGACAATTCGCGCGAATAATTTTGCGCTTGTTGGGCGTTGTATGTCGTAGGCGGAGGAACCGCAAAAGGATGAGCCGTCTCGTAGGCGTATGCTGCCCGCAACACTAATGCATCTGAAAATTTTGCGCTGACAATCTGCATCGAGACTGGCAGCCCAGATGTCGTAAAGCCACAAGGAACCGAAGCAGCCGGCTGCTGGGTCAGATTGAACGGATAAGTAAATGGCGACCACTCCCACCAGCGCTTCATGTTGCTGTCTGGAGGCACTTCGTGGCCCGCGGCGAAGGCGGCGATTGCCAACTGGGGCGTTACGAGGAGATCGTACTTTGCGTGCAGCATGCCCAATCGGCGGCCCAAACTTTCTCGAGCTTGTTCAAGTCGGCGATAGTCCAGCGCGCTCAAACGATAGCCAAGCTCGGCGAGATCGAGCAGCGGTGGATCGATCAACGAGCGATGATCGATTGTCATAGGCGCTACACCAAGTGCTAACGCAACCGACCACATGGGTTGCATTATCTCGATTGGGTCATCTAGATCGGGATCGATCTCTTCGACATGCGCCCCAAGGCCGACCAACTCCTCGACGGCCTTGTCTACTAAACTGACGACGTTCGGAGCTGGCTTGGCGTATCCGAGCGTACGGCTGTAGGCGACGCGTAATCCTCGGACACCGTCACTGAGCCTGTTGCGATAATCGATGTTCAATTCCGGCCCGGCATACCAGTCGCGGATATCGGGACCCGCCATGACTGTCAGCATCAACGCGGCATCCGACACTGTTCGCGTCAGCGGGCCTTGATGCCACAACGACAGGGCAGGAGTGTGCGGATATACAGAGATCACGCCGAAGGTGGGTTTAAAGCCAAAGACTCCACAGAAGCTCGCGGGAATGCGAATCGAGCCTCCACCGTCCGTCCCAAGATGGAGCATTCCCATTCCCAACGCAGCCGCGACACCGGCGCCGCCACTACTTCCGCCCGATGTTAGGCGCGCGTCCCAGGGATTTCGGGTCACCCCCGTGAGCGGACTGTCCGTGACAGCCTTCCAGCCGAACTCCGAGGTCGTTGTCTTCCCTAAGAAAACGGCGCCGTGCTGACGCATTCGCGCAACCGGCGGCCCGTCTTCCTCGCTGGGTACAGGATTGGTGGTGCGCGAACCACGCCGGGTTGGCATGCCCTTTACAAGAACTAGGTCCTTGACCGTTACCGGCAGTCCATCGATGAGACCGTTCGGTTCGCCACGTCGCCACCGCCTTTCCGACGCTTGCGCATCGTAAAGTGCACCTCGGCGATCGATCATGACGAAAGCGTTATAGAAACGATCCAATCGATCGATACGATCGAACGTCGCAGTCAGGACCTCAACGGGCGAAACCTGCTTCGATCGATAAAGCGAGAGTATGTCTGTGGCTGACCGCGAAAGAATGTCGTCGGCCAACGCGGGTTCTCCCATAACAGCCGAGCGAGGCGGTGATGCCTCGCTCGAGAACGCTTGTGCCTTAGATCAGAAGCGATCGTTCGAAGATTACGCCTTCTTCTTCATTCCGGCCAGAACAGCCTCTGCCGTGATCGGCATATGACGCACGCGCGCGCCGACCGCGTTGTAGATCGCGTTTGCGACCGCCGGGGCCACGACCGTGGACGCGGGCTCGCCAACTCCGCTCGGGTGGTGGCCCGAATCGATCAGCTCCACGTCGATCGGTGGCACATCCGCCAGACGGATCGGTGTGTAGTCGTGGAAGTTGCTCTGCTCGAACGCTCCGTCCTTGAGGGTCAGCCGCTCGGCCATGACCTGGCTCGCACCCCACAGGGCTGACCCCTGGACTTGCGCCTTGGCACTGAGCGGATTGATCACAGTGCCCGGATCCATGGCGATGGTCAGCCGATTGATCTTGTAGCGGCCGGTCTTGGGATCGACCGTGACCTCCGCGATGCCGGCGACCCAGGTCGGACTCTGCCGTTCCTCGGCGGAGGACACGGCGATACCCATCCCCGTATTGGGTGGCAGCGTCTTCGCTCCCCAACCGGCTCTTCCGGCTGCGACCCGCAGGCAATTGGCGAGGCGCAGCGCTCCGCCAACGGTAGTGGATTCGTAGGCCGGCCAAGAGTTGTCGCTCGGCCACGGCAGCGAGATCCACAGCCGATCCATATAGTAGTCTGAGGGCGTGCCCGGGGCGTAGCCGGCATTGGGAATGCCCCGGCTGCTGCCCTTGCCGTTGAGCAGGGCCAGGCGGAATTCCAACGGATCGCGGTTGAGCGCGTGCGCCACCTCGTCCATGAATGATTCAACCACGAACATGTTGTACGAGTTCGAGACCGTGCGTAGTGCGCTTGCCTGCACGGCCCAGGTGGTACGGTCGCTGTCGAAGGCGCGGACGCGGTTGTTCTCGACGTCGTACCAATGGTCGCTGCCGCCAATCGACCACTGATCGATGTCCTCCTTCTTGGCGTCCCAGGAATCGAGCTGCAGCCAGTCGGTCCCGAATTTCTTTCCGACGGAGAAGCGGGCGCCCATCCAGCCACAGCAGATGTCATGGTCCATGGCGACAAGTTGGCCTTTCTTCAGACCGGCCTTAAGTTTGTGGTAGGTCGGCGTTCGCGCGAAACTGGTTGCGAACGTCGACTCGCGGGTCTGGATCAGCTTGACCGGGCGGCCGACTTCCTTGGCGCAGTACGCCGCCGCCAGGATCTCGTCGTAGTCCTGCTTGCCCCCGAAGCCGCCGCCGAGCAGGCTCTCGTGCACGTAGATCTTAATGTCCTCCGGCTTCTGACCCAGCACTTTTGATAGATAGGCGGTCAAAGTCATTCGCGCGAAGGATGTGCTCTGCGTTCCGCTGTAGACGTGCCAGGCACCGTCGACGAATTGCACCGTTGCATTGAGCGGCTCCATGGTCGCGTGGCACACCATGTCGGTGGTGTACTCCATTTCCAGGACCTTCTCGGCTCCCGCGAGAGCCTTGTCGACGTCACCCTCGAGTACCCAATTGGAGCCGGCCGCGGGGTCTTTGGTTTTCTGCGCAAATTCCGCGAACAGGTCGTTTGAGCCGAGCCCTCCATAAGGTCCGGGGTCGACCTGGACTTTCAGGGCCTGAGCGGCCTTTACTGCGGCCGGGAACTTCTCGGCCACTGCCACGACCCAGCCCGTGCATTTGCCCATGCTGTCGTCCACCTTCACGGCCTTAATGAATCCCGGAATCTTGCGCGCCTCCAAATCGTCAATGCTCTGCACCTTGGAGCGGTAGCGCGTGCGCGGCATGACGAGCGCGCCGTAGACCATGTTCGGCAGGAACACGTCGATGCCGTACTTCGCTTGACCGTTGGTCTTGGCGGGGATGTCGAGTGCCGGGATCGATTTGCCGATGATGCTATAGGTCCCCGGCGCCTTTAGCTTGATCGCCTTGAAATCGTCGGGGTAGGCGAACTTGCGGTCGATCTTTACCTGCTGAATGATCTCGCCGTAGCTAATAGACCGGCCGGAGACGCCGTCGATCACGCGAGAATTCGATGCCGTGCAATCAGACTCTTTGGCGCCGAGGACTTTGGCTCCGGCCTCGATCAGCGCCATACGTCCGGCCGCGCCGGCACGGGACAGGCGATCAAACTCCGTTGTAACGCTGCCACTATTGACTGTGTACGCGAGACCGTAGATCGCGAAGTTTTCAACGCTCTCAAGCGGCGAATCCAAACGTACATCATCCCATTTGACCTCGAGTTCTTCAGCGATGATTTGGGCGAGACCCGTACCAACGTGCTGACCCATCTCAGCCTTCACGATGTGCATCGTGACCTTGCCGTCGGGTGTAAGCGTAAACCAAATCGATGGCGTGAACCCGGCCATAGTGTCGGCCTTGGCGGTACCGTTGCCCAGGACCGGCAAGCCGATGCTCAAGAACGTGCCAGCGGCGGTCGCCGCGGAACGGACCAGAAATTCACGCCGGGTTGTTGCAGATTGTTCTGACCTAAGCATGACTGGCTCCTTCGATCCCGGCGGCTCAATTCGTGATCTCGGCGGCTAGCTTCACGGCACCGACGATGCGTGAATATGTGGCACAACGACAGAGATTGCCGGTCATGCCATCGACGATCTGCTGCTCAGTGGGATTTGGGTTCTTCGCAAGCAATGCGACGGCCTGCATAATCTGACCGGATTGGCAGTAGCCGCATTGCGGCACTTGTTGCTCGATCCATGCTTGCTGCACTGGGTGAGCGTTGGCGGGATTCAGACCCTCAATAGTAGTGATCATTGAGCCTTCAACGGCGCCAACTGGAATCGAGCAGGAACGGACCGCCTTTCCGTCGATGTGCACTGTGCAGCTGCCACACAGGCCAACTCCGCAACCGTATTTGGTGCCAGTGAGCCTTAAATCCTCACGGATCACCCAAAGCAGTGGGGTGTCCGGCGGTGCGTCGGCAAAATAGCTTTGACCATTGATTGTCAAGTTCGGCATGGGTCATTCCCTCCTTCATCAAGGATCGGTGGGCACCAGTACTAGCGGCATAACCGCTCATCGCTGTTTGACCAAAGGGCACCCGCCTTCGTCCAAGGGACGAAAAGCTTGATCGCCCGGGATGGTCGACAGGATCTTGTAATAGTCCCAGGGGCCGGTCGATTCTTCCGGCGTCTTGACCTGCACGAAATACATGTCGTGAACCATGCGGCCGTCTTCCCGGACCTTCCCGTTCTTCGCATAGAAATCGTTCACGGGGATCTCGCGCATTTTGGCCATAACTGCCTTGGCCTCATCGGTACCGGCCGCTTCGATGGCGCCTAGATAGTGTCGGATGGCGGAATAGACGGCGGCCTGTGCCATAGTTGGCATTCGCTTGTGGACCTCGAAGAAGCGCTTCGACCAGGCCCGACTCTCATCATCGCGGTCCCAGTAGAATGCTGTCACGAAGGTCAGCCCCTGCGCAGCCTTAAGCCCAACGCTATTGACGTCAGTGATGAAGGTGAGCAGCGACACGACGGTTTGGCCCGCGCGCGCCAATCCGAATTCGTTGGCCTGCTTGGTGGCATTGGTCATATCGCCGCCGGCGTTGGCCAACGCTACGACCTTTGCTCCGGATGCCTGCGCCTGCAGGAGGTACGCACTGAAATCAGCAGTGTTGAGAGGGTGACGAGCGCTGCCCAGCACCTTTCCGCCGCTGGCCACGACTGCGCTCGTGGCGTCTGCCTCGAGGGAATGGCCGAGCGAATAATCGACGGTAATGAAGAACCAGGTGTCTTGGCCTCGTTTCACCACCGACCGCGCGAGTGTGTTGGTGAGGGCATAGGCGTCATAGACCCAGGCGGCTTCGTTGGGTGTGCAGGCCTTTCCGGTGAATGCCGTCGTTCCAATGGCGCCAGCAATGGCAATGCGATTCTTCTGGAACGCGACCTGTTCAACCGCGAGGGCAACTGACGAATTGTCGAAACCGATCACCATGTCGACTTTGTCGGCGTCAAACCATTGGCGCGCGATCGAGGCCCCTATATCTGCCTTGCTCTGATGGTCCGCCACCACCATCTCGATTGGCTTGCCGAGCACTTTGCCACCGACGTCATCGATCGCCATGCGCGCAGCAATGACTGAACCCTGGCCGCCTAGATCGGCGTAAACATTTGATTGGTCATTGAGGACGCCGATCCGTACGACGTCGTCGGAAATCTGGGCTCTCGCTGTTCGATGCCGATGACAGCTGCCGCCAGCAAACCCAAAACAATCGGGATATCTAGCCGCATGACTTTCCCCTCGCGCAGATCCCGGATCGCGGCGCTATCGCTATAAATTATAATTCATATCCTATAGGATAAGTCAAGGTATGTTGCGTTGATCAAATAATAAGCGATGCCCAATCTACCGGCAGTTGCTGGTGAAGGGATTAGCGGAGCATGAGTAACAAATTCAAGAGTCGTGGCCAATTCCCGAAACGATGGTCGACGGCATTACCGAGCGCCTGCGACAGGCGATCATTACCGGCTCCATCAGGCCGGGCGAGCGGATCCGCGTCGCTGATCTAGAGCGAAAGTTTGGTGTCAGCCACATTCCGATCCGCGAAGCGCTACGACGGCTACAATCGGAAGGCTTCGTCGAAATTTCACCGCGGCGAACGACTATTGCCGCTGGCGTAGACTTAAGTGACCTCGCGAACATCTATGATTTGCGCCGGATTATTGAGGTCGAAATCGGGCGGCGCGTCCGTGTCGCGAATGACCAAAAGCGACATCGAGACGGTACGGCGTGCGCTGGTGAGCTTTCAGGCGGTAGCGAACGATCCATCTTCGGCGGAATTCTGGGAACGTCACCGCAATTTTCACTGGGCGCTCCTCGCGCCCGCCGCAAACCCGACGGTCCAACGCGTTCTTGACCATCTTTGGCAAAGCTCCGAGCGCTATGTGCGTCTGTTCGTGTCCACCTTCGCGACCATGGACACAGTTATGGATCTTCACGTCGAGCTTTACGAGGCCTGTGTAGGCGGTGACGTCACCACTTTCGAGAACGCGCTCACCCGGCACTACGTGGAAACGGAAAAAACCGTTCGCGATGGATTTAGTTCGCTTCAGGCCGGCCGGACCGACGCTACTGATTCATTTTAGTCGAGTGATCATCGGATAACATGGATACTCGTTAGGGCGGCGGCGAATGCGGGGACTCGCGAAGTCCCCACCTGGCGCACCAAGCCCGAGGGTCGAACCCTACCGCATCGTTGTAGGAATGCCGCCTTGTGCAACACAGCGAATTTCGTCTCCAATGTCCGAAAGGGGTCGCCGGGCCAGCGCAGCCGGCTACCGGGTCATCGACAACGATCGGCAAATTCCGCAGCGCCACTGAGGGTAGGGCGCAAGAACCTTCAGCCCCTGCCAAGGCTACCAAACCGAGGGCGCTTCGCGCCTGTACTGACATCCCATTCAATGCCCCGCCGTCACAAATAAGCAATCCATGTAACCGCCGACGAGATTGTTAAGTATTAGTCGATGAATTTTACGGCGGGGATGCTGCGAACGCAGCAAAGGCCACGTGCCACACGAAGCAGCAGCTTAGACTGGCGGCTGAAAAAAGCATCAGCCCAATAAGCGCAATGTGAGCAGACTAATCTTTTTCGCCGTCGTTCCTGAATTCAAGGTCATAACCCGAGTTCGCGCTTTTCAGAAAACCGACGAAAAGCGTGACGGTCCATAAGCGGCTATCCACCAACCTCGCTCGGCACAAGAAGGCGAGCGGCCTGTATGCCTTCTACGATTTGATGGCCGACCTGATCCATCTGGGAAAACCGACGGCAACTTGCCGGGCGAGGTGTATCAGCAGATCAAAACCAAAATACTCGGGCGGCATCCTTCCCGAAGCCATCTCGGACGATGCAAAGCGTGTCGATGTGGTGCGATACATATCGGCGTACAGCATTCCCACTTCGGACCATGCCGGCTACGCGAAGCACGTTGAAGGTTTGATACTGCGCGTTAGCAAACCGAGGCTCAACAAGAACCTCGGCAGCCTCAAGACCGCGGGCATCCGGCTGTTTTTTTGGCCTAACGGGCAGGAGGAGGCTTTGTCAGTTTTTGCGGCGGTGGCGGCGCGAGGCCGCGCGCGCGAGAGGCCGGGGGCTTCATGACCTATGAGCGCGCCCGAGCGCGGCTGCGGCGGGCGATTGCCGGCGTCATCGCCGCGGGCGGCGTGATTTCGGCTTCCCTCGTGGTGCGGGTGTTCGAGTAGATGGAGGGATACGCGCCATGGCGCACTGCCTAATTATCGGCGGCGTCCTGTTTGAACGAGAGCGTGACGAAGGAGATATTCGTCACCCAAAGTTACTATGATTGATGCGAGCAACGGTGCTTGACGTCGCTCGTCTTGCTCCATGATCATATCGACGAGGCTTTTCGCCATCTTCTGCCAACCACGCCACGGATTGCATTGCCGCTGCAAGCGTGGCTTCCTTCGACGTATAGATAGCGGCTGAGTAATACTGAACCGGCGTCCACTCGCCCCTGTCTTCCACGTCGGGTCTGAACTCCTCGAATCCGTAGCTTCCGTCCGGGCGCGAGAATAGGTCGACGCACCTGTTACGTTCAAAATTCTCTATGCTGATGAAAACCAACCACGACCTGTCGATACGCTTCGACATCGGCCGAGCGACGCCGAGGCTGCGGCTGGCCGCCCGCGCCCCCGCGCCGCCACTTTGGGTCACGCTGCTGTGCGCGCTCAGGAATTGCTCCGCGTCAACCATTTCCGTTACCCTCGCGCGCGCGCGGAGGCGCCAGGCGCCGATTCCAGATCGCGGTTTCATTTTTTAGTTTCAGCGGCGCGACGCCGGCGATCCGCGGTTGGCGGCGCTGGCCGCCGATGGTGCCGGCGGCGGAGCTCAATGCGCGGCCGAGCTACGCGGTGGCTGCCGAAGGCCGCCCGCGCCTCCGCTCCGCCGTAGGGGATCCGCGTCAACCATTTTCGGTACCCTCGCGCGCGCGCGCGAGGCGCGAGCCGATTCCAGATCGCGGTTTCATTTTTAGTTTGCGGTGGCGCGACCGGCGCGGCGATTGCCGCGGTTGGCGGCGCTGGCCGCCCGATGGTGCCGGCGGCGGAGCTCAATCGCGGCCGAGCTACGCGGTGGCTGCCGAAGGCCGCCGGCGCCTCCGCTCCGCCGTAGGGCCCGCGTCAACCATTTCCGTTACCCTCGCGCGCGCGCGCGCGAGGCGCCGACGCCGATTCCAGATCGCGGTTTCATTTTTTAGTTTCAGCGGCGCGGACCGCGGCGGCGCTGCCGCGGTTGGCGGCGCTGGCCGCCCGATGGTGCCGGCGGCGGAGCTCAATCGCGGCCGAGCTACGCGGTGGCTGCCGAAGGCCGCCGGCGCCTCCGCTCCGCCGTAGGGGGCTCCGGCGTGTTCTCGCTCTCGATTTTCAGGCTGGATTTCCGGCTGGCGCGGCGGTGCTCTTTATCCATTGGCGGTGGCAGCCGACCGGCGCGGGCGATTTAGCAATAATAGCAAAACAAGAAGACGACTGCTATTACCAGCGGCCGCCGCTCAACTTTGTCTAGACCAGTCCAATTCCAAAGAACGTCTACGCGTCAGCATTGGAAGTGCAAAGACTCTATATGCAGTTCAACACATAATGGATCCAACCCGCGTTCGCACAGTCGCGGACAGGTTTCTGCCGTAACCCCAGTCGACCTTTGCAGCTCGCGGATTAGCTTTCAAGGGCAACAGCATCGAAGTGCGGGGGGAACTCAATCGCACAATGAATTTGCCGCGCTCCCGTGAACGCATTGCGCGGGCGCGGACCTCGCCTTTCTCAAGTACGGGTAATACACGAAGACGTTGCCGTGCCGACGAAAGGCAGCTCCATAACTGTTGAGTAGGTCCATGAAGCGCTTTCCTGATCCCGCTCACGATGCCAGCCCCGACGCCAGCGAACGAAGCGGTTATAGCAGGTCTATCAGCCGAAGCTCTGCGGCAGATCGCGCCATCGTGCTCCGGAATAGCTCCCAAAAGATGCCATTGAGGAGACGGCGGTCATCCACACGCCGCGCGCCGCGCGGCTTGTTCGGCAGCATCGACCTGACGGCAGCCCACTGATCATTGGTGAGTTCACAGCGCATGATTTGAAGTTCCAAGTTTGGGAGCTTGAATTAGGGCCCTCTGGCTAATCTCAATACGGCCTCATGCCGCTTGTCGCCAGGCGGCCTCAAAGGTCTGCTTTCGGGGCGAAGCGGAAGTGGGCCGGGAGGCAAAGCCGCTGAATGTCGAGATGACCCAGGAGACGTGCAGAGGTCCCAATCGCTACCTCGGCGCCCATTGAGGAGCTCGTTTGTTTAGAAATGCATCGACGCCTTCGGCGAAGTCTGCCGTGTCTGCGAGCGCGGTGGCTGTTTCTAACTCGAGCGCCATTCCATCCTCAAAACTCATACCACCACCCAATGTTATCGTACGTCTGATGGCTGCCAGAGCGGCCGCTGGCTTCGCCGCCAGATCCTCGGCATAGCGTTGCACTTGGCGTCTTAGGTCATCGGGCTTCACCACTTCATCCACCAATCCCCAGGCAAGCGCCTGAGGTGCGTCCATCAAACGTCCTTCATACAAATAGCGGATAGCTTTCGGCCGGCCGAGCAATCGCACCAACGTCTGCGTAGTGGCGATTGGCGGGATGAAAGCAATCCGGATTTCCGGTTGCCCTAGTTTCGCGTCAGACGCTGCAAACCGGAGGTCGCAATGCAGCGCCATCTCTAGACCGCCACCTACGGCAGTTCCGTTGATCGCAGCTAACAGAGGCTTGGGAGAGGAACGTAGCAGCCGCGCGATCTCATGACACAGCGAGACCCAGCTGTGCATGTCGCCGCGATTTCATTCCCCCGAATACGTGAAGATCTGCCCCAGCGCTGAAATAATCATCGATAGCACTTGCGATCACCAGGACCCGCACCTCCGGATCGGCAATCGCAGTGGCGATTGCCTCGCGCACTTCCTCTACCATCTCTCGATTAAAGGCGTTGACCGGCGCACGGTTGAACTCGATCCAGGCGACGCGGGCGACGACGCGCAGACGTATGAATTCCAAGCTATAAGTCATGCAAAACCGCCTCCCTATTCCACGCAACATGAGAAGCCAAACGTGCGAGGAGCGTTCGACTGGCATTAGAGCCGAGCGGCTCATTGCGGCCGGGAAAGATCACGAGTTTCTCCAGGGCATGAGAGCGGTTTGTGGAGCATAAATCATTGCGTAGTCAAAGCCTTAATCGGCGGCGAGGTGCACAATGTCACTTAACTCTCGCGTCGATAAGGCAACTCGGCGGAGCGCGACAATGCCGGTATTAGAGGCCCAACGGTATTTTTTCGGCGTGCGGTGGTCCGACCATGAGGATGACGATCCGAGCGGTACGCTGTTGTCTGACAACGCAGCCGCACTCAACTACGCCGATCGTCTCATTCGAGAACTCAAGGAAGGTGGCAGATACGACGATTCCAACCTGATGGTGATTGTTAGAGATGGGATGAAAAAGGTTGTGCTCTCGATACCTTTCCTTGCAGCGTGCGCCTGAGCCTTTGCGGAAAGAAGCGGCTGTACCGTGGAACACGAAACACTCCTCAGTGATTGGTCGCCGCAACTGCTCGCCGGCGCATTATCAAGCGGATGTTGATGACATCGCTGAGCGGTGTCGTCTGAGCAGAATTCCTCACTGTGAACCGGCGATGAAGCCGCATCTGCGCCGCGCGTGTAGCGAGCCTCCGCCAGACGGATACGGGTTATATTGAGGGGCGGAATAGATGACGGAGAGGAGAAAAGTTTGCAGAGATATTTCTGCAAGGTGACGCCAGCGCTCGGCAGGAACCAAGCGGCGGGAACACGAGCGCTCGCACGCGCGTTGCCAGGCAGTGACCGGCAATTCTGGTCGAACTCGGACCGAGGAGAGTTCAATGACGATCAGGACCACCAAACTCGCCATCGCGATTGCACTTATAAGTCCGATGGCAGTTGCAACTTCAACCAAGCATTGGCCGTGTCAGTTCCTGGTGGTTCGGTGGCAGTCAAAGCCGCGGCGCCGACTGCTTCAGCAAAGGTAAAATACCGGCACCACACTGTCCGGCACTACCAGAACTACGCCCTGGGGATTATCGACCTCACGACAACGACCCCTACTATGGGACCGTGGGGCAGATCAATTACCCGCCACCGGGGTATAAATTGCCGTGGTAACAATCGGCGCTCCAAAAGGACTACACGGACCGGCGCGCGACGTTTTGTCGGCCAATGTCGGACACTGTCCGCTGCCAGCCGCAGGCTGCCTTGGAGTGCAGCCCGAGGCGGCCGGTCGCCCGTTGCACCTGTGACGTGCCGCGCAACTCTTACTTAAATGCAGCGCCAATATCAGCTGGCGATACTTCCTCAATATCAGACTTTCCAGACCACAGAATACCTACCGTGCCCGTGGGGTTTTGAGCGGTCGGCCCGAAAAAGGCTTTGATTTTCCCCATGTGGTTAGTGGCGATGTGCACCACCGTGTCGCCCATCGCTAGCTCATCTCCGAATTGATTGATGAGTCTCATTAAGCCACTCTGCGGGGGCGGACCATTGCGCGCGCTCGCGAACAACCACAAATACCGCCGTTGGCGATTCGCTCCTCGTTAGCAGTGTGTTGTAGCCGCCCCTCCACGCCCACAATTACAACGCAATGCGATCAAATTTTGACGGAATATTTTCGTGCGTCGGTAGGGGTGGAAGGGATGGTGTCAAGGCGGGTTCCAAGTCTGATCAAATCGATCGTGCTTGTTGTTTCGTTTCTGACGTTGGGCGCTGGCGTTGGCGCGCCAGGCAATAGTCTGCACGCGGAAGAGTGTCTATCTGCACCGGATTCTCCGTCCCCGCAGGGGACCCACTGGTACTATCGATTAGATTGGGCAACTCAACGCAAGTGCTGGTACTTGCATGCGCCCGCCCGATCGCTTCGACGGGCCGCTGCGGCAGCGAAGGCAACTCCGGTTCCGTTCGAGCATCAAGAAGAATGCCTATCTGCACCGGATTCTCCGTCACCGCAGGGGAGTCACTGGCGCTATCGATTAGATTGGCCAACTCAACGCAAGTGCTGGTACTTGGGAGCGCCCGCCCGATCGCTTCGACGGGCGGCCGCGGCGGCGCCAGCGACGCCGGTTCTGTTCGGGCGTCGACACTCGGTTGATGTTCCTCCGAAATCGGTGGACCCCGCCGACGCGGCCTCGCCCTCATCCCAGGTCGATATGCTTCCGATCAACCCACCGACCTCGGAGGGCATCACTGCGAGAGGGGGCAAGCTTCTCCAGCAAAGCGTGCCGGAAGATATTAGCGCGCCCGGGCCGATAGGAACGCCTGTCCCGCAAGCAAGCACGTTGTCGCAGAGTGGCAACGAGGTGGGCCGACCGGTTGTTTCTGCTGCGACGTGGCCCGATCCCGCGCCCGCGGGTGCGGCGGTTCAGGCACAAAATCCCATTGCCATCCCAACCAATATACCTGGGGATTCAGCGTCCTTCGATGCGAGGATAAGCCACAACGCGGGGAACTCTATGGCGACAATACTTGCCATTCTCGCACTCGTATTTGCGGCGTTGTGCGTCGTAGCAAAAAATGGCGCAGCGCGTCGCGCGCCGACGATCATCGATCAGCGCGAGCGCGACGATCAACGCCAGCATGACTGGTGTGGCGGTCAAGGTCAGCGCCGGCCCATCGATGAAGGGCAGCTACTGGTATCCGCTCTAAGCGATTGCGGGCCAGGCCGAAACGACGACGTTCCCTTCGAGACTGCTTTTGAGATTCGTAAGCGCAAAGATAAGTTGGCACGACTGCACCAGAATCTCGATCGGTTGCTACAGTCGCCGACGACGGCGTAACGCCGCCAGCAACGCGCCTTGTGCCTGTCGCGCCTAGCCTCAGGTCCGCTTTCGGGGCGAAGCGGACATGAACCGGCAGGCAAGACTGGCCGGATCGGTCAAAATGACCCATGAGCGACATGAGCCCGCCTGCGACAGGCGCGCAGTTCGCAAGTGACGGTGGCCGCTGACGCCGGTCGGTCACTCGCTTCATCTCGCTACGTCAATTACCGGCCGAGATAACCTCGCCAAACAGCTGCCAGGTGGTGCCATCGAACTTCTCCAATCGCATCTGCTTGATCGCGGTATAGTCATCGGGGCTGGTTGAGACGATAATGCCGGGCAGGAGCCCAAGCAGCTTTAGGTCGTGAATGTTGGCTGCCTGCTTCATGACGTTCTCGCGCGTAAGATTGTCGCCGCTCGCTTTAAGCACCGCGGCCATACCCTGGGCCGCGCCGTAACCGACTAAGTTGAAGCTGTCCGCTAAATTACCTGACGGATTATATTTCTTCATCCACGCTAGCCATTCCTTGTATTCGGCCGTGTCCTGCCATTGCGGATCAGTGGGATCGTAACTGATAGTTGCCGAGATGATGCCGATGCATTTCTCAGGTCCTGCGGGCCGCAACACCACCCCAATCGAACTTGATATGTAGCCAAGGAAATGCGTCGGCTTCCACCCGACGTCGTAGACTTTGCGGATCGTCTGCGCAGCGAATTTGGGAACGGCCGCTGTTAGCAGGACATTCGCACCACTGCCGTGCAGCGCCACGATCTGGGAGTCAATGGTCGCGTCGGTGGTCTCGTAGCTCTGGGTCCCTACTATCATCTTGTCGGCGTTGTTACCTAGCCCGTCGCGAAAACCGATCAGGTAATCCTTGCCTACATCGTCATTCTGGTAGAGCACCGCGATTTTGGCGTCTGGCAGGTTGGCGAGGATATAGCGAGCGTAAATTCGCGCCTCCACACGATAGCTTGGTTGAATGCCACCCATCGTCCAGGGAAAGTGCTTGGGATCGTTGAACTTTGCGGCCCCGCTGCTGACGAACAGTTGCGGCACTTTTTGTTCGTTCATGTACTCCCGGATCGCAGAATTGGTCGGTGTGCCGAGCGGATTGAACAGCAATAGTACCTCGTCTCGCTCGACCAGTTGGCGTGCCATTTCGACGGTCTTCGGCGGGCTATAGCCATCGTCGCGGCTGATGAAGTTGATCTTACGCCCGTTGATGCCACCCTGGTCATTGATCATGGCGAAGTAGGCGGCCTCCGCCTTGCCGATAGCACCGTAAGCTGACGCCGGCCCGCTGTAGGGCATTATGTTGCCAATCTTGATCTCGGTGTCGGTGACGCCAGGTCCGTATTGACCTGCGGCGCACACCAGCCCGCTGGCGAGAATGATGCTGGCCGCAAATAAGCCCGTCACGATGGTCTGTTTTGTTGCCATAACATCCTCCTCGTTTTCGCTCGTAATCCAATTGAGCATGTGCGCGCGATTGAGATGCGCCCATAACGCGATTGCCGAACGATAGAGCGGAAAAAATTTTCTTTAGGATGCCTGCCGACGGCATGCGCGCTGCTGCTGAAAAAGGGACTTCGGCGCGTCCCGCTGGCAGCGCTCAAAAAATGCTACACCGTTGGTTGTGACGAGTCCATGTCGCTTTCTGGCCCTTAGCGTCACTTCGCTGCGCCGAACAATAATGTCGCCCTCATTGGCGGCCCACCCGTCAACAACGAATTCCTGCGATAGCTGCGGCGATAAAGGCCGCCGGAGGAAATGATCACAATTTCCGGAGTTGAGGTTCAGTCCCCGTGGCGGCACCTGCCGACTACACGCGATATAGATGAACCAAACGTTGCCATATGAGGATAGTTGGAGAAATTGTCAAATCGGGAGCGCCGCCGATCTAACGCAGTCGCGATCAACCAGGTCGGCCACATGGCGACCTCGACACAAAAGTGGGCGACTGCCATTGTTCTTTATCTACGGCGCGCCCATTTATGGGCATACACAGGCAGGTACTGACTTGTCTGAAGAGCTGCTCAAAAAACGGGGACGTACCGAAGTCTTCGCTCTTCTAATTGGCAGCCATGGTGCCGATCGGCAGGCACGAGTTCAGATATCGACGCTGGTTCGTACCGCATCGCGGGTGCCACAGGCATCCAAATCGTACATTTCCGTGCGCCAGTGGCCCGGCGCCTCTGGCATCGGACGCATCAATCGCTCGATCGAAGAGGAACGCCGCGTGCAGGTTCTTGTCCGTGACAACAATATCGATCAGGCCCTCAGGGTGCTGAAGAAGAAGATGCAGCGCGAGGGCGTCTTCCGCGAGATGAAACTTCGCGGCCACTACGAAAAACCCTCCGAGAGGAGAGCGCGGGAAAAGGCGGAGGCCATCCGCCGCGCCCGCAAGCTCGCTCGCAAAAAGCTGCAGCGCGAGGGTCTGCTGCCGATGAAGCCTCGGGCGATCCCGGGGGCCCCCAGAAGAGGCGGCCCCGCGCGCGCCCCTCGGCTCTGATCTCGGAACAACCGTAACCGGCGCCCTCGATCAAAAGCTGGCCTAAAAACCTTCGTCAACGGCACCGTCGGCTTAGGGCCGATTGTGGAGATTCATGACAAGCAAGATCAAGATGACGCCGCAGAAGGAAAATGTGCTGGAGAAGGAGGTTGCCGAGACCCCGCCCGACCGCGCGCTGCTAGACCTTTCCAACGCCGCCGTCAAAGAGCTGATCCGCAGCGCCGAGAAGCGCGGCTACGTCACCCACGACCAGATAAACGCGTTACTGTCCTCGGAGGACGTCAAGTCCGAGCAGATCGAGGACGTCCTAGCGACGTTCAGCGCGACGGGCATCAGCGTGGTCGAGACCAAGGAGACTGAGCCTGAGGAAGAGGTGGCGACTGGCGAGGAGCCCGAAGAGGAAGCCGAGGGCGAGAACGAGCTAATCGAAGTCCCGCAACGGCCCGTTTCGGTCAAGTCCGCGGCCAACGAGCCCGCTGAGCGCACCGACGACCCCGTGCGCTTGTATCTCCGCGAAATGGGTTCGAAGGAACTGCTTTCGCGCGAAGGTGAGATCGCTATCGCTAAGCGCATTGAGGCTGGCCGCGAGGCTATGATCGCGGGGCTTTCCGAGAGTCCGCTCACCTTCCAGGCCATCGTCATCTGGCGGGACGAGCTCAACGAGGGCAAGGTCTTCCTTCGCGACATCATCGACCTCGACGCTACCTATGCCGGGCCTGACGCCAAGGCCATGCCGGCGCCGGCGATTGGCCCTGACGGCCAATTGATCGTCGGCATCGCTATCCCGGGCCAAGCCGGGCGGCTGCTGCAGACGCCGGCAGTGGCCATTGCGGCCGCCGCCTCGTTAAATCTTGCCGACGAACGCACTGACGGCGAGGAGACGGCCGCCGGAGGGACGATCAGCGAGAGCAACCTCGATGATGACGACGATACGGAGAATTGGCTCTCGGTCGCCGCAATCGAGGCCGAGCTCAAGCCTAAGGTGATTGAATCCTTCGACACCATTGCCGACGCCTACAAGAGGCTACGCCGTCTGCAAGACGAGGACATCCACTTCCAGCTCAAAAGGCTGTCGCTCTCGCCTGCGCAGGAGCGCAAATATAAGAGACTGAAGAGAGAGATAATCGGCGAGTTGAAATCGCTGCGGCTGAACCGAGCGCGCATTGACGCACTGGTCGAGCAGCTCAATGATATCAACAAGCGCCTCGTCGGAAACGAAGGCCGCCTGATGCGACTCGCCGAAAGCCACGGTGTCGTGCGCGAGGATTTCCTCAAAAACTATTTGGGCTCCGAGCTTGACCCGCTCTGGCTCAACCGCGTGTCGAAGCTCTCGGCCAAGGGTTGGAAGAGCATCGTTGCCAAGGACACGGACCGGATCAAGTCGTATCGCCACGATATCCACGCACTCGCGTCAGAGATTGGGCTCGAGATCGGCGAATTCCGAAAGATCGTGCAGATGGTGCAAATGGGCGAGCGCGAGGCGCGCCAAGCCAAGAAGGAGATGGTGGAGGCGAACCTGCGCCTCGTCGTCTCGATCGCAAAGAAATACAATAACCGCGCCCTCCGGTTCCTCGACCTGATCCAGGAAGGCAACATCGGCCTGATGAAGGCGGTCGACAAGTTCGATTACCGCCGCGGCTACAAATTCTCGACCTACGCAACCTGGTGGATTCGGCAGGCGGTCAGCCGCTCGCTTGCCGATCAGTCGCGCACTATCCGTGTGCCTGTTCATATGATTGAGGTCATCAACAAGATCGTGCGCACCAGCCGCCAGATGCTCAGTGAGATGGGCCGCGAGCCAACGCCGGAGGAGCTCGCTGAGAAGCTCCATATGCCGCTTGAAAAGGTACGAAAGACCTTGAAGATCGCCAAGGAACCGCTGTCGCTCGAAACGCCGATCGGCGAAGAAGGGGACTCCCAACTCGGCGACTTGATCGAAGACAAAAACGCTACTCTGCCGATCAACTCCGCGATCCAGTCCAATCTGCGCGACACTACGACACGCGTGCTGGTTTCACTGACGCCACGCGAGGAACGCATCATACGCATGCGCTTTGGCATCGGCATCAGCAGCGACCACACACTCGAGCAAGTCGGCCAACAGTTCTCGGTGACGCGCGAGCGAATTCGGCAGATCGAGGCCAAAGCACTACGGAAACTCAAACATCCAACCCGATCGAGAGTCCTCAGAAGCTTCCTAGATAGTTGATGCGCCGGCCAAGGCCGTACGACGCGAACGCGATGATCCTTGGGCGTGCTCAATGAAGGGAATACGCTTGCAGACCTCCGCGTTGAGGTCAAAAGGCGCCCGCTCTCTCTGCGCAGCGCGGCAGCAGTGGCAGCAGCTAAGTTTTAATCTGCGGCTGGTCGTGAGAACCACGTTCAATAAGGAACTGTGGACTTCAATGTGGCCGTTGAGTTCATTTGAAAACGCCGGCCATTTTTTCTGCATCGCCAAGAATAGACAATCTGCTGGCCGCAGCGCTGCACACCTTAGCAGGGGAGCGCTTGGCCCGGCTGTCTGCCGCGCCCCTCAAGAGCAGGCTCAGCACCTCTCGAGGCACCAACCGCAAATTGGCACGTTTTTCGATTGGTTCAGAGCACGGGTTCAGAGCACTGCCTCAGCGGGCAGCTTGCCGGCTACGCAGGCGACGTCTGGTTCCCGCAGCCACCACCGAAGGATCACCCTTGGCGTACAATGCCCCATCACGGAATGACGCCGCACACCTCCGGGACATCATTATCAGCCCAGACCCGCTACGCGGCTGGAACCAGGGAAATCCTAGAATGCTGGTTTAAGGGTCGTCCGATTCGGGACGAATACCTGATTGTCGATGGCGGCAGGCTGGCCGGCACGGGTGCCCATTCCTACAGCGTCGGCAAAAGGTAAAATGACGTTCAACCACGCTCCAGGCTAATTTCGGCCTATGCCCATGGCTGAGCTTCGTTTTGACGACACTGACTATTCGGTAGGGCTTCCCCTCCGAACTCGTGGAGGTGGGAAATTTATCGGGCCGGTATCGAGCCCGATAGGGCAATCACCGACGTTTTTTCGCAGAGTGGCGGCCGCCAACAATGCAGGGAAGACGGCACTCGAGCAGCTATTAGGTAAACTCGACACCTAACGGAGTAGGCAAAACTCTTCGCCCGTTTTCATGTCACGGATTTTGCCTCGTTCAAGAAAACTGCAGGGACCGGCAAGCCTTTTTTCATCATTGCCCCCTTTGGTGCTACTCAAATTCTGAGCCCTTTGTCTGAAATTTAACTCGCAACTATTCTAATCAGTCTTACATATATTTTATCACCGACAGCTCGTGCCAGGCGTCGGTGGCTGAGAGTTCGGTAGCGCTCCCGCCTGTTTTCAGCGGAGTCGCGCCATGCAGGATCACGCTCCCTCTACCCACGCCATCGAATGCTTCCCGGTAGTACTGGATAACACGCCGGTCCTAATATGTCCCTCTTGCGGCGACACCATGCAGCACGTGCGGACGATCCCAAAACTTGGAGCGCGCTTGGAGCAGTTCATTTTCGTCTGCCCTTCCTGCGAGCAGGTCGAAACAAAGGAAGTTAAGCGGGGCGGCGTAACGAAGCCTCGGTTGGCGCCCGTCTATTAAATAAATACGCGTGACCGCGAAGTGCTGCTTCTTCAAAATCGGAAATCTCATGCGTATCCATATTGGTTGCGAGCTCCGCTTCGATATTTCCGCAGACAACGCCTATGATTGTTACGTTGAACGTGCACTTCTCGCGCGTCTCCGAACTGGAGCGTCCAGATTATCTGATAACGAGCCCTGCGGTTCCCATTGAAGGTTATCGCGACAGCTTCGGAAATTGGTGCAGCCGGCTCGTTGCGCCCGGCGGGCAATTTAGCCTCGGCACGGACGCGATTATTCGTTAACTCGGGCGTGTCGGACCCAATCGATCTGAACGCTCTCCAGCACCAAGTTCAGCATTTGCCGGCGGAAGTCCTAGTGTTTCTGCTTGGCAGTCGTTGGCCGAGGCGACTTTTGAAATTTCTCGCGAAATTGCAACCGCGAAGAACGCCGTTCGAGATTATGGACTGTAGACATCGGGACGGATAGCGCACCGGCCGTGCCGATAGTGGCCTTCCGAGAGGTCAAAAAACGTCGCGATGAAACGCGTTTCCTGGTGGCGGTATTCGGGCGACGTCAGCGTGAATCTCCATCAAAAAAACTCTTCAGCACGCCGAAGACAAATCTTATCGAAACCCGTTAGTTAAGAATGGGATCGCATAAAAGCTCGGTCGTTCAACGCCGCTTTGACCCTCACCGCAACCTGCATGGTGAGGTGATCCGACGCGCTCCCGTACCATGTCCCTTGCAGAGGAATTGCTTCGCACGGGTCTTCAACAACTGCGACGCGGATGAGGTTCTGGTTTCCCACAACACCCGCCGACGGATCGAAGTCGACCCAGCCGGGACCTGGAACGTAAGCTTGGACCCAAGCGTGGGTGTTACCACCAGTAATTTGATGCTCGTCTTCGTGCTCCTCTTCGGCCAAATGCACGTAACCCGAAACAAACCGCGCCGCAGTTCCGCGCGAGCGCAGTGCCGCGATCATCAACATCGCGAGGTCGCGGCAACTGCCGCTCCCTAGGGCGATGGTGCGACTCGGATCTTGGATTCCCTTCTCGTGGCGAGCCACGTGCCGAAAGGTCCGGCGGATGGTCTGCGTCATGTCGACGAGCAGCGCATGCGTGTCCGCTGATCCATTCCTAAAGAATTGATCGCTCCAGCGTCTAAGTTCGGGCTCCAGCGACAACGGCAGAATGAAGCCTCTTAGACGCGACCAGTCCTCCGCGATGTAGCTAAACGGATCGATTCGGGCGTAGTCCTTGATATCGCCCTCATAAAATCCATTCGGCGTGTGCTCGAGACAAATCGTGCTTACAACGCGCAACTCGTCGGAACGGTCGTCGAAATGCGCAATCGCAACGTGATTGCCGAGCCGGTCCCGTCCCCAAGCAAGCTCCCGCGGCTTCGGCCTAATCTCAAGCGCAGACTGGAGTAGCCTTTGGTCCTCGTCGTCGCGCGGCCGCAGCATTATCCGATGCTCGCCGAACGCGACCGGCTCACGATAACGATAGGTCGTGACGTGTTTGATAGAGAGAATCGGCATTGTCGTCCAAACATAACGCATATGCCCATCACATGCATTTCCCGCGCCAGATTGATTGCCGCTTTCTCCACAGCCAGCATCTGCGAAAACGCACTGCGTATGCAAATCGCGGAAATGGCGCACAAAACCTACGACGTAAAATGCGGTACCACGATAAAGCTCGGACGCATCGAGCCTGACAAACCGAGACGTGATCCGCGCATATTCGAGTGCCCGACATGCGAATATTCCGAACGGATGATCGTCAAATTCCATAGACCGCCTTATTGGCGGCCCCAGTCCAGCTTTCGAAGCTCACTCGGGTACTGGCCCGTTTCCACGTCGGTGGTCCTTTTTACGTTTGAGAATGGTCTATTTTGAACAAACTCGCCTCGAAAATGCGCGACAGATTTCCCACCTGAATAGAGTGGTCAGGTAGGGGATCATGACAATGCCGAAGAATAACAAGTACAAGGAGTACGCGCGTTACGCCGAGCATTGTTTGAACATGGTGGCCGCGACAACAGATCAGGAATCGCGTTCCATTCAACGCGAAATGGCGACCGAATGGCTAAGACTAGCGGATACAATTCGGCGGCCTCGTAGGTCCAAGCAAATGCAAATGGGATGATGCGGGCTGCCTCAGTTGGCGGCCTCGCAGGGACAGCGAACAGTGACGCGCTCAAACTACCCATGTCCAGCGTGTAATGCCAAGCTGCTGAAGCGCCAGCTCCGTGAACCCGCGAAAGCTGGTGAGCAAGCGTTCTGTCCGCACTGCATGGCGCAACTACCCGCACGAGACGGACCTTACACGCTAGGTTATGAACTAGTCGAAGCACCGCCTAGAGATCGATAGCAGGAAACGCCGAGAAGCGGGATCACGCCCCGGCTTCTGCTGGATTTCAAAATCAAATCCAGAGGTCAAAAGGGACCACCGTGAAATCCAAGAGGGGCCATCGGCTTGGAAAGGACCGACACCTGTAGTTGGTGATTACGTCCAATGGACCTCAGATGGCGTCGATCAATTTAAGCCCACTCGGAAGGTTAGGCAAATTCAAGATCGCCACGCTTGGGTCGATGGCAGTCAGACAGGCACGCGAGCACGGCAAACGCGATTAAGGAGCCGACTGACAGGGGTGCGGCTGTGCCGCGATCAGGGCAAACGGTCACCCGTTGAATGATCCCGGCGCAGTGGAGAGGGCAAGGCTAGCGCTCCGCGACGGCCGGCATCAATCGCGTGGCGAAGCTCGTTGGGGTCAGCAATGGCACTGTGCAGAGGATCAAGGCGGGAATGGAAGCATCGTAAGCGGCCCGTACACGGTGTCGGCGTACTTATTCGACTTATCCACCATCGATCCAAGTGAGCTGTTTTATACAGATGTAGAGGAGCACTCGGCTCAAGGTGATCAGTGCCGAGCGCTTTACCCAACTTCCCCCGCCCCCCAAAGCGTTCGCGTCTGTTGTGTATGCGTTCGCGTTTAAGGAACCCCAGCCTGTGGCCACGGGTTGGGGTGTCTTTTTACTTAGCCAAATACGTCGCTACAACAAAAGAGACCTTGATAATGAGTGTCGAAGCACAAGCCGCAGTGCCGCCGGCCCAATCCCATCTAATTTCGCTATTTCATCGCATCTGACCCCTGGCAGGCTAAGGTTTTACATCGATTGCCACCGTGGCCTGGTCAGCCTTTCTCGGATACGAAGTTTTCCGATTGGTATTCTAGATGGCAAGCCCGATGCTTCGTGCCGAACATTGCCTGGCTCGCGCAGAACACATGCGCATGTTGATGCTCACTGCATCTGATCCCGCAGCTGAAGTGCGGCTGAGGGGTCTTGTAATAAGATATAGAGCCCTAGCAGAGCGCGCTAAGAGAGAAGCTAAGTTTCAGCCGTTTATTACTGACTAGGAGCGCGCCATGGGTCAAGTCTTCCAATTCATTCGTCGTCCGCTCGATGTTTTCGATCCAGCAATGCTGACTATCCTTGGCGAGGCTTACGACAAGGCGCTTGCTTCTCTTCGTTACAGAGGGCAGCCGCCAATTGTCCGCGAGACTATGGCGGTTCGAATTTTTGAATTGGCGTCGCAAGGCGAGCGCGACCCCGAACGCTTGTGCCACGCCGCGCTTGCTGCCCTTGGCTCACGGCTGTAGGCCGGCTCAGTCGGCGGCTTCGCTTTGAGATTTATCAAAGTCATGGCTCCAAACTCCATTACCGTGCGGAATGGCTCCATTCCTCTACCGCTGCCCAAACACCGGCCGCCAAGTGCAAGCCTGGGCGGCGGACGATCCGACCGAGGATGACGACGCCTACGAAGCAGTGGCATGCCTAGCTTGTGCTGGGATACATCTCGTCAACTCGAAAACCGGCAAGGTTCTCGGGAGTGAGGACGAATAAGCCCTTCAGTTCGTCGCTTCGTCTGGGGACAAGCATTCGTCACGCGGTACTAGCTTCGCCTTGATCAGCTTCGGCGTCGCCCCCAATCGCTCGACTGCCCGCTCAAGCCGCGTCGCGAAATCCTCGCCAGCGGGAAAGACTGCTCTGGCAGAGAGCTTGGGGCTCTCGAAAGGCACGGCCTCGATGGCGAGCCATTTCAACTCCTCCATTTTTGTTTCTACGAATATCGGGGATTGCGGTCCGCAACACGTCGCCAGTTGAACGGGTCAGGGAAAACCAGACGATCAGCGGTCGCTTTGTGGGGCCTATGTTTTAATGCCTACGTTCGGTGGGAGCCCTGCGATGGACGAGGCTTGGTCGTGGCATATTCGCTTTCACCACGAACATTAGAGCTCAGCTGGCATTCGAGGACATTGCGCTCGTAGGCTTCGGCTTCACTTTTGATGCGGTATCTTAAGTCGAACGCCTGCTCTTCCTCCGGCATCTGCCTCACAACTTTATAAAGACCGGCGGCCTTCTCACCGACGGGCGTGTACTCAACTGCCTGGCCAACAAAAAACTTGAAAGACATCGGCCCCCCTCGTATTGGCGCACGCTACCAGACCGCTGCTGGAGCGTCCAGCAGCGTGCTATTGTGCGGCAAGTCCATAAGGAACGGCGCTCGCCGCCGGAGGAGACATCGTGCATATATCAAATGAGAGTCTCTTGGTCATATTGGTGGTTGGTCTTGTTGCTGGCTGGTTGGCCGGCAAAATCGTACGAGGGGCCGGCTTCGAACTCATTGGCGATCTGGTCATAGGTATTGTCGGCGCATTCGTTGGCGACTGGTTGCTGCCTCGAATTGGCATCCACCTCGGCGCCGGAACTATCTCGGCGATTGTGAACGCCACCATTGGCGCTGTGTTACTGCTACTTGTGGTTGGGCTTCTGCGAGGCCGCTTTGGAGGCGGTTGGGGCGGTTGGGGAAGACGGCGTTGGTGGTAGCTGCCTGAAAATGAGAGCCCCGCGCGGGTGGGCGCAGGGCGCGGCTCACGGACGGGCGCCTTTTGCTCTCACCGCCAAGGGTATTAATCCAAATTATTCTAATCAGAAGCTGTATCTGATCAGGCAAACCAACATTGGGAAAGACGATGGCCAGAGACGATAAGAAAACCAGCCCCGCGCCCAAAAGTGGCGCCGCCGAAAAAAAAGAGGTCGCTGCGAAAAAAGACGAGGGCCGGCCGAAGGACAAGACCACGCTAGATGCGGATCGATCGAAGGCTGAGAGCGGTGAGAAAGCTGCGAGCTCACCCTCAGGTTATAGTCGGGGCGAGGGCCAAAAGCCGGTTTCGAAAGCATATAGGGATAACTGGAACGCGATTTACGCGAAAAAGAAAAAGAAGAAGCGGTAATTGGATCAATGGAGCAGATATTGCTGTATCTCGGCGAACCTAAAGCTGACTTGACGCCAAATTACGAAAGCGTCGCCGTGAAGCTTTCGCTCGATCGGAGCCTCGAAGAAGCCCACGAACCCGATCTGTAGTGAGTGTAAGCCGTCGCTGATCAATCCGGTCGCTGATCAATGAAGCCTGAAAACGCCGTCCACTGTTTTGATCTCGACCGGTTCGATAAGGTGGGAATGCGCAACCGTGACAGAATGCAGAACACCTTCGAGAGATTTCTGCCAAAACTCCAAAAAACCCTGCAGTTCAGGGAAATCTGGGTAGAGGTCGTAGTTCTGCCAGACGTAGCTTTGCAGCAGCCAGGGATGGTCTGGGCGCCGATACAGGATGTTCGCCGTGGTTAGGCCGTACCCCTCCACCTGCTTCCGAAAATCTTGCGAAGTCACGAGAATCTCCGGGTCCTTGATGGTCCGAGTTTTTCATCGCGCCTCGGCCGGGCAACCTTGGAAAATAAATATTGCTCCTAAATTCAAGGCGTTAGCAGCATTGCGGTGGAATTGCTGACGACGACTTGGCAGTCGCACTTGACGAGTGCTAAAAGCACGCCAGGTAAGGAAGGCCGGACCGCATCCGTGTTGCGACCGCGACGGGCCTCTTCTTCGTCAGAAAACTCAACATGAACAGCCTCTTAGGGAGATTGATATGAAGTTTCGGCCTCTTCACGACCGGGTCGTAGTTACGCGCATCGACGCCGACGATAAAACCGCAGGCGGAATCATCATTCCGGATACCGCCAAAGAGAAGCCTTCTGAGGGAGAGGTGATCGCCGTCGGCCCAGGAGGTCGCGACGAGGCTGGGAAAATCATTTCGATCGATCTCAAGGTCGGCGACCGCGTGCTGTTCGGCAAATGGTCGGGCACAGAGGTCAAGCTCGAGGGGGTCGAATATCTGATCATGAAAGAAAGCGACATTATGGGCGTGATCGAACAGACCGTCGCCCGCAAGAAGGCCGCCTAAGCCCTGTCGCATCAAACATAACGGAGAATCAAAATGGCTGCTAAAGACGTAAAATTTGGCGTTGATGCGCGCGACAGGATGTTGCACGGCATCGATATTCTCGCCAATGCGGTCCGCGTGACGCTCGGCCCCAAAGGACGCAACGTCGTGCTGGACAAGTCGTACGGCGCACCGCGGATGACCAAGGATGGCGTTACCGTCGCCAAAGAGATCGAACTCGAAGACAAGTTCGAGAATATGGGCGCGCAGATGGTGCGCGAAGTCGCGTCAAAGTCATCCGACTTCGCTGGCGACGGCACCACAACCGCAACGGTTCTGGCGCAAGCGATCGTGAAGGAAGGCTCGAAGGCTGTGGCCGCGGGCATGAACCCGATGGATCTCAAACGCGGCATCGACCTTGCGGTCGAAGCGGTGGTT
Source organism: uncultured Alphaproteobacteria bacterium (assembly GCA_963806465.1). Taxonomy (GTDB): domain Bacteria; phylum Pseudomonadota; class Alphaproteobacteria; order Rhizobiales; family Xanthobacteraceae; genus BOG-931. The sequence goes on along the minus strand of CAWDZD010000072.1, from coordinate 19,506 downwards.
GAGGATCTGAAGAAGAACTCGAAGAACGTCACCTCTAACGAAGAGATCGCTCAGGTCGGCACGATTTCCGCCAATGGCGATGTTGAGATTGGCAAGTTTCTCGCCGATGCAATGAAGAAAGTTGGCAACGAGGGTGTGATCACGGTCGAAGAGGCGAAATCCTTGGAGACAGAACTCGAAGTTGTCGAAGGTATGCAATTCGATCGCGGTTACATCTCTCCGTACTTCGTCACCAATGCCGAAAAGATGCGCGTTGAGATGGAAGACCCCTACATCCTGATCTATGAGAAGAAGCTTTCCGGCTTGCAGGAATTGCTTCCACTGCTGGAAGCCGTGGTGCAGACCTCGAAGCCGCTCGTCATCATCGCAGAGGACGTCGAAGGTGAGGCGTTGGCCACACTAGTGGTGAACAAGCTACGCGGCGGGCTCAAGGTCGCTGCCGTGAAAGCTCCCGGCTTCGGCGATCGCCGCAAGGCTATGCTGCAGGACATCGCAATCCTCACAGGGGGCCAAGCGATCTCGGAAGATCTCGGCATCAAGCTCGATAAAGTCACTATTGATATGCTTGGCCGTGCCAAGAAGGTGACGATCGACAAGGAGAACACCACCATCGTCAACGGTGCCGGCAAGAAGCCCGACATTCAAGCGCGAATCGCCCAGATCAAGGCGGAGATCGAAGAGACCACTTCCGACTACGACAAGGAGAAGCTGCAGGAACGTCTCGCTAAGCTCGCGGGCGGCGTCGCGGTGATCCGCGTCGGTGGTGCGAGCGAGGTCGAGGTAAAGGAGCGCAAGGATCGCGTCGATGACGCGATGCACGCGACCCGCGCGGCTGTCGAAGAAGGCATCCTGCCGGGCGGCGGCGTCGCCTTGCTGCGCGCCACCGAAGCGCTAAAGCGCGTGCGCACGCAGAACGACGACCAGAAGACCGGCGTCGAGATCGTGCGCAAGGCCCTCTCCTGGCCGGCTCGCCAGATCGCAATTAACGCAGGCGAGGACGGCTCAATCATCGTCGGCAAGATCCTGGAAAAGGATCAATACGCTTTCGGCTTCGACGCCCAAAACGGCGAATATGTGAACCTCGTCACCAAGGGCATCATTGACCCGACCAAAGTTGTTCGAGCCGCGCTGCAGAATGCAGCGTCGATCGCCGGGCTTCTGGTCACCACCGAAGCAATGGTGGCCGAAAGACCAAAGAAGGACAGCGGCGCTCCGGCTATGCCTGGCGGTGGTATGGGCGGTATGGGCGGCATGGACTACTAATCCGCCCTCAAGTGAAATGACGAAAGCCCGGGACTTCGTCCGGGCTTTTTTCTTATCCCCCTCGCGCCGCGGTTTGGTTTCGCGCGTCGTAATCCGCCAGCTTGTCACTTGAACCGCGCCACCGCGATTTCGACGTCAATGTCTGATGTTGGAGGTAAAGCAGAAGTCGCGCGGCCTTGGGGCGAAGTCGGGTTTTGACCCTCAGCGTCGTTTCGCGGCGCTACGGGACAATGTCCGAGATTGAGGATGTTTGATTTTCACCGATCAGCAACGGGTTCCAGCGCGGGCGGCGATGGCGACCATTGCTTCGCGCGGTCGCTGCCGTTTTTTCCCGACGCCTCAGCGTTCAACGTCGTCACCGCGCGATAGGCGTTCACCAAGCCGGCGCCGTTCCCAAGGGGCTTCGCCGTGTTCACGAGTATCGCGCGGATATCCGCGGGCTTGAGCGACGGCTTGCATTCGAGCAGCAGCGCCACGAGCCCGCTGACATGGGCGGTCGCGACCGAGGTCCCCGTGGTGAGCTGCAATGCGTGGTCGGGCGCGAGCGCGAGAATGTCGACGCCCGGAGCGGCGACCGCGATGTAGGAGCCGCGATTGGCCATCGCGAACAGCCCGTCGCCGCTGTCGGTCGCGGTCACGGCAATGACGTCCGGATCGGCCGCCGGATATAGTGGCGGCGACGTCGGCCCCGCATTCCCGGCGGCCGCGATCAGCACGATGCCCTTCTCGTAGGCGGCCGTGAGGATGCGGTGCAATGTCGGGTCCGCCGGGCCGGCAAAGCTCATATTCACGACCCGCGCGCCGTTGTCCGCCGCCCATTGCAGGCTTTTGTAGATGGCAACGGAGGTTCCCTTGGCATCGCGATTATCGTCGAACGCGCGCGCCACCAGGAGCTGTACTCCCGGCGCGATGCCCATGAGCTTAAGATGCGCGGCGATCGCGCCGGCCATGGCGGTGCCGTGGGTATGTGGTTTGTCTTCGCCGCCCAGCGCGTCGAAGCTCTTCACGACGGCCGCATCGAGATCCGGATTTTTCGCGTCGATTTCCGAATCAATCACGGTGACCAGAATGTTTTTGCCGGTTGCAACGTGATGCGCTTGTTCGATTTGCAGCTTGCCTAAAACGTATTGCGCCGCGTAAATCGGCGTCTGTGGGAAAATCTTCGCGGCGTCCTCCTGCAGCGTAAACAGATAATTGGGCTGCGCGCTGGTGACGAGGCGTTGGTCCTCGAGCGCGCCGATCAGGTCGCCGACCGGGCGGCCGCCGTTGATGCGCCAGCGGTAAAGCGTGTTGCCGCCCAATGAGAAGCTTCGTGACTCGAGTAGCGTCAGATTGTGCCGGCGCGCGAGCTGATCGATCGCCGCCGGCGTCGCGCTCGACGAAAAGGCGGTGACAACCTCGTCGGGAACGAAGCGCCGCTCGCCGCGCGGCGGCATACCACTGCCACCACCACCGCCGCCGTTGCCGCCGATGCGCCGGTCAACCATTTTGCCCTTCCCGTGCCGCGGCACCCTCGCGAATGAGCGAGACCCGTGGCCCATACCCATGTGGCCACCCATGCCCCCACCGCCGGAGTTGCCGCCCGTGCGCCCAAAGGCAACGCCGCCGCCACGCGCCGCCGCCGGGCTCGACGCGCCGACCTCGTATGCGGTTAGAGCTAGACCGCAGAGCGTGAGCACCAAGATCGGTCGCAGGATCGGCCGCAACGTCCGTGCTTTATTTGGCATGGCAAACTCCTGTTGTTCGGCAATCACTCCGGCTCGTTCGGAAATCACCGCGGCGTGGCGATCAAGCCGACCACCGGGGCCACCTGCGGCGACTTGATGAGCCGGTTGAGAACTTTCGGAAGCTTATTCGCCGCGACGCGCACCTCGCAGCGACCGGCGACTTTCATCTGCTATCAAATAACGTGCTTGGCGTCCATGATCAGCGCATTGGCAAAGAACTCGCGAACGTGCCGATTGCGGTCCTAAAAGCTCTATTCTGTCATATCTACGTGGCGCTTAAGGACCTGCGAATGGGTTGAATTGCTCCACCGTCAACCAAAGTCCGGGAAGCAGAGTGTCAAACTGACCGCAATCAAGCAACCGATTACGCCACGGGCGTTGCCTGCCCCGAAGGGTGCAATAGCTCAGCCGGTTCTCGGCGTCGATCAATCAGGCATCAACGGAGTGTGATTGATACGATCCTTCGTGCGAACAGTGTCGATCAGGGCCACGCGCGCAAATGCGTTTGTGTCAAACGGTGCCAGCGTCGATCACTGCCGTTTCCGCCAGCATCGACCGCTGTCTGTCACAAGCGGCGCGTGCCGACGATGGCGGTGACCGGATGAAATAATTTTAACGTGACCACAACTTCGGGTGCCACTAAGCGATTGCGCAGCCTTGGCCAGGGTCAGGGGCGACCGAAAAGCAGTCGTCTAGGGAGGACGGTCGCCCCGCCTTGCCATTTTCGCCGTCGCCGACGATGTTGGCGATCAGGGAGCCTGTCGATTTCGCCGGGGACATCAGGCACGAGACGACTTTCTCGCCATAGCCTCGACCATATCAAGAATCGAATTGCGCAAGGCTTTATCGTTGAGCCGGGTAAAAGCCTTCGCAAGCCGCAGTGCCTGCGGATCGAATGCCAGTGGTTTTGCCGACGTTCGACCCGTTCCAGCATCATCAGTAAACAACTGCCCAACTGGAACGCCGAGAGCGGTCGAGATCATTTGTAGCCGGCTGGCGCCGACGCGATTCTTTCCGTTCTCGTATTTCTGGACTTGCTGGAATGTGACGCCGAGCTTTTCACCAAGCTGAGCCTGGCTCATGCCGCGACCCTTGCGAAACTTCCTGATCCGCGAACCGACCAAAAGGTCGATTGGGTTACCTCCTCCCCTGGTTCTCATTCAGTATCCTTCCGTTGAGACGATATTTGGTGACGATCTGTCCCATCGAGCGACGGACCAGTTTGTCACTGCAGGGTCGCCTCAGCGAAGCAACTTGAAGCCCGCCTTATCGGGATCGAAGTGTCCTATGCAATGATAGTGGAAACCGGTGTCATTCAAAAACTCAGCGAATGCCTTCGCCTCGTGATCCTGGTAGTTGGAGTGTGCCCAAATTTCATCGAACGCTAGTATGGAGCCAGGTTTCAGCCTTGGTTTGAGATTGTCGAGCACGCACTTGGCGGATGCGTAAAGATCAGAATCTATATGAGCAAAGGCTACATTGCCGGGATGCGTCGATAGGAACAGCGGCAGCGTGTCATCAAACAAGCCAACGACAAGCTCCACGTTCGATGGCAAATTATTTGGAATGTCGCACGCAAAATGCCCCATCGGAAGCGTGCCCCATCTCTCTGGTAGACCATTGAACGAGTCGAAGCCGTAAATTTTCTTGTTTGGCTTTAGCGTGGCAATCCTTCTTATCGAGTTGCCCCCGGCGACACCAAACTCCAGAAAGAGACCGTCCAGCAAGTCCATGCAGAAGTAGTAAGCAAAGTTCATTATAGGCGAGGCGCGAATGTCTCGATCGATTTGCTCCGGTGTAAACCTCATCACGGTCCCTCGAACCCGATGTTTCGTTCGGTGATCATAGCTGAATTATACTTGATTCGATTCGGTCCGGTGCTGCCAGTAGGGCGCTGCTCCGCTTGCGGCCACAAGGGCTTGACGACCCAGCATCCGGGCTGGGGCGGCGAGCACATCGGCTTTATGCCGTTTCCGACGCGAGGCTAGCGCCCGCCACGGTCGTCAGCTCGCCCAGCCTTAAACCTGCCACCAAGTGGGGAAGCCAGCGGCAAAGCTTTTCTGCGAGACCCGTATGGCCACAGAGCGCCGTAACGATGCTGTGCGGAAGAATTAAGCGGTCCTCGGCTCAGCCTTTTCCCGATACAAATGGCTGGCAAGATTTCGGATCAGATCAAAACAAATGCCCGTCAATTCTCATTGACGGGGCGAATACTGAGTACGGTGCGTTCGGCGGCTAAACTGCCATTTTTAAATCCTTGGCCGCCCTGAATGCGACCTTTTTGCTTGCCTTGATCTGGATTGCTTCTCCGGTTCCAGGATTGCGCCCCATGCGAGCTGCCCGCTTCCTGACCTGCAGGATGCCCAGACCGGCAATTCGAATTCGTTCGCCCTTCTTGAGATGCTTCGTGATTTTGCCAACGAGATCACCGAGCAGGGCTTCGCTCGACTTTTTCGTCAGTTGATGTTCCTCGGCCAAGACCGCAGCAAGATGCTTGAGCGTAACGGGAGGCTTAGTTTTGGCCGCAGCGGCCGGTTTCTTTGCTTCACCTGGCAGCGCCATGATGGTTTCCCTCCGAGGAGCGCGGAATGCGCTTTTGAAGGAAAGATATGATTCGGTGCCGGAAGAAAAGTGGATTGGCCGCTAAAGCAGCATTTCCCGGAAACTAAAATGGTCGGGACCCGCCCTTTAACCGACCGAAATGCATCGGATGCGGGGGACGCTGTTGTTGTCCATGCATGAGAACGCGGCAGCGGAGGACAGCTACCGCCACGCACTCGCGGTGGCGCGGCGGCAGAGTGCCAAATTCTGGGAGTTGCGTGCGGCCCTCGACCTCGCGCGGCTCTGGCGCGATCAGGGGAGGCCGCAGCAAGCTCGCGAACTGCTCGCTCCGGTTTACGGGTGGTTCACGGAAGGGTTCGACACGCTCGATCTAAAGGACGCGAAGGCGTTGCTGGACGAGTTGGCGTAGTAAAAGCCATTGGCGGCGAATGTCGCCTATTGGCCGAACGTGTGTGGTAAGGTCGAGTATCGATGAAGTGCCGGAGACCCAGAGGCGCAATCGCCGAATTGGTTGGACTCGTTCCCGGCGTCATCCTAGCGACTGGCGGGCGCCATCGGGATATCCGCTTTAGTCGGCTCAAGTGGACGATGCAACACAGCCGTTGAATTCAAGGGAGAAGGCAATGCGTCGAATTTCGACTTTGCTCGTGGCTGGGCTCTGCGCCGGCATATTCAGTCTCGACACGCCGGCGCAGGCCGCGGCGGAGATGTCGCTCATGCGTCTTGCTGATTGCGGCACGCCGCAGGCTCCGGTCCCGGTCAATGAGCGCTTCTCGGACACGTTCTCCTACGGCGATTTGAAAATTCAATTCGTGTTCAGCTGCTATCTCATTAAACATGGCGACCAATACCTGCTATGGGATACCGGTCATTCCATGACCGCGCCCAACGTGGCGCCGAAGGTGAGTATCGTCGATCAGTTGGACAAGATCGGCGTCAAGCCCGAGCAGATCAGCTACGTCGGCGTCAGCCATTATCACGCCGACCATACCGGCCAGGTCGCATCGTTTCCGAAGGCGACGCTGCTAATCGGGGTCGGCGACTGGAACGCTATCACGGCGCCGAATCCGGCCCCCGGTGTCAACTTCAAGCCGTTCGAGGGCTGGATCAAAGGCGACAACAAAGTCGAGCCGCAGCCAAACGACAAGGATGTGTTCGGCGACGGCAGCGTGATCATGCTGAATACCCCAGGACACACACCCGGCCATCACAGCCTCTTGGTCAAGCTGCCGCAGATGGGCAGCGTGGTGATCTCAGGCGATGCCGTGCACTTCCGCGAAAATTACGACAACAACGGCGTGCCGCGGTTCAACTCCGACCGCTCGCAAACGCTGGCTTCAATCGAGCGGCTGAAGGGGATCATGGCGACTTTCAAGGCCACGCTGATTATCCAGCACGACGCGCGCGACATCGACAAATTGCCGGCCTTCCCGACAGCGGCTAAATAATCGGGGTGTGACCGCGGTACGATTTGGACGGGCGGTTCAGCATCCCCCAATGTCGCCCAGTACCCCAAAGCGACATCGGGGCTACGCGGCGTCCCAATGCCTGGGCAGCTACAGCGTGCTAACGTGGACTAAGCGACGCTCGGCGCTGGGTCCTCCAGCGATATCGCCGATAGGTAAGTAGAATGGAACGATACCCGTCAACCGACATGGAGGGCGAAGGCCATGATACGATCGCTCGCACACGTTGCCCTGCAGGTCACCGATCTAGAGGGCTCTCTTCGCCACGCAAGCGACATCCTCGGGATGCGGGTGGTGGAGCGCGTGGACGGACGGGCCTATCTAACGCTCGGTTCGCAGCACAACACGTATGGCGGAGCCCATCACGTGATCGAGTACTTTGAGGGTCCAGTGACGGCCCTCGAGCATGTCGCATTTCGTGCTGCCAGTGCGGAAGCATTAGAAGACCTCCGCCATCGCCTCCAGAAAGCCGGCGTCGCGGTGAGGGCTGGAGAACCCGAGCCCGGCCTTTCGGGCGCCATCCGGTTTAAAAGTCCCTGCGGTCACGAATTCGAAGTTTTTTCCGGCTCTGACCATTCACAAAAGGCCTATACGGGAACTGGAGTTCGGCTACGGCGAATCCAGCATATCAATCTGAACGCATCCGAGCTCGAATTCAATGTCCAAGTTCATGACGGCCGTGCTCGGCTTCCTCGTCTCCGATTACGCGTACGTCGGTGGGGAGCAAGCTCTGGTATTCCTGCGCTGTGATGCCGACCATCACGCAGCAGGGATAGGTCGTGGCACGGACGGCTTATTCCATGTGGCATTCGAGGTGGACAGCATGGTGGAACTTGCCCGGCTCGCGGATGCGCTTGGCCGGGATGGGCGTTGCCTGGCTTGGGGGCCGGGCCGCCACGGAGCTGGAGACAACGTTGCGACTTACCATACTGATCCGTCCGGCGTTCCGATTGAGGTGTTCTGGGATATGCACCGCATAGAAGACGAAGCATGGCAACCACGGAAGTGGTCTTTTGAGGATTACCACTTCATCAATCAATGGGGACCGATGGGTGACGTACCCAGCCTACTCGGGATTAGCATCCCGAACGTCAAAGAGAGAGACCAAGAGACGGTATAAACTGGCGCCACGTCTGTCTCGTTTGTCTATGCGGCGCCAAAATAAGACCCTTGCTTTGAAATTGCTGCGATGCCGACCAATAAAGTTTGGTTCGGAAAACGTCATGCAGACATCCGCGAAAGCGGACATCCCGGCACTTCGCATTTGTGCCAAGCGGAGACACTCGCAGGAGCCGCCGGTGCAAAAAGCGAAAGACGCTAGTTGTCATCTGTTCTCTTGCCGTTCGAAGAGCCCGGAAGGCCGCCGCGAGGCAGCCTTTTATGTTCGCATTTTTTGCATTGCCCGGACGGACATGCCCCGGCGAACAATAACCCGAGTGCAAGATTCCTGAAGGATTCGTGCATGCTTTGGGTCCGGCCGAGGACTTCGATCGAGTTGCCCGGTTTCAGCTGCTTTGTCAGCTCGGCGACGATCTTAGCGCGGCAGCCAATTCTACTTTCTCGGCCGGTGTTTCAATCGGGCCACCGTTCAGCAGGGTTCACAAATTCGGGGAACGCCGTCACTGGGCTGCACCCTCGGCGTTCGTCGCTGTTCCGAGCCTTGCATTGGGTTTGGCTCGGTCCCTGGCTTTTCCATATCACGAAGCCACGGTGGCAGGTCATCTAAGGTGGGCTGTCGGTGGCCGATCGGTGCCTGAAGTAGAGCAAGGTCTGCGCGCGACGAGGAAGGTTCCCCGATCGCTTGAACGACTGGGCTCACCAGTATCATCGCCAGCAACGGAACCATTGTCATTGACGATCGGATATGCATGGTCTTGCTGCGTGCCTTTGCGCTGATTGCACGTAGGTATTCTGTCTAACCTTGCAGAGTGCTCGCACGGCATGCCGGGCTCGCAACAAATGCATGCGTTCGGTGGTAACCACCCATGGCCGCTTCGGCCGCGCGCGCTTAGCGGTGGAAGACCGCCAGGGGATCTGACCCTACGAGAAGCCCGCAGAGCGGAGCTGTGACCCGGCCTTGCAGCGACTTTCCGGCACGCATTGACATTTCTGACGGGGATACATTGCGTGCCCGGCAGCGACGCAGCTCTGATAGCTATCGAACCTGCCGATCCGCTCAGTACGAACGCCGTCTGTTACGCCAGCGACCGCAAAGGTGACGATCAGTACGAACGTGGTCATGGTCAGCGCCGGAAACCTGGAACAGAAAGTGCCGGCCCAGCGGCGGTAACGGGCAAAGACCGGGCCGGCGCCCGGAGGCTAGGTGAGACCTTTCCTCCACCGGCAACTGTACGCGAGAAGCGGTCGCGTCCGATAGAACCGATCCGGCGCCAAACAATGATTTGATTCCGCCAACTCGGCCTCTCAAGTTTGCCGCGATGCGCCGGACCTAGTCGCGGGTGAGCAGTCCGGCCGCTGATCGCCGAGGCCCCCCTGCCGAAAACGCAACGCAGCCCCACGCGCTGGATCGGCATGCGTCTCTGTCGGCTTGTGTCGACGAAAAGGCGTGATCCACCGAAGCTTATTCCCCTCTGCTTGGATAGTTCGGTGCGCCTGAATGGGCCTTTCAGGATTTCCTGAATAATCGAAAGTGCCCATTCGCACATTTGGAATGATGAACCGGAGGCAGTTGCTCTGGTCTGTCCGACCGCTCAAAGGGCCGGAAAGTTTTGCAACGGAATGGAGAACAAAATGACTGGCAAGATCATCGCTATTCTCGCAGCGGCTGTGGTGTTGGCGTCGGCGGGCGTTGCGTCGGCGCAACCCGGCCGGCACGCTCGATGGCAGGCGCCCTATGCGGACTCTTACTACAACGGAGATTACTGGGCGGGAATCCAAGGAGTCGCGCCCTATCAAACGCCCCGTTTTGACCCGTATGCCGGGACGGTCTTTCAGGGTGTTGCTCCGTACTGACGGGGGCAACGTCACTGCTTCCTCTCAATACGTGTCGGAAGCCGCGTCCCGCACACCTCTGAGGCGGGGCGCGGCTACGCGACCTTAAAGACACTAAGCGTTGAATACCTTTCTGCAGGTGACTGCCCAGGACAAAGCCATGATCCGGAACGAACTCACCCTGCTTGGCCTCGTGCTTTTCGTTCTCCTCACTGTTGGCGGGATGCTCTATTTGGAAGCGGCTGCGCTTGAGACCGCTCCGCTTTATTAGCGCCCGCGGTAGGACCATCGGATCAAGAGGGACCGGCGTTGCTGCGGCCGTGTGACCCGCCGGGATCTTGGATGTCCCAGCTTCAGAACTCTTCTACTGGAACCGCAGCGGGTTGACCGTCGGCCGTGTCGTAGGCTTCCGCGTCGCCCGGACGCTGGATACGCCACAGGTGACCCGACCATCAGTCGCAACCACCATAGTTCGAGCAAGCTGCCACGAATGTCATCGCCAAAGCCGGCCAAATGAGCGCCGGAACCGCCGTAAGATTGCCCATAGGCCGCGCTTTCGGTGAACAACATCGGCAAGTGCGGCTGTCGCGATAACAACAACAAACGCAGCAAGTGCGATGGCGAACCATATCCGGCCCACCAAACCACCTATCCAAGGCGACCCAAAGCTGACCAGAGCTGCTGCCAGCGCAACAAAAAAGCAATGTGTCGAGCTTGGGTCTGGTCATTGGTGCTCGAGAAGCTATTTGTCGGCACCAAAAACCCTTCGGGCAGCATCCAAAACCAGCGCGTCGACGTGGTCCTCGCAATAATGTGCCAAACTGATGTGTGTTTCGGAAAGGGGGTCGATGAGCGTCTTGCCACGCGCGCCATTCGCGTAGCCGTTCAGCCAGATGCCGAGGGTTCTCGAGTTCGGTCACTTCGCTGGCGAGAAACTGTTCACACGTGATTTTTGTTACATCTATTGTTACTTGCGCTTGCACAGCTTGCAGACCGACCAACGCCAACCCCGCGCCGAGCATGATGAGCCTCATAGTAGTTCCCCGTTCTTTACGCATGTCGCTAACTGGAACGCCGCTCCAATAAGCCTGCCAGCGCAGGCGGCTTTAGGCAACATCTTGAAGTCAGGGGGGAATCCATTGCCCTCCTATGAAACACGCATCGCAAAGAATTGAACAAATGAGGCCCACCGACGCCCTCTGGCGGAAAGTGGTATGCGACCCAAGTTGTGGGATGTGGGTGAGTGGCTGACGGATCGCTCATGATCCGGTGAGTACGAGTAAGCGGATATGACGAACGAAATCAGTATCGAGATCGACGGAAAGACGATCACGGGTTCGTATGAAGTGAAGCGCGGGAAGATTACGGTCAGCAACAGCAGACTGGGCAGCAAATCGGCGCCACTTGGCGGAGATGCCACCACGGATCTTCTGGCCCGCAGGTTATTGCGAGAGCTGCACACCGAATCACAGCGGCCTCGGTCGGCCTGCTAAAAAGTTCTGCGGCGTTGTGTTCTCGCGTGCGGTTGGAAACGGCATAAAGCCGATATGTTCACCGGCCCACCCAGGATGCCGAATAGTCGCTCCCTTGTGGCCGCAGGCAGTGCAGCGGCGCAGCAGCGTAGCTCGTCGCTCGATACCTCAGCGCCCCAACGGGGGATTGACCCGGCAACTCCAAATCTGGGACAGTCTTTCGATTTCCAAGGGGTCTTCCATGAACATACGGATTTTCAGACTGGCGCTTGCCTTAGGCTTGCTCGCGATCAGCGATGCCGCGCTTGCGCTCGATCAACATCTTCCACCCTATGAGACGGTGGATGGTCTTTCGGGTCATCTCAAATCGGTGGGTTCCGATACGTTGCTTGATGAGATGGTCCGTTGGAGTAAAGCCTTCACGGCCTTGTATCCGGACGTGAAGATCGACGTCAAAGGCGAGGGCTCGGTAACAGCGACGCCGGCATTAATTGACGGGACGGCTGACTTTGGCCCGATGTCACGCCCAATGAGCAATGACGAAGTGCACGCATTCGTGGACAAGTTCGGCTACAAAGCCGCCCACTTTCGCGTTGCGGTGGATGCGTTGGCGATTTACGTCAACCAGAATAACCCCATCCGCTGCCTGACCGTACACCAAGTCAATCGCATATTTTCAGTGAACGGCAGGGCAGCATTCGGCGGCGATATCTCGACTTGGGGCGAAGTTGGCCTGACCGGCGATTGGGCCAGACAACCGATCGCGCTTTATGGGCGCAACACGATCTCAGGTACCTTTGGCTTTTTTAAAGAAATGGCGTTGCTGGAGGGAGATTTTAAGCGCAGCGTCAGGCAGCAATCCAGTTCCGAAGAATTGGTTCAGCACGTTGCTAACGACAAGTACTCCATTGGGTACTCAGGGATCGGATTTAAGACTGCCGGCGTCCGCGCCGTGCCTTTGGCCTTGGCCGACGGCGCGCAGTGTTACGATACGTCGCCCGAAACGACCTACGCCGGCAAATACCCGTTCGCGCGGTATTTGTATGTTTATTTGAACAAAAAGCCGAACGCACCGCTCGATCCTTTTCGCGCCGAGTTCATCAAATACATTCAGTCGAAGGATGGGCAGACCGAAACTGAGCGGGGCGGCTTCTACTCGATCACGGCCCAAGATCAGCAAGAAGACCAAAAACTGCTCGGTTTAACTGCGCCCGTCGGCCAATAATCTCGCGGCTATACGTCAGTAGCGGCTATACGTCAGTATATGTGTGCAGCCCTATCGCAAGTGTGCGGAGCCCTATTGCGGCCAAGGCCGCCCTGAAAAAAGCCCCCACCATTTGCGGCCGGGGCAATCACGGGAAAGTCACGCGTCTGCGCGCGTCATCAGAGGAAGCGAGCGACGTATAGCTCAATTCGCAAACTCTGGCAGTCGCATCCGCCTGTCGGATTCGCCAATCGTTCGTCTTGGAACTCGCACAAGTTTGTGGAACTTTGCCCAGAGTGGCCAGGATGCGTTTGTCCCTGAACTCCCTGCAACCTGGTACACGGGCCCCGGCGGATAGCTTGGCAGCAACACGCCGGGGCTGCCCTAATCTTCTTGACGGATAACTCTTCCGCCTCTCACAAAACCATCCCCCAATTTGAGGGGGAAAAATTATGGACGCACTCTATCCTTGCTAAGAAGCTTGGTGCTGGCGCTCGAAGGCGTCGAATGCCTGATGAAATGAGGCCGGGCCTCCTTCCGCTTCCGCGCGACCCTATCTAGATAGGAGCTTTGGGAGGACGACGTCCGTCCTATGAAGGGATTCAATGTCCGCGCACGTGGTGAACACCTTATCGATCAGCCAGCTTCATCAGTTAGCCTTCTTGTTGCGCGATAACCTCGATAATCATGGCCACGAGATGACCGCAGAACAAATCGAGGCCCACAGACGGGCTTTGCGCGCCATGCGCGCTGAAATTGCCTTGATGTCTGGTTGATGAATAGCACGCGATGAGGCGCGGCCGATTGCGGTGAACATCGCCAAGCTGACGGAGCCAGTCTTTGACGTGTCGCCACTACCTGATCGGCTCATGACGGCAGCGTGGTGTATACTCGTATTGCCCGAGCGATCGCCGCGCGGTACGCTCCCCGGTCGATTTCATTCAGCCGTTTGGCCCAGCACTCGCTCGCAGGGCCACTTCAGTGAGACATGAATAGGACATTTATCAATTACTCGCGACAATGGCGTCCTGACATCCTTCGATGGATCGCCGCCTTATTGATCTTCGCTGTGTTTGCCTGGGTTATGTTAGATTATTTCGACATTTTTGATACCTGTCTGAATCGCGCGTCCTGTGGCTAGGCCGCCGGGGCCGAGAAAATTATTTGAACTGGCGGCCGCTGCTTCGCCGTCTCCAAAACGGACGGTCAATATTCGATCAATCCGCGCTTGTAAGCTTCAAGAAGCGCAATAGCGGTGTCGTCGACCTGCAGCTTTTTTCGGATGCTGCGCAGATGCACGTCCACCGTCTCGACGCTGACATTCAGTTCTTTGGCGACAGCAGCGTTGCTACTGCGAAGCGCACGCTGCTGCAACACTTCTAGCTCTCGCGGTGTCAGATCGGCCTCTTTGCCATTTCGGCGACGCGAACGACCTTGTGCTTTTACCATCTGCTCAATGCGACCAACGGCAATCTGGCCCGCCGCTGCCAAAAATGTCCGGTTTGCAGGGGACAACGCCAAAAAACTCGGCGAAATGAAAACCAGCGACCAATTGCGGTAAACGCAATACAGCCCGTCACGGATGCCGAGGCTGTGCATGAAACCAAACACCCAATTGCCCGTTTGCCGCGCATCTCTCCCAGCTTCGGCGAATGTGAATGGCGTGCTGGCAGCACGCGCCCGCAGCGCCAGCACCGATAGGCCGTTGGCGGCGAACTTTTCCTGATAGCGCGGCCAATAGTCGGCCGGGATGTCGGGATGAAGCCACAGATTCACGCCGATTTCGCGCGGCTCAACCCGCTCTTTTATGTAGCGGGGCAGGCTCCAAGTCCCAAGCACGCCGATGCCGAGCGCGTTGCGGCTAAGATTTTGTAGTGCGACTAACACCGCGACAGGGCTGCAAAGTGCCGCCGCGTCGTCGGTGAATTTCAGGGTCGCTTGCGAGATATCTGACATCCGGCCCCTCTACCGGAAAACCGGAAGGAGCGCAAAACTTCGTTCTAAGGGAATTCCGGTAGACGACGTCGATTTCGCTTTGCGGCTCCCACAGGTGCAGCCTCCAATCCATCCCTATCAGAGTCGGGGCTTGAGGGGCGCAATGAGCAGACTTGTTTGTTTGCTGACGGCGGCGCAGCTGATTGCGACCGCTGCCGGCGCTCATTCTTGGTATCCGAAGGAATGCTGCCACGACAACGATTGCCGCCCGGTGCCGTGCGAAGAAATGAAAGATACCCGTTACGGTCTGACGTGGCGCGGCGTGGTCGTTTTTCCCGAGCCGATGGTTAGGGCGTCGCCAAACGGACTCTGCCACGTCTGCGTCAAGGAGTATCCGGATTTCGTACCCTACGTGCCAGTGTGCGTGTTCGTGCCGCAAGGCGTGTCGTGACGTGCTTCGTTATCGGAATTTTCCTCGGCGCGAGCATCGGCTTTTTGCTGGGCGCGGCGATGCACGCGTGGAAAAGCTGATGCGGCGTTGTGGGCGTCGGAAGGGCGGGATCGAAAACGCGCGATGAACGAAGAATTAGAAAAGGCAATCGCCGACCTGCGCGCAGCTTTCAAAAAGTCCGGCCTCGAAAGCTTATGGGTCACGATCAGCGCGCAGGGCACAATTGTCGGGACGGTGGACGCCCACGGGAAGGCGCAAAGCACGGCGTTGCTAGCAACGGACAGCGAATCCAACAATGCCGGAGCCAAGTCAGAACTGTGAACGCGGCGACACTGCCAATCCGCTTCTGAGAACCGCATAACCAAAGAATTTCGGTCGGAGTTCGGGGGAAGGCCGACCCCTTTTCTTCTTCAACTTTGCAGCCCCGCTGCCTTTGATCATCCCGCCGGCGGCGGCGTCCGCTCTGCCGCTTTCTCGACCGCCTGAAGCGCCGTAACTGCAGTGCTGCTCGCGGGATCACCCCTGAATCTATTCTACCCCCTCAACGATCCGAAAATCGCGCACAGCGCCGTCACCAAGCATTCTTGCGGCTTCTGCGTATTCGGGACTGCTATACGCGGCAATCACCTTCTCCAAGCTTGGATATTCGACAACAACCGCGCGCTCCGGAATACTCGGTCTCCGGCCTGATGCATCCACAATATCCGGCCGTCGACGTCAAGCACCTGATCGACCGGCTGCACACCAAGGGAGCGTTGCGCTTCCTCGATCTCGAAACAACCGGGCCGGTCGAACTGATGCCGGGCGTAATCTGCGAGGGCGTCGGCGGCCACACCGAAGGCTCGATGAAATCGTCGTCAAGACCGCGGACGGCGACGCCACCATCTGGCGACGTGATCTACGACATTAATGATCAGATCGCCGAGCCCTTCCATGAAATCGGCGACATGGAGCCGCGCGTCAGCGGCAACCACGGCGTTGCCAAGCGGCAAGAGAAGGCGGCGATCAAAAAGGTGCCCGCCCGCTCGCGCTTCGCACTGCCGATGCACGACTGGCCGGCGATCATCGATGGCGGGCAGGTGGTGGGCCGCTTGCGCGATTCCGTGCCTGGCCCGGTCATGCAGTCGCTGCCGCGCCGCAATTGGTTCCCAGCCTAACCCGGCGGACAAGGCGCACACCGCGCTTCGCCGCGAATGTTCCGATTTGATCGATCTCGACGCCACCGTCGACCAACGGCCGACGGCTTCACCCTCACCGAGGCGCCGATCATGTCGATCCCATCTTTAATGGCGCCAAGCCAAGGGAACTCCCTGTCCAAGCGCCGACAGGCTCGAAATATCGACGTCGTTGCTGACGATCGCTGACGAAGTGATCGAATGAGGGCGTCGATGTCACCGATTGGCCTACTGCGACATTAAACGATGTCCGAATTGAGTCCGTTATCAGAAGCACAGCGGACATCACATCAAGGTCGCTAGAAGTCCGAATTTGGACCCAAAGCGGACCTCGCCGCCAAATCGTGTTAAGAGCCTAGGATAGACGGCGTCATGACGCAGGCTCGCGATGTCAGGGCAGGAGCAGTGGCAACTCGATGGTACCGCGCCTGACCTGTATGAGCGTTATCTCGTTCCCGCAATTACGTCTGTGTGGGCGGCCGATCTCATCGATCGAGCGAATCCCAAGCGGGACGAAAGAGTGCTCGATATCGCGTGTGGTACGGGTGCGGTGACGCGGCGTGCGGCGGACCGCATGCAGAGCGGCCGCTTGGTTGGCCTGGATTTCAATAGCGGGATGCTTGGTGTCGCTCGCTCTGTCGCGAGCGCAGGCGTTACGATCGAGTGCAGCGCGCTCGATCTTCCTTTCGAAAGTGCGTCGTTCGATCTGGTGCTTTGCCAGCTTGGGCTTCAATTTTTTCCCGACCGTCCACGCGCACTTGCCGAAATGAAGCGCGTGCTGTCGCCAGCGGGCCGCGTTGCACTTAGCGTCTACAGTTCAATCGAACGGACGTCCGCGGCCTACGCGTTTGTGCAAGCGCTTGATCGGCATCTGGGGCCGGAGTTATCGAAGATCAAACGCGCCGAACATATTTTCGATAAGCCAAGCACGTTGAGCGCGATGATGATCGAGGCGGGTTTCGTTGATGTCGTTGTCGAGACCGTCGTCAAGATTATTCGTTTTCCCTCCGTCTTTGAGTATGTGCGATTTCAATTGACCGCGACGCCCATGGCGTCGTTGGTTTCGAGCCGCAGCGAGGCCGAGCGAGAGGGTCGTCGGCGCTGTTGCAGACCACGCCCAATCTCTTCTTGAGCCGGAAACGCTTCGGGACGGACGATTATCCTTTTCGCAGGAAGCCTATGTGGCGACGGCACTTTGCGGCGCCTGAATTTGCGACTCCGTCCCTGTTCCGAGACATGTAGGGCCCGTTCGCTCCTGTTTCGGCAGATGAAACGCTGCGGGCGACGTGATCTCGCCGGCGCCAGTGATTGAGATATTTTGAAATAGCCCGGTGTGCAGCCGTTTGATTTGCGTCAAAGGTACTCGGGGCGGTGATGGCTATAAGAGCAACTGGCTCAAGTGTCACGGGCGACGAGAGCCGGGCGGCCATGACCGAACCGAAATAGCTCCTAGGCACCTATTCGGCTCCCGGTCTTGGCCGCCGCAGTTGCCGCCCTCAGGCTGTTGTGCAAAGGCGTGGGGAACCAACCGCCCTCTGCAAAACCTTCGTTCCCCCGAAGAATCGCGGCGAAAAGCTGCTTCCCCACGACCGGATTGGCTCCCGGAGTACGGGGAGATCGCTAAGACAATGCCGCAAAAACCGAGGGGTGCAGAGCCAGTCCAGCGGCCAGCTTGAAAGCGGTCGGTGCTCCAAACGAGTTTGCCGCGATTGAGGCCACTGGAGGCCTATGACGAGAGCGCACTTCTATTGGTCGGCCGGCGTTGTCGGCACCTTGTCCCAACCGCTTATCGGGTCGTAGCCCCAGATCCAAGCCATCGCGTCGACTGCATCGATTTTTGCCCGCGACGTGCTGCCGTTCTGCGGATCGTAACCATGCTTGCTCCGCACTATCGAGGACGAGCGGCGCTGGATGGCGTGCACGCGCGGAATGCGGATGCGGCGGAAGTTCTCCATTGCCTTCACCAGATCATGGGGCATGGCCGCGAGCCAGCGCGCGAGGATGTAAGCATCCTCGAAGGCTTGCGCGGCACCTTGACCGGCGTTGGGCAGCATTGCGTGAGCCGCGTCGCCGATGATCTGGATGCGGTTGTGACCCCAATCTTCAGTCACGGGACGGGTAAACAGGCCCCATTTCGAACATTGCGTTACCGCACTCAACAATGCCTGGAGGCGCGGTTCGGGATTTGGAAAGCTCGCCCGCATTTCATCGGGATCGCCGGGAATGGACCAGCCCTCTTCGACCCATTGTTCCGTATCTTCCTGCGTCACAATATTCACAACATCGCGGCCGCGGAGATAATAAGCATAGAAATGGCGGCGAGAGCCCAGCCACTGGATATGTCCCGAAGGCTCAAGCACGTCGGCGGGTACGCAGCCGCTCGGCAACAGCGCGCGCCAGACCATTTGACCGGCGTAAGTCGGATTGTTGTGGCCATAGAGCGCACGGCGGATCAGCGAGTGGACGCCGTCCGCGGCGATCACGACGTCTGCGCGGTGCCGGGCGCCGTTGGCAAACTCAATTCGACGCCCAATCGAAGTTCCGCGATCCCCATCAGGCGATGACCGAGATGGAGGCGGCTCGAGTTGATGCCGTGGGCAAGCACGTCCAGCAGATCGGCGCGGTGGAAAGTACAAAGCGGTGCCCCGAAACGCTCCACGGCCGAGGTCTGGTCGCGAAAATCGAGTGGTGCGCCGCTGTGCATGTCGCGGGTGAGAACGCCCAGAGCGACATTGGCCGTAGCGGCGATCCAGTCGCCGAGCCCGATTGCGCGCAGCACCTGTATCGCCTGCGGACTCACGTTGATGCCGGCTCCGATCTCACGGAGGTCCCGTGCGCTCTCAAAAATTTCCGCCTCGAAGCCGAATTGCGTAAGGGCGGCCGCAGTTGCTAAACCGGCAAGGCCACCGCCGACGATGGCGATGGATGGCGCTTTAGTCACCGACGACCCCCGGCCGACACCATTTGACGGTTGGCGCGGCAGAGAGGGGCCAATTGCAAATTAACATCCTAGTTTTTGGCCTCATCCTTTCGCGAGTTTTTTAAGGCGCGCTGGGTGGAAACCGATGTTGCCGACGTGCTGGCAGCCGGGCTTGTGGGAAGATCGTTTGGCATCCATCATTGCACAAGGCCTTCGCCGTGGAGTCATTACCAAATGGAGCTGCCCGACTCCGCCCATACCGTAGCGAGAATGAATGCAGCCATGGGCGCAGGCAAGACAGGGATGTCGGGTTATGGGGCCCATTTCGATGTTCGCAACGCTACAACATTATGTCTGAAATTGAGGGGTGAACTGACGT